>JALHRD010000014.1 GCA_022841625.1 Xanthobacteraceae bacterium
CGTATCCGGCACGGGAGAGCCCGGTGCACAACGAAAGGTGCACGCCGGGTTCGGGAACGGGGGCTGGGGAAACCGGCGGGGGCAACCCCGATATCGGCGCCTCGCCCCCACGTTCGCTGAAGAATCAGCGGCAGCGGGGCGCGTGATGACAACGCAGCCCCCGCTTCCGATCCGCAAGAAACTGCGCTGCGCGGTCTATACCCGCAAGTCCTCGGAAGAAGGCCTTGAGCAGGAGTTCAACTCGCTCGACGCCCAGCGCGAAGCCTGTGAGGCTTACGTGGCAAGCCAACGGGCCGAGGGCTGGATGCTGCTCGGCGACCGCTATGACGACGGTGGGTTCTCGGGCGGCAACCTGGAGCGGCCCGCGCTCAAGCGGTTGCTGGCCGATATGGAAGCCGGATGCATCGATATCGTCGTGGTCTACAAGATCGACCGGCTGAGCCGTTCGCTGATGGATTTTGCCAAGCTCGTCGAAGTGTTCGAGCGAAGGAACGTCACATTCGTTTCCGTGACTCAATCTTTCAACACCACCACCAGCATGGGTCGCCTCACCCTCAATGTGCTGTTGTCCTTCGCCCAGTTCGAGCGCGAGGTGATCGGCGAGCGCATCCGCGACAAGTTCGCGGCATCCCGCAAGCGGGGAATGTGGATGGGCGGCTACGTGCCACTGGGCTACGCGGTCAAGGATCGCAAGCTCGTCATCGACGAGACCGAGGCCGAACTGGTTCGGTCCATATTCAGGCGCTTCGCCAAGCTCGGCTCGGGCACCACCCTGGTCCGCCAGCTTGCCGCCGAGAACGTCCGCAATCGCTACGGCAAGCCGATCGACAAGGGCGCGCTCTACAAGATGCTCAACAACCGGACCTATGTCGGCGAAGCGGTACACAAGGGGACGGCCTATCCGGGAGAGCACCAGGCCATCATCGATCGGGCCCTTTGGGACAAGGTCCATGCTGTTTTGCAAGAGAGTCCCCGCAAGCGGGCCAATCGGACCAGGGTGCAAAGCCCTGCCCTACTCAAAGGTCTGATCTTCGGACCAAACGGCGTCCCAATGACGCCGACTCACACCCGGAAATGCGGCAAGCTCTACCGCTATTATGTCACCACCAGCGCTATCCGCTCGGGTGTCCCGGACAACAGTCCGATCCGGCGCATACCCGCAACCGAGATCGAGGCTGCCGTGGTCCACCAGATCACGCGGCTGGTGCAGTCCCCCGAAATCGTCGTCGCCACTTGGCGGGCCGCTAGGCAAAACATCAAGGGACTGACCGAGCGACAGGTCCGCGAACACCTTCACGGCTTTACCGAGATCTGGAACGAGTTGTTTCCTGCCGAGCAGGCGCGGATCGTTCAGCTGCTCGTCGCGCGCGTCGAAGTCAGCCCAACGGGGGCCGACATCACGCTGCGAACGGACGGCCTCAGCGCCCTGCTGCATGATCTGCGCAGTGGTCCAGCGCAACACGAGAAAGCAGCATGACCGCAAATCGACAACCGTTTCCGTCAACCGTCACCGTCCATGTGCCGCTCAGGTTCACCGTCCGCGGCGGGCGCAAGACCATCATCGGGGAAATTCCTTACGACGCACCGAAGACAAGGTTCGACGATTCGATCGCCAAGGCGCTGGCTCGCGCCTATCGCTGGAAGCAGAAACTGGATGAGGGCACCTACGCCACGGTCGGCGAACTGGCCAAAGCCGAACGGATCAACGAATCCTACGTCACGAGAATTCTGCGTCTCAATCTTCTTGCACCCGATATCGTCGAGGCGGCGCTTAACGGTCAGAGCAATCTCACCGTGCAAAGCATTACAGAACGGGTATCGGTGATTTGGGAAGAGCAGCGGTTAACATTGGCAGCGCGATCGTCCAACTGAGACCCGGCCGACCCACCTGTCAGCACCCAATCCCCATAGTGGAATATTAGGCGCGGCTTTTGCGCGGGACTCCTCGCTCGCGTTGTGGCATCACGGCGGCACGCTGCGAATTTCCAGTGGCGCGGCGCCAAGGCGCGTGAAAAGACGCCTACGGCATGTCAGCACAATGATCTGCACATGCTCGCCCGCGCGCATCAGCACGTCGAACATATTTTCGATGCGGTCGTCATCCGAAAAGGCAAGCGCGTCGTCGAGGATGACGGTGGCGGGCCGCCCCTGCTTCAGCAGAAGCTCCGCGAAGGCGAGGCGCGTGAGGACGGCGAGTTGCTCTTGTGTGCCACCGCTTAGAATATCAAAGTCCTCCTGTTGCCCGTCCCGGTGCAATGCGGCGATGCAGAGACTTTCATCAAGAACGATGTCGGCGCCGGGCAGCAACATCCTGAGATAGGGCTGCACTCGGCTGACGACGGGGGCGAGGTACCGGCTCTTGGCCTCGCTTTCGGCGGTATTGAGGGTCTCCAGCAGCAATTGAAGAACGGCGGCCTCCCGCTCGAACTCCGCCACGGTGCTGGTCAGGCGGTCACGCTCCGCTTCCGCTAACGCTAGCATTTCTTCGATGCCCACACTTTCATTCGCTTCGATCAGCGCGGTCAGGCGGGTTACCTCATTCTGCAGCGCGGAAACCGCGCGATGGTGATTGGCCGCCGCGGCCTCCAGCCGCTTGATCCGTGCGTCGATAGCTTCGAGGGCCTCGCCTTGGCTTGCTTCCTGCTTCTTAAGCTCCGTCTGTTTCGTCGCCGCATCGAACTCCAGGGACTGCACTTGTACCGCGAGTTGGTCATCGCCGACGGCCGTCCGCCCTGCTTTCAGCGCAGCCTTCTTGGCGGCAATCGCGCCGTTGAGCTCGGCCAAGCTTTCCTGGGCGGATCGGAGCTTCTTGTCGGCCTGAACGAGCAAGTCCTGTGGTCCGGCCAACTCCGCTTCGGCAGTTGCAATCTGCGAAGCCAGCCGCTCACCCTCTTCGTGATTCTGGTCGATCTCGCGAGCGAGTTGTTCTTCTGCAGGCAGAGCGTCCAGTGTGAGCTTTTCCAACTCCGCCTTGAGGCGTCCGCACAGTTCGCTGAGATGCGCCCGGAGCGCGTCCAGGCCTGCGGCGAGCTTCTTTGAACGGTTTCCCGGCGCAAGGTCGGTCAACTCTTTGCGGATCGCGGACAGCCGACGTTCGTGTTCCTTGCGCTGGGCAGCGGCGAGCCGCGCAGAAGCGATGTCCGCCGCACCCGCCGCCTCCAGGGCCGCGTTCAGGGCCTCGCTGGCTTTTTGCTGCCGCGCCAGCAGCGCGCCGCGGTTTTTGATCTGCGGCTCGACTATGATCTCGCCAACTTCTCCGATTGCGATCACCGTTTTCTGGAGCACGGGCAGTACCGCTGACGGTGCCGCGAGCGGCTGCCCGTCGATGCGTACACGCCGTTCGGCGTCCTTCTGGAGGGCAAAGGAGACATTGGTCGCAACGGCGTTCGTCGCAGCTTCGGCGCCCGACAATTCCGTCATGGCATCTTCAATCGCGGCGACGGACTCGTCCGTGGCGGCAATTGCTCCGATCTTCTCCGAAAGCTGCCGCGACTCCGCTTCAAGTCCGACTGCCTTGTCGAGCGTCGCCTGATGCTGGTTGATCTCGAACTCCAGAGACAGGGCCACGCGAACACGATCGAGCCTACGGGCCCGCTCGGCGCTCCGCCCGGCGTCGGCGCGGAGACCGGCGATTTTCTTTTCGACCGCATCCTCTAAGGCTTTGGCTTCTGTCTTTGCGGCGAGAGCCTCTGCCGCCTCCGTCTCAAGCGCCTTTAGTTGAGACTCAAGCGGCCCAAGCTCGTTGATGGCGCTTGTGCGCTCCTCGAGCATCTGCCGGGCGTGGGCGGCACGCTCATAAGCGCTCTTGGCGGATTCGCGCGCGCGCGCGATTTCGGCCGCGCGCGTGGCAACGGCGGTGCGCTTGGTACGCTCCCCTTCGAGCTCGGCCCGGTGCACGGCCTCATTCCACTGGGACTGCGCGACGCTTAGATCACGCTTGGCGCGCGCCAGTTCCTCCATGAACTGAAACACCTCGGCGTGCTTGGCTTTGAGCTCGGTTACCTTCGTCCTCACGACCTCAAGCTGGTCGATCGCGTCCTTATACTTACCGCGTGGCCCGCGTGTGCTGCGCAGTTCGTCCAGCGCCTCCCGCACCGCCTTCGGGATCTTCTGCCCGCGCGCGCCTCCGGTCACGGCCCCGACCTGCGCTTCAAGCGCGCCCTGCAGGGTGCGCTGCGCACCCTCATCGAGGCCAATGGCGCCGAAGGATTTTCCCTGTTGCACCCAGAGAGTGCCCCAGATCCCGGGTTCGCCCCCGCCCCTGCCGCCGGCAAAACCCAGGAGCCGCTGCAATTCGGCTTCGGCCGCATCGTCCTCAAAGAGGCGCCGATCTGAACTGACAAGCGTCGCCTTTCCCGCCTGGCCAGCGAATCGCTTGTGGACGATCCATCCCGTGCCATCGATGTCGAAGGCGAGCTTGACCTCCGGTACCGTACCGTTGACGACATGGCGATAGGCCTTCACATGCGCCGCCGTCGACTTGGCGCGGTCGAAGATGACGCCGTTGATCGCCTGCAGAAGGGTGGATTTACCGAGCTCATTGCGCCCGACCAGGACATTGACATTGTCGCCAATCTGGTCGACGCGCACGGTGCCGACAAACTTCCGGAAGTTAGTCAGTTCGACCGAGCGGATTTTCATGGCCGCCCTCCCACGCGAAGATGCTCGATGTAGAGCCGCTTGAGAGCTAAGCCTGCGAGTTGTGCCTGCATTGGATTCGCCGAATCGGTGGCCAAGGTTTTGAGCCGCTCCGCCGCAACGCGCACGAAGCCGCCGCGGTCAATTTCTTCCAAATCCTGTTCGGTCGGATCGAGGACAAGCCCCGCCTCATCGAAGCGCAGCCCGCGCAAGGCAGCGCCGACGCCGCCCAGCATGCGCTCTTCAAATCTCCTGCGCCCGGCAAGCGACAGGGCGCCCGTTACGCGAAGATCGAGCACGATCCGCCCGAGGTTCGGATCGAGGGCGCGGACATCCTGTTCCAACAGCTCCACCTGCGCATCCTCGGTCAGCGTTTTCTCGACCCGATGCCATTGATATCGGCCAGTCGGAACGGGCATGACCATAGGAATCATTCGGGCGCTGATAACCTCAACGAGGAGGGCCGAGCCACCGTTGCAAAGCGAAGTCCCGGCGCCGGGCGGTAGCTTGAACTGGTCGGGCTCCGGTGTGCCCGAATAATAGCAGCGCTCGTTGATCTTCATCTGCCGGTGCCAGTCGCCAAGCGCGAGATAGGAAAGCCCCGCGTCTTCCGCGCGGCGGGGTGAAAGATAATTGCTGGCCTCTCCGTCGGACCCAAATCCCTGGATGGAACCATGAGCTATGCCGATACGGATCGCGCCTTCGGGCGTCGCTTCCTTATCCATGTAGGCCGAGAGGTCGTCCACGCTCGATCGGAACGGGAGCGGCGCGGGCAGCAAAAAAATAGGGGCATCGCCGTCCTGCGAGAGAGGCGCGGCCCCAGGACGGAGATGCAGCCGGATGTTCGCGGGCAGCGCCATGCGGGCAAGCCGGCCCCACAGGCCGTCCTCGCGGTAATGATCGTGGTTGCCTGGCATGAGATGCCACTGAACGGATGGAAACGCGCGCATGTTCTCGATCGCGCGCACCAGCGTCGCCTGGGACATCTGCTGCTTTTCGTAAAGGTCGCCGGCGATAAGCACGGCGCTTGCGCCCAAGCGGACGGCCGCTTCGCCGAGAGTGCGCACGACCGCCTGCCGCGCATCCTGCAGGAGATGCGCGGTCTCGGGCTCGAATGTCCCGAACGCCTTGCCGATCTGGAGGTCGGAAGTATGGATGAATTTCATTTTCGGTACTCTCCACAAGCGGCGATAGAACACCACGAAAACGATTCACCAACATTGATGTAGGCAATGCACCAAACAATCCGACGCAAATCCGGTGCCATGAGAAGCACTACCGAAGCTTGCGAGTCCGGAAACGATCACGGACATACTGAGCGAAAAACTTCCCCTTGGATGGCGCTTTCATGAAGCGCTCAAAGAGCGCCTCAGGAACACCTGTATACTGATAGAGCCTGCCGGAGTTGAATTCCACCTCCAGCGTTTGCGATTTCGGATCGTAGCCGATCGACCTAATATTGGTGGAGGAAACCGCGGTTCTGTTCATGAGACCGTTTCTGCCATCTCAGCGAATTTGACCAGCCTGTCGCATAAGTCGACCAAGACCTTCGGCTTCTTGCCCCGTTGCCACGCAAGCGAGAGGACTTCGCCAATTAAGACAGGGTTCTTCGCCAGGCTCGCGCCTGGATCAATATTCTTGCGCGCACTAGTTCCGAGCGATTCCCATTCGGATTTTTCAAAACACGATTTGACCGAGGCCTCGATCGTCTCCGGCCAAACGGTGTGCGTGTCGCCGCACTGGATGTCATTGGGGAATGGTTCGCACGTCAGCGCCAGCGCCTTGAACAGCGCTTTGTTGTCGCGCTCGTGATGGGCGCGCCGCGCGTCGTGCTTCTCATCGCCGTCGGCATCACAAACAACGAAGAATGGAATGGACAGCTCCTGAGCTATGGTCAACAACTCAAGGAGGCTGGACTTCCCATCGACGGGAATGATGTGCAAGCCGGCCCGCCTCATTGACTCCCACTTTTCCTCAAGATGGAGAGCACCCGATATGTAGGCTCGATCGGAAATGCCCTCGACGAGGACGAGCCGCTGGCAGAAGAAGAGTTCAGAAGGTTCGGGCCGCAGCGCGGCGAGAAGTTTTGCCCGGGCCACGGAAGGCTTATCGGGCTTCTTCCCTGTCGCTGCAGAGATGCGTTCCGAAAATTTGCCGAAATCGGTCGACCGAACATAACACTTGCCTGTGCCTCTCGCCTTCCGGATCAGGCGAATTTCTTCGAACGCCTCCCCGGAAACAAAATAAGGGCTGTGGGTCGTCAGGATGATCTGGTTTCCAGCATCAGCCAGCGCGCGTAATTCGGTTGCCAAATGGCGGGCCTGCGGCGGATGCTGGTACAATTCCGGTTCTTCACACCCCAAGATCAACGTGGGCCGTTCGAACTTCTCGTCGCCGCCCGCGGCAGATTCAACCGACGCCAATTCCTGGAGGATCGCCAGAAGGAATGACCGCTGCAAGCCATGACCAAATCTGGTCAGATCGCCCTTGAAAGTCCCCTCCTGCGCCCGGATGGTCGCCCGTGGATCATTGATCGACACGGACTTGTCGCTGCCCTGAAGCCACTCCACTGCCAGGCTGGCCCCGGGATGCGCAAACGCGGCCAAACGTTTCGCGAGGCTGCCAGAAATGTCCTTGAGCGTGTCCTGTTCCTTGGAAAGCAGCTCATCGTAGGCAGCCCGCGTTTTCAAGCGCAGTTGCTCAAGCGCGTCGTCGAAGTTAACTTTCTGGCGCACCGTGCGCTGGAGCAGCTTGCCAAGGGCGGTGTTGCCGGCTTCTTCAGCCTCTTCCGATGCGTCCTTGACGGCCGGCAGGTAGACCCATTGGATGTATGGCTCCAGCTTTCCTTTGCCTCGGCTGGAGCCATAAAAGAGGTCACTGCTCCGCTCGCGTTCGCAAATTTGTGGCCGCTCCTCTTCGTACTTTCGCAAAGCCTCAATCATCGCTGTCTTGGTCGGCTTGATGCCAAGCGCCGGAAAGTCGGAAAGGCCCGCCGTCACTTGTCCAAACCGTGTTCGCAACGCATCCACGAGCACCTTGCTTTTGTCATCCTCAAAAAACGGGCTGAATTGTTTGAAGATCAGCCGCTCGCCGTATTGCTCAACAGGAGCCCGGGCCGTTGCCGGATCAAATTTCGCAACCGCAGTAACCACCAGCTCATCGTGACGCACATAGTGTCCCAGACTTTCTTTCGCCGCCAATGAGAGGTCTTTGAACGTCACGGTGATTTCGACAGGCGCATCTGTATTTCCATTGTGAAAATCTTCCTTGGCGAGCGATGTAACTTCCGTTGCGCTGCTGGCCTCCTGGAAAAACACATTGAGCGCGGCCAGCACCGTGGATTTTCCAGCACCATTGGGGCCAACCAAGCTGGTGTGGGGCTCAAACAGTATTGTTTCGTCCTCGAAGCCGCGAAAATTTACAATTCTAATAGCCTTGATCTTCATGCTCGCCTCGCGCGCGCAATAACATTGTTACAACCATAGCAGCTAGCTGCAAAAAAGGGGAACATTGAAGGCAACCAAGTCGGCCAAGTCGGTTTCGAATTGGCTGCACCGCACCCAGGCCGAAGTCACTGTGAGGCAGTAGAATTCGGTGCCGGACCAATTTTGCGCGGTTCACCGCCTTGGAGAATATTGCGTCTCCACAGAACTCTCCCGAAGTCTCAACGACCAAACAGGTGCACAGCTCTATCGCCAAGAGAGCCAAACGACGTGCGCTTCAGCGGGATAGCGCCGAACAAAAATCACCGTTCCGACACAAGGGCATTGCTGACCAAGAGGGATTCGAACTGACGGATCGGCTGAGGCTCGATTTTGCTGCTCTCTTGACCTCAGTACTTCCGGCCACAAGTACTGAGGTCCGGAGAAAAAAGGTCATCAGAGAACCATTCTGCAGCCAACCGTTGGCCGAGGAGTACTTAGGTTTGATTGAAAGTTGCGCAAACACCAGCGGTTAAACGTAGCCGCGCTGGGCCGCGGAGAAATCAGTTCTTAAAGGAACTGGCGGAGAGGGAGTCCGCCGAACCGATAGCCGCCCACGTTCGCCAGCGTCCGCGACGACATCGAAATGTCCCGTAAATATAGGCATATTTTTCATCATCGGTCACCGCCATCCATATCCAACCTCCCAAAGCCGTGCTATTTTTGGGGACCGGCTTGGGGACCGGAAGGAGGCCCATGATGGGTGGCAAACTCACCGCGCGCAGGGTCGCAACAGCAAGACCGGGCAAATACAGCGACGGTGGCAACCTCTATCTAGTTGTCTCCAGCACCGGTGCCCGCAAATGGGTTCTGCGCTTCACCTGGCGCGGCAGAGCCAAGGAAATGGGCCTGGGCGGGGCTGGCAGCGTTCCGCTGGCCGATGCCCGAGAACGGGCGGCGGAAGCGCGCCGCAGGGTCGCCCAAGGGCTCAATCCGATCGACGAGCGGAAACGGGACGACGGAATTCCGACGTTCGGGGAGATGGCCGATACGGTCCGGGAGGCCCTTTCCGCCGGCTTTCGAAATGAGAAACACAAGGCGCAGTGGAGAATGACGTTGGCGACCTATGCCGCGCCGTTGCGTAGCAAGCCGGTCGATACAATCGCGACCGACGATGTGCTCGCAGTCCTCAAGCCGATTTGGACCCAAAAGCCCGAAACCGCGTCCCGTGTGCGCGGCCGCATCGAGAAGGTGCTGGATGCCGCCAAGGCCAAGGGGTACCGCGAGGGCGAAAACCCCGCCCGCTGGCGGGGTCATCTGGATCACCTGTTGCCCAAGCCGCTGAAACTGGCGCGCGGCCACCATGCCGCGATGCCCTATGAAGCCGTCCCCGGGTTCATCGCCGATCTTCGCAAGCGCGAGGGCCATGCCGCGCTGGCCTTGGAATTCTGCATTCTGACGGCGGCACGGTCCGGCGAAGTGCTGGGGCTGCGCTGGTCGGAACTCGACTTGGACAAGAAAGTTTGGACCGTGCCCGCCGGCCGCATGAAAGCCCATCGCGAACACCGGGTACCACTTGCGAGCCGCGCCATTGCGATCTTGAAGCAACTCGCAAAACGCAAGGAAGGCGAATTCGTGTTTGCCGGACAGGCGCGCAACAAACCGTTGTCGAGCATGGCGATGGAAATGATGCTTCGGCGGATGAATATAAACGACGCCACGGTGCATGGCTTCCGATCAAGCTTCCGGGATTGGGCCGGCAACGTTTCGACCTTTCCACGCGAAATCACTGAGATGGCCCTCGCCCACGTCATCGGAGACAAGGCCGAGCAAGCGTACCGGCGCAGCGATGCATTGGAGAAACGCAGTAAGCTCATGAATGCATGGGCAGACTATTGCGAGCCGAAGCCAAATAGCAACGTCGTCCCCTTGAAGCGCACTAGATAACCTGAAGTGTAACTTGTAGATGCGGAGATGGGAGGCCCGCTCTTGACGGACAAGTCCTACGGCAATAGTGCGCGGGCGATTGGCAATTTAATCATCATGATCGGCATTTCCGGCGGCAAGGAGCGGCTTCCGCATGAATGGCACGATCCCGTCCTGTTCGTATTGCCGCATCGATTCAAGCCGACGAACTTCGTCCAGCTCAATCAATTTCCGTGCTTCCAACTCTTGTTCGGCTGAGATCGGCGTGCTGATGATTTTTCCGAACCGTTCGATGAATTGCTTTTCTACCCCTGCATATGAGAAATCATTCATCCATGCGTGGCGCACAACATATTTCATTAGGCGAGCGCAGTTTGGTGGAAAGTCGGCTTCTCGGGTGTACTGGAGATAGAGCCATAGCACGATATCGATCGCCTGAATGCCCGCACTCTCGGAATCTTTTTTAACTTCGAATTCGCTGCCGACCACTTTCTGGAAGACTATCACTTCGCCGGGCATGTGAATCGGTTCGTCCGAGGCCGTTGAATGTATCTCGTGCCATTCCTTGAGTGTCTTATCGAATTCCGACTGCCGTTCGTGAGTAATCCGGCGGACGCGCCGATCCCACTTCTTTGAAAAGAATTCAAGTCCCTCAAGAAGATTAGCGAAAGCCACCATGTTCGGCATGTGCCCATTACGGGCTTGTCTTGTGTCGAGATGGAGATGGAGGGTTTCGGGATGGTCACGCGCCCAGGCAAGCGCATCGGAGACGATCTGGCGCGAACGTTGATCCGGCAGCTCGCCGACGCGATCGGTTAGCGATTGGCAAATTTCAGGTAAAGCCGCTTGGACCTTTACCTCATTCTTTTCCAGCAGCGTTTCCCAAAAGCGCTTCGCGATGTCTTCCGTAACGAGTGCAGCCACTTTGAAAGCAAGCATAAGCCGAAGTGGACGAATGTTGTAGTGACGCCATGCAACCGCCGCGTTCTCTCCGGAATCGAAGATGGTGTCAAAAATCTTTGTGGCAAGCAGGTAGCGCTTTTCCACACGGGAGATGAAAAATCGCGCGTCCACCTTTTTGAAAATCCGTAGCAGAGATTCGGCTATTTCTTCCACGCGCCCGAAGCCGAGGTCTTTGCCGTGCAATGAATCGCCGCCGAACTGCGCTGCGAGCGCTGCGATCTTAGAAGCATAAACGAGGTCGAAATTCGTTTTGGTAATCAAGGCTCCCGTGAAAAAGTCGGGCTGTGCCTCGTCCAAAAGGTTGCGTCCCGTATGTCCAGTTTCATCTACAAATGCAAACATTAGGCATCGGCCCCACAATTGATCCAATAGATTGCGCCGATTAGGACCACGGCGGCAATCTCATGAAAGCCGAGGCAGGGTACTGCGAGCGGTGGAAAAGCGGCAACATCGTACCGACGACGAAGGCGGGCGACCGCCGAGTTTCCTGTTGCAAGGCACGCTCAATCCCGGATTGCATTGGGACAATTCGGTACAATTACCCACTGATTCGCGCGCGTGAGTAGGATGGCATTCAATCGGACCATCGTTGAATTCCGCGCCATCAGCGGAAGGCATGGCACCGATGGGCCGGAAGAAAATTGCCAGCAAGTTTGAATTGCGAAACGAACTCATTTCGAAAGCGCGCTACGGCGAAATCACACCGCAAGAAGCCGAAGCGGAAGCGCGCGCAGCCGGGCTGGAACCGTTCGAGCGGCAGCCAGAGTTGCCGGCTTTCGATCCACTACGCGAATCCCGATGGACGATCGTCATGGCCATCGCGTGGATTGCATGGCGCGACATCGGCCGCGTGCGCGAGAATTGCCCCGGCTTCCGTTCCGAGTGTATCCATTGGATCTTCCGCGAATGGAACCAGCCCGTAGAGAACGGTACGGCTTTCGCCCCGCGCGCTGGATGGTTCCCGGAGACGTGGCACGAAGCCACGACCGCCCGCCTTTCCATACTGGAAAACATTCTGAAGGGAAGGGACGAACTACCGCCGACATGGCAAATGACGGTCCAAGAAGCAGAGGAAACACTTTGGCGCGCGTTGTTAGAGGAACATTTGGTCGCTGAAGCCGTGAACGCGGATGGCCGACCGGTGGATATTCCCGCGCGCGAGTGGTCCTATTTGAAGCTGTTCGAAGAGGGTAAGCGCGACACCCTCAAATACGACGCGCTCGATCCGCACGAACCATTCAGGGACGTGAAGCTGCGGCGCGACGACTTGATGACATTGTGGCCGGTGAAAACCAATGTTGCGCCGGAGCCCGAGCTATCGAACCGCGCGATAACGCCGGACATGCTCGCGCCGCTCGCAGCCGCCGGTTCGGCCGGCTACGTTCCGCTCGGTGTGGCTCTTCACTGGATCATGACGAAGGCGGGAACGCGGTCCGCCACGGTGAACGATGCCGGTGGCTGGAACACCGCGGTTGACTCACTTTGGCCTCTCATTTGCAGCGGCGAAATCGAACTGATTGGCCTGGGGCCGGGACGCGGTCTTAGCGAACGCATTCCACCGCAAACCCTCTCGCTCATTCGCGTTCTCCCACCGCTCGCTCAGGACAACATCCAATTTCTTGTTCTGAACGGACCGTCTCACATCAACTGCGCGGTCTATTGCGGCGAACATCACTGGCGGGATGATTTCAACGACAGACTTTATGTGAGCGGGCGCCCCGGACCGCTATGGACGCATTTGCAGGTCAAAAAGGCGGACATCCTGAGCCGATGGCCCAAACCAAGCCCAGCGATCAAGACCGAGGCGGAATGCTGCCGCTGGTTGATTGACGAAATGCGGCAATCGCCCACGGTCCGGCCAAAGCCAAAAGCACAGTTTTGGAAAACTGCGCGAACGCGATTCAAAGCCATCGGCCTGCGGCAATTCGAACGCGCCTGGGACAAAGCATTGGATGAAACCGGTGCCGCGAATTGGGCCAAAGCCGGCCGGCCCGCGAGACAACAATCAAATCACCGCAGCAAGTGAAATCCCTGTGGCTATTCCTGCGAATTGCCATCGATATTTTCCGCTCACGCTCGCGATTGTGCGGGTGGCAGCGGATGAATGCCCATGAATACCAATGTCCAGGAACTACAACGCGAAGGCCTTTCGATTTCCGAGGCGTGCCGGATCGCCGGCATCGGCCGTACCAAACTCTACGAAGCGATAACAAACGGGACGCTGACGGCCCGCAAATACGGCAAGCGGACCATCATCCTGCGCAGCGATCTCCAGGCCTTCCTGGCCGCTCTTCCGGTGGTCGGATGATTGATCGTGGCACGCCATCGCCCGGACCGGAGACGGGTCAAAATTCATCTCAACTATACGGTTGATGAAGCCGCGCGCACGCTTGGGACAGCGAAGGGCACGATTCGCCGTTGGCTCAAGAACGGTTTGTCCGCCGTTGATCAGCGCAAACCAGCCTTGATCAGAGGCGTTGACTTGGCGACGTATCTGAAAGCCAGGTCACGCCCAAAGCAGTCCTGTCCGCCCGGCCAATGCTTCTGCGTGAAGTGCAAAGCGCCCAGAGACCCCGCCAGCCAGATGGCCGAATACATCATCGTCACCGCCACATCGGGCAACCTGCGTGCGCTCTGCCCAATCTGCGAGTCGTTCATGCATCGACGAACGTCACGCGCGCAATTGGACGCGATCCGCGGCCGATTGGACGTGACCATCGTGGAGCGATCCCCACGCCTAAGAGA
Source organism: Xanthobacteraceae bacterium (assembly GCA_022841625.1). Taxonomy (GTDB): domain Bacteria; phylum Pseudomonadota; class Alphaproteobacteria; order Rhizobiales; family Xanthobacteraceae; genus VAZQ01. The sequence continues at coordinate 13,695 of JALHRD010000014.1, forward strand.
TAGCCCTCCCCCCTCCACAAATGATCACTAGCAGGGAGCAAGCACGCCCATGGCCAAGTTCAACTCTGAAAACGAGCGGACCAAGCACCGCTATCTGGCCTTCCTGGCCGATGCCAAGCGCTTTTCGGTCGGCAGCATCGATCAGGTTGCGGCCGCGCTCGCCGACTTCGAGGGCTCGACCGGCTGCAAGGACTTCCGGCTATTCCGGATTGAGCAAGCCCAACGCTACAAGCGTCAACTCTCGAATGCGGCAAACCCCAAAACTGGGGAGCCGCTGGCCAAGGCGACGATTTCCTCACGATTGGCGGCGCTCAAGGCATTTTTCCAATGGCTGGCGTTGCAGCCGGGATTTCGCTCAAAGATCAACTACACCGATGCCGAATATTTTAACCTATCGGCCAATGACCAGCGCATTGCAAAGACGGTACGCGAGCGGCCGGTGCCGAGTATCGAACAAATCCGGCATGTCCTCGCAACCATGCCCGCCCAATCGGATATCGAGCGCCGCAATCACGCCCTCATCGCCTTCACGCTCCTGAGCGGCGCGCGGGACAACGCTATCGCCTCAATGTCGCTCAAGCATGTCGATCTGGGCAACCGGCGGATCAATCAGGATGCCCGCGAGGTCCGCACCAAAAATGCCAAGACAATTACCTCGACTTTTTTCCCGGTCGGAGACGAGGTCGAGGCCATTGTGACCGAGTGGATAAGATTTTTGCAAACCGAACGCCTCTGGGGACCCGATGACCCGCTGTTCCCGGCGACGAAAGTCTCGGTGGGTGAAAGCGGATATTTTGAGAGTTTGGGATTGGACAGGAAGCATTGGAAGGACGCGGCGGCCATTCGAAAGATTTTCAGAGAGGCGTTTTCGGGCGCGGGACTGCCCTATTTCAACCCCCACAGTTTCCGGAATACGCTCGCGGCGTTGGGCGAGCGAATTTGCCCCAACGCCGAGGCGCTGAAGGCCTGGAGCCAGAACCTTGGCCACGCCCAAGTGCTCACGACCTTGACTAGCTATGGCACGGTGTCGCGAGAACGGCAGGCGGAAATCCTGAACACGCTGCGAGAAGATGCGACTGCGACGGGGACCGAGCCTGACGCAGAGACCGTTCGGCGAGTGGTCGCCCATCTCGTAAGGAGGGTGTCCTAATCGCATATTGAAGGGTTGCCAGGCCGGTCGGCTTCCGATTCTATGCAGCTTCAATAATGATTACGTTTCTGAAGGGGCAGATGTGACCGAGCTAAATTTCAAGGGCAAGGAATTCGTCTACAATCACCACTTGGCGGTGCCCTTCCGGCCCCTGGTGCCGCACCCGAAAAAGGGCATTGGGCCGGTGGCGCTCGATGGCAACCTGATCATCCACGGCGACAATCTGCATGCGCTGAAGGCGCTGCTGCCCATGTATGCCGGCAAGGTGGACTGCATCTTTATTGACCCTCCCTACAATACCGGCAACGAGGGCTGGAGCTACAACGACAACGTCAATTCGCCGATGATCAAGGAATGGCTTGCGGCCAACCCAATTGGCATTGAGGACGGACTGCGCCATGATAAATGGTGCGCCATGATGTGGCCGCGACTACGGCTATTGCACGAGCTGCTTTCCGAGAGCGGCAGTCTTTGGATGACACTCGATGACAACGAAGCTCACCGTGCAATCGAGATGCTTGATGAGATTTTCGGCAACGACTGCCATGAAACAACGATTGTTTGGGAAAAACGATATACTAGAAGTAATAATGCGACGCGCTTCTCTTCCTCGAAGGACTACATAATTGTTTACAGGAAAACCGATGCCTTCCGTCCGGGCAAGGAGCAACGGTCTGAGGAGTCGGAGCAGTCGTATAGCAACCCTGATAACGATCCGCGCGGTGATTGGATTCACGTTTCATATGTGAATCCAGCAGCCAAGGCGGACCGTGCAAAACTGGTCTACAAAATCGAAAATCCATTTACTAAGAAATTGGTTGAGCATGAGACAAACGCTTGGAAATTTAGTCGCGCGACTAATGCGAAGCACATCAATGAAAAGCGGCTGTGGTGGGGCAAAACAGGCGAACTTACCTATCCCCGACTGAAGGTATTCAAAAAAGACGGAATCGTCCCCGTTGATCTCTGGCCCCACGAATTTGCGGGCACCACCGATCAGGCTTTCAAAGAACTAGAACAGATTATGGGGCGGGGCGCTTTTGCCACCATCAAGCCTACCAAGCTCATCCGACGAGTGATCGAACTCGCCACAAAACCGGATGCAATCATCCTGGACTCTTTTGCTGGATCAGGAACGACGGCACACGCGGTGTTGGCTGCAAATGCAGACGACGCAGGTACAAGAACGTTTATTCTTGTCGAAGGCGAAGACTACGCGGAAAAATTGACTGCCGAGCGCGTCCGACGCGTCATCAAAGGCTATGAATTTGAGGGCACTCAAAAGGAAGAGTTGTTGCGCGCGAACATTTCTTACACGGTTCTGAAGAACGCCGATAATCTGATCCATCGCATCGATGGCATTGAAAATCTTGAATCCCATCGATTCGATCATATTGCGAAGGAAATAAAAGATGGTGAACTGATCGTCACCGGCGAAAAGAGAGTCACCGAACGCGCAGAAGGCCTCGACAGCGCCTTTACTTATTGCACCCTTGGCCAACCAGTCGATCTCGACAAATTGCTTACTGGCGAAAGCCTTCCATCCTTCGAAGCGTTAGGAGCTGTGCTATTCCACATGGCCACCAATCGCGCATTTGATTCCATGATGATGAATGAGCTGGAAGGCTATCTTGGCGAAACCGAAAGCCAACATGTATGGCTTATCTATCGCAACGATCTTGAATGGTTAAAATCCCCCGAAGCTGCCCTAACGCTTCAGCGCGCCAAGAGCTTAGCCGCTGCCAAGCCGGGCAAGAAGCATCTGGTCTTTGCGCCAGCGCGGTTTGTCAGCCAAAAGATGTTGGCTGAGCAGAACATCCCGGTTGAATTCGTGCCGCTGCCCTTTGCGCTGTACCGCATCGAGCGAGACTAAGATGCTTCGTCGCTTGGACTATCAGGATCGCGTCCTCGATACACTCGATATCTATCTTGAATTTCTAAAGGACGAGAAGGGCAAAGCTGACAAGATTTCGAATCTGATTGCGAGCCAGCCGGACTTGGGGATTCCGCAACGAGATTTCGCTACGGAGACTTGGGACCGCATGAAGGCGGCAGGCAAGTTACCTTCATCGCGAGCCGGCATTTCGTACTCATCCCGATTCGACGACACCGGCCGCCCTGTGCCTGATGTGGTGCTCAAGGTGCCCACCGGCGGCGGCAAGACCTTGTTGGCGGTCAATGGGCTTTCGCGCGTATTCGGGCGCTATCTCAACCGCAATGCCGGTTTCGTGCTCTGGATCGTTCCCAATGAGGCGATCTACAGCCAGACGCTGCGCCATCTTTCTGACCGCCAGCACCCGTACAGGCAGGTGCTGGACCGGGCGGCAGCGGGACGGGTGCGCATTCTGGAAAAAGCGGATCGGCTGGACGCGCGGGATATTGAGAGCCAGCTCTGCGTTATGCTGCTGATGCTGCAATCAGCCAATCGCGACACGCAGGAATCGCTGAAGATGTTTCAGGACCGGGGCGATGTGCACGGCTTCTTCCCGCCCGAAGGCGATCAATCGGCTCACCGCGCCGCAATGGCTGGAACTCCCAACCTTGCCGCCTACGACGACATTTTCCCGATGATCAAGGATTCGCTGGGCAACGCCTTACGCGTTATCCGGCCGGTGGTGGTGCTCGACGAAGGGCATAAGGCAGTTTCCGATTTGGCCTTCCGCACGCTCTACGGCTTCAATCCGTGCTTCGTGCTGGAGCTGACCGCAACCCCGCATGACGTGCAGCCCAAGGGTGGCAAACAGCCGAAGCCCGGCCGCTGTGCCAATGTGCTGGTGGAGGTGACGGGCAAAGAACTCGACCGCGAAGGCATGATCAAGATGCCTCTGAATCTCAACGCGCGGAAAGGAACAGATTGGAAAGCAACACTTAACGCAGCGCTGGAGAAGCTGAGCGCGCTGGATGTGTATGCTGGCGCCTTTCGCGCAGATACCGGGCGCTACATCCGCCCAATTGTGCTCATTCAGGTGGAGCGCACTGGAACGGATCAGCGCGCCAGTGGGTATATTCACGCCTATGATGTGAAGGAATGGCTGCTGACCGTTGGATTCGACGAAGCCGAAATTGCAATTAAGACCGCGGAGCAGAACGATCTCAATCAGCCTGAAAACCTTGATTTGCTTTCACCCACCAACCGGGTGCGCGCGATCATCACCAAATCCGCGTTACAGGAAGGGTGGGACTGCCCGTTTGCCTACGTGCTGTGTTCTCTGGCGGCCAGTTCCAATCTCAGGGCCATGACGCAGCTTGTAGGACGCATCTTGCGGCAGCCAGGCGCGATGAAGACCGGGATCGAAGCGCTCGACGAATGCCACGTCATCACCCACCACGCAGGCACCGCAGAGGTAGTTGACGCAATAAAACAGGGTCTGGAGCAAGACGGTTTGGGCGATCTGGTGGTGGCGGTGGTGCAAGACGATCCGGGTACCGCCGGCAAGGCCTCTCGCAAGATTAAGCGCCGCAATGATTTTGCATCAATGGAAATCTATTTGCCGAAAGTGCTCTTACTGGAGAACGGAGAAGCACGCGAACTCGACTATGAGACCGATGTGCTTTCGGCGGTGAATTGGCGCGGCTTCGATCCGCAAGCCATCGCGGACGGAATTCCCGACAATGCCCAAGCGGCCGAAAACCAGCTCCAGCGCATCAGCCTGACCGACACGCCGGAGCATTTCGAAGCCAGACCGATGGCGGCTGGCTCCGAGGTGCTGCGCTTTGACCCAGCGCATGCGGTGCGGATGATTTCCGACATTGTGCCGAATCCCTTCGTGGGTCGTGAAATCGTTGGCCGGCTATTGGGAGCACTGGAGAAACGCGGCTTTGATGGTACGAAGACCGGGGCGCTGGCGAGCCTTATTGTTGAGGAACTGCGCAAGGGGCTGGACGCCGAACGCGCGGCACGCGCCGAAACCTTCTTCAAAGCCGGTGTGGCGGCCGGGCGTATTCAATTCCGGCTGCGGCTAGATGGAAAAAACTGGCGTATGCCGTTCACGGTGGAGACCACGGAACCAGACACGGCCCGCCAGCTTGTCGGCAAGAGTGGCGGACCACTGGAGCGCAGCCTTTTCGCCCCGGTCTATGAAAACGAATTCAACAGCGATGAACGTGACCTGGCGGTCTATCTCGACGGAGAGAAGGCGCTGGTCTGGTGGCACCGAAACGTCGCGCGCGCCCAATATGGGTTGCAGGGCTGGCGACGGGCAAAAATCTATCCAGATTTCGTTTTCGCGGTACAGGGCACCGGCAAATCCCAGCGCGTCACTGTGCTGGAAACCAAAGGCGACCAATTGGACAACCTGGACACTGCCTACAAGCGCGACCTGCTCAAGCTCATGTCCGACAATTTCGCTTGGGACACCACAGTTCCGGCCGGAACGCTAGAACTTGTGAAAGCCAGTGGTGAAACGGTGGAATGCACGCTGATCTTGATGAGCGAGTGGCAGACAAAATTGCCGAAATATCTTTCGACCAATCCGGCAACATAACGTGCGTCCCAAGTAGACCCGGTCATGCTCCAACGCCGCATCCCCCCAGATCGGTCACGTTTGGGGACCATTTTGGGGTCTTGACCAGCGCGCCATAGTTTTACTCCTTATATTTCAATATATTAATGAATTATAGTGGCGGAGAGGGAGGGATTCGAACCCCCGATACGGTTGCCCGTATGCCGCATTTCGAGTGCGGTGCATTCAACCACTCTGCCACCTCTCCGGGAGCCGAACGGCGGGCCAACGCCCGAGCCGCTATGTAGCCGCGCGTGGCGGCGCGGACAAGGGCAGGCGCTACCGCCCGCGCTCGCCGATGGCGCGCGCCTTGGCCGAACGGCGGAGGCGGCGGCAAAAGCCCGAACCGCCCCCTGAATTGACGGCTAATTTATGCATTATTTCCACGGAAATGGCCGGCGGCACGGCCTCGGACTATCCTCAAACCCACGCGGCCGTGGCATCGTGGCGCCCATGACGCTGCTCCGGGACACCCCATTGCGGATCGGGCGCGAACTGCGCGGCATCTTTCTGGCGTTGCTGATGGTCGCCGCGACAACCGTCGTGGTCTATTTTCTAAACCGTTATCTGGGCGTGCGCCGCGGCTCGCCGATCTATCTCATCCCGGTGATGCTGGCGGGCTGGCACCTCGGGCTGGTCCCGGCGCTGGTGGCCGCGATCGCCGGCGTGCTGTGGTCGGGCTATTTTTTCTATGCGCCATTCTACAGCTATTTCATCGCGCGGCCGACCGAGATCGTGAGCCTGTTGCTATTCATGGTGGTCGGCCTGGTAACCAGCCATCTTGCCAACCGCGCCAAGCAACAGGCCGAGCTCGCGCGCAAGCGCGAGAACGAGATGAGCGACCTCTACGCCTTCTCGCAGCGGCTCGCGGCCGCGCCATCGGCGGCGGAAATCTATCTCGCGATCGAGGAATATGTCGCCAATCTGGTGCAGCGCCGTGTCGCGCTTTACGAAGCCGGCGACACCGTCGGCGGCGCGACCCATCCGGTGCCCGACGAGATGCGCGAGGCCGTCGACGAGATTCAGCGCGGATCGATTCCGGCACGAACGGTCGAGAACAAAGACGGCAATACCTGGTTCATCCGCCGGGTGTCGCATCGCACGCCGGATTTCGGCGTCATTGCCATCGATCTTGGGCCGGCACCCAACATGCTGTCGGAAACCCGCCAGCGGCTCGACGAAGCCTTATCGGATGCCGCTGCCACGCTCGAACGGCTGGACGTCGCGCGCACGCTCACAGAAGCCAAAATGCGCTCGGAGACCGAGCTGCTGCGCGAAGCGCTGATCGGTTCGGTGTCGCACGAGCTGCGGACGCCGCTGGCGTCGATCCTCGGGGCAGCCACCGTGCTCGCACAGGCGCCGGCCGTCAGCGGCGACCAGCGCCTGAAATCGCTGGCCGCCGTGGTGCATGACGAAGCCGAGCGGCTCAACAACGACATCCAGAACCTGCTCGACGCCACCCGCATCACCCGCGGCCAGGTGAGGCCCCGGATGGAATGGATCGAGCCGCAGGATATCGTCAATTCCGCGCTGGATCGCCGGCGGCGCCAATTGTCCGGCCATAGTATTAAAGTCGCGATGGACAGCAATCTTCCGTTGATCTATGTCGACCCGATGTTGGTGCAGCAGGCGCTGGTCCAGGTGGTCGACAATGCCGCCAAATATTCACCGCTCGGATCGACCATCGACGTGGCCGCCAAACGCAACGGTCACCACGTGATCGTCACGGTGCAAGACCGCGGCGCCGGTTTGACCGGCGATGAGCTTGCTTATATCGGCGAGCGGTTCTTCCGCGGCTCGCGGCATGCGTCGATTGCGTCCGGTTCCGGCCTGGGGCTCTGGGTCGCCAAGGCCTTCATGGCCGCCAATGGCGGCCGTCTTCATGCCAGCAGCCCAGGCGTCAACCAAGGGACCACCGTCTCGATCCAGCTTCCGTTCGCCACCAACACTCCGCAGCCAGAGGCCGACCCCGATGAATGAACATCCACCCGTGGTTCTGCTGGTCGACGACGAGGCGCAGATCCGACGCTTCTTGCGCGCCGGCTTCGAGCTCGACGGCTTTACCGTACAGGATGCCGAAACCGGCGCGGCCGCGCTGAACGTGGTGATGCAGAACCGGCCCGACCTCATCATTCTCGATCTCGGTCTGCCCGATATGGACGGCGGCGACGTGCTTGAGCGGCTGCGTACCTGGTCGAGCATCCCGACCATCGTGCTTTCGGTGCGCTCGAACGAAGCCGAGAAGGTTCGGCTGATTCAGGGCGGCGCCGACGACTATGTGGTCAAGCCGTTCGGCATGGCCGAGTTATTGGCGCGCGCCCATGCCGCGCTTCGCCGCCAGATGCGTGCAACCAGCGGCGAACCGATGGTCAAGGCCGGGCCGCTCACCATCGATCTCGCCGCCCGCATCGTCACCTTGCACGGGCGGCGCATCATGATGACACCGAAAGAATACAAGCTGCTGCAAATCCTCGCGCAGCATGCCGGCAATGTCGTGACGCACCAATATCTGCTCAAGGAAGTGTGGGGTTCGCAGCACACCAGCGACACCCACTATCTGCGCATATTCGTCCGCAAGCTGCGCCAGAAGATCGAGGACGACGCGACCCGGCCGCGCATCCTGCAAACTGAACTCGGCATCGGCTACCGGCTGGCGCTGCAAGACAGCGTCAAGCCGACGGTGCAATGAGGCGGCGCTGCGACGCAATTAGCCGCGCAGCGCGGCGCGGAAATCCTGCCGCCGCTTGGGATCTTCCAGCGACCGGTAATTGAACTCCGGCGACAGCGCGCCCTTCTCGATGTGAAGCGTGGCGAAGATCGGCCCGTCCTGCTTGAGCAATTGCGGCAGCGCCGATTCAAATTTCGCCAGCGTGTCGAAATCGACGCAATGGGCATAGCCCGCAGCCTGCGCCAACCCGCTGAAATCGACCTCCTTGCGCGGAATCGGATGTCCGCCATTGGCTTCATAACTGCCGTTGCGGCAGAGGAAATGAACAAAGTTCTTGGGCGCCACGGCGCCGATCGTCACCAGCGATCCAAGATTCATCAACAGGCTGCCATCGCCGTCGAGCACGATCACGCGCCGGTCCGGGCGCCCGAGCGCCAGCCCAAGCGCATGCGACGAACCAAGCCCCATGGCGCCGAATGCGAAATAATTGAGCGCGCGCGGCGCGATTTCCAGCCAGTCGAAGGCCGACGAATAGACCGGCAGGACAATCTCGGCGCGCAGTTGCCGCGCCAGCGCCCGGAAACATTCGTCACGCTTCATCATGATCGCGCTCTATGACGTGCCTTATGACGTGCTTTGCAGCGCCGCCTTGAGCGCAACCCGCCGCGACGCCTTGTAGAGGTCGTCGTATTTGTAAACCAGCGGGCGGCTCTTCTTGATGTGCAAGGTCGCGAACACAGGGCCGTCCTGGGTCAGAACATGGCCGACCTGCTGTTCGAACGAACGCATCTCGGAGAAATCATGGACATGCGCATAGCCGGCCGAGCGCGCGAGCCCGGCGAAATCGACCTTGGGATTCGGAATCGGATGCCCGCCATTGGCCTCATAGCATTCGTTGTCGCATACAAAATGCACGAGGTTCTTCGGTGCCGCGGCGGCGATCGACACCAGACTGCCAAGGTTCATTAACAGGCTGCCGTCGCCATCGAGCACGACCACGCGCCGATCGGGAAATGCCAGCGCGAGGCCGAGAGCGTGCGACGACCCGAGCCCCATCGCACCGTTGGCGAAAAAATTGAGCACACGGGGATTGAGGTCGTTCCACTCAAGGGCGCTGCTATAGGCAGCGACCACCACTTCATCGGTGACATGGCGCTTGAGAACCTCGAAGCACTCGTCGCGGTTCATCATGACGGCCTCCGTCCGATCAGCATCGCGACCGGCGACGACTCGCTATAGGCCTTGTCGATCGCGGGCTTGATCTTGGCGATGTCGGCGTCTTGGCTGAGAAAATGATGCGGGATGCCCATGGCGTCGCAGATCGGCTCGATGATGCGCACGCCGTAGCGGCCGGACTCGGCCGGCTGTCGCTCCGGTTCATGGCCGAGCAGACCGACCATCATGACGATTGGCTGCTTATATTCGACCGCCACCGCGCGGATGGCGTTCAAGGAGTCGAGAAAGCCGGTGTACTGGATCAGGATCAGCGCGCGCTTGTCGCCATAGCTTAGGCCGGCGGCGATGCCGACGCATTCGTCTTCCTTGCAGACCCGCACCAGCTTGAGCTCCTTGTCGTCCGCGATCGGAAACAGCAGGCCCTTGCTGGTGACGATATCGGGTACGGCGAGAACAAACTTCACGCCGCTCTGCTTGATGGCGGCGATGATCTTCGCGCCGGTCAACACCGCCGCGTCAGCTTTTGTTGCAATCGCAGCATCCATTCCCATTCCTCCCAACGCGGCGGTTCGTTTTGCGCCCATCTCGGCGGATTATACTGCTAACTAATGCGAAATCGGGCACGGCCGCAACCGCCGCGGCGGCATGCCGGAAATGCGGCTGCGGCCCTGCCCTGGGCCCGGCGTTGCCAGCGCCGGCTACTGCGAGCGCGCAATGCCCGCCGCTTCGACCACTTTGCCGAGCCGCACGATTTCGTGGCGCATGAACTGCAAAAGCGCATCCGGCGGCGGGCTGTCGACCGCGATGCGGCCGGTCCGGGCATATTCCTGCTGCACCTCCGGCAGCGCAATGATCGCCTTCAGCTCGCGATGCAGCCGCGCGACGATGTCGCTGGGCGTTCCGGCCGGCGCCACGATCATCTGCCACGACACGAAGTCGAAGCCGGGCACCCCGGCTTCCGCCAGCGTCGGAACATCCGGCAGCGGGCCAAGCCGCGTGGTCGACGAAATGCCCAGCGCGCGAATCTTGCCGGCACGCACCAAGGGCAGCGACGGTGTCGGCTCGGTGAATTGCGTCGGAATGTGCCCCGCCACCAGATCGTTGAGCGCCAGGGCGTCGCCGCGATAGGGCACGTGTACGAGATTGGTACCGGTCATGCTTTTAAGCAGTTCCATGCTCAAATGATGCGGCGAACCGGGCCCGGCCGAGCCATAGGACAGCTTGCCCGGCTGCGCCCGCACCCATGCGATCCAGTCGTCGAGCGATCTGACCGGCAACGCTGCATTCACCACCAGCATGAACGGCGCGTTCGAGGTCAACACGATCGGCGCGAAATCCTTGCCGGGATCGTAGGGCAGGTTCTTGTTCAGCGTGGCGTTGATCGCAAACGGCGTCGACGTGCCGAGCATCAACGTGTAGCCATCGGGCGCGGCGCGCGCCACCGATGCCGAGCCGATGGTGGTGCCGGCGCCGGTGCGGTTCTCGACCACAAACGGCTTGCCGAGCCGGTCCGACAGCCGCTGGGCCAGCTGGCGCGCGAATACGTCGAGCCCGCCGCCGGCGGCATAGGGCACGACCAGCGTAACCTGGCGGTTGGGATAGTCCTGCGCGCTGGTTGACGCCGATGACAGGAACAGTACTGCAAAAGCGGCGAGGCCATCGCGTGCAGTCCGCGCCGTTAACCTGTGTCCCACGGCCAACCTCCACTGCTGCCCAGTGGGCAGCCTAGCGTAAGGCATCCGGCCCGATAAGCCGGCCAAAGGACGCAGAAAAGCAGCGATTCTGAGCGCATTCCTTGACTTCGGGCGGACCCCGCCATAGGTTTCGCCCGCTTCTCGCAAGAGACGTAGCCTTTGATCCGCCGCCCGGTTCTGTGAGACCGGAGGCTCCCGCCCGACAGCGCGATGCGCCCTCGGGCGCTTATGGTGTTTGGCGACGATGTTCAACACACTGTCGGAACGGCTTGGCAGCATTCTCAACCGGTTGACCGGGCGCGGCGCGCTGTCGGAGGCCGATGTCGATACTGCGTTGCGCGAAGTCCGCCGGGCAATGCTCGAAGCCGATGTCGCGCTCGATGTGGTGCGCGCCTTCACTGAAAAAGTAAAAGCCGGCGCGATCGGCGTCGAGGTCATCAAATCGGTTACGCCCGGCCAGCTGGTGGTCAAGATCGTGCACGACCAACTGGTCGAGATGCTGGGCGCGCAAGGCGACACGATCGACCTCAATGCGCCGGCGCCGGTGCCGATCATGATGGTCGGGCTGCAAGGCTCCGGCAAAACCACCACCACCGGCAAGCTCGCCAAGCGCCTGACCGAACAAGGCCGCCGCAAGGTGCTGATGGCGTCGCTCGACATCTATCGCCCGGCGGCGATGGAACAGCTCGCCGTGCTCGGCCGGCAGATCGGCGTCGAGACCCTGCCGATCGTTGCCGGCCAGCCGCCGGCGCAAATTGCACAGCGCGCACTGCAGGCCGGCCGCCTCGGCGGCTATGACGTGGTGCTGCTCGACACCGCCGGCCGTACCACGCTCGACGAAGCGATGATGACGGAAGCGGCCGAAGTGAAGCGCGCGGTCAATCCGCACGAAGTATTGTTGGTCGCCGACAGCCTGACCGGCCAGGACGCGGTCAATCTGGCGCGCGCTTTCGATCGGCGCGTTGGCCTGACCGGCATCGTGCTGACCCGTATCGACGGCGATGGCCGTGGCGGCGCGGCGCTGTCGATGCGCGCGGTCACCGGCAAGCCGATCAAGCTGATGGGCACCGGCGAGCGCATGGACGCGCTGGAGGATTTCCATCCCTCCCGCATCGCCGATCGCATCCTCGGCATGGGCGATATCGTCTCGCTGGTCGAGAAGGCGGCGGCGAATATCGACGCGGAGCGCGCCGCACGCACCGCCGAGCGGATGCGCAAGGGCCAGTTCGATCTCAATGACCTGCGCGACCAGTTCGTCGGCATGCAGCAGATGGGCGGCATGAGCGGCTTGATGGGCATGCTGCCCGGCGTCGCCAAGATGAAGAATCAATTGGCCGCCGCCAATCTCGACGAACGATTGCTCAAGCGCCAGATGGCGGCGATCGACTCGATGACGCCGCAGGAACGCAAGCATCCCGACATTCTCAAAGCCAGCCGCAAGAAACGGATCGCGTCCGGCGCCGGCGTGAAAGTCGAAGACATCAACCGCATGCTCAAAATGCACCGGCAGATGTCGGACATGATGAAGATGATGGGCTCGGGCAAACGCGGCGCGATGGCGGGTCTCGCCGGCATGCTCGGGCTGGGCGGCGGCGCAGCGATGCCATCGCCGGAGCAGATGGCTGAACTGGCAAAGAAGATGCCCGGCGGCGGTCTGCCGTCGACCATGCCAAGCCTGCCACCCACGTTTCCAGGCGGGCCATTGCCCGGCCTCGGCGGTTTCCCCGGTTTGGGAAAGAAGAAATGAGCTGCGCTCAACCGCGGTTCCAACGACAGCAGTTACGAAGAAAGGAAATACAATGTCCCTGAAAATCCGGCTCGCACGCGCGGGCACCAAGAAGCGGCCGTTCTATCACATTGTCGTCGCCGACAGCCGTTCGCCGCGCGATGGGCGCTTCATCGAACGCCTCGGCTATTTCAATCCGCTGTTGCCGAAGGACAAGACCGAGCGCCTGAAGTTCGATCTCGAAAAGGCCAAGGCTTGGATCGCCAAAGGCGCCACCCCGAGCGACCGCATCATGCGCTTTCTCGATGCCGCCGGCGTCGCCAAGCGCGAGAAGCGCAACAATCCGGAAAAAGCGCTCCCGCGCAAGCAGCGCAAGGCGATGAAGGAAGAAGCCGCGAAGGCCAAGGGCGAGGCGACCGCCGCCGCCACCGAAAAGGCCAAGGTCGCAGCCGCCGCCAAAGCGGCGGCGCCCGCGAGCTGATGCTAGCTCGTGTCGCCGCGCGCCCAACGCATCTGTGTCGCCCAGATCGGGGCGCCGCATGGCGTGCGCGGCGAGGTTAAGCTTTGGCCGTTCACCGCCGATCCGCTGGCGATCAAAGACTACGGGCCACTTGAGACTGAGGACGGCGCCGCACGCATTGAGATCGAAACGCTGCGCGCCGCCAAAGATCATCTGGTGGCGCGGCTTAAGGGCGTGTACGATCGCGACGCCGCCGCGCGGCTAACCAATACCAAGCTCTTTGTTTCACGTGACCGCCTGCCGGCGAATACGCAAGACGACGAGTTCTATCACGCCGACCTGATCGGGCTTGCGGTTGTCGATGCGCTGGGCAATGCCTTGGGCCAGATTGCCGCGATCCATAATTTCGGCGCCGGCGACCTGATCGAGGTGAAACCCATGCTGGGCGCATCGACCGTCTTGCTGCCGTTCAATGCCGCCGTGGTACCGGTGGTCGATATCGCCGGACAGCGGATTGTGGTCGACGCCGCGGCCTTTGCCGCCGCCGCGGCGCCGGCGAGCGCAACCGAGCCGAAAGCGAGCTAGTGTGGCGGTCCAGAAGTCCGCTACAATCTCGCGGTGAGTCCGCATAGCGGATTTCTGAACCAAGGCCACACTAGAATCAATCAATGAGTTGCTGGTGTCCTTCTATTCCGAACTTCGTTACTGAGCGCGCTGCAAGATGATACGAACTTCGGAATCGGGACACTAGCCATGTGGCGCGCCAGCGTGCTGACGATCTTCCCGGAGATGTTCCCAGGCGCGCTCGGTATGAGCCTCGCTGGCAAGGCGCTCACCGCTGGCACCTGGGCGCTCGACGTGGTCGACATCCGCGCCCACGCTACCGACAAGCACCGCACCGTCGACGACACGCCCGCCGGCGGCGGCCCCGGCATGGTGATGAAGGCCGACATTGTGGCGCGCGCACTCGATGCCGCCTCCTCGCCCGACGATACCCGCCCGCGCCTGTTCATGAGCCCGCGCGGCATGCCGCTGACGCAAGCCCGGGTGGCGACCCTGGCGCGCGGCCCAGGCGCGGTCATCCTGTGCGGGCGGTTCGAGGGTGTCGACGAACGCATTCTCGAGGCCCGGAATTTCTCCGAAATCTCGATCGGCGACTATGTGCTGTCCGGCGGCGAAATCCCGGCCTTTGCCCTGATCGACGCCTGCGTCCGGCTGTTGCCTGGCGTCATGGGCCAGATCGCCTCGGCCGAGGAGGAGAGTTTCGCGCAAGGGCTCTTGGAATATCCGCAATACACCCGGCCGCCACTTTTCGAGGGGCGCGTCATCCCGGCGGTGCTGACCTCCGGCGATCATGCCAAGATCGCAGCCTGGCGGCGTTCCGAGGCCGAACGGCTGACCCGGGAGCGCCGGCCGGACCTCTGGGTGGCCTATCGGGACCGCAAGAAACCTTGATTTTTGGCGCTTCCCGCTCGCTCAAGCAATTGGACAAATCCGACCCGGTGTCGTAGAAGCTCGCCCGACCCAGACAACCCAGTGCCCGCGCGCCTTTTTGGATTGGCGCTGCCCACGGAGAATTGCCATGAACCTGATCCAGCAGCTCGAAAAGGAGCAGGCCGCCAAGCTGTCCGCCGGTAAAGAGATTCCGGATTTCAAGCCGGGCGACACCGTGATCGTTAACGTGAAGATCGTCGAAGGCGACAAGGCCCGCGTGCAGGCCTATGAGGGCGTCTGCATCGGCCGCTCCGGCAGCGGCGTGCAAGAGAACTTCACGGTCCGCAAGATCTCCTATGGCGAGGGCGTCGAGCGCGTATTCCCGCTGTACTCGCCGATGATCGAATCGATCCAGATCGTGCGCCGCGGCAAGGTCCGCCGCGCCAAGCTGTATTATCTGCGCGGCCTGCGCGGCAAGCGCGCCCGCATCAGCGAAAAGCAGGATCATCGCGTTGGGGATTCCGACGCCAAGTCCTGATGCGGTACCCGATGATCGAAATTGCGATGAGATGCAAAAAGGCCGGCTTGTTCGGCCTTTTTCTTTGGGCGGCAGCCATCGGCGCCATTGCGCCCGGCATGACCCAGACGCCGTCGCTGCTGGAACAACTCAAGAAGGGCGAGCTGCTCCCGCCGCCGTCGTTACCAGGTCGGTCTGAGAACGGCGAGCCGTCTTCGCCATCGAGGAAAAGCCAAATACCGCCGCTCAGGATCCAGCTGCAGAAGGCCGAAGCCACCTTTGCCACGGGGAGCAATGAGCCGGTTGTCGTCATCACCATGGCGCCGCGGTCGGGCCGACTATTCCACGAATTGACCCTCAACAATATCGGCCGAAGACTTGTGCTCCGCATCGACGGCATGATCGCAACGGAACCGATTATCCGGGAGGCGATCGCCGGCGGTGTCGTCCAGATTTCCGGCGACATGACCATAACTGACGCCGCCGACCTGGCGGAGCGCTTGAACAGGGGCGTGGCGAAGATCGAGGTCGAACTCGTCGCGGATTAGGCGGTCAAAATTCGCCACTTTCCCGAGCGCCCGCAAGGCATTAAATAGACCCACAACTATCGACGATTGGATTGCAGAATGGCCAAGCCGCGTACCCTCTACGACAAGATTTGGGAAGACCACCTGGTTGACGAACAACCCGACGGCACCTGCCTGATCTATATCGACCGCCACCTCGTTCACGAGGTCACCAGCCCGCAAGCCTTCGAAGGTCTGCGGTTGTCGGGACGCAAAATTCGCGCGCCGGAAAAGACGCTGTTGGTGGTCGATCACAACGTACCGACCACCGACCGCAGCAAACCCAATCCCGATCCGGAGAGCACGGCGCAGATCGCCTATCTCGCGGAGAACGCCAAATTCTTCAACCTCGAATACTACAACGAGTTCGACAAGCGGCAGGGCATCGTCCACATCATCGGCCCCGAGCAGGGCTTCACGCTGCCGGGCACTACCATTGTCTGCGGCGACAGCCACACCGCGACCCATGGCGCATTCGGCGCGCTGGCTTATGGCATCGGGACGTCCGAAGTCGAGCACGTGCTGGCGACGCAAACATTGATTCAATCGAAGTCAAAAAACATGCGCGCTGTGGTCGACGGCAAATTGCCGGACGGCGTCACCGCCAAAGACATCATCCTCGCGATCATTGGCGAGATCGGCACCGCCGGCGGCACCGGTTATGCGCTGGAATATGCCGGCGAAGCGATCCGCGCGCTGTCGATGGAAGGCCGCATGACGGTCTGCAACATGTCGGTCGAGGGCGGCGCCAAGGCCGGCTTCATCGCTCCCGACGAGAAGGCCTATGCCTTCCTCAAGGACCGCCCGAAGTCGCCAAAGGGCAAGGCTTGGGACGAAGCGATGCGCTATTGGGCCACCCTGCATTCCGACGATGGCGCGCATTTCGACCGCGAGATCCGGCTCGACGCGGCCAAGCTGCCGCCGCTGGTCACCTGGGGCACCAGCCCCGAGCAGGTAATCTCGATCACCGGCCGCGTGCCGGTGCCGAGCGAAATCGCCGACGAAAACAAACGCCGGGCCGCGACCACATCGCTCGATTATATGGGTCTCAAGGGCGGTGAAAAAATTACCGACATCGCGATCGACCGCGTGTTCATCGGTTCCTGCACCAATGGACGGATCGAAGATCTGCGCGCGGCCGCCAAGGTAGCGGACGGCAAGACGGTCAACGCCAATGTCAATGCCATGATCGTGCCGGGCTCCGGACTGGTGAAGGAGCAGGCGGAGGCCGAAGGTCTCGACCAGATTTTCGTGAAGGCCGGCTTCGAATGGCGCGAGCCCGGTTGCTCGATGTGCCTGGCGATGAACCCCGACAAGCTCGCGCCCGGCGAGCGCTGCGCATCAACCTCCAACCGCAATTTCGAAGGCCGACAGGGCTACAAAGGCCGCACCCATCTGGTGTCGCCGGCGATGGCCGCCGCCGCCGCGATCGCGGGGCACTTTGTCGATGTGCGGGAGTGGAACTAGACCATGATCCGATTCGATTGAATCGGATCATGGTCTAACTTCGTTGTTTGCGCATGATCTTTTCCGAAATCCGGTTCCCACTTTTCGGGATCATGCTCACCGTCGCCTCAGCCGCGCGCCCACCAGCAGCGCATATGCGGCGTGACCACCGCGCCGCTCGGCCGGTGCTCGGCGGCGAGCCAGGAACTGCATTGCCGTACGGCGCTGCGGCCCGGGAATCCGAGATTGTCGCTGCGCGGAAACTCAGTCGAATCGTAGCGATAATAGTGGGCCGGTCGGACCACCAGCCGGGTCGGGGCGCGATTCTGCGCCCGCTGATTTTGCTTTTGTTTCTGATTCTGGGCCTGGTCCTGATTTTGCGGCACCACCGCGCGAAAAATTCGATCCCAATCCGGTGGCTGCAATTGCGCCTGCCGTTGGATCTGCTTTTGTGGCTGCGCTTGAGCAAGCGCTTGATCGGCTACGCCAAACAACGACACCGTCGCGATGAATCCGATCATGGTCTTTGCTGTCATGTTGCCTCCATGCCGGTGAGTCTGCCCTGCGGACGGTTGCCGATCAGGGGCCAATCCGTCAACGGCTTGGGCGGAGATCTCAACTGTTGTGTTGGGCGTGGGCTTGGCCGCCCGTCCGCTGCCCCCTACATACACAGGCCATGACCGCATCCTCGCAACCGAACCGCTGGCAGGCCGCCAAGGCACCATCGCTCGACGAACTCGAGCAATTGGCGGACGAATCCTATCGGCAACTGCCGGAAGAATTCCGCGCCTTGTGCAAGGACCTGGTGATCCGCGTCACCGAATACCCGACGGACGAGGTTCTGGACGATATGGAAATCGCAAGCGAATTGGAACTGATGGGCCTGTTCCAGGGCGTCGGCCTGCCGTTCCAGTCGGACAGCGTCTCGGGCCAGATGCCGAACATGGTTTGGCTCTATCGCGTGCCCATCCTGCTGTATTGGGCGGAGCACGACGAAACGCTGGCGGCCATCGTCACCCATGTTCTGGTTCACGAGATCGGCCATCACTTCGGCCTGTCCGACGAGGACATGGAAGCGATCGAAGCCAGCGTGGAGTGATGCAGCGCTTGCTTGAAGCCTTGCTGCTTTGCCGTGCTATCTACTACTTGTTAAAGTTGTCGGGGTGGAGGGGAGCATGCAGGGAGCCGACACCAAAGATGCAGTCTCGGAAAGGGCAGGATTCTGGCGGCGCATCGCTGCGATTCTGATCGATGTAATCTTTATCTCTGCTGTTGTCGGTGCGTTCGGCGCTGCATTGTACGGACCGACCAACGGCGCAATCCGCGTCAGAAATACGGTGATCTGGACCTTCGAGTGCTCGGCCACAAGCGTCAATCGCCCCGATCTCCGCGTGCCCGCAGATTTCAAGCCTAACGCGGCCGCAGTCTGTATCAGGCGCTTTCTCGGGGTTGAGCACGATCGCGTCCTCGTCATGGCTGAAGTTACGAAATCAGGAAACGTGACGCATCGGCGAGCAATCAATTTACCGGTCGATGCCCAAGGGGGTATCACGCGAGCGATCTATCTCGACTACCTGACGATCTTCTTCATCGCTATCTATCTCGTTGTGCTCGAATGGGGATTCGGCAGAACTTTAGGGAAACGATTGCTTGGACTACGTGCGTGTTCGCTCGGGGGTTCTTCAATCAAGCTTTCGCAAGCGGCGATCCGAACGCTGGTCCGTCTTATTCCCTCCACTTGGATTATCGTAGTCATTCTGATTTTTCTCGTGCTCGATCCGGCGCGCCCAATGTCAACTCTTATGTCGAACATGGTCATCATCTATGGTTCCGGTTTTGTCTTGAGCCTGGTCTTTCTTCTAAACTTCATCCTTGCCGTTCGCCGCAAGAACCTTCCATGGCATGATCGCTTGGCCGGGACCGAAGTTGTCCGGGCGACACCTTCGGCAATCGAAGCACGCGTGGAATAGGCACGGGCCCAATCTTGGGGAGCTACATATGATCGTCGTGGTATTTCGTTCGCGGCTTTCGCCCGATTCCGACGAGGACTATGAGGCGACCGCCGCACGCATGGACACGCTTGCGGCCACGATGCCCGGCTACATCGCGCACAAGGCGTTTACGGCCGAGGATGGCGAACGCCTGACATTGGTGGAGTTCGAATCGGAGGAAGCGATCGCCGTCTGGCGCAGCCATCCCGAGCACGTCGCGGCGCAGCATAAGGGACGTTCCAAATTCTATTCGGAATTCCGGCTCACCGTATGTGATGTCCTGCGCGAACAGCGCTTCGAGCGCAAGGCCGGTTGATTGTTCGAGCGACGTTTCTTGCTTTGCCGCGGCGGCGGGTTCCCTCTCCCCGCTTGCGGGGAGCGGTGATGGAGTGCGCGGCACGATCGAGCCCCACGCCTCGCTGAATCGAACCTAGTACAGCGGCTCGCCCTCGACGGTGCAGCGGCGCAGCGTCCGAACCTGCTCCTGCGGCCAGTCGGTGCGCGCGTGCAGGCACGCGAGATTGTCCCACATCAAGAGATCGCCAACCTGCCAGTGGTGCTCATAGATGATCGAGGGGTCCTCGACGATGTCGAACATCTGCAACAAAATCCGCTCGCTTTCGTCGCGGTCGATGCCTTCGATCCACATCGTATTCAGGGTGGCGACATAGAGGCCCTTGCGCTTGGAGCCCGGATTGGTGAGGAACAGCGGCTGGCGGCAATGATGGATGTCCTTGAGATCGAGACTGCGATCGATCCGCTTGCCGCCGACATATTGATAGCCCTGCATCACCATCGCGTCCTTGAGCCGCTCTTTAAGCTCCGGCGATACCTTGTCGTAGGCGGCATACATGCTTGAGAACAGCGTGTGGCCGCCCTCCGACGGGATATCAATGCCGTAGAGGAACGTCGCGCGGTGCGGCTTGCGATGGTAGCATTTGTCGGTGTGGAAATACATTTCGCCATGCCCGAGCGAACCGACCGGCTTGCCGTCTTTGTCGACCTGGTCGGTGATCATCATCATGTCGTCCCAGGCCACGGTGTCGACTTTGATCGCGCCCTTTGGCGGCGGCACCCGCTTGGCGACCGGGCCGAAATAAGAAGCAAACCGGCGCTGATCGTCCTCCGACAGCTTCTGGTTGCGGAACACGAGCACGGCGTGCTGGTGCCAGGCGTCCTTGACCTGGCGCAGCGTGTCGTCGTCAAGCGGACGGCTGAGATCGACGCCGCGAATTTCCGCACCGATGATCGGATGCATTTTGTGGACGGAAACGGTGCTGGTTCTTTCAGCGACGAGTGTCATGTTTCTCTCCCGTTGCTCCGCTTTTACGGAGTGGCCACGAATCGGAACGGTCGCGCGACGGCTGACGCCTACTTTATCAACGCTGCGACCCGGTCCACAATCGCCTTGGGCGTGCCGTAGACCTTCTTAATCAGGGCGGCCAGATAGGCGCCATCCTGGGGATCGACGTCCAACTTCTGCTTATTTGCATCAGCGCGGAAGTCCGGGCTTTGCATGGTAGCCATGAAAGCCTCCTGCAGCATTTTAACCCGCTCCGCCGCCATCCCCGGCGGGGCGATGAATGGGCGGCCGAAGCCCACGCCGGCAAACAGGAACTCAATTGCGGCCCGATCGTCGGAATTCTGCACCAGATCGCCGATATAGGGCACATCCTTGAGCAGTGGCGATGGCGCACCGCCGCCATGAAACAGCAACGCGATCTTGCGCTGCGCAATCCAATCCGGCCGCTGACCCACAATCGTGTCGAGAATGGTGCAGATGCCGTCGATCTCACCGCGCTCCATCGCAAGCAGCACATTGGCGGTCGACTGAAAGCCCGCGACCACCTTGAATTTCATGCCGAGCAATGCACTGAGCGCCTTGGGCCAGGTGTGCGGGCCGGCGCCGGGGCCGGTCGAACCAACTACCAATTCGTTCCGGTAAAGATCCGCGACCGTGCCAACCTTCACTTGCGGGCCGCGGAACGCAATGCAGACCGGAATTTCCATGGTCGGCGTGCCAACCCAAGTGAACCGCGTGGCATCGAAGCGCGCGCCGGACGCTCCAATGACCGGCCCGAACGCCGTTCCCGCAGCGATGATCCCGAGCGCGGTTCCGTCCTTAGGGGCCACATTGTAAAGATAGTTTGCCGCCACAAAGCCGCCGGCGCCGGGCATGTTCTGCGGCACGACGTTTGGCGATCCCGGCAGGTGCCGACCGAGGTGGCGCGCCACCGTCCGGCCCCACAGATCGAAACCGCCGCCAGCGCCAGAGGCGATCACCATGGCGACGCTCTTGTCGGCCAGGCTCTTGTCACCAAGGATCGGCGGCTGAGCACGCACAGCGGCCGCGCCAAGCGCGACCGCAGCCAAGGCCAGCAGCATCCTGTTCATGGCGTCCCTGACGTCTCAAGCACGGTGGCGGCGACGATAGCAACCGGCTTGCCGCGCCGGAAGACCGGCCGCCGCCGCGGACCGCCGGACTTGACGGGCTTACCCCAAGCCGCCATGACAAGGCCAACCGACTACGCGCAAGGACATGCGATGGAAAAGTTTACGACCCTCGAAGGCGTCGCGGCGCCGCTGAAGATGATTAACGTCGATACCGACATGATCATCCCCAAGCAGTTCCTCAAGACCATCAAGCGCACCGGGCTTGGCGCCGGCCTGTTCTCTGAAAAGCGCTACAAGGACGACGGCAGCGAAAACCCCGACTTCGTGCTCAACAAGCCGGCCTATCGCAATTCGAAAATCCTGGTGGCGGGCGACAATTTCGGCTGCGGATCCTCGCGCGAACATGCGCCCTGGGCGCTGATGGATTTCGGCATCCGCTGCGTGATCTCGACCTCGTTCGGCGATATTTTCTATAACAATTGCTTCAAGAACGGCGTGTTGCCGATCAAGGTTTCACCGGAAGACCTGGAGAAACTGTTCGACGATGCCGAACGCGGCGCCAATGCGACGCTGTCAATCGACCTCGAAAAGCAGGAAATCCGCGGACCCGACGGTGGCGTGGTGAAATTCGACATCGATGCACACCGCAAGCACTGCATGCTCAACGGCCTCGACGATATCGGGCTGACCATGGTCAAGGAAAAGAAGATCAACGACTTCGAAGGCAAGGCGAAAGCCGCGCGGCCGTGGTTGTAGCGCCGCCCGCCTGCGCTATCACTTTCACACTTGCGCCCGCAGACTGAACCCGGGTGTTCGCGCCGCGTCAGGCGTCACGGTCTTGCCTGCGCCGAATAGCTTGCGGCCCGCCACATGGTCGCTCGGCATGTTGACGGAATCGATGCCGGTCAACACGCCACCGCGGAAATACAGCACCGAAAACCGACCGGCCGCGACATCGCCCAGCGTGACGGTGTCGTCATAGCGCTGCGTCAGTCCGACGATCTGGAGCTTCGCCTCATACTGGTCGGACCAGAACCAGGGCACCGCGGCATAGGGCTTGGCATCGCCCAAGATCGCGTCGGCGACCGCCTTGCCCTGATCGATCGCGTTCTGCACGGATTCAAGCCGCACCAAACCATCCGCCATCGGATGCGGAAATGCCGCGCAATCGCCAATGGCATAGATATTCGGGTCGGACGTCCGCAACAGTGCATCGACCACGACGCCGCGATCGCAATCCAGCGCCGCAGATTTGGCCAGTTCGTCACTGGCAATGATTCCGATGCCGACAATAACCAGGTCCGCCGGTACGACCGAGCCGCCACCACAGCGGACCCCCGTGACGCGCCCGCCGTCGCCTACGATTTCGGTGACCGACGCGGAAAGCTGCACATCGACGCCGCGGCCGCGATGCAAATCGCGGTAGTAATCGGACAGCACCGGCGACACCACCCGCGCCATCAAGCGGTCCATCGCCTCCAGGACGACGACTTCGCAGCCCAGCATGCGCGCCACCGCCGCGCATTCGAGGCCGATGAAACCGCCACCAACGACGACGACATTCGCCGCCGCCTCGACCTGCGGCTTGAGCGCGACCGCGTCGGCCAGCGTACGGACATAGGCAACACCGGCAAGATCCGCGCCCGGCACCGGCAAGGTCCGCACCCGTCCGCCGGTCGCCAGCACCAGGGCGTCATAGGCGACAGTTTTTCCGTCCGCCAGGACGACGCTGTGGCCGGCGCGATCAAGCGCCACGACGCGGCAACCGAGCCGAACGTCGATGGCATTGGCGGGATAAAACTCAGCAGGGCGCAGCAGCAGCGCGCTTTGCTTGGTCTCGCCTTTGACATAGCCCTTGGAGAGCGGCGGTCGCTGATATGGCAGAACCGGCTCCTCGCCGAGAATGACGATCTCGCCGCCGAATTTTTTGCCGCGCAGCGATGCCGCGACCTGAAAGCCCGCCTGTCCGGCGCCGACAATGACAACCGCCGTCACATTCCACGCTCCGCAACTGCGTCGGCAATCGCCACCGTACGCCGCGCGATTTCGGCATGTAGCCGCTCGACCATGCGGCCGTCGAGCGCGATAACGCCCTTGCCGCGATTCTCCGGCAGTTCAAAGGCGGCGATGATGGCGCGCGCCTGCGCGATCTCCTGTTCGCTCGGCGTGAACGCAGCGTTGCACGGCGCGATCTGGTTCGGATGAATCAGGGTCTTGCCGTCAAATCCCAGGTCGCGGGCCTGCGCGCATTCTCGCGCGAAGCCTTCGGCATCGGCGAGGTCGTTGAACGGCCCGTCGAGAATGTCGATGCCGTGGGCGCGCGCCGCCGCGATCGCCGCGACCAAGAGCGGCAGCACCGGCGCTCGGCCCGGCACAATCCGCGCGCGCATCTCCTTGGCAAGATCGTTGGTGCCGACCACCAGGCACGACAAGCGCGTCTCGACATCATGTGTCACCGCCGCGATGTCGCGCACATTGAGGATCGCAAGTGGCGTTTCGACCATTGCCCAGACACTGATCTTGTGGTCGGCGCCAATGTCCATCAGGCGATCGGCCAAATTTTCCAGGGTGGAGGGCAACGAAACTTTTGGCACCAGCATGGCGTCGGGGCGCACGTCGTGGACCATATCCACATCAGCGAGCCACCACTCGGTGTCGAGACCGTTGATCCGAACCACGACTTCGCGCGATCCGAAGCCGCCATCCTTGATCGCAGCGCGGACCTGGGCACGGGCTTCGGCCTTGGCGCCGGGCGCGACCGAATCCTCAAGATCAAGGACGACGGCATCGACCGGCAATGTGCGCGCCTTCTCGATGGCGCGCGCATTGGTCCCGGGCATGTACAGCACGCTACGGCGCGGATGGACGGACATCGAATAGGGCTTTCATTTTGGGTTGGGTCAAGGTAGCGAACCGGGGATCGATGCGCCAGCCACGCCGGCGTCGTCACCTCATAACCCCGTCTGACCCAACGCAGTTTGACCCAGCACAATGCAGCTCCCCACCCGCCTGCTTGAAGGCTACCGAAACTTCCGTGGCACGCGCCTCCCGACCGAGCAGACGCGCTACCAGGAACTCGCCGAGCACGGCCAATCGCCCGAAGTCATGGTGATTGGCTGCTGCGATTCGCGGGTCTCTCCGGAAGTGATTTTTGATGCGCGGCCGGGCGAATTGTTTGTGGTGCGCAATGTCGCAAACCTGGTGCCGCCCTATTCGCCCGACGGCTCTTATCATGGAGTCTCCGCGGCGCTCGAATTCGCCATTGCCGTGCTCAAGATTAAGCACATCGTGGTGCTGGGACACGCGCGCTGCGGCGGCGTGCAGGCCTATGCCGAAGATGACGCGCCATTGTCCCCGGGCGACTTCATCGGCAAGTGGATGTCGCTGATAGCGCCGGCGGCGGCACAAGTCGGCGGGCGCAGCAACCGGCCGCAGGCCGAGTATCTCGCGCAAATGGAACAGGCTTCGATTGCCAACAGTCTCGACAACCTGCTGACCTTTCCGCGCGTGCAGGCTCTGGTCGCGGAGGGCGGGCTGACGCTGCACGGCGCTTATTTCGGCGTCGCGACCGGCGAGCTTTCGGTGCGCGACCCGGCAACCGGCGCGTTTTTATCGATCGCCGGATAGTCTTTCCCTACGCCGCCTTACGCTTGGCCTCGATCAACTTGCGATTGATCAAGCATTCGGCGATCTGGATGGCGTTGAGCGCCGCGCCCTTGCGCAGATTGTCGGACACTACCCACAGCGACAGACCGTTCTCGACCGTCGGATCGGTGCGAATGCGACTGATATAGGTGGCGTCCTCGCCGGCGCATTCATAGGGCGTGACGTAACCGCCGGACTCGTGCTTGTCGATCACCAAGCAACCTGGCGCGCGCCGCAGGATATCGCGCGCCTCATCGGCGGTGATCGGCTCGGCGAACTCGATGGTCACGGCTTCCGAGTGGCCGATGAACACCGGCACCCGCACACAGGTTGCGGTGAGCTTGATCTTAGGGTCGAGGATCTTCTTGGTCTCGACCATCATCTTCCACTCTTCCTTGGTGTAGCCATCCTCCATGAAATCGTCGATGTGCGGAATCAGATTGAACGCGATCCGCTTCGAGAACTTCTTGGACTGGACCTC
Organism: Xanthobacteraceae bacterium; assembly: GCA_022841625.1. Classification (GTDB taxonomy): domain Bacteria; phylum Pseudomonadota; class Alphaproteobacteria; order Rhizobiales; family Xanthobacteraceae; genus VAZQ01. Next base: position 39,545 of record JALHRD010000014.1, read on the forward strand.
ATCGAGCGTGAACACCGCCTTGGTCTGCGAGAACAACTCGTCCATCGCCTCCTTGCCGGCGCCCGAAACCGATTGATAGGTCGCGACCACGACGCGGATAATCTTCGCCTTGTCATGCAGCGGCTTGAGTGCGACCACGAGCTGCGCGGTGGAACAGTTCGGATTGGCGATAATCCCCTTCGTGCGGAAGCCCGCGACTGCGTCCGCATTAACCTCCGGCACGACCAGCGGCACGTCGGAATCGTAGCGCCAACACGAGGAATTATCGATCACGACCGCGCCGGCGGCGGCGAATTTCGGCGACCATTCCTTTGAAACCGCCGAGCCGGCCGACATCAGGCAGATATCGATGTCGGAGAGGTCACAATGCTCAAGCGCCTTCACCTTCAGGATCTTGTCGCCAAAGGACACTTCAACGCCCAGGCTTCGGCGCGACGCCAGTGCCACCACCTCGTCCGCGGGAAATGCCCGCTCGGCAAGGATTTCAAGCATCTCGCGGCCCACATTGCCAGTGGCGCCAACCACGGCGACCTTGTAACCCATCGTTTACTCTCCAAGTTGAATCCGCCCGCCGCATCGCCGCGCGGAAGCCGGATTGAAGCGCCTTCTAGGCGAGAACGCCGTTGAATTCAACGGCTTCGGGGGCCGAAAGTGCACCCTGCGTTGCGCAGTTTTGGGGATCAAATTCGGGTAGCCCTGGTTCGCAGGCTCGCCTATGTCGGCACACTCGCGATATTGGCGATCATGCCGACGCGATAGCCGCGCCCTACTTCCCGATGAACGGGTTCTGCCATCCGCCCGGCGCCTGCCGCGGCGGAAACGTCGCTTCAAGATAGTCAAGCACGGTCTTGCGCAGATCGCCGTCAATCGGCGGCATGTTGAACCGCTTCGTCATCAAGTCGAGGGTGGCGTCCCATTGCGGTCGCAACTGCCCCTGCTGGGCGACAATCTTGAAGCCATGACACGCCACGCAAGCATAGAAGGTCTGCTCGCGGCCGACTCCTGCCGGATAGTCCTCCGGATTTTCCTGGCTTGGCGTGAAGGTCTCGGCTGCCGCCGGAACCAACGCCATGGCCAGGACTGCCGCGACAAACCAGACCATCCGACGTCGCATGATCGTGCCTCACATGATCATACCCCGCGCTTGTCGCGGCGGGCATGATTGAACCTAGCCGATCAGCACCGCAATCCGGTGGAACGGGTTGGCGCCGTAGCCCTGCGGATTCCAGTTACCGGCAATATGGGGCTGCATAGTGCCGCGCTGATCGGTCGCGCGCGACCAGATTTCGTAGTAGCCCTCGCTCGGTACTTTCACCGTCGCGGTCCAGCGCCGCCAGTCGTAGCGATTCTTCGCCGGCTGCAATTGCGCTGGCCGCCAGGTTGCGCCGAAGTCGATCGAAACATCGACCCGTCGGATCGACAGATCGCCGTCCCACGCCGCGCCGCGCAGCTTGAGCTCGCGCACACCGCCGGCGAGTTTGGTCCCATTCGCCGGGCTGGTGATGATCGAACGCACCGGCATCGATTCCAAATCGCGGAAATTGTTATCGTCGGGCTTGCCACCTGGAATCATCGGCTTGATGGTGACGCGATAGGAGGTGCCGCCCATGCCGGCGCCGTCGTGCACTTTGTCACGCACCCAAATGCGGGTCAGCCATTTCGCCGACACCGATCCAGGCCAACCTGGAACGATGAGTCGCAGCGGTCCGCCATGAATATTGGGCAGCGGCTCGCCGTTCATCGCCCAGACGATCAAGTTGTTCTGGTCGATGGCCTTGCGGATCGGCACGCCGCGCGACAAAGCCGGCCGGTTGGGATCGGACAGGCTGCCGTCGCTGCCATAGTGGCCGGTGAACACCGCCGAAGGCTTTACCCCTGCCGCCCGCAGCACGTCGCTCAGGCGCACGCCGGTCCATTCCGCACAGCCGGCGCCACCATTGGTCCACTGATTGCCGCGCGCCGTTGGCGTGAAGAACGAACGGCCATTGCCGCCGCACTCCATGACCAGGCGCCGTGTCACCGGGCGGAACCGCTTCTTGAGTTCGCCGACCGTCAATTCGAGCTTCTGGTTGACCTCGCCATCGATGGTGAACTTCCAACTGTCGGGATCCTTGACCGGATCCGGCGTGTTGGCATTGTTGCGGATGAAGAATTTAGCAATCGGCGTGGTGTCGTCGTCGAGCAGGCTTTCCGGAGTTTCCGCCACCAGCGGACGGTCGCCGAGCAACACCAGCCCTTCATGCTTGCCGGGGAATTTCAAAAATTGCGGCCCTTTGGCGGGCGCTGGCTTGTCTTGTGCCAGCGCCGCCGGGATCAGCCCGCCCGGCATATTGGCGGCGAACGGGATCGCGCCGCCGACCGCCACGCTCATAGCCGCAAGTCCGCTGCCACCCAGAAATCCGCGCCGGTCGACGCCCGTCTTGCGTCCAAACACGTTCGCATCGGCCCGATTCGGATCGTCTTGATAAAGCTCGTCAATGCTTCGCTCGGTCTTGCGCGTCATGGCACCCTCCCAGGTGATTTGGCTGCACTATACACATTCAATAAATCTTATGTAAACCGGTGCGATAGTGTGGCACTCGGAGTTTGCAACAACGCTTGGTGAGCGATTGACGCTCAAAGCGCGATGGACCCGGCGGCAAAATCAGCTAAAGTAAGAATCCAGAATCGGGGATAGGCGACATGAAATCACACGTTTGGGTTGCCGCTATTTGCCTAACAGGGATCGCGCTTTCGTCCTTTGCGATCACACCTGCGGACGCCCAGGGCCAGGCTGCCAAGAAGGCTGCCAAGCGGTTTGGGCCGGTTCCGGTCAGCATGGAGCCACCCCCCCGCACCCGCATCACGGTGCAGCGGCGCTCTTATCTTGACGCCGGAACCCATGTGCAGCCGGGGGACCGCAAATTCACGGATTATGCGATCCCACCGGGATACTCGCCGACCAGCGTGATCGACCACAGCTCCGGCGGGCGTCGTTCGACGCTGCCGGATTGGAACTTCTGCTTCGGCTGCTGAAGCGGCCCCCCGCTCCGCCTTGCTTCTGGCAATCCAGGAAGCTCATTCCAGCTTGATGTTGGCTTCGCGCGCAATATCGCGCCACTGATTGATCTCGCGCGCAATCAGCCCCTGGAATTCTTCCGGCGTGCTGCCGTTCGGCGCAACGCCCTGCTTGGCGAGCACCGCCACAACTTCGGGCAGCTGAATAATTCGGTTGAGCTCTTTATTGAGCCGGTCGATCACTGGCCTTGGCGTTCCGGCGGTCGTGAGAACGCCGACCCACTGGATCGCTTCGAGGCCCTTGAAGCCCTGCTCCTCGGTGGTGGAGAGATCGGGCAATCGCGGGTGGCGCTTGCGGTCTCCGTTAGCGATCGCCCGGATTGCGCCGGCCTCGATGTGCGGGAAAATGATGTTCGGCGCCAGCATGGTGAAATGCGTCTCGCCGCCAAGCATCGCCTGGGTCGCGGGCGCGCCGCCGCGATAGGGGATGTGCTGGAGCTTGATGCCGGTGCGGCGCATCAATAGCTCGATGGTGAGCTGGGTTTGGCTACCGACGCCGGGCGATGCGTAATTGTATTTGCCGGGCTCCTTCTTGGCGAGCTCGACAAACTCGGCAAGCGTCTTGGCCGGCACGCTTGGATGCACAAAGAAGAACATGGCATTGGTATTGACGAGCGAAATCGGCGCGAAATCCTTTTCGGTGTTGTAAGGCAACTTCGGGTTCAGCGCGGGCTGAACCGTGTGGGACGAAGCGACCATGAGCAGCGTGTGGCCGTCCGGGGCTGCGCGCGCAACCGCCTCGGTGCCGACCTGGCCGGCGGCGGCCGGCCGATTGTCGACAATCACCGTCTGGCCCAGTGCCTTTTCCAGATGCGGGGCAATCAGCCGGCCCATGACGTCGTTCGAGCCGCCGGCCGGGAACGGCACGATCAGGCGGAGGGTTTGGGTTGGCCAGGTTTGGCTGGTGGCGGGACCGGCAATCAAGATCAGCAGGGCGACCGCGGTCCAGAGGCACGCATCCCGACGCACGACAACGGCTTTCCACGACATCAGTTCTCTCCTTACGTCCTTCGGTCCACAAACGCTTGCCGCCACCCTAAGCCCTTGCAAGCGGCTGGAAAAGATCGCTGGGCCCGCCGAATGTCGCAAGCCGGGGGAGCGCCGCGTTCAGGCTGAGGGCCGACGGGATTCGGAGCGCTCGAACATCCTCCACACACCATCCTCACCGTCCCAGGCGCCGCTGCTCGCGCCCTTGGAATATTCGGTGGCGCGCTGCTCGAAGAAGTTGGCGTGTTCGACACCGTTGAGGATTTCGACCAGCCACGGCAGCGGATGCGGCTTGACCTGCCGATAGCCGCCTTCGGCCGTTTCGAAATAGCCAAACGTGGTCGGTAGCTTGAGTTGCGTCAGCCGCCAGTCGGCGACATAGCGCACATAAGCGTGGATCTCCGCCGGCGTCATGCCGTCGATGTTGCCGAGCCCGAACGCAAGATCAACGAAACGCTCCTCGAGCCCAACCATCGTTTTTGCAACATCCACGATATCGTCTCGCACCGACCTGGTCACCGCTCCGGTCTCCCGGTTCCACTCGTGATAGAGCCTGATGATGCCTTCACAATGCAGGCTTTCGTCACGCACCGACCAGCTCACGATCTGGCCCATTCCGTTCATCTTGTTGTGGCGCGGAAAGTTGAGCAACATGGCGAAGCTTGCGAACAAAGACATGCCTTCGGTGAAGGCCCCGAACATCGCCAGCGTGCGCGCCACGTCAGCGGCGGTTGCAACGCCAAATTCGTGCATGTAGTCGGCCTTGGCGCGCATCTCGGAATAGTCGCGGAAGGCCTCGAATTCTGTTTTCGGCATGCCGAGCGTCTTGAGCAGCAGCGCATAGGCGTCGATATGCACCGTCTCCATATTGGTGAAGGCGGCCATCATCATCTGCACCGCGAGCGGCTGGAAGATCGGGATGTAGCGCTTGAGGTAGTTGTCGCCGACCTCGATGTCCGATTGCGTGAAGAAGCGGAATATCTGCGTCAGCAATGCCCGCTCACTGGGCGTCACACGATCCGACGCCCAGTCCTTGAGGTCGGCACCGAGCGGCACCTCCTCGCCCATCCAGTGGGTCTGCTGCTGGCGCTTCCAGAAGTCGTAGGCCCAGGCATAGCGGTCCACATCGTAGCTGCCGGTGGAATCGAGTAGCCCGATCCTACCCTTGCCGATCAGTGTGCGCGGATCGGTATTAGCGAAATCGAGGATCATTGACATGCAAGACACTCCTCGTAGTCGGTGCGCGCGGCGGATTGCATCGTTTCGGCCGCGACCTCGTCGGTCGCGAGCTTGCCGGCGAAGTCCGCGCGCGAGATCGATTTCGAGCGGCAGTAATAGAGGCTCTTCATGCCGCGCTTCCATGCCGTCCAGTGCAGCATGTGCAGATCCCACTTGTCGATGTCGGCCGACAGATAGAGATTGATCGACTGGCTCTGGCAGATATAGGGCGCGCGATCACCGGCGAGATCGACGATCCAGCGCTGATCGATCTCGAACGCGGTGCGGAACACCGCTTTCTCCCGTTCGTCCAGCACGTCGAGATGCGCGACCGACCCTTCGTGCTCAATGATCGATTGCCAGACCGCGGGCGTGTCGGCGCTCTTGCGCGCGAGGATCGCCGCGAGGTGTCGATTTCGCACAGCGAACGCTCCCGACAGCGTCTTGTGGGTGTAGATGTTCGCGGGAATCGGCTCGATGCAGGCGCTGGTGCCGCCGCAAATGATGCTTATCGACGCGGTCGGCGCGATCGAGAGCTTGTGGCTGAAGCGCGCCATGATGCCCCGCTCGGCGGCGTCCGGACATGGGCCGCGCTCTTTTGCCAGCGCGACCGACGCCGCATCGGCATCCCGCCTGATCTTGCGGAAAATCTTCAGGTTCCAGGACTTCGCAAGCGCGCCCTCGAATGGGATGCCATTTGCCTGCAGGAACGAGTGAAACCCCATAACGCCGAGCCCGACCGAGCGCTCGCGCAGCGCGGCGTAGCGGGCACGCTTCATGCCGTCGGGCGCGACCGTGATGAAGTGCGTCAGTACATTGTCGAGAAAGCGCATGACGTCTTCGACGACATTCGGCTGGTCGCACCACTCATGCCAGGTTTCGAGATTGAGTGACGACAGGCAGCACACCGCCGTCCGTTCTTCATCGCGATGGTCGGCACCGGTCGGCAGCGTGATCTCGCTGCACAGATTGGAGGTCGAGACCTTCAGACCCAATTCGCGCTGGTGCTTCGGTAGCGCAAGGTTCACCGTGTCGATAAACAGCAGGTAAGGCTCGCCGGTCTGCAGCCGCGTTTCCAGAATGCGCTGCCAGAGCTGGCGGGCGTTCACCTCGCGCATGACTTCGTTGCTCTTGGGGCTGCGCAACGGAAACATCGCGCCGTCCTTGACGGCCAGCATGAACTCATCCGTGACGCTGATCCCGTGATGGAGGTTGAGTCCCTTACGGTTGAAATCGCCGGACGCCTTGCGGATTTCCAGGAACTCCTCGATCTCCGGATGGTGGATATCGAGATAGACCGCAGCCGAACCACGCCGCAGCGAACCCTGGCTGATTGCAAGCGTGAGACCGTCCATGACATGGATGAAGGGGATGATGCCCGAAGTTTCGCCACCCCTCACTTTCTCGCCGATGGAGCGCACGCGGCCCCAATAGGTGCCGATGCCACCGCCGTTGGAAGCGAGCAACACGTTTTCGTTCCAGGTTCCGACAATGCCGTCGAGCGAATCCGGGACCGAATTGAGGAAACAGGAAATCGGCAATCCGCGATTCGTTCCGCCATTCGACAACACCGGCGTCGCGGGCATAAACCAGAGTCGCGACATGGCGTCGTAGAGTCGCTGCGCATGCGGCACGTCGTCGGCGAAAGCACAGGACACGCGCGCAAACATGTCCTGGTAGCTCTCGCCTTCGAGCAGATAGCGATCGTTGAGCGTCGCTTTGCCGAATGCGGTCAGCAAGTCGTCGCGGCTGCGATCCAACGTGAGATCAGATGGACGCGGAAGCGGAGCAAGTGGCGCCGGCAGCGGCGCGGGACTCGGCGATACCGCTAAGGGTCGAGGCGCAGGTCGCGGCGCCACCAGATTGCCCCGACGGTCGAAATCAAATGCCAAAGACATCGGCAAACCCATATGTTGGGGCCGAGGCCAGCGGACGGCTTGCGGGTCAATCCAGAGACCGATGTCCCCAGCGGCTGCAAGCGCCCCACCGGGACACCCCGCCCGAGGACGTTTCATCGGTCACGGCAGGTCTCCTGGCTTGCGGGTCGCTGCGGTTTGCCGAGGTCTTCCCAGTGCTTGCACCAGTGACCGAAGCTGGCATCCGCTCGCCGCTGACAGTTGCGGGGGCAGCCCCGGAATCGTCGTTTCCGATTCACCGGGTTCCCTCTTAGCCTCGGAACTACAAAATGTAGGGGTCCGAGGAACCGTGATGCCACCATATGGGCGGATGTCATCTCGATTCGTCAAGCGCTTTCGGCGCCAGCATGGATGATGGGGGGATTAACTAGCCATTACGCCGCCAGCCGCTCGACCTCGGCAATGATCGCATCGCCCATTTCGCGGGTGCCGACGAGTTTGCAGCCGTCCGACTTGATGTCTGCGGTGCGCAGGCCCTTGTCGAGGGTGGCAGCGATCGCCTGTTCGATCAGGTCGGCCTCCTTGCCGCGATCAAACGAATAGCGCAGCGCCATTGCGAACGACGCGATCATCGCGATCGGATTGGCCGCGCCCTTGCCGGCAATATCCGGCGCCGAGCCATGCACCGGCTCGTACATCGCCTTGCGCTTCTTGGTCTTCGGATCCATCTCACCGAGCGAGGCCGACGGCAGCATGCCAAGCGAGCCGGTGAGCATGGCCGCAACGTCGGACAGCATGTCGCCAAACAGATTGTCGGTGACGATGACATCGAACTGCTTGGGCCAGCGCACGAGCTGCATGCCGCCGGCATCGGCCAATTGATGCTCAAGCTCCACGTCCTTGAATTCGCGCGCGTGGATCTGCTGAACGACCTCGTTCCAGAGCACGCCAGTTTTCATCACGTTGCGCTTTTCCATTGAAGTCACCTTGTTGCGACGCTTGCGCGCCAGCTCAAAGGCAACCCGCGAAATCCGCTCGATCTCGTAGGTGTCGTAGACCTGGGTATCGATCGCGCGCTTCTGGCCGTTGCCGAGATCGGTGATGGTCTTGGGCTCGCCGAAATAGACGCCGCCGGTGAGCTCGCGGATGATGACGATGTCGAGGCCGTCGACCACCTCGCGCTTGAGGCTTGAGGCGTCCGCCAGCGCCGGATAGCAGATCGCCGGCCGGATATTGGCGAACAGGCCGAGATCCTTGCGCAACCGCAGCAGCCCGGCTTCTGGACGCACGTCATAGGGCACCTTGTCCCATTTCGGACCGCCGACCGCGCCAAAAATGACCGCGTCGCAGGCCTGCGCCTTGACCATAGTGGCCTCGTCGATCGCCGCGCCGTGGGCGTCATAGGCACAGCCGCCGACCAGCCCTTCCTCGTATTGGAAGGTGCCCATGCCGTGGGCATTCATCCAGGCGATCAGCCGTTTCACCTCGGCCATGACTTCGGGGCCGATGCCGTCGCCGGCGAGCAGAAGAAGGTTATGGGTGGGCATACGCAATCCTCGATACGACAAAAGGGGTCGCGGATTGCTAAAGGTCCGCGCCAGGATTGGCAAGGCAATGCCTTCGCGCCCCGTCGCGCTACAGCCCGCTGAACCAATTATAGCCCTGGTTCTCCCAATAGCCGCCGAGGTAACGGTTGCCGACGTGCAGCTCCATCACGTGTTTGGGATTCTTAAAGCCAAGCTTTGTGGGAATCCGGACGCGCATTGGGAAGCCGTATTTCGGCAGAAGTTCCTGGCCGTCGAATTTCAGCGTCATCTGGGTTTGCGAATGCAACGCGGTCGGCATATCGATCTGGACGTGATAACCCTCGGCGCAGCGAAACCAGACATATTTGGCAGTGAGATCCGCTCCGACCCGGCGGAGAAAGTCGCCGAGCGTGACCCCGGTCCATTTGCCAACCGCGCTCCAGCCCTCGACACAGATCAGCCGCGTGATCTGGGTTTCCTGTGGCAGGTCATTGAGTGCGGCCAGGGTCCAACTGCCCTTGCTGGCGACCATGCCGGTGACTTCGAGCTTATAGTCGGCACCATCGACTTCGGGAATGTCGCTCTCGGGGTAATAGGCGTTGAACGGAAATGGCCGCTTGATCGCGCTCTCAGCATAAGTTTTCGCAAGACGATTGGGATTAAACAACCAGGCTTGCACGCCATCATTGAATTCGGAAATCTGGCGCAGCGCTTTCTCCGCCGAAATGCCATCCGCAATGTTGCAGCCGGTGAGCAAGCTCAAGGCCCCGACGCTCAGGCTTCCGCGCAGGAACAACCGCCGCGTCGGATCGGGCATCAGCTTGACAGCGTCCTTGACCAGCAGGCTCGGATCGACACCGGGGATCGGTTTGCGGATGCGCGCCATATTGGTCACCGTCCGGTAATCATGGCGCGCAGCGCCTTCGGCACCACCAGCGCCATGACAATGTGAATGACGGAAAATCCGACGATCGCCGCCATTGCGAAAAAGTGCACGTAGCGCGCCGGCTCGTAGCCGCCGAACATCGCGGCGATCCACCAAAGCTGCACCGGCTTCCACATTGCCAGCCCCGACAGCACGACTACGACGCCGGCGACGATCACGCCAAGATAGAGCAGCTTCTGGACCGCGTTATAGACCGACGGATCGGCATGCGAGAGTTGTCCGTGCAACGCAAGTCTTGCGTCGGCAACAACCTCGCCAGGCCGCACCGGCAGGAGTTTCCGCCGAAACCTGCCAGTGACGATGCCGAGGACGAGATAAATGAGCCCATTGACGGCCAAGAGCCACATCGCCGCGAAATGCCAGAGCAACGCACCCGCCAGCCAGCCGCCCAGGGTGATGCTCTTGGGAAACACAAAGGGGAACAACGGCGATGCGTTGTAGATTTCCCAGCCCGAGCCAACCATGAGAATCACCGCCACGGCATTGATCCAATGGGTGACGCGCAGCCACAGCGGATGAATAACCGGCTGCGGCGGCGCTGTGGTCCCCTCGCTGGTGGCCTCGACGGTCATGCCGGGGCCACGCAGATCATGTTGTGCTCCAGGTGACAGCGCATGTCGCACCTCACCCTAAGAAATACCGCGCGCTCAAATCGTCAGCTTGCCGGCTTTTGCGCTGGCATAGCGATCCGCGACTTTGCTCCAGTCAACGACGCTCCACCAAGTCTTGAGATAGTCCGCCCGCCGGTTCTGATATTTGAGATAATAGGCATGCTCCCAGACATCGTTGCCCATCAGGACGCGCTGACCGTCCATCAGCGGCGAATCCTGGTTTGGCTTCGACGTCAATGTGAGCTTGCCGCCCTGATCGACGGTGATGAAGACCCAGCCTGAGCCGAACACTCCCAGGCCGCGGGCATTGAATTGCTCTTGCAGCTTTTCCATGCCGCCGAAATCACGTTCGATCGCGGCCAACAGGTCGCCTTTCGGGCTACCGCCCGCGCCACCCATGATCTGCCAAAACATCGAGTGGTTGGCGTGCCCGCCGCAATTGTTGCGAACTGCGGTACGGACCGCCTCCGGCACGTCGTTCAACTTGCCCAGTATCACCTCTATCGGCTGCTTGCCGAGTTCGGGATACTTACCGACCAGACCATTGAGATTGCCGATGAAGGCCGCATGGTGCCGCCCGTGATGGATCTCCATCGTCATCGCATCGATATGCGGCTCGTTCTTGTTAGGCGCATAAGGAAGTGGCGGCAGCGTGAATGGCCCGCTTGCGGGCTGCGCATAAACGCGTGTCGTCACCACGCTGGCGCTGACGGCGGTAAGCCCTGCAACAACGGCGCGTCGGCCGATCAAACGATCATTGGTATTCACGACAGCTCCTCCCGGTTGTGGTCGCCCCGCGACTGAACGATCGCGATTGGCCGGCAATATACCAGCTATTTCACCTGACCGTATATCATTCCTCCGGCCAATCAGCCGCCGTCTTGGGAGCGCAAGTGCTCAACAAGCTGTCGTGAATATGGCGGCAATTCGGCAAGCTGCCGGACGCAGATCGTTAACTCGCGTACCGCCCACGCATCGGCCAGACCGACCGTGGCGATTGCCATCGTCCGCTCGACCCGCCGCGCGGTGGTTTCGGGCACGATGCCAATACCGACATTGCACTCGACCATCCGGCAGACCGCGTCAAAGCTGCGCAATTGCACGCGCAGCCGCAATGGTTGGCCGATCCGTGCCGCCTTGTCGGCAAGAAAGCGCTGCAAAGCGCTGGCCCGATCAAGGCCGACAAAGTCGAAGTCGAGCACTTGCGCAAACGAAACCTTCGCACGACGCGCTAACCCATGGCCGCGCGGCACCACCAGAACGAAACGGTCCTTGCGGAACGGAAAAGTTTCAAGCGCACTTGCGTCCACCGTGCCCGCGACAATGCCGAGGTCGGCAACGCCCTCGGCGATCAGACCGACGATCTCGTCACTGAGCCGCTCCTCAAGATCGATGCTGACCTGCGGATGCGACGCAAGGAACGACCCCAGCGCCTCGGGCAGGAATTCGGTGAGGGCATTGGTATTGGACAACACCCGGATCTGGCCGGCGACGCCGCCGGCATAGGCGCCGAGATCCTCGCGCAGCCGGTCGGCCTGCCGCAGGATAGTGCGCGCATGCTGCAACAATGTCCGCCCGGCCTGGGTCGGCTGCACGCCTTGCCGACCACGTACCAAAAGGGCGGCGCCGAGCGCGGCTTCCATGTTGCGGATGCGGGTCGAAGCCGCCGCCAATGCCAGATTGGCGCGTTCGGCCCCGCGTGTGATGCTGCCGGCATCGACGACGTGCCGGAACAGGCTCAAATCGGCAAGATCGAAGCGCATGGCCGGGATCTATTCGCTTTCTGCGAAGGCAGGCTACGCCAAATCGTCATTGTGAACCAGATTCAAGAGGCCGATACTTCGTAATCGGCGAAGTCTGGGGTCGACGGCGGGTGGCCAGTTGCATTACGCATTGGACAACCGTCGGCTGCCGATTGCGACCCACCCACCCATTGGTTAGGAGAACGTGACGCCCTGCCGTCCATCGGCGAACCGTTACGGCGCTGCTTCGGAGGACATTGATGGCCGGAACCAAGGCCCGGGAACGGCCACTCTCACCACATCTGCAAATCTATCGTTGGCCGTTGCCGATGATGATGTCGATTGCCCATCGGCTCACCGGCATCGGGCTCTATTTCGGCACGATCCTGGTCGTCTGGTGGCTGATTGCGGTGGGTTCCGGCCCCGGCGGCTATTCGCGCCTGACCGCCTTCGCCAATTCCTGGTTTGGGCGGGCGGTCCTGTTTGCCTACACTTGGTCGCTGATCCATCACATGCTTGGCGGCATCCGCCACCTGATCTGGGACACCGGCCGCGGCTTTGAGCCGAACGAGCGTGAATGGCTCGCGCTCGCCACCATCGTCGGCTCAGTGAGCCTGACCATGGTGCTCTGGATCGTCGGCTACTTCATTATCGGAGGCGCCCGATGAGCAGCGACCTCCGCACCCCTTTGGCGCGCGTCGGCGGGCTTGGCTCGGCCAGATCCGGCACCGGGCATTTTTGGTTGCAGCGCGTAACGGCGGTGGCCAACGTTCCCCTGACCATCGCCTTTGTCGTGATCCTGGCATCGCTGTTCGGACGCAATCAGGCCGCCGCGCAGCAGATCTTGGGCACGCCGCTGGTTGCTATCACCATGCTGCTGTTCATCGGCTCGGTAACCTTTCACATGCGGCTCGGCATGCAAATTGTCATCGAAGACTATATCCACGGCGAAATTCTGCGGCCGCTGCTGGTCATGGCCAATACCTTCTTCACGATTGGCATCGGGCTGGCGGCCGCTTACGCACTACTGAAACTGTCATTCGGAATTTAGCAGCATGGCAAACAGCGGTTCCAATGGCGGCGACGCGCCTTCAATGAATGGGCGCGCTTATCCGATCGAGGATCACACCTACGATGTGGTGGTGGTCGGCGCCGGCGGCTCGGGCCTGCGTGCGGTCGTTGGCTGTAGCGAGGCCGGGCTCAAGACCGCATGCATCACCAAGGTGTTTCCGACCCGCTCGCACACCGTCGCGGCGCAGGGCGGCATCGCCGCCGCGCTCGGCAATATGAGCGCGGACGACTGGCGCTGGCACATGTACGACACCGTCAAGGGCGCTGACTGGCTCGGCGACCAGGACGCGATCGAATATCTGTGCCGCAATGCGCCGGAAGCGGTCTACGAGCTCGAGCATTGGGGCCTGCCATTCTCGCGCCGCGAGGAAGATGGCAAAATCTACCAGCGCCCGTTCGGCGGCATGACCACGCATTTCGGCAAAGGCACCGCGCAGCGCACCTGTGCCGCCGCCGACCGCACCGGCCACGCCATGCTGCACACCATGTATGGCCAGTCGCTGCGGCACTCGGCTGAATTCTACATCGAGTATTTCGCGATCGACCTGATCATGGAAGATGGCCGCTGCCGCGGCGTGGTCGCCCTCAATATGGACGATGGCACGATCCACCGCTTTCGCGCCCATATGACCATCCTCGCTACCGGCGGCTATGGGCGCGCCTATTTCTCCTGCACCTCCGCGCATATCTGCACCGGCGACGGCAATGCCATGGTGCTGCGCGCCGGCCTGCCGCTGCAGGACATGGAATTCGTGCAATTCCATCCGACCGGCATCTACGGCGCCGGCTGCCTGATCACCGAAGGCGCCCGCGGCGAAGGCGCCTATGTGACCAATTCGGAAGGCGAGCGCTTCATGGAGCGCTATGCGCCCTCCGCCAAAGATCTTGCGTCACGCGACGTGGTTTCGCGCGCCATGACCATCGAAATCCGCGAGGGCCGTGGCGTCGGCAAGCTCAAGGACCACATCAACCTGCATCTCGACCATCTCGATCCGGCGATCCTGCACGAGCGGCTGCCCGGCATTTCGGAATCCGCCCGCATCTTTGCCGGCGTCGACGTGACGCGCGAACCGATCCCGATCGTTCCGACCGTGCATTACAATATGGGCGGCATCCCGACCAATTTTCACGGCGAGGTCTTGACCAAGAAGAACGGCAATGACGACACCGTGGTGCCAGGCCTGATGGCGCTGGGCGAAGCCGGCTGCGTTTCAGTTCATGGCGCAAATCGCCTTGGCTCGAATTCGCTGATCGATCTGGTGGTGTTTGGCCGCGCATCGGCGGCGCGCTGCGCCGAACTGGTTCGGCCCGGCGAGAAGCAACAAGACCTGCCCAAAGATTCCGCCGATCTCGCGCTGTCGCGGCTTGACAAGTTCCGCCATGCCAATGGCAAATCGCCGACCGCGCAATTGCGGCTCAAGATGCAGAAGGTCATGCAGAACAATTGCGCGGTGTTCCGTACTGGCGAAATCCTGCAAGAAGGCGTCAAGCTGATCCACGAGGCCTATGACGCGGTGCCGGACGTGAAGGTGGTCGATCGCTCTCTCATCTGGAACTCCGATTTAATCGAGACGCTCGAATTCGACAACCTGATCGCGCAGGCGGTGGTCACCATGGAGTCGGCGCTCAACCGCACCGAAAGCCGCGGCGCGCATGCGCGCGAGGATTACCCCGACCGCGACGACAAGAACTGGATGAAGCACACGCTGGCGTGGTTCGACGCCAAGGGCAAAGTGACCGTCGACTACCGGCCAGTGCACGCCTACACGCTCACCAATGAAGTGTCTTATATCGAGCCGAAGGCGCGGGTTTATTGATGAGGCGTCATGGCTGGGCTTTTGCCGGGCATGACGAACGAGAGCTCAGAAACCAGAAAGCGATAACCTGAATGGTCCAGCTCACGCTCCCCAAGAATTCCAAGCCCACCGAGGGCCGCACCTGGGCCTATCCGACCGGCGCGCGCGACGTGCGCGAATACAAGGTCTATCGCTGGAACCCGGACGACGGCAAAAATCCGCGGATCGACACTTATTATGTCGACTCCGGCGACTGCGGGCCGATGGTGCTCGATGCGCTGATCTGGATCAAAAACAATATCGACCCGACGCTGACCTTCCGCCGCTCCTGCCGCGAGGGCGTGTGCGGCTCCTGCGCCATGAATATCGACGGCTCGAACACGCTGGCTTGCACCAAGCATGCCGGCGAAATCGGCGGCGCTGTAAAAATCTACCCGCTGCCGCATCAGCCGGTGGTCAAGGACCTGGTGCCCGACCTGACCAATTTCTATGCGCAATACGCCTCAATCGAGCCGTGGCTGCATACCAAGTCACCGACCCCGGAAAAGGAGTGGAAGCAAAGCCACGACGACCGCGTCAAACTCGACGGGCTTTACGAATGCATTCTGTGCGCCTGCTGCTCGACCTCCTGCCCGAGCTATTGGTGGAATTCCGAGCGCTTCCTTGGGCCGGCCGCGCTGTTGCAGGCAAGCCGCTGGATCGACGACAGCCGCGACGAAGCCAAGGGCGAACGGCTCGACAATCTTGAAGACCCGTTCCGGCTCTACCGCTGCCACACCATCATGAACTGCGCCAAGGCCTGCCCGAAGGGGCTCAACCCGGCCAAGGCGATTGCCGGCATCAAGAAGAAGATGGTCGACCGGCAGGTGTGACGCGTGCGGGCAATGTCACACCGCATTGTCATCGTCAACGACCGCATGCAGAAGCGCTACCGTTATGCGCTGACGGCGCCGGTCGGACGCAATTTCGATCCCGAGTTCAAGCCGCAGCTCACGCCGCAGCAAATGCTCGCGCTCGGCGTGTTCGGTGGCAAGTACATGACCGATTGCCGCAAGGAATTCCCCAAAAGCTGGTTCGCGCGCGCCAAGCTCGCGCCCAAGAAGCGCGACCGCACGCTCAATTTCTTTGGCGTCGACGCCAGCCAACCGCTGTCGGTGTGGCGCAACAAGGGATGGATCCATCCCGATGACCCACGTGGTTGGTTTCAATGGTATTGCCGCTACTACATGGGTCGCCGAATGCCGGACGAAGACCGCCGCCAGATCAAGCGCTGGAAGGCGATCCGCCGCCACGTCCGCCAGATCGAGCGCAACTGCGAGCCCGGTGAACTGACCTGCCGCAAGCGCCAACGGCAGGCTCTGCTGCATTGGGCCTATGACAGCCGAAAGATTTGAGCGCCGCGGGCTGGCCGGCAGGGATGGTTGACTATTTCTTCTTGTCGCGCAGGCCGAGCGTGCGCAGCCGCAGCGCATTGAGGCGGATGAAGCCTTCGGCGTCCTTCTGGTCGTAGGCGCCCTTGTCGTCCTCGAAGGTGACGAGCGTTGCGGAATAGAGCGACTTCGCGCTCGAGCGGCCGGCGACAATGACATTGCCCTTGTAGAGCGTGAGGCGCACCTCGCCCTCGACCTGCTGCTGGCTCTTGTCGATCAGCGCTTGCAACATCTCGCGTTCCGGCGAGAACCAGAAGCCATTATAGATCAACTCGGCATAGCGCGGCATCATCTCGTCCTTGAGATGGGCGGCGCCACGGTCGAGCGTGATCGACTCGATCGCGCGATGCGCGGCGAGCAAAATCGTGCCGCCCGGGGTCTCATAGACGCCGCGCGACTTCATGCCGACAAAGCGGTTCTCGACCAAATCGAGCCGGCCAATGCCATTGGCGCGGCCCAGCTCGTTCAAGCGCGCCAGGATGGTCGCCGGCGACAGCGGCTTGCCGTCGAGGCTCACGGCATCGCCCTTGGCAAAGCCGATCCGCACTTCGGTCGGCTGATCGGGCGCCTCCATCGGCGACAGCGTGCGCATATAGACGATTCCCGGCGGCGTCTGCGCGGGGTCTTCCAGCACTTTGCCCTCGGACGAGGAGTGCAGCAGGTTAGCATCGACCGAGAACGGCGCTTCGCCTTCCTTGTCCTTGGCAATCGGGATCTGGTGGGCGCGCGCGAATTCGATCAGGTCGTCGCGGCCCTTGAAGCTCCACTCCCGCCATGGCGCCACGATCTTGATCGAGGGGTTGAGCGCGTAATAGCCGAGCTCGAACCGCACCTGATCGTTGCCTTTGCCCGTGGCACCATGACACACGGCGTCGGCGCCGACTTGTGCCGCGATCTCGATCTGCTTCTTGGCGATTAAGGGCCGCGCGATCGAAGTGCCGAGCAGGTACTGCCCCTCGTACAGCGCATTGGCGCGGAACATCGGGAACACATAGTCGCGGACGAACTCCTCGCGCAGATCCTCGATGAAGATATTGCCCGGCTTGATGCCGAGCATCAGCGCCTTTTCACGCGCCGGCCCCAACTCCTCGCCCTGCCCGAGATCGGCCGTGAAGGTCACGACCTCGCAGCCATAGGTCTCCTGCAGCCACTTCAGGATGATTGAGGTGTCGAGCCCGCCAGAATAGGCGAGGACGATTTTTTTGATGTCGCGAGTCGTCATTACACATCGCCTAAGCGCGGCATGGCCGGGCCTGTCCCACGCCATCAATGCCTTACCGAGATTGAAAAGTGCCCGGACTATAAGGAGAAAGCGGCCCAGCGCAAGGGCGCGGCATGCCGCAGCGGCTTCGCTCGTTAACGATCAAGATGTCGGGTCACGTCGACAGGTCAGCCGCGAAGCGCAAGTAAACCACACCATCCGCGACGAGCCCCAAAATGAGTGAGGCCCCGGCTTTCGCCGAGGCCTCACAGGTTAGGTAGATCGACTACCTTTTCTTCGAACGCTTCTTCTTGGTCTTCTTTGCCTTCTTTGCTTTCTTCGCCATGACATCCTCCATGTTGGTGTTGGCGAATCGGATTATATAGACAGTCAATGGGCGAAGTGCGCGATGCTGCGCGCCGTCCACAATTTTAGCAAGCTTGCCTCATCGCGATGTCGCGCGCGCATTCAGCGCCTGCGGACGCCCGCCGAACGTCTAATCGCCGCGCGCCGCGTCACCACGGGCGTCGCAGTTCCTTGTCCAACCATTCGCGCTGCTTTTTGAGTCGTTCGTCCATTTCCTTGCGTTCCGCCTCAAAGCGCGCGCGCCATTCCTGCCACTCCTTCCGCTTGGCATAGGCGATGGTCTGCGCTCCGGTCGCCCACAGCCCGAGCAGATTGCTGCCGGCGACGATGATGCCGACGAGCGGCAGGGCGATCTTCACCGCCTGCCACAGCGAGATCGGTCGCGGCTTGCCGCCCGCCGCGACGATGCGCGGCTCCGGCAGGGACGCATGACGGCGGAGCTTGTTCCGCCATCCCGCGCTCACCGACGGAACGCTGCTGCCGGCCGACCGAGCGGGCGCGGGGAGATCGCGGAACGCCCGCCAGCGCGCCTCGATCGCCTCGCGCAGCGCGCGCGGCTCGACCGACACGGCCTCGGAATGCAGAGCGCATTGGATGAGATCACCCTTCGGAATGAACTTGGTCTCGAACCAATAGGGCCCGCGCCAGAACAGGCCAATGTGAATATGCGCGTCGTAGAACGGCCTGGAGACCAGGACCACGGTGACGCCAGTCGAGGTCATGTCCCGCGGATACCGCGTCATCCAATGCCGCCACGTGACGTCGATGGTGTCGACGCTTTTGATCTCATGCCACGGGATGACGATCTCCTTCACCCATGGCCAGCGGTAGTGCACGCCCGCGGGCGACAGCACGTAGACCGGCTTACCGCGGCGAAAGCGCCGCAGGAGCGCCAAGGCCGTGATGCCGAAGCCCACCACAATGGCCGCAGCAGATCCGAGGGCCACCCCGGCCGGCGGGAGATCGGGCGCCTCCACTGCGAACAGGAACAGACCGCAGAAGATGGTCAGCAAGCCGATCGGGAGCCAGTCCGCCAGCTCTGCATCGACCCCATACTCGAGCGTGATGTGAACATCCGACGGCTCGACCGGCATGGCCCAGTGGTTCCTTGCTTGCGCCGCCTGCGCGCTTGGCACTCTGAAATCAGTCGAACCGCGATGCATGTATAGGCCGCCGCGCTTACTCGCCGCGCGCCTTCTTTACCTCGGCCGCGATTTCGGGCGACACCGACAACGATTCCATCACAATCTTCGCCAGCGCCTCGCCGGAAAGCGCGGGGCCGAGATCGATGTTGCGCTCCTTGGCGAAGGCAATCAGCTCGGGATCGTTGACGGTCGCCATGAATGCCGTCCGCAGCGCCGCGACGCGCTCCGGCAGGATCCCGGGGGTGGCGAAAATCGAGCGGCCCATGGCGTTGCCGGCGGCGAACATGCGCAGCGCCGCAGTTGCCCGCGCATCGAGCCCGATCTCCGCCATCAGCGGCACATCGGGCAGGTCTGGCGCGCGTTCCAGCGCATATTGCAGGATGATCTGCGCCTGCTTGTCACGGAGCCAGTGCGCATTGTCGACCTTCATCGAGGCCCAGGCCTTGGTGCCACCCTCGACTTCGCCGCGCTGAACCGCGAGTTCGGTCTCCGACACGCCGCGAAAGCCGGCAACCACGCGGAATTTGGTGCCGGCCAGCGCATTGAGCGCCTTGAGGTAGAACACCGTCGGCGAAGCGGCGCCCGAGCCGCCCATCACGGTCTCGCGGGTGCGCGCGTCGGCAATCGATTTGGTCGGCGAAGTGTGCCAAGTGTAGGTCACTTCGACCACCGGCGCGACGCGGCCGATATAGTGGAATCGCGCGGCGTCATATTGCACGCCATCGGTGCCGAGCGCCTGCTCGATCGCAATCGATTGCGGTGTGGTGGCGAGCACGCTGCCGTCGCGCGGCGCAGCGTTGTAGAGCCAATTCGCCATCCGCAGATGGCCCGCGCCCGGCATGTTGCGCACGATCACCGTCGGATGGCCGGGGATGTGTTTGCCGAGATAGCGCGCGATCAGACGGCCATAGAGATCGTAGCCGCCACCGGGCAGCGTGCCGACCACAAGCTCGACGGTGCGGCCCTTGTAGAAGGATTCGACCGCGGGCTGGGCGGCGGCGCCGCCGCCCAGCGCCAGTACAAGCGCGCCGGGCAGCGAAATCGTCGCAAGCCGCCGCGATGTGCGCATGATCGCCTCACCGATGCTGGGTAATGGTGTCCACCAGCGCCAGCCGGCCCTTTTTGACTTCCGCGATGGCGCGACGCAGCGCCGGCTGCACGTCCTGCGGCTTGTCGATCGGGCCTTCGCCGTAGCAGCCCAACGAACGCGCCAGCGCGCCGAAATCGGGTTCCGGACCGAACAGGTCCATGCCGATATGGGCCTTGGCCTCGTCGGTGCCGCGCAGCTTCGCCATCCGGATCTGGTGCGCCCAGTCGTTGTAATAGGCGCGGTTGTTGTGCATCACCACCAGCATCGGGATTTCGTATTTGGCCGCAATCCACAGCGCCCCGGCGTCAAACATCAGATCGCCGTCGGGCTGGATGTCGACCACCAGACGCTTCTTGTCGCGATGCGCCAAGGCGACGCCGAGCGACATGCCGATCTGGGTCGAGGTGCCGAGTTCAACGCCAGGGTGGCGATAGGGTTTGTCGAAGTTCCAGAGCTTGCGCACCTCGTGCTTGAGATTGTTGGCGGTGAGCACCCAATCCTCGTCCTTGATGACTTCCCACACTTCCATCGCCAGCCGCTGGAAGGTGATCGGGGAGGCATCCCAGTTCTTGCGGGCATCCTGCTGCCACTTGGCCCAGACTTCGTCATGGCGCTGGCCGATCTTGACCTTGCGGTCTTCGATCTTCTTCTTGAGATTGGCATTGCTGTCGGCCTTGGCCTTGATGATGCGGGTGAGTTCCGGCATCGCCAATGAGGTGTCGCCCAGCGCCCGCACCGAGCACGCCTGCATGCGGCAGTAGTCCATCGCCCATTTGCTGATGCCGATTTCAGCAACGCCGATCTCGACATAGTCGCAGTGGTCCGGCGGCAGCGTCGTCAGCTTGCGGGTGGTGCTGTCGAGCTCGGTGAGCTGTTTTTCCCAATCCTTGAGGTCAAGACCGACCACCAGATCGGTGTGCTTGAGCGACTGTTTGTCCATGCTCAGGCACAGCGGATGCTTGTTCGGGAACGATAGCGCGTTGTTGACATCCCAGACCGCGGCGCCGGCGGTCTCCGCCAGCGTAACCAGCCGGTCGAAATTGCCTTCCTGCCGGCCGGTATACTCGGCCAGGAACATCGGGTGCTCGGCTTTGACCAGCTTGTCGGCGATCGCCTCGATCGCTTTTGGATCGGGCGCCATCGGCGACGGCTGCTTGACCGCCTCGGCGGGCAGCATTTCCACCTTGTCGATCAGCGGATCCTCTTGCAGAGCCGCGTCGTAGCACATGTAAACCGGGCCCTTCGGCTCGGTCATCATCACCGAATAGGCGCGCGCAAAGCTTTCCGGCACACCATGGATCGAGGTCGGCTGATAATCCCATTTGGTGTAGTCGCGGATCGCGTTGCCTTGCACCAGCGCGGTGTGGGTCCAGTCGATATGCGGGCGGCGGCGCGCCTCGTCCATCGGGCCGGTGGCGCCGATGATGAAGATCGGCACCCGGTCGAGAAAGGCATAATAGATCGCCATACAGGCGTGCAGCAGACCGACCAGGTTGTGCAGGATCACGACCATCGGCTTGCCCGTCGCCTTGGCATAGCCATGTGCGATCTGCACCGCGATTTCCTCGTGGTTGCAGAGCATCATCGGCGGTTCGTTATTGCCGTAATTGACCAGCGAGTCGTGCAGACCGCGGAAGCTCGCGCCGGGATTCAGCGTGATGTAGGGGAAATCGTACCGCTTGATCATGTCGACGATCACGTCTGACTGCCAGCCGGTGTAATTTTGAATCTTTGCGTCCATCGGAATGCCTTGTCGTTGGAGTGCCCGTTGTGCTTGGGAGCGGCGGGGTGGGTGAAATCCACGGAAATGCCGGCCCTAAAAGTCACGACCGGGCGGCCGCCGTCAAGGGACGGCGATCGCGGGACTCGGGAGAAGGCAGGGGCGCTGTGTCGGAACCAGCGGCGGTGATCATTGCGCCGATTCGGCAGGCACGCGCGGATGGTAAGGGTGTCCGGGGCCCGCTGCCATGCGAGCGGGCCCCGTGTACCGACGCTACTTGCTCTTTCGCTCAACCTGAAGCATCTGCGCCGTGCGCCTCAGGATGTCCGGGTTGGTTCTGACCGATTCCTCGATGATCTTTTTGACATCGGCGCCGCTCAGCGGCGTGATCTCAAGCTGTCCCTTTTCGGCTTCGGCCAGGAACTCCTTGTCCTTCAAGGTTTCCATGAAGGCTTTTTGCAGCGCTTCCATGCGCTCCTGCGGCACCCCCGGGGGCAACACGAACGGTCGGCCGAGCGCTTGGCGCGCGAAGATCAGCCGCAGGATTGCGCGCTGTTCGTCGGTCTTCGCGAGGTCGACCACCAACGGGACCTTCGGTAGGTCCTCGTGCTTTTCGAGCGCGAGCTGCAACAGGATATTGATCCGGTTCTGCTTGACCCATTCCATGCGGGTCGACACCACACTCGACCACGACCAGCCGCAGCGGCCGCCGACCTCGCCGCGCTCCATCGCTAGGCCGACCTCGTTGCCGCCAGGATATCCGGAGACGATCCGGAACCGGGTGCCCAGCACCTGGTTGATGATCCGCGGGAACTGATCGGTATCGGCGGACGGTCCGGTTCCGCCGACCACCAACTCCTTCTGTTTGAGCTGCTCGAAGTTCGTAATGCCGGAGTTGTGCCAACTCACGCACACACTGACCTCGTTGTTCATGCTGCCGAGCCAGCCGAATTTCATGGGATCGAATTTGGCGGCCTCGATTCCGATCATCGGATCGAACGGTGTCCCACGTCCAATGGCGCCAATTGCGGTGCCATCCTTGGGAGCAACATTATAAAGCCAGTTGGACTGCAACAGACTGCCTGCGCCAGGCATGTTTCTGACAACGATGTTCGGGTTGCCGGGGATCCGTTCCGACATGTGGCGCGCCAGCAGGCGCGCATAGATGTCGTATGCGCCGCCAGCGCTGAAGCCGACCGATAGCTCAATCGTCTTGCCCTTGTAAAATTCGGCGACGCTCTCGGTGTGGCCGACGGTCGGCAAAGACAGGGTAAGGGCCGTAACCGCCAAAGCGCCAGCAAACGACCGAACCGCCGTAGCAGGTGCCGGCAAGGAGATCGCAGACATGGGTGGTTTTCCTCCAGTGGTGGTATTTTCTCCACCGGAGCTACACGCCCGCAGACCGACTTGGGAGTGGCAATATTGCGCAGCGCGACCGTTGGCCGCACGAGGAATGCCGCACGGCCAATTCCCCTTGCGGCCGAGAGGCCCGCTGCCGCTACCGCAGGAGCTCGGCCGCCTTTTTCACGATCTCGGGCGGCGTCTGGTAGATTTCCTCAACCAGCTTCTGGACCGCTTCACCTGAAATCGGCGTGATCTCAAGCTGCGCCTTGTCGGCCTCGGCGACAAAGGCGGGGTCTTTCATCGTGGCCATGAACGCTTGGCGCAGGGCGACCACGCGATCCGCCGGCACATCGGGCGGCGCAAGGAACGGCCGGCCGAGCGGTTGGCGCGCAAAGATCAGCCGCAGGATCGCCCGCTGCTCATCGGTCTTAGCGAGGTCGGTAATCAGCGGCACATCCGGCAGGTCCGGGTGCTTCTGCAGCGAGAGCTGCGCCAGAACCGTGATCTTCTTGTCCCTGAGCCACGATGCCCGGGTCGACAGCACGCTCGACCACGACCAGCCGCAGCGTCCATCCACTTCGCCGCGCTCCATGGCCAAATTGACGTCGTTGCCACCGGGATAGCCGGTGATGATCTTCATCTGCGTGCCAAGCACGCCATTGATAACGCGCGGGAACTGGTCGGTATCGGCGGCGGCGCCGGTGCCGCCGACATTAAGCAGTGTAGTTGTGAGATCTTCGAACTTGGTGACCTTGGTGCGGCCGTTCCACACCACGCAGACGCTGACCTCGTCATTAGCGCTGCCGATCCAATTGAATTTATTGCCGTCGAACTGCGCGGCCTTGTTGCCGAACAACGGATCAAAGCCGGTGCCGCGGCCGATCGTACCGATCACGGTGCCCTGCTTGTTGCCGACATTGTAGAGCCAGTTGGCGAGACGCAGGCTGCCGGCGCCCTCCATGTTCTTCGGCGTCACCATCGGATTGCCTGGAATATGCGATCCAAAATGGCGCGCGATCAGCCGCGCATAGACGTCGTAGCCGCCGCCGACGCTATAGCCGACCATCATGTCGACGGTCTTGCCCTTGTAGAACTCGGCGGGCGACTGGGCCGCAGCGGCGCTGGCCAGCACGGCCAAAACCGCGGGCGTAACGAACAATCGGGATGCGCGCATCACTGACATTTCCTCTGAAAAACTCGCAGACGCCGGCCCTGGGCCTCGCCGGTCGCATTGCTGCGGATCGCACCATCAAAGACGAGGCCGCTTAAGGCTTGGTAACGGCAGCCGGGCGACCCACGCCTGTAGTTAAGGTTTTGTCAGTAAATTGGGGAAAAGGCGCTCAAAATCCCGGCGCCCGCTCCAACTGGTCGATCCAATCGAATCCCATGTCCTTGATGACGCGGTTGCTCATCACGATCACGCGGGACTCACTGGTCGCGAAGCTCTGGTGGTTGGTGTAGGGCGGCACATAGATGTAATCGCCCCGTTTCCATTCGAACTTCTTGGGCTCCTGGGCCCATTCCCAGATGAACTTGTCCTGGCAATCGAACTGCATATCCCAGTGCAGGTCGTAGCCGGAGCCTTCCACGACAAATGCGAGTTCCTCCCACATATGGCGATGCTTGCCGGAACGCTCGCCGGCCTTGAGGAACAGCATATACGCCTCGCAGCACAGCTCGGGCGTTTTCATATTGCGGTGGATTAGGTGCTTGATCAGCCCGTCCGGGGAACGCTCCCACGGCATCTCCTCAGCCGTGACCACGTTCGGACGCGCGGCATATTCCTTGCGGAACTCCTCCGACTTGACGAGCTCCTCCGCGCGCCAGTTGCACGTCTTATCGCCAGAGAGAGCCTGAACCTTGTCTTCAATTGCGCTCATGGGAACTGCGGGCTCCTACCTAACTACAGGTCGATTTTACTTACAGGTCACTTGGCGGCGTGTACGGACCCAGTTCCGGATCCAATTCGGGCGGCCACTCGACCATTTTTTGCAGCAACAGGTGCATGAACAGGAACAGCGGCTTGGCCTTGAACACCAGATGGATGCATTCCTCGGTCTCGGAATCGTTGAAGTGCTGGTGAACGCATCCGTTCTCGACCAGCATCACGTCGCCGGCCTTCCACGGAATCTTCTTGCCGTCGTGGATGTCGTAGCCATGGCCCTTGAGCACATAGAACACCGCGCTGTTGAGGTGTCCGTGTTTCTGGCCGCCGGTCTTCGGCGCGTAGGCCTCGATATGCGATTCGATCGACTGGATGATCTGGGTCGCCTGCGGGCTGATCACGCTCTTGCCGAACATCTGCGGCCCGCCCTTCCACGCGACATCGCCGGCCGAATAAACGCGCTTTTCGTCGACCAAAGTCTTGTAGAGATGGCTATAGGTGCCTTCCAGGGCGCGGACGAAGGTGCGCTTCTTGGCCCAGCGCTCCCACTTTTGATGCTTTTTTTCCATCTCCATGGGGTCGGGCTGGTTGTGGCCAATGCCCGGGGCGTCGATCACATCTGTCATCCTGCGCTCCTCTAGCGAAATCGCGGAATATCGCGGGGTCTTACGCGATTGCCGCCGTGCGCGCAATCGCCGCCCCCCAGCGCCCGGTTCGGCGGTTTCCGCGCCCACCGCGCCCCGCTACACTATTCGGCAAGTCCGATCACTGGACGGGTTAAGGGAGGATCCAATGAGGATGGCCACCAGCGGCCTGGCCGCGGCGCTCTTTGCCGTCGCGCCGGTAACCGGCCTCGCCCAGTCGCCCGAAGAGTTCTATCGCGGCAAGACCGTCGATCTCCAAATCGCTTACAGCTCCGGCGGCGGCTACGACCAATACGCGCGGCTGCTCGCGCGCCACATGGGCAAGCACATCCCGGGCAACCCCAGGGTAGTGCCGCACAACATGCCGGGCGCTGGCGGCATGCGCGCCGCCAATTGGCTGCAAAGCGCCGCGCCAAAAGACGGCACCGTATTCGGAGCGACCAGCCGTGCCATGGCATTCGAGCCTCTGCTCGGCAACAAGTCCGCCATGTATGATCCCACCAAGATCACCTGGATCGGCAGCGCCAATGACGAAGTCAGCGTCTGCATGGCCTGGCACACGTCCGGCATCCGCACGTTCAAGGAGGCCCAGCAGCGTGAACTCGTGGTCGGTTCCGGCGGCGTTGCGGACGACACCTACCAGTTTCCTGCTATCCTCAACAATATGTACGGCGCCAAGTTCAAGATCGTATCCGGCTATGCCGGCGGCAACGAGATCAACATTGCGATGGAGCGCGGCGAGGTCCACGGCCGTTGCGGCTTCCCGTGGTCCACGGTGAAGGCCTCGCATCAGCACTGGATTCGCGACAAGAGCTTCAACCTTCTCATGCAATTCTCCCTCGCCAAGCACGCCGACCTGCCGAACGTGCCGCTGGTGATGGATCTGGCGCGCAACGAGGAAGAACGACAAATTCTCCGCCTGATATTCGGGCGACAGGTGATGGGGCGTCCGTTTGTCGCGCCGGGGGGCGTCCCCAAGGATCGCGCCGACGCCCTACGCAAGGCTTTCATGGCCACGATGACCGACAAAGACTTCCTGGCTGACATCGCTCGGGCGCAGTTCGAGATCACGGCCGTATCAGGCGAACAGCTGGAGGCGATGGTGCTCGACATCTATCGGACCACGCCGCCTGCGGTCGCGGATAAGGCCATGGCGGCGGTAAAGTAGCGGCGCAACCCGCGCGCCGGCGAATTGCCGAAGTCGGCGGGTCACGTCACCCGCGCGACGCCGGCCGCGTGTTCCGCCTTGGCGAGCCGGCCTATCCAATAGTCCCAGGCGCGCCACAACGTCCGATCGTTCATGACGCCTTCCACGCATAGCGCGATTTCACCCTTGGTCAGCGGCCCCGGCGTGCCCATCGCCATGGCGCGCGATTGCATCTCGGCGTTGCGGCACTGGTAGATCGAGCGGAACACACATTCATGCAACGAACGCCCCGCAACCGTCGCACCGTGACGGCGCAGCAGCACCAGCCAGTGCGGCCCGAGCGCGCGGGCCATCGAAGCCCCTTCCTCGGGCCGGGTGATCAGCAGACGGGTATCGCCGAAATCGTCGCGGCTATCCCAGAACGGCACGGTTTCGCCCAAGGTCGCGCCAAGATGCATCACCGGAACGAGTGCAATCCCCGCGATGCAGTACGGCATGATCGCTGGAGCGTGGTGATGACACACCGAATTCACGTCCGGGCGCGCCTTATAGACCGCGCCGTGAATGACGCATTCGCTGTAGAGCCGCGCATCGGTCTTACCGACCGGCACGGAATCCAACGTCAATTCCAAGATGCCGGCGGGTTCCACCAGTTCCGCCGCGCGATAGCGCGAAATCAGATAGCGATCCGGACGGTCCGGGTGCCGCATGCTGATATGACCGAAAGCATCGATGATGCCTTCATTGGCCAGGATGCGATTGGCCGCCGCCAGTTCTTGGCGCGCAGTATCGAGACGATCTGGCATGGTGTCCTCTTGATTGTAGGTTCGAAGCCGTGTGGTGTTGCCGCGGAAGACAATGAAACGCGGTGAACCGCCAATGTCGATGGCCCTCGAGCTTGCGCCGACCGGCATGCTTCGCATTGGCGTGTGGATGGTGCCGTATTTCGCGCGCGACCACGCCGGCGATCTGAGGGGGATCATTCCCGATCTCGGCGCCGAACTGGCGCGGCGCGCCGGAGTAACGCCGGTACTCATGCCGTTTGAGAGCCCATCGCAAATTCTGGCGGCATTCCGCAGCGGAGCGCTTGACGTCACTTTCCTCGGCATCACGGCCGATCGCGCCGAGGCCATCGATTTCGGGCTGATTTTATTCGCGCTGCAAACCACCTATCTGGTGCCGGCGGCATCGGAAATTGCCAGCATTGCCGAGATCGACCGCATTGGCATTCGCATCGCTGTACCGGCGCGCAGCGCTCAGGAGACGCATTTGCGCAGAACCATTGCCGCTGCGACACTCCACCCGATACCGGCCGAGGAGCCGCAACGCGCCATCGCCATGTTAGCGACGGGTGAGGCCGACGCTTTCAGCCATGTCGCGCCGATGCTCGCGGCCGTGCAGGGCGACCTGCCCGGTTCGCGAATTCTGGCTGGCAGCTATTTCGACGTACCGGTGGCGATTGGCGTAGCGAAAGGCCGGCCGCCGGCTGCCGAAGACTTCGCCCGTGCATTCGCCGCCGACGTAAAGCAATCCGGCTTTTTGCAGGAGGCAACCAACCGGGCCGGCGTGACGGGCATAACGGTCGTTGGATAGCGCCCCGTCCGGGCATTTGTATTGCGCCGCGACGCAGCCTATCTATGTCGCCATGACCGACACCCTTCAGACGGCCCCCTTTGTCGAGAAGGCGCCGCTTGAACACTATGTCCCGCCGGCGAAACCGTCGCTGGTAGGGCTGACGCGCGCCGAACTGGCGGATGCGATGGCGCAGGTCGGCATCCCGGAAAATCAGCGCAAGATGCGCGTGCAGCAGCTCTGGCATTGGCTCTATGTCCGGGGCGCGCGCGACTTTGACGCCATGACCAGCGTATCGAAGGACCTGCGCGCGCTGCTGGCCGGGCGTTTCACGCTGGCGCGTCCGGAAGTGGTGGCGGAACAGGTGTCCGCCGACGGCACCCGCAAATGGCTGCTGCGCCTGCCCGGCGAGGCCGACGCGCGGCCGCACGAAGTCGAATGCGTTTATATTCCGGAGATTGACCGCGGCACGCTCTGTTTATCCAGCCAGGTCGGCTGCACGCTCACCTGCACGTTTTGCCACACCGGCACCCAACGGCTGGTGCGCAACCTGACCGCCGGCGAGATCGTCGGCCAAGTGATGATTGCGCGCGACCGCCTGGGCGAATGGCTGGGTACGGAAAAGCTGAAAGCGGCGGGTCTGCCGACCGAGGGCGAGCGCTTCATCTCCAACATTGTGATGATGGGGATGGGCGAGCCGCTCTACAATTTCGATGCGGTGCGCGACGCCATCGGAGTCATTTCCGATGGCGAGGGCTTGAGCATCTCCAAGCGCCGAATCACGCTTTCAACGTCCGGAGTGGTGCCGATGATTGAGCGCGCCGGTGCCGAAATCGGCTGCATGTTGGCGGTCTCGCTGCATGCCGTGCGCGACGAACTGCGCAATGAACTCGTTCCGCTCAATCGCAAATATCCGATCGCCGAACTGCTGAAAGCCTGTCGCGGCTATCCGGGGCTGTCTAATGCACGGCGCATTACCTTCGAATATGTGATGCTCAAGGGCGTCAACGATTCCATTGCCGACGCCAAGGCCCTGATCCAATTGCTCAGGGGCATTCCGGCCAAGATTAATCTGATCCCGTTTAATCCGTGGCCCGGCTCGCAATTCGAGTGCTCGGACTGGGAACAGATCGAAAAGTTTTCCGAGGTGGTGTTCAATGCCGGCTATGCGTCGCCCGTCCGAACGCCGCGCGGCCGCGATATCCTGGCTGCTTGCGGCCAACTCAAGAGCGCGACCGAGAAACTGTCCGCGCGCGAGCGCATCGCGCTGCGAGCGATGACGATGACTGACTGATGGACAATCTCATCCGCCTGTTGCTGCGCTTCCTGCTGGTGCCGCTCGGTTACCTCGCAGCCTCGGTCGCCGGCACCGTCGTGGTGATGATCGCCTCATGGCAAACTCTCGATCTTGCGATGGGCGGTCATCCTGACGGTCCCGCTTACGCGCTGTTCGGCTTTGCCGTCGGCGGGCCGATCCTTCTGGTCTTTGTGCTGGTGTTCATGCTGCTGCCGGCATCGATCGGCATTTTGATCTCCGAAGCCTTCGCGATCCGCACCTGGATTTTTCACGCGCTCAACGGCGCCGCATCGGCATGGCTTGGCTGGCAATTTTACGGCAGCGTCGCGGCCAAGAGCGTACTGGTCGATCGACCGCTGGCCATCATTGCCGCCGGGATTGCCGGAGGATTTGCCTATTGGGCGGTCGCGGGGTTCAGCGCGGGCTTCTACAAGCCAGTATTCCGAGGCGCTCCAAGGACCCCTGCGCCCACCCGGTCACCCGCTGCGTAAATCCACAAAGTCCGGTTTCGCGCCGCGGCATCATGCGCTATGATGGCTTAGATGGGGTGGGTTATGTCCAAGCGCAGCCAAAAATCCTTCCAAACGGCGTTAGGCCGGATCGTCGGTGTGTTGCTGCTGGCAGCCACCGCGGCCGCATGCGACCGTTGTGGCGATTTTGTCCCACCGATTCGCCTCTCGGCCGACGCAGAGCTGCAAACCTGCCGGGATGAAGCGCCCAAGCTGCGCTGATGTGTGCGCTGCGATTTTGTGCGAAATAGTCGCGTTATGACGCCACTGACCGACACGGCGCCGCGCAGCTCGGTTGAGCGACAACTGGCGTATTGCCTGCTGATTTTGCTGCTCTTGACCGCGATAAGGCTGGTCGGCCTGTCGTATTCGGACGTCGATCTGTTTTTCGACGAATCGCAATATTGGGCATGGTCGCGCGAACTGGCGTTTGGCTATTTCTCGAAGCCACCGCTGCTCGCCTGGCTGATTGCCGTCTCCGAATCGATATGCGGCTCCAGCGAGGCCTGCATTCGCGCGCCCGCGCCGGTTCTCTA
The DNA here is from genome assembly GCA_022841625.1 of Xanthobacteraceae bacterium. GTDB lineage: Bacteria > Pseudomonadota > Alphaproteobacteria > Rhizobiales > Xanthobacteraceae > VAZQ01. The sequence goes on from JALHRD010000014.1 coordinate 70,241, forward strand.
CCTCGGCACCAGCCTGGTCAGCTATGCGATCACCAGGACGCTGTACGGCCCGACCGCGGCGTTCTGGGCCGCGCTTTTGCTGGCCGTGAGCGGCAGCGTGGCATATTCGAGCCGCATCATCTCGACCGACGTGCCGCTGTTGTTCTTCTGGGCGGTGGCACTCCTCGCCTATGTCCGGCTCCTACAGGGCGGCGATTGGCGGTGGGGTGCGCTACTCGGCGTGTCGTTCGGGCTGGGCATGCTTGCGAAATACGCCATGATCTATTTCGTGCTCGGCATCGCGGCAGCTGCCCTGATCGACCGCGATGCGCGGGCATTGCTGCGAGCGCGCGCTCTCTGGCTTGCCGCAATCGTCGGCGCGACGCTGGTGCTGCCAAACGTGATCTGGAACGCACAGAACGGTTTTGTGACGTTTCAGCATACCGGTCACAATATTCAGGGCGGTGGCGCAGCCTTCAGTCCAGCGCTCGGTCTGGAATTCCTTGCAAGCCAATTCGCCGTGCTCGGTCCGGTGGCGTTCGGCGTCTTTCTGATCGTTCTCTTCCGCATGGCCAAGCCCGATATCAGCCGCGCCGACCGGCTGATGTTGTGCTTCGCCATTCCGACTTTGGCGCTGGTGACCGCAACCGCGTTTGTGACCCGCGCCAACGCCAACTGGGCAGCCGCCGCGGCGATCTCCGTCAATGTGCTGGCCGCCGCCGTCCTGGTGCGGCACGCGGCCTGGCGCTGGATCGCCTTGAGCATCGCGCTTGGAGCCGTCGCGCAGATCGTCCTGATCATTGGCGACGCAAATGCACGCCGATTGTCGGTGCCCTGGCTCGCAAAGCCCGATGTCTATGCACGCACCATGGGCTGGCGCTCGCTCGGCGAGGAAGCCGACAAGCTCGCCCTGCAAGTCGGCGCCGCAACCCTGGCCGCCGAACAGCGCGACGCAGTCGCGTCGCTGTTGTATTACCAGCGCGACCGTGGACGAACGGTGCTGTCGTGGCCGACCAGCGCCGTCCCCAACCATCACTTCGATCTCACTCGGCGGTTGAGCGCTTCGGCCGCCGAGCCGGTACTGTTTGTCACGCCATGCGGATCGGCGGAGCGGCTGGCGCGGCATTATCGCAATGTCGAAGCGCTCGGCGCGCTGGTGGCGCGCAGCGGACCGACCACGTCTCGCAACTATTTTGCTTTTAAGCTGTCGGGCGCGCTGAACGATATCGCCCCCCTCTCCAGATGTTGACGCCACGATGAACCGAATCGGATTACTGTCCGCCCTCGCCATCGCTGCAATTGTTGGCACCGTATTCGCGGCCTATCCTGGCCTCGATCTGGTGCTGAGCGGATACTTCTACAACCCGCGCGACCATCGTTGGCATGTACTCGACTGGCCGACGGGAACTCTGCGCCGATCGGCGAGCTGGCTGATCGGGCTTATTGCTGCCCCGGCATTTATCGCATTGGCCCTCAAATTGGTGCTGCCGCGCCGCCGACTGTTGGTGCCGGGGCGCGCAATCGTGCTGATGATTTCGACTCTCGCGCTTGGACCCGGGCTATTTGTCAACGTCATCCTGAAAGACAATTGGGGACGCCCGCGCCCACAATACGTCACCGAATTCAAACTCGACTCTCCGTTCCTGCCTTGGTGGGACCCGCGCGGCCCCTGCGCCAAAAACTGCTCGTTTGTAGCCGGCGAACCGTCGGGCGCATTCTGGACCATGGCGCCGGCCGCGGTGGCGCCGCCGCATTGGCGCGCCGCAGCCTATGGCGCCGCCATCGTGTTCGGCGCCGCGGTCGGCGCATTGCGCATCTCAGCGGGCGGGCATTTCTTTACCGATGTCGTATTCGCCGGCATTGTTGTCTTCTTGGTAATTTGGCTGGTGCACGGCTCGCTATACCGTTGGCGAAGGACACGAATCACCGACGATGCCGTCGAGCGATCGCTCGAACGGATCGCCATGCCGGGCTACGATGCCCTGATGCGCCTGGTCGCGCGCCTGCGCGGCACGCCGCCGCGTTAGTCCGAGGAGATCGACAATGACCCCCAGCTTGGCGCGCCTTGCCGTCGCCACCGTCCTGAGCGTAACCGCCGCACTCTCGGCCGCGGCCCAGGATTACCCATCAAAGCCAATCAGAATCATCGTGCCGGTCGCGCCCGGCGGCATCACCGACATCGCGGCGCGCGCGGCCGGCGATTACATCGCCCGGAAATCCGGCCAGCCGGTGGTGATCGAAAACCGCACCGGCGCCGGCGGCAATATCGGCTCGGAGGCGGTCGCGCGGTCGGCGCCCGATGGCTACACGCTTGGTGTCATCGCCACGACGCAGATCGTGATCAATCCCTTTGTGTTCAAGAAAATGCCCTACGATCCGCTCACCGAACTCATGCCCGTCGCGCCAATCGGCGAAGCGCCGCAGTTTCTGGTGACCAACGCCAAGATCCCGGTTACCACGCTTTCCGAATTTATCGCATATGCCCGCAAGGAATCCGGCAAGCTCAATTACGTTTCGCTCGGACCGGGCAGCACCGTGCATCTCGGCGGTGTGCAGTTTGCGCGGCTTGCCAAAGTCGACATGCAGCCGGTGCAGTACCGCGGCGCGGCACCCGGGATCACCGATCTCGTCGCCGGCAACGTTCACCTGATTTCGGTCGGCATCGCGCCGGTCAAGTCGCTGGTGGAGGGCGGCTTGCTGCGCGTGTTGGCGGCGGGAACACCCAAGCGCGTGTCGTATCTGCCGGACATCCCGACTGCCGCCGAAGCCGGCTTGCCCGGCTACGAGGTGACCACTTGGTTTGCGTTATTTGCCCCAGCCGGAACGCCGCGGCCGATCGTTGAATGGCTCAATGCGGCGGTCCGCGACATGAACGCCGATCCGGCGGCCGCCCGCCGCCTCACCGACGTCAATATCGACCCCATGAGCATGACCGTCGACGAATTCCGCGCGCTGGTGAAAGCCGACGCCGCCCGGTGGGAGCGCATCGTCCTCGATGCCGGGCTGACGCCGCAATAGATCAACACCCGCGCAATCCTACCACATTCCGTTCATGCCCCTGTCGAATCGGTGTTATGCTTGCATGGTCTTGCGCACTGCCGCGACAACTTTGTCCGCGTTCGGCGTGACATAGGCCTCAAGCGGCGGCGAAAACGCGATCGGTACCGGCGGCCGCGCCACTCGAACGATCGGCGCCTTGAGCGCGTCAAAGGCCTGCTCCGCAACCAGCGCCGCGATTTCCGAACCGATGCTGCACAACGCATTGCCCTCATCGACGGTGACCAGACGGCCGGTCTTGCGTACCGAGGTGCAAATCGCCGCCGTATCGAGCGGAATGATGGTGCGGGGATCGATCACTTCAGCCTCGACGCCGTCCTGCGCGAGCGCCTCGGCCGCCTTGAGCGCCTCGCGCACCATCAACGAGGTCGCGACGATGGTGACATCGCGGCCCTCGCGCGCAATCCGTGCCTGACCGAATGGAGTGCTGAAATCACCGTCCGGCACCTCGCCGGTCATGGACAAAAGCCTGGTATGGGTAATGACGACGGTCGGGTTGTCGCTTTTGATCGCGCTGCGCAACAATCCTTGCGCGTCAGCCGGTGAGGCCGGCAGCACCAGTTCGAGCCCGGCGGAATTGGCGTACATCGCCTGCGGGCTCGACGAATGCTGGCCGGCGCCGCCGCCACGAATCCCGGCAAACATGTGCAGCGTCATCGGCGCGCGCAATTGCCCGCCCGACATCAGGCTCACATTGGCGGCTTCACTCATGATCTGATTAAAGGCCTCGAAGGCGAAGGTCGCGGTGCCATAATTGAGAAACGGCCGCATCCCCGCCATCGCTGCGCCGGTGACCAGCGATGTGCAGACGCCCTCGGAGGTCGGCGGATCGATTAAGCGATCCGGAAATGCATCCCACAATGCGCGCTCATCCTCCGGACGCAGCCCCCGATCGGACAGGAACGAATGGGCGCCGATCAACACCACATTAGGATCGCTTCGCAACGAATGGGCCAGCGCGTCAATCATCGCAACGGCGAAACTTTTTATTGGCATGAGTCGGGGCCTCAGACGAACACGCCGGCAAGCGCGGCTTCGGGTTTCGGGAACGGACTTGCTTCCGCAAAGGTGCGGGCCTTCGCAATCATCGCATTCGCGTCAGCGTCGAGCGCAACCACATCCTCGCGGGTGAGCGCGCCACACGCGATCATGTCGTGCGCAAAGCGCAGGATCGGGTCGTTGCGTTGCCACTCGGCATGCTCGTTCGACGCCTTTGCCTTGTCCCAGGCCGCCGTCACGTCGGTAACACCGGTGGTAAATTCATGAACGATCTGGTGCGAGCCTGGCCAGCGCACAAGCTGCGCTTCCAGGAAATATGGTCCATTACCGCCGCGAACATGCGCGAGCGCAGCCCCGACCGCCCGATCGACCGCTTTCGGGTTGCCGCCATCAACCGATGCGCAGACAATCTTCAACGCGCGCGGCACCGCGGTCAGCTCCTTGGTCGCAAGCCGCGAGGTTTGCGCCTCGCCCTCCTTGGAATTGTTCTCGCACAGGAATAGCACCGGCAGCGCGTAGAGCGAGGCGATGTTAAGCGCCTCATAGGCGATGCCTTCATCAAGCGCGCCGTCACCAAACAATGCGACCGCGACGCCACCGGTTTTGCGGTGCTTGAGCGCAAAGCCGCCACCAACCGATAGGCCAATCGACCCGCCAACCATCGCCGAGGTCGACTGAAAGCCGAGCGCAGGGTCGGTCATGTGCCAGGTGCCACCCTTGCCGCCGCAAAGTCCGCCGGCACGGCCGAGAATTTCGGCGAGCGCCTTCCCGGAATCGACGCCGCGCGCGATCATATGGCCATGGTTGCGGTGGGTGGTGTAGATCAGATCGCCGTCGGCGAGCTGCATCAGCGCCGCTGCGCCGAGCGCTTCGTTACCGATCGCAAGGTGTTGGCGTCCGAGCTTATGCACCCGCGCCAGCGTGATAACCATTTCCTCGAAGCGCCGCATCAGCAGCATGCGCGCGAGCGTCGCACGTGGCGAAAACGCCATTCCCCGCCTCCCTTGTTGTCCGGCGAATCCCGCACATCGCCGGGCCGTTGTCCAGCGCCGACCATGACGCGACGGGTGAACGCCGCGGCCTAGAACGCCGGCTCCAGTCCCTTGGCGGTATAAAGCGAACGCGCAGCATTGGTCATAAGCTGCTCGATCAGCCCGCGCGCTGCCTGCGGCGCCGCCGCCGACGCAAACACCCCGGCGGAAAATACTGTGACCAGTTGCACCACAGCCGGCAACGGACCGACGACCGATATCCCGGGCACCGGCAGCAACTCGCTAATTTGCTGAAGAGCGATTTCCGCTTCGCCACGCGCCAATGCTTCGCCGACCGAGCCGCGGGAAGGATACACGGCCTTGGCTGCGATCTGGTCGACGATACCGAGCTTGGACATCAGCTCCGGCATGTACATGCCGGAAATTCCGGTCTTGGAATACACGACCGAATTGGCCGCCACGAGTGCCGCGCGCAGCGCATCGACCGTGCCGATGGCCGGCGCAACCGTTCCCGCGCGCACGGCAACCCCGATCGAAGACTTTGCAAGATCGACGCGGCTGCCCGGTCGCAGCACGCCCTTTTCGATCAGATCGTCGACTGCCTCAAGCGACAACACCGCGAGATCGCCGGTCGCGCCGCCAGCGATTTTTTCCATCAGCAGATTGGTGGAACCGTAGTCGACTTGGATCGATTGCCCGCTGGCGCGCTCAATGGCGGGAATCAATTCAACCGTGACGGCTTTGACGCCATTGGTACAGAGCACCTTCATTGCACGCTACCCGCTTTGCGACAGTCGGCGTCAATCGGCTTCGATCAGCACCCGGCCGTTTTCAACAATGGTTTTGTAAGTTTTCACCGGCACCATGCAGGGCGGCGATACCACTTCGCCGGTCTTGATGTCGAACTGGCCATTATGGAAATTACACTCGACCACATCGCCATCAATGTAGCCCTCAGCGAGCGAGCCGGGTCCGTGCGTGCATAGGTCGTCGGTTACGAAAAATTCGCCATCGAGATTGAACACCGCAAGCGTCAAGCCGCCAGCTTCAACCCGTAGCGCATTTCCTGGCGCGATATCGGCGGTGCCGCACAAATCGAGACGCTGCATGGAATCCAAATCCTCCTCGTTGACCTTACGCCATGAAACCAATATTTTCTAGCGGAACACCGTTCCGCATAACGGAACGATTGGACTCAGACAACCGCTGGCGGCGGCCGTGCTGGCGACGTCGGTTGGCTGATGCCGAATCCCGATAATTGTGACATCCTCCCGCCCATAACGCATTCCGGAGTTTTTTTGAATGCTTAGGAAAGAACAGAACGACCTGTTGACCCAAACCGGCCCGGCTACGCCGTTCGGGCAGATGTTCCGATGCTACTGGGTGCCCGCCCTATTGGCGGAGGAGCTTCCGGAAAATGAATGCCCGCCGGTACGGGTCAAACTGTTTTCGGAGCGCTTGCTCGCGTTTCGCGACACCGACGGCAAATACGGATTGATCGACGAATTCTGTGCGCACCGGGGTGTCTCGCTCTGGTTCGGCCGCAACGAAGAGTCCGGCCTGCGCTGCCCCTATCACGGCTGGAAATATGATGTGACCGGCCAGTGCATCGATGTGCCGTCCGAGGCAGCCGAGTCCGGCTTCTGCAAGAAGATCAAACTCACATCCTATCCGCTGGTGAAGATTGGCCCGGTGCTGTGGACCTATATGGGCCCGCCGGACAAGCAGCCGCCATTGCCGGAGTGGGAGTTTTCACTGGTTCCGCCGGAGCAGTGCTTTATTTCCAAGCGACTCCAGGAATCGAACTGGCTGCAGGCGATGGAGGGCGGCATCGATTCCAGCCACGTCTCGTTCTTGCATCGCGGCGACCTTGGCTCCGACCCGTTGTTCAAGGGCGCCAAAGGCAACAAGTACAATCTTTCCGACATGAAGCCGCATTTCGAGGTGGTGGAGCAGCCCGGCGGACTTTACATCGGCGCGCGCCGCAATGCCGAGAATGGCAACTATTACTGGCGAATCACGCCCTGGGTAATGCCGAACTTCACAATGATCCCGCCGCGCGGCGACCATCCCATGCACGGCCATTTCTGGGTACCAATCGACGATCACAATTGCTGGGCCTGGACCTACGATTTCCATCCGACGCGTGCGCTCACCAAAGACGAGCGAGCCGCCATGCAGGCCGGCCAGGGTTTGCATTGCAAATATGTGGCCGGCAGCTATCGGCCGCTCGCCAACAAGGACAATGATTACTTGATGGACCGCGCGGCCCAAAAGGCGGGCAAGACCTATAGCGGGATCGCCGGCTTTGCGATCCAAGATTCCTCGCTGCAGGAGAGCATGGGGCCGGTCTGCGATCGCACCAAGGAGAACCTGGTCTCGACCGACAACGGCATCATCATGGCACGCCATCGCATGTTGCGCGCGCTCAAAACCTTCACCGACAAGGGCACGCTGCCGCCCGGAGTCGATCCGGAACATCACAAAATCCGCTCGGTTTCGATCGTGCTACCGCCGGACCAGGCTTTCAAGGACGGCGCCAGGGACGCACTCACACGAAAACTGGGCAAGGCGCAGACGACGGTTTAGCACCGCGTTAGGAGATTAATCGATGCTCAGCGAAAGCGCCCGCATGACGACGGCCGAAGAGGCCCGCTATCGGATCGATTATCCAAATTCGAAGCCGCGCGCGACCAAGGTGATTGCACTCGATCCAGCCAGCGAGGCCGTGGTCAAGCGGCTCGCGCAAGGCCAGTGGCAGCAGGCGAGTTTCTTTACCTCGCTCAAATTCGATGGCGCGCCGCGCGGCGGCGAAGGCTGGACAATGAAGGCCTGGCTCTCCGACCTTGCCGGCCGCACAAAGGATCTGATCGACGAAGTGACGTCGGCGGATCTGGTGGTGATGGTGGCAAGCGCCGGCACCAAGCCGGATGCCGCCGGCGTCATTGCCGAGGCCTGCGGTACGCGCAAGGTCATGACCACGGCGCTGATCATCGGCAGCGAGGCTAGCTCGGACGAGGAGCTCTCCAAGACGCTCGCAAGCCTGCGCCCCTACACCTCAATGCTGGTGATCGCCAGCAACGACGATTACATCGAAGAGATGCTGGTGGCACTGCGCGCTTAACCCGCCGCCCGCGCCCGAAATCCCAATCGCGCCGAAACCTGATCGGCGCTCGCGATGACATGCGGGACGATGCCGGCCACCACCTTCTTGGACAGCCGCGTTACCGGTCCGGCAAGACCGAGTGCCGCCACCACGACGCCGGTGTCGTCCCGGATTGGCGCGGCGACACAGACCATGCCGATTTCGCTCTCTTCGTCCTCGATCGCGCAACCGCGCTGGCGCACCGCGGCCAGCACCTTGAGAAACCGGTCGGGCTCGGTCACGGTCTTGGGCGTATGCGCACGAAGACCGCTGGCAATCACGTGATCGATCCTCTCCGATGATTGGAAGGCGAGAATTGCCTGCCCCTCGGCGGTGCTGTGCGCCGGCTTGCGCACGCCAAGATCGGAGCGGGAGCGGATCGCATGCGTGCTTTCCAGATTGTAGACATACATGACCTCCGCGCCGTCCAGAATCGCAAGATGCACGCTCTCATTGATGGTCTCGCGCAGCGAATAAAGATACGGTCGCGCCTCGTTGGAAACTTCCATGCGGCGACGCACCAGTGCGCCCAGCCGAAACAAGCCAATGCCAAGCCGGTACTTGCCGTTGTCGCGATCCTGCTCGAGCATGCCCTCGGCCACCAGCGTCACCGCCAGCCGGTGCGCCGTGCTCTTCGCAATGCCAAGCCGTTTGGCCAATGCACTGATGCCGATATCGACCTCGTCCTCGGAAAACGCCTTGAGCAGCCGCATGGCGGTGCTGACGGACGATAGCCGCTCGCGCCGGCGCGGCTCGGTCTTCGGTTTCCTCGCCATGACCCGGCCTCATCACGGTCGAGCGCTGCGCCCTGCTGGAATTTCGGCGCGCGGCGCGCTAAAAAGGCGCGTTCCGCGATGCGGACCGTCGTTCCAAATCTAGGCGCGGGCGCGCCGTCGTGTCAATCTTACGACCGATTTCGGGGAGTGGTTATGAGCCGCAGAATTGTCATTGTCGGCGGTGGGCCTGCTGGCGTCGGCGCGGCGCTGGCGGCGCGCCAACAAGACGCCGCGGCCGCGATCCTGCTGATCAATGATGAACCTGGCGAGCCCTATGAAAAGCCTCCGCTTTCAAAGGCCGTGCTGACCGGCAAAGCGATGCCGCAGGATGCGCCCATTGCGGGCCCCAAGGGTATCGCCGGCGCAAACGTCACGCTCAAGACCGCACGCATTGCGCAGATCGATCGCGCCGGAAAAGTCGCAATTACCGCGGACGCGGAGCGAATTCCCTATGACGCACTCGTGCTCGCAACCGGCGCGCGCAACCGCATTCTCCCGATGTTTCCCGCCGGCCAGACCGGCATTTATTATGTGCGCACGGCGGATGAAGCACTGGCATTGAAGGCCCATCTTGGCATTGCGAAATCGCTTTTGCTGATCGGCGGCGGTCTCGTGGGTTTGGAGGTTGCGGCCTCGGCGGCCGAACTGGGCATCAAGGTCACGGTCGTCGAGATCGCGCCGCGCATCCTCGCGCGGGTCTGCGACGAAGAAACCGCCGCGCTCATTCATCGGCGTCACCGCGATTTCGGCGTCGACATCCGTACCGGTACGGTTTGCACCGGCTTGCAGGCCCTACCGGGCGGCAAACTCGCAGTGGTGACCAAGGCCGGCGAAACGCTCACCGCCGATATCATTGTGGTCGGCGCCGGCGCCATGCCCAACGAGGCGCTTGCGCGTGACGCGGGACTTGCGGTGCAGGATGGCATTCTGGTCGACGACCATGGCCGAACGTCCGATCCAGCCATTTTCGCTGCCGGCGACTGCACCCGCTTTGCCCGTCCCAATGGAGCGGCGCGGCTGGAAAACTGGCGGCACGCGCAGGAGCATGGCGCAGCGGTCGGGCGCAATACAGCTGGCGGCGACGTCGCCTACAATCCGGCGCCGTCGTTCTGGTCGGAGCAATATGATCTTTACATCCAGGGCATTGGCTGGCCCATTGCACAGTCGACCGCACGCGTTCGCCGCAAGGTCGGCGACAAGGCGACGGTCCTGTTTGAACTCGATGGTGCGAGTATCGCCTATGCGGTCGGCATCAATGCGCAACGCGATATCGCGACCACCCGTCGGCTGATCGAGCGCCAAATCGCGGTCGATGTGACCGACCTTGCTGATCCCACAAAACCGCTGAATGCCTTGTTGAAGCCAAAGAGTTGAGAGGACCTGTCATGACAACCGGAACCAAAGAGCGCGTCGGCATTGTCGGGGCCGGGCGCATGGGCTTCTCGATGCTCAAGCATCTGGTCAAGAAAGGCTACAGCGTCACCGCCTGCGATCTCAGCGTAGATGCGCTCAAGCGCGCGGTCGAGGCCGGCGCCAAGACCGCGGCATCGCCATCGGAACTCGCCAAGCAATGCGACTTCGTGATCCTCGGCGTTGGCTATACCGACGAGGTCAATGCCGTCGTCTATGGCAAAGACGGCCTGCTCGAAAATCTCGCGAAGGGATCGATCATCGCAGTATCATCGACGACCTCACCTTATGTGGTGCAGGAGATTGAAGCTGCCGCGAAGCCCAAAGGCATCGGCGTGCTCGACGCGCCGATCTGTCGCGGTCGGTTTGCCGCCGACGAAGGCACGCTGCTGGCGCTGGTCGGCGGCGAGCCGGCCGTGGTCGAACGCGGCCGCACGGTCTATTCCACCTTCTGCTCGGACTATGCCGTGCTGGGCAATGCCGGCCACGGCCAGGTCGGCAAGACTATGAATAACCTACTCTTGTGGGTGAACGCGGTTGGGTTGATCGAAGCCGGCCGCCTGGCCGAAACCACCGGCATCGACCTCGTCAAGCTGCGCGACGCATTGATGATGAGTTCCGGTGCCTCCGACGCGCTCAAGGAATGGGACATGATCTCGTTCACTTGGGCGCTCAAAGATATGCAGGTGGTGGCCGAAATGACCGACAAAGCCGGGCTCGCGCTGCCGATCACCGGCGCGATCAAGGAACTGGTGAAAGAAGCGCGCCGCGTCAAGGCAAGCAATCCACCGAACTGGACCGGCAAAGGGCCGACCAAATACAGCTGAGTGGGATCGTTGTTTCCGGTCAACGCTATCGGGACCGCCGCTGGCTCGGCAGCATCGAGGCCGGCTTGAGCTCCTCGTCGATCTTTTCAAGGAGGGCTGTGGTGTCGATGCATTGGTCAAATCCCTCGCCGCCTTCGGGCCTGCGATACTTGCGGGCCTCCACGGCAAATTCCCTTGCGCGGTTCAAAGGCGCAATACGGTCACGCCCGGTTAACGCAAGTGCGTGCACGTAAAAATCATTTGCGAGCAAATGATAGATCCACGCCATTCGTTGCGCGCAATAGCCTTTGGCGCGGCTGTAGCAGGCCTCCGAGCCCGGATCACCGCCGGTTTCCACAGCCGGTAGCGTGATCGCGACTTCCCGATAGTAGTAGAAGTCCTGCTGGTAGGCTTCGAGATTTTCCGGCTTTCCGGCCGGCCAACCCTTGAAGCAGCTCTTGGCCGTGAAGAGAGCGCTGTTGCGAATACGCTTGATCTCGCCCGCAAAGTACCAGGCGTGCCCGTTCTGCGGGTCGAGTGCCTTCAACACCTCAATAAGTTTTTCGGCTTGCCTAAAATCTCCATTTCCGAATTCCGCAACACTATCCCGGACCCGCCAAAATTCCCCACGCAAGCGCTTGACGACCTGAAGTGTCCCATCGACCGGATGAACCGCCAAATATGGGCTCGCAAGTGTACCGGATAAAAACAACAGGACGAATGCGAGCACCCCAGCCCCCGCGCTAAACGCGATCGGATACTTTTGGCAAACGCCAAAAGGGATTTGGCGCTTAGCCACAGCGTTTCCACTGGCAAGCCCACACGCCGTCGCAAAGCCCAGACTGGCTGCGGTCAGACCTAGAAGGGAGAACCCGACGGATATTCCCGGCCCAAGCGATACAGCGGCGAGCAGAACGCCCAATGAGAGCAAAGCCAAAGCTGCGCTGTAGACCGCCGCCCTGCCGGCCCACTTCGGGAAATTGACAACGAATTTTCCGCGACTCGCAAGAATCGCATCCATCGACACGATCAAGTTAGCGACGTGGTGATCGAAGTCTTTACCCGTTTTGATTTCCGCAGCACTTCGAGATTCAAATCCCTTTAAAGTGTCGGGGAAGTCGTTTCTCTTGGGCATTGCTGCATCTTCAACCAGAACAGGAATGACCGCTGCACCCGATTCCAGGGCGGCCGCCACTTCAATCCGAACCGGATCGTTGTCCTGCTGAATTCTGAGTGTGCCGCCGCTCCCCGTCCCAAGCCATCGCGACCCAATGACGACAAGCACAATGTCACAACGGGACAGCTCCAGCTTGACCTTGTCGTAGAAATCCACCCCAAGCGGAATGTCGTCAATGTCCCGAAAAACGGAGTCTCTCGTGTAACGGGCGACCAGACGGTCGTAGATATGGCCAACGATCGCCGCAGTGTCGGATCGACGATATGAAATAAAGATTCGTGGCTGGCCTCCGCGTAGCGGAGCCTGCCCGAACGACCGCACGTTCACCGTGGACATTTCCAACCTATCCAGATGACCAGCCTTGCAAAGAAGGTATTCTTTGTACCTCAGCGACAACTCGAATTATAGGCATGGTGAACGATGGCGCGACAAAGCAGTCGTGATCTTGGACAACCTCGGTGCGGGCTTAAAACTCAAACGCCGGTCTGGTCCATCGCCATGGTACCGCCGTCGACGAACAGATTCTCGCCGATGATGAACGAAGAGTCCTCGGACACCAGAAACATGATCGCCTTGGCCGCTTCAATTGGCTGACCGGCACGCCCAAGCATATTGTCAACGCGACGGGTCGGATCGAAGTCGTCCTTGCCGACCGGCGAGCCTATCTTGTTAGGCACGATGGCGTTAACGCGGATCTTGTGGGGCGCGAGCTGCACCGCAAGCGCGCGCGTGAAATTGGCCACCGCCGCCTTGGCCGCCGAATAGGCAATCGCGCGCGGGCGACCCTGCCAGCCGGAGGTCGAACCGACGTTGACGATCTTGCCGCCGCCGCCTTGCGCAACCATCTGCTGCGCAACGTATTTCGAGGTCAAAAACTGGCTCTTGAGACTGACATTCATCACCCGATCCCAGTCTTCTTCGGTGCATTCGAAGATATTTTTGTTGTCGGAGATCGCGACATTGTTCACCAGGATGTCGACGCGACCGAACCGGACGACCACCGCCTTGACCATGGCCGCGACGTCAGCGCCCTTCGACACATCGGTCAGGTACAGCTCGGCGTCACCGCTGGCCGCTTTTATCGCCTCGACGGTGCGCTGGCCGCGCGGGCGGTCGAGATCGACCACCGCGATTGCGGCGCCTTCCGCGGCGAACAGCCTTGCAACCTCCTCGCCGATATTGCGCCCGGCTCCGGTAACGATCGCGACCTGACCCTTGAGTTTCATTGCACGCCCATCCTTAACGACACTGGTAAAACTTCTTAGCAAGTGTGCTTACATGGCGTGTCGGCTCCCGGCAAGAACGCGGGGTCCACTCGCACCGGCCGGCCGGACATGGTACGAAGTCGCGCAGGATCCGAACAATGACCGCGCCGCTCAAGACCCTGGAAGCCGACACCACCGCTGCGATGCCCGCAATCGGGCAACGGGCGCGCCAAGCCGCTCGCGTGCTGGCGCTGGCGACGACCGCGCAGAAGGATAAGGCGCTGACCGCCATCGCCGCCCATATCCGTCGTCAGGCGGCGGCGATCCTGGCCGCCAATGCCGAGGACATAGCCGAAGCCAAGCGCGGCGGCGCCAATGCCGCATTCCTCGACCGCCTCGCGCTCGATGACAAGCGCATCGCCGCTATGGCCGCGGGCGTCGACATTATCCACGATCTTGCCGATCCGATCGGCCGGGTAACCGAAAGCTGGACGCGGCCAAACGGCATGCTGATTGAACGCGTGCGCGTTCCGCTAGGCGTCGTTGGGATCATTTATGAGAGCCGCCCCAATGTAACGGTGGATGCGGCGGCGCTCTGTCTCAAGGCCGGCAACGCCGCGATCCTGCGCGGCGGCTCCGAAAGCCAGCGCTCCAACCAGGCCATCCACGCGGCGATCGCGGCTGGGCTTTCCGAGGCCGGCTTACCGGCCGATGCCATTCAACTGGTGCCGACCCGCGACCGCGCCGCGGTCGGCATGATGCTGGCCGGGCTCGATGGCGCGATCGATGTCATTGTGCCGCGCGGCGGCAAGAGCCTGGTCGCCCGCGTGCAGCAAGAAGCACGGGTGCCGGTATTCGCGCATCTCGAAGGCATTTGCCACGTCTATATCGACAAGGCGGCAACGCTCGCTATGGCCAAGTCAATTGTGCTGAACGCAAAAATGCGCCGCACCGGCGTCTGCGGCGCGGCCGAAACTTTGCTGGTCGATCGCGCGGTGGCGGCGACCCATCTGCGGCCCCTCGTGTCGATGTTGATCGACGCCGGCTGCGAGGTGCGCGGTGACGACGCTACCCAGAAGGCCGACGCCCGCGTAAAGCCCGCGCACGAGGAGGATTGGACAACCGAATATCTGGACGCAATCATCGCGGCGCGCGTGGTGGACGGCGTCGACGAGGCGATTTCCCATATTGAGCGCTATGGCTCCCACCACACGGATTCTATCGTCACCGAGGACAAGGCGGCCGCGGAAAAATTCCTGCGCGAGGTCGACTCCGCCATTGTGCTGCACAACGCATCCACGCAATTCGCCGACGGCGGCGAATTCGGTTTCGGCGCCGAGATCGGCATCGCCACCGGGCGATTCCACGCGCGCGGTCCGGTCGGTGTCGAACAACTCACCAGCTTCAACTACCGCGTCCGCGGCTCGGGGCAGATACGGCCGTGATTGATCCATTATCGTTCCGGCCATGGCGGAGCCCTGCTTGGAAAGGAACCACCGCCCGCGAACGGTTGCGCCTCTGATGTCGGCGCTGCCCCCCCACAGCCGCGGCATGAAGATCGGCCTGTTCGGTGGAACATTCGATCCGCCGCACGATGCGCATCGCGCCGCTTGCCTGATCGCGATGCGCCGGCTCGGCCTCGACCGGGTCTGGTGGCTGGTGACGCCGGGCAACCCGCTTAAGGACACCCGCGGACTTTCGCCAATCGCGGAACGCATTGCCGCGGCCCGCGCGCTGGCCAATCACCCACGCATTATTGTGACCGGCCTCGAAGCCGCGATCGGCGCGCGCTACACTTACGACACCCTCAGCCACCTCAAAGCGCACTGTCCTGGTGTGGATTTCGTCTGGATCATGGGCGCTGACAATCTGCGCAGCTTCCATCGCTGGGAGAACTGGCGCGGCATCGCCGCCATGGTGCCAATCGCTGTGGTCGACCGCCTCGGTCCAAGCCTCTACGCTATCGGCGGAACCGCGGCGCAAGCGCTCGCGCGCCATCGTATCGCTGAAACCAGGGCGCGGTCGCTAGCCCGCCGCACCCCACCGGCCTGGGTCTATCTTCATGGACTGAAATCGCCGCTATCCTCGACTGCATTGCGCGCAGCCCGACGGCTGTCACAAAACCACCGTTGAAAATAGGCAAAATAGCGCCATCTTGAGTGGGCTTGATGGTTGCAACCCATGATCCGGCATGCCTATCTTGAGCCTGTGTCGGGGAGAAAATCGGACTTTCGTCCGAACATGCGTGACCCGACACGGTGATTTACGGTGAAGGAAGCGAAAGGAAAGCGATCCCTGTCCACACCTGCACTCTCTCGGGCCGGCGCGCGGCGCGCCCCCGAACGGGCTTCCAAGGTGCGCCCTGACGCCGAGGAAACCCTGCGGCTGATCCTCGCTAGCATCGACAGCATGAAGGCCGAGGACACCCTTACCATCGATCTCGCCGGCAAATCTTCGATCGCCGACTGCATGGTCGTTACCTCTGGACGTTCCAACCGGCAGGTCGGCGCCATCGCGGATTGCGTGGTCCGGGATCTGAACAAGGCTGGGCTCAAACGTGTCCGCGTCGAGGGCATGCCCCATTGCGACTGGGTGCTGATCGACGCCGGCGACGTGATCGTCCACGTCTTCCGGCCAGAGGTGCGCGAATTTTACCAGATCGAGAAGATGTGGGCGCAGGGACCGAAGGCGCGGGCGAGTTAGCCCTTTTGGGGCGGCACCATGCGCATTATCATCGCCGCCGTCGGCCGGTTGAAATCCGGGCCCGAAAGTGACCTCGCGGAA
This sequence comes from Xanthobacteraceae bacterium, assembly GCA_022841625.1. GTDB lineage: Bacteria > Pseudomonadota > Alphaproteobacteria > Rhizobiales > Xanthobacteraceae > VAZQ01. The sequence continues at coordinate 86,571 of JALHRD010000014.1, forward strand.
CGTTATCGCAAACGCGCGTTGCAAGTCGGCCGCAGCCTCGGATTGACGGGCTTCGACATTGTCGAGATCAGGGAAAGCCGCGCCGACCGTCCTACCCGGCGCATGCTGGAAGAATCCATCGCCATCGCCGCGGCAATTCCGGAGCGCGCCGTCACCGTGCTGATGGACGGGCACGGCGAGAACATGCCGAGCACAGCATTCGCTGGTCGGCTCCAGGCCTGGCGCGGCGAGGACAAGCCCGCGGTCGTGTTCGTCATTGGCGGCGCCGACGGCCTCGCCCCCAGCCTCCGGGATCGCTCAAAATTGACGCTAGCGTTCGGCGCCGCGACTTGGCCGCATCAAATGGTGCGCGTGATGCTGCTGGAACAACTCTACCGCGCCGTGACGATCCTGTCCGGCCACCCGTATCACCGGGCCTGAGCGCCCCAGCCGATACGATCAAGCCGCTGACGAAACACTGTGGCACGGCCGTCACCGCTCGGTTGATAGAACACATCAAAGCGGCGGGTGCTGACCGCGAACGCAGCCGCGTCGGCGTCTTTCGCCACCTCAAAGGAATCAAAACCGGCGCGTAGCAAGAACAGGAACTGGTCGCGCAGCACTTGGCCGGTCGCGCGCAATTCACCCCGGAAGCCATGGCGCTCGCGCAGAAGCCGCGCCTGGCTGTAACCCCGGCCATCGCGAAAACTCGGGAACATCAGGGCGACCAATGCGACCCGGTCCAGATAGGGTGCAAGAGCCCCGACCGAGCGGTCGTTTGGCCAGACGACGCCGATCGGCGCACTCCGCTGCAACAGCACCTCGGCCTCGGCAAGGAAACGTGCGCCACCGACAATGACCGCAATGCCATCCGGCGCCGACGCCCCATCGGCCACGCGCACAAAGCGGTCTTCGACAATTTGGCCTGATTTAACGAGCGGCATAGACACGTTCCTTGAATGGCTCAACGCCAAGACGTTTGACGGTATCGACGAACAATTCCTCCGGACGTTGACGCAGCGCGACATAAGCTTCGACGACATCCTCGATAACATCGGCGATTTCGCCGTAGCGCACCGCCGGCCCCAGTAGCGTGCCAAGCTTGGCATCCTCATCGGCGCGACCACCGAGGGTGATTTGATAGAATTCCTCGCCGTTCTTTTCGACGCCAAGAATGCCGATATGGCCGATGTGGTGATGGCCGCAAGCGTTGATACAGCCGGAAATATTGATGTGCAGCCGACCGATGGAGCGCGCCAATGCTGGGTCGCGGAAACGCCGCGTCAGTTCCTGCGCTACCGGAATTGATCGCGCATTCGCGAGACTGCAATAGTCGAGACCCGGGCAAGCGATGATATCGGACACAAGCCCGACATTTGGCGTGGCCAGCTCGTGCATCTGAAGTTGCTGCCACAATTCAACCAAATCCCGCTGGGCGACATGCGGGAGCACCAGGTTCTGCTCATGGCCGACCCGGATTTCTCCGAAGCTGAAACGATCCGCCAGGTCGGCAATCGCGTCCATCTGCGCGGCGGTGGCATCGCCAGGCGGGCCGCCGATCGGCTTAAGCGACAGCGTGACGATGGCGTAGCCCGGCTGCCTGTGATTGCTGACCGCGCTGTCAAACCACGCGGCAAAGGCACGATCCTCGCTGCGGGCGCGCGCCAACGCCGACGGGTTGTCAGAGAGGCGTTCATAATTGGGATAGCTGAAGCGCGCGGCGACGGCTGCGATCACAGCCGGATCGAGCGCCAGCGCGCCATTTTTGATTGCGCGCCATTCGTTCTCGACCTCCGCGGCGAATTTCTCCGCGCCAAGTTCATGCACCAGGATTTTGATGCGCGCCTTGTAAATGTTGTCGCGCCGGCCGTGTTGATTGTAGACGCGCAGGATCGCCTCGATATAGCTCAAGAAATCACGCTTATGTAGGAATGGCTTGATGGTCTTGCCGATGAACGGCGTGCGGCCAAGCCCGCCGCCGACGATGACCTCAAATCCGACCTCGCCCGCGCCGTCGCGGACCATCCGCAGACCGATATCGTGCACTTTGACTGCGGCCCGATCATGCGCGGCGGCGCTGATCGCGACTTTGAACTTGCGCGGCAGAAACGAGAACTCCGGGTGTAGGGTTGAATGCTGACGCAAGATCTCCGCCCAGATGCGGGGATCCTCGAACTCGTCGGCCGCAACGCCAGCCCACTGATCGGTGGTAATGTTTCGCACACAATTGCCGCTGGTCTGCATGGCGTGCAGCCCGACGCTGGCGAGATCGGCGAGCGTATCAGGCATCTCTTCGAGCTTGATCCAATTAAACTGAATGTTCTGCCGCGTGGTGAAGTGGCCATAGCCGCGGTCATAACGCTGCGCGACCCGCGCAAGTCCGCGCATTTGATCGGACGACAGCGTGCCGTAGGGAATCGCCGCCCGAAGCATATAAGCATGCAGCTGCAGATAGACCCCGTTCATGAGACGCAGGATCTTGAACTCATCCTCGGTCAGTTCGCCCGCAAGCCGACGGCGAACCTGATCGCGGAATTCCGAGACGCGCTGCTCTACCAAGGCTTGGTCGAATTCATCGTAGCGGTACATCGCCGGGTCTCACACTACGCCCGGCAGCGCGAATGTCGGTCCGTCGAGCCGGATACGTTCGCGCAGATTGCCCGGTAGCACGCGATCGCCCGGCGCCAGTTCGACCGGCGCAATATAGGGACCGACGGCGCGGACGCCGTCCGCCTCTGCGCGCGCAAGCAATGCGGCCGCCGCCGGCGCTGCAACCACCGCTGCGGCGGCAAGGTCGGTCGTCCAATGGTCGTCGGCGGTGCGATAGACCACGGCGCCATCGCCAAGCCGATTGGCTGTGACGACCACCGAGCCATTGATCTTGCGTTTCTTTTGCTCGTGCGGTGAGGTCATGCGGCCACCTGGGCGTTCAAGAATGCAAGGGCTTCACGCCACGGCGCCGAATGCGCGACCACATTACCAACCACCAGCAATGCGGGCCCAACACCGGCCGCGGCGGCGAGTTTAGGCAGGTCATCGAGCCGCCCGACGACGGCGCGCGAATCCGGGCGGGTCCCACGGGCCAGCACCGCCGCCGGCGTCGCCGGATCACGCCCGGCGCCGACCAGACCGGCTCGGACGGCCTCAGCCGCGGCAAGTCCCATATAGACCACGACCGTTGTGTCTTTGTCGGCGAGACCCGACCAATCCAAGCCTGCCGCCTCATCGGCGCGATGTGCGGTTATGAACGACAGGCGGGTCGCGGTGTCGCGCAGCGTCAGCGGCAACTCCACCTCGGCGGCGCAACCAAGGGCCGCGGTGATTCCCGGAACAATGACGACGGAAATATCGTGCGCGCGCAAATGCGCGACCTCCTCACCGCCACGTCCAAACACAAAAGCGTCGCCGCCCTTGAGCCGAACCACCTTGCCGCCGGTCCGTGCCGCTTCAACCAACTGGCGATTGATCGCGTCTTGGCCAATCCCGGGAAGGCCGCGACGCTTGCCGACGAACACGCGCCGCGCGTCGCGCCGAGCACGTTCGAGCACGGCGTCAGTGACAAGTTCGTCATAAAAAACCACATCGGCATCCTGCAGCACATGCAGCGCACGCAGCGTGAGGAGATCAGGATCGCCAGGGCCCGCGCCGACCAGAAACACCGTACCGGCATCACATTTTGGACTGCGTCCATCGCAGCTTTCAATACTGCGGACAAGCTCGGCCTCCGCGCGTGCGAAACGGCCCGCCAGCACCGCAGCGCCGATCGGCCCATCGATGACTTTCTGCCAGAAAGCCCGCGGTGACGACGCCGCGCTTGCAACGCGGCGGCGATAACGGCCCATCAGCATCGCGAGATCTCCAATGCGTGCGGGAACGGCCGCCTCGATCCGCTCGCGCAACCGCCGCGCCAGCACCGGCGCATGTCCGCTGGTGCCGATCGCCACCACCACTTCGCCCCGGTCGACGATCGCCGGAAATACAAATGTGGAAAGATCGACGCGGTCGACCACGTTGACCGGGATGCCGGCAGCGCGCGCACGCAATGACACCGCCTCATCGCGCCCGTCGCCGGAGGCGCTGATTACTGCGACCACGCCGGCAAGACTTACGGTTGTCGGATCGGCGAAATCGACCTCCAGCCGCCCCTGCCCGGACGACGCCTGCAAGACCTCATCAGCAACATCGGTATTGCCCGGGTACCAGCGCACGGTGGCGTGCGCGCTTAGCAACAAGCGGAGCTTGCTGATTGCGTGCGCGCGATGACCGACCAGAACAACCGGGCCGCCGGTCAAATCCAACAAAACCGGGAGAAAACGCATGGTGAAAAATCCAAGGAAGCCACGACTGAGAAATAATATCTATACAAAGCCAGAATATGCGCAACATAAAGAATAATATTCTACCATACTGTTCTTCTTGGCACGCAGTTCTATTTCTCATGAATTTAGCGTCACGGTCATCTTGCGTGAGCGGCATTGGCGAGCCACCGCAAAAAATCCAGCACACCGACAAGTTTTCCACCTGTCCACCGGCGCATTAGTCTTAATACCGCGCCAATCGTGACGATTGATGATGCGAGCGGTACGCTCATTGCTCAAAGCGGTCTTGATGGTTCCAAATCCGATGCTCCGACTTCGCTACGCATCCGGCCCGCTGACCGCCGTTTTGATTGCGGTTCTGCCGCCATGGCTTGCGGTGGCTGCGGCGCAGACGCCGAAGGCGCCGGCTCCGGTGCCATTTATCGATCTGCAGAACTACAATGTCGTAACGCCGCCGGCGCCAACCCCCGCCCCCGCCGGTAAGAGCGCACCCAAAATCGATACCTTGCAGCTGCGCGACCAGGAACTGCAGGAACTCCGCAATGAACAGAAAAAGGCCCGCGAAACCGAAGCCAGTCTTCGCCGCGAACTTGACCGGATCGGTGACGACCGCCGCAAGCTCAACCGCCAACTCATCGATGTGGCGGCGCGCGTACGCACTGTCGAGCAGCAAATTGGAGACGCCGAACAACGCCTGCCACCACTTGATGAAAAGGAACGGGCATTGCGGTCATCGCTTGAGTCCCGTCGCCATGTCATTGGCAATGTGCTCGCCGCACTCCAACGCATTGGCCGAAATCCGCCGCCTGCAATGTTGGTAACGCCGGAGGATGCGCTGCAATCGCTGCGCTCAGCGATTTTGTTCGGCGCGGTGCTGCCAGAAATGCGCCGCGATGTCGAAGCGCTTGCGACCAATCTTTCGCTGCTGACTTCCGTGCGCAAGGAAATCGAAGTCGAGCGTGGAAAGCTTGAAAAAAACCGTGCTGCACTCGCCGAGGACCACATACAACTCACCGCGCTAACGCAGCATCGCCAGAAGCAGCAGTCCGAGGCGGAGAAAACTCTTACCACCGAGCGCCAGCGTGCGGCACAATTGGCGCGGCAGTCGGAGGATCTGCAGGCACTGATCGCCAAGCTCGAACAGGATCTCGACCGCGCGACCCGCGCCGCGCGGGCGGCCGCCCGTAGCGCCGCAGAGAAGAAGGCGCTGGATACAAGAACCACCGTGGCGGCCCTCACGGATCCGGGCCGGCTTGCTCCCGCAGTTCCCTTCACCGGAGCCAAGGGGACCCTGCCGTTACCGGTGAATGGTGTGCGAATCCGAGAGTTTGGCGGGGCCGACGGGGCTGGAGGTCAACAAAAGGGCATTTCCATTTCCGCCCGACCGGGCGCCCAGATCACGGCTCCATGCGATGGATGGGTTGTTTATGCCGGCCCATTCCGCGATTACGGCCAACTCTTGATCATCAATGCCGGCGACGGCTATCATGTCCTCTTAGCGGGAATGGATCGAATTTCCGTCGATCTGGGGCAGTTCGTAGTGACGGGTGAGCCCGTCGCGATGATGGGGGGGCGCATGCAGGCCCCCGCCGCCGTCGCGAGCGGTTCGGGCCAACCTATCTTATATGTGGAGTTCCGAAAGGACGGCACTCCGGTGGACTCAGGCCCATGGTGGGCGACAGGCAGCAGCGAAAAGGTTCGCGGATAATGCGCAAGACTTCACTCATTCTTCTCGGTGCGGCAGCCGGCGCGGCCTTGACGCTAGTCGGTATGCAACCACGCATTGTGTTCAACGGGTCGGCCGCACGCGCGGCGGCCGCCGATACCTATCGGCAGCTCAGCCTGTTCGGCGACGTCTTCGAGCGGGTTCGCTCCGATTATGTGGAGAAGCCGGACGACGCCAAGCTAATCGAATCGGCGATCAACGGAATGCTGGCCGGCCTCGATCCGCATTCGAGCTACATGGACCCCAAAAGTTTCCGCGACATGCAGGTGCAAACCCGCGGCGAATTCGGCGGACTCGGCATCGAGGTCACGATGGAGGAAGGGCTGATCAAAGTGGTTGCGCCAATCGACGACACTCCGGCGCAAAAGGCCGGCGTCATGGCCAACGATATCATCACGCATCTCGACAACGAACCGGTGCAGGGCCTGACCTTGAACCAAGCGGTCGAGAAGATGCGCGGCCCGGTCAACACGCGCATTCAATTGCGTATTTCGCGCAAGGGTGCCGAAAAGCCGCTTGAGGTTTCGATCACCCGCGACATCATCCGTGTGCGTTCGGTTCGCGCCGAACTCATCGGCGACGATGTTGGTCTTATCCGAATTTCACAATTCAACGAACAAACCACAGAAGGCTTGCGACGGACGATCAACGAATTGATCAATAAGTCCGGTGACAAGTTCAAGGGTATCGTCCTCGACCTGCGCAATAATCCGGGCGGATTGCTTGATCAAGCAATCTCCGTGGCGGACGCCTTCATGGAGAAGGGCGAGATCGTCTCGACCCGCGGGCGCAACGCCGACGAGACCCAGCGCTTCAATGCGCGCGCGGGCGACCTCAGCAAGAACAAGCCAATCATTATTCTGATCAATGGCGGCTCGGCGTCGGCGTCGGAAATCGTTGCCGGCGCGTTGCAGGATCACAAGCGCGCCACCATCATTGGCACTCGTTCGTTTGGCAAGGGTTCGGTGCAGACCATCATCCCACTGGGGCAGGGCAACGGTGCATTGCGGCTGACCACGGCGCGCTATTACACGCCGTCCGGGCGCTCGATCCAGGCGCGCGGCATCACGCCCGACATTGAGATTCTTCAGGACGCGCCCGATGACATCAAAGCACGGGACACCGGGCGCGGCGAAGCATCGTTGCGCGGACACCTCAAGGGTGATGGCAAAGAGGAAACCGGTTCGCAGTCTTTCGTGCCGCAGGAACGGGAGAAAGATAAAGCGCTGCAGCTCGCGCTTGAGTTGATGCGCGGCACCCAGAAGAACTCGGCCTATCCGCCAAACCCTCGTACGACACCGAACTAAACTACCAGAAACCGCGTGAAGCCTCTCGGGGCGGCCGCAAGGCCGCCCCGCATTCGTTTCGGAGTGCGGCCGGGTAAACGAACGGTTAACAACTTTTAGTGCAGGTCTTGGGGCAACGATATCGACCCGCTGATTCGCGAGGTTTCTGCCCGTGACGACAGATGACCTGAGCAGCCCGCTTGGACAAGGTAAGGCACACGCAAGACGCACAGGGCCGGCAATTCCCTGGGCGCCTCTGACCGCTGCATTCCTCGCACTACCTGTCATCCTGTTTGCTGGTTGGGCAATGTTGAACCAGGACCCCTTCGGCGGCGAGCCAACAGCGATCGCGCCAGCGAAGGTCTCGGTCGAAACGGCCGCAGTACAGACCGAACCCGCGCCGGGGACTACGCGGCGAGGCGATGCGCCGGACATGCCATCAGCCGCTCCACCAGCGGACGGAAGTTCCAAAACCGTGACTATCATCGACGGCACCAATGGCAAGCGCCGTGACGTGCTGGTCCCGGCAACGCCGGAGAGCCCGCCGACAACGACGGATAATCGTTTGATCGAGCCATCGCGCCATGGCCCGCTGCCAAAAGTCGCCAAGGATGGTACGCGGCCGGTGGAAGCTTATGCGCGACCGGCTCGAGCGCCCGCCGAGGGCAAAGCCGGCGGACCGCGCGTCGCGCTGGTCGTTGGCGGCCTCGGCATTAGCGCCAACGGCACTGCCGAGGCGTTACGCAAGCTGCCGGGCCAGGTCAGCCTGGCCTTTGCGCCCTATAGCAGCGACCTCAGCCAACAGGTTGCGCGCGCACGCGCGAATGGCCACGAAGTATTGCTGCAAATTCCGATGGAGCCCGTTGACTACCCCGACAACGACCCCGGACCACATACATTGCTCACATCGCTTGAGGCCGGGCCGAATCTCGAACGGCTGCACTGGCTGATGAGCCGCATGCAAGGCTATGTCGGGGTCGTCAACTTCATGGGCGGACGCTTCAGCGCGTCGGAGCATGCCATGGCACCGCTGCTGCGTGAGATCGCGGCGCGTGGACTGCTCTATATGGACGATGGATCCTCGGCGCGCAGCCTGGCAAGCCAGCTCGCCACCGTCGCTAGCGCCCCCTTCGCCAAAGCCGATCTCATCGTGGATCAGGTTCCGACACCGACTGAAGTCGACCGCATGCTCGGTCGGCTTGAGACCCTTGCACGGGCCCGCGGCACCGCGGTGGGATTCGCAAGTCCGCTGCCGGTATCGATCGATCGAATCGCGCGCTGGATCAAAGCCGCAGAAAGCCGCGGTATCCAATTGGTCCCGATCACAGCGGTCGCGGCACGTACCAATTCAAGCTGAACAGATCATTGACGGCGGCAAACAGCGTCGTCTTTTTCTCTGTTTTTCGCTACAAACTGCTTGGCTTTCGCCCATCCTGCATCTGGTCCATGAATTACGAATCCCTCCCCTATCGGGTCTGCGTCGGCATTATGGTGATCAGCCGCGAGGGCCGCGTATTCATCGGCAAGCGGCGCGGCGGGCGCGAACATGTTGACGCCACGCATTCCTGGCAGATGCCACAAGGCGGCGTCGACAAGGGCGAGGATCCCTATAAGGCAGCGCTGCGGGAGCTTAAGGAAGAGACTGGCATCCGCTCGGTCGAGAAGCTCGCGGAAGTGCCGGATTGGTTGAGCTATGACATCCCGCGCGAGATCGTCGGGCAGACCTGGAAGGGAAAGTATCGCGGGCAAACCCAAAAATGGTACGCGCTGCGATTTACCGGCAAAGATTCGGAAATCGACATTGCCAACCCCCCCGGCGGCCACAAGCCGGAATTCGTGGACTGGCGCTGGGAAGCGATGCACAAACTGCCGGCGCTAATCATTCCGTTCAAACGACCGATCTACGAGCGGGTCGTGCAGGAATTCGCCCGCTTCGCAGAGCTGTAGCCGTCAGCCCTCGAGCATCGCCTGCAATTGCCGCAACTGACTGGCGCGTAGCGCCAGCTTGTCGCGCTGCGGCCCCTCCGACGCCGCCGCTGCGGCTTCATCGGCTTCCTTCACATATCCCGCAAACGTCTCGCGGTTGACGTCCTCAACCGGCATGGCAAGGTCCGCCAAAATCGTCAGCCCGGCATCGCCAACCTCCGCAAAGCCGCCGCTGACGGCAACGCGCAGCGCGCCGCTATCGCGATGCATCACCAGAATGCCGGGTCGGAGCGTCGTGACGAACGACGCATGGCCGGCAAGAACGCCGAAATCGCCCTCCGCGCCTGGTACATCGACTTGATTGACCGCGCCGGCGAACAGCAGCTTTTCCGGCGAGACGAGATTGAATTGGAATGTGGCCATGGGGATTCAGTCTTCGCTCGCTTAGGCCGCTTCCGCCGCCAGCCTCTTGCCCTTCTCGACCGCCTCTTCGATGGTGCCGACCATATAGAATGCTGCTTCAGGCAGATGGTCGTACTTGCCTTCCACCAGCCCTTTGAAGCCGCGGATGGTGTCGGCGAGGTCAACCAGCTTGCCGGGCGAGCCGGTGAACACCTCGGCGACAAAGAACGGCTGTGACAGGAAGCGCTCGATCTTGCGCGCGCGCGCCACCGCCACTTTGTCCTCTTCAGACAGCTCGTCCATGCCCAGGATCGCAATGATGTCCTGCAGCGCCTTGTAGCGTTGCAGCACCTGCTGCACCGAACGCGCCACCGCATAGTGCTCCTCGCCAACGATGAGCGGGGACAGCATGCGCGAGGTCGAGTCGAGCGGGTCGACCGCCGGATAGATGCCCTTCGCCGCAATATCGCGCGATAGCACCGTGGTCGCATCCAGATGCGCAAACGACGTTGCAGGCGCCGGATCGGTCAAGTCGTCGGCTGGCACGTAGATCGCCTGCACTGAAGTGATTGAGCCCTTGGTCGTCGTGGTGATCCGCTCCTGCAGTGCGCCCATGTCGGTGGCCAGCGTCGGCTGATAGCCCACCGCCGAAGGAATACGGCCGAGCAAAGCCGACACTTCCGATCCGGCCTGCGTAAACCGAAAGATGTTGTCGACGAAAAACAGCACGTCCTGGCCCTGGTCGCGGAAATGCTCGGCGACAGTCAAGCCGGAGAGGCCGACGCGCGCGCGCGCGCCTGGCGGCTCGTTCATTTGGCCGTAGACGAGCGCGCATTTGGAGCCGGCGCCTCCACCCTTCTTGTTCACGCCGGACTCGATGAACTCGTGATAGAGATCGTTACCCTCGCGGGTACGTTCGCCGACGCCAGCGAATACCGAGTAACCGCCATGCGCCTTGGCGACGTTGTTGATCAACTCCTGAATCAGCACGGTCTTGCCAACCCCGGCGCCGCCGAAAAGGCCGATCTTGCCGCCCTTGGCATAGGGCGCGAGCAGATCGACGACCTTGATGCCGGTGACCAGAATCTCCGCCTCGGTCGATTGTTCGGTATAGGCGGGCGCCTCCGCATGAATCGGCCGACGGCTGTCGAACTTCACCGGGCCTTCTTCGTCGATTGGCTCGCCGATGACGTTGATGATGCGGCCGAGCAGGCCGTCTCCGACCGGAACAGAAATCGGCTGACCGGTGTCGGTGACCTCCTGGCCGCGCACCAAGCCTTCCGAGGTGTCCATGGCAATGGTGCGGACTGTCGACTCGCCAAGATGCTGCGCCACTTCAAGCACCAGGCGGTTGCCGCCATTCTTAGTCTCGAGTGCGTTCAAAATCGCGGGCAGGTCACCCGGGAACTGCACGTCGACGACCGCGCCGATGACCTGGGTGATCTTTCCGACCGCGTTGGTTTGGGTGGTCATAGGTCTTCCTTTTGCAAAAATGTCACAGCGCTTCCGCGCCGGAGATGATCTCGATCAATTCCTTGGTGATCATCGCCTGGCGCGTGCGGTTGTAGGTCAAGGTCTGCTTGCGGATCATTTCGCCCGCGTTGCGGGTGGCGTTGTCCATGGCGCTCATCTGCGCGCCATAGAACGACGCGCCATTTTCGAGCAGCGCCCGGAATATCTGCACCGCCAGATTGCGCGGCAGAAGCTCGGCGAGGATCTCCTCTTCGTCGGGCTCATATTCATAGGTTGCACCGGCGCCGTTGCCGGCGGCGGCTTCGAATACCGGCGGAATGATCTGCTGCGCCGTCGGGAGCTGCGCAATCACCGACTTGAAGCGTGAAAAGAACAGCGTGCAGACATCGAACGCACCCTTGTCAAAAAGCTGCATTACTTGCTGGGCGATCGCTTCGGCATTGGCAAAGCCGACGGTTCGCACCGAGCGAAGCTCGATATGTTCAATGATGTTCTTCTCGAAGAGGCGACGGAGCTGCTCATAGCCTTTTCTGCCGACGCAGAAGATCTTGACCTCCTTGCCCGCGGCCAGGAGCTTATTGGCGTGATCGCGCGCAAGCCGCACGATCGCGGAGTTGAACGCGCCGCACAGCCCCCGTTCGGCGGTGCAGACCAGCAATAGATGCACGCGGTCGCTGCCGGTGCCGCGCAACAACGCCGGTGCGGCATCAAGGCCCGCCACCGATCCCACGATGTTGCGGAGCACGGTATCCATGTGCTCGGCATAGGGCCGCGCGGCCTCGGCCGCCGATTGTGCGCGCCGCAATTTCGACGCTGCGACCATCTGCATGGCCTTGGTGATCTTCTGCGTCGCCTTGGTGGAGGCGATGCGGACCCGCATGTCCTTGAGGGAGGCCATGACCGAACTATGATCCCGTTATGCGAAGGTCTTGGCGTAACCGTCGACCGCGCCCTTAAGTTTGGCCGCAGTGCCGTCGGACAGATCGCCGGTCTTGCGGATGTCATCGAGAATATCGGCGTTCTTGCCACGCAGCAGCGTCAGGAGCCCCTCCTCGAATGCGCGCACGCGGTTGACCGGCAGCGGATCGAGATAGCCGTTGACGCCGGCATAGACGACGACGACCTGCTCTTCCATCTTGAGTGGCGAGAACTGCGGCTGCTTCAGGAGTTCGGTCAGACGTGCGCCGCGGTTGAGCAGGCGCTGGGTGCTGGCGTCAAGATCGGAACCGAATTGGGCAAACGCCGCCATCTCGCGATACTGCGCAAGCTCTCCCTTGATGCGGCCGGCAACTTTCTTCATCGCCTTGGTCTGCGCCGCAGACCCGACGCGTGACACCGAGAGACCGACGTTCACCGCCGGACGGATGCCCTGGTAGAACAGGTCGGTCTCCAGGAATATCTGGCCGTCGGTGATGGAAATCACATTGGTCGGGATGTAGGCCGACACGTCGTTGGCCTGGGTTTCGATGATCGGCAGCGCGGTGAGCGAGCCCCCTTTGTTGGCGTCGTTCATCTTGGCGGCGCGTTCGAGCAGCCGCGAATGCAAGTAGAAGACGTCACCAGGATAGGCTTCGCGGCCCGGTGGGCGGCGCAACAGGAGCGACATCTGGCGGTAGCTCACGGCCTGCTTCGACAGGTCATCATAGATGATGACGGCGTGCATGCCATTGTCGCGGAAATATTCGCCCATGGTGCAGCCGGCAAACGGCGCAAGAAACTGCATTGGCGCCGGGTCGGACGCCGTCGCGGCAATGATGATCGAATATTCGAGTGCGCCTTGCTCCTCCAGGACCTTCACAAATTGCGCAACGGTCGAACGCTTCTGCCCGACCGCAACATAGACGCAATAAAGCTTGATCTTTTCGTCTGGCTGCGCGTTGAGCGGCTTCTGATTGAGGATGGTGTCGAGCGCAATCGCGGTCTTACCGGTTTGGCGATCCCCGATAATGAGCTCGCGCTGGCCGCGACCGATCGGGATCAAAGCATCGACCGCCTTGAGGCCGGTGGCCATCGGCTCATGCACCGATTTACGCGGAATGATGCCAGGCGCCTTCACGTCGACGCGGCGGCGTTCGACCGCCTTGATCGCGCCCTTGCCGTCGATCGGATTGCCAAGCGCATCGACCACGCGGCCAAGCATTTCCTTGCCCACCGGCACGTCGACAATCGCGCGGGTGCGCTTGACAGTCTGGCCTTCCTTGATCTCACGGTCGTTGCCGAAAATCACGATGCCGACATTGTCGGTCTCAAGATTGAGCGCCATGCCGCGCACGCCGTTCTCGAACTCGACCATTTCGCCGGCCTGCACATTGTCGAGACCGTAGGCGCGTGCAATGCCGTCACCGACGGACAGCACCTGACCGACCTCCGATACCTCGGCTTCCTGGCCGAAGTTTTTGATCTGCTCCTTGAGGATCGCGGAGATTTCAGCGGCGCGGATGTCCATCAGGAGACCTCTTTCATCGCAAGCTTGATGGTGTTGAGTTTGGTGCGGAGCGAGGTATCCACCATGCGGCTACCGAGCTTTACAATCAGCCCGCCGATGATCGATGGATCGACCTTCACTTCGATCTGCACGTCTTTTTTGGTGACCGCCTTGAGCGCGTCCTTGATCGCAGCGAGATGCGTCTCTGACGGCTTCTCGGCCACCATGATTGTTGCCGACGTCTCGCCTTTGTGGCGGGCCACCAGCGCCCGGAACGCGCCAATCATGTCCGGCGCTGCGAATAGCCGTCGGTTCGACGAAGCCACCTTGAGAAACTGTGCCGCAAGTCCGGCGATGCCCACTTTGTCCAGGATCGCCGACAGCGCCTTGGTTTGCTGCTCCGCGGTAAAAACCGGGCTGCGCACCAACCGCTGGAGATCGGGACTGTCCGCGATCAAAGCAGCAAACCGACCAAGGTCGGCTTTAACTGCATCGATGGCATGCTCTTCGAGCGCCAGTTCGAACAAAGCTTTGGCATAGCGTCCCGCCATGCCCGATACGATCGGTTCGTCGCCTGCCACGTCAATGCTCGCCGGCATAATTCCGCAGGCTCAACGCGCCCATCAATCAGCAGCGCAAGCCCTTGAAATTAAAGTGGGACCTCGAATTTCCGGAACGGGGTCGCAGAGATTTCCGAACCCCTCGAAATTCGCGCGTTCTGCTAACACACGCGGAACGGCGGTGCAACATCGCAGCATTCTTTGGCATTCTGCAAATCGTTGGCATTTCTCAAGTCGATGCGATTGCGGTGCGGTGTGCGCCAATTCGGCAGATTGACCGCGACACGGCTCGGCAGCAAGCTGGCCAGTGCCGCTGATTTGAAGTTCCTAGCTTGCTTCGGCCAGCTGCCGTTAGGAGCGTCAAACCGAAAAGCAACACTAGAATCATAGCGTTATGCGTGTCCTTGGCTTCCAAAATTGGTGTCAGCGGTTGCCCGCGATGGATCACGAATTTCGGCGGCGGGGCACTAAACTCAATCAAGTGGGGATGTCATGCGTTTAGTCACCTCAATGATCGCGGTTTCTGCCCTGCTGCTGCTAACCGGATGCGAGGGGCGGCAGGGTCCAGCTGGACCGCAAGGTGAAGCAGGACCGCAAGGCGTACAGGGCCCAGCAGGGCCACCCGGCCCTCAAGGTGCGCGTGGCGAAGCGGGCGCACCGGGACTGCCGGGACCGCCCGGCGCGGCCGGCAAGCCTGGGCCGCAGGGCGATCGGGGACCACAGGGCGAGCGCGGAGCACCCGGACCGGCTGGCGGTGTGGACGGATTCCGTCGTGTTGAGGCGACTGGCCGGCTGGAGTGCAACAAGGATGAGGTTCCAGTCCTGGCAATCTGCCGCGATACCGGCCTGGTAGCCCCCAACCAAGACGGCGGAGCGGCCTGCACCGGCGGTATTGTCGGCTTGTGCATGCGGCGTTGATCCATCCGCAACGTCCGCGCTGGATCGATCCGCAGCTGCTAGGTCGCGATTAGGCCGACCAGCCGACGGCGGTAGCTTCGGCCGTCGTCGCCGCAAGGACACGATCGTGCCACCATGCGATAGTCGGCGTGACGCAGCTCGATTCTCGCCGGTCGCATGAACGCTCCCTCACCGTCACCACTGCCGGCCGCACGGTCGGCATTCTCCGACCTTTGCGCGCCGGCACTCAGCACAATCGTGCGCCGGAAGTTCGACCGCGCAGGATCGCGGGTCTATTTTTCTGGCACCGAGCTTTGGGTCCAGAAGCTCTTGGAATCGGCGGAGTTCGACGGTTCCGACATCCGCCAAGCAGCCTCGGTCGCTGCCGCGCCTGCACAGATCAAGCCCCGATCATGAGCGAAGAAGCCTCGTCGCGCGTCCCGCTCATCAAGCTGTTGTGCCTCCTTTGGCTCACGGGCGTAAGCATGCGCGTAACCATTCTGGCAGTGCCGCCGGTGATTCCGCTGATCCACACGGACCTGCATCTGAGCGAAGCTCAAGTCGGCTTCCTGGTGAGCTTGCCGCTCCTGCTGTTTGCCCTCGCCGCCGTTCCCGGCGCGCTCTTGGTGCATCGGTTCGGCACATTTCTCACGCTCTCGGTCGGCATGCTCGTCACAGCCGCCGCCGCGGCCGGTCGCGGCGGCGCCACCACCACCTGGATGCTGTTCGCCACGACCTTCGCGATGGGTTTCGGTGTCGCGATTATGCAGCCGGCGCTGCCGGCGCTGGTGCGCGAATGGATGCCGCAACGCATCGCGCTCGGCGCCGCCATCTCGACCAATGGCTTGGTGATGGGCGGCATGCTGGCGCCGGCGCTCACCGCGCCGCTGGTGCTGCCGCTGGCCGGCAATAGCTGGCGGCTTGATCTTATGATCTGGGCCGCGCCGGTGTTGGCAACCGCGCTGGTGTTTATCCTTCTTGCGCCACGCGGCAATATGACGATCTCGCCGGGCCCAGCCATGGACCGGCGCTGGTGGCCGGATTGGCGCAGTCCGACGGTCTGGCTCTTGGGCCTGACCTTCGGATCCAACAATGCGATGTATTACGGCGCCAACGCCTTCATCCCGGACTATCTGGTCAGCCAAGGGCGCGCCGATCTGGTCGGGGCCGCGCTCACTTGCCTTAACGGTGCGCAGCTGGTGGCAACTTTGCTGTTGCTGCCGATCGCCAGTCATTTGCAGCGCTGGCGCTCGCTGCCCTATCTCATATTCGGGCCGATCTCGTTTCTAGCGGTGCTCGGCTTGATATTTTCAGGCGGCGTATGGACTGTCGCCTGGGCCGGGATTATCGGATTTTCAACCGCCGTGACCTTTGCGGTCATGTTGGCGCTGCCGCCGATGCTCAGCCAGCCAGGCGACGTTCATCGCACCGCCGCCGGCATGTTCACGATCTCATACAGTTGCGCCGTCATCGTTCCGACGCTAAGCGGCGGTGTGTGGGACATCACTGGCCTGCCATGGTCGGCGTTCGTGGCGCTCGGCGTCTGCGCGCTGGCGCAGAGCGTTTTGGGCGTCGCATTGAATCGCTATCGTGCTAAAGGCCCGTGATGCGTCGACATTTCAGCGCACTATCCGATCCCGTCAAGGCACGGCTGCTATTGGTCGTTCTTTGCCTCGGCTGGGGCACGACCTGGGTCACCATGCGGATAGCGCTTGAGGAAATTCCGCCGTTCAGCATGCGGGTGGCGACACTCGCGCTGGGCGCGGTCATGTTGGCGATGTTTGCCAGCCTGCGCGGCCGTTCGCTCGCCGTTGCCAGCGCGCGGACCCGAATCCACATTTGCGTGGCGTCGCTTTTCAACATTGTTGCGTTCAGCGTGTTCACGCCGTTTGCGCAACTTGCCGCCGAAACTTCGCGCGTCGCGATCATGGTGTACACCATGCCGATCTGGGCGACGCTGCTGGCGCTGCCAATCCTTGGGGAGCGAATGACGCCGACCCGGTCGATGGCACTCGGTCTGTGCATCGCAGGAATGGCGATCCTGGTCGCCCCACTCGCAGGCCTGGGCATTCCAGCGGGCATCATGCTTGCGCTCGGCGCCGCGGTGAGTTGGGCGGCGGGAACCGTTTATCTGAAATGGGCAAAGCTTGACGGCGACCCGGTCGCGATGACGTTCTGGCAGGTGGTGTTCGGGGCCATCGTTGTGGCGATCTGCCTGCTGGTGTTCGAAGGCTCCTTGACCCTGCAAGCAAGCGGGCGCGCGCTGTTCGGCCTGATCTATAGCGGCATTATCGGTTCCGGGCTTTGCTATTTCCTGTGGTTTAGCATTGTGCGGCAATTGCCGGCCTCGACTTCGGCGCTAGGTATTCTCGCCTCGCCGGTGATCGGGGTCATCACGGCCATGATCGTCTTGGGCGAACGCCCGACCTGGTTCGACGCCATCGGCTTTGCGCTGATGCTGTCGGCCTCGGCGCTGGTGGTCATGCGGCCGGACGGGGCGGCGCCAACGCGTGAGGTGGTCTGATTGGCAATCGCGGCAAGGACGGCGCGCGCTATAAGAAACTCTGCGGATCGACATCCACCTCAAGCTTGATGTTCCCGGTTTTCTTCGGCGCTTTCGCCATCCACTCCCGCAGATAAGCCGACAGATCGTAGGCGCGCGGCGCCTTCACCAGAATTCGGAAGCGATACCGTCCGCGCACCAGCGCCAGCGGCGCCGCGGCTGGACCAAGCACGCGCACGGTTTCATCGAATGGCGCCGCCGCCGCGACCCGGCGCGCAAAGCTCTCGGTGGCGTGCTTGTCCGAACCAGAAATCAACAGGCTCGCCAGCCGCCCGAACGGCGGGTAGTTCGTCTTCTCTCGTAGTTCAATTTCCGTCGCATAGAACGCATCACGATCCGAAGCGATCAAGGCCTTCATCACCGGATGCTCGGGCTGGTGGGTCTGCAAAAATCCAATGCCATGGCCCGCCTCTCGGCCGGCGCGGCCAACCACCTGATGCAACAGCTGAAAGGTGCGTTCGGCGGCGCGCGGGTCGCCATTGGCGAGGCCGAGATCGGCATCGACAATGCCCACCAAATTGAGCTTCGGAAAATGGTGCCCTTTGGCCCCCAATTGCGTGCCGATGACAATATCGAAACGGCCCGCGGCAACGTCGTCAAGTTCCTCCCGCAGACGCTCCATCGAATCGACGAGATCGCTGGACAGCACCAGAATGCGCGCGCCAGGAAACAGCTCCGCTGCCTCCTGCTCCAGCCGTTCGACGCCAGGACCGACCGGCGCGAACGACTCGGTTGCCTGGCAATGCGGACACTGCTCCGGCAACGGCATCGCAAACCCGCAATGATGGCAAACCAGCCGACGCCGAAAACGGTGATCGACCAGCCAAGCATCGCAGTTCGGGCAAGACAGCCGGTGGCCGCAACCGCGGCACAGCGTGAGCGGCGCAAAACCGCGACGGTTGAGGAACAATAGCGCCTGCTCGCCGCGCTCAATGGCGGTCTTCACGGCCTCCGCCAGCCGCGGCGCGATGAAGCGCCCGCGCGGCGGCCCCTCACGCTTAAGATCGATCGCTTCGATCCCCGGCAGGCTTTGACCGCCAAAGCGTTCCGGGAGGTGTAATTTCTTGTAGCGACCGCGCCGCGCATTCACTTCAGATTCGACCGACGGCGTCGCGGAGGCAAGCACAATCGGGAAGCCGCCGACATTAGCCCGCACCACCGCCATATCGCGCGCGTGATAGCGCACGCCATCCTCTTGCTTGTAAGCGGGATCGTGCTCCTCATCGACCACAATCAAACCGAGATCGGCATAGGGCAGGAATAGCGCAGAGCGTGCGCCGACCGTGACCGTCGCCTCGCCCAGCGCTACCGCCGCCCAGGTGCGCGCGCGCAACCGTTGCGACAATTGTGAATGCCATTCCGCCGGCCGCACGCCGAAGCGTTCGGCAAATCGGTCGAGCACCTGCGAGGTGAGCGCGATCTCCGGCATCAGAATCAACGCCTGACGGCCGCAACGGATCGTTTCCGCCACCGCTTCGAGATACACCGCGGTCTTGCCAGAGCCCGTGACCCCATCGAGCAGCGTCGCAGAATAGCCGCCGGCGCCGACCGTCGCGCGCAATGCATCGACTGCCGCCTGTTGTCCCGGCTCAAGCTCGGGCGACGCAAAATCGGGATCGGGCGGGCGCGCAACCGGCTCTGGCGGCAGCACCAGCGTCTCCAATGTGCCCTCGTCAATGAGTCCGTCGACCACGCCGGCCGACACGCCGGCCTCATCCGCGACTTCGCTCTTGCTGCGCAGAAGCCCATCGGTCATCGACACCAGCACGCGCTGGCGCGCCGGAGTCATGCGCCGCGGCGGCGGGCCCGCAAGCCGCACGCCAACCCGTTCCCGCGCCGGACCCAGATGCTCGCCCATGCGCAGCGCCATGCGCACGACCATCCCGCGCGGCGACAGGGTGTAGTTCGCCACCCAGTCAACGAAGCTGCGCAATTCACCTTTCAGCGGTGGAACGTCGAGCTTGTCGGCGATGTCCTTGAGACGATTATCGAGGCGTGGATTGGGATTGGCGTTATCCGCCCAGACCACCCCCAGCACCTCGCGGGCGCCGAGCGGCACTGAAACGACATCGCCAGGCGCCACGGCGATCCCCTGCGGCACCACATAGGAATAGGCCTGGTCGAGCGCGACCGGCACCAGGACATCAACGACGCGCCGTTTCATCGGCAATTTATGGGCCGATCCCGCGCGATTCTCCACGCTTAAGAAAGGGGTAGGAAGCGGATGTGATGATGCCAGGGCGCCAGAATCAAATCACATCGCCGGGCTCTCAATGGTCGAATCCAACGCCAACTCTGAAATTTTCCCGTTTGCCGGCGCCAACATTACGGCCGAGCTGGTGCGCTGGCGCATGTTCCTGGCCAGCGAGCGACGAATGTCGCCAAAGACGGTCGAGGCCTATACCCGCGACGCCAGCCAGTTTCTCGGCTTCCTCGCCGAGCACCTCGGCGGCGCGGTGACCCTCGCGCAACTGATGAAGCTCGCACCAGCGGATGTACGCGCCTTCATGGCGTCACGACGCGCCGATGGCATCGGCAGCCGTTCGTTGATGCGTGCGCTCGCCGGCGCCCGCTCGTTCACGCGCTTCCTCGAACGCGAAGGCAAGGGCCGGGTCAGCGCGCTGTTTGCGGTGCGAACGCCCAAGATTGTCAAGACGCTGCCCAAGCCGATCGCCATCGACGCAGCAAAGCAGTTTACCGATGTCGGCCTGCGCACCGGCGAGGAGCGCGAACCATGGGTGCTGGCCCGCGACGCGGCGGTGCTGGCCCTGCTCTACGGTTCCGGTCTGCGCATATCCGAAGCGCTGGGTCTGCCGCGCAAGGCAGTGCCCTTGCCCGGCCGGGGTGACTCCATCACCGTTACCGGCAAGGGCAACAAACAGCGCATGGTGCCGGTGTTACCGCAGGTCCTTAACCTAATCGCCGACTACGCCAAGCTTTGTCCCCACGATCTGCCACCCGACGGGCCGCTGTTTATCGGAGTGCGTGGCGGGCCGCTCTCGCCGCGCATCGTTCAATTCGCGATGGCGCATCTGCGCGGGGCGCTCGGCCTCCCAGATAGCGCGACGCCGCACGCGCTGAGGCATTCGTTCGCGACTCATCTGCTGTCCCGCGGCGGCGACCTACGCGCGATCCAGGAATTGCTCGGCCATGCCTCACTGTCGACCACGCAAACCTACACCGCGGTCGATGCCGAACGGCTGATGGAAGTCTACCGCAGCACGCATCCGCGCGCGTAGCGCACCGCCGTCACACGTCACTTCTGCTCGGCCCACCCACTTGCAGACGCTGCAATGTTCGCTACACCGTCCTCCCGTCTAACCAGGGAGGATTCGGCCATGAGCCACGGCGTCCACGCGGTGCAACACGAAGCTGAACACAAGATTCAACACGATAGCGGGCATGGCGGCGGCGGGAAAAACCTGCTCGACGCCCGCAACAGAAAAGTTGCCTTGCTAATTGCGGTGATTGCGCTTGGCCTCGCATTCTCCGAGACTCTTGGCAAGAGCGCCCAGACCGCGGCGCTCAGCTACAATGTCGAGGCGTCGAA
Source organism: Xanthobacteraceae bacterium (assembly GCA_022841625.1). Lineage (GTDB taxonomy): Bacteria > Pseudomonadota > Alphaproteobacteria > Rhizobiales > Xanthobacteraceae > VAZQ01. Next base: position 107,677 of record JALHRD010000014.1, read on the forward strand.
CCTCTGGGCATTCTTCCAGGCCAAGACCATCCGCCAGACCGTGCTGGAGACCGGCACCGAGATCCTCAAGATCGACCTCGTTCGCGATGCCGGCGATACCGCCGCCGTTAAGGCCGCGCTGACCAAACGCATCGACTCCTGGGAAAAGACCGCGGCGCGCTACAATACCGAGTTGATGGATCCGCCGGTGCGCAAGGAGGTCAATCTCAATCCACCCTATGGCGAGGGTCGTCGCGAATTGATGGCACGTGCGATCGCGGCCGAGAAACGCCGTGACACCGCCATGGAGCGCTACCACCACTATGAGGTCGCCTCCGCCGCATTCCAGATCGGCATCGTGCTGGCGTCAGCCACCGTGATCACCGGCATGGTGGTGCTGACCTATCTTGCGGCCGGGCTGGGCGCCGTCGGCCTCGCATTCATGGCGATCGGCTTCTTTGCGCCGCACGCGGTGCACTTGTTTTAATTCCACGCCACTCGTGCGCATCACGCACGCGTGGCGCCATCAAACATGAATCGCGCGCTTGGCGACCGCGAGCGCGGCTTCTTTCACTGCCTCGGGCAGGGTTGGGTGAGCGTGGCAGGTGCGCGCGATGTCTTCCGCCGCTGCGCCGAATTCCATCGCCACCGCCGCCTCCGCGATCATATTGCCGGCGTCGGCGCCGAGAATGTGCACGCCCAGCACGCGGTCGGTCTTGGCATCCGCCAAAATCTTGACGAAACCGTCGGTTTTCTGGTTGGCCTTGGCGCGACCATTGGCGGTGAACGGGAACTTGCCGGCGTTGTAGGCGACACCGGCCTGCTTGAGTTCCTCTTCGGATTTTCCGACCGAAGCGAGCTCGGGATAAGTGTAGATCACGTTCGGGATCACATCGTAATTCACGTGGCCGGCCTGGCAGGCAAGGATCTCCGCGACCGCGACGCCCTCGTCCTCGGCTTTGTGGGCTAGCATCGGCCCCGCGATCACGTCGCCGATGGCGTAAACGCCCGCCACGTTGGTTGCGAAATGCGCGTCGACGATCACCCGGCCGCGGTTGTCGATCTTGATACCGGCGCCGTCGAGCCCAAGCCCTGCCGTATAGGGTATGCGTCCGATCGCCACGAGCACGACATCGGCCTCGAGCGTTTCCTTGGCACCGCCGGCCGCCGGCTCAATTGTCGCCTTGAGAGTCTTGCTGGAGGAATCGACCCCGGTCACCTTCGAGGCCAGCTTGAACACAATGCCCTGCTTTTCGAGCAGCCGCTGGAAGCTCTTCGCCATGTCGAGATCGATGCCGGGTACGATACGGTCCAAGAATTCGACCACCGTGACACTGGCACCAAGCCGCCGCCACACCGAACCGAGTTCGAGCCCGATCACCCCGGCGCCGACCACCAACAGCTTCTCCGGCACGGTCGCGAGCGTGAGCGCACCGGTCGAGGATACGACGCGCTTTTCGTCGATATCGATGCCTTTGAGCCGCGCCACGTCAGAACCGGTGGCAATGACGATGCTCTTGGTTTCCAAGCTCTGCGCCTTGCCGCCTTCGCCCATCACCGCGACCTTACCAGGCGCAACGATGCGGCCGACCCCGCGCGCGACATCGATCTTGTTCTTCTTCAAAAGGTAGTCGACGCCCTTGGTGTTGCCATCAACCGCCTCGTCCTTGAATTTCATCATGGTGGCGAGATCAAGCGTCGGCTTGCCGACCTTGATACCCATCTTGGCGAAACCATGGCCGGCTTCTTCGAAAAGCTCGGACGCGTGCAACAACGCCTTCGAGGGAATGCAGCCGACATTCAGGCAGGTCCCGCCGAACGTCTTGTCTTTTTCGACCACGGCGGTCTTCAGGCCCAGCTGCGCCGCACGGATCGCGCAGACATAGCCGCCCGGGCCGGTGCCAATGACGATGAGATCGTAGGCCATGGTCCGGCGTCCTTACAGATCCAGCACCAACCGCGCGGGATCCTCCAGCACCTCCTTGACCCGCACCAGGAATGTCACGGCCTCGCGGCCGTCGACAATACGGTGGTCATAGGAGAGCGCGAGATACATCATCGGCCGCACTTCGATCTTACCGGCAATGACCATTGGCCGTTCCTGGATTTTGTGCATGCCGAGGATGCCGGACTGCGGCGCGTTCAGAATCGGCGTTGACATCAGCGAGCCATAGACGCCGCCATTGGTGATGGTGAAGGTGCCGCCCTGCATTTCCTCGATCTTGAGCGAACCGTCGCGCGCCCGGCGACCCAGGCCGGCAATTTCCTTCTCGATCGTCGCGAGCGATTTCGTGTCACAGTCACGGACCACAGGGACAACAAGTCCGCGCTCGGTGCCAACCGCGATGCCGAGATGGTAGTAGTTCTTGTAAACGATGTCGGCGCCATCGATCTCGGCATTGACGGCGGGAATTTCCTTCAGCGCCTGCACGCAGGCATGCACGAAAAACCCCATGAAGCCCAGCTTCACGCCGTGCTTTTTCTCGAACGGATCGCGATACTGGCTGCGCATTTCCATCACATGGCTCATGTCGACCTCGTTGAAGGTCGTGAGCATTGCGGCAGTATTCTGCGCATCCTTGAGGCGGCGCGCGATGGTCGTGCGCAACCGCGTCATCTTCACGCGCTCCTCACGGGCGGCATCGTCCTGCGGCAACGGCGCGCGTAACTGGACCGCGGCAGCGGTCTGCGCCACCGGAGTCGGCTGCGCCGCAGCACGCTCGATCGCTGCCATCATGTCACCCTTAGTGACGCGACCATCCCGGCCGGAGCCCGGCACGACCGCCGGGCTTACGCCGCTTTCAGCCGCCAGCTTACGCACCGAGGGCGGCACCGGCATGGCGGGCGCCGGCGTGGCTGGCTTTGCCGCGGTAGTGGGCGCCGGCTTTGCCGCGAGCGCGACGCCGACTCCATCCTTGATTTCGCCGAGCAAGGCGCCGACGGCAACGGTTTCGCCGTCCTTGGCCGCAATCGCCGCAAGCGTGCCGGCGGCAGGCGCGGGAACTTCGATGGTAACCTTGTCGGTCTCAAGCTCGACCAGCGGCTCATCCACCGCGACGGAATCGCCAGGCTTCTTGAACCACTTGCCGATGGTCGCCTCGGTGACGGATTCGCCCAGTGTTGGAACGCGGATTTCAGTCATGGCAATCGCCCCCTAGCCCAACACGTCGTCGAAGATGGCATTCAACTGCGCCAAATGCTTCGACATCACGCCGACCGCGGTCGCGGCCGCCGCCGGGCGTCCGCCATAGCGCGCGCGTTTCTGCGCGGTGCCCGCTTGGCTCAACACCCATTCGAGATAGGGCTCGATGAAGTGCCACGCGCCCATGTTGCGCGGCTCCTCCTGGCACCAAATCGTCTCGGCCTGCTTGAAGCGGGAGAGCTCATTCACCAAAGCTTTCATCGGCACCGGATAGAGCTGCTCGACGCGCAAAAGATAGACATCCTTGACACCGCGCTTCTCACGCTCCTCATAAAGATCGAAATAGACCTTGCCGGAACACATCACCACGCGCCGGATCTTGCTGTCGGGAACGAGCTTGATCGCGCCCTCCCCCGCATGCCCTAAAGGGGTAGCGAGCGGGCGGTCGGCATCGTCCCAGAGAACCCGATGAAACGATGTGTCCTGAGCCAGTTCGTCGAGCCGCGACACCGCCCGCTTGTGACGCAGCAGCGACTTCGGCGTCATCAGGATCAGCGGCTTACGGATGTCGCGCTTGAGCTGCCGGCGCAGAATGTGGAAATAGTTCGCCGGTGTCGTGCAGTTCGCCACCTGCATATTATCCTCGGCGCACATCTGCAGGAAGCGCTCAAGCCTGGCGGAGGAATGCTCCGGCCCCTGACCTTCATAGCCATGCGGCAGGAGGCAAACGAGGCCCGACATGCGCAACCACTTGCGTTCGCCGGACGAAATGAACTGATCGAACACGACCTGCGCGCCGTTGGCGAAGTCGCCAAACTGCGCCTCCCACAGCGTCAGCGCATTCGGCTCTGCCAGCGAATAGCCGTATTCGAAGCCAAGCACCGCCTCCTCCGAGAGCATCGAATTGATCACCTCGTAGCGCGCTTGCTTTTGGCCGAGCTCGTTAAACGGGATGTAACGGTCTTCGTTCTCCTGGTCGATCAGCACCGAATGGCGCTGCGAAAATGTGCCGCGCTCGACATCCTGGCCCGACAATCGCACCGGGTGGCCGTCCAGCATCAGCGTGCAGAACGCCAGCGCCTCCGCCGTCGCCCAATCGATATCCTTGCCGGTTTCGATCGCCTGCCGGCGATTGTCGAGAAAGCGCTGGATGGTGCGGTGGATGTGAAAGCCCTGCGGTACCGCGGTGATCTTTGCGCCAATGGCCTTGAGCTTCGCAACATCGACCCCGGTAATGCCGCGCCGCGGGTCTTCATGATCGCGCGCGGCCTTGATGTCCGCCCAGCGGCCATCAAGCCAGTCCGCGTTGTTGGCCTTATAGCTTTGGCTCGATTCGAGTTCAGCATCGAGCTTGGCGCGCCAGTCGGCGCGCATCTTGTCGACGTCGGCCTCACTGACGACGCCTTCGCCGACCAGCTTCTTTGCGTAGATCTTCGATATCGAGGGATGCGCGCGGATCGCCTTGTACATCAACGGCTGGGTGAACGCCGGTTCGTCGCCTTCATTGTGGCCGAAGCGCCGGTAACAGAACATATCGATCACGACCGGATGCTGGAATTTTTGCCGGAACTCGGTCGCGACCTTGGCGGCGTAGACCACCGCTTCGGGATCGTCGCCGTTGACGTGGAAAATCGGCGCCTCAATCATTTTGGCGACGTCCGATGGATACGGTGACGACCGCGAGTAGCGCGGATAGGTGGTGAAGCCGATCTGATTATTGACAATGAAGTGCACGGAGCCGCCGGTGCGATGGCCGCGCAGCCCGGACAAGCCGAAGCACTCCGCGATTACGCCCTGGCCGGCAAAAGCGGCGTCGCCATGGATCATCAGCGGCATCACCATGGTGCGATCTTCGCGGGTGGCGCCGAAGTGATCCTGCTTAGCGCGCACCTTGCCGAGCGCGACCGGCACCACGATCTCAAGATGCGAAGGATTGGCGGTCAGCGAGAGATGCACACGATTGCCGTCAAACTCGCGATCGGACGAGGCGCCAAGATGATATTTTACGTCGCCGGAGCCTTCGACATCGGCCGGCGACGATGAGCCGCCCTTGAATTCGTGGAAGATCACGCGGTGCGGCTTGCCCATCACCTGCGCTAAGACACTGAGCCTTCCGCGATGCGCCATGCCGATGACGATTTCCTTGACGCCCAGTGCGCCGCCGCGCTTGATGATCTGCTCAAGCGCCGGAATCATTGCTTCGCCGCCATCGAGACCGAAGCGCTTGGTGCCGGTGAATTTCAGATCGCAGAAATTCTCAAAGCCTTCGGCCTCGATCAGCTTGTTGAGAATCGCGCGCCGACCCTCGGGCGTGAATGCGATTTCCTTGTCTGGCCCTTCGATGCGTTCCTGCATCCAGGATTTCTGCGTTGGATCGGAGATGTGCATGAATTCGACGCCGAGCGTGTGGCAATAGGTGCGCCGCAGAATGGCGAGGATTTCACGCAGCGTCGCGAATTCAAGGCCAAGAACACGATCGAGAAAGATCCGCCGGTCCATGTCGGCTTCGGTGAAGCGGTAGGAGCGCGGATCGAGCTCGTGCTCATTTTTCGCCGGCTCAAGCCCGAGTGGATCGAGATTGGCGTGAAAATGTCCACGCGCGCGATAGGCGCGGATCAGCATCAACGCGTGAATTGAATCCCGCGTCGCCTGTTGCACATCGGCCGCCGACAGCTCGACGCCCTTGACCTGCGCCTTGGCCTTGATCTTGTCGCCGACGACTTTTTCGACCTCATCCCATTCGCCGGTGAGGGCGGCAACCCATTCGCCATGCGGACGCTCGGGCCAGTCCGTACGCCGCCAGGACGGGCCCGTGGCCGACCGGCGCGTTTCGGCGCCGCTGTCTTTCAGGTTCTGGAAAAACGCCTGCCAGTCGGCATCGACCGAGCCCGGATTGGCGAGGTAGCGGGTGTAGAGGTCCTCGATATAAGCGGCGTTGCCGCCGTCCAGGAACGAGGTTTGGGCAAACGCGGCATTGGCGTCTTGGCGGGACATTCAAGAATCCTCGAGAGCAGGGCCGGCCAGGCAAAAATCCTACGAGAGCACCCGCAAAGGCGCGTCCAGGAGCGAATCGCCCCGATGCGCCCGACGGATCGTTACTCATAGCTTATTTGGTTAACGAAAATGACTCGCAATTGCCAATATTTAGATTCTTGATTCATTTTTTAGACGCGTGGTCTTTGCAAGGGCATGGACCACAGAGGACGGATGGCCACGGGCGACGGCAGCAAGACCACAGAACTGCGCTACCCCCGCAGCAGCTCCGCCAGAGTTTTTCCCAGCCTTGCCGGCGAGGGCGACACCTTGATGCCGGCGGATTCCATGGCCGCGGTCTTGGAACCGGCGTCGCCTTTGCCGCCGGAAATGATCGCGCCGGCATGGCCCATGCGGCGGCCAGGCGGCGCGGTGCGCCCGGCGATGAAGCCAACCATCGGCTTCTTGCGGCCGCGCTTGGCCTCGTCCTTGAGGAACTGCGCCGCGTCCTCCTCCGACGAACCGCCGATTTCGCCGATCATAATGATCGCCTCGGTCGCCTTGTCGCCAAGCAGCAGTTCCAGCCCCTCGATGAAATCCATACCCTTGACCGGATCGCCGCCGATGCCGAGCGCGGTGGTCTGGCCGAGGCCTTCCCGCGTGGTCTGAAACACCGCCTCATAGGTCAGTGTGCCCGAGCGCGACACAATCCCGACCTTGCCGGGCTTGAAGATATTGCCGGGCATGATGCCGATCTTGCATTCGCCCGCAGTGATCACGCCGGGGCAGTTCGGACCGATCAGGCGCGACTTCGAGCCCGACAGCGAGCGCTTTACTTTCACCATGTCGGCGACCGGGATGCCTTCGGTGATGCACACGATTAATGGAATTTCGGCCTCGATCGCTTCCGAAATCGCATCGGCGGCACCGGCCGGCGGCACGTAGATCACGCTGGCGTCGCAGCCGGTCGTCTCCTTGGCCTCGGCGACGGTATCGAACACCGGCAAGCCCAGATGGGTGGCGCCGCCCTTGCCGGGCGCAACACCGCCGACCATCTTGGTGCCGTAGGCAATCGCCTGCTCGGAATGGAAGGTGCCATTCTTGCCGGTGAAGCCCTGGCAGATAACCTTGGTGTTCTTGTCGACGAGAATGGGCATGGGACCTCAGCGGTGCTGCGAACTCGGACTACCTCCCCCTGAAAGGGGGAGGTCGGCGCGCCAGCGCCGGGTGGGGGTCACGCCACAAAGGCGCACTTTGTCTGCTGTCGTCTTGATTGTCTCAAGAACACCACGCAGATTTTGCGCTACGTCGTTGTTCCAGAACCGGAGCAAGGTGACGCCGCGCGACATGAGCCAATCGGTTCGCCGCTGATCGCGACTCGATTGCAACCGTTCGTTATGCTGGCCGCCATCGAGCTCGATCGCCAGACGAAGCTGCGGACAGTAGAAATCAAGCGTGTACGGACCGGCAGGATGCTGACGCCGGAAGTTGAGGCCATCCACCCGGCCTCCTCGAAGCCTGCTCCACATCATTGCTTCGACGTCCGTAGAATTCTGTCGTAGTTGCCGCGCGCGTGCGGTCTTGAGCCGCGTGCGATCAAACCGCGTTTTGACCCCCACCCGGCTCCCTTCGCTACGCTCGCTCGCCGACCTCCCCCTTTCAGGGGGAGGTAACGGAGTCCGCGGCTCGCTCGGTGCGCCCATCGGAATCATCTCCCCCTCACCGCCTTGACGATCTTCTGCGCGGCATCGTCAAGGTCATCGGCCGATGTCACATTGAGATTGGACTTGGCGATGATCTCCTTGCCGCGCTCGACATTGGTGCCTTCGAGCCGCACCACCAGCGGCACGCGCAAACCGACATCCTTCACCGCGGCCACCACGCCCTCGGCGATGACGTCGCATTTCATAATGCCGCCAAAAATATTGACGAGGATGCCTTTTACCTTCGGATCGGATGTAATGATCTTGAACGCGGCCGCCACCTTCTCGGCGGTCGCACCGCCGCCTACATCGAGGAAGTTCGCGGGCTCTTCGCCGTATAGTTTGATGATGTCCATGGTCGCCATCGCGAGTCCGGCGCCGTTGACCATGCAACCGATGGTGCCGTCAAGCGCGACATAATTTAGGTCGTGTTTCGACGCCTCAATCTCCTTGTCGTCTTCCTCGGTCAGGTCGCGCAGCGCCATAATATCGGGATGGCGGAACAGCGCGTTGTCGTCAAAGCCGATCTTGGCGTCGAGGCACAGCAGCTTGCTATCTTTGGTCACGATCAGCGGATTGATCTCAAGCATGCTCATGTCCTTCTCGGTGAAGGCCCGATAAAGACTGCTGAGCAACCCGCTCAATTGCTTCTGAAGATCGCCGGTCAGCCGCAGCGCCTGCGCGATGCGGCGGACGTGGTGCGGACAAATGCCGGTCACGGGGTCGATGCTGATGGTATCGATCTTGTCCGGCGTCTTGTGCGCCACTTCCTCGATATCCATGCCGCCTTCAGTCGACACCACAAACGCGACCCGAGCGCTGGTGCGATCAACCAGCGCCGCGAGATAGAGTTCTCGCTCGATACCCGAGCCTTCCTCGATATAGAGCCGGTTGACCTGCTTGCCCTTGGGGCCGGTCTGCTTGGTAACCAGCACCGCACCGATCAGCCGCTCAGCCTCCTTGCGCACATCGTCAATCGAGCGCACGACCTTAACGCCACCGGCCTTGCCGCGGCCGCCGGCGTGAATCTGCGCCTTGACCACGACCACCGGCGAACCAAGATCCTGCGCCGCCTTGACGGCATCGGTGGCCGAAAACGCCGCGTGCCCGCGCGGCACCGGCACGCCGAATTCGCGCAGCACCGCCTTGGCCTGATATTCGTGGATGTTCATCGAACGCCCCCCCCCCCGCAATCGCAACCGACGGCGTCACGCCACCGGGAACTCAAGATTCAATCAACGGCCTTTGCCGAGATTGGGCGCGATCGTCATACAGGCCTCGACCAGTGTCTTCACGGTATCAGCCGACTTATCGAACATCGCACGCTCGGCGGTGTTGAGCTGGATTTCGACAATCCGCTCCACCCCCTTCGCGCCAATGACCACCGGCACGCCAACATAGAGATCCTTGACGTCGTATTCGCCGTTAAGCCACGCGGCGCATGGCAGCACGCGCTTTTTGTCCTTGAGATAGCTCTCCGCCATGGCGACGGCGGAAGCCGCCGGCGCGTAAAAGGCCGAGCCGCTCTTGAGCAGGTTTACGATCTCGGCGCCGCCATCGCGGGTACGCTGCACGATCGCATCGAGCCGCGCCTGGGTGGTCCACTTCATCTTGACCAGATCCGGCAGCGGAATACCGGCAACCGTCGAATAGCGAGTCAGCGGCACCATGCTGTCGCCATGGCCGCCGAGCACGAAGGCGGTGACGTCTTCGACCGACACGTTGAACTCGTCGGCAAGGAAATAGCGAAAGCGTGACGAATCCAGCACACCGGCCATGCCAACCACCATATGTTTGGGTAAGCCGCACGCCTTTTGCAAAGCCCACACCATCGCGTCGAGCGGGTTGGTGATGCAGATGACGAAAGCATTGGGCGCGTATTTCTTGATACCGGCGCCGACCTGCTCCATCACTTTCAGGTTGATGCCGAGCAGGTCGTCGCGGCTCATGCCGGGCTTGCGCGGCACGCCGGCCGTGACAATGCACACGGCGGCGCCCTCAATCATTTCATAGGCGTTGATCCCGACCATCTTGGCGTCGAAACCATCGACCGGCGAGGACTGGGCAAGATCGAGCGACTTGCCCTGCGGAATCCCCTCCGCGATATCGAACAGGGCGACATCGCCAAGTTCCTTCAATCCGATGAGATGGGCGAGCGTGCCGCCAATTTGGCCGGCTCCGATCAAAGCAATCTTGGGACGCGCCATGGGGAGGAGAACCTCATCTGAAAAGGCCCGGAATTCCGCGGCGGGAACGGGACCGAAGGGCAAGGCCGCTGCACTGCGTCATAGACCTTTTCCAGTCCCTCCTTCAAGGGACAGGGCGGCCAATTCACCCGCAGCCCACGATGCTGGGAATGATGCCGCCAAAATGCTAACATCTGTGATGAATTGCGCGGCATTTTGCGCTTCGCCAAGGAACGCGTTCCCCGCCTACGAGATGAAGCGGTGGCCGCCGATCATCCGGGCACCGGGCGTGAAATTGGAGTGAACGATCATGCGGCTTCCGGCGCTGGCGCTCGCCGTCGTTTTCGCCATTGGCCTGGGTCAGACCCCCGTGCGGGCGCAGCCCTATCCCGACAAGCCGATCAAACTGATCATTCCACTGGTTGCCGGCTCGCCAATCACCGCGTTGGCGCGCGTGGTCGCGCAGCCGCTGTCGGCGCGGCTCGGACAGCAGGTCGTCATCGAGAGCCGCCCTGGCGCCGGAACCTCGATCGGCGTCAAGGCTGCCGCCGCCCTGCCGCCAGACGGCTATGGCCTTTTGATGTACGGGCAGAACATTGCCTATTTGCGGCAACTTTATCCCGACCTTGGTTTTGATCCGATCAAGGCCTTTGTGCCGGTTGCGCCGCTGGCGGCCTATTTCCACGTCGTCGTGATTTCGCCGACGCTGCCAGCTACGACGCTGCCGGAATTCGTCGCATATGCGAAGGCCAATCCCGGCAAGCTCAATTTCGGCATCGGGCTTGGCACCATGCCGCAGATCATCGGCGAGTATTTCAATCTGGTGGCGGGGCTCAATATCACCACCATTCCCTATGCCGGCGGCGAACAAGTGCGCGTCGATCTGCTCGGCGGGCGCATTCATATGAATGTCGGTCCGCCGACCAACCTCATGGGCCTGATCAAAGAAGGCAAGCTGCGGCCGATCGCGGTCACCAGCAAGCAGCGCATGAAGGAGCTGCCGGATGTGCCAACCATGATCGAAAGCGGCTACCCGCAGGTCGGGTTCCATCCCGATGTCTGGCAGGGAATTCTGGCGCCGGCGGGAACGCCGATGGCGATTGTCGAGCGGCTCAATACCGAGATCAACGCCGTGCTCGCGATGCCCGACGTGCGGACCAGCCTGCTGCGGCTCGGCGTCGCCGATATTATGGCAATGTCGACGGCGCAATTCGCCGGCTTCATCGCCAACGAAGCTGTCAAATGGCCGCCAATCATCAAGGCGACCGGCTTTAAGGTGCAGTAGCGCGGAGACGCTTTCAGGTTTCCGCGACGCCCGCCTGGGGCGCGCGCAAGTCGCGGCGGCCATGCGGCAAGGCAAGGTAGGTGTCCGAGCGCATTTCGATCAGCCGCGAAGCGGTGCGCTTAAATTCTTGAGCCTCGTAACCGTCGACCGCAAGATAGAGCCGGTCGGGCTCGGCGGCGGCTGAGGCCACGAGCTTCACCGCATGATCGTAGAGGGTATCGATCAGGATGATAAAGCGCTTGGCCTCGTTGCGGCGGCTGACATCCATCACCGGAATCCGATCAAGCACAATTGTGTGAAACTCATGCGCGATCCTCAGATAGTCCGACGCCGCGAGCGGTTGCTCGCAGAGATCGTGGAACGAGAAGCGCGCCACACCCATGGCCGCACGCGGCACGCGCACGATGCGCCGCTTTACGATGAGATCATGCGGCGCTGCCGGATGGCCGCCGGTGAGCTTGCGCCAGGCATCGTCGAGCGCGGCGTCCGCCGCACGGTTCGCCGGAACATGCCAGGCCGGCTGACCGGCAAGCTTCTCCAGTCGAAAATCGGTCCGCGCCTCCAATCGCAATACTGTCATGTGCTGTTCAAGCATTGCGATGAACGGCACGAATAATGCGCGATTGAGGCCGTCTTTATACAATTCGTCGGGCTGCACATTCGAGGTCGCTACCACCACGACGCCGAGTTCGAACATCCGCTTGAATAAGCGGCCAAGAATCATGGCGTCGGAGATGTCGGTGACATGGAATTCGTCGAAACAGAGCAGCCAATTCTCGTCCGCCAGCGCCGCAGCGGTCAGCCCGATCGGATCTTCCCCGTTGTCGGTCTTCGGCCGCTCGCGGAATTGTCGCACCCGCTCATGGACATCGGCCATGAACGCGTGGAAATGCACGCGCCGCTTGCGACGGATCGGCGACGCCTCGAAAAACAAGTCCATCAACATGGTCTTGCCGCGGCCAACCTCGCCAAAAACATAGAGGCCCTTGATCGGCTCCTGCTTGCGCTCGCGCGCGCCAAATAGCCAGCCAAGAGATGACGATTTGCGCGCAAGCCGATGTTCGCGCAGGCGGCCTTCCAGCTCGGTGAACAGTTCAAGCGCATGCGCTTGCGCCCAGTCGTGCTCGATGTCCCCGGCAGAGACCAGTGCGCGATAATGTGCGTCTAGGTTGGTGGGCATGTTCCCCGCCATTACGCCGCCAGCGGATAGGCCGCTTCCACCACATAGGGCCCACCGCCAACCGATGCGCGCGAGGAGAACAGCACAAAACGCGACGCCGTAAATAGCAAGGGTTCGAGCAGTGCGCGCGATGCGAGATAGTCCGCGACTTGGCGGCTCGACGAATTGCGTAGCCGCGCCAACGTGACATGCGGCGTGTATTTTCGGCTTTCCGGCTCAAGGCCCACCCGTCGCATCAGCCGCTCATGCTCCGCCTGCAACTCCATGAGCGCGACGGTTTGCGCCAACATAGCGATCACCGCACGCGGGCGGCGGCCGCCAAACGATGACAGCGTGTCGAATTTCAGTTCAAACGGTTTGCGCCGCACGCGGGCGAGTAGCGCGGCAATCTCGCGTTCGGTCAGATCGTCAACGTCGCCGATAAAACGTAGGGTCAGATGATAGTTCTCGGGATCGATCCAGCGCGCACCAGGCAAGCCGCCGCGCAGCATGGCAAGCGATTGCGCGACGTCTTGAGGAACTTCGAGGCCTGTGAAGATTCTCGGCATGGCTTGCGCAAGGCGAATCACGGTTCAAATGTAGTCACACACAAGACGCGATGGTGACAATAGCCGCCGGAGCGACCCGATCCAATCATTGTGGCCGACCCTGACGAACGCGGGCAACCAGTTCCTCAACCTTTGGCAAGATGCCGACGACCATCCGCTCGACGCCGGCAGCGGTCGGATGGATACCGTCGCGCTGGTTGAGCTTTGCATTGGCAGCGATGCCCTCAAGCAGAAACGGATAGAGCAGCGCGCCATGCATGACCGCCAGTTCAGGGTAGATGGCATCGAAGCGCTTGCCAAAATCCCGGCCGAGATTTGGCGCGGCGCGCATGCCTGCCAGCAAAACCGAAACGCGGCGCTCGCCGAGCCGCCGCAGAATACCGTCGAGCGCCTGGCGCGTTACGGCGGGATCGATGCCGCGCAGCATATCGTTGGCGCCGAGCGCAACGATCACGCCTCCAGTGGCATCCGGCACCGCCCAATCGAGGCGAGCAAGCCCGTTCGCGGCGGTGTCGCCGGACACACCGGCATCGCCGACTTCAGCCGCAATGCCCTTGGCTTGAAGGGCAGCTCGAAGCCGGGCCGGGAATGCGGCCTCAGTGGGCAGCCCGAGGCCGGCGGTGAGCGAATCGCCCAGTGCCACAATTCGGACCGGCTGCGACTGCGCCACAGCCGGTAGACTAGCGCCGCAGGTCGCCGCAATTGCAAGCAATCCCTGGACCCAAGGCGCAAAAGCCCCATATGAGCGGATACCCCGCCCCTTGCAGAAGGGCGGCAAGGCGAGCGACCGACGGATCCATGGCATGAATGGCAGCCCCTCCCACGGCAACGGCGCAGCAATTGCGCTCAGTGGAGTTAACCTCTCACTCGGCCGCGGCGCGGCGCGGGTGCACATCCTCAAAGACATTGACCTAGATATAGGGCACGGCGAGGCGATCGGAATGGTCGGTACCTCGGGTTCCGGCAAGTCGACCCTGCTCATGGTCATGGCCGGGCTTGAACGGCCGAATACCGGGGTCGTGCGGATCGCCGGGACGGCGCTTGACGCGCTCGGCGAGGACGAACTCGCGCGCTTTCGCGGCCGCAATGTCGGTATCGTGTTTCAGTCCTTCCACCTCATTCCAACCATGACCGCCTTGGAGAACGTGGCGGTGCCGCTGGAGCTGGCGGGCGCCCGCGACGCGCATGAGCGCGCGGAGCGGGAACTGGCCGCCGTCGGCCTCTCCGACCGCGCAAGCCACTATCCGGCGGAACTGTCAGGCGGGGAACAACAGCGGGTTGCGCTTGCCCGCGCGCTGGCGCCCAATCCTGCGATCCTGATCGCCGACGAGCCGACCGGAAATCTCGACGAAACCACCGGCGCCGAGATTGTCGACCTCATGTTCGCGGGCCACGATAAGCGCGGCACGACGCTGGTTCTTGTCACCCATGATGCCGCGCTGGCGCGCCGCTGCGACCGCATTGTGCGAATGCGTTCCGGACGGATCGACGCGGCGAAAGAAACGGAATTGGTGCGCTAAGTGGGACCTATGTCGCAAGTCCTGGCGCTTCCATCGGAACCGCGCATCCCGCTCTGGCTCAAGCTTGCCTACACCGCTTTCATGGCGGTGCTGGTGCCGGTCTATTGGTATTATTACGGGCCAACCAATTTCCTCTACTTCTGCGACGTTGCGCTGCTTCTTACTCTCATTGGCATCTGGATCGAGAGCCCGCTGCTGCTGTCCATGTGCGCGGTCGGCATCATGGTGCCGCAACTGGTGTGGCTGCTCGATTTCGTCGGCCATCTTGTCGGCGTCCCCGTCAACGCTATGACCGCCTATATGTTCGAGGCGCACCGCTCCCTGTTCCTGCGCGGACTATCATTGTTCCATGGCTGGCTGCCGCTCATGTTGATCTACCTGGTTGCAAAGGTCGGCTATGACCGCCGCGCGCTGGTTTCATGGACGGTTCTCGCTTGGGTCCTCATCCTGATTTGCTTCTGGTTCATGCCGCCGCCAAACCCGAATGCGGGGCTGACGCCGGTCAACATCAACTATGTCTGGGGTCTCAACGATGCAGAGCCGCAGACTTGGGTTTCGCCCGCTGTCTGGGTGGCTGGAATGATGGTGCTGATGCCGGTGGCATTTTTTCTCCCGGTTCACCATCTGCTCGGCCGCTGGCTGCCGAGGCACCCCGGTGAGCGCGTGGAATTAAGCCGATGACCCTCGCCTGGCCCGCAATCGTAACCCCGCGCCTTGCGATTCCATTGCGCTTTGCACTGCGCGACCTGCGCGGCGGATTGCGTGGCTTTTACGTGTTCATCGCCTGCATAGCGCTCGGTGTCATGGCAATTGCCGGTGTCAATTCATTTGCATCAAGCCTCAGCGACGGACTCACGCGCGAGGGTCGCACCATCCTCGGCGGCGATCTTGCGTTCACACTCATTCACCGCGAAGCCGACGCCGCGGAGCGCGCCTTCATTGACAGCGCCGGGCGCGTCGCGGCCGTCGCCACCATGCGCGCCATGGCGCGCACACCGGACGGCCGCACCGCGCTGGTGGAGGTGAAGGCCGTCGATGGCGCCTATCCACTGTTCGGAGCCGTGCGGCTCGATCCCACGATCCCGCTGGCCGACACCCTCGCCGCCCGCGACGGCGCATTCGGCGCCGCCGCCGATCCGCTGCTGCTGGCGCGACTCGACATCAAGCCCGGCGCGCGGATCACCTTGGGTTCGGCGACCATCGAGATCCGCGCAGCACTCGGCTCCGAGCCCGACCGTCTTTCGGCTGGAGGCTTTGGTCTTGGGCCGCGATTGATGATAAGCCCCGAGGCGCTGCGCGCCACCGGATTGCTGCAACTCGGCTCGCAGGTGCGTTGGCACTATCGCGTGCGGTTGCCTTCCAATGATGCCAGCGACGGCGCCGTACAACGCACCATCGCCGCGGCCGCCGCACAAATTCCCAATGCCGGTTGGGAAGTGCGCAGCCGCAGCAACGCCGCGCCGGCACTCGAGCGGAATATCGAGCGCTTTACCCAGTATCTCACGCTTGTCGGCCTCACTGCGCTGCTGGTCGGCGGTGTCGGCGTGGCGAACGCAATCCGCGGTCACCTCGATCGCCAGCGCGACACCATCGCCACGATGAAATCGCTCGGCGCGACCGGTGGCGGCGTGTTCGCGATCTACCTAACGCAGGCAATGCTGCTGGCGGTGATCGGCGCCATCCCCGGACTCATTCTCGGCGCCACGCTGCCGTTCTTGATCGATTGGGGGTTCGGATCGGTCTTGCCGCTTCCACTGGCGCCGACACTGCATCCTGAGGATCTCGCGCTGGCGCTGCTATACGGCTTGCTGACCGCACTGGCATTCGCAATCTGGCCGCTCGGACGCGTGCATGATGTCTCGGTGTCGGCCCTGTTTCGCGACGAGGTGGCGCCGGAGCGTCGTTGGCCGCGGCGGATTTACATCGTACTAACCGTCATCGCCGTCGCTTTACTGGCGATCTTGGCGGTGAAGCTCGCTTACGACCAGCGCATTGCAACAATCTTCGTGGTGGCCGCGGCCGGCGTGTTCCTGGCGCTGCGGCTGGTTGCAAGCCTAGTGACGGCAGCGGCGAAACGCGCGCCACGGCCGCGCTCGACGGCATTGCGGCTTGCGATCGCCAATATCCACCGGCCCGGCGCATTGACCGTGAGCGTGGTAATGTCGCTCGGCCTCGGCCTTGCCTTGCTCATCACCGTGATCGAGGTCGATGGCAACCTGCGCCGTCAATTCCTCGCGGCGCTGCCGGAGCACGCGCCATCATTTTTCTTTCTCGATATCCAGTCCGCCGACACCGATCGGTTCGATGCCCTCATTCGCAAGCATGCGCCCGGCGCAACGCTGGAGCGCGTGCCAATGCTGCGCGGGCGAATCGTGTCGGCAAATGGCGTTCGGGCCGAGGATATCCGTGTGCCTGCAAATCAAAGCTGGGTCCTGCAAAGCGACCGCGGCATCACCTATTCGGACACGATCCCGGCGGGCTCGCGCGTTACCGAGGGCGCGTGGTGGCCGCCCGACCACTCCGGCCCGCCGCTGGTTTCGTTCGAGCGCCGCGTCGCGAGCGCGCTTGGACTGACAATCGGCGATCCCGTCGTTGTCAATGTACTCGGGCGCAATGTCGAGGCTCGCGTCGCCAATCTGCGCACACTCGATTGGCAAAGCCTCGGCATCAATTTCGCCATGGTATTTTCGCCCGCGAGCCTGCGTGGCGCACCGCATACATTCATTGCCACGCTGACTTATCCGAACGGCGGCAGCACGGCGGTCGCGGAAATCGAACTCTTGAAAGCGACAGCCGACGCATTTCCGTCCATCACCACAGTGCGGGTACGCGAGGCCGTCGATTCGGTCGGCGGCATGATCACCAATCTGATAGCGGCGTTGCGCGGCGCAAGCGCGCTCACCCTGGTCATTGCGGTGCTGGTGCTCGGCGGCGCGTTGGCGGCGGGTCACCGCAATAGGGTCTATGATGCGGTGGTGCTCAAGACCGTGGGCGCGACCCGCGGCAAGCTGCTCGCGGCCTATGCCATTGAATATCTGCTGCTCGGGGTCGCAACCGCCGTGTTCGGCGTCGCCGCCGGCACCGCCGCTGCCGCCTTCATCATCCGGCAAGTTATGAGCCTACCCTTTACCTGGCTTCCCGGCCCCGACCTCGCCGCCGCCGCCGGCGCCGTGGCGGTAACCGTGTTGTTGGGCCTGATTGGCACATTCCATGCTCTTGGCCAGAAACCCGCGCCAGTATTGCGAAATTTGTAACAATCCGGACGATCTGCGATCGCTACCGCCGTAATGACCGCAGTTAGCCCGCCCCGGCGGCAAGCAGTTAGCCCGCCCCGGCGGCAAAAGGTCGCTTTCCTGAACGTTAACAAACCCGCCAAAGATATCTGGCGCGCCGGGCAAACTCGCACTAGATTCCGTCCATCTGGCGTTGCCGGTCCATGACCGGCGGGCGCCGCAAAATCCGGCCCAGCGGCCGGTTCATAAGAGAGGGAGCTTCCATGTCGAACTTCGACCCGAACTACGCTGTTCGCAGCGTCAGTACGGACCGGGCGGCAGAAATTGATCAGGGCCTGCGTTCTTACATGATCGCGGTTTACAACTACATGGCGATCGGCGTCGCGCTGACCGGCGTGGCGGCTTGGCTCGCCTTCCAATTGGCCGGCGGCGACGCGATCCGCATCACACCGCGCGGCATCACCGGCGTCACCGAATTTGGCGCGTTGCTGTACAGCATCCCCGGCATGATCGGCATGCTGGTTCTGACCTTCGGCTTGGTGCTGTTCATCAACTTCCGGATCGACAAGATTCAGCCGGCGACCGCTACGGCGCTGTTCATGGTCTATGCGGCGCTGCTCGGCGTCATGCTGTCGTCGATCTTGTTCCGCTATACCGGCACGTCGATCACCCGCGTGTTCTTCATCTCGGCGGCGGCGTTCGGCGCGCTGAGCCTTTACGGCTACACGACCAAACGTGACCTATCGGCATTCGGCGCCTTCCTGGTCATGGGCCTGATCGGCTTGTTCATCGCCATGATCGTCAACCTGTTCTTACAGAGCAGCATGATGGCGTTCATCATCTCCATTGTCGGCGTTCTGATTTTCGCCGGCCTGACCGCCTGGGATACCCAGAAGATCAAGGAAATGTATGACGCAAACGAGGACGGCACGATTACCGCCCGCAAGGCAGTAATGGGTGCGCTAACCCTCTACCTCGACTTCATCAATCTGTTCCTGTTCCTACTCCAATTGATCGGCGACCGCCGCTGATCGAACCGGAACGAACCTGGATTCAGACGCCCCGGCCAAAAGCCGGGGCGTTTTGTTTTTCAGGTCAACAGTGGGCGAACGCCCCCTCAGCTATGCGACCACGCGCAACGACTTGTCGATCGAGCGCAATACGCGATCAAGCTCGTGGCCGCGGCGCACAATCAAGCCGGTGGCCGAAATCACGCTGTAGGCGCCCTGACGGCGCGCCAGCTTCGGCGATTTCTCGATGCGATAGATGGGGACTTCGCTGGCGCGACGAAACACGGAGAACACGGCCCGGTCGCGCAGGAAGTCGATGGCGTAATCGCGCCATTCGCCGGCCGCAACCTTGCGTCCATAGAGATTGAAGATCCGGTCGAGTTCGCGCCGGTCGAAGGTCACGCGGTTGGCGGGGGCGAAGGGCTGGCTGCCCTGCGATTCGCCCCCGTGCCCGTGACTAGGGTCGGTATCTCCAGGCTCCAGGCTCATGGCTACCTCCATCGATCAAGTTGTAATGATCGCGCCGGAACTGGGCGGGGGCAAGGGGCGCATTGATCGCAGCTCGCTTAAACGGCGCGTAATTGCCGCAACGTGGCCACGTTCACGAATTCGTCAATGGAATCATATTGCTGCCGGATTTCGGCCAATCGGCGGCCGCGCTGTGATGCGATTGGAAAGACTGTTGCCTGATGGCTCGGCTGGCTTTCGGACGCCGGATTCGTCGCCCCCCACCTGGAGTTTGGAAGGGGCTGGGCTCATCTCGTTGTTCTTATGTAGCTAGAGTTCAATCCCCCAATACCCACTTTGGGCCGGCACGCGTGCCGGCCCATTTTTATTGCCGGGCGAATGCGCGGGCGCAGCAATTACGATCGAACAATACGGGCACGATTGCCGCTTCAATACACCCGGCTAAACGGCGACTGGTTGTGCACCAGCACACGTTCGACATTCTGCCATGCCGAACGAAACAGAAAAGCCGAAGCCTGCCGGGTAACGCCGGCGATGTGCGGCGTTAGAAGCAGGCGTGCGGCAGGTTCGCCGGAAAGCGCCAACAATGGATTGTCGGCTGCCGGCGGCTCAGCCGCATAAACATCAACTGCCGCGCCCCCGAGATGTCCCGATGACAGGCTCGCCGCCAGCGCAGCCTCATCGACAATCCCACCACGCGACGCTTGAATCAGAATGGCGTTCCGTTTCATGCGCGCGATCTCGCCGGCGCCGATCAGATTCTGCGTCGACGGCAGCAGTGGCACATGCAGCGACACCACGTCACAGGTGGAAATCAATTCATCGAGCGAAACCGCGCGCGCGCCGATTGCGCTGGCAAGCGCGGCATCGACGGACGCCGGATCGAAATAACAGAGCTTCGCGCCCAGGCTCTGGAACGCCCGCGCCACCGCTCGGCCGATGGTACCAAAGCCAATCAGCCCCACCAACAAGCCCTCAATCCCTGCAAGATTGTCCGAGATCATCTGCGCGCGGTAGCTGGCATAGTGGCCGGCCTTGATTTCAGCATCGGCCTTGGCGAAACGCCGCAATAACACCGATGCCGCAGTGACGACAAACTCCGCCACCGCGCTGTTGCTGCCGCCCGCGACATTGGCCACCGGGATGCCAAGCCGCATCAGCGCCGCCTGATCGAGACGATCGACGCCCGCGCCAGTGACCTGGACGAGCTTGAGCTTGCTGCCTTCGAACAAACTTGGCGCAAGTTGCGGCCCAACCGCTGGGATCACCAAGGCATCGCTGGACGCCAATAGCGCAGACACCTGCGCATCCGACGGCGCATGATAGGCCACCTGAAGACTGTTTGGCGCAGGCGCATCGGCCCGCGCGAAATCGGCTTCGGGGCGCAGACAAAGAACACGATTGGGCATGGGCAGATTTTCAGAAGCTCTTGAATTCGGTGGTACGGCTTGAGACATCTGGCTCGGCGAAGAAACACAGCAACACCAGCGGTTCAGCGCCGGTATTGCGAGTCATGTGCTTTTCGTTCGGCGGAATGAGCACAATGTCGCCCGGCTTAATTGGAAGCTCGCCGCTTTCAGCAACCGTGATCCCAATGCCCTTAAGGACATAGATACATTCTTCAAAGCCGTCATGCAGATGCGGGCCGCGGACTGGATCGCCAGGCTTCGGAACCACCAATTCGGCGATCCGAAACGTCACCCGCGATCCCATTGCGCCCGACACCGGCTCAAGCGAGGTGCGCCCCGGCAGACCGAGTTTTTTTGCCTCGGACTGTTTCAGCAGCCGCGCCATCATCGCACCTGACGCAATTGCGTGATCTCGCGCGTGCCGCCCTGGACCGCTGCGAGCTGACGGAAGATGTCATGCGCCTCCTTGGCGATGGCATCGGCGATGTCCGCCAGCATCTTGCTGCCCTTCTCGGCGGTGGCGTGTTGCGGGCTGCCGAACCAGCCGGTCGGCGCGATTGATCGGATATCGGTGAGCACTGGCTGATAGGCACGCGTTCGCCGCAGCTTGTCCATCTTGTGGCCATGGCCGTGCTCCGACGAATAGTCGATGCGATCGAGATGGACCAGACCGGGACTGTGCGCCAGCACGGCCAGCGCTTCGATCTCGCCGCCATGGGTGAGCCCACCGCAGGAATGGCCGTAGAGTTCCTCGGCGACATAGCAAGCTTGCACGGTCAGAACGCTCATGCCGTGGTCGCGATGCAGCGATTCCGCCGTGATGGCCAGCGACGGGATATTGCCTTCGTGCCAGTTGATAATGATGAGTTGCCTGGCGCCATGCTTGGCGGTCGAGACGCAGGTCTCGGTCTGCACCCGCATATAGGTGTCGGGCGTCAGGGTGATTGTCCCCTCATAAGGCATATGCATCGGCGTTACACCGAACGGCGTCGCCGGCAGCACCAGACCGTCCATCCGCTCTGCGACCGCGTGCGAAATAATATTGGCCGCCAGTGTGTCGGTCCCAGTCGGCAGATGCGGGCCGTGCTGCTCGACGCTGCCACATGGCAGGATCACCAGCGGGTTCTTCTTGAGCTGCGCGGCGATTTCCGGCTGCGTCAGGTCTGCGAAATAACGGCTAGGCAACATTGCGGCTTCCTTCCGCGAGCTTCTTGTGCGCTTCGGCGATGACGTCGGCAATCCGCACCGCCTGACCCTGACGCTCGATCGAGCGCAGCCCCGCATAGACCACGGCAAGCGCTACATTGCCGTTACGCGCGTTCAGCTCATTCGATCGTCCGGTCCGGCAGCTTTCCGCGAACATATCAAGCTCGGCGCGGAACATATCGCTCGCGGGAACCGGCAGTTCCTCGCGCTTGCCATAACCATCCTTGCCGCGCTGGATGTAGAGCGTTGAAGTCTGGTGCAGATTCTCGGGTGTATCCCAAGTGCCGAAATCGATCTCGTAATGCATCAGCCCCTTGGAGCCGAACACCCGCACGCAGAACACGCCGGGCGAGGTCCAAGAGCTGCCGACATAGCCAATCTTGCCGTCGGCGAATTTCAAGACCGTCATTGACTGATCGTCCACCTCGGCGCCGACCGGCGACAGTTTGGAAGCGGTCGAACTCGCCTCCAAAATCTCGCCGCCCAGATAGTGCAGCACATCGAACTGGTGGATCGCAAGTTGCGAGAGCGGGCCGCCGGGCGCACGATCCTTGTACCACCGCCACGCTTTTGGCGTCAGCTCGAGCGCGCGCTCGTTTGAGAAATTAGCCTCCATGAAGCCAACCCGGCCGAGTTCGCCGGCCTGAATGGCTTCGCCAATGGTGCGAATGCCAGCCATCAACCGCGCGCTGTGCCCGACTGTCACCGTGACCCCAAAGGTTTTTTCCAGCGCTTCGATCGCAAGTCCCTCTTCCAGGGTGCTGGCAATTGGCTTCTCGGTGTAAACATGCTTGCCGGCTTTCGCGACTTCGCGGGCGAGCGGCAAATGCTGCTCGTTCGGAACCGTGAGAATCACGCCTTTGATATTTGGGTCAGCCAACAAGGCGGCGAGGTCTGGCGCGCCCCTCACACCGAATTCGGCCTGAAACGCCGCACGGCTCTCCTCCGAGCGGCTGAAGCCAGCAACAATTTCGATTGCGTTCGAGGCGCGCGCGGCGCGGGTCAACACTTTGGCCCAACGACCGAGGCCGACAATACCGACATTGACGCGGTTCCCAGTCATCGCAGCCGCCCCATCTTGCTGAAATCGTCTGCATATCCGTAGCATCGCCAAAGTGCGAGCGCCACGCGATTTATCGGATCGGCGCGATGGCCGCCCCGAGCGTGACGCTCGGCATCGCGTTGGTGCCGGTCTGCACCAGCACGACCGCGGCGTCGATGTCATCGCCCGCGAGATCACGCAACGGCACGCTCCAGCGATGGGTCACCGCGCTCCAGGGGCCAAGATCGACCCACTGCCGCGCGACGTTGTGATAGGTGATGGTGCGGCCTTTATTTTCGCCGCGCGCGATTGCCACCGTCACCGATTTGGCCAGCGCCCACACCGATACGCTCGCGAAGACCGCCGGCGCGCCACTCGGTAACTCGATTGTCAATTGGTCGCTGGCGCGCGTCGCGCGGACCGGTACAGACATCACGGTCTTGTTCTGGCGGCTCTTGCCGATCGCCGTCTCAATGGCGGATCGGTCGCTTCCGAGTGCATGCACGGCGCCATTCACCACCACCTGCGGCGTGTAGCGCTCACGATCGCCGCGCGATTTCGAATAACCTTGCCAGCGCACGGTATTGCGCGGATGGGCGAGCGTATCCTTCCAACCGAGATAGTCCCAGACATCGATGGGAAGGCTGATCGCTACCAAAGACGGGTCGGCAGCCAGTTCGCCAAACAGGCGATCAGCCGCCGGACATGACGAGCAGCCCTGACTGGTAAACAATTCCACCACGGCGCGCGGTTCGGCCCAAACCGGCGGCGGCGCCGCGGTCGAGCAAGCAGCGATCACAGCCAACGCAAGGCGTCGTTGCATCATGCCGATCTCCGCGCTCCCGCGAGCCGATCCTTAACGCAGCACCGCCGGCAACCCTACAGGGCGCACCGATCACCGGCCACTCACTTCGCGGTGAGGGGGCCGTCAGCTCGCGATGAGCTGACGGATCACATATTGCAGAATGCCGCCGTGCTTGAAGTAATCGAGTTCGTCGAGGGTATCGATGCGGCAGGTCAGCGGCACCCTTTTCAGCCTGCCGTCGGACGCCACAATCTCGGCTATCAACCGCTGGCGCGGCTTGAGCTCACCATGCAAGCCGCGGATGGTGACCTGCTCGTCGCCTTTAAGACCGAGCGATTGCCAGGAAGTGCCTTCCTCGAAACACAACGGCAGCACACCCATTCCAATCAAGTTTGAACGATGGATGCGCTCAAACGACTGGCAGATCACGGCGCGCACGCCTTGCAGGTTGACCCCCTTCGCGGCCCAATCGCGTGACGAGCCCGAGCCGTATTCCTTGCCGGCGAAGATCACCAGCGGAATTTTTTCGTGCTGATATTTCATGGCGGCATCATAGATCGTCATGCGCTGCTTGGAGGGATAGTGGATCGTAACACCGCCTTCGACGCCCGGCACCATCTGGTTCTTGAGTCGGATATTGGCGAAGGTGCCGCGCATCATCACTTCGTGATTGCCACGTCGCGTGCCGTACTGGTTGAAGTCGGACGGTTTGACCTTGTGCTCAATAAGATACTTGCCGGCCGGCGAATCGGCTTTGATTGAGCCCGCTGGCGAGATGTGGTCGGTGGTGATGGAGTCCAGCATGATCGCCAGCACGCGCGCATCGATGATGTCGGCCAGCGGCGCGGGGTGGCGCCCCATGCCCACGAAATATGGCGGATGCTGCACGTAGGTCGACTTCTTATCCCAGGCAAAGGCAAGCCCACCCTTGACGCTGATCTTGCGCCACAATGCGTCGCCCTTGAACACATCGGCATATTTCTTGACGAAGATCTGCTTGTTGATGGTCTTGCGCACGACCGCGCTGATTTCGCGGCTCGTCGGCCAGATGTCCTTGAGAAAGACCTTCTTGCCTTTCTTATCGACGCCGAGCGGCTGCTTGGAGATATCGGCATACATCGAGCCCGCCAAGGCATAGGCGACCACCAGCGGCGGCGACGCCAGATAGTTGGCGCGCACGTCGGCATTGATGCGACCCTCGAAATTGCGATTGCCAGAGAGCACCGCCGCTGCGACCAGATCATGGTCGTTGATGGCCTTCGAGATCTCCGGCGCCAGCGGACCGGAATTGCCGATACAGGTGGTACAGCCGAAACCGACGAGGTTGTAGCCGAGCTTATCGAGATCCTGTTGTAAACCGGACTTGTCGAGATATTCGGCGACGACCTGCGAGCCGGGCGCGAGCGAGGTTTTCACCCACGGCTTGACAGTAAGACCCTTCGCCACGGCCTTGCGGGCGAGCAGGCCGGCACCAATCATCACGTTTGGATTGGACGTGTTGGTACAAGATGTAATCGCGGCGATCACCACATCGCCATGACCGAGATCGTGGTCGCGGCCAGGAACCTGATGGCGGCGGCCGCCGGGGCCAGCCTTGGCAAAGTTCTTGTCGAGCGGCGCGGTCGCGATCGATGGATGCAGTGCGAAGACTTCCTTGCCGCCACCGTCGCTGCCTTTGCTGAATTCCTTGTCCATCGCCACTGTGAAGCTCGCCTTCGCATCCTTGAGCGCGACGCGATCCTGCGGGCGCTTCGGTCCTGCGAGCGAGGGTTCGACCTGCGACAGTTCGAGCTTGAGCACATCGGTGAAGATCGGGTCCGGCGTTGACTTGGTGCGATAGATGCCCTGCGCCTTGGCATAGGCCGCGACCAGCGCAACGCGCTCGGCCGAGCGACCGGTGTCGCGCAAATAAGCGATGGTATCGTCGTCGATCGGGCTAAAGCCGCAGGTCGCGCCATATTCGGGTGACATGTTGCCGAGCGTTGCGCGGTCGGCAATCGTCATATTGGCGAGGCCCGGCCCGAAGAACTCGACGAACTTGCCGACCACGCCGCGCTTGCGCAGCATCTGTGTAACGGTCAGCACGAGATCGGTCGCGGTCACGCCTTCCTTGAGCTTGCCGGTGAATTTGACGCCGATGACCTCGGGTAACATCATCGAATAGGGCTGGCCGAGCATCGCGGCCTCGGCCTCGATGCCGCCCACGCCCCAGCCCAACACCGCGAGGCCGTTCACCATCGTGGTATGGGAGTCAGTGCCAACGAGCGTATCCGGATAGGCGACTTCCATCACCTGCACCTTGCCGTCAACCTTGAGCTTGTCCTTCTTGGTCCAAACCGTCTGCGACAGATATTCAAGATTGACTTGATGGCATATGCCGGTACCAGGTGGCACCACGCGGAAATTATCGAACGACTTCTGCGACCACTTCAAGAACTCGTAACGCTCCTGGTTCTGCCTGAATTCGTCTTCGACGTTTTTCCTGAAGGCGGTCGGCGTTCCGAAATGGTTCACCGCGACTGAGTGATCGATGACGAGATCGACCGGTACCAGCGGATTAATTTTCTTGGGGTCGCCACCGAGATTTTTCATGGCGTCGCGCATGGCGGCAAGATCGACCACTGCCGGAATGCCGGTGAAATCCTGCATCAGAACGCGCGCCGGCCGGAATGGAATTTCGCGATCAGAGGTTTTGGTTTTTAACCACTGCGCAAACGCCAGCAGCTCTTGCTTGGTAATGCTGCGGCCATCTTCATGGCGCAGCAGATTTTCTAACAGCACCTTCAACGAGAAGGGCAGCCGGGAAATCCCCTTGAGACCATTCTTCTCGGCGGCGGCAAGGCTATAAATGGCGTAGGTCTTGCTGCCGACTTTGAGCGACTGGCAACACCTGAAACTATCGAGTGACGTCATGAGGGCAGATTCCCATCCCACCGGATGATGTTGAGGCAAGGCTAAAGGCGGTAATAATCTACCGGTGTGCCCCTTGTCGCCGGTTGCGACATTCGGGCGCTCACGGTTCGCGCGCCCGAACGAACGGGTTTATAAGGGCTTTTGTCGTGCTGTTCCAGAAAATCGATTCTCGTCAACAAGATGCCAGGCAAGTGCCGGGGTTTTCGGGGCTCCGCCACGAAGGCCTCAAACGCACTGGGGCCGCCTGAATGGCCCAATTTCGGCAGCCGGCCCGGCTTTTGGCCACAGAACTGGCCTGTTTGCGCGGCGACCGGAGCGTCTTTACCGGACTGAGCTTTGCTGTCGGGGCGGGCCAGGCCCTCATGGTGAACGGGCCTAACGGGGCCGGCAAATCCTCATTACTGCGGCTTATCGCCGGGTTGGTTCGAATCGAGGCCGGGCAGTTGGTGTTGGAGGGCGGCAACCCCGAAGCCACCCCGGGCGAGCAAGCGCATTATTTGGGCCATCAGGACGCGCTCAAACCGTCGCTCAGCGTCATCGAAAATCTCGATTTTTGGGTGCGGTACCTGGGCGGCGGCATGACCGGGACCGGCGCGGCGCTGGACACGGTCGGGCTCAGCCGGATCTTGAATCTGCCAGCCGCTTACCTCTCGGCCGGCCAACGGCGGCGGCT
This sequence comes from Xanthobacteraceae bacterium, assembly GCA_022841625.1. Taxonomy (GTDB): domain Bacteria; phylum Pseudomonadota; class Alphaproteobacteria; order Rhizobiales; family Xanthobacteraceae; genus VAZQ01. Next base: position 134,952 of record JALHRD010000014.1, read on the forward strand.
GTCGATCGCGCGGCTGATTGCCGTCGCACGGCCGGTTTGGCTGCTCGACGAGCCCACATCCGCACTCGATGCAACGGCGCAGGCCATGCTTGCCGGCCTGATGCGGCAGCACCTCGCCAATGGCGGCATGATCCTCGCCGCGACCCACGGGCCGATCGGATTGGACGGCGCGAAGGAACTGCGGCTGGGAGGCGCGCCATGACGGCGCTTGCCAACATCTTCCTTCGCGACATGCGGCTATCGGTCCGGCTTGGCGGCGGCGCGCTCATCGGCGTGTTGTTCTTCCTGATTGTGGTCACGCTGATGCCGTTCGCGATTGGCCCGGATCTCGCACTGCTCGCGCGCATTGGTCCCGCGATCCTCTGGCTTGGTGCATTGCTCGCAAGCCTGCTTGCGCTCGACCGCCTGATCGCCGCCGACTACGAGGACGGCTCATTAGATCTCATCCTGATGGCGCGTGTGCCGCTTGAACTATCGTTGGCCTCCAAAGCATTGGCGCATTGGTTGACCACCGGCCTACCGCTGGTCATCGCGGCGCCTCTGCTTGGTCTCCTGCTCAATCTCGATCCCACCGCAACCGGTGCGGTGGCGTTGACGCTGTTAGCCGGGACGCCGGCCTTGACTTTTATCGGCCTGATTGGCGCGTCACTGACAGTGGCGCTCCGGCGCGGCGGGCTGCTGATTGCGGTGCTGGTGCTGCCGCTCGCGGTTCCAGTCTTGATATTTGGCGTCGCGGCCTCAAATGCGGCAATCGTTGGGCCGGTGCCGTTCGGGACCCCGTTCACGATCCTCTGTGCGCTCACCCTCATGAGCGCCGTGGTCGGCCCGTTCGCGGCCGCGGCGGCCCTGCGACACGGGTTGGAATGATGCTAAGAATGCGCCACCATTGACAATATGCGAGCGCGTTGACAATCACCCATGCCCTTAATCGATCTCGCCAACCCGACACGCTTTCTGACGCTTGCAAGCCGCGCCCTGCCGTGGCTCACGATCGCGACGCTGGCTGCGTTCGCGGTCGGCATCGGCTTGATCGCAAGCGCGCCGGATGATTACCAGCAGGGCGCGACCGTAAAGATCATGTTCATTCACGTGCCGGCGGCCTGGCTCGCGATGGGATGCTGGAGCGTGATGAGCATTGCGGCGCTCGGCACGCTGGTCTGGCGCCATCCGCTTGCCGACGTCGCCGGCAAGGCCGCCGCTCCACTCGGCGCGGCGTTCACCGCCATGTGCCTGATTACCGGTATGCTGTGGGGCCGGCCGATGTGGGGCACCTATTGGGTTTGGGACGGACGCCTGACGTCGGTGCTGGTGCTGTTCCTGATGTATCTCGGCGTGCTGGCGCTTTGGCGCACGGTCGAGGACCCGGCCCGCGCCGGTCGCGCCGCGGCCGTGTTGACCTTGGTTGGCGCCATCAACCTGCCGATCATCAAATTCTCCGTCGATTGGTGGGCAACGCTGCACCAGCCTGCCTCAGTACTGCGGCTGGGCGGCCCAGCCATTCATGCGAGCCTACTGACCCCGCTTCTGGTCATGGCGCTCGCCTTCCTGCTGCTGTTTCTAACGCTGCATCTTGCCGCCATGCGCAATGAGATCATGCGGCGACGCATCCGCGCCATGCTGGTGCGAGAGGCAGAGAGCGCCGCACAATGAATCTCGGCCCACACGCATTTTTCATTGTCGGCGCTTACGGCGCTGCGGCCTTTATTGTTGCCGTCGTGGTCGGCTGGGTTGCGCTCGATTACCGGCGGCAAACCCGCGCGCTGGCCGAACTCGAAGCGCGCGGCGTGACGCGACGCTCGGATCGGCCGAGTGGAGCCCCGTCATGACTGCGACCAAGACACCGGATGCCGGTCACGCGCGCCGCCGCAAGCTGATCGCCTATGTGCCGCTGGCAATCTTTCTCGCGCTCGCGCTCTTGTTTCTGATCAGGCTCGGCGCCGGCGATATCTCCCGCGTGCCATCGGCCCTGATCGGCAAGCCCGCGCCACAAACCGTGCTGGCGCCTCTCGCCGGTCTCGAACGCGACGGCAAGCCGGTGCCCGGCCTCAACCCCGCGGATTTCATCGGCGCCGTGAGCGTCGTCAATGTCTGGGCGTCCTGGTGTATCCCGTGCCACACCGAGGCCCCGCTGCTGCTCAAACTCGCCGCTGACAAGCGCATCCGCGTGGTCGGCATCAACCAGGCCGACCAACCCGACAACGCGCGGCGGTTCCTCGGCCGCCACGGCAATCCGTTCGTCGCGGTTGGGGTCGATCCCAATCGCCGCGCCTCGATCGAATGGGGCGTCTATGGCGTGCCGGAAACCTTTGTGGTCGGACGCGACGGCCGCATCGTCTACAAACTGATCGGCGAGATCACCGAGCGAAACCTTGAGACCAATCTCAAGCCGCAAATCGAAAAGGCGCTGGCGAGCCCGCCATCGTGATCCGATCGGCGCGGGCCACTATTTCTCGCCCTTCTCCGTTTCCGTCACCGCATGCTTCTGCAACAGCGGAACCTGTGCCGCCGCAAAGAGGAAGGTCAGCGGGAGAAATCCAAATACCTTGAAACTCACCCAGGTATCGCTCGAAAAATTGCGCCAAATAATTTCGTTGAGAACCGCCAGCACCAGGAAGAATACGCCCCAGCGCATGGTGAGCTTGCGCCAGCCCTCGTCAGTGAGATGGAAAACCGAATCGAACACCATGCCAAGCAGCGACTTCTTGAAGACAAGCCCACCGATCAGCACCGCGCCGAACAACACATAGACGATCGTTGGCTTAACCTTGATAAAGGTCTCGTTCTGAAGCGCCAGCGTCAGCCCGCCGAACACGACCACGACAACCGCCGTGACAACCGGCATCACCGCAACGTGCCGGGTCAGCGAATAACTGATCGCGAGCGCAATAAGAACCGCCGGGACGAATACCGCGGTCGCAACGAAAATGCCGGCTTGTTCGCCGGCGACAAGCGAAGCCGGCAAAACCGCGCCCAACAACGGCGCGAATAATTGCGGCCGGGCATTGGCAACAAAAAACAACAGCAGCGGCCCGAGATCGAGCAGCAGTTTCAGGCCGGGACTGAGTTCGGGCTTTGGCTGGGTTTCGGGTGACATGGGCGCTATGTAGCGCACCTTCCGCCCACTGTCATTCACTCCAATCCGGCGATCGCACGGGCGAAATCCTTTGCTGTAAACGCCGCGAGATCGTCGATCCCCTCGCCGACACCGATAAAATGCACCGGCAGCTTATGCTTGGCCGCGATTGCGACCAGAATGCCGCCGCGCGCGGTGCCGTCCAGCTTGGTCATAACCAGTCCAGTGACACCCGCCACTTTGCGGAACTCCTCGACTTGGGAGAGCGCATTTTGTCCGACGGTGGCGTCCAGAACCAGCAGCACCACATGCGGTGCTGCCGGGTCGAGTTTTTTCATCACCCGCACCATCTTTTCGAGTTCGTCCATCAACGACGCTTTGTTTTGCAGCCGGCCGGCGGTATCGACCAGCAGCACGTCGATCTCCTCGCCCTTCGCCTCCACCAGCGCGTCATAGGCAAGCCCGGCAGCATCGGCGCCGGGTGCGCGCGCCAGCACCGAAGCGCCCGACCGTCCAGCCCAGATCGTCAATTGATCGATGGCGGCGGCCCGAAATGTGTCGCCAGCGCACAGCATCACGCTTCGGCCCTCATCATGGAACTTGGCGGCCAGCTTACCGATCGTCGTGGTCTTGCCCGAACCATTGACGCCGACCACCAGGATCACAAACGGCTTGCCGTCGCCGATTGTCAGCGGCACCGCCACGGGCGCCAGGATTTTCTCAATCTCGTCGGCAAGGATCGTCTGCGATTCTTTGACATCCTGATAGCGCCCCTTGGCCATGACCGCCGCGATGCGGGCGGCGACATCGACACCGAGATCGGCGCGGATCAGCATGTCCTCGATTTCCTCGATCCGTTCGGGCGTGAGCGGCCCGCGCGTGACCAAATCCGAGATTGCCGCACCAATGGCCGTCGAGGTGCGCTTGAGGCCGCCGGTGAGCCGCTGCCACCAGGATTGCTGGGGCGATTGTTTGGGCGTGCTGTCATTCATGTTGCTAGACCGTATGTCCTTCCTTGTATGAGGCGACTCACCCTCGATGTGTGTTCGAGGGTTGCCCAGATGGGCCGGGTAGAGCCTCACACAAGGAGGGCGAGTCGTGGGACATCATAGCGAAGCTTTCATCGGTATCGATACGTCGAAGTTGCGCAATGCAGTGGCGATTGCGGAGGCCGGGCGGCAGGGCGAGGTGCGCTATCTCGGCGAGGTTGACACGAGCGAGGCGGCGACGCGCAAGCTGGTGGCCAAGCTGGCCGCCAAGTACGCGGAGTTGACGTTTTGCTATGAGGCGGGCCCGACCGGCTACGGCTTGCACCGGCTGGTCGAGAGCCTCGGTCACACATGCATCGTGGTGGCGCCGTCGCTGATTCCAAAGAAGGCCGGCGATCGGGTGAAGACCAACCGGCGCGATGCGGAGGGTTTGGCGAAGCTCCTGCGGGCGGGCGAGTTGACGAGCGTCTGGGTTCCCGACGAGCGGCACGCGGCCATGCGGGAGCTGACGCGGGCACGCGATGCAAGCCGGCAGGATCTCACGCGCAAGTGGTCCGATTCTAACATTCGCATCCCATTTCCGCGCGCGATTTTGCGAATGTTAGAATGAAAACACCACTAGCAAGTATAGGACGCTAGCGACTATTTTAATCCAGTGCGGCTTTGGTTAAGAAGTCCGCATGTCGGACTCGCCGGAAGAACGATGCGGACTTCTGAACCGCCGCACTGGCTCTGTGATAGCGGTTCCGTCATGACCCCGGAAGAGATAGTCGCCCGCCTCCTGTACCGCGACGGGTTGATGTTGATCATCGACAAGCCCGTTGGCTATGCCGTCCACAAGGGGCCGAAGGGCGGCAAGAGCCTGGAGGACCATTTTGGCGCGCTGCGCTTTGGGCTGCCGCGCTCGCCGGCGCTGGCGCACCGGCTCGATCGTGACACTTCGGGCTGCCTGGTGCTCGGCCGGCATCGCAAAGCGCTGGCCACGCTCGGCAAGCTGTTCAAGGACGGCAGGGTCGGCAAGACTTATTGGGCGGTGGTCGAAGGTGGCCCGACCGATGACGCAGGCCGGATTGAGCTTCCACTCGGCCGCCGTGACGACAAGCGCGGGTGGTGGATGAAGGTCGACCCCGACGGCCAGCCGGCAACGACCGCCTGGAAAGTGTTGGGACGCGCAGCCGCCAACAGAAAGCCGGTCACCTGGCTGGCGCTGGAGCCGCTAACCGGCCGCACCCATCAATTACGCGTGCACTGCGCGGCGGCCGGCTGGCCAATCGTCGGCGACACCATTTATGGGACTGCGCCCCGCGCTGGCGGCCCCAGTCTGCATCTGCATGCCCGCGAAATCGTTGTGCCGCTCTACAAAAACAAGGAACCGATCCGCGCAGTGGCGCCGGTGCCGCTGCACTTGCAGGAGCGGCTCTATGCCTGTGGCTGGCAGGGCGAGGTGTTCCGTCTGGTCGACTAACTGCGGTCGTACCGCACACGACGAAAAGTGCGCGCCTGCGAGCACCCTACCAAACTTTAACAAAGCTCCTAATCGTTTGATTTGACGAGAGCATCCGCCGCAACTGAGTGGAACCGCGCCGGGCGGCTGCAAAAAATTTCAGAACCCGTCCGTCTGACGGGGGCATCGATCCCCCGAAGTGGGCCACGTTTCCCCCCAAACGTCGCCCGCTTCCACCCGGACGCGGGTCGCGCTTCCCCCGGCGCGGCCCGCGTTAATTTGTCTCAGTAGATGGTCGCTTTGAGCCGCTCGGGCGCGGTGCGGTCATGCTCGGGCCCGCCGAGCTTGCCGTCGGTTAGTTCCGCAAGGATCACGCCCGGTGATGGCAACGTCTTGCGATCGACCTGGTACGAAGCGTCCCACAATTTCGAACGCACAATCGCCTTGGCGCATTGATAAAAGACCGAATCGACCGCGATCACGAGCACCGTGCGCGGCGCCTTGCCTTCCATGATGAATTGTTGCGCCAATGTCGGATCGGCCGAGATTGTAGCGCGGCCCATTACGCGGATGGTCTCGCTGCATCCGGGGATCAAAAACAACAGTGCAACCCGCGGATCGTGCACAATATTGCGCAACGTATCGATGCGGTTGTTGCCGCGCCGATCCGGGATCAGCAGCGTCTTTTCGTTGGCAACCCGCACAAAGCCGGCGGGATCGCCGCGCGGCGAGCAATCGAGCCCGCCCGGCCCATGCGATGCCAGCGCGAAGAACGGCGCCGCCTCGATCAGTTTGCGGTAGGCCGGCGTGATGCGGTCGGCCTCCTTCGCCTTGGCGGGCGGAAACACTTCGCCATAGATTTTTTCTAGCCCCGCAATCGAAGTGACGAGGTGATCGCTAATTGCTGCCATGACGTTCCCCGGGGTTGGCGTTCAATCGACCAGCGCCGAATAGACCAGCGCATTGATCGTCTGCCGGTAGCGCCAGCGAATGGTGCCGGGCGTATACGCCATCCAGACCACCGTCAGTTCCTCGTGCGGGTCCACCCACCAATTGGTCCCGCTGGCGCCCGGCCAGGCGAATTCGCCAATGGAGCTCATGGTACGCGATATCCCCGGCGTGGTGCGAACCGCGACGCCAAGTCCGAAACCATAATCGGCGCGGGTCGGATCGCCGGTTTGGCCGATCAGGTTAATAACCTCGGTGCCAAGATGGTTCGCGGCCATGTACTCCACTGTCTTGCGCGATAGAACCCGCTGGTTGGCGTAGCTGCCTTTGTTCGCCAGCATCAGCGCAAAACGCAAATAGTTATCGGCGGTCGAAGCGGTGCAGCCGCCGCCGCATTCAAACTTGCCCGGCGCCGTCAACCGGCGCAACGATTGCGGACGGCCGGTTTCCGGATCGATCGGCAATTCCTTGGCATAGCGGGCAACTTTGTCGGCCGGCACGACAAAATGGGTGTCGTTCATGCCAAGCGGCTTCCAGACGTTTTCCTGGAGATATCGGCCAAGCGACTGTTCGCTAATCCGCTCCACGATCAGCCCCAGCACGTCGAGGCCGAAGCCATAATCCCACATCGCGCCCGGCTGGTGTAGCAGCGGCGCCCCGCTCAAGCGCTCGATGAACTCGTCCCCCGTCATGGTGAGCGACGCCTGTGAACTGCCTTCCGGCAACAGCTTGTGCACCGGCGTCGCGCCACGCCCGCCATAGACCAGCCCCGACGTGTGCCGGAACAGATCCTGGACCGTGATCTGCCGCACCGCCGGCACGCGATCGATAATGTTTTCCCGCTTTGCGTCGAGGACCGCGACCTGCGACTTAGCAAACTTCGGAAAATATTTCGAAACTGGATCGTCGATCAACAACCGGCCCTGCTCATAAAGATGCAACGCCGCAACCGCGGCCATCGGCTTGGTCATCGAGGCGATGTTGAAGATTGCATCGGTGCGCATCGGCGCGCCCGCGGCCTTGTCGAGGTAGCCATACGCTTCGAAATGGACGAGCTTGCCGCGACGCGCGATCGCGAGCACGCCGCCGGGCAATTGGTCGCGGGCAATCTCGGCGTCAATACGCTGCCGAACCAGCGCCAGCCGCTCGGATGACATGCCAACGGCTTCGGGCTTCGCACGCGGCAGCGGGTCATCGGCCTGCGCGCCCAGCGGCAACAACAGAATGCACGACGCAAGAATGGCGGTCCGCAAGGTCTTCATAGCGTCCTCCATATTTTTATGACCGGGAGCATAGCCGTTTCCACGCACGCAAGACAGTCCGCTGCGACACCGCACTCAACACGCAATCAGCTGCCGCCCGTCATGGCCTGCGATCGCGACATCGCGAATGACGCCTGCTTCGCAGCGCGCAGCAAATTTTACGGGCGTAAACTGCTCGGTGCGTCCAATATTTCCCAATTCCATCAGCACCGGCCGCCGTGCGCCGATCTCGCCGTCGAGATGGCGTAAAAGCGCCACCGCGCCTTTCTCGCGCAGGCGCTTGGCGCGTTCCTTCGCTGTCGCCCGCGCAACTTGCGGCATTTTCGCCGCCGGCGTGCCCGGCCGCGGCGAGAATGGAAATACATGCAGCTGCGTGAGGCCACAATCATCCACGAGATCAATCGAACGTGCAAACATCGCTTCGGTCTCGGTCGGGAAACCGGCAATAATGTCGGCGCCGAACACGATATCCGGTCGAAGCCGCCGCATTTGTTCGCAGAACGAAATAGCGTCGGCGCGGGTATGACGGCGCTTCATCCGTTTGAGGATCAAGTCGTCGCCGGCTTGTAGCGATAGGTGCAGATAGGGCATCAGCCGCGATTCCTTGGCGAAGGCATCGAGCAGCGCATTGTCGGCCTCGACCGAGTCGATGGAGGAAAGGCGCAGCCGCGCGAGTTCGGGCACATGCTTCAAGACCTGCTGTACCAGCGTTCCAAGCGCCGGCGCGTCAGGGAGATCGCGGCCGTAGCTGGTGAGATCGACGCCGGTAAGCACGATTTCACGAATCCCGCGTTGGCACAGCCGCCGCACTTCAGCCACCACCTCACCCATCGGCACCGAGCGCGAATTGCCGCGGCCATACGGAATAACGCAGAACGTGCAACGATGATCGCAGCCGTTCTGCACCTGTACAAAGCCGCGGGCGCGGCCTTCGAGTCCGTCGATCAGATGCGCGGTGGATCCCTTCGCCGACATGATGTCGTTGACGGCAATTTTCTGGCCGTCGCCGTGACCAAGGCCGAACCTCTGCGCATCGAGCGCCGCACGGGTTGCACGCCATGCCTTGGCGTCAAGCTTCTCCTGATTACCCAGCACACGTCCGACGTTTGGCAGCGCGACGAACGCCTCCGGTTCGATCTGTGCAGCACATCCGGTGACTACAATTCGTGAGTCCGGCCGCTCGCGCGCAATCCTGCGGATCGTCTGCTTGGCCTGCCGCACCGCCTCGGCGGTCACCGCACAGCTGTTGATCACCACGATGCCGTCGAGCGCCTCTACCTCCGCGTTGCGCCGGATGACTTCGGACTCATAGGTGTTGAGCCGGCAGCCGAAGGTGATGACCTCAACGCCCATCACTCCCTCCCTTGCCCTCCCCCGTTTACCGGCTACGGCGTTCACGGATTTTCGTGAGTCTTTTGAGTCGCTTGGGCCCGATGTCGTGAAGCCCATGGCCTGGGGTATTTGCATGAGAGGACTCGCGTGTGATTCTGTTGATGCCGACC
>JALHRD010000015.1 GCA_022841625.1 Xanthobacteraceae bacterium
TCGAAAATGCTCCATTGCAAGTCCGTTAGATCGCCCCGACTCAATGCTGCCTCCTTCAGAAAGGCAGTCTTGAATCAAAACTCGATTCATCTGTCAAAAACCGTCAACACGGCCTAGCCACGTCGGTTTCTTGGCAATTGAGGAGCTTCCCCGGTGACGATCATCGATTCCCAGGTCCACGCTTATGAGGCGAACACGCCAAAACGACCTTGGCACACTGTGCCGAACTGGCCCGATCACGTGACGGGTGACGAGATGGTGGCGGCGATGGACAAGGTCGGCGTCGACGGCGCGATCTTCATTTCACCCTTTTCCCTGTACCGCTACGACGCGAGCTATGCGGTGGAAGTGCAACGGGCTCATCCCGGCCGGTTCGCGATCGTCAAGCCGGTCGACCCGGACGATCCGGCCGTGGGCGATGTCATCGCCGACTGGAAGCAAACACCGGGCGCGGTCGCCATCCGCATCATGCTGACGCCGGAGGCGAAGCGCGCGCCGAACGATCCGGGCCTCGACCGGATCGCGCGCGCAGCCGTCAAGCACGACCTTCCGGTCAACATCCTGTGCTGGGGCAATATCGATGCAGGCACGGCGTTGATCGACCGCCACCCCGATGCGCGCTTCATCATCGACCATCTGGCGATCCTGCAACCCCGCACGCCACCGGCCCCGCCGCAGCCGTGGGCCGATCTGCCGAAGGTGCTGGACCTCGCCGAGCGCGAGAACGCGGTGATCAAGGTGAGCGGCGCTTGCACGCTGTCCCACGAACCTTATCCGTTCCCCGACATCTGGGACCCGCTCGGGCGCGTGTTCGATGCCTGGGGTTTCGAGCGCTGCCTGTGGGGCACCGACTGGACGCGCGCCTACGCCGTCGTCAACTACCAACAGGCCGTCGAGCCCTTCCTCAAGACCGACTGCCTGAACGCCGGCGAGCGCGCGATGCTGATGGGCGGCGCATGCGCCAAAGCCTATCGTTGGTCGCCGAACAAAGGTCAGGTTGGGAATCTCGCGCGATCGGAGCGATAGTGCGGGCGGTGCACAACCATCCCGGAGGAGGTCCGCGACACTATCGCGTTGGTGAAAATTGGTTTCCCCGCCCTTGACGGACTACGGATAATCCGTATCTATGGTTGACGATGTCTTCGAGTGGGATGAGGCCAAGGCCGCCGAGAACTACGCCAAGCACGGCGTGAGTTTTGACGCAGCCATCGAGGTCTTTAATGACCCGTTCGGCATCCAGCGGCTGGATGACCGCGAAGATTACGGTGAGGACCGCTACAGCATCCTGGGCATGGTCGACGGCCGAATTCTGTACGTGGCCTATACGCTGCGCAACGGCACCATTCGCATCATCTCGGCGCGCGGAGCAGAACCACATGAAAAACGACAATACCACGAAGACAACGCGTAGACGGGCGAAATCCTCCAAGATCGATTGGACCCGCTTCGACGCAATGACCGACGCACAGCGTCATCGGGCCGCACTCAACGATCCTGACGCGCGACCGCTGACCGAAGACGACCTCCGCCGAATGAAACGCACGCCGCAGGTAAGGATCATCCGCCGCGCGCTCGGCATCAGCCAGGAGGACTTCGCGGCGCGTTATCACATTCCGATCGGCACGTTGCGCGATTGGGAGCAAGGCCGCGTTGAGCCTGACCAGGCCGCCCGCGCCTACCTGACTGTCATTGCCCGCGACCCAGACGCCGTGCGCAAGGCTCTCAGTCCGGCAGGCCCTCCGCGGCGATGAATGGCCATTGCGCCGCGACAGACCCGCCAGCGCGGCACGCGCCTTGAGCCGGCGGCGCAGCGCATCGGGCACGTTGCAAATTTAGATTATGCCGGCCATTTCGCCCGCTCGCGCAGCGCCGCGGCCGCTTGCCGCGCGTCGCGCACCACCTTGGCATGGTCGAGCCTCGTAAATTTTCCGGCGCGGCGCAGGATGCGGCCATCGACCATCACGGTGTCGACATTGGTCGGCTGCGCCAGCGAGACCAGCGCCTCGTAAGGGTCGCCGACCGGCGTCATGTTGATATCGGTGGTGCGCACCAGGATCAGGTCGGCGCGCTTGCCGGGCGTCAGCGAGCCGGCCCGGTCGGCAATGCCGAGATCGACCGCGCCGTCGAAGGTCGCAAGTTGCACCAGGCGTTTCACTGTCAGCGGAATCTTGTCGCCGATCCGGTGCTGATGGAGTGCAAACAAAATCCGCATGCCGACAAATGGATCGCAATTGTAATTGGTGGTGTGGTCGGTCGACAGGCTGACCTTGACGCCGGCCTCCAGCATCTCGCCGAGCTGGATGACGCCGACGGCCGACGGGCGGCGTGCTTCGCCGACCGGGGCCAGGGAATAGCTGACGCCGCGCGCCTTGAGGATCGCACGCTCCTCGGCCGTGGTGAGCAGCGGATGTACCAGTTGCACGTCGGGGCCGAGCAGGCCGGCCTCCTCGAGCTGCCTGATCGGGCTCGGCCCCGACGTGTGCAGCGTGATCGGCAGTCCGAGCTTGCGCGCGCCGTCCCAATCGCGCTTGGTCTGTTCGATGGTGAGCACCCCGCGCGCCGCGCCACCGATGCTCATCGCGCCGACGTTACGCGACGAGATGCCCATCGTAAGCAGGCCGTCCCCCGGCATCCAGTCGCCCTTGACCCGCGCCATGCCCGCGAAGTCCATCGGCTGATCGTCCGGCATGCCCTGCGCCGGACCATAGGCGAAGCGCCCGCGAATGCCGGTATCGCGCATGGCGGAGAGTTCCGCATCGGCATGTTCGGGGCTGCGCACATTATGCGCCCAATTGTGGACGGTGGTAACGCCAGCGCTCAAGGCCTCGGCGGTGCCGAGCATCACGCTGCGATAGCTGTCGTCCGGCGCCATCAGCTGGCCCAGGCGGTTGCTCACCGGGAAATAGCCGACCGCGGCGACGTCGGCGCGCACGAACGGCCGGAACAGGCTGGTCCACAGGTGCCAATGGGTGTCGATGAAGCCGGGCATGCAGATCATGCCGCGCCCCGCAATGACTTGCGCCTTCGGCGCCGCGAGCTTGGGCCCGACCGCGACAATCGCGCCCTCGCGCACGTGCACGTCGCCGATCGCGAAGTCGCCGAGCTTGGGATCCATGGTCAGGACATTGGCGCCACGGATGATAAACTCGCCGCGCGGCGGCAGCGGCGCGGCCGGACCTTTGGCCGGTCGGGCCGGTTGGGCGGACAGCGTGCCGGGAGCCGCCGCCAGGGCGGCAAGCGCGGTGGCGCCTTTCAGAAGGCCGCGTCGATCGATCCCGCTATACGTCATGGTCGCTCTCCCCGTCTTGTGGCTTTTCCGAAGCTGTTCGCGCTCAATCAACCGAATGCCGGCAGGCTATTCCGGCTTGATGCCGGCGGCTTTGACGACTTCGGGCCAGCGCTTGAGTTCGCTCTTGATGAAGGCATCGAATTGCTGCGGCGTGCCGCCAACGATGTCGGCGGCCTGCGCTTCAACAATGCCGGTCCGTACCGCCGGCACCTGCATCACCTGATTGAACACGCCGTTGATGCGCGCAACCAGCGCCGGATCCATCCCGGCCGGCCCGGCGATGCCGTGCCAGACGGTGACGTCAAAGCCGGGAACGGTCTTGCCGGCCGGCGGCGTGTCGGGCAATTGCCGCATCGGCCGCATCGCGGCGCCGGCGAGCGCGCGAATCTTGCCTTCCTTGATCTGACCGAGCGAGGTCGAGACCGTGATGATCGCGGTGTCGGCTTCGTTGCGCAGCAGCGCCGTCAACATCTCGGCGCCCGAGCGGTAGACGACGTTGACCACGTCGATCCCGGCAAGGCTGTTGAGATAGGCCATGAACAGATGCGTCCAGTTGCCAAGCCCCGCCGAGGCATAATTGAACTTGCCGGGCTGCTGCTTCGCCGCCGCGATATAGTCCGCCAAGCTTGCGTGCGGCAGCGTCGGCCTAATCAGCACCACCGCCGGCAAATTGACCAGATGAACGATCGGCGTGAAGGCGGTGTGCGGATCGTAGGGCATCTTGGCCGCGAGTGCGTGCGACACGGCGTTGGGCCCGACTTCGGCAAGAAACAGCGTGTGGCCGTCGGGCTTCTCGCGCACCACCGCGGCGGCCGCGATGGTGCCGCCGGCGCCGGGCCGGTTCTCGACAATCAGCGGATGGCCGTTAGAGAATTGTTGGAATCCATTCGACAGATGGCGCGACAGCGTGTCGGCGGCGCCGCCGGCGCCGACCGGCACCAACAACCGAACCGGACGGTCCGGCCAGGCCGGCTGCGCCAGCGCGGGCCCGGTGATGAGCGTGGCAACCACGACAGCAGCTACGCCGAAGTGGTTGCGGCGCGCGACAGTGAGGAATGGCATGGCAATTCACCCCGCTACCAAAGCTGATTATTGGTAGCGGACGGCGGCTGCCGGCACAACCGCCGTACCGGGCACGAATGCACGCCAAGCTGCGTCATTGCCGCGCAATGACGACCTCGAGATACGCGCTGGGAATGACCAACGTGCCGTCCTTGGCGACGTTGAATTCGTCGATGAGCGCATGGAGGTCGGCGGCGAGTGCTTCGCGCGCCGGCGGATCGATCGCGGCGAATGTCTTCAGAACCGGACCGTAGTAGTTGCGGAACACTTCGACCCAATGCGCCGGCGACCTGTAGCGGAACACAAACATCCGGCTTTGGGTGGCGATCGTCGCGTCGGAGCCGAACAGAGCCTCAAGATGCGCCTTGTCGCCCCACAGCGCCGGCGACATCATGCCGGGCGCCGGCGGAACGTACTTGCCGATGAGCTTGAACAACCGCCCGATGAAGCCGCCAGGTGTCCAATTGGCGAGGCCGATCTTACCACCGGGACGACAGACGCGCATGAGTTCCTGCGCGGCCTGCACCTGATTGGGCGTGAACATCACCCCGAAGGTCGACAAGACGACATCGAAGCTTGCGTCCGCAAACGGCAGATTTTCCGCATCGGCCTCTTGAAAGGTCACCGCCAGGCGCTCCGCCTTGGCGCGCTCGCGGCCGCGATCGAGCAGCGCGCCCACATAGTCGGTCGACGTCACGTCGGCGAACCGGCGGGCGGCGGCAAGCGTCGCATTGCCGTTACCGGCGGCAACGTCGAGCAGGCGCTGGTTGCTGCGCAAGTCGGCGGCCTCGCACAAAGTCTCGCCGACGATCTGAAGCGTTGCGCCGACAATGGCGTAGTCGCCAGCGCTCCATGCGGCGCGCTGGCGCTCTTTGACAGCGGCAAGATCGGCGGCGACCGGAACCGGAGTTTGAATGTTCATCACTGTCTCCTTTTTCAAGCAGGCGCGGCAGACGAACGGCGTCGCTGCGTGGCCATGCTTTCTTGCTGATGGCGGTATCGATCGGTTAGTCTGACCAAACGCATCGTCGCGGGAACGCTGCGTTCGTTGTGCCCTTGGATATGATCGGGGACCCGTTCGCTCAATGATCGGGACGCCGCCTTCATTTGCAGGAACGCCGGAAACCGCGGGCAGCGGCAATGACCTGCTGACCGAAGCGCTACGGGCGGTCCGGCTCACCGGCTCGATATTTCTCAATGCCTGCTTTTCGGCGCCGTTTGGCATCATCTCGCCGAAACACTTCGACGAGCGCTCGCCGATGGCGCACCTGCGCCACATCAGCATCTTTCACCTGATCGCGGCCGGCGGCTGCACCATCGAACTCGCCAACGGCGAGCGCGGGCGCCTGTCCGCCGGCGATATCGTGCTGGTGCCATTTGCCGATGAACACAAGTTCTGGAGCGATGAAACCGCGGACATGGCGCATGCCGCCGATCTGGTGCGTCCCGGTCCCGTCAGCGGAATGTGGACGATCAACCATGGCGGTGGTGGCGACCAGACCCAGATGGTGTGCGGCTTTATCGAATCGGCGGAATTCCTGTTCACGCCGGTATTTCGCACCTTGCCGCCGCTTCTGATCGACCGCGCCGGCGAGGAGGGAGTCGGCGCGCTGCTGACGTCAACGGTGAAGGAAATTTTGATGCTCGCGAGCAACGCCGCGCCGGGCAGCGAGCTGATGCTCGGCCGGCTGATGGAGTTGCTGTTTATCGAGATGGTCCGTCGCTACGCGGTCCGACTTCCGAACAATGCAACGGGCTGGTTTGCGGCACTCAACGACCCGATCGTCAGTCGCGCACTGCAATCGGTCCATGACGATCCCGCGCGACGCTGGACAGTTAACGATCTCGCGCGCGCGGCCGGCACTTCCCGCACGGTACTGGCGGAGAGGTTCAACGCGGTGATGGGGTAAGCGCCGATCGAATATGTGATCGGCTGGCGCATGCAACTCGCGGCCGACCGGATCCGAAACGGCAGTGGCAGTCTCTCCGCCATCGCCGCCGATGTGGGCTATGAGTCGGAAGCCGCATTCAACCGCGCGTTCAAGCGGGTGACCGGCGTCACGCCGGGCCGCTGGCGCGATAGCGCGACGGCC
Source organism: Xanthobacteraceae bacterium (assembly GCA_022841625.1). Taxonomy (GTDB): domain Bacteria; phylum Pseudomonadota; class Alphaproteobacteria; order Rhizobiales; family Xanthobacteraceae; genus VAZQ01. The sequence continues at coordinate 6,445 of JALHRD010000015.1, forward strand.
AATGCAGATGCCACGGCCTGAGATCGATCTGCGGTAAGCGTCAGCAGCGGTCCGGCGTTACGCCGCGGCCAATCGGCCCTTGGTGGAGGTCTGTTGATTGGCCAGGAGCTGGTTGCGGATCGCATCCGCAACACGGATCAGCGCCTTTTCCGCTTCAACGGCGCGGGCCTCGGCGTTTCGTATGCGTTGATCGGCCGACGATAGCCGCTCGACCATGCTGGCAAGCTGCCCCTGCGCGGCGCGGGCGAGTTGCTCGGCTTCCTGGGCGCGGGCTTCCGCCTCTTTGATGGCGACGTCGGAGGCGCGTTGCGATGCCTCAAACTCGCGAATTTTTGCTTCGGCGGAATGCAGTTGTTCGGCGGCGCGTCGCGACAGATCGCGACCGCGCGCGGCGAATTCGACCGCATAGTCCTCGATGCCCTGGATGACTTCCGCCGCCTGATACACCAAGTCGGCCGCGGTCACGGACGTTTCCTTCGATGGCGGATCGTCTCTGAATTGCGCCGCCCCGCCAGCCTGACTGCTGGCCGCCTGGGGCTCTGCTTGACCACGCTGTCGGACTTGGCTCCAACCCATGGCTTGATCTCCGCCGGTAAGGGAATGGTCTTGGGACTGATTAAGGTCCGATGCAACTTATTGGTGATATGGTAAACAATTAGTTAAGAATCGGCGGATTAGGCCTGTTCGGGCGTAATTACTGTGACATGGCCCATCTTGCGGCCCTCGCGGATCGCCGCTTTGCCATACAGATGCACCGAGGCGCCCGGAACCGTCAGCCAGCGCTGATAATCGGCGGCGTCCGCTCCCAACAGATTGGTCATCTCGACCCGGCCGCGACGCTGCGGTAAAGCCAGCGGCCAGCCGGCAATCGCCCGGATATGCTGCTCAAATTGCGACACCGAAGCGCCATCCAAGGTCCAATGGCCGGAATTGTGCACCCGCGGCGCGATCTCGTTGACCAGAACCGTGTCCTTGCCACCCTGGCGCAGCACGAACATTTCGACCGCCAGCACCCCGACATAATTGCAGGCGCTCGCGATCCGGGTCGCAATGTCGATTGCGGTCTTGGCATGCGCCGACGAAATCGCCGCCGGCACGCGCGAGATTTTCAGTATGTGGTCGCGATGCTCGTTTTCGGTCACGTCGAAGCAGGCCACTTGGCCATCCCGGCCACGGGCCGCCACCACGGAAATCTCGCGCTCAAATGGCACAAAGGCTTCCAAGATCGCGGGCTGGCCACCGATCGCCGCCCAAGCGGCATCGAGATCGGCGCTGGAGCGGATGGTGAACTGGCCCTTGCCGTCATAACCGAAACGACGGGTTTTCAAGACCGCCGGCAGGCCGATGGCCGCAATGGCGGCCTCAAGACCGGCCCGCGCATCGACCGCCGCGAAGCCGGCGGTGCCAATGCCAAGATCGACCACGAATTGCTTTTCCACCAGGCGATCCTGGGTGGTTGCGAGCACCGCCGGATCCGGCAGCACCGGCCGGCGGCTCGATAGAAACAGCGCGGTTTCCGCCGGCACATTTTCGAATTCATAAGTAACGACATCGACGTCGGCCGCGAAGCGATCGAGCGCCTGCGTGTCGGTGTAATCGGCGGTGGTGCTGCGATGCACCACGTCAAAGGCCGGCGATTGCGGATCGGGTGCCAGCACATGGCACTTGAGCCCGAGCTTGGCAGCGGCCAGCGCCAGCATGCGCCCAAGCTGTCCGCCCCCCAGAATTCCGATGGTCGCATCAGACCCGAGCGGGAAGCGCGCGCGTTCGGTCACGGCGTCTCCGCCGGCCGCTCGGCCACCGCCTGCGTCTGCTTTTGCCGATAGGCGTCCAAACGCTCGGCCAGCGCCGGATCGCTCAAAGCCAGCACCGCTGCCGCCAGCAGCGCGGCATTGATCGCCCCGGCTTGGCCAATGGCGAGCGTGCCAACCGGAACACCGCCCGGCATCTGAACCATCGAGTAGAGAGAATCGAGCCCCGAAAGCGCTTTCGATTCCACCGGAACGCCAAACACCGGCAGTGGGGTCAGGGCAGCGGTCATGCCCGGCAGATGGGCGGCGCCACCAGCACCGGCAATGATGACTTTGAAACCGGCGGCCTTGGCGCCCCTGGCGAAGGCATAGAGCCGTTCCGGGGTGCGGTGGGCGGAAACGATCCTCGCATCATGCGCGACGCCCAGGCTGCCGAGGGTATCGGCCGCATGTTTGAGGGTCGCCCAATCCGACTGGCTCCCCATGATAATTGCGACCGGTATGGCGGGCATTAGTGCTCCTGGCGACGGCCCGTAACGAAGCCGCGCGGATTATAGCAATCCCCGACGCATGACAAGGGTGCGTTTCAAACCCAGGTTAACGACAGTCTTTCATGGTTTCTGCTTAATACCAAGGTAACCGCAGTCGCGATGGCTCTCAAATCAAGTTGAGGCTGCGGATCAACATATAGATCGCGACAATAAATATCAGCGCGGCGAATACCATGGTCAGCAAGCCGCGGCGACCAGCCAATCGCTTGGCCACGCGCCCACCCAATAATCCACCGAGAATCCCGCCCCCCACAAACAAGCCCGCCAATGGCCAATCGACCAGACCCGACCAGGCGTAATTGCCGGCCGTGGTCAGACCGAACGCGGCCACCGAAACCAGCGACGAGGCCACCGCGTTCAGGATCGGCATGCCGGCGGCAAACATCAGCGCCGGCACGATCAGGAAGCCGCCGCCAATGCCGAAGAAGCCAGACAATAGCCCCGCCAGGAGGCCGAAGCCGACGAGCTTCGGCCAGTTCTCGCGCGACAGCGTCACCGCGGCGTCGCCGACCTGCCCGCGCTCCCGCAGCATCAAGCCGCCAACCACCATCATCAGAACGGCGAACAGCGCCAACAATTTCTGCCCGTCGACCATCTTGCCCAGCGTCGAGCCGAGCAAAGCGCCAGCGACGCCCGCCGCCGCGAACACTATGGCGCAGCGCCATTTCACCAGCCCCGAGCGGGCATGCATCGCCAGATTGCTCAAGGCGTTCAGCGCCACCGCCACCGCGCTGGTGCCGATTGCGACATGCGGATTTTCCAGTCCCACCAGATAAACCAACAGCGGCACCGCCAGGATCGAACCGCCGCCGCCGACCAAGCCGAGGGAGAAGCCCACGACCGAGCCCGATGCGACAGCAAGCGCGATCTGTATGGTTGTCAGCATCGGGGTTTCGCTCCGACGTGCTTATTGCGCACCACCATGCGCGACGCGGTTCCAGGGCGCCTGCGCAAGCAGGCGGGCCATTCCGCAGTACCCGGTCACCCCGGCCATGAACAGCCCGGCACCAACAAAGGCTGGCACTGCAAACAGCCACGGCGAAACGAACAGACCCAGCATCGTTCCTAGAAACGCCAGGCCACCCGCACCGATCTGCACCTGCCGTTGCACCTCGATCGGCTGCCGGCGATCGGTTGCGACCGGCAGCCCGGCCTTTTTCCAGGCATCGAGACCGCCGTCGATGATGAAGGCATCGCAGGCGCCGCCGACTTTACCGGCGAGTCGCGCAGCATGCGCCGCCGTTCGCGCGCCGCTTCGGCAATGAAAGACAACCGGCCTGCCTTCGTGCAAGGCGAGGTCAGCCTCATCGAGCTTGGACAGCGGCAGATGATGTGCCCCGGTCACTTTCTCGCGCGCATGCTCATCGGCCTCGCGGATATCGACAAGGATAGCGCCTTGGCTCAGCAAACGCTTGGCCTCGGCAGGACTGATTTTTGCAAGCGACATGACAGACTCCTTTGTTCAACGTCGGTTCCTGGGCCGGCAGTAGAGCGCGTGCAGCGTGGCCAGAAGTTCTTCGATTCGCGGATCGGCGATGCGATACCAGAGCGTCTGGCTCTCGCGCCGAAAGGCGACCAACCCCTCCTCCCGCATCTTCGCCAAATGCTGCGATAGCGCGGATTGCGATAACCCGACCGTCTCGGCGAGCGCATTGACGTTGGCCTCGCCGCACTCGACGAGCCTGCAAAGGATCAAGAGCCGCCGCTCATTGGCGAGCGCGCGTAGAACGCCCGCCACCTCCGCCGCGGCTTTTTCCATTCCCTTGGGGTTGAAGGCCTTGGTTGGCACCGTCTGTTCCTCTTATTTCCGGTATTGCTAAATTAGATACTACTAATATATCTGTCAAGAGAGAAACGTCTTCGATCCTGTCAGGAGGTTCCAGTCATGACGAAACAACCCATCATCCGGGCATTCTTCGACGAGCCCACCAACACCGTGAGCTATCTGGTCGCGGACCCCGCAACCCGAAAGGCCGCGATCATCGACCCCGTGCTCGATTACGACCACAATGCGGGAACCGTCGACACCCGCTCGGTTGAGGCCGTGCTGCAAGCCGCGGAACAGGCTGGTTCCAGCATCGAGTGGGTGCTTGAGACCCACGCCCATGCCGACCATCTCTCCGGCGCGCCTTACATCAAGGCCAAGACCGGCGCGAAGATCGGCATCGGCGAGCACATCAAGGACGTTCAGCGAATCTTCCGCCCGATCTTCAACGCCACCGATCTGGCGACCGACGGCAGCGACTTCGACCATCTGTTCAAGGATGGCGAACGCTTTACCATCGGCACATTGGAGGGCGAGGTGCTCTATACCCCCGGTCACACGCCAGCCGATGTCGCCTATAAGATTGGCGATGCCGTGTTTGTCGGCGACACTCTGTTCATGCCGGATTACGGAACCGCGCGCGCCGATTTCCCCGGTGGTGACGCGCACCAACTCTATCGTTCGATCCATCGGTTGTTGGCGCTGCCGCCGGAAACCCACCTGTTCATGTGCCACGACTACAAGGCGCCCGGACGCGACCACTACGCCTGGGAGACCACCGTGAAGGAGCAACGGGCGCTAAATGTCCACGTCGGAGCAGGCGTGACGGAAGAGGAATTTGTCGCAATGCGGACCAAGCGCGATGCCACGCTGGCCGCACCGCGACTGCTGCTGCCGTCGATTCAGGTCAACATCCGGGCTGGAAAATTCCCGCCCAAGGAGGCGAACGGCGTGCGCTACCTGGTGATCCCGGTCAAATTGAAGGGTGGCGCGGAAGCCAGCGCATAAAAAAGCAACCGCCGCAAACCATGATCAGCCGACCGTCGTACCAAAGATGGCACCGATGCCTGCGGTCAGCGCCATCGCCAACGCGCCCCAGAATGCTACGCGCGCCGTAGCCTTCAGAGCATTTGCGCCACCGGCCCACGCACCGATCGCACCGAGCAGAGCGAGAAAACCCAGCGATGCGGCTGCGACAACAGGGACGAGCATGCCGCGGGGAGCGGTTATCACCATCGCTAGCGGCAGCGCAGCGCCGATTGCGAACGTCGCAGCCGAAGTCAGCGCGGCCTGCACCGGGCGAGCCGCGGTAATCTCCGAAATCCCGAGCTCGTCACGTGCGTGCGCCGCCAGCGCATCTTTCGCCATCAATTGCTGCGCCACCTGACGGGCGAGTTCCGGATCGACGCCCCGCGCGACATAGGTACTAGCAAGTTCTTCTCGTTCAAACTCCACGTCATCGCTGAGTTCCTTGCGTTCGCGCGCAAGGTCCGCCTGCTCGGTGTCGGATTGCGAGCTGACGGACACATACTCGCCCGCCGCCATCGACATCGCGCCGGCGACAAGCCCTGCGACACCCACTACCAAGACCTCGCTTTGGCTCGTTGCCGCTGCGGCAACGCCAACAATCAGGCTTGCGGTCGAGATGATCCCGTCATTGGCCCCAAGTACGGCAGCACGCAACCACCCGATGCGCGCGACGAGATGCGATTCCGGATGCAGCCGAAGACGGCTCATGGCGAACTCCTGATTGCTTCTGCGCTTGCTATTGTACCATGCGACCGGTCCGGATTGCCGTCGAGCCGGCGAGGTATCCCGCCAAGGGCAGAGTTAAGCGTCGCGGTTCCAGCGCGGCAATGGCTTCGGCGCCACGTCGAAACGCGGGATGCGCGGTCACGTCGTCGACGCGCTCGGCACCGATATAGCCGACGCGGCCGTCGCGCATATGCTGGAGTTTTAGCCGCCCGTTGTCAGCATGCGGCGCCTAACGCCCCATCGCGTCCTTGGCCTTTTCGAGAAGTTCGGGAGAGAACGCCGCAAACTGCTTAAGCAGCGCCATGACTTCATCCGCCGGGACCGGATCGATGTCGAGGCCGGCCTTGCTCGCCTCGGCGAGGAATTGCGTATCCTTCATGGTGGCAAACAAAGCGGTGCGCAGCGCTGCGAGCCGGTCGGCCGGAATTCCGGGCGGACCCGCCAGCGGCCGGCCGAGCAACAACTGCCCGAAATGGAATTGCAGGATCGCACGGTCTTCGTCGGTCTTGGCATAGTCGAACACGCTTGGGATCTTTCCGAATTGGTCGGACCGCTTGCTGCCCATCTGGATGAACAGCGTCATCCGCCCGTCTTTGACTTCGGCGCCGAATTGCGAATTGACCGATGAGCCAAACATGCCGCAGGTGCCGTTCACTTCGCCGCGCTGCATCGCTATGTTGATATCGCGCGTGCCCTTGTATCCCGCAATGACCTTGAAGTTCGCCTTCAGCACGTTCTTGAGCACCATTGGATGCTGATAGGTGATGGCCGCCGGCGCGCCGCCGCCGATGATCGTCTCCTTGGTCAGCATCTCCTCGAACGTCATGGCGGCGCCAGGATGCTGCCAGACGCCGCAATAAGCCACGTCCTGCGACATCGATCCGATCCAGCTGAATTTCATCGCTTCAAACAGCGCCGACTTGTTGCCCATCAGCGGTTCCATCAGCGCCGACGACGCGAACATGGCGAGCGCCAGACCGTCCGGCGCATATTTGGCGTAAATCGTGTTGGCCGCGGTCAAGGAGCCCGCGCCCGGAAGGTTGGAGGCCACCACCGTCGGCTGGCCCGGCAGGAACCGGCCGTAGTGCCGCGCCAACACCCGTACATAGGTGTCATAGCCGCCGCCAGGCGGGAACCCGGCGATCAGCGACAGGGTCTTGCCTTTGTAAAAATCGGCAACGGTTTCGGCGGTTGCCGGCGCAGCCGCCACGCCAAGAATGGCCGCCAGCGCGATGGCGGCGCGCGACGCCCGATTGGAAATAAAAATAACATGCATTGTTCGCTCCTTGATTATCCGGATGCGAGTAAGAACCGGGGCGATGCGCCTATTCACTGCCGCACCAGCAGCATTGGATCGGTGGTCAGCGGCACCCGCTCCCACACCGTGGCATCGCTTTCCGAGAACCGCCAGCTACCGCCGCGCCCAATCAGAACAAGCTGATCGCGATCAAGCTGCCATGTCGACGGATTGAACGCGGCAATGGTCTTGTCGCAGCCGGGCTTTATCAGCACCCGGTAGACGCTCTCGCCGCCCGCGGCTTTGGACAATGTCAGCCGGCACAGCGGCTTGTCGGCCTCGCGCAGGAGGTTCCAGTCGCCAACCAATTGCTCGACCGTGCGGGTCTCGACCTTTACCGCGGCCTGGGTCTGCAAGAACAACAGGCCGTCTGCGCCACGTTCGGACTCAAACAGGCCATTCTCGACCTCGGTGAATTCCAGTACCGCACGGCCCTTGGCGTCGATCAGCCGCAATACATCCTTCGGGCCAAACGCCCAGGCCACAACCACACCCAGCGCTGGATAAGCGGTGGCGCATTCCGCATCCAGATCGACCTTGAATCCGCCGGCCGCCCGCTCGACGCTGAATGACAGCGGACAGCGGCGGTCGCGATCGACATTGGAAATCTCCCAGCCGCCCACCATGTTCTGCGCCAAGTCGCTGACGGTGCCTTCAGCCACGACAACGCCAGGCAGTGTGGTCAGGACCAAAGCCGCGAGCAGGGCGACGGGACGCATGATGAACTCATTGGACGAAAGCGTGGAAAAAAATGCTAGCACAGCGGTTCCGGCGCGTCATGCGCCGGTCCGGCGCGGCGGCCACGGCGTCTCCGGCACCGGCGTCAGTGGCCCCTTGCCGGCGGCCCAGGCGTTGAGATTGTCAACCACGAGTTGATCCATCAGCGTGCGGGTGTAGACCGACCCCGAACCGAGATGCGGGAACAAGACAATATTTTCCATCGCGATCAGTTCGGCCGGCACTTCCGGTTCGTTGACATAAACATCAAGGCCGGCCGACATGATGGTCTTGTTCTTGAGGGCTTCGATCAGCGCCGGCTCGTCGACCACCGAACCGCGCGCCATATTGATGAGGATGCCGTCCGGCCCAAGCGCCTTGAGCACGTCGGCATTGATCAGATTCTTGGTCGCCGGCCCGCCCGGCGTAATGACGACCAGGATGTCCACATCGCGCGCCATACCGAGCAAATTGGGATAGTAACGGTAGCCGACGCCGGCAGCGGGACGGCGCGAATGGTACACCACCGGCACTTTCATTGCGTCAAGCCGCCGCGCAATCGCCTGACCGATCGCGCCCATGCCGACCATCCCGACGGTGCGGTTGCGCAGCGTCGCCTTGGTCAACGGATAAGCGCGCTCGCGCCACTTGCCGGCACGCAGATAGCGCTCGGCCTGCGGGAACTCGCGAACCGTGCAGAGGATCAAACCAAGCGCGGTGTCGGCAACCTCCTCATTGAGCACGGTTGGCGTGTTCGTAACCGTGATGCCGTGCTCGGCCGCCCATTTGACATCGACATGGTCGTAACCGACCGCGAAGGTGGAGACGATCTCAAGCTTCGGTAGCTTCGACATCAGCTCCGCGCCGATCTTGTCGGACGACACGCTCACCGCCATGGCGCGCACGCGCGGCCCGACCTCCTTGAGCAGCGCTTCGCGGTCGTCGGCATCGGCGAGCCGATGAACGGTGAACCCGGCAAGCCCGTTGACGATGGTCGGCTTTGGCGGGCCCGACAGCAGAACTTCGATCTTGCCATCAGCCATGTTTGGTTACTGCTCCGCGGTTGATCCAGGCCAGCACCAGGCCGGTCAGCACGACCCGAACGGAATCGAATGCAATCTGTTTGAAGGCGACGAACAGCGGCACCGGCGTGACCACATGATAGATCAGATAGACCGGCACGACCGCGATCAGCGCGACCGCGATCCCGTAACGGATTCCCTGTGCCAGCCAAGGCTTGTCGTCCTGGCCTTGCAGGTAGACCCAAGCAAACGCGACACTGAACAGCGCATGGGCCAGAAACATCCAATAGACAATCGCCTGGGCATCCAACTGCTTGCGCATCCAGCTCTGCATCGTCATGTAGTCGCCATGCAGCAGAAACCCATGCACGAACCAGCTCAAGGCCGCCGTCATGACAAACACGACGATGGTGGAGATCCAGAATTTCCCAGTCATCGCTTCCTCCCCGAAGCTATACCAGTGCGGTCACCGGCTGCTCGACAAACGCCTTGAATGCTGCCAGGAGTTCAGCCCCGAGCGCGCCATCGACCACGCGATGATCGCACGACAGCGTCACGGTCATGATGCTGGCGAAGCCGGCGCTGCCGTCGGCCTTCTCGACCGCTTGGCGCCGCGCCGCGCCGACAGCGAGAATAGTCGCGTGCGGTGGATTGATGATCGCCGAAAATTCGCGCACCCCATACATGCCGAGATTGGAGATCGCCGAGGATCCGCCCTGGTACTCGTTCGGCATCAACTTCTTGGCGCGCGCCCGCGCGGCGAGTTCACCCATTTCGGCGGAAATCGCCGTGAGCGACTTCTGCTCGGCCCGCCGGATCACCGGCGTCAGTAGCCCGCCTTCAATCGCAACCGCGATGCCGATGTCTGAGTGCTTAAACCGCAAAATGCGATCGTCCGCCCACACCGCATTGGCGGCCGGCACCCGCTGCAAGGCCGCAGCCCACATTTTAATAATGAAATCGTTGACCGAAAGCCGATAGGCCGGCGCGGTTCCCACCCGACCCTCGCCCAGCGAAAGGGCGTTCACGCCCGTCTTCGACGGGCTATGCGGAGGAAGGCTGGGGAGGGAGGGCGCCGCGCCATTGGCATCTTCCCGCATCGCCAATAGCCGCCCGATTTCGACATCGGCGGTGAGATAAAAATGCGGGACGGTCTGCTTCGATTCCACCAGCCGCGCAGCGATGGTCTTGCGCATTGCGTCGAGCGGAACTTGTTCGAACGGCACGTCGCGGTAGAGCGCCATCACCGCGGTAGCCGACGCCCCCCGCGCCGCCATCCCGACTGCGCGTGGCTGCGACCCAAGCGCCAATTCCACGTCGCGAGCGACGATCCGCCCATGCGGGCCCGACGGTTGGACGCGGCCGAGATCGACGCCGCCCTCCGACGCAAGCCTTCTGGCCAACGGCGTGACGACCGCGCCGCCGGCAAGGCGCGCCGGGCCAAAATTACGCTCGGGCGTGCGAACCTCGAAGAACGGATCAAGCGGCACGGATGCCGCCGGTGCGGCACCGACAATCCGCTCGTCCCCGCGAAAGCGGCGACCCAGTGCAACCCCCTCCCCTCCCTCCCCCGCAAGCGGGGGAGGGTTAGGGAGGGGGCCCGCTTTCGCGGCAATGAGCGGAGGAGAGGTCCCAGCGCTGCTGGCCCGCAACGGTGTTGACTGTGCCGTTGCCCCGCCGGCGCCCGCGATCACCGCAACCACCGCGCCGACCAACGCCACCTCGCCCACACCGACGCGAATTTCCGCGAGCGTACCGGCGGCGGTGGCTGGCACCTCCATCGACACTTTGTCGGTCTCGATCTCAAACAGGTTGTCGCCCGGCTTGACGGCATCGCCGGCCGACTTGAACCACTTCGTGATCTTGCCCTCAGCCACGGTCTCACCGAGCTGCGGCATCAACACGTCCATCAGAAATTCCTCACTTCAGCCGCTGCCAATGCACCTGATAATTCGTGTCCGGCGGATTGAGTATCAGCCGATCGCCTTCGATCGTGTATTTGCGCACCAGATCCGCGGTATCGCCGGGCTGCACGCTGCCCAGCCGATGATGCGTCACGGTCTGCGCCCGCTCATCAATGCTGTAGGTGCCGAAATAGGCGATGTAGCCATCCAACGCAGCGAGCGCTTCCTCGGATGTCGGCTTGGCGCCGGCCTTCGGAACGGTGCTGCCCGGCGACACCTGGCAGACCATGGCGCCGGACGGCGCGTAATAGATCATGCCCTTGCCGTTAGGACGGGTCGATTTGCCGTCCATGGTCGCATCGACATAGCGCCAGGCGCCGTGCAGCGGATGAGACGAAACGCTCATTTGATCCGCTCCCACATGATTTCCTGAGTCTTGCCGACCGGGCGCAAGATCAAACGATCGCCGACGAACTCATAGGCCCGCACTGCGTCGATCTCCGCATCCGATCGCAAGTCTCCCTCGCGGTGATGCGTCACCGTACCGGTGCGCTCATCGATGGAATAGGTGCCGAAATAGGCCAGGAACTGGGTGGCGGACGCGTTCGCTCGCTGCTCCCGGCCCGGCACGATCTGCACGGCCATGTGACCGGATGGATCGTAGACGATGATTCCGCGCGGATCGCCGCGATCAGTGCGAAGTTCACCATCGACTTTCGAGCCGACATAGCGCCAGGCACCGATCAGGCGGCGGGCGACTGCGCTGTTGGGATCGGGCGCGCTCACCACGTCACCGAAATATATTGGGTTTCCAAAAATTCCATCAGGCCCTCATGGGCGCCCTCGCGACCGATGCCGGACTGCTTCATGCCGCCGAACGGCGCCGCCGGATCGGAGACCAGCCCGCGATTGAGCCCGATCATGCCGAAATCGAGCTGCTCCGACACCCGCAGGCCGCGGCCCATATCCTTGGTATAGAGATAGGCGACCAGGCCATATTCGGTGTCGTTGGCGCGCCGGATCACTTCGTCATCCGATTTGAAAGTCTGCAACGACGCGACCGGCCCGAAAATTTCCTCGTTCAGCATTTTGGCGTTGTCGGGGACACCGGCCAAAACGGTTGCGGGATAGAAGAAGCCTTTGCCGCCCGGCGCCTTACCGCCGGTCAGGATCTTCGCGCCCTTGCCGACCGCGTCGTCCACCAGCTCGATCACTTTGTCGAGCCCTTCCTTGTTGACCAGGGGCCCGACCGCCACGCCATCGTCGAGACCGTTGCCCATCTTCAGCGCGCCCATTTTGGCGGCAAGCTTCTTGGCGAATTCGTCATGTACCTTTTCGTGCACATAGAAACGGTTGGCCGCCGTGCAGGCTTCACCCATATTGCGCATCTTGGCGATCATCGCGCCTTCGATGGCGGCGTCGATGTCGGCGTCGTCGAACACAATGAACGGCGCATTGCCGCCAAGCTCCATCGCCGGCTTCACCACATTGTCGGCGGCCTCGTGCAGCAGCTTGCGGCCAACCTCGGTCGAACCGGTGAACGAAACCACCCGCACGCGCGGATCGTGCAGCATGGCGCTGACCACCTTGCCCGAAGAGCGCGACGGGATCACGTTGACGCAGCCGGCCGGCACGCCGGCTTCTTCAAGAATCGGCATCAGCGCCAACATGGTGAGCGGCGTGTCGGAGGCCGGCTTGAGCACCACCGTACAGCCCGCCGCCAGCGCCGGGCCGATCTTGCGGGTCGCCATCGCGGCGGGAAAATTCCACGGCGTCACCAGGACCGCGATGCCGGCGGGCTTGTGCTGCACCAGAATGCGGGCGCCGGAAGCCGGCGCGCGTGATGCGCTGCCGAGATTGCGCACGGCTTCCTCGGCGTTCCAGCGGAAGAACTCTGCGGCATAGGCGACCTCGCCGCGCGAATCCGACAAGGCCTTGCCGTTCTCGATGGTGATGAGTTTTGCCAGGCGCTCGGCATCGCGCATGATCAGCTCGAACGCCTTGCGCAAAATCTCGCCGCGCTCGCGGGGCTTTTTGTCCGCCCAGCCCGGAAACGCCGCCGCCGCGGCGTCGACCGCCGCCTTGGCGTCCTCCACCGTCGCGCTCGCCACCGATGCGACGGTGTTTTCGGTTGCGGGATCGATCACGTCAAAGCGGGCGCCGTCGGAGGCCTTGCGCCATTTTCCGCCGATCCAGAGGTCGGTCGGGACATTGGCCAGGAGATTTTCGTACATGGGATCGGTCCTCGAACTCGGTAGTCCTTAGGATGGATTGAGCGCAACGAAACCCAGCCTATGCATTCATCGACTTGTTCACCCGATCGACAATCCGCTCCACACTCGGCAGCGCGATGTCTTCCAGAAGATCGGCCGCCGGCAATGGAATGTGCGGCGTGGTGATTCGAACGATCGGACCGTCGAGATCGTAGAACGCCTCGTCCGCCACGATCGAAGCAAGCTCGGCACCCCAGCCACACAGCCGCGGGTTCTCCTCAACCGTGAACATCCGGTGCGTGCGCGCAACCGATCCCAAGATCGTCTGAGTGTCGAGCGGCACCAGCGAACGCACATCGACCACTTCGCAGTCGATGCCGTGTTCGCTTTTGAGCTTTTCGGCGGCGGCGAGCGCGCGCGGCACCATCAGCGCCAGCGCAAGAATGGTCGCATCTTTGCCCGGTCGCGCAATCGTAGCGGTGCCGAGCCGGTCCACAATCTCACCGTCCGGCACTTCGCCTTTGGTGGCATAGAGCGATTTGTGCTCGAAAAAAATCACCGGATCGGGGTCGCGCACCGCCGCCGCCATCAGCCCGATCACATCGCGCGGATTCGACGGCGCGACTACCTTGAGACCGGGGATCATCATGCACCAGTTCTCGACGCTCTGGGAATGCTGCGCGCCAAAACGCGAGCCCGCACCATTGCCGGTGCGCACGACCAACGGACATTTGAGCTGGCCGTTCGACATGTAGCGGCTCTTGGGAAACTCGTTGGCGATGTAGTCGAAGCAGACCGCGAAGAAATCCGAAAACATGATTTCCGCAATCGGCTTGAGCCCGGTCATTGCCGCGCCCATCGCGGCACCGAGGATCGCTTGCTCGGAAATCGGGGTGTCGCGCACGCGCAGCGGCCCGAACTTGTCGAGCAGGCCAACGGTCGCCTTGAACACGCCGCCGGCGCCGGCCACGTCCTCGCCGAGGAACACGACATCCGGGTCGCGCTCCATCTCTTGCGCGATGCCGCGCGCGACGGCATCGCGATAAGTCAGTTCCGCCATGCGAAGCCTCCGTCGGCATAGACATCGGTGGTGAGGATGTCGAGCGGCGGCATCGGCGACGCCTTACACGCTTCGGTGGCGGCATCGACGACCTTGCGCACATCGGTTTCGATGCCGACGATGGCTTTTTCGTCGACGCCGAATTGCTTGAGACGTTCGCGATAGAGGACCACCGGATCGCGTTCCTTCCACTTTTCGAGTTCGCCCTTCGGCCGATAGGTGGCCGGGTCGGCGCGCGAATGGCCGCTGTGCCGATAGGTCAGGCATTCGATCAGCGAGGGGCCTTGGCCGGCGCGCGCCTTGGCATAGGCGGTCTGCGCGGTGCGATAGACCACGTCGGCATCGTTGCCGTCGATCAGAATGCGTTCGAGCCCATAGGCCGAGGCGCGATCGGCCGCCGGCTGTGGCACCGCGGTCACCGACGAGATCGGCGTGTACTCCATATAGAGATTGTTCTCGCAGACAAAGATCACCGGCAGCTTCCAGACCGCCGCGAAATTAAGCGCCTCATGGAACGCACCAATATTGGTGGTGCCGTCGCCGAAGAAGCAGACCGACACATCCTTGGCGCCCTTGTACTGCGCGCGCCAGGCGGCGCCGCAGGCAATCGGCAAATGCGCGCCGATGATGGCATAGGATCCCATCACCCCGTGTTCGGCCGAGGTCAGGTGCATCGAGCCGCCCTTGCCGCGCATCAGCCCGTTATCGCGCTGCATCAACTCGCCCAGCACCTGCTCGACCGGCACGCCGCGGGCCAAAGTGTGGGCGTGGCCGCGATAGGTGCAAAACGACAGATCGCCCGGCTGCATGGCGCAGGCAAAGCCCGCCGCCACCGCCTCCTGCCCCAGCGACAGGTGGCTCGTGCCCTTCACCAGGTTTTGCAGAAACAGGTCGAAGGCGCGCTGCTCGGCCTCGCGCAGCAGGAATTGCGAGCGGAACAGCCGCAGCCGCATCTCCTCGCCGATATCGTCATTGATGCCCGCCGCCGATTTTCGGGCGCGGTCTTCGACTTGAGCCATGCAGGGTCCTCGGGATTGCCAAAAGCGTCACGGTCGGCCGGACCTTAGCCCCAGCGGCGAAGTTTCGGCAACCCAGCCCGGGTATGGCATTGTTCATTGCCAAAATCCGCGATAACTGATGCTAATCGGGGTTCGCGACGGTCGCCCCGCCTAACCCCCAAGGCTTCTTGTAAACCAAGGCGTATAAACTAGGCGCCGCCTCCGCGGCGGAGGAGACCGCTTTTCGCCCGATGAGCACCGACCCCGCTTCACCCGCCGGAACCGGCGATGCCACGACGCCCACCTTCAACGAGGCCTTCAAGGTCTGGTTCAAGATCGGCTGCCTGTCGTTCGGCGGGCCGGCCGGCCAGATCGCAATGATGCATCGCATTCTGGTCGAAGAGAAGAAATGGATCGACGAAGCGCGTTATCTGCACGCCCTCAATTACTGCATGCTGCTGCCAGGCCCCGAGGCGCAACAACTCGCGACCTATGTCGGCTGGCTGCTGCATGGCGTGCGCGGCGGGCTTACGGCCGGGCTGCTGTTCATCGTGCCCGGGGCCTTGGTCATGCTGGGGTTGAGCTTGATCTATGTGCTCGCTACCGGCGTTCCGGTGGTCGACGGCGCGCTGTTCGGCATCAAGGCGGCGGTGCTGGTGGTCGTCGTCGAAGCGATCTTACGGATCGGCAAGCGTTCTCTGAAAACCGGGCTGCTGATTGGAATTGCCGCCACAGCCTTTATCGGCATCTTCTTTCTGCAAATTCCGTTCCCGCTGATCGTCATTGCCGCGGCGCTGATCGGTTTCCTGGTCGCGCGTGTCGCGCCGCGACAGCTTGGCATCAAACCGTTCGACGGTCCGCGCGCGCCGCCACGACCGGGCCGCTGGCGCGTGGCCGCCAAGGCGACCGCGACCTGGTTTGCGATTTGGTGGGCGCCGGTCGCAATCGTCGTGCTGATGCTGGGGCCCAACCACGTGCTGGTGTCGCTTGGCGTATTCTTCTCCAAGCTCGCGGTGGTGAGTTTTGGCGGCGCCTATGCGCTGATGGCCTATATGGCGCAGGAGGCGGTCGAAGCGCAGGGCTGGCTCAAGCTCGCCGAGATGGTCGATGGGCTCGGCCTGGCCGAAACCACGCCGGGGCCGCTGATCCTGGTCACGCAATTTGTCGGATTTCTCGCGGCCTATCGCGACGCCGCGCCGTTCACGCCGCTGGTCGCGGCAATGCTGGGCGCCGCCATGACGACCTGGACCGTGTTCGCACCGTCGTTCCTGTGGATCTTCGCGGGCGCGCCCTTCATCGAGGACTTGCGCAGCAATACCCGGCTGGCCGGCGCGCTGGCGGCGATCACCGCGGCGGTGACCGGCGTGATCCTTAATCTCGCGGTCTGGTTCACGCTGCACGTTCTGTTCCGCAACATCACGGAAGTCGAAACTGGACCCCTGCGTTGGTTCGCCATTGAATGGGCGAGCCTCGATGTCAGAGCGGCGGTGCTCGCCGCGATCGCGGCGGCGCTGGTATTTGCATTGCACCGCGGCCTGATTGAGACCATCGCGATCATGGCGGCGCTCGGGATCGCGGTGCGGCTCACGCTTGGCGCGTGAGCCGTTGCATCAGATCTTAGCCCTCGCGCGCCACGGCACTGTCGTGCCAGCGCCGCAGCAGACGATGCGAAACCAGCGCCAACGCGAAATAGATCGCGATGCCGGCGATCGATAGCAGCACCAAGGCGGCAAACATCCGCGGGATGTTCAGGCGATAGCCGGACTCGGCGATCCGATAAGCCAGACCGGAGCCGGCGCCCGCGGAACTTGCCGCCATCTCGGCGACCACCGCGCCGATCAGCGACAAACCGCCGGCGATCTTCAGCCCGCCGAGGATATAGGGCAGCGCCGCCGGCAGTTTGAGCCGGCGCAAAACCTGCCAGCGCGACGCGCCGTATAGCCGAAACAGATCGGCCAGATTGTGATCGACCGAATTCAGACCCAGCGTGGTATTCGCGAGCACTGGAAAAAACGCGACGATCCAGGCGCAGGCCAGCACCGCCGCATCCTGCGGCAGCCACACCAGCAGCAGCGGCGCAATCGCAACAATCGGCGTGACCTGCAAAATCACCGCGTAAGGATAAAACGAATATTCGATCAGCCGCGACTGATTGAACAGCACCGCAAGCCCGACGCCACCGACCACCGCCAGCACGAATCCTTGCAAGGTCGTGGTCAGCGTCACCAGGAGCGAGTCCGCAAGCAGCGCCCAATCTTCAATCAGCGTGCGAAACACCAGGCCGGGCCCGGGCAGCACATAAGGCGGAATCTCCTGCACACGGACCACGACCTCCCAAGCCAGCACGCCTAACGCCAGCACGATGACCGGCAGCACCATGCGCAGCGCGCTTTCGAATCGTTCGCTCAATGCCATGGCGGGTTCTTGCGTCATGCGCCGCCGGCTCCGCCGCTTGCCTCGGCCAGCGCTTCGGACACTTGCCGGCAGCGGGCGGCGTATTCCGCCGAGGTGCGAAATTGCCGGTCGCGCGGATAGGGCATGGCGATCTTGAGTTCGGCGAATACGCGACCGGGCCGCGACGCCATCACCACAACGCGTTCGGAGAGATAGACCGACTCAAACACCGAATGGGTGACGAACACCACCGTGCGCCTCGCGGCGCGCCACAGCGTCAACAGATCGTCATTGAGCTTGAAACGGGTAACCTCATCAAGCGCCGCAAACGGCTCATCCATCAAGAGCAGCGCCGGCGCAGTAACCAAAGCCCGCGCGATCGAGGCGCGCATCTTCATGCCGCCGGACAGTTCACGCGGATAGGCGCGATCGAACCCGGCCATCCCGACCTGATCGAGCGCCGCGGCGACACGCCTGGCCGCGGCCACCGAATCGACATGGCGTAGCGCCAGCGGCAGGCCAACGTTCCTGGCAACGGTCGTCCATGGCATCAATGTCGGCTCCTGGAACACAAAGCCGATCTGCTCTCGCCGCGACGACACATCATCGGGCTTGCCGCCTGACCATGACACCGTTCCGCGCGTCGGTTCCATCAAGCCGGCGATCAGGCGCAGCGCGGTCGATTTGCCGCAACCCGACGGGCCCAGCAACGACACGAATTCTCCGGGCCGCAGCGTCAAGTCGAAGCCATCGAGCGCGGTGACGCCGCTGGCGAACGTCTTATTGACGCCCCGCAGCGCGACCGAAACCTCACCGCCGGATAGTGGATCAGCAGCAACCATGCATTGCTTTCGGAACGAGTTAGGTTTGCTTGCGGCCCCACACTTGCGCAACGGTATACATCGTAAAGGCGGTTCCGGGATCGCGCAGATGCGCCCGGCACTGCGCCAGCGCCGCGGCCAATTCCGTTTCCGACAGCAGCCCGAGCCGAAGCACCGTGCCGCGCAGCGATTCAACCGTCGACGGCAGGTAATCGACCATCGGATCGATCGAGCGCACCCCGATCAGGAACGGCCGATACTGGACATCGGCGAGGCCCGCTTCGCGCGCCACCGCATAGAGCCGGCGGGCGAGCGTCAGGTCGGCGCCGACACCGGCGAAGGCGCGGAGCAAGGCCGACTTCAAACGGTCCCAGGCCGGATGCGGCGGATGGCAATGCAGGGTCGAGCCGTCGGGCTCCTGCAATGCCACGATGCCGCCGACGCGGGTAAGCCGCAGCGCTTCGCGCAGCAGCCGCTCGGGATCGCCGGCGGTGCTCGCGACAAAACGCATATGCACCAGATCGAACGAAGCGGCCGGCAGATTGGAGCCATAGGCATCGCCGCGGCGAAATTCGACATTGGCGGGCGCGCTGGCGCGCGCATGCGCCAGGAATTCTTCGTTCATATCGAGGCCGACCACCTGCCCGCCGATGCCGACCCGCGCGCTCAACAGGCCGGTGATGCCGCCGGGGCCGCAGCCTATATCAAGACAGCGCCAGCCCGGCTCGACGCCGATGCGATCAAGCATTGTGCCGGTATCGGGCGCCATCGCCTCGGCTTGCAGCCGCAGTCGTTCGATCTCGCCGGTGCGACTTTCGATGGGATAATGGCCGGCGAAGGTGGTGGACATGGTTTAGTTGGATTTATGTTGGTTGGCAGCATCACCATCCGCCGGACAACTCATTTCGTCCATAGTGATTTGTCAAAGGCGATGGTTGCAGAACCTCATTATTTTGTATATACAAAATAAATGAAGATTGTCTGGGACGAGCCCAAGCGCCGGACCAATCTTGCGACGCATGGGCTTGATCTGGCGGATGCGGAATCATTCGAATGGGAGACCGCTCTTGTGATTCCCGGGCACGCAGGAGAAAGCCGCCGCCCGCGATTTCGAGCCATTGGTTGGCTGGGCGATGAGCTTGTGACTCTTGTCTTCTCGCCGCTCGGCACCGAAGCCATCTCTGTAATCAGCCTGCGCTCGGCAAGCCGGGCAGAGAGGAAGCTGCATGAAAATCCGTAAGCGCAAGGTGCGTGCGCGCTCCAAGTCGGCGGAGGCGCGCATCAAGACCGGGATCGCGGCCGATCCGGACAACCCGGAATGGACCGCGCGTGATTTTCGACGCGCAAGGCCGTTCGCTATCGCCTTTCCGGCACTGGCGAAAAGCTGGCGCGGACGCGGACCGCAAAAGGAGCCCACCAAGATCGCCGTTTCGCTGCGGCTGACGCGTGAAGTGGTCGAGCGTTTCAAGGCTAGCGGACCCGGCTGGCAGACCCGCATCGATAAGGCGCTGAAAAAGGCGACGGGGTTGTAGTTGTCGTGCTGCCGCGTCACTCTGCGTTCTGCGTATTGTGTCTCAGTTCTAAATTGGAACACGAATTCCGAAACGACGGGTCCCGCCATGGCCTTGGGTCCAAACGGTTCCCCCAAGCCGTTCAGCGAGGCGGGTCGAATCTCGAATTTAGCTGCGTGCGGCTACGCGCGTCGCAACGGCCCGGTTGATTGCCTCCAGACTGGCTCCATCCGGCCGGAGCAGCAATTCGAGTAGTTTCATATCGCGCCCCGTGAACGCTTTGCCGTGAATATCACGTCGGGGGAGCGCAATCGGCATTTAGAGCACCTTCCTGTACGCTCCCCGCCCCTCCGGCTTCGGGTTCACGCCGGGTCATGTCGACAGTTTGCTTCTATGTTTTTAGCCATACTGCAAACGGTGATGAGAGACGACCGGCGCCAAGTATCTGATACCTGCCCGGGCGGACTGCAGCAAAACGACGAACCGGATAGGTCGAGTCGCTTGGCCAAAAGCGAGTGAGCTGTTGATCGTCATTATGTTTCACAAATACGGCCAGATCAAAAGAACCAAACGCTACCTCTTCCAGTGCGTCAAACCACATTCCAGTCGTCGAACGTCTTATGTCTTCTGTCACTTTGCCTAGGCCTTGCACAAGTGGCTGCCATGAGTGCGGATCGATGGAATAGAGTTGTGCGGCGCTATCTCTAAGAGTTCCGCTGCCTGAAGTGGTGTCACGCTCTCGTCCCACCAAAATCACGTAACGGGCACCATGATTACTGCAGAAAGACCGAACCACGTCCGGCCGCGCCGCATTCGAATTTATGACCCAGACGGTATGTCCGATATTTGCGATGTCCGCTGCCTTTCTCTCGATAATGCCGCGCCAATCCTCGTTGGCGTGAGCGCCGGCGTTGCTCAAAATCAAGGTATCGGCCGCCAATGCGGCCTCCAATATTGCCGTCATCGCACCAAACCTTGCGAATAGTCCTACGCCGCCGCAGCCTTCTTACGGTTCGCCTCCAGCCGCCGGTCGACCAGCGCCACCTGGGCGTCAATCGCCGGGTGGCTCAGGCCTTTCTGCCGGGCGATCAATTGCACCAGCTTGTCAGCGCGCTCGATGTTAGGCGCGCCATTTTGCAGCGCGCGCGCCGCCGACGCCGGGCGCACCAGCGATTGCGCCGCGGCGGCGTATTTCTCGAACGGCACCAGATCCTCCGGCTTGGCGCCAAGCTTGACGCAGAGATCGAACACGAAATTGTAAACCGCGCGGGACGTCGCGATGTCGGAATGCACGGCCTCCTGCGCGGTGCGCATGCCGTCCTCGGTGACGCAGCGATAATTGCCGGCGAGCAGCATCGCCCACTTGGCGAGCGGCACGAAGATCGAGTCATAGACCCTGAGCTTGACCGGCAGTTCGATCTTGCCTTCTGGCGTGTCGAAGCGCGCAGCGTCAACGTCCTTTTCAAGCTGACGCAGGATCGCAGTCGCCTGGTCGCTGTCGAAGCGCGCCACTTTGAAGTTGGTCGGCAAGGTGACCATCAACTCGTTGGCCTTGCCGTCAGGCGGGCGGATCGCCTGCGGGTCCGGGCTGTTAAGCGTGATCGTGCCGGGATCGAACGAATCCCACACCCGCGCGTCGGTATAGGCCGGCTCAAGCGCTGCATAATCGAGGCCTGGAATACGCTTCACATAAGGCAATGGCGGCATGTTCATGATCGACATGCACGGCACCCGCGATTTCGCCACCGCGTCGAGCAATTCGCGCACACCGGGCGAACGGTATTGCGGCTCCTGCATGGCGAGCCCGACCAGATCGTAATTCTTTGGATCGATGCCGGCGGCGGGACCGGCCGTGACCTTGCCGGGCATATTGCGCGACCGCAGCACCACCGGATCCTTGCGGCCGCGCACCGGCAGCCGCACTTCGAAACCCTCGGAATTGATAAGATCGGCCTCGGCTGGCAGGCAGATGAGATGGATCGAATGGCCGCCAAACAGGAGCTTGGAAGCGAGCAGCGAACCATAGGACGCGCCCATGAGCAGAATGTTGTAGGCCATAACGCACCTCGTCGGCGTGTGGGGGCGGAAGGGCTGGCAGACAGCCACTCCAGATCGGCCAATGCTATTGGCCGGGCCATCCCGATGCAATTGCAATTGAGCGCGCCCCTGGCGGCAGGCTCCTGCCTTTGCGGGCTGCTTGTTCCCGTGCTTTACAAACGGATAGGATGGGCTTCCGCTATTGACGAGTTTAACCGCATTGGATGAGCGACCGTCTTGATAGCATGCGGCGCAATCCCGCCGCAGATTGGACGATCGCAGACGTAGAAGCCGTCTGTCGTGAGCATGGTTTACGTTGTTCCGCGCCGAGCGGCGGCGGCTCCCATTACAAGGTGTCACATCCGTCGCAACGTGATATTCTTACAATACCGAGCAGGCGGTCTGCAAAACCTGTCTATGTTCGCAAACTTGTGCGCTTCCTCGATCAAGTGATTGGAGTTCAAGGACGTGGCTGAACTCGACTACGCGGTCATTATTGAGCCGCTTGCCAGAGAATACGGCGGCGGCTTTGTCGCGACCGTCCCGGACCTGCCGGGCTGCATGTCGGACGGCGAGACGGCCGAACAAGCGCTCGCGAATATTCGCGATGCAATCAACGCTTGGATCGAGGAGGCGCGTGCGTTAGGTCGCCCGGTGCCGGCACCTTCGGCCCGCCACGTTGCCGCTGAGTAGGCGGCGGGCGGAAGCACCATGGCCACCCCGGGATTGGCGTCGAGCGCACTGCCACAATCGCAGGCCAGCGGCCACCGTATTGTCAGCGTGACTGCGCATTGCCTGCGGCTGCCGTATCGCAACGCGGTGCAGTTCGCGCATGTGAAGCAGGCGAGCGCGGAATACAGCCTCCTCGTCATCGCCCTCGACAATGGCACCGAAGGCATTGCGGAAGCGGTCTGCCGTCCGGAATTCACTGGCGAGGATGCGCGCTCGATCGCCTACATGATCGACACCTTCTTCAAGCCATTGCTGGTCGACGCCGATCCCTTGCACCATCTGGCGATCCTCAATCGGCTCGATCGGATCCGTGACTGCCGGGCGGCGAAATCGCTGATCGACATCGCGCTGTGGGATTTACGCGGCAAGCTTCTTGGGCAGCCGGTCTGGCGGCTGCTCGGCGGCGGACCGGCCAAGCCGGTGCCGCTGACCTGGGTCGCGCATGGCGATACCCGCGAAGCAATGCTCGCGGAAGCCAGCGAACGCGTGCTAGGCGGCGGCTATCAAGGGCTGAAGCTGAAAGTGTGGAAGCGATCCGAGGAGGACGTCGCGCTGGTGCGCGAGGTGCGCAAGGCGGTCGGCGACAAGCCGACGATCTATGTCGACGCCAACAGCAAATACACCGCGTTCGAGGCTCGCACGATCCTGTCGAAAATCGCCGATCATCGCGTCGATTTCATTGAGGACCCCTGCCAAGGAAGCGACCTCACCCGCATGGCGCTGTTGGCGCAGGCTTTGCCGATCGCCATCCTCGGCGACCTGCATTGCAATTCGCTCAATGCGGTGCAAGCGCATCTGAGCGCGCGTGCGGTCGGCGGCATCAGCATCAAGCTCAGGCGAACCGGCCTTACCGAGTCACTGAAAATCGTCGCGCTGTGTGAAGCGGCCGGCGTTCCGATGGTGATCGGAACCGATTCGGAATCGCGCATCGGTGCGATGCCGCGCGTTCACCTGCGCATGGCAATCCCAAGCCTTGCGCAAGCGCCGATCGAGACGCATTTCTTTGACAAGCTCGCGAGCGATGTCTTTAGCGGCGACTTCGAATTCGAAAGCGGCGCCGTCACGCCGAGCGATACGCCGGGTTTCGGCGCCGCCATCGACCGGCGAATGCTCGATAAGTTTAAGTTCTGAGATTGATCCAAAGCGCAAAATAAAACGACCGCCCGCCGCGTTAGCGGCAGGCGGTCTGTCATTAACGCGCTGCAACCGCGGCTCAGTTGCCGCCGCTGCTGCCACCGCCGCCGGATCCCATAAACGGCGATCCCATTCCAAACGACGGGGCTGGCGCCGGCTTTGGCGCAACCATCGGCGCCGGCTTTGGCGCAGCCATTGGTGCAGCCTTTGGCACGGCCTTCTTCCGAGCCTTCTTCTTCGCCGCGGGCCTGCTGGCCACGCGCTTCTTAGCTGCTTTCTTCTTCTTGCGGGCCGGTGCAGCCCGCTTCATTTTTTTCTTGATTTTGGTCTTCGACTTCTTCGCACGCTTCTTTGCCATGATCGCTCTCCGATCGTTGAGGCCTGAATATTGGTCCAGTTCGGCCCGCCTGCACCATAACACAGCACTACAAGCAGCGAGACGCAACAAGCAGCGCGACGCAAACCCGACCCATCGCCGTCAAAGCACCGGTTCGGCGGCCCGCGCCGGAGCGACGATCGATACCCCGTTCAGAGCGGGCGGCTTGGGGCCACCGGTGGCCCAGTCGACCAACTCGACCAGGTGGACCACCGGGATCGCCGTGCCCGCCGCGATCTGCGTGAGGCAACCGACATTGCCAGCGGCAATCAGGTCGGGCCTGACCTTTTCGATATTCGCGACCTTGCGGGCAAGCAACCGTTTCGCAATGTCATCCTCAAGCATGTTGTAGGTCCCAGCTGACCCGCAGCACAAATGCCCCTCCGGGACTTCCTTGACCACGAAACCGGTTCTGGAAAGCAATTCCCGGGGCTCGCGTGTGATTTTCTGGCCGTGCTGCAGCGAGCAGGCGCCGTGATAAGCTACCACCAACCCTGGCGCGGTCGCCGGCCGCGGCAGGTCCAGCCCGGCGAGATATTCGCTAATGTCCTTGGCCAGCGCGGACATCCGTTGCGCCTTGCCGGCAAAGGCCGGGTCGTTTCGCAGCATGAAGCCGTAGTCCTTGACAGTCGTGCCACAGCCGGACGCGGTGATGAGGATGGCGTCCAGACCCTTCCCGTCAGCTTCGGCGATCCAGGCATCGAGGTTGCGCCGGACCGCCGCCAGCGCATCATGCTCGCGGCCCATGTGGTGGACCACCCCGCCACAACAGCCCTGCCCCTGCGGCAGGACCACCTCGATGCCGTGCCGGGTCAGCACACGGATGGCAGCCTCCTGGACCGATGGCGCGATCACCGGCGTCACGCATCCCGCCATCAGGGCGACCCGCCCGCGGCGCCGGCCCACGGCTGGAAAGACGACATTCTCGGCCGTGACTGGAGCCGGCAGCCGCGCCGGCGCCAACCGTAACATCGCGGCGACCGGCTTGAGGCCGAGCCAGGCGAATAGCGGCGCGAGCGGCTTGGCGAAACCCGCCAGCTTTAACGCAGTGCGAAACCGGCGATTGTTGGGAATCACCGCCGCCAACACCGCACGCAGCATGCGGTTGAGCAGCGGCCGTCGATAGGTTCGCTCGATATGGATCCGAGCATGATCGACCAGGTGCATGTAATGCACGCCGGATGGGCAGGTCGTCATACATGAAAGGCAGGACAGACAGCGATCGACATGGGTCACCACATCGGGGGTAGCGGGGGCGTCGCGCTCCAGCATGGTCTTAATCAGGTAAATACGGCCGCGCGGGCTGTCGCGCTCGTCGCCCAAGAGCACATAAGTCGGGCAGGTCGCGGTGCAGAACCCGCAATGGACGCAAGCGCGGAGGATTTTCTCCGATTCGGCCAGGTTCGGATCGGCAAGCTGCGCCAAGGAAAATGATGTCTGCATTGCGCTAAACGCCCGCCCACATCCGCCCGGGACTGAGCACGCCGTTTGGATCGAAGCCTTCCTTGACCCGTTTCGTCAATGCCCCAAGACTGCCATCCTGAGGTTCAAACACATCGGTCACGCGATGCAGCGCCGTCACGGCTTCGATCAGCGTGGCATGACCGCCGCAGGCGCGCACGGTATCGCGCACCAGGGGCGCCAGGGTTTCTCCGCGCTGCGTGACCCTGAGCCACAACAGCCCGCCCGCCCAATCGAACAGAATGCGCGCGCTGTCAGGCATGCGCGCGGCAAATCGCGCCCCTTCGCTGGGCGGCAGGGAGATGCGCCAGAGCGCGCCATGCGCTGCCGGATCGGTTGCGATCAATGGCAGGCCATCGCGGATCGATCGCCACAACGCCTGCGATGCCGCATGATCGAGCGCGGTTAGCTTCCCGAAGGTCTGGAGCACGGCCTCCAATGCGCGCCGCCGATGCGTGACCGACGGCGCAACACCCTCCAAGCGCAAGGCAGTCACGGCGGCGCCCGGCGGCAGATCGCCGGAAGCGTTGCGCGCGACATCAGCCGGCAGATGCGCGGCGCCGGAAACATCGCATGATGAACCCATGGCCACGGTCATGGCCTTGCAGGCCGCATCAACCGGCATCCCAAGCACCAGCACCGTCGCCTCGGTCTCCGGTCGCGGCAGCGTCTTGATGGTAACCTCGGTCAGCGCAGCCAAGGTGCCCCAGGAGCCCGCCATGAGCTTGCAAAGATCGTAACCGGTGACGTTCTTCACCACCCGGCCACCGGACTTGAAGGTCTCGCCGCGCCCGGACACCGCCGTCATCCCAAGGAAATGGTCGCGCGCCGCGCCCGCTTTGATCCGCCGCGGGCCGGACAGGTTTGCCGCCAAGATGCCGCCGATGGTGCCGCGACCGCCGGGCGCCCCGAACAGCGGACCGTAATCCATGGGCTCGAATGCGAGTTGCTGATTGCGCGAAGCGACCAGCGCCTCGATTTCGGCAATCGGCGTTCCGGCGCGCGCGGTCAGCACCAGTTCCTCGGGCTCGTACAGCGTTACCCCCACGAGCCCCGAAAGATCGAGCGTCGCATCGGTCTGCGCCGGCCGGCCAATACCGCGCTTGCTGCCATGGCCGACGATTTCGAGCGTCTTGCCTTCGGCCAACGCCCAGCGCACGGCGTCCTCGACGTCTTTGTTATCGCGCGGCTTGAGCGTGTCGGTCATTGCGCCGCTAAAATCTCGGAATGTCGGGGAACGGCACGCGGCCGGCATGCACATGCAGACGCCCCAGCTCGGCGCAGCGATGCAATGTCGGGAACACCTTGCCGGGGTTGAGCAGGCCTTTGTCGTCGAAAGCGCATTTGAGCCGCTGCTGATGCGCGAGATCGGTTTCCGAGAACATTGTCGGCATCAAGTCGCGCTTCTCGACCCCGACGCCGTGTTCGCCAGTGAGAACGCCGCCAACCGCGACGCACAGCTTGAGTATTTCGGCGCCGAACGCTTCGGTCTTGTCGAGTTCGCCGGGCTTGTTGGCGTCGTACAGGATCAACGGGTGGAGGTTGCCGTCGCCGGCGTGAAACACATTGGCGACCCGCAAACCGTAGTGCTCCGACAATTCGCGGATGCGCTTGAGCACCTGCGGCAGCTTGGCACGCGGGATGGTGCCGTCCATGCAGTAATAATCCGGCGAAATACGCCCGACCGCCGGAAACGCCGCCTTGCGCCCGGCCCAGAACAGCAACCGCTCCTGTTCGGACGCCGACACTTTGCAGGTCACCGCCTTGCATTCGCGCGCGATCGTCTCAACGCGCGCAATCAAGTGATCGACCTCCGCCTGCGGGCCGTCGAGCTCGACAATTAGCAGCGCCTCGACATCGAGCGGATAGCCGGCATGGACGAATTCCTCGGTCGCATGGATCGCCGGCCGGTCCATCATCTCCATGCCACCGGGAATGATGCCGGCGCCGATAATGCGCGACACGCAATCGCCGGCGTCGTCCGACCGCATAAAGCCGACCAAGACAGCGCGCGCGGTTTCCGGCTTCTTCAGGATCCGGACGGTGATCTCGGTGATAACGCCGAGCAATCCCTCCGAGCCGGTGATGATCCCCAACAGGTCGTAACCGCCGGCGTCGAGATGACGGCCTCCGATCTGCACCACGTCGCCGTTCATCAGCACCAATTCGCAGCCGAGCACATTGTTGGCGGTCATGCCGTATTTGAGGCAATGCACGCCGCCGGAATTTTCCGCCACATTGCCGCCAATGGTGCAGGCGATTTGCGATGACGGGTCCGGGGCATAATAGAAACCGGCGTGCTCCACCGCCTGGGTCACCGCCAGATTGGTCACCCCGGGCTCCGCCACCACCACGCGGTTCGCAAAATCGATGTCCCGGATGCGATTGAATTTGGCCATGCCCAGGAGCACGCCGTCGGTCAGCGGTAATGCGCCACCCGACAGCGAGGTTCCGGCGCCGCGCGGGACGACCTTGATGCTCTCGCGGTGGCAATAGGCGAGAACCCGGCGCACCTGCTCGGTGGTATCCGGCAAGACCACCACCATTGGCAGCGCGCGGTAGGCGGTCAGGCCGTCGGACTCAAATGGCCGCATCGCCTGCTCGGAGGCGATTACGCCCTCCCCCGGCACGATCGCGCAAAGCGCCGCCACGATCCGGTCCCGGCGCGCGAGCACCGCAGCATCGAGTTCCGGCATCGTGATCGCCATTGGCGCCGCTCCTTCAAATCGGTTCTGTTATAGCGGGAACGCCCCGTAAAATCGCGCCCCTGCGGCGGCCCCATGGCGGAATCCAATCCGAAACGGTTGACAGCGCGGGGCGCAATGGACCTAAGTCTGGGTGTTTAATATTGGCGGGTGGGGGATTAATCGCGCCACATGGCCAAAACGAGCAGGCTGCGCCTGCCAATCGCAGCCTCGGCGCAACCAGAGCGCCTTGGCACAAACAGGAGACGGTAATGGCACTGACGAAGTACTGGCTGGCAGCAACATTGGTGATCGCATCCGGCGGCGCCGGCCTTGCACAAGACACTGGCGCCGGCGAAGGCGTTTTCAAGCGGATGTGTTTTCCCTGTCACGATGCCGGCGCGGCCGCCAAGGTGAAACTCGGCCCGCCGCTCAACGGCCTCGAAGGTCGTCAGGCTGGCACGATCCCCGGCTTCAACTATTCCGAGGCCAACAAGAAATCCGGCATCAAATGGACCGACGAAAGCTTCGCGGAATATATCAAGAACCCAATGCAACGGATGCCGGGAACCCGAATGGCCTTCGCAGGCGTCCGCGACGAGAAGGACATCGTCAATCTGTGGGCGTTTCTCAAACAGTTCGATGACAGCGGAAACAAGCGATAAACAGGCCCAGCGATCCCACGGGCGCTTGTAAACCGGCCCGCCCCACCGGGCATGATCTCCGAGGGGCAAGGAGTCGGACGCGATGATCCGAGACTTGGTCGTCAACCTTGGCGGCGGCGGGACGCGGGACGTCACCGCCGACT
This sequence comes from Xanthobacteraceae bacterium, assembly GCA_022841625.1. GTDB lineage: Bacteria > Pseudomonadota > Alphaproteobacteria > Rhizobiales > Xanthobacteraceae > VAZQ01. The sequence continues at coordinate 35,436 of JALHRD010000015.1, forward strand.
ATGCGATTTCGCTGGCCCAGTCATGCGGCGCGCATGTCGTCGGGATCGCCTTCGTCTATGAGCCGGTGATCCCGGGAAGCTTGCTCGGCGGCATCCCGACCGACCTGATCGAGGTCCAGCGCGAAGAAAATGCCAAGGCCGGCCAGGTGGCGGTGGCCAATTTCGAGGCTGCCGCCCGGAGCGCGGGCGTGTCGGCCGAAACCCGCCTGCTCGACGCCAGCATTGCCGGCGCGGCCGATCTGTTTGGGCGGATCGCCCGGCGCTTTGACATCGTGGTGGTCGGACAGGCGCCGCGCGACCAAGGCGTCTCCGAAGAGTTGCTGATCGAAGGCGCGCTATTCGGCTCCGGCCGTCCGGTGATCGTCGTGCCCGAAACTCATACGCAGCCGCTCAACCTCGACAATGTGATGATCTGTTGGGACGGCAGCCGCCCGGCCGCGCGGGCTATTGGCGATGCCATCCCACTGCTGTCACGCGCCAAGGCGATCGAGATCGTGGTGGTAACCGGCGAACGCGACAAAAGCGGCGAGATCACCGGCGCCAACATGAAGCGGCATCTGACACGCCACGGGATTACCGTGAACATCAAGCGGATTGCCGCTGGCAATGCCGAAGTGCAGTCGGCGATCTTGGCCCATGCGGCCGGCACCGGTGCAAATTTTATCGTCATGGGCGGCTATGGCCATTCGCGACTGCGCGAGTTCATCCTTGGTGGAGTCACCCGCAGCATCCTCAAATCGATGCCGGTGCCGGTATTGATGTCGCATTGAACGGCTCGACCGGTCGCCTTGTGTGTTGGCGGAACCCGGTACCGCAGTGGGCGATTTGGCGAAAAGTTTTTCCGCCACCGCTTCTCCCAAAAGCTGACCCAATGATTCTGACACTAGGCCATTGATCGGGTCCAGGCTTGTCGTCGGACCCGCAAGGAGCCAGACTATGGCGCGCGATTTCACATTCGGTATCGAGGAAGAATATTTTCTGGTCGACGCGGAAACCAATTCGATCGCGCCCGGAATGCCGCGGGCATTCTTCGAAGCCGCGCGCAGCGCGACTAACGGCCATGTCGCCGGCGAACTGCTGCAATCGCAAATCGAAGTGGTCTCCTCGCCGCATGTTTGCATGTCTGACGCCCGCGACGAACTGCGGCATTTGCGGCAGACGCTGGCCGCCGTCGCCGCCGAGCACAACCTCGCCTTCCTTGCGGCCGGCACGCATCCCACGGCGCTATGGTGCGATTCCATTCAGACTTCCAAACAGCGTTACGACGCCGTCATGCAAGACCTTCAGATGATCGGCCAGCGCAACATCCTGTGCGGGATGCATGTGCATGTCGAATTGCCCGATCCGGCGGCGCGTGTCGGCGTGATGTACCGCATGCTACCGTATTTGCCGTTGCTCCTGGCGCTCTCGACATCGTCGCCGTTTTGGCAAACCCACCGCACCGGCCTCAAGGGTTATCGGCTCGCGGCCTATGACGAATTGCCGCGCACCGGCATGCCGGAACTGTTTCGCACCAATGAGGAATTCGACGCCTATGTCAGCGCGCTGGTGCGCTCAGGCGCGATGGAGGATTCGAGCTATGTATGGTGGGCGATCCGGCCTTCGCTCAACCATCCGACCTTGGAACTGCGCGCGCCCGATTGTTGCACGCTGCTCGACGATTCGCTGGCGATCGCGGCGCTCTATCGCACCTTGGCGCGCCACCTTTATAATAACCCGGCATGCAATGCCGGCATGAGTGCCGTGTCGCGCGCCATCGTGATCGAGAACAAATGGCGCGCCCAGCGCTACGGCGTGCATGGCACCTTTGTGACCGAGGACGGCGCGGTAACGATCTCGGACATGCTCGATCGCGTAATCGAAGAGACCGCCGACGACGCCGACGCGCTCGATTGCACCAGGGAGGTCAGACGCTGCCGATCCATTGCGACACTTGGCACCTCAGCCGATACGCAATTGGCGGTATACGACGCCCACCACAATGGCTCCGGATGCGACCACGCCTTGCGCGCCGTTACCAATTGGATCGCGACCGCCACCTTGCAATAGGGTCAAGGTCGCTGTGTGTCCGCTCAATGCGCCAGCGGAAGGCGCGTTTGCACCACAAGCCCCCGCGCGCGCGCATCGACCACGCCAAGCGCACGCAGGGCAAACAGCATCAGCGCCTGGACCGTGGCGCGGCGTTTCGCCGGATCGTCGGCAATCGGCGCCGCCAAGGGGCCGACCAATCCTTCAATCAGCGCGCCGACCAAGGCCAATGCAGCTGCGCCGGGATCCTGATCGGGCAGATGCCCGCCGGCCACCGCGACGCGAATGCGCGTTTCAAACGCGCCGGCGAGCGCCTTGCGATATTTGATGCGGGCAGCATCGGCATCGCGATCAATCGGTTCGGCGATCAGCGCGAACGCGAGCCGGCGATCCGCCAGCGCCCGCACGCCGAAGGTCGCCAATGCCGCCGCCAGCGCCGAGAGCGGACCCGGCGCGGCGTCAGCGGCCTTTGAGAGCGCGGCGATTTCAGATTGCGCCAGCGCCGCCACCAGATCGGCAATCAATTCGGTCTTGGATGGGAAATAACGGTAGACCGTACCGGCCGCAATGCCGGCCCGCTCGGCCACCGGCACCATCTGCACCGCGGCGATGCCACCTTCCGAAGCAAGCGCCCGCGCCGCCGACAGGATCGCGTCATGGCGCGCGGCCAGCTTACGTCGAACATTGTCGGTGCGCCGGTAGGGCATGGCAAGGAGTGAACCACGATTCACCCCGCCGGCGCAATGCAACCCAGGCTCACCCGCCGGCCGTTTGGGCCTGCTTACGGATCGCGGCCAGCGTCGTCGTTGGCGTGATCGCCTCGGAATCGACCTTGATGTGAATGATCGCGGGCTTGCCGGACTGCTGCGCGGACGTGAAGGCGGCGGCGAAGTCGGCGGTTTTCTCCACCGTCGCACCGACGCCGCCAAACGCCCGGGCATAGGCCGCGAAATCTGGATTACGCAGCGTCGTGGCGATGACGCGGCCGGGATGATGCCGCTCCTGGTGCATGCGGATGGTGCCGTACATGCCGTTGTCCACGATGATGACAATGATCGGCAGGTCATATTGAACGGCAGTGGCAAATTCCTGCCCGGTCATCATGAAATCGCCATCGCCGCAAAATGCCACGACGGTGCGTTCCGGCATCAGGCGCTTCATGGCGACGGCCGCGGGCAAGCCATATCCCATGGACCCGGATGCCGGCGCATATTGCGTGCCGTAGTGGCGATAGCGATGAAAGCGCTGCACCCAGATCGAGAAATTGCCGGCGCCGGTGCAAACCACGGCATCGATGGGAAGCGCTTTGCGCAAGCTGACAACAATCTCGCCGATATTCACCGGGCCGGGCACCGCGGTCGGCGATTCGGACCAGGCCAGGTAATCCGCATGGGCGGCTTTGGTCTCGGCCCGCCACCGAATGTCATTCGGCGCCGCGAGTTGATCAAGCGCTGCAACAAAGGCCGTCGGCGTCGCATGGATCGCAAGCTGCGGACGATAGACCCGTCCAAGTTCTTCGATGCCGGGATGCACATGAATGAGCGTCTGCTTGGGCACCGGCACGTCCAGCAATGTATAGCCCTGCGATGGCCATTCACCGAGACGCCCGCCGATCAGCAGCACGAGATCGGCCGCCTTCACGCGCGCCAACAGCTTGGGATTTGGCCCGCTGCTGAGATCGCCGGCATAGCTCGCATGAAGCGGGTCGACCACATGGCTGCGGCGGAACGACGTCACCAACGGAACTTCAAACCGCTCGGCAAAGCGCATCAGGGCGGCGCTCGCGGACTGCGACCAACGGCTGCCGCCGGCAATTACCAGCGGCCGCTCGGCGGCGGCAACCAATTGCCGCATACGGTCGATCTCGGCCGCGCCCGGCGATGTCTCAACCACGTCAAAAGCCGGCATGTCGGCCACGACGACGCGCTCGGACAGCATATCCTCCGGCAGCGCCACCACCACCGGGCCAGGCCGTCCGTTGGTCGCCGTATAAAAGGCGCGCGACACCAGTTCGGGAATCCGGCTGGGATCGTCGATTTCGGTTACCCATTTGGCGATCGAACCGAACATCGCCCGATAATCGAGTTCCTGGAAGGCCTCGCGCTCGCGCATGTCGCGTCCGACCTGGCCGACGAACAGGATCATCGGCGTGGAGTCTTGACGCGCAATATGAAGGCCGGCCGATGCATTGGTCGCGCCCGGACCGCGGGTTACAAAACAGATGCCGGGTCGGCCGGTCGCCTTGCCGACCGCCTCCGCCATCATTGACGCGCCACCTTCCTGCCGGCACACCGTCAACTCAATTGAACTGCCATACATGCCATCAAGGGCCGCGATGTAACTCTCGCCCGGCACGCAGAAGGCATGCCGCACGCCATGAATGACAAGCTGATCGACCAGGATCTCGCCACCGGTTCTAAGGCCGTCACCCGCACGCATCGATGATTGCTCCTGCATTGACGGCATGGTTATAGCCGGAATCGCGCTTACGCCACCTCGGTCAAAAGCAATTTGTCCGGTGGACTGCTGCCCGGTAGCCCCGTCGGCCGGTCAGCGCCTGATCGGCGCAAATTTCGCCGGCACCATGAGGCTGGTGCGCTGGTCGACAATGTAGCCATTTTCGGCGTTCTTGCGCACATAGACCTGCCAATCCGGCTCCTTGGTCATGGCCGCCCGTCGTTCGGCGCGATCGCCGGCGTCCTTGAACGCCCACAGATGGACCAAAGTATTGAGATCGCCACTTTCGGCCGAGAGATAAGCGATCGGCTCGCCGCAATACTTGATCTGGGTGGGCAGGCCGTATTTTTCGTAGACGTCCATCTGAGCCTGAGCCATGCCGGGTTTGACGCGATAGGTGCGAAGATCGACAAGCATGCTGTTCTCCATGATTGCTGCCGGATAACGACATAAGGTCAATGCTATCGAACGACCCGTCAATGGTATGCGCCGATGACTGATACCCCGACAACGCAGGACGCGGTATTCGCGCTGCTCGCCGCGCCGGAGACCCATGGCGGGCAAGCGGTGAAGCGGATCGACACCCATGCCGCCTCGGTTTTTCTCGCCGGCGAACGGGCGCTGAAGGTCAAACGCGCGGTCAAATTCCCGTTCCTGGACTATTCCACCCTCGCCAAACGCAAGCGCGCCTGCGAAGCCGAGCTTGCGGTCAACCGCCGCGCTGCGCCCGCCATCTACCGCCGGGTTGTGGCCATAACGCGCGAGACCGACGGACGGCTGGCGCTCGACGGAAAGGGCGAACCCATCGAGTGGGCGGTCGAAATGCGCCGCTTTGACGAACGGCAGACGCTCGACCATCTCGCCGCCGCCGGAGCAATCGATCCGGCGCTGGCCGATGCGCTCGCGCACAGCGTTGCTGCCGCTCACGCCGATGCCGAGCCTGCCGATGCCGTGCGCTGGATCGCGGCCATCGAGGGCGAGATCGGCGATCATGCCGACGCCTTCGCGCTGCGGCCTGAATTATTCCCGCGCGAGGCGAGCCGTGACTTCGTGGCGGCGAGCCGCGCCATTTTGGCGCGCATTCGGCCGCTGCTCCTCGAGCGCGGACGAGCGGGGTTTGTCCGACGCATCCATGGCGACCTTCATCTGGGCAATATCGTGCTGCTCGACCACCACCCGACGCTGTTCGACGCCATCGAGTTCAGCGAGGTGATCGCCTCCGGCGACGTGCTTTACGATCTTGCTTTTCTGTTGATGGATCTGGTCGAGCGCGATCTGAGACCGGCGGCCAATAGCGTCTTCAACCGCTATCTCATCGAGGCGGCGCGCGATGAAAACCTCGATGCGCTTGCAGCGCTGCCGCTGTTCCTGGCAATGCGGGCTGCGATCCGCGCCAAGGTGACCGCGGCGCGCCTGGAACGCGCCAAGCCCGATGAGCAGCCCGCGATCGCGCGCAGCGCACGCCACTATTTTGATTGGGCCGGAAAATTCATCGCACCGCCACCGGCGATCATTGTGGCGGTCGGCGGGCTGTCGGGCACTGGAAAATCGGCTTTGGCGCGCGCACTCGCCCCGTTTCTGGGGCCGCCGCCCGGCGCCGTCGTGTTGCGTTCCGACATCGAGCGCAAAACGCTGTTCGGCAGACGCGAACTTGAGCCGTTGACGCCGGCAGCCTATACGCCGGAGGTGACGGCGCGAGTCTACGCATCGCTGATCGATAAGGCGCGGCGCGCCGCCGCCGCCGGCCACGCGGTTGTCCTGGATGCGGTATTCGCCCATCCCGATGAACGCGCGCAGGCCGCGCGCGCGGCGAAGGCCGCCGGCGTGCCGTTCCTGGGACTATTTCTGGAAGCCGACCTCGCCACACGCGTTCGACGCATTGGCGCACGGGTGCGCGATGCGTCCGATGCCAACGCCGACGTGGCGCGCGCGCAGCAGGCTTACGATCTCGGCTCGGTCGCATGGCATCGCATCGACGCCTCGGAAACGGCGGAAACAACGCTCCTGCGCGCAAGGGCTGCGCTCGCATGATCGCGACCGCGCCAAGCGGCAAGCTTACGCGCGGCCTGGCGGTTGGGCTTGCCGGCTACTGCACATTCATCAATCTCTACTCCCCGCAAGCGCTGCTGCCATCATTGGCGGCGGAATTCTCCGTCAGCGCGGCGGCCATCAGCGCGACCATGACGGCTGGCACTTTGGCGGTTGCGATGACCGCGCCATTCAGCGGGGCCGCCGCCGACGTGCTCGGACGCAAGCGGGTCATCACCGCGGCCATGCTGGCGCTTGTCATTCCAACGCTCATGATCGCCATGGCGCCCGATTTGCCATCGCTCGTCGCCTGGCGCTTCATCCAAGGCCTGACCCTGCCGCCGATTTTTGCGGTCATCATTGCCTATATCGGCGACGAATGGCCGGCGGCGGAGGTCGCGGGCATGGCCGGGGTCTATACCTCCGGGGCCAGCCTTGGTGGATTCAGCGGCCGGTTCGTGACCGGCGTTCTCTCCGACATGATCGGATGGCGCAGCGCTCATGTGGTGCTGGCGCTAATCACGCTCGCCGCGGCCGGCGCGGTCGCGGCGCTGTTGCCGCGCGAACGCCATTTCGTACGCTCGGCAAGCTTTCTGGCGTCGCTCAAGCAGATGTTGCAACACCTGCGAAATTCGCAACTGGTCGCGACCTATGCCGTCGGGTTCGGAACGCTGTTCAATTTCATTGCGACTTTCACCTACATCAATTTTGTGCTCGCCGCGCCGCCGTTCTCATTTTCGGCGACGCTGCTCGGCGCCGTATTTCTGGTCTATTTGCTCGGTTCGGCAATCACGCCGATGACCGGCCGGTTCATCCATCGGCTCGGACGGCGCTCCTTCATGATCGGCAATTGCGTGGTCTGGATGGGCGGGATCCTGCTGACGCTGATCCCGTCGCTGGTCGCGATCATCGCAGGGCTCGCTATCTGCGCGGTCTGTGGGTTGACCGCGCAGGCGGTCTCGACCGGCTATGTCACGCTCACCGCGACCGAAGGCCGGTCGTCCGCGGTTGGCCTTTATGTGACGTTCTTCTACATCGGCGGCAGCTTCGGCGCATTCCTGCCGGGCCTTGCTTGGGAGGCGGCCGGCTGGCCGGCCTGCGTCGCATTGATATGCGCGATGACCGCCCTGATCGCCGCGGTGGTCGCAACGATTTGGAATCGAGCTCCCGCTTCGGCCGCTGCTTGAGGATCAAGCTGTCCGCATCGTTCGTGTGGCGGCGGTCGCGACGAACGCCCCCAGCACCGTCACCGACAACACGTTCCTACTGGCTATCGAGATAGGACACCTGCCGAATCGGCTCCGGGTCGGCCGATTGCAGCACAAAGCCCGCGGCGCGCGCATCATTGGTCGACGACCGCAGATCCGCGACCAGCGCATTGGCAGGCGCTGTATCGTGGTTGTAGATGTCATCGCGGAATTGCACGAGCCCGTCGCGGCTCACCCAGCCGGTCAGATAGACCCACGCCACCGGCACCCGGCGGGCCAGCCGAATGTCCTGCCGCTGACCGCCGGCAATGGCGGCGTCGATCTTGGCGCGATTCCAGCCATCCTGGTCCTGCAGCAGCCACACTGCGAGATCGCGCGGATTTTCGACGCGCGCGCAGCCCGACGACTGGAAGCGGTAGTCCGCGCTGAACAGCGACCGGTTATTGGTGTCGTGCAGATAGACGGAGTGTGGATTGGGCATGTCGAAGCGCACCGCGCCAAGCGCATTCCAAGTCCCGGAATCCTGCCGGATGGTGAAGTTCGGCGCGCCGTCGGAGTGCCAGTTCACCGAGGCTGGATCGATTTCGTGGCCGGCCCCATCCAGCACGCGCATCCGCATGCGCGCGACATAGCCGGGATCGGCGCGCATCTTGGTCCGGATGTCTTTCTTCAAGATGCTCAACGGCACGGTCCATGTCGGATTGAGATTGACCGCGGTGATATGGGTCGTGAGCGTCGGCGATGGCCGGTCTGGTTTGCCGACAATGGCCGCGTGGCGCCGCGTAACCTTGCCGTTCTCCACCACCTCGGCGACCGCGGCGGGGATGTTGACCACCACGTAACGCTGCCCAAAGGTAAAATCCATGCCCGCAAGCCGATCGAGCGAGGCCGCCAGCTGACGCAGGCGCTGGGTGACCGGAACATTGAGCGCAGCGAGCGTTCGCTGCCCAACCGTGCCGGTTTCTTCAAGGCCATGGCGGGCCTGGAAGCGCCGGATCGCGGCAGTCAGGTGAGCGTCAAAAACATTGCCGCTGGCATATTGCGGCGGCAGATCGTCGGTCACCGCCAGGCGCGCGCGGAGCAGGGCGACATCCGGTCCGGACGAACCGGGAGCAAGCTTCACGACCTCCGATGGCAATGTCGGCCAGCCGCCCCGCACTTCCAGGGTGGAATAGCTCAGCAGGGTCGCTGAAATGCGCCGCGCGGTTTCGTTGTCATAGCTCGGATGGGGCGAATCCGAGATGCGGGTCGCTGCGGGCGGCGCCTGCTTGGCCTTCGCCGCCGTTTGCTCCTTCGCTTTGGCTTTCGCAGGCGGGCTGCCGCTTTGGGCCAAGGCCGGGCCTGCCAGCAAGGCCGCGGCCAAAACCGCCAGCGCCGCGCTGCGCACCGACGGCCTGCCAACGCACGAATCGGTCCAATGCATGCGATTTCCCCCAAATAGGATAGCAAACGCGGAGCCTACCGTCGCCTCCGATCAATCGATCGGGCACCGGCCAGCCCCATGCAGATATGATATTCGTCGGTTCAAGACCGGTTAAGGTTCACGCCTTCGCCCAAGAACACCAAGAGAATGCCCTTCGAAAGGAAACCCCTTATGGCTGAAGCGCTTACAACAGGTCAGTTCGAATTCCTGCGGGCGATCGATACCCCGACGGTCTGCAACCTGATCGAGATGGTCGCGCCCGAGCGGCGCGGCCATGGCTACACCGTCAAGCACCTGCACTGCCCGTTCCCGGATCTGCCGCCCTTGGTGGGTTTCGCCAGGACCGTGACCTTCAAAGCCAAGGACAAAGTCCCGCTGGGCGAAGCCGGCTATATGCAGAAGCGGCTCGACTATCTCGATTATGTCGCGCAAGCGCCGCAACCGGTGATCATGGTGATGCACGACCTCGACGGCGAGCACGCCGGGTTCGGCGCCTTCTGGGGCGAGGTGCAATCGAACATCCACAAGGCCTTGGGTGCGCTCGGCGTCGTCACCGACGGCTCGATCCGCGACATTCCGATGATCGCGCCGGGCTTCCAGATGCTGGCAGCGGCGATCGTGCCGTCGCACGCCTATGTGCATGTGGTCGATTACGGCATCGATGTGAATGTCGCGGGCATGGCGACCAAAAGCGGCGACCTTATTCATGCCGACCGTCACGGCGCGGTGGTGGTTCCGATCGACAAGATCGACGCCATGTGGGCGGCAAACGACAAGCTCGCCGCGACCGAGGCCAAAATCATCGCCGCGGCAAAGTCCGGTGGCGGGGTTGAGGCCATCAAAGCGGCGATGCGCGGCTGAGAACGGCGGCTCACGCTGCCTACATGCCCCAGGCGCGCGCCGAAGCCGCCACCGCCATTCCGGCGATCACCGCGAAGATATCCCGCCGGACCAGCAGCATGACGGCGACGGCAACGCCAATCGCCAGCGCCGCCGTGACACCGTCGCGCACGATGATCGGCAGCACAGTAGCAACGATCACCGATCCCGGCAGCGCCTCCAGCATGCGCTTAAGCCGTGGCGACGGCGGCACATGCCGCATCAGCCAGAAGCCGCCGGCGCGCATGGCATAGGTCGCAACCGCCATGACCGCGAGCGCGGCATAAATGCCCCAATCGGCCGCCTCAATCGGCGTCATCGATCAAGCCTCCGACGACGCTGCCGGCAATCGCGCCGACGACAATGAACCACCAGCCGTCGACCAATTGCTGAATCGCGACGGCCGTTACGCCGGCCACAATCCATGGGATGGCGCGGCGACCGCCCCGCCACAGCGGGATCAGCATGGCGGCAAAAAAGATCGGCATCACAAGGTCAATGCCATAGCGGCGCGGATCGACAATCAGCGCTCCGCCCAGATAGCCAAGGCTGGTTGCGGCGAGCCATGCGATGGCGAGCACCACGCTCGATCCGAGAAGCACCCCGGCATCGGCGCCACCGCCGGCACGGTAACGCATCGCCATCAGCCAGGATGGATCCGTGAGCACATGCAAAGTCGGATAGATGCGCCAAGGCGACGAAGTGCCGAGCCACGGATGCAGCGCCGCGCCCATCAGCAGCATCCGCGCATTGACCGTGACGCACAGAACGATGAGCGCTGCCAGCGCGCCAATGGTGAACTGTTCCGGCCACGCCTCCATCGCGATCAGTTGCGACATGCCGGCATAGACGAAGGCGTTCATCAGCAGATTGTCGACGAAGCTGAGGCCCTTGCGCGCCGCGGTTGCGCCGACCGCGAGACCGAACGCCATCATTGCGGGCATGATCGGCAGCGCCAGCCGCGCGCCGAGATGGAATCCGGCCAGCGTCCAGGGTGGCGGGAAGGGTTCTTCTGGACCGGTTGTCATCCGCGTCAAACCACAATCGCTGTCGATCCACGTCTTACAATCCACGTCTTACAACGCGCGTGCGACGCCACAAAATGCCGAAGGCCGGGACGAGCCCGGCCTCGACGTCGAATTCTATGAGGTCACGACCGGAATGGCCGTCTATGACTGCGGCTGCGGTTCCAACCCACCGGTTTCCGGCCGCGGGCGCGGCTTGCCGGCGGGCGGCACCGCCGATCCGCGCGGCGTTGACGGCTCGATCACCGATTCGCGCACCGGCCGCTTGCCTAAAAGCAGATCCTTGATTTCGTCGCCGGACAGCGTCTCGAATTCGAGCAGGCCCTTGGCCAGGGTTTCGAGGTCGGCGCGCTTCTCCGTCAGAATGCGCTCGGCATCGGCATAGCCGGTCTCGACCAGTTTTCTGATTTCGATGTCGATCTTGCGGCTGGTCTCCTCGGACACATTCTGCTGGCGCGATACCTGGTAACCCAAGAACACTTCGTCCTGGTTTTCGCCGTAGGCAACGGTGCCGAGTTCCTCGGACAGACCCCAGCGCGTCACCATCATGCGCGCGAGCTTGGTTGCCTGCTCAATGTCGGACGATGCGCCCGACGTCACCTTGTCACTGCCAAACACCAACTCCTCGGCCACGCGACCGCCCATCATGATGGCGAGGCGCGAGGTCATTTGCTCGCGGCTCATCGACAGCTTGTCGCGCTCGGGCAGTTGCATCACCATGCCAAGCGCGCGGCCGCGCGGAATGATGGTGGCCTTGTGAACGGGGTCGGTGGCCTTGACGTTGAGCGCCACGATGGCATGGCCGCCCTCGTGATAGGCGGTCAGGGCCTTCTCCTCGTCGGTCATTACCAGCGACTTGCGCTCGGCGCCCATCATCACCTTGTCCTTGGCGTCTTCGAACTCGGCCTGAGTGACCATGCGCTTGTTGCGCCGCGCCGCCATCAGTGCTGCTTCGTTAATCAGGTTGGCCAAGTCGGCGCCGGAGAAACCGGGCGTGCCGCGTGCGACGGTCTTGAGGTTGACGTCCGGCGCCAGCGGCACCTTGCGCACATGCACCTTGAGGATCTGTTCGCGGCCCGTCACGTCCGGGTTCGGCACCACGACCTGGCGGTCGAAACGGCCAGGCCGCAGCAGCGCGGGGTCGAGCACATCCGGGCGGTTGGTGGCTGCGATCAGGATGATGCCTTCATTGGTCTCGAAACCGTCCATCTCGACCAGCAATTGGTTGAGTGTCTGCTCGCGCTCGTCATTGCCGCCACCGAGGCCCGCGCCGCGATGGCGGCCGACCGCGTCGATTTCGTCGATGAAGATGATGCAAGGCGCGTTCTTCTTGGCCTGCTCGAACATGTCTCGCACGCGGCTCGCACCGACACCGACAAACATCTCGACAAAGTCGGAGCCGGAAATCGTGAAGAACGGCACATTGGCTTCGCCGGCGACGGCGCGCGCGATCAGCGTCTTGCCGGTGCCAGGTGGACCGACCAAGAGCACGCCACGCGGAATCTTGCCGCCGAGCCGCTGGAATTTTCCGGGATCGCGCAGAAATTCAACGATTTCCTGCAGGTCCTGCTTGGCTTCGTCGACCCCCGCCACGTCCTCAAAGGTGATGCGGCCATGCGCCTCGGTCAGAAGTTTTGCCCGCGACTTGCCAAAGCCAAGCGCCTTGCCTCCGGCGCCCTGCATCTGCCGGGTCATGAATATCCACAAGCCGATAAACACGATCAGCGGCGCCCATGACACCAGCAGCGAAACAAACCAGGGAACGTCGTTTTGGGAACGCGCGGTAATCGAAACGCCCTTGCTGTGGAGGCGCTGAACCAAGGTCTGGTCATTGGGCGCGTAGGTATGGAAGGCGCGGCCATCGTTGAAGACCCCTTGAATCTCGGGGCCCATGATTGTCACTTCACGCACGCGGCCCTGATCCACCTCGTCGAGCAGGCGCGAGAACGGAATGTCCTGCGAAGGCGCGCGCTGGCTTGGATTCTGAAACAGCGTGAATAGCGCCAGCAATAGCAGGACAATGATGACCCAAAGAGCAAAATTGCGCAGATTGGCGTTCATTCAGCTCGTTCCTTTATCCGACCTGTTCCGCGACCGGCATGCCGCCGATCCGCCGCCAAGCCGTAAAAACCGTTGCTCGCTGCCAGTTGTGGCCGACCCGCACCCTGCTCGTCACTCAATCTAAGTCTCACATCGGCCCCTGCCAAGGGAAGCCGGTGAGAATGGCCATTTTGTTTCAATTCTAGCATCATTTGGGCCTTTTCGGCCGGTCATCTGGGCGCTTGGTTAAGCGGCCGTGCTGCCGGCGTGCGGCGGCGCGCATCGGGGCCTGTTCCACGGCAATCCGGCCGCCCTCCAGGGTCACCACCGCGCCGGCCAGGGTGCGGCGAAACTTCGCAAACTCGTCCATGTGGAGCATGGCCGCGGATAAGGGCTCCGACATCGCCGCGTAAAGCGCTTCAAGCTTGCCAAGTTCGACCGGTCCCTCGCTGCCCGCCCAAGTAATCGCTCGGCCCAGCAAGCGCAACACGATCTCATGGGGCAAGTCGAAAATCGCCCGCGCATCCATGATCACCGGCCCCCCGACCGGCCAGGGCGCGGGAGCGATTTTTTCCTGCGTGATGTTGAGCACCTCGTTTAGCGCATCTTCGACCCGTTGCACCCGGCTGGCCAACGCAACCAGGCGCGCCGCGGTCAGTCCTTCGCGCGCGAGCGCCGGCATCAGTTCGCGAAAGCGCGAGCGGGTAAACCGCGGGTCGCGATTGGAGGGATCGTCCGCATAGGGAATCTTGGCAGCCTTGAGCGTCGCGATCAGCCGCGACTTGGGGATGTCCAGCAGCGGGCGGACTAATGCCAGGCCCCTGCCCTCCTTGACCGGAATGCTGGTGAACGCCGCCATGCCGGCCAATCCGCTGACGCCGCTGCCGCGCGCCATCCGGATCAGCACCGTCTCAGCTTGGTCGTCGCGCGTGTGGGCTGTGAGCACATGCGCCGCGCCGGCTTCGCGCGCCGCCTCGGACAGCAACCGATAGCGCGCCAACCGCGCAGCCTTCATCAGGCCGGTCTTTGGCTTGCGCTGGGTCCAGGGCAAGGTGCGATGCTCGATACCGAGCTGACGCGCGAACCGCGCGACGTCTTCGGCCTCGGCTTTCGCCTCCTCACGCAGACCGTGGTCGATGGTCGCCGCGAGTAGCCTCGGTGGTTGCTCAAGCCCGGAGCGCCAGCGCGCAAGCAGCAGCAGCAGCGCCGTGGAATCGGGGCCGCCGGACACCGCAACGATCAAAGTCGGATATTGAGCGAGCCCGCGAAACAGCCAGCTCGCCTCCGCCTCCGCGATCGGTGAAACGTCGTCAGCAACGGACGCGTTTTTGCTCACGCTCGACGCCTTGCCTGACTGCCACCGATGCGCGCGGATATTTGCGCGTTACTTCCGCGAACGAGGCACAGGCCGCTTCGCGTTCGCCCATGGCGGCGAGTGATTGACCCAAGCGCAACAGCGCGTCCGGCGCACGGGCATTGGACTCATATTTGGTTGAAACGGTGAGGAATGCCTCCGCCGCGTCGCGATATTGCTGGCGCTGGAACATGCTTTCGCCGAGCCAGTATTGCGCGTCCGGCACCAGCCGATCGCTCGGGAACCGTTGCAAGAAATTACGGAACGTGTCTTCGGCCAGCGCGTAGTCCTTGCGCTGCACATAACCGTAAGCGAGATCGTAATTGTCGCGCGGACTGTCGGATGGCGGCAAGGTTGCGACCTGCGCACCGCTGCGCGGCGCCGGCTCAACGCCGGGCTGCAATGGCGCTCGGTCGGTGGAAGCCACGCCTGCCAGCGTGGAAAGATCAAGCGGCGCGCCGGCGGCGCGGCCGCCCGGAGCGCCCAGTTCATCGGTTGCGATGGGCGGTTGCGACGGCGGGGGGCCGCCGCCTGGAGAAACCGCGCCAAGCACGCGCGGTGCGCCCGGCGCATTCGGATGCTGCGCGGGATCGAACACGTCGCCGCGCCGGCCGGCCGGCGGTTGCGGCTGAGTCTGCGGCTGCATTTGCCCCTGTTGGGGCGCGAGCGGTATCCGGACGGCACCTTCTCCGGCGCGCATGCGCCGTAACTGCTCTTCAAGTTGCTGGTTGCGATGCTGTAACTGTTCGAGCGCGCCAGTGAGCTGGCGAATCTGCGCTTCGAGGCGGTCAAGCCGCATGCCGATTTCGCCCGGTGGAGCCTGTGCAACGCGACCTTGCGATCCCGCTGGCTGCGCTGGCGCCGTCGGCCGATCGGGCGACGCACCCGGCGACACCCGCTGGCTTCCGCCAAAGATGTCACTGAGAAAGCCCAATGGCCGGTCGCCGCCCTGCGCCAACGCCGGGCGTGGAGCCGTGGCCACGGTGACGGCGACCACCAGCGCGGCGGTCAGCCCAAGCATGCTGCGAAACATCGATCCCAATCTACCTTTTGCGAAGTACCACCCTAGTAAGGCCCCGCGTCCAAATTGTGACTGATTCTC
This sequence comes from Xanthobacteraceae bacterium, assembly GCA_022841625.1. GTDB lineage: Bacteria > Pseudomonadota > Alphaproteobacteria > Rhizobiales > Xanthobacteraceae > VAZQ01. The sequence continues at coordinate 50,980 of JALHRD010000015.1, forward strand.
CCTCAAAAGGTTTTCAAATCCGTCACCAAGATCAAGGTCTTAGTGTGGCCTCAAACGCGCTTGCGATGGCCGGCCGGCTTTTCCCGGCGGTCAGCGCGTCGCCGATCACGACCACCTGCTGACCCGGTAACGCAAGACCCGCAAGCGCCGCGCCGCTGGGCCGGCGCACCCGGTAGTAGAACCAGTCGCGGACCGATGCCAACGACAGAAGCCGTCTGACGATTGGCCAGCGACCGACCCCGCAATCGAGCAGCGCGGTCACGAGCGGACCGAGGCCGAACCGATAGGTCGCCCCGGTCGCGATCACGATGCAATCGAACGGCGACAAAAGTTCGCGCGCAGACGCCACATCGACCCCGTAACGAAACGTCACGCCCCACCCCACACAGGCGGCTTCAAGCTGGCCGATATAGCGGTCGAACGACTGCGGATTGGCGACCACCTCCTGAAACAGCGGCGCCTTGCCGGCGTAGCGGAATGCACCGCCAGCACGCGCGGCGCGCTCAAACACCGTCACCGAATTCTGCGCCGCCACCAATGATGCATAGGTCAGCCCTGCCGGACCTGCGCCAATCACAGCGATGCGTCGGTTGGTCGGCGGTCGGGCCGACTGAAACCGGCGCTCCTGCCCCACCGCGCCGTTAACAACGCAATGCAGTTGCGCGCCGCCGCGCATTTCATTGACACACGTATTGCATGCCAGGCACCGGCGCGCCGGCTCGCCGCGCGCAAGCTTCACAACCCAGTCCGGATCAGCGATCAGCGTGCGACCAAGCGCGACGAAATCGGCCTTGCCGGTTGCAACCGCCTCGGTAGCGCGTTCGGGGTCACCAAGGCGACCGACCGCGATCACCGGAATACTGACCCGCCGCTTCACGGCAGCCGCATAATCGAGAAACGTCGCATCGGGATAGGCCATGGGCGGAATCATGCGCTCGCCCGACGGTAGCGAGCGGTAGTGTCCGGCGGCGATGTGCAGCGCATCAGCGCCCACCTGCGCCGCCCAGGTCGCAATTTGCGTGCCGTCTTCGGGCACTAGACCGCCTGGGAAGTAATCATCGACCGACAGGCGATAGATCACCGGCATGGCCCCAACCGCGGCCTTCACCGCGCGCAACACCTCAAGACCGAAGCGCGCGCGGTTCTCGAGCGAACCGCCATATTCATCGGTGCGCCGGTTTTCGAACGGGGTGGCGAATTGCGAAATCAGATAGCCATGCGCCGCATGGATCTCGACGCAATCGAACCCGGCCGCCTTAGCGCGCGCACCGGCCTGCGCGAAGGCGATGACCGCCGCCGCGATCCGGTCGCGCGTCATGGCCTCCGGCACGATGGTCTCGTTGGTGACCTCATAGACCGAATGTGGGATGGCAGAGGGCGCAACCGGGGTCTCGCCGCAGATGTCGCGGCGGGTATGACCGCCACCGTGGCCGAGTTGGATCGACGCCCGGGCGCCGCCGCCATGGATCGCTTCAACCAGCCGCAACAGCCCGGGGAGAAATCGGTCGTCATAGATGCCAAGTTCGCGACGACGATGGCGTCCGGCCCTCTCCGGCGACGCCATCTCGACCGTGATCATGCCGACGCCGCCGCGCACCCGCGTCATGTAATAGGCGATGGTATCGTCGGTGACGTGGCCCTCGTCATCCGCGAGCCGCGTCGTCATCGGCGGCATGACGATGCGGTTCTTGATCTCGACGCCGCCGATGCGCGCTGGCGTGAGGAGGATGCTCATTGCTGGATCAAAACGCCTTCACCTCGCCGCCGTCGAGATCGACGGTGGCGCCGTGCAACCAGCGGCCGCGCGGCGACACGATGAAGGCGACGAGATTGGCGACGTCGTCGGTGGTGCCCAGCCGAACGATGCCGATGTCCTGGCGATGCCATTCGCGCACCTCGGCCTCGCTCTTGCCAGTGCGTTCCATGTCGGCCTTCACCCGCCGCGCAAAGCGCTCGGTATCGACATAGCTCGGATGGATGCAATTGACCTGAACGCCGTCGGTCTTGCCGAGATCGGCCAATGCCTTGGAAAACGCCGCGCAGGCTGCATTCACCGAACTGCCAATGGTGAAACCCGCGGTCGGCACGCGCCCGCTGGTGCCGCCGATGGTGACGAGCGAGCCGTGGGACTGCTTGAGCAGCGGCCAGGCGGTGCGCGCGAGCCGCACATGGGCGAAGAATTTGAGCGCATAGCCATCCTGCCAATCGGCGTCGGTGAGGGTGAGAAAATCGCCGCGCTTGGTGGTGCCGGCATTGTTGACCAGGATATCGAGGCGGCCGTAAGCGCTCAGCGCCGCTTCCGTCAGCGCGGCCGGCGCGATGTCCTTGCGCAGATCGATCGCCACCGCTGTCGCCTTGCGCCCATGCGCCGTCGCAGCCGCCGCCGCATCCATGAGCGCGGCATGATCGGTGCCGGTTAGCACCAGATCGCATCCCTCCTGGGCCAAGGCTACTGCGATACCGCGCCCAATGCCGCGGCTTGACCCGGTCACCAGCGCGACCTTGCCGCTCAGCCCAAGCTCCATATTGCCCCCAAGTTCACTCTGCTGGCGCTGCCGCCTTCCGCTTACCGGAACCGCGCCACTCCTCGAAACGCTGCACGATGACGAAGAACGCGGGAACGAGCAAGACCGCCAGGCAGGTCGAGGCAATCATGCCGGAGAACACGGTGATGCCGAGCGAGATTCGGGCGCCGGCAGCGATGGCGCAAAAAATCAACCGGCGCCCGAAGGCGCCGGTTGACCCCTTCCCCCGTACTTCCCCCGCGAGATCAGGAACTGGCGTTGAGCACCGTGACAGCACGACGGTTCTGCGACCAACATGAGATGTCGTTGCAGACCGCGACCGGCCGCTCTTTGCCGTAGGAGATCGTGCGCATCCGGTTGGTCTGGATGCCACGCGAAGCCAGATAATCACGCATCGCCTGGGCGCGCCGCGCGCCAAGCGCAATGTTGTATTCACGCGTGCCGCGTTCGTCGGCATGACCTTCAATGGTGAATGCATATTGCGGATAAGAGCGCAGCCATTGCGCCTGCTTCTCCAGCGTTTCGATCGCCTGCTGCGTCAGCTCCGAGGAATCGACCTGGAACCAAATACGATCGCCGACATTCACGACGAAGTCTTGCTGGCTGCCGGGAGTTGCTGCGCTGGCATTCGCCATCGCGGCATTCTGTTCGGCGGGATTCCTCGCGCAGGCGCCGACGCTCAACGCCGCGACGATAAGGCACGCTAGCCGTGTCGATCGGAAGCTGCAAATTTCGCTCAACATTCCGAGGCCTCCAGTCTCACTTACATTGTCAGACTTACATTGTCAGACACGCGGGTTTAGCAGGACCCTGGTTAAGCGAAGGTTCCATCAACCTTGACGCTGCCTTGCCCGGATACCGCAAATGCGGTGTCGCGCATGAAACCGCTTGTGGTGGTTAATGTCGGGTGAATGCGGCGTTACCGGGGCCGCCGGATTTTTCGACGCGCATTCGTCGACCCAAATCAGCCCATCAGCGCAACAGCGGCGACCACGCCGGATCGGAACCGAAGGCTGGCGTCGCAATGCGCTGCTCGTTGCGGCCGGTGATATCGACGGTGAAAAGTTGCGGACCGGAATTGCCGCCGGGATCGCGGAAGAACATGAGTACGCGACCGTTCGGCGCCCAGGTCGGGCCTTCATTGTGAAAGCCGTCGGTCAGAATGCGCTCGCCCGAACCGTCCGGCCGCATGATCCCGATCGAGAAGCGGCCCTGCGCCTGCTTGGTGAATGCAATGTAGTCGCCGCGCGGCGACCAGACCGGCGTCGAATAGGAACCTTCGCCGAAGCTGATGCGGTTGGCCTGCCCGCCATTGCCGGCCATCACATAGATCTGCTGGCGGCCGCCGCGATCCGATTCAAAGCTGATGCGCGCGCCATCCGGCGAATAGGACGGCGACGTATCGATGGCCGCGGTGTCGGTCAGCTTCATGGTGGCGCGCGAGCGCAAATCCATCACGAAGATGTTGGAATTGCCGCCCTGTTGCAGGCTCATGATGATCCGCTGGCCGTCGTTCGAAAACCGCGGCGCAAATGACATGCCGGGAAAATTGCCGACCACCTCGCGTTGGCCGGTCTCGATGTTGAGCAGGAATACGCGCGGGTGGCCCTGCCCGTACGACATATAGGTGATTTCCTGGCTCGACGGCGAGAACCGCGGCGTGAGCACGAGATCGTCGCCGCGCGTGAGATAGCGCACATTGGCGCCGTCCTGGTCCATAAGCGCCAACCGCTTGGTGCGCTGATTCCTGGCGCCGGACTCATCGATGAATACGATTCGGGTGTCGAAATATCCGGTCTCGCCGGTGAGCCGATGGTAGATCTGATCGGAAATAATGTGCGCGAGACGCCGGTAATTGTCCGGCGTGGTCGAACTCTGTTGCCCGGCAATCTGCTGGCCCGCGACCACGTCCCATAGCCGGAACTGGGCCTGAAGATTACCGTTGCCCTGCCGCTCCAAGCGGCCGGTCACGACTGCGTCGGCATTGATCTGGCGCCAATCCGCAAAGCGCGGCGGCCGGTTGACGTCAGCGATCCGTTCGACATAGGTGGCTTGGTCAATGGGAGCAAAAAGTCCGCTGCGTCGCAGGTTCGCGGTGATGATCTGGGTGATGTTGCGGCCCATGGCGGGATCGGGAACGCCCGGCGCGGTCAGAAAATCCGGCAGCGCAATCGGAATCGGCCGAATCGTGCCCTGCGTAACGTCGAGCTTGAGCTGCGCCACGGCATCGCGGGGCCAAAGCCCGGCCAGCGCGCCAGCGGCCGCGCCGAGCGTGAGCAAGCGGCGACGGCTGAGGCTTGGCGATGGGGATAGTTGGCGCTCGCTCATTGCAGTCTCGGAATGTCGCAAATCAACCCCGGATCATGTCGCGCGGATCGAACGTGATCTCGATATCCTGCCATACCTCGTAGGTTTCCGACCTCAGCATGTCAAAAGGCTGGCCACGAAATACCGCCCGGATGGCGCTATCCCGCGCCGCCATGAACAATGCGCTTTGCCCTGAATTCGTCACCATCGGTGGGGCCGCCAGCGTGCCGTCTCGCTTGAGCTTCATGCGGATTGTGACCACCAGCTCTTGCGGATTCTGCGCGCCTGCAGGCGGATTCCACAACTGCGCAAGCCGCGCACGCAGCGCATCGAGTTCATTCTGGGTCAGCTGGCCTGCCTTAGCCTTAGGCGCCCCAATCGACGGCGCGTCGCTGATCGTGGCGCCGGTTGCGGCCTTGCGCTGCGGGTCACGCTTATCGAGCAACGCACTCATTTCCCGTGGATCGAATTTGGGCTTCGGCTGCGCCTCCGCTGGCCGCCTCGGCGGCGTTGGAATTTTGGTGTCGGCCTGCTTCTGCTCGGTCTTTTTGGCGTCGTCCTTTTTGAGTGCATCGGCAATCAAATCGCGCGTGGGCTCGGATTTTTTCTTGGCGACCTGCTTTGGCTCCGGCGGCGGCGATGGCGGCGTATCGGTGGACGCAGTAACCTCGCGCGGCGCGATTTTTGCTGCCGGATTGTCGATTTGATTTGGCTCGCCAATGCGCTCGACCAAGGGCTTGCGCGTTTCTTGTTTCGGCGCGCTCGGCAGGCCCTCGGTCATCCGACTTTCGCCAGCGTCGGTGACGATATTGACCGCAATACTTTCCACCGGCGTCGATGGCAGCCGCGCTGGCGTAAAGCTCACCAGCGCGACACCCATGACGACCAGATGACAACATGCCGATATGATCCAGTCGGCCCGCAAAGCTCTACCTTCTCTTGCTCTTGTCCTGCTCGGGAATGACCTCGATATTGGCCCCGAAGCCCGCCGATTTGACGCTTCCCAACAGGCGCATCATATCGGCATAGCAAATCTCCCGATCGCCCCGCAGATTGACATTCGGATCGAGCTCACGCTCGCCGGATTCGCGCGCCGCCTTGATCTTCGCTTCGATCTCGGCGAATGCGATTGGGCTGTCGCCCAGGTAATACTCCGTCGCGGTGCTACAGGAGCCGCGCGCTTTCTTGGCCGTGATGGTCAATTGCTCGGTCTTGGCCTTGGTCGCGATGGACGCCTTGGCTTCCGGGAGATCGACCGGAATTGAGACCGTCAGCAACGGCGCCGCGACCATGAAGATGATCAGCAACACCAAGATGACGTCGACCATCGGCGTTACATTGATCTCGCTGATGACGCCGCGACGATGTCGCCGCCGCCTGCTAACATTCTGAACGGCGTTCGCCGCGCCCATGGCCATGCTTCACCCTAAGCCCGCTCGTCGATTTGGCGCGACAAGATCGCGGAGAACTCGTCCGCGAAGCCCTCCAGGCGCTGCGCCTGCTTGTTAACCTCGGCCGAGAACTTGTTGTAAAAAATGGTCGCCGGTATGGCGGCGATGAGGCCGATGGCGGTTGCAAACAGCGCCTCGGCGATGCCGGGCGCGACGACCGCTAGCGACGTGCTTTGCTGTCCCGCAATGGCGCGGAAACTGGTCATGATACCCCAGACCGTGCCGAGTAGCCCGATGAACGGGCCGGCGGAGCCCACCGTCGCCAGCACCAGGAGCCGCCGCTCCAGCCGCTCGATTTCCCGCGCAATCGTGACATCCATCACCTTTTCGATGCGCATCTGCAGCCCGGCGAACGAGCGCGCCTGCCCTTCCAAGCTGCGCTTCCACTCGCGCATCGCGGCGACAAATAGCGCCGCCATCGAATTGCTGGGACGCGCCGCCAACGATTTGTAAAGCTCCTCAAGCGACTGGCCTGACCAGAACGCCTGCTCAAATCGATCCATCGCCCGCCGCATCCGGGAAAAAAGCAGGAGCTTGTCGATCACGATCGCCCACACCCAGACCGATGCGACCAACAGCCCGACCATCACCAGTTTGACGATCAGATCGGCGTTGTAGAATAGGCTCCAGAGCGAGAGATTTGCGGCGTCGAGCCCGGGGGCGGGATTCATGCACGATCCTTTCGGCACTCCGAGAGCGTCAACCGGGGCGAGTTGCCGTCGCAGGGACCCAGTGAGGACAGCAAACGGCCTGGCAAACAACGCCGGCCCGCATCACGCGCTAAAATTAATCCGTCCACCACCGATACCGCTACGAATGCCCCGCCAAACATGTCCAAACTAGGGCCTAGGTCCCTTTTTACTGCCGTAGCTAGTGGCACTTATTATTATTAAGGAGCGGTTACCGGCCTTACAGATCGGCCTGCTACACTTCGTCCCGCGCCCTTTGGGAAACCCTCACTTCGGCCTGGTGCCCGCTTATTGCCGCGCCGACCGCTAATCTGAGCCTGCGCTACGCTCCCGGTCGGCCCGCATGGCGACGCGCAGCGGCTTGGGGATCGGGCGGGCACGCCCTCCCGATACGAACGCCACTTTCACCTGCGCGTCGATCAGCACGTCGGCGCCGCGCATGACTTGCTGGCGCAACGTGACCGACGCGCCCCGCACCTCCGCGGTTTCCGTGACCACGTCGAGCACATCGTCCATGCCGGCTGGCTTCAGGAACTCAATTTGCATCGCGCGCACCACGAAGGCGAATCCCGGCGCTTCCCGCACGGTTTCTTCGAATAAAGCGCGCTGATCCGCGCCCAACAGCCGCAGATAGTTGCTGCGCCCGCGCTCCATGAAACGCAGATAGCTCGCATGATAGACGGCGCCCGAAAAGTCGGTGTCTTCGTAATAGACCCGCACCTGCATGACATGCCGGCCGGCCCGGATTTCACCGTCGAGCGCAGTCACCGCCAAGGCACCTGCTGTTGAATCGCGGCCTCCCAATGCTTGCCATCGAACGACTTGATCGCAATCGAAGCGAGATCGACGCCGTCGAGGCAGCGTACATTGACGTCGATTTTATCGGGGTCCGAGCGCGGCACATAGAACGGGTGAATGCCGCAAGTCTTGCAGAACGTATGCTGCGCGGTTCCGGTATTGAATCGATAGGTCGCAAGATCGTCCTTGCCGCGCATGAGTTCGAACTGCTCGGGCGGCACGATCAAGTGCAAAAAGCCTTTTTTGCTGCAAATCGAACAATTGCATTCGGTGACGCCATCGAGATCGGCGGTCACCCGAAAGCGCACCCGCCCGCAATGACAGCCGCCTTCGAAAATATTCATCGTTGGAACTCCGCGTCGATGTCCCTGTGCCCATGCAGTACGCGGAGAATGATAATGTTATCCGGCTTGACCGCGTAGAAAATCACATAGGGATGCGCCACAACGCTGCGGATGCCGTTCGAGAGAGCGGAGCGATCCCGGCCAATGAAGGGGAAATCGCCAATATTGTTGAATTTGCGATCAATCTCCCGGACAAACGATTCCGCTGCAGCGAGATTTCTTTCAATGAGATATTGATAAATTTGAATGAGGTCGGCGTCTGCCTGATCGGAAACGAAGATCTGCATTCACGCCTTCATTGGGAGCCGGTGGCGCGTGCCCGCCGCAGAAAGTCACCAAAGTCCCACGCGCGGACGCGACCGGCCGTGACGTCTTGCGCGCCCTTCTCGATCTCGTGCTGGAGCGCGCGAAATTTCTCGGCCTGCTCCAGGAGGTACGCGACGGCAGGTTCCCGCAGTTCCTCCGGCAGAAGCTCAAGCGCAGCGGCTGCTTTTTCAGTGGTGCTGGTCATATTCAAACTCTAACACCAGCGGGCGACATCGACAATGCGCCATCAATAAATGACCAACTCACGACGCGGTTCGTGCGCCGGTAATCGACACCAGAACGATCTCCGGCGGCATGCCGAAACGCACCGGCATGATGCTGCATCCCAGGCCACCCGACACAACCAAATCACATTGTTCGCGGACGTGGCCATAGGCATAGCGATTGCCGTAGCGCGACGGAACGACCGGCGACCAGCCGAACAGGCGCACCTGCCCACCATGGGTATGACCGCTCAGGACCAGCGCCACCCGCTCCGGCACCTGCGGCATGATATCGGGTTCATGCGCGAGCAGGATCACGGGATCACTGTCGGGCACCTTGCCCAGCGTCGCCTTCAACTCGTCGGCACCGATGCGACGCTTCGGATGGCGGCGCCGCGACGGCCAGAACGCGAGTTGGTCGCCCAATCCAGCGAGCCAGAATGGACGCCCTGATTTCGTCAGCCGGACGGCGTCGTTTTCGTAAACCGGAATCCCGGCCCGCTCCAAGGCACGCCGGGCCACCGTCGGACCGTGACCTCTCTCCTGTGCGGCATGGTCCTCCCACCAGTCATGATTGCCGAGAACGGCGTGAACGCCGAGTGGCGCCTTCAATCCCGCAAGCGCCTTCGACCACGCGTCGGAGTGAACCTCGCCGGTGCGGTAATAACGCAGCCCAGCGACGTAGTCGCCGAGCAGGACGATCAGGTCGGCGCCCAGACCGTTGGTCTGATCGACAATCGAATGGATTCGGTCGACATCCATCCAGGGCTCGCAGGCGTGCAAATCCGTGATCACCGCGATCGTGAGCGGCAGATCGTCGGGCCAACGCCTGAGCCTGACATTGTAGCGAGTCACGCGCTGGCGGAGCAACGGCTCAACCACCACCGCATAAGCGGACGCAACCGCACCGACCGCGCCAAGCGAAAGCAGCCATTGCAGGAATCGGCGGCGCGTCATCATGAGAGGGCGGCCGGCAGGTCAGTCGTCATCTTGCGCGAACAGTCCGAACTGCGAGGGATCGCGCGCGGGCTCGGCGAGGCCGAGATGGCGGAAGGCATGGCCGGTCAACAGCCGTCCGCGCGGGGTGCGCTGCACGAAGCCTTTCTGGATCAGGAACGGCTCGATGATTTCCTCGATGGCGTCGCGCGGCTCCGACAGCCCCGCCGCAATCGTCTCGATACCGACCGGACCGCCGCCATAGTTTTCCGCGATCATCAGCAAGTAGCGCCGGTCCATCGAATCGAGCCCGGCGGCGTCGACCTCAAGCGCGCCAAGGGCGCGGTCGGCCACCGCGCGATCGATCGACGTAGCGCCGCCAACCGAAGCAAAGTCGCGCACGCGACGCAACAAGCGCCCGGCGATTCGTGGTGTGCCGCGCGCGCGGCGCGCGATTTCATTGGCGCCGTCAGCGGTCATGCCAATGCCTAGCACGCGCGCGCCGCGATTGACGATGAGTTCCAACTCGGCCTCGGTATAGAAATTAAGCCGGATCGGAATGCCGAACCGGTCACGCAGCGGATTGGTCAGAAGGCCGGCGCGCGTGGTAGCGCCGACCAGCGTGAAGGGCGCCAGATCGATCTTGACCGAACGCGCCGCCGGCCCCTCGCCGATGATGAGGTCGAGCTGAAAATCCTCCATCGCCGGATAGAGAATTTCCTCAACCGCCGGATTGAGCCGGTGAATCTCATCGATAAACAGCACGTCGCGCTCTTCCAGATTGGTCAACAGCGCCGCGAGGTCGCCGGCCTTGGCGATAACCGGCCCGGAGGTTGCCCGGAAGTTGACGCTAAGCTCGCGCGAAACGATCTGCGCCAGCGTGGTCTTGCCGAGCCCCGGCGGGCCGACAAACAAGACGTGATCGAGCGCTTCCTTGCGGTTGCGCGCGGCCTCGATGAACACCCCGAGATTGGCACGCGCCTGCTGCTGGCCGACGAATTCGGACAGGCGCTGCGGCCGCAGCGAGGTATCCGCGGCATCGTCATCGCGGCGTTCGGCGGTCACCAGGCGGGGCGGCGGGTTCATGCTCGCATTATCCAAAGAGACGATCCAGCGCCTTCGAGAGTTCAGAGAATTCCCTCTGCCGCAGGAGGCCGGGCGTGTGAACCGTCTCGTCAACATATTCAATCATGCGCGCATGGTTCGCGATACAGGTTTCGAGTCGATGCAACAACTGATTTGCATTGGCGGCGGCGTGCAGCGGCGGAAACAGGCCGGACTTTGCATCGGCGGCCGCGAGCTGCGGCAGAAACAGGTTGGACGTCGAATAGGGAACGGCGTTGCTGCAGACCGGGACGATCCCCGCGGACAGGTAGTCGACCAGCTTGATGTCGGACTTTGCGTCGAAATATCGCTGCGCGGCGGGGGGCAGGTCCAACGGCAGTGGGGCGAGGCCGATCGCGCCGGCACAGGACCGCAGAAACTCGCGGTAGGACTGGAAATCCAGGTACGCAATTTGCCGGCATTGGTCGAACTGCCCAGCGAACTTGGCGTCGAACCGGCCGATGAGGATGACTTCGTATCCGGCCCGCTTCACGAGCGATGCGAAGCCCTGCATGAAAGCGGGATAGCCGTCCAGAAAGAACGGGACGTCGCTGGAGGTCCAAATCACCTGTCGGCGCGGCAAGAGGGGTTCGGGCGGGATAGCGCTCACACAACCGTTGCGAAGAACGACAATTTCGCTGGACAGGGAAGGAACGTCTTCCAAGAGATTTGTGCCTAGCCGCTCGGTGGCGACCGTTATCGCCCTGGCATTATTAAGGCACCAGTCGAGCCGCGTTTGCGTGCGACGGTTCGCCTTCATCACAAAGCGGGGGATTGAGGTGATGAGATCGTCGATGTCGTAGATGATCGGCACGTCGGCATTGCGCCTCAAGAACCTGAACTGCGCTGTCGATACGTTGCGCTGACACCAGATGTGCGTGAACGAATAGGATTTCAGCGGGCCCATCATGGCCATCGACCGATCGACGACCTGGTAGTCGGCGATCACACCCCGCTTGAGCAGGGCGTTCAGAAACGGCTTGATCCGTACCTCGCCGATGAAATTGCCCGAGTACAGCGCCAGGATGGCCGGGCGGCGCGCATCACGGTCATGGGTAAATGGATAGCGGTCGAACAACACCGGCGGGCCCCGTAACCGTCGATTGCTGCCGTACCCTACTTGCTTGCGGGTCGCAAGACTCGCAAACGGATAGCACGATTTCGGCTATGACCGCGCCAGTTCCTTGAGGCCGAGACGGATCAGTTTCGCCGTATCGGGTTCCTCGCCGGCTTCGCGCGCGGCGGCGGCGATCGCGGCCGCCGCCTGCGGCTGGCCATAACCGAGATTGACCAACGCGGAAACCGCATCCGCGACCGGCCGCGGCGCGCGGCGGTCGTCGACAGCGCCGGACAGCCGCACCACCGCCGGATCGAGATCCGCATAGGCCGGCGCCTTGTCCTTCAATTCGGTCACGATCCGCTCCGCGACCTTCGGCCCCACGCCCGGCGTCCGCGCCACCATCGCCTTGTCGCGCATGGCGATGGCGGACGCGAGGTCGGCGGGCTTGAGCGTGCCCAATACCGATAGCGCGACTTTGGCGCCGACGCCCTGCACCGTCTGCAACAGGCGAAACCATTCGCGCTCGACATCGCTCATGAAGCCGAACAGCTTGATTTGGTCCTCCCGCACATAGGTTTCGATCGAAAGCGCGGCCGGCTGACCGCTGCCCGGCAGTTCCTGCAGCGTACGGGCGGAGCAATACACCTGGTAGCCGACGCCGCCGACGTCGAGGATCACAAAATCCTCGCCATAGGAATCGATCATGCCTTTGAGTTTGCCGATCATTGCCCCGCCGCCACCCTCAGCATCTTGCTCTGCCGATGATGCGCGTGACAGATCGCAATCGCGAGCGCATCGGCGGCATCATGAGTCTTGGGATAAGCTTTGGGAAGGAGCACGCCAAGCATCATGCGAATTTGCGCTTTGTCGCCATGGCCGGCACCGACGATGGTCTTCTTCACCAGATTGGGCGCGTATTCGGAAACCGGCAGCCGGGCAAGGGCCGGCACCAGCAGCGCGATCCCGCGCGCTTGGCCGAGTTTCAGCGTCGCAGACGCGTCCTTGTTGACAAAGGTGGCCTCGACCGCCGCTTCTTCCGGCGCGTGGTCGGCAACCACCTGGCACAAGCCATCGTGCAGCGTGACCAGGCGTTCCGCCAGTGTCGCCTTGTCGTCGGTCGACACCGAGCCGCAGGCCAAGAAACCAAGCCGACTGCCCTCGATTTCAATGATGCCCCAGCCGGTGCGGCGGAGCCCCGGATCGATCCCCAGGATGCGAATCGCTCGTCCCATGATGTTTCGTTGATAGCGCCGGTGGCGGCACAATCCTAGTGGAGTGGATTTGACATTCGCTACCCACCTGGCAGCAAGCGCGCGATGCGAATGTCAAATCCAAACTCCACTAGCAGCCTATACTTGCTCATGGTCCTTTGATTCTAACATTCGCAAAATGGCACGCGGAAATGGGATGCGAATGTTAGAATCGGACCACGAGCAGGTCGCCGCGCGGCCGGGCGCCTGCTAAGGACTTTCGACCGAACCGCTCATTGCGCAGCCCGACCGTGATTGACCTGCCCGACAGCGCCGCAATTGCCGCCGTCTTTACGGATCCGCGCAGCTATGCGGCGATGGCGGTGTCGATTCTGGCCGGCGCCGTGCGCGGCTTCTCCGGCTTCGGCTCGGCGTTGATTTTCGTGCCGCTGATGAGCGCGCTTTACGATCCGCGCACCGCCGCCGGCACGTTTCTGCTGATCGATTTCGCCGTCGCGCTCGCGGTGCTGCCGACGGTGTGGCGCGAGGCCCACTGGCGCGACGTGTTTCCGCTGGCGACCGCGGCAGTGATCGCGGCACAGTTCGGCGCGCTGATCCTGATCTACACCGACGCCATTACCTTGCGCTGGGGCATCGCCATCGTCGTGCTGATCCTGCTTGCGGTGCTGATCTCGGGCTGGCGCTATCGCGGCCGGCCCACCCTGCCGGTCACGCTTGGCGTCGGCGCGCTGGCCGGCGGGCTCGGCGGCGCCATTCAGATCGTCGGACCGCCAGTCATTGTGTATTGGCTCGGCAGCATGTCGAGCCCCGCGGTGGTGCGGGCCAACCTCAACGCCTTTTTCAGCCTGTTCGCCTGCGCGCTGATCGTGACCTATGTGGCGCGCGGCCTGTTGCCGGCGCATGTGATCACGCTGGCTTTGCTGCTCGGCCCGCTCCAGGTGCTCGCGCTTCGGAGCGGCGCGCGGCTGTTTCGCCTTGCCTCGGCAGAGACTTACCGGCGGGCCGCCTATGCGATTGTCGCCGCGGCGGCGCTGGTCAGCATGCCAATCCTGGATGGTTTATTCCGATAGTGCGACCTGTGCGCAGCAATTAGGCGCTCAGCCTGGCGACCAGCGCGTCCGACACTTCGAAATTGGCATAGACGTTCTGCACATCGTCATTGTCGTTGAGCGTATCGATCATCTTCAAGAGCTTTTCGCCCTGTGCGTCGTCGACCGCGACGGTGTTCTGCGGCTTCCACACCAGCGCCGCCTTGCGCGGCTCGCCAAATTTCTGCTCCAGCGCCTTGGCGACATCGCGCAGCGCGTCCGACGCGGTGAAAATCTCATGGCCGTTCTCGTGCGACGTCACGTCATCGGCGCCGGCTTCGATCGCGGCGTCCAGCATGGCGTCGGCACTCGCCACCTTAGCATCGAACTCGACCACGCCGACATGATCGAACATGAACGAGACTGCGCCGGTCTCGGCCATATTGCCGCCATGCTTGGTGAAGGTTGCGCGCACTTCGCCGGCGGTGCGATTGCGGTTGTCGGTGAGCACCTCGACGATCACCGCGACACCGCCGGGGCCATAGCCCTCGTAGCGAATTTCATCGTAATTTTCGGCGTCGCCGCCGAGCGCTTTTTTGATCGCACGCTCGATCGTGTCTTTGGTCATGTTTTCGGCGCGCGCCGCGATGATCGCCGCCCGCAGCCGCGCATTCATGGTGGGATCGGGCAGGCCGAGCTTTGCCGCCACCGTGATTTCGCGCGCGAGCTTGCCGAACAACTTGGACCGCACCGCGTCCTGCCGCCCCTTGCGGTGCATAATGTTTTTGAATTGGGAATGACCGGCCATGGTTAAGCGCTCGTGCCGCGACCCTGCTGAATGAGGTTTGATGCCGGCGTTATATGACGCGTCGGCGCGGAAATAAAGTCACTCCCAGAACGACGGCCTCGCCTGTTCCAGCCGGCCGCCGAGCCGGACCGCGCCGACGCGGTGGGCGAGCCCGGACGCATCGTCGGTCTCGACCGCAACGGCGCACAGCGTCGCCTCGCCAAGCGCCGGCTCGAAGCGATTGCCGGGGATCTTGCGCAAAAACCGGTTGAGCGGCTCGTCTTTGACCATGCCGATAACGGAATCATAGTCGCCTGTCATGCCGACATCGGACACAAAAGCGGTGCCGCCCGCCAGCACCCGATGATCGGCGGTGGGCACATGGGTGTGGGTGCCGACCACCAGACTCGCCCGCCCGTCGCAGAAATGCCCCATGCCCTGCTTTTCACTGGTCGCTTCGCAATGAACGTCGATGACAATGGCGTCGGCGTCACGCTTGAGCTTGCAGACGTCGAGTTCGCGCTCGACCGCGGCGAACGGATCGTCGAGCGCATCCATGAAGACGCGGCCCATGACATTAACCACCAAGACGCGCGCGCCGTTGCGCGCATCGACCAGCGCGGCGCCGCGGCCGGGCGTGCCATGCGGAAAATTAATCGGGCGCAGCAGCTTCGGCGCGCGCTCGATGAACACCAATGCCTCGCGCTGATCCCAGGAGTGGTTACCGCCGGTAATCACATCGACGCCGGCATCGACGAATTCGTGATAGATCGCCTCGGTGATGCCAAAGCCGCCGGCGGCGTTCTCGCCGTTGACGGCGACAAAGTCGAGCCGCCAGTCGCGGATCAGCCCGGGCAAGCGATTGAGCAAGGCGGTGCGCCCGCTGCGTCCGACGATGTCGCCGATGAAGAGAATGCGCATAGGCTTCACGCACCCCGGCAATCGATTGTCTCACGCTCGGTCAGCACGAGATCAAGGCGCGCGTCGCGGGGGGTCACCGGAACGGCGGCGACCTCCTGCATGGCATAGCCGATACCAATTGCAAGGATCGGCTGCCTGGCCCGCAGCGCGGCGAGCGTCAGGTCGTAATAGCCCGCGCCATAGCCGAGACGGTGGCCGCGGCGATCGAAGGCAAGCAGCGGCACGATCACGACATCCGGGTCGACCGCCGGCGCATCGGACGGCGGCTCCTTGATACCCCAGCTTGCCGACACAAGCGGCGCATCGAGAGTCCACGCGCGCATGACCAATGGCAGACCTTTGCCGGCCACCACCGGCAGCGCGAGCCGCGCGCCCGCCGCCGCGAGCCGGCGCATCATCGGCAGCGGATCGATCTCGCTCTTCATCGGCATGAAACCCGACACGATGGCGCCGGGGGCAACCGCGATCGGAAACGAACGGCCGGCAATCGCCGCCGCGGCCTGCCGGCGTTCGGCCTCCGGCAGCGCATCGCGGCGCGCTGCCGCTTCGCGGCGCAAGTCATTTTTTATTGTCGCGATTTCCGTGCTGTCCAACCGTCGCCCTTTGCGGCTAGTGGTCCAATTCTAACGTTCGCATCCCGCGCAAGCCGCAAAGGGGTAGCGAAATTCAAATCCACTCCACTTGCGACCTAGGGTCGCTCGCGCCTCGGGGCGATGGCGAAAGCGCGATGGCAATGAGTGCGGAGCCGCAATGGCCGTTGGAGCATCGATCCCAGGTTCCCTACTCATGTAGGTGGGCGCCATATGACCGAACCCACGAGCTCGGCCAGGGACAGCTCCCTTAAGGATCGATAAGGCCCCGGGAATACTGCTCCTGACGAACCGTGCAGCCCCGCCTGGGTAATCTAATGCGGATGGCGGGTTATCGCCACCGGCCATTATCGCCAAAAGCTGTGACGCCGAGCTGGGATTTCATCCCATCGCCACGGCCGCTTCACCGACGGTTTGGTTGAGCTCCCGGGTCAGCCCCTCGATTCGCTCCGCCGCCGCGTTAAGCGCGGCCGCGATTGCCGCCTGTGTCGCCTGGACGCGCTCGGCCGACGCCACCCTGGCCGCTTGCAGCGCGGCCATGTCCTCTTCCAGGCGCTTGAGCCGGCCATTCAGCTCCGACATTTCGTCGATGACCATGAGCGCCGCCATGATGGTCAATCGGGCGTCGCCGACCTCGCCGAAATTGCCGCGCAGCTTGTCGATGCGCCGACTGAGGCCGTGGGCAAGCCTAATCAGATGGCCCTCCTGGCCATCCTCACAGGCCATGCGGAATTGCCGGCCATTGATGGTGACGGTCACCTGCGACATCAATTGGCCCCCCGGCCTTCGCTACGCCCGTCGCTCACCGATCATTGGCCTCTAGGACGCCGCGCACCGATTCGATGGCCACGTCCAGCCGCCGGGAAACTTCGCGATTGGTGGTCTCAAGCAGGCGAATGCGTGACGCCGCCACATCGAGATCCGAGGCCAGCCGCGACCGGTCCGTTCCCAGCGCATGCAGCTGGTCGGACAGATCGGTCTGCCCGCGATCGAGATTGCGGCGGCGCTCTACCGCAACCTCAAGCGCATCCATCGCAAGCGCAAGGCGCCTGCTGGCGGCATCGACTCCCGCTGTATCCGACATTGCCCCTACCCCTAACGCGCTTTAGACCCCGGATTCCGGCATCTGTAAGGCAAACGAAAATTGTCTCAATGGCAAGCGCTTAGCAGCCGACCTTGACACAATGCTAGCATTTTGCCGGGAACCATCGTCGGCCGCGACGATTTCATCGGCCGTTTTCCGAACCATCCACAGGTGGCGGGGCGGCACGCCTGCGTTTTGGCGTGGTGAAGGGGACCGGCTTTGGCGCGTTGCCATGCAAAAGGTCGCGGCCGGCCAACAGGCCGCCGGTGGTCTCCAAGGCGAAACGTTCGGCATCGCGGCGCCGGATGTCGGCCGCGGCTTCAGCCGCAGCCTCGTTGGGAACGCCAAGCGCGCGGAGCGCGGCTTCGCCGAACGCCAGCGCCGATTCGAAGGTCTCGCGGATCTGCACATCGACCCCGGCGGCAACCAGCTTGAGCGCGTGTTCCCGATCGAACGACCGCACCAGGACCTTCGCAAGCGGAAATTCCGTCTTGACGATTGCCACGATCCGGTCGGCAACGTCGCGCTTGTCAACACAGATCAAGATCACTTGCGCCTCACCGGCGCCGGCCGAGCGCAGCACGTCAAGCCGTGCGCCATCGCCGAAATAGATTTTGAAACCGAAATCAGCGGCGCTGCGGATCATCTCGGTATCCGTGTCGATGATCGAGACTTCCACCCCACGCGCCAATAGGGATTGGCTCGCCACCTGGCCGAACCGGCCGAATCCGATAATCAGTGCGCTGCCGTGCAGATCCTCGGCAACTTCGACACCGTCCATGGACTGCTCGTTCTTCGGCAGCAGCCAGCGCAACGCAAACACCGCAAGCGGGGTGAGCGCCATCGAGATGATCACGATTGCAGCGAGCATCGCGTTGGTGGTGGCGTCGAACAGTCCGGCACTCGCCGCCGCCGCGTAGAGAACAAAGGCGAACTCGCCACCCTGCACTAGCAGCGTTGCGAGGTAGATCCCTTCGCGATGGCTTGCCTTGAACAGCCGTGCCACGGAATAGACGCCGACCGACTTGATGAGCATATAGATTGGCACAGCGGCGACGATCAGGTGCCAGTGGCGCGCGAACACCGCTAGGTCAAGCGACATCCCGACGCCGATGAAGAATAGGCCAAGCAGGATGCCGCGAAACGGTTCGATGTCGGCCTCAAGCTGATGACGGAAGGTCGATTCCGACAGCAACACACCCGCCAGGAAAGCACCCATCGCCATCGACAAGCCGCTGACCTGCATCACGAGCGCCGAACCGAGCACAACCAGCAGCGCGGCGGCCGTCATGACTTCGCGCGCACGGGAATCGGCCAGAATGCGAAACACCGGATTGAGCAGCCAGCGCCCGGCTGTCAGCAATGCGGCCAGCGCGGCGAGGGCAGCAACAATGGCAACCCAGCGACCGCCGGCGACCCCCTGGGGGTCTGCCGGCGTCAGGAACGCCACCAGAGCGAGCAGTGGTACGATGGCGAGATCCTGCAGCAGCAGGATTGATACCGTGCGCTGACCTGCCTGAGTCGCGGTGTCGCCGCGCTCTTCAAGAATTTGTGCGGCGATCGCGGTCGAGGACAGCGTAAAACCCATGGCTGCCAAGAACGCCACGACAACCGGAAATCCGGCGAGGACGCCGACACCGGTTAGCAGCGCGCCGCAGACGACGACTTGTGCAACGCCGAGTCCGAAGATTTCCCGTCGCAGGCTCCACAACCGCGATGGCTGCATTTCCAGCCCAATGATGAACAGGAACATCACCACGCCGAGCTCGGCAACATGCAGAATTGACTGTGGGTCCGTGAACAGCCGCAACCCGAACGGCCCGATCACGAGTCCCGCCGCCAGGTAGCCGAGCACCGAGCCAAGTCCCGCCCGCTTGAACAGGGGAACCGCAATCACCGCCGCGCCGAGCAACGCGACGACCTGCATCAGATCGGTCCCCTGTTCCAACGCCGCCACGTTAGCCCCCTCGCCTTTTCTGGGTCAGGTCTGGTTTATCCAAAGCCTTCGCCGACGGCCAGCCGTTCGCATTGACTCGAAGGCCGCACATGTTAAGCAACTCGCGCATTTTGAGGGATTGTCCCTCAGAATCGGCGGGCTAGTGCCCCGTTTCCGAAGTTCGTGATACGCTGCGGCACGTTCTGACACGAACTTCGGAAACCAAGGGGCACTAGCAAATCTATTGATTCTAGTGCCGCTTTTCGATTTGAAGTTCCTAGCTGAGTTTGCTGCAACTGCTGTAGGAACTTCAAATCGGCGGCACTAGCGCCCCGCAACCGGCAGGTTTCTATGACGCCGCCGAATTCCTCCCTTGCCGCGGTTGAACCGGCGGCCGCTGCAAGCCAAGGCACGATGACACAAGTTCCACGCACTCAACACGACCGCATGGCGAACGCGATTCGCGTGCTCGCGATGGACGCTGTCGAACAGGCAAAGTCCGGCCATCCCGGACTGCCGATGGGCGCGGCCGATATCGCCACCGTGCTGTTCACCCGCTTTTTGAAGTTCGATCCGGCCGATCCGGCGTGGCCCGA
The DNA here is from genome assembly GCA_022841625.1 of Xanthobacteraceae bacterium. Taxonomy (GTDB): domain Bacteria; phylum Pseudomonadota; class Alphaproteobacteria; order Rhizobiales; family Xanthobacteraceae; genus VAZQ01. The sequence continues at coordinate 70,877 of JALHRD010000015.1, forward strand.
TCGCGACCGGTTCGTGCTGTCCGCCGGCCACGGCTCGATGCTGATCTATGCGCTGCTGTATCTGCTCGGCTATGAGGCGATGACCATCGACCAGATCAAGCGCTTCCGGCAGCTTGGATCGCTCACCCCGGGTCATCCGGAATACGGCCACACACCCGGCGTCGAGACCACCACCGGCCCGCTCGGTCAGGGACTTGCGAATGCCGTCGGCATGGCGATGGCCGAAGCGCATCTTGCGGCGACTTTCGGCGCCGAAGTGGTCGACCACCGCACCTATGTGCTCGCCTCCGATGGCGATCTGATGGAAGGCATCAGCCAGGAAGCAATTGCGCTGGCCGGCCATCTCAAACTGAGCAAGCTGATCGTGCTGTTCGATGACAACGGAATTTCCATCGACGGGGCGCTGTCGCTCGCCGATTCGGTCGACCAGGTGAAGCGCTTTGAAGCCGCCGGCTGGAATGCGAGCCGCGTTGACGGACATGATCCGGAAGCGATCGCCGCTGCCATTGCGATGGCGCAGAAATCCGATCGGCCGGTCATGATTGCCTGCCGCACCACCATCGGCTTTGGCGCGCCGACCAAGGCCGGCAAGGCGTCCTCGCACGGTTCACCGCTCGGCGCCGACGAGATTGCCGGCGCCCGCAAGGCGCTGGGATGGTCGGAAGCGCCGTTCGAAGTGCCCGCCGATATTCGCGAACTTTGGCGTACCGCCGGCCGCCGCGGACAGCCGGCGCACGCAGCCTGGTCGCAGCGCATGCAGGCGCTTGCCGCCGACCGGCGCGCCGAGTTCGAGCGCCGGATCGCTGGCAAGCTGCCGCCGGCTTTCGCTGCCGCCATTGCGGCGCTGAAGCAGCAACTGGCCGCAGCGCCGAAGGAAATCGCAACGCGGATTGCGTCAGAAGCGACGCTCGAAGCCATCACTGCTGTCGTTCCCGAAATGATTGGCGGCTCAGCCGATCTCACCGGCTCCAACAACACCCGCACCAAGGCCATGAAGGCGATGTCGGCGTCCGACTATTCCGGCCGTTTCATCCATTACGGCGTGCGCGAGCACGGCATGGCCGCCGCGATGAACGGCATGGCGCTGCATGGCGGCCTCATCCCCTATTCCGGAACGTTTCTGGTTTTCTCCGACTATTGCCGTCCGTCGATCCGACTGGCTGCGCTGATGGAACAGCGCGTCATTCATGTCATGACGCACGATTCGATCGGGCTCGGCGAAGATGGGCCGACGCATCAGCCGGTCGAGCACGTCGCGGCGTTGCGCGCGATACCAAATCTCCTGGTGTTCCGCCCGTGCGATACGGTCGAGACTGCGGAATGCTGGCAGCTTGCGCTCGAAGCGCATAACCGTCCGAGCGTCATGGCGCTGACACGGCAGAACCTGCCGCAACTGCGCCGCGCATTGGACGAAGCCAACCGCTGTGCGGCCGGCGCCTATGAAATCGTGCCGGCCGAGGGTCGCGCCCAAGTGTCGCTATTTGCCTCCGGCTCGGAAGTGGCGATTGCGGTCGAGGCTCGAAAACTCCTGGCGGAGCGCGGTGTGTCGGCGCGGGTTGTTTCGGTGCCGTGCCTTGAGTTGCTCTTGGAAGCGCCGCAAGCCGCGCGCCGCGCGGCGATCGGTAGCGCGGCGGTGAATGTCGCGGTCGAAGCGGGCATCCGCCAGGGTTGGGACGCCGTCATTGGATCGGAAGGCCTCTTTGTCGGCATGTCCGGCTTCGGAGCAAGCGCCCCCTACAAAGAGCTCTATAACCATTTCGGAATAACCCCGCGGGCGATCGCGGATGCGGCATTGAGCAAGCTCTGAAAACCGTTATAACCACCGTCAGCGCTGGTCATTTTCCTCCATCTTGCCCGGCACCCGGTCCTCTCCTCTGGAGGGCTCCGCGTGCAGACATCGTTCGGGCAATCACGCCCTCGGAACTTCCGTAATCAGGCGTGGATGGTTGGAACGCGTCCAGCGGGGGCAATTAAACGCTGGGAGAACGCACGTATGTCCGTCCGAGTCGCCATCAATGGTTTCGGCCGCATCGGCCGCAATGTCCTGCGCGCCATTGTCGAAGCCAAGCGCAAAGACATCACCGTTGTCGCCATCAACGATCTTGGCCCGGTCGAGACCAATGCGCATCTCCTGCGCTACGACTCGGTTCACGGTCGCTTTCCCGGCGAAGTCACGGTCAAGGGCGACAGCTTCGACTGCGGCCTCGGCCCGATCAAAGCGCTGGCGGTGCGCGATCCCGCCCAATTGCCCTGGAAGGAATTGGACATCGATATCGCGCTCGAATGTACCGGCATCTTCACATCCAAGGATAAAGCGTCCGCGCATCTGAAGGCCGGCGCCAAACGCGTCCTGGTTTCGGCGCCCGCCGACGATGTCGATCTCACCGTGGTCTATGGCGTCAATCACGACCAGCTGACCAAAAGCCATTTGGTGGTGTCGAACGCGTCCTGCACCACCAATTGCCTGGCGCCGGTGGCCAAGGTGCTCAACGACTCCGTCGGCATCGACAAAGGCTTCATGACCACGATCCACTCCTACACCGGCGATCAGCCGACGCTCGACACCATGCACAAGGATCTTTACCGCGCGCGCGCTGCGGCCTTGAACATGATCCCGACCTCAACCGGCGCGGCGAAGGCTGTCGGGCTGGTGCTGCCGGAACTCAACGGCAAGCTCGATGGCGTCGCGATCCGGGTTCCGACACCTAACGTCTCGGTGGTCGATTTCAAATTCGTCGCCAAACGCGCCACCACTAAGGATGAGATCAACGGCGCCATCCGGCGCGCCGCCGAGCAGCAGCTCAAGGGCATCCTCGGCTTTACCGACGAGCCCAATGTCTCCGGCGACTTCAATCACGATCCGCGCTCGTCAGTCTTCCACATGGACCAGACCAAAGTCATGGACGGCACGCTGGTGCGGGTCATGTCCTGGTACGACAACGAATGGGGCTTCTCCAACCGCATGGTCGATACCGCCGTGGCGATGGGGAAGCTGATCTAGTCGCCTCCAATGCCGAACTTCCGCACCCTCGACGACGTTGACGTGAAGGGCAAACGCGTCTTGTTGCGTGTCGACCTCAACGTGCCCACCGAGAACGGCAAGGTTACCGACGCCACACGCATTGAACGACAGGCGCCGACCATCACCGAAATCGCCGACAAGGGCGGCAAGGTAATCCTACTGTCGCATTTCGGACGGCCGAAGGGCCCCGACCCCACACAGTCGCTCCGTCCGGTTGCGGATGCGGTTTCGCGCGCTCTCAGACGCCAGGTTGCGTTTGCCGAGGATTGCATCGGCGACAAGGCCGCCTCCGCTGTCGCGGCGATGAAGCCTGGCGATATTCTTTGCCTGGAGAATACGCGCTTCCACAGGGGCGAGGAAAGCAACGACGCTGCGTTCGTGGCCGAACTCGCAAAGCGCGGCGACCTCTGGGTCAACGATGCGTTCTCCGCCGCGCACCGCGCTCATGCCTCGACCGAAGGACTCGGCCGCGTGCTGCCGGCCTATGCCGGGCGCAGCATGCAGGCCGAGCTTGACGCGCTGGGCAAGGCGCTCGATGCACCGCAACGGCCGGTGGCGGCCATTGTCGGCGGCGCCAAGGTCTCCACCAAGCTTGATCTCCTGGGCAACCTGATCGCCAAGGTGAACGTGTTGATCATCGGCGGCGGCATGGCCAACACGTTCCTGGTGGCGTTCGGCAAGAATGTCGGAAAATCGCTGGCCGAGCGCGACCTCGCCGATACCGCCCGCGATGTCATGGCCAAGGCAAAGGCGCGGGGCTGTGAGATCGTCCTGCCGGTCGACGCGGTGGTCGCCAAGGAATTAAAGGCGAACGCGCCATCGCACGTCGTGTCGGTCGATGCTGTGGGCAACGACGAGATGATCCTCGACATCGGCCCCCTGAGCATCGAGCATGTGGTGTCAGTCCTGGCGCGGGTTAAGACGCTGGTATGGAACGGGCCGTTCGGCGCCTTTGAAATGGAGCCGTTCGACAATGGAACCGTCGAAGTCGCCGAGGCGGCGGCGGAACTGACCGCCGCCGGCAAACTCGTATCAGTCGCGGGCGGCGGTGATACCGTCGCTGCACTGAACGCCGCCGGCGCCACCGAGCGGTTCAGCTATGTCTCGACCGCGGGCGGCGCATTTCTAGAATGGATGGAAGGCAAGCCACTTCCCGGTGTCGATATCTTAAGGGTGAAGTAATCCGGCGACTCGCGCTTTGCGGCGCGGCGCGCTAAAATTTTCCAAATAGACATTCCAGGCAGGCACGGCCTGGACCCGTACAGCAGGAGGCAAGTGATGAACCTCGCAGACCTCAACAAAGTCGCGCAAGCCATGGTTGCTCCGGGACGCGGCATCCTCGCCGCCGATGAATCGTCCGGCACCATCAAGAAGCGTTTCGACGCAATCGGAGCAGAATGCACGGAAGACAGCCGGCGCGATTATCGCGAGATGCTGTTCCGCAGCAGCGACGCAATGGCGAAATGCATTTCCGGCGTCATTCTGTTTGACGAGACCATCCGTCAAAAGGCGAAGGACGGCACGCCGCTCGTCAAGCTGATTGAGAAGGCGGGTTCAATCCCGGGCATCAAGGTCGACAAGGGCATCCAGCCGCTGACGAATTGCCCCGGCGAAGTCATCACCGAGGGGCTCGACGGCCTTGGCAAACGCCTGGATGAATACCGCGAGCTCGGCGCAAGATTTGCGAAATGGCGCGCGGTGATCGATATCGGCACCGGCATCCCGACTTATACCTGCATTCACACCAATACCCACGCGCTGGCGCGCTACGCCGCGCTGTGCCAGCAACACGGCATCGTTCCAATTGTCGAGCCGGAAGTATTGATGGACGGCGATCATGACATCGGCCGCTGCTACGAGGTCACCGAATTCGTGCTCAAGGAGCAGTTCCAACAACTCTATTATCAACGGGTCGCGCTCGAAGGCATGGTGCTCAAACCCAACATGGCCATCTCCGGCAAGAAGGCCGCCAAGCGCGCCGGTGTCGAGGAAGTCGCCGAGAAAACCGTGCGGTTGCTCAAGGCCTGCGTACCGGGTGCGGTGCCCGGCATCGCGTTCCTGTCCGGCGGCCAGTCCGACGAAGAAGCGACCGCGCATCTCGACGCCATGAACCGGATCGGCAACCTGCCGTGGGCGCTCACCTTCTCCTATGGCCGCGCGCTACAGGCCTCGCCGCAGAAGGCCTGGAGCGGCAAGGCCGAGAATGTGCCGGCCGCGCAACGCGCCTTCGCCCATCGCGCGGCAATGAACTCGCTCGCCGCTCGCGGGCAGTGGCAGCGGGACCTCGAAAAGAAGGCGGCGTAGGTCAGCGCAACATTTGTGCGCGCGCTTGATGCAGGTCGCGCGCCATTCGCGTTGAGTCGCCCCAGGTCGAAAGCCAGATCACTACGTCGGTGATATCCGAGATGATCCGGCGCAGCAATCGCTGCGCCGCGCTCGGATTGCTGATCCGCGCCTCGGCGTGGCTGAGGTGGGACAGTTCCTCTTGTTGTATCTCGCGGATCATTGCGTAGAGCTCGGCATCCCGGCCCTCAAGGAAGTGAAGTTGGTCGTCAAGGTGGCGGTGCACAGCCGATTCGACGGCGGCGGTGCATATCCAGATGCCTTGCCGACCAGTCAGCGCAGCGAGTATCCCCAGCAACCAGCCACCCAAACTCCAAAGCTGCATGATGCGGCACGGCCGTGAGTTACGATCGGGCATAGCGCTCCGGAAAGCTGCGCAATGTCGCTTCTCATGTTCCAGCATGTCGGCCAATGCCGGGGCAACGTCTGGAAACAGTTTTCGAGCAACCGCGATTTGTGCGGAATAAATACGAATGGCGCCATACTCACCTGCGTGATTGACTTTGACGATACGTGCAACGGTCAGCGCCTCGCGCTCTGGCAACGTATTCTCCGGATAGTCCGACATTTTTCCGCCCAATGTCGCGCCCAGGTCCGATACGCGACAACCTTACCACGGACGATAGGAGACAGAAGCGCATGAAATCGCCGGTTACGTTGCGTTCGCCGGTATCGACACGCGAAAACAGTTGCCCTGTGAAGAATGTGCCGCGACGGTGGCGTCGCCGCCATGCAGGCGCGCGATCTGACGCACCAATGACAGCCCCAGCCCGGCGCCCGTTTGTTCCTCGCTCAGTCGATGGAACGGTGCGAATACGCGCTCACGTTCGGCTGCGGGAATTCCCGGTCCGGAATCAATGACATCGAGCACGAAATGGTCTCGCTCACGCCGCAGCGCGACCTGCACCGGCGGCGCACCGTGCCGGAGTGCATTATCGAGCAAATTGCGGATGAGACGCCGCAGCAGGCGCGGATCGCCCCGCGCCAGGGCCGGCTGACCGTCGAGACTGCACCCCTCCGTGCGCGCGCATTCCTCGGCGGCCAGCGCCAAGAGATCGACCTCCTCTGCCACCGGCAAGCCGGGGTGGGCGTCGAGCCGGCTCGACAACAGGATTTCATCGACCAGCGCATCGAGCTCGACAATGTCGCGTTCAATCTGATCCTTGAATTTCAAATCGCGCGTCTGCGCAAAAAGCTCGACCCCCAGCCGCAGGCGTGACAATGGCGTGCGCAGTTCGTGGGAGGCGTTCGCCAGCAGCAGACGGTGAGCATTCACGAGTTCCTGGATACGCGCAGCGGACCGATTGAAGGCGTCCGCCACCCGCGCAACTTCGTCGCGGCCCTCCACTTTGACGCGGGTGGCAAGATTGCCAGCACCAAGCGTTTCGACGCCGGTCTGCAAACGCTCGAGCCGGCGCGTCAGCCCACGCACCACCGGATAGGCTGCGAGCCCGACCGCGAGCGCGATGCCGCCAAGCAGCAACAACAGCCCGATGAGCGGTGCCCGGTGGCGCGGTGGCGCGCGCACGACAAACCAGCGACCGTCCGGGAGCTGCAAGCTCCAGGCCGGTCCGAGACTTCCATGAAGCCACCCTGCCCGCGCGCGGTTCGGCGGCGCCGGCAGCGGCCGGCCGGACGCAGCGATAAGTTCGCGGCCTTGGTCGAACAGCGCCACATCGGTGCCAAGCCTCCTTGCCAGCCGTTCGACCGCCGCCCGCTGTGCGTCATGCGCTTCGGTGGCGGCCGGCAAGGCAAGGGCGACAAGCTCACCCGCGATCTCGAGGCCCTGCGCGGCAAGCGAATTCTCCGCGCCCAAGCGCCATAGCGTCCCCGCGATCAGCACCACCAGCACCAGGCTGGCGACGATCGTGAGATAAATCTTCTGGTAAAGCTTGCGCATCGGTCGGCCCGTCAGTCCTGCACCCTGGCAAAAACATAGCCCGCGCCGCGCACCGTGATGACGCGTCGCGGGTGCTTCGGATCGTCCTCGATCGTCGCACGGATGCGCGATATGTGAACGTCGATTGATCGGTCGAACGCTTCCAGCCGCTCGTTCTTGAGCAGATCCATGATCGTGTCGCGCGACAACACCCGTCCCGCATGCCGCGCCAGCACCAGCAGGAGAGAGAACTGATGCCCGGTCAACGGTCGCGGCTCGCCGTTGAGCGTCGCAACCCGCGCGCCGGCATCGATCTCGAGCCGGCCAAATTGTAGCTTATCCGAGCGTTCATCCGATTTCGTGCGCCGCAGGATGGCGCGCAACCGCGCCAGCAGCTCGCGCGGCTCAAACGGTTTCGGCAGGTAGTCGTCGGCGCCCAGCTCAAGACCCACCACGCGATCCATCGCGTCGCCGCGCGCCGTCAGCATCAGGATCGGTATCCGCGATTGCGCTCGGATGCGGCGGCAAACCTCAAGCCCATCAATGTCGGGCAGCATCAAGTCGAGAACCACCGTATCGAACGGCTCGCGGGCAAGCATCGCGACACCCGCCTCACCGCGCGCGGCTATCGTCACCAAAAACCCGGCCTCGCCGAGATAGCTCTTCACCATCTCGGCAAGACGCGGATCGTCCTCGATCAACAGGATGCGCTCGGCCACAGCGCCATTCTAACCGCGATGCCAGCCTCTCTTGTAGCCCCGCATCGCCTCAATCCGCTCGGCGAGCTTTCGGCGCTGCTCCGGGCTCAGGACACTTGCGGCGTCAGCGAGCGCCTGGGAGATGCGACGGCTCGCTTGGTCCGCCAAGCCCATCTGATCACTGCGGAACGATTCGATCGCAGCGCGGTCGACCGCCGTCTGCGTCAATAGGTCTCGTCCGCGCTGGCGCGACTGCATCGCCTTCTCGCGCAGCGGAACCAGATCGCGAACGGCCGACCGGACGATGGCGCGAAGCCGATCCTGCTGCTCGGTCGTCGCATCGATCTCGATCGACAGATGTCGCACCATACGGTCGGCGCGATCTTCGATCGCCGCAGGATCGAACGTCTGGTTCCAGAACGGCCGTGCGTGCCAAGGCGCGCCGAACCCCTGGCTGAAGGCGCTGCTTGCGAAGGCGCCGGTCAGGCCGGCTGCGACGGCGACGGCTGTGACAAAGAATGCGCGACGCCAGCGGCGCGGTGTCTGCTGTTCGGCGGTTGATGGGAGATTGGGGTTGGGAGCGGTCATTATCTGTGCCTCCAAGAAGGAGCCAGGCGGGATTGCCCGATGGCGGCACCATGACGAGACGCTGTTTCCCAGGTATCTCCACAATGTAAAGTTCTGTAAAGCCATAGGTGGGCGAGGCCCGAATGGGTAGCACGGGAGCGAACGCATGACCCCAATCAAATTGGCCGCATTCGCATTGGCTACCCTCACGCAGATTGCGCCGGCCCACAGCCAGCCCTACCCATCGCGTCCGATCACCGTGGTGGTCGCGCTTGCCGCCGGAACCGGCATGGACATCGTCGTGCGCAGCTATGCGGACAAGCTGTCGCAATCGCTCGGCCGCCCGATCATTATCGACAACCGGCCGGGCAATGCCGGACTCGCCGCGGTCGACGGTGCGCTCAAGGCGCCGCCGGACGGCTACACGCTGCTGGCCGCGACAAGCTCGGCGATGGCGATACGGCCGACCATGTTCAAGAAGCCGCCCTACGACCCGACCAAGGACTTCGTACCGATCTCGCACTATCTGAAATCGCCATTCGTGCTGGTGGTGAACCCCGATCTGCCGATCAAGTCGGTTCCCGAGCTCATCGCCTATGTCAAGGCGCGGCCTGGCAAAATCGCGTTCAGCTCAACCTCGATCGGCGGCGCGCCACATCTGGCCGGTGAATATATCAATCAGCGCTTCGGCGTGCAGATGACCCATGTTCCCTACAAGATCAGCCCGCAGGCAATCCAGGATGTCGCCGCCGGCCATGTGCAGCTCACCTTCGCAGAAGCCGCCGCTTCGCTCGCGCTGATCCGCGACGGCAAGCTGCGCGCGCTGGCGGTGACATCCTCCATCCGCCTCGGCACATTGCCCGATGTGCCCCCGTTCGCGGAAGCCGCCGGCATTGCCAATTTCGAGGCGGTGTCCTGGCACATGCTTTATGCCCGCGCCGAAGTGGCGAAGGACATCGTCGACCGGCTCCACGATGAAATGAATCGGATCATCGCGACGCCGGAATTGCAGACCCGCATGACGAGCCTCGGCCTGGTCCCCTATCCACCGCCGCCGATTGCTGAGTCACAGCGCTATATCAAGTCCGAAATCGACAAGTGGGGCGGATTGGTCAAAAGTCTCGGCCTCGCGGGAACAATTTAGGCCTCGCCGCCTCGCCTTTACCATGTTGTAGGCTTGCGCCTTTATAAGACGCCCCCAAACCGCCTGATTGCAGGGGCAATCGACCAGCCATGGCGACCAAACAACAAGCCCCCGAACGCCCCGCGCCGCGCCTCTATCTGGCGGCTCCGACGGCTGCCGACCCGGCGCAACTCGCGGCTCGGCTCGCGGCCGCGCTTGGCGCCGCCGACATAGCGGCCGTTCTCATGCCGGTTTCGGGAGGTGACGAGCGCGCACTGCTCAACAGCCTGAAGACACTGGCGCCGGTCGTGCAAGGCGCGGGCGCCGCGCTTTTGATCGGCGAGCGCGCCGACCTGGTTGCGCGTGCCGGCGCCGACGGCGTCCATCTCAGCGGAATCGAACAATTCAGCGCTGCTGCGAGCACGCTCAAGCCGGAACGGATCGCTGGCTGCGGCGGTCTCGCCACGCGCCACGATGCAATGACCGCCGCCGAGGGAGCCGCCGATTATGTGATGTTCGGCGAGCCAAACGCCGCGGGACACCGGCCGCCATTCGAAAGCGTTCTCGAACGCATCGTATGGTGGGCGGAGGTATTTGAGGTTCCCTGTGTCGGCTATGCCGCGAACCTGGAGGAGATCGGCCCGCTGGTGGCGGCCGGCGCTGACTTTGTCGCTGTCGGCGCCTTTATCTTCGACGATCCCCGCGGCCCCGCCGCTGCCATACGGGAAGCCGCGGCGCGCCTGGTCGCGCCGGAAACCGTGCAATGACGCGGGCGCGCTATCGCATGGTCGTTCTCGCCGGTGCGCTGGGCATCGCGCTGACCGCACCGGCGGTCGCGCAGACCACAAGCGTGCCCGACAGCATCGTTGGCGGCCCACGCGAGGCGCCCAAATCCGAACCGCGTCCCAAAGCCAAGCCAAAGCCTGAGGCACAGCCAAAGCAGATACCCGCAATCGCAGCCCCGCCACCCGCCGAACCGACGCCTCTGACGGATGGCGAGGACGCCGCCTACGCCGCGCTACAGCGCGGCTACTACAAGCTGGCACTGACCCTCGCGACGCAGCGGGTCGAACAGAACGACGATACTAAGGCGATGGCGCTCCTCGGCACGCTATACGAGGCCGGGCTCGGCGTGATTCAGGACGACACCATTGCCGCCAGATGGTATCGCCGCGCCGCCGACCGCGGCGACCGTGACGCAATGTTTGCACTGGCAATGATGCGCATGGCGGGCCGTCCGCGACCGATCGATCGCGATGCGGCCGCCAAGCTGCTCACCGCCGCCGCGCAGCTTAAGCATCCGGAAGCATCGTATAACCTTGCTTTGCTCTATCTGGAGGGCCAGCTATTCCCGCAGGATTTCGCACGCGCCGCGCAGCTGTTCGGCGTCGCCGCCGAAGCCGGCAATCCAGAAGCACAATTCGCGCTGGCAGCGCTCTACAAGGAAGGTCGCGGCGTCGCCAAAGACATCGTCGAAGCAACGCGGCTGCTCTATCATGCCGCAATCGGTGGCAACATCGACGCTCAGGTCGAGTACGCGATTGCACTATTCAACGGCTCCGGCGTCGCCAAGGATGAGGAAGGCGCGACCCAATTTCTTCTGCGTGCGGCACACCGCGGCAGCGCGATTGCCCAAAACCGTCTTGCCCATATTCTGGCGGTTGGACGCGGGCGGCCCGCCGATCCCGTCGAAGCGATCAAGTGGCATCTGATTTCCAAGGCCGGCGGCGCCAACGACCCCAAGCTTGACTCCTTCATGCGACAGCAGAAACCGGAGGTTAACGCCGCCGCCAGCAAGGCAGCGCAGCCCTCAATTGAGGCGCTTCGGCGGGCACGCGAGCCCCGCTCTTGACGGCGACGCCCGCGGCGGGCAGACCCGGTGCCTTGTCCGCGCCAAGCGGCCTCCGGTAACGACAGTCTCAATGCTTCGCTCAGCCCTGCTCAACGTCATGATCAAAGCCGCGCGTAAGGCCGCGCGGACGCTTAATCGCGACTTCGGCGAAGTCGAGAATCTTCAGGTATCGCTTAAGGGCCCGGCTAATTTCGTGACGTCCGCCGACCGGCGCGCCGAACAGATTCTGCGCGAGGAGTTGAGCACCGCGCGTCCCGGCTACGGCTTTCTTGGCGAAGAAAGCGGACGCTACGAAGGTAGCGACAAGACCCACACCTGGATCGTCGATCCGCTCGACGGTACATCCAATTTCATGCACGGCATTCCGCACTTTGCGATCTCGATCGGGCTTGAGCGCGAAGGAACCATCGTTGCCGGGCTGATCTACAATCCTGTGAACGACGACCTGTTCACCGCCGAGCGTGGCAAGGGCGCCTTCCTCAATGAAACACGCCTGCGGGTGGCCGGGCGTCGTCGCCTCGCGGACTCGGTGATCGCCTGCGGATTGCCTCACCTCGGCCGCGGCGATCTGGCGCTTGGCGCACGCGAGATAGCGGCGGTGCAGCCGCAGGTCGCCGGCTTGCGGCGGTTCGGGGCCGCGTCGCTCGATCTCGCCTGGGTCGCCGCGGGACGGTTCGATGCCTATTGGGACCACAACCTCTCGCCGTGGGATATCGCGGCCGGTCTCATCGTGGTGCGCGAGGCCGGCGGCTTCGTCACCGACCTCAATGGCCAAGAGGCGACGCCGACCACCGCCGATGTTCTAGCCGGCAATGAGATGGTCCACGGCGAAATGCTGAAAACGCTCAAGGCCGCCTGAGTAGACGTGCGCGGCGCCCCGGACCCGTGACACGCCGGTCGCGGCCCCGGGACACAGAATTGCTCAAAGCTGCTTCAGCAGTGCGTCGCCGCCAGACACTTCGACCTTGCCTGGAGCCTCCTCAACATTGAGGATCCGCACTGTGCCGTTATCGACCAACATCGCGTAACGGCGCGAGCGCGTGCCAAGCCCATTGCCGGAACCGTCGAAGGACAGGTCAATGGCCTTGGCGAATTCGCCGTTACCGTCGGCGATGAAATCCACGCCCTCGGCTGCGGTCGCCTTTTTCCACGCATCCATGACGAACACGTCATTGACCGCCGTGACCGCGACGGTGTCCACGCCCTTGGCCTTAATCGCGGCAAGGTTCTGAACAATCGAGGGAACGTGCATTTTGTGGCAGGTGCCGGTGAAGGCGCCGGGCACTGCAAAAAGAGCAACTTTCTTGCCTTTGAAGATTTCTTCGGTGGTCTTCCAAGCCGGACCTTCGCCGGACATGACGCGGAACTTGGCGCTGGGCAACGGATCGCCGACCTTGATAGGCATGATGCTCGTCCTCTCGTAGGGTTATTCTGACTGGTATCAATCGGAATTTGGTATCGAACCGCACTCCGCCGACGGTATCACGCCTGCGGATCGCGCGCTCAAACTAACGTGTTGGGCGAATTAGTCGAGATGGGTCGTGACCTCAATCGCCCGGCCGGCGGCAACCGCCGTCAGCGTCAGCCGCGCACCCCGGTAAGTCTCGCCCGCTGGCGCGCCATCGAGTTCAAAAACAAAACGACGATATCCCGACGGCGCCCCGTCAACCGGGGTGGGTACCGGCAAGGCCCATTGCGGGGTCGGCCCCTCCACGAACAGGTCTACTCTCGGCGGACCGGCAACATCGACCACCGCGACCTCCTTATCGCTCTTGCCGCGCTCACGTCGCAACATGCGGATCGAAAGGTCGCCGCCCTCGCCCAGGCTCAGCCGCTTTGGCACGCGCGCCTCGGCCGCCCGCAGCGCAGCATCCTGCGACGCGCGGCCACTAGACAAATTCAATTCGTTGCGAGCCTCGGCGGGAACACAAATCTTTTCGCAGACCGCATATTGCAAGCGTAGCCGCAGCAGTACCGGTTTATCCTTGTCCACCGGAACGATACGCAGCGGAAAGACCACGCCAACCGAATAGCCGATCGACGTGCCCCCGCCTTCAATCTTGCGTTCGGGCGCCGGCCAAAGCACGTCAACCTGCTTGACGTTGCGCGATCCGTCAAAATTGAATTGCGGCGGCACACCCGCATCGCCGGGATAGCGCCAATAAGTGTGCCATCCTCGCATCATCCGGATTTCAACACCGGCACGCAGATAGGCCGCGCCGGCGGATCGCGCACCGGCAATGGTACGGACGCTGCTGCGGGCGTCGCCATCCCAAGGTGTCACATCCTCATTGGCGACAGCGCCGACTGCACCAGACACGACAGCGACGGCGCAAAACAATGCCGCCATTATCAATCGGTCAATCCAGGCGCTCATGAGCATCCTTTAGCGCTCAATTCGATATCGCGCCATTGAATTCCTTGTGAAGATGTAATCGGCCCCCTCTGGCAAAAAACCGTAGGAAAATCATAGACAATAAATTAATTTCTTATGACCGCCGCCGGCAAATATCTGTGCAAGCGGCATGTGATAGAGTAATATTTCGATATGAAGATCGGCCGAAAAACACGCAAGGACGACGGTATGGCGAAGCCCGAGAGCGGAACGGGCGCCTCGGCGAGCGGCGCACGCGCGCCGCGCCGCGACGGTGGTAAGGCGCGGGGTCTCGGACCCCGCCGCTCCTATCTTGATGGCCAAATGCTGATCGCCATGCCGACCATGGGCGACGACCGCTTCTCGCGTAGCGTGATCTACCTTTGCGCCCACTCGTCCGACGGCGCCATGGGGATCATTGTGAACCGGCCGGCAGCGAATATCAGTTTTACCGACCTGCTGGTGAAACTCGATGTCGTCCCCGCCACGGATCTGATTCAGCTTCCGCCGAGTGCGGGCGGCGTAAAGGTGCTCAAGGGCGGACCGGTCGAGACCGAGCGCGGTTTTGTGCTGCATTCATCGGACTTCTTCATTGAGAATTCGACTCTACCGATTGATAACGGCATTTGCCTCACCGCCACGCTCGACATTCTCAAAGCGATTGCGCGCGGCAGCGGCCCGGCGAGCGCCGTTCTCGCGCTTGGCTATGCCGGCTGGGCGCCTGGGCAGCTTGAGAGCGAAATTCACCAGAACGGCTGGCTGCATTGCTCAGCCGATTCCGAATTGGTGTTTGGCAGGGACAACGACGCCAAATACAATAAGGCGCTCAAAAAAATTGGCATCGATATCGGCATGCTGTCGGGCGAGGCTGGACACGCCTAACGAAAAATCGGTCTTCTTGCGATCGGCGGCCGACGACTCATGACGCGGCTGTCATTCGAAACGCGCAATCTATTGCCTGGAGAGCCGTCGATGAGACAAGCGATCGCCGCATCCATCCTGGCCGCCGCCGTCACGCTTTCCAGTGCCGCCGTCGCAGCAGAGATCAAGATGATCTCCGCCGGCGCGGTTCGCTCGGTGATCGCCGGCATGATTACAGACTATCGGGCAAGCAGCGGCGACACCTTCGACTTCACCGTGGGCACCACAGGGCAATTGCGCGATGTTATCGCATCCGGCCAGCCGGCCGATCTCCTGATCACCTCCGCGCCGCTGATGACGGAACTCGAAAAGACCGGCAAGTTGACGCCCGGCAGCCGCATCGATCTCGGCCGCGTTGGCATCGGCATTGCGATCCGCGAAGGCGCCGCGACACCTAACTTCTCGACACCCGAGGCCTTCCGTCAGCTGCTGCTCAATGTCAAAACGCTGACCTACACCGCGCCAGAATTGGGCGGTACCTCGGGCGTACATGTGCTCGCGCTGCTGAAACAGTTCGGGATCTATGACGACATCGCCAAGAAGGCGATCCACGCCAAAGGCGGTATCGACATTTCCGAGAAGGTGGCGCGCGGCGAGGCCGAGATCGGCATCACGCTGATCAGCGAGATTGTGCCTGTCAAGGGCGCCAGAATGGCCGGCCCGCTTCCGGAAACGCTGCAATTGTGGACGGTCTATGCTTCCGCAATTCCGGCGAGCAGCACGCAGCCCGACGCCGCGCGCGCCTTCGTCAAGGCGCTGACTTCTCCCGCGATGGCGGCCCGCTGGACCGCCGGCGGATTTCAACCGCCGCGGTAAACGCCCATCGCATCAGCGCGCGATCTCAAGCCGATCGTCTTGCAGAAGGCGGCCCGCATCCTCGACGCTCATCGGCTCGCCGAACACATAACCCTGGGCGTATTCGCATCCAAGCTGATATAGCTCGATGGCGTCGGATTCGGTTTCCGCCCCCTCCGCCACCACCTCCATGCCGAGATCGTGCGCCATCGCGATGATCGACCGCAGAATAACGGGCCGCTGGCCCTTATTCGACGCACGCACAAACGACTGATCGATCTTGATCGTATCGAACGGAAACCGCTGCAGATAGGCCAAGGACGAGTGGCCGGTGCCGAAGTCATCGAGCGCCAGCCCCGCGCCGAGCTCGCGGATGCGTTGCAACATCTGCGCAGCGTGTTCGGGATTCTCCATCACCAAAGATTCCGTCAATTCCAGCTTGAGCGTACCGCGCGCGAGCCCTGAGCGCGCGATCACCGTGCGCAGGTCGTGCACGAGATCCTGCCGCAGCAGCTGGCGCGACGAAACATTGACGCTGACGAATATCGGTTCGCGCTGACGCGCGGCGCGCTGCCATTGTCCGAGCTGGCGTGCGGCCTGCTCCAAAACGAACAGCCCGAGTTCGACAATCAGGCCGATCTCCTCGGCAATGCTGATGAATTCCGCCGGCGACATACGGCCCATCTTGGGGTGATCCCAGCGTGCCAACGCCTCAAATCCCGCCACCGAGCGATCCTCCAGCCGGATGATCGGCTGGTACATGATGGCGATTTCCCCGCGCTCCAGCGCCCGGCGCAGCTCGGATTCGAGCGTGAGGCGGTCGGTCTTGCGCGCGCGCATCGATGGCTTGAAGACCTCGATGCGGTCACCGCCGATACGCTTGCAGTGATACATGGCAAGCTCGGCATCCTTGAGCACTTCATCGGCGCTATTTGGCTGCCCGTCCGACAGCGCAATTCCGATTGAAGCGGTCAAGAATATCTCGCGATCGTTGAACGTGATTGGCGAACGCACGGCCCTTCGCAAGGTTTCGGCGAACGCAATAATGCGCTCCGATTCTTTTTCCGAGAGCAGGATCAGTGCAAATTGATCGCCCGCGATCCGCGCCAATGTATCTTGCGGCTTGAGCAGCCGCGCGAGCCGGCGCGCCAAGGTCAGCAAAATCGAATCGCCAACCGCAATCCCGACTGAATCGTTCACCTGTTTGAAGCGATCGAGATCGATGACCGCTACGGTCACCTTGATCCCTGGATCAACCTTGGAAAGCGAAAAGACGGACTCAAGCCGATCGACAAATAGCTCGCGATTGGGCAGGCCGGTCAGGTTGTCATGCACGGCGTCATGCAGGAGCCGCTCTTCGGCATTTTTCACTTCGGTCACGTCGGTGATGGTGCCGACGAGCCGCACCACTTCCCCATCGGATCCTACGACCGGCCGGGCCTTGAGCGCGAACCACATGTAATGGCCGTCCGGCGCGCGCAGGCGGAAATCCTGCAATAGCCGGCCGCGCCGTTGTTCGAGGACGCTGTCGAGCGTGGCGCGGAAGCGGTCGCGGTCGAGCGGATGCAGCACTTCAAGCCAACGCGCCGCAGGCCCCTCAAGCGATCCGCGCTTGAGGCCGAGCAGCGATTCGGTTTCGGGACTGGTGTAGACTTTATCGTTCGAAACATCCCAATCCCAAATCATGTCGCCGGCGCCAGTCAGCGCCAGCGCGCGACGCTCGACATCCGAGACGATGCCATGGGTGACGCCGCCGGCGAAGGCGTGCTGCATGACGGTGAAGCCGATCAGCATGACGACCAGAACCAGACCGCCAAGCAACGCCGGACCGACAATATCATTGGTGACGACACCGGTGACAGCGGCGCCGGCCGCCGTGACCCAAACCAGCATCAAGAACCAGGTCGGGATCAGCAGCACCGCGCGGTCGAAGCCGTGGGTGGCAAGATAGATCACCAGGCAGAATCCACACAACGACACCGCGAACAGCGACAACCGCGCGATCCCCGAGGCGATCGACGGATCGACCAAGGCCAGTGCGATCATCAGCCCCAGGATCGCGAGCCATCCGGCCGTAATATGCGCATAGCGGACGTGCCAGCGGTTCAGGTTGAGATAAGCAAATAAAAACACCAGCAGCGTTCCGGTCAGCACCGCCTCGCTGGAGGCGCGCCAAATCTGCTCGGCGCCCGCCGACATGTCGAACACTTTCCCCCAGAAGCCGAAATCGATTCCGATATAAACCAGAACCGCCCAACTCAGGGCCGCGGCAGCCGGAAACATCATGCTGCCCTTCACCACGAACAGGATGGTCAGGAACAGCGCCAGCAGGCCGGAGATGCCAATCACGATCCCGTAGTAAAGCGTGATGCTGTTGACCTTGTCCTTGTAGGCGTCGGGTTCCCACAAATAGATCTGCGTGAGTTTGCTGGTGCGCAACTCGACGACATAGGTCATCACGGCGCCTGGATCGAGCGTAATGCGGTAAACGTCAGCCCCCGTGACGACCTGCCGCTCGGGGCGATCGCCGCTCGATGTCACCGTCACCACGCGCGGGATGCCCAGATCCGGCCACAACAAGCCGGAGCCTACCAGCCGATAATGCGGGATCACGATCAAACGGTCGATTTGCTCGTTGCCGGAATTGGCGAGTGCAAACACCGCCCAGTTGAGATTGCCCTCGCGCGCGCGCACGTCCATGCGCTGCACGATCCCGTCCGGTCCCGGTGCAGTCGAAACCAAGATCCGATCGCTCTCGGTGCGATGACGCTCGACCGCCGCGGTGAGGTCGATCGCGGCCGCGTCGAGCCGCACGCTAATCGCTTCGACCGCCGCTGCCGGCAGCAGACTGCCCCACAGGATCGCAAGAGCCGCGACAACGCCGGCAATGCGGGAGACGATCAAGCCGCGACCTCCGAGCCCCCGGAACCATGCGCCCCGTGCGGATAGCCGATTGGCGTCGGCCAACAATGCGTCGATTTCACGGCTTTTTCCGTTTCCGTGCACCACCTGAACCGCCGATACGCCTGGGCTCTTCATGACTGCCGGATCATAGCTCAAACGGTCAGCACGATCTTGCCGATATGGGAGCTTGTTTCCATGCGGGCATGGGCTGCGGCGGCCTGCGTCAGCGCAAAAGTCGAGTCCATCACCGGCCTCACGCTCGCCGCAGCAATTAGCGGCAATACCTGTTGCTCGACACCGCGCGCAATCGCAGCCTTATCCGCGACCGACCGCGAACGCAGCACTGAACCGGTATGCGTCAAACGCTTGAGCATGATGCGACGAAAGTCCACGGTCGCCTTTGGCGAACCCTGGAAGGCAATTTGCACCACCCGTCCTTCGACCGCCGCCGCTTCATAATTACGCTCGATATAGTCGCCACCCACTATATCAAGAATAACATCCGCGCCCTTGCCATCGGTCGCAGCCTTGGTGGCGGCGACGAAGTCTTCGGTCTTATAGTTAATGGCGAGATCGGCGCCCAATGTGCGGCAGGCTTCACATTTCTCAGCCGATCCGGCGGTCGCGATCACCCGCGCGCCGGCTTGGTGTGCCAATTGAATAGCAGCGGTGCCGATGCCGGACGAACCGCCATGCACGAGCAGCGTTTCGCCGGCCTTAAGTCGCCCACGCTCGAACAAATTGTACCAGACCGTGAAAAAGGTTTCCGGGATCGCGGCCGCCTCGGACATCGACAATCCCGGTGGGACCGGCAGGCAGTGGCTTTCATGTGCCGGGCAATATTGCGCGTAGCCGCCGCCAATCACCAACGCCATCACACGGTCGCCAATCTTCCAGCGCGTGGCGCCCGCGCCAAGTCCGACTACCTCGCCCGCAATCTCAAGGCCGGGAATGTCGGTTGCGCCCTTCGGCGGCGGATAAAGTCCCTGTCGCTGCATGACGTCCGGCCGGTTGACGCCGGCGGCGGCGACTTTTACCAGCACCTCGCCCGCACCCAATTGCGGGACGGGGCGTTGCTCAGGGACCAGCACCTCCGGTCCTCCAGGCGCACGAATGACGATGGCGGTCATGGTCGTTGGAATTGACATGGGATGTCCTGGCTTGGAGGCGGGGCGTGGTGCAACCGACGCACACCCCATGCTAGTGTTGAACTTAACGTTGGCCACGGCGGAATAAAATGCACCTCCGCTGGCGGACTTCGGATTCACGAGGACCCTAGCATCTGTCGGCCCACCCGCAAAATTGAACCGTTTCAGGATCCTAAGCGATGGTTGATTCTACCTCTCCGGAACGCGCCGCCATGTATGGTTCCAATCGGCTGCAAATTGGCCTGTTTGGACCCAATTGCTCGTCAGGACGCGCGGTCACCATGGCGCCGGAGCGGTGGTCGGGAAGTTGGCAGGACAACCTCGCCCTCGCACACATGGCGGACGAAGCCGGAATTGACTTCCTGCTCCCGATCGCACGCTGGAAAGGCTACGGCGGCGATACCGATTACCAGGGCGCCACGCTCGAAACCTTGACCTGGGCCTCCGGTTTGCTGGCCTCGACCAAGCGCATCACCGTGTTCGGCACCGTCCATGCGCCGCTGTTCAATCCGGTCATTGCCGCCAAGGAATGCGTGACTGCCGATCATATCGGCAGTGGCCGATTCGGCCTCAACCTCGTGGTCGGCTGGAACGAGGGCGAGTTTGAGATGTTCGGCGTCGAGCAGCGCGAGCACGAAAAGCGTTATGAATTTGCCCAGGAATGGCTCGACGCAATCAAGATGATCTGGTCACCGAAATCGGATTTCGACTTCGAAGGCCAATATTTCCAGCTCAAAGGCATTCGCGGCAAACCTAAACCCTTCGCTGGCTCGCGACCGCTGATCATGAATGCCGGCGCATCCCCGACTGGGCGCGCTTTCGCAGTCCGGAACTGCGACGCTTTCTTCTTGCAAGCATCGCGGACATCAAGCGAGGAGACCGCCGCCAGCATCAAGAAGGCAAAGGACCTTGCCCACGAGCACGGCCGCGAGATCGGCTGTTATTCGGTGGGCGTGGTGACCTGCCGCCGAACCAAGAAAGAGGCCGAGGATTATTATCAGCACATTATCATCGACAGCGCCGACTACTCGGCGATCGATAGCATTCTGGCAATGAAAGACATCACGCCCGAGACCAAAGGCCAGGAAGAGTTCGAGCGCCAGCGGCGTTTCTATGCCAATGGCATGGGTGGACTGCCGCTTATCGGCGATCCCGATCATGTCGCCAAGATCATGGCCGATCTCAGCCACGCCGGCCTTACCGGCATGGGGATCTCGTTTATCAACTATCTCAAAGAACTTCCGTTTTTCTGCGACGAAGTTTTGCCGCGGCTGGAACGCCTCGGTGTCCGCCAGAAACGCGCGCAAAGTCACGCATTGTCCGCATAGCGGAGCCGCCAGAATGAACGACGATGACGACCGGCCCAAGCGGAAGATCACGCACGATATCGGGCAAGATCTTTATCTGCTCTCGATCAACGAACTCGAAGAGCGCATCGCCTTGCTCAATGATGAAATCGCGCGATTGAAAGCGGCGATCGCGAGCAAGCAATCAACACGCGGCGCGGCCGATTCCTTTTTCAAGAAGTGAGAATCTTCCAGCGCGCCGCGCTTCAAATAACGCCGCGGCCGTCGCGATCGCGCCGTCCTTAAAAAATTTCTGCGCAGTTTAAGTCGCTATTAAGCTTTCACGTTCATTACTAGGAACGTCCACTTTTGGACAACGAGTGGCTTCCTGTCCACTCTGTTTGACGCCTCCCTGTTTAACCTTTGAGCCGCCGGCAACGGCGGCTCCTTTTTTTGTTGTCCCATTTCGGATCAACTTTGCCCGCCGGCCGCCGTCTACGCGGCGTGGCAACTATAATTACAACTTCGTAAACCCGACGCTGGACATCGACGCTGCCCAGGAGCCATTCTGTCCTCTCGCCGCCAGGTCGATGTAGGACTCTTGGATATTGGCGTTGCGTGGGGCGCGTGACATGTCGGAACTAACGGCCAATGAAGTTGCGACCGTTTCGTTCGGCGAACGGTTGGCGAATTCGCAAGCATTCGGCAAATTGTTTCGCGATGGAATGACGCTGGTTGAAGAGACCGCGACCTATCTCGACGGGGCCGGCCGGCAGGAATCCAAGCGGCTCGATCGCACCGCCGCGCTCGCCTATGCGACCGAAAGCATGCGGCTCACCACCCGGCTGATGCAACTCGCATCCTGGCTCCTGCTGCATCGTGCCGTTAAGGAAGGCGAGATGTCGCTCGATCAGGCAAGCAAGGAAAAAGCCAAGGTCAAGCTGACGTCGGTCGACAACGACGACAATAACTACAAGGTCCTGCCGGAACGGCTTCGAAATCTGATCGATCGGTCGCGCCTGCTGCACAGCGCCGTTCGACGGCTCGACACCACCATGCATGCCCGGCCCGACGTTACACAGAGCCAACCCGATAACCCGGTCGAACGTCAGCTCGGTCTGCTCAAAGCCGCCTTCGAGCGCAAGTAAGCGCGCGGCAACCGACCGCTGGATTGGCGGGCGCACCAAAAAACCAAAGCCCCGCGCAAGCGGGGCTTTGCAATTTCGGGACTGCCAGCAATCGCTATTTCTTAAGGCCGAGGCCCGCGAACTTCTTCTGGAAGCGCGACAGCCGCCCACCACGGTCAAGCAATTGCTGCTGGCCGCCAGTCCAGGCTGGATGTGACTTGGGATCGATGTCGAGATGCAGCGTATCACCTTCCTTGCCCCAGGTGGTGCGGGTGGTGAATTCGCTGCCGTCGGTCATCACAACCTTAACGGTGTGATAATCGGGATGAATGTCGGGTTTCATGGCTCCTCGCAGGACGCGAAATTTGCGCGGTCTATATCGTAGCGATGGGGCCGACGCAAGCGGCGCCGGCCCGGCATCCAGAACACAGCTTAGATTGCCAGCAGCCACTCCGGCGGGCATTGTCGCCAAAACGGCAACCCGAAGCCAAAGCGAAAGGCTGCGCCACGTATGAGCGTCGTAGAACGCACCCCCCATGAGCCGGGGGCCAAGCCGTCTGCGGCTCCGCTGGAGGCGCCAGCGTCATCGCCAGCCTCCCCGCCTCGTGGGCTCAAACTCAAGCCCCTGCTCTCGCTTATGCCTTATCTGAGGCGCTACCGCGGCCGCGCTCTTGCGGCGCTGGGGGCGCTTTTGGTCGCCGCGCTGGCGACCCTGATGGTGCCGTTTGCGCTACGTCAAATGATCGACTTTGGCTTCAGCCAACAAGGCATCGGCTTGATCGACAGCTATTTCATCGCCATGCTTGCGGTCGCCGGCGTGCTCTCCGTGGCGAGCGCGATCCGCTATTACCTCGTCATCACACTCGGCGAACGCATCGTTGCCGACCTGCGCAGCGATCTCTTCACCCACCTCACGAAACTGTCGGTCGCCTATTTCGACCAGACCAAGACCGGCGAGATTCTGTCCCGGCTCACCGCCGATACCACCCAGATCAAATCCGCGGTGGGCGCTTCGGTCTCGATCGCCTTGCGGAATTTGGTGCTGTTCGTGGGCGCGGTCTCGATGATGGTAATTACCAGTCCACGACTGTCATTCTTTGTCCTGATTGTCATTCCGGTGATTGTGCTGCCGCTTTACGGATTCGGTCGCGCGATTCGCGAACGCGGGCGCATCGCCCAGGATACCCTGGCCGACGCCTCAGCCTATGCCGGCGAACTCATCAATGGCATGCGCACCCTACAGGCCTTCACCAATGAGGGCCTCGCGCGCGGGCGCTTCGCCGCCGCGGTCGAACGCGCCTTCGTGGCTGCCAAAAGCACCACCGGCGCCCGCGCGGCATTGACTGCGATCGCAATCTTTCTGGTGTTTGGCAGTGTCGTCATCGTGCTGTGGATCGGCGCCCAGGACGTCATCGCCGGCACGATCACACCCGGACGACTGTCGCAATTCGTGCTGTACGCAATTTTCGCATCGAGCGGCCTCGGCCAACTCTCGGAGGTGTGGGGCGAGCTTTCGCAGGCGTCGGGCGCCGCTGAGCGGCTGTTCGAGATCATGGGCGTGAAACCCGAAATTGCGCCACCGCCCCAGCCGCTTCCGCTGCCGGAGCCCGCGCGCGGCGAAGTCATTTTCGAGAACGTGCGCTTTGCCTATCCATCGCGACCGGAGACCCCGGTGCTCGACGGCGTATCATTGCACATTCGACCGGGCGAAAAAATTGCGATCGTCGGGCCCTCGGGCGCCGGCAAGAGTACGATTTTCCATTTGATCCTGCGCTTCTACGACCCGACGACCGGAACAATAAAATTTGATGGTGTTCCCATTGTCGACGCCGACCCGTATGCGCTCCGGCGACATATTGCTCTGGTTCCCCAGGACACCGTGATCTTCGCTGCCTCCGTCGCCGACAACATTGCGTTCGGCAGGCCCGGCGCGGACGCCGCCGAAGTCCTGCGCGCCGCCGATTTGGCGCAGGCGTCCGAATTCATCAACCGGCTACCGCAGACCTTTGACACGTCGGTCGGCGAACGCGGCATTATGCTGTCCGGCGGTCAGCGCCAACGCATTGCCATCGCCCGCGCCATCCTGCGCAACGCTCCGCTGTTGTTGCTCGATGAGGCGACGTCGTCGCTCGACGCCGAGAGCGAAACCCTGGTGCAAGCCGCGCTCGAACGGTTGATGTCCAATCGCACCACTTTGGTGATTGCCCACCGCTTAGCGACCGTCCTGTCCTGCGATCGCATCCTGGTGATGGAGCAAGGCCGCATCGTCGAGCAAGGCACCCATGAGGGCTTGGTCGCAGCCGGCGGGCTTTACGCACGCCTGGCGAAGCTGCAATTCCGCAATGGCTGACCGGCAATCGCGCCGCTATGGCTGCCAGCGCATGATCCGCACCGGCGCACCCGAGATTTCGTTGGCGGCTTCGCCAATGTCAATGAAACCCTGCTTCCGGTAAAAGCCGATAGCACGCGCATTGTCGGCATTGACCCGCAGTTCGAGCCGCTGTGGCGACGCGAGGCGCGCCGCAGCCATCAGCCGGGACGCGACCTCCGAGCCCCAAACCTCCGGCGCCACCACGATCTGATCGAGATAACCAGTTCGCGGATCGACCGTGACGAAACCGATCACTTGATCGGCCGACATCGCAACGCTGATGGTCGCCGTCGGAACCAGCTCGGTTCTCCAGCGCCTACGCCACCATTCCACCCGCTTCGCAAAATCGATATCCCGATAGTGATGCTGCCAGGCGCGCTGCCACAACGCGATCGTCGCCTCTTCGTCGGCGTGCATGTAAGGGCGTAGATGAACGGCAGGCTTGCTCACCGCTCCGTCAGCTTCAGCTCGATGCGGCGATTGCGGGCATAGGCTTCCTCGGTGCGGTCGGAGTCGATTGGCTGAAACTCGCCAAAGCCGGCCGCCACCAGGCGCTGCGGCGATACACCGCGACTGATCATGTATTGCACGACCGCAATGGCGCGCGCCGCCGACAGATCCCAATTGGTGCGGCCACCAGCAATCGGACGAATGTCGGTATGCCCGTCGACGCGCATCACCCAGGCGATATCACCCGGAATCTGCCGCTCGATATCCAGCAGCGCGCTCGCGACCGTATCGAGTTCGGTGCGGCCCTCCGGCTTCAGCACCGCCTGGCCGACATCGAAAAACAATTCCGATTGGAACACGAAGCGGTCGCCAACAATACGAATGTCGGGGCGATTACCGAGGATCGCGCGCAGCCGGCCAAAGAAATCCGACCGATAGCGCGACAGCTCCTGAACCCGCTGCGCCAGCGCCACGTTCAGCCGCTGGCCGAGATCGCTAATCCGGCTTTGAGAATCTTTTTCCTTTCGTTCCGCCGCCTCAAGCGCACCTTCGAGCGCTGCAAGCTGCCGACGGAGCGCGGTTATTTGCTGGCTCAACACTTCGAGTTGCGCCAGCACACGCGCGTTCACTTTTTTCTCGATGTCCAGTTGCGTCGCCAATGCAGCGGCTTTGGTCTGCGCATCGCTTGCGCCGCTGCCGGCGCCTTCGAACAGGCCGCGAAAGCGATCGCGTTCGTCTTCGGCGGTGAGGAGACTTGCGCGCAACTGCGCGACCTGTTCTTCGAGATTGATCTTGCCGGTCTTCTCCATCGACAGCAGCTCGGTGAGCTGCATGATCTGGGCGTTGAGCCGACTCAGCGCCGTGTCTCTGCCGGTCACTTCCTGAGTCAGATAGAACTGCACCACCACGAAGACCGACAGCAGGAAGATGATGCCCAGGACCAGGGTCGCCAGGGCATCGACAAAGCCCGGCCAATAATTCATGCCGACTTCGCGGCGGGAGCGTGCGAGGGCCATGACGCTCCTATTTGCTCGCCGTTTCGCGCACCAAAACTTCCAACAGACGCCGGATCTCGCGATGCTGCTCGGCCTGCGAGTCGACCCAATCGCGGATCATTTGCTGTTCGGTGCGCATATGGTGGACCAGCCCCTGTATCGCCTCGGCGAGATTGGCCATGGCGGTTGTCGCTGCTCGGCTCGACGTGCTTTCCTGGATCGCCTCCTTGAGCCGCTCAATCGCAACTCTCAGTTCGGTCGATGGCGGACCAACGGCCACTCCGGTATCGGTGCCAACACCGAGATCGCGCACGGTTGTCGAGAGCCAGTCCTCAAGATCTGTATAGAAACGGTTTTGCGCCTGGCCTGCCTGCAAATCCAAGAAGCCAAGCACCAGCGACCCGGCAAGTCCAAATAGCGAGGACGAAAACGCGATGCCCATGCCGCTGAGTGGCGCCGCGAGACCTTCCTTCAGTGCGTCAAACACATTGCCGGAGTCGCTCCCGACATTGAGATTTTCAATAACCTTGCCGACCGAACCCACGGTTTCGATCAGGCCCCAGAACGTTCCCAGCAAGCCGAGAAATACCAGCAGGCCCGTCATATAGCGCGCCACGTCGCGCGCTTCGTCGAGGCGGGCGGCGATTGAATCCAGCAGGCCGCGCATCACCTGCGCCGAAATCGCCATGCGCCCCGCCCGATCGCCAAGGATCCCGGCCATCGGAGCCAGGAGCACCGGAGGGCGCTCGACGGCGAGGCCGGGGTCCGCAAGGCGGAACCCATTCACCCAGTTGACCTCGCGAAACAGCCGGGTGACTTGCCGGAAGCCGAGCACAATGCCGACCAACAAAACCCCGAGGATCAGCGCATTCAGCCCGGGATTGGCCATGAAGGCCACCCAAATCTGCCGATAAAGTACAACCCCGACCAGAATGCACAGAATGACGAAAACCAGCATCCGGACCAGAAAAATCCGGGGCGAGGAGAGTTTAAGCGGGTCGAGGTCCTGCGCCATGGCTCGCGGTCAGAGGTCCGGTATGATGGCCGATTGTCAAACCGTACTATGACACACGCATCGCGGCGGAAAAGCGGCTTTCACAGACGGCGTCCACGCGATTCCCGCCACAGGCAGTGGCGCTATCGGCCATCACGCCGGCTGGCGCGGGTCGGCCCCGTCGCCGCTACCGGCGTCAACGCCCCAACCGCGCCCGCGCGGATCGCGGCGATCCCGTCACGGGCCAGTTGGTCGGCCCGTTCGTTCTCGGCATGGCCGGCATGGCCCTTCACCCAGTGCCAATTGACCCGGTGCTGGGCCAGCGCGGCGTCAAGCCGCTGCCAAAGATCGATGTTCTTGACCGGCTTCTTGTCGGCTGTCCGCCAGCCATTGGTCTTCCATTTCTTGATCCACGACATAATGCCATCGCGCAGATACTGGCTGTCGGTATGGAGATCGACATGGCAGGGCCGCTTGAGCGCTTCCAGCGCCGCGATCGCGCCCATCAGCTCCATCCGATTATTGGTGGTATGCAGCTCACCGCCCTTCATCTCCTTGACGTGATCGCCAAAGGCCAGAATTGCGCCCCAGCCACCGGGCCCCGGATTGCCTGAGCATGCCCCATCGGTGTGGATAATCACATGTAGGTCGCTCATGCTCCGATCCCATAGTCGCTCGCGCTTTTGACCTTCTGGTGGAAACGCAGCTTGCGGAAATATTCCATTGGATCCTTTGGACGCACCAACGCGCCGGGCGGCACGTTGAACCAGTCCACCAAACGCGTGAGCAGGAACCGCAGGGCCGCGCCACGCGCGAGCCGCGGCAGCGCCGCGCGCTCGTCCTCCCCAAGCGCCCGCACACGCGCATAGGCCTGCAAAAGAGCCCTGCCCTTGGTCACGTTGAAGGAGTGATCCACCTCAAAGCACCACGCGTTGAGACAGATTGCGACGTCGTAAGCCAGCGCATCGGTGCAGGCGAAATAGAAATCGATGATCCCCGACAGGCTGTCGCCAAGGAAGAACACGTTATCGGGGAATAGATCGGCATGGATCACGCCTTGCGGCAAGCGGCGCGGCCAATCGCGTTCCAGGACGGCAAGTTCCTTCTCGATCAGATCGCGGAGATTGCGATGCACTTCATCGGCGCGGCCGCGACAATGCTCAAACAGCGGTCGCCAGCCCTCGACCGAAAGCGTGTTCCGGCGCTTGCGCCCGAAATCGAGGCCGGCGCGATGCAGCTTGGCAAGCGCCTCACCCAGCGCCGCGCAATGGTCGGCGCTCGGCCGCCTGATCCACAGACCGTCCAGGAAGCTGACAATCGCGGCCGGGCGACCCGCGACTTTGCCAAGCAATTCACCCTTTTTGTTCTCGATCGGCTGCGGACAAGAGATGCCCCGACTGTGGAGGTGCTGCATCAACCCGAGAAAGAACGGCAGGTCCTTGGCCGCCACCCGCTTCTCATAAAGGGTGAGGATATAGTTGCCGGTCGATGTATGGACCAAGAAATTCGAATTCTCGACCCCTTCCGCGATCCCTTTATAGGACAGCAGCTTGCCAAGATCATACCCCGCCAGAAATCCGGCCAATTGTTCC
The DNA here is from genome assembly GCA_022841625.1 of Xanthobacteraceae bacterium. Classification (GTDB taxonomy): domain Bacteria; phylum Pseudomonadota; class Alphaproteobacteria; order Rhizobiales; family Xanthobacteraceae; genus VAZQ01. The sequence goes on from JALHRD010000015.1 coordinate 99,318, forward strand.
GCGGTTACGTCAGTATAAACAGCCATGCAGTGCTCCCGCCCGTACCGGCGGCTATCGCAGCTTTGGGCTTCCCGTCAAGGAAACCACGATTCCGCCCGGAATGGCCATTGGACAGGCCGGGTCAGCACGCATATATTCGCTCTACTTTTCAGTCATCCCCGATGACTTGAGCTTCGCCCGTGGGGCGGGCGGAGCGCAGAGGAGAATTGTCCATGGCACAACCCGCACCCCTCATGCCGAAAGCAACCGCCGTTTGGCTGGTCGACAACACCGCGCTGTCGTTCGACCAAGTGGCGGATTTCTGCAAGCTGCACCCGCTGGAGGTGAAGGCGATTGCCGATGGCGACGCCGCACAGGGTATCAAGGGTCTCGACCCGATTCAGACCGGCCAACTCAGCCGCGAAGAGATCGAGAAGGCCGAAGGCGATCAGGAGTATCGGCTCAAGCTCCTGGATCCCAAGGTCCGCCTGCCGGCCGCAAAGCGTAAAAAAGGCCCGCGTTACACGCCGGTCTCGCGCCGGCAGGATCGGCCCAATGCAATCCTGTGGCTGGTGCGCAACCATCCGGAGCTTAAGGACGCGCAGATCATGCGGCTGGTCGGCACCACCAAGTCGACGATCCTGTCGATCCGGGAGCGCACCCACTGGAACGCCCAAACCTTACAGCCGATGGATCCGGTCACGCTTGGGCTGTGCACCCAGATCGAACTCGATCTCGAAGTCCACCGCGCCGCCAAGGAGAAGCCGATCGACGCGGTCGCGCAAGGCGCAACGCTGCTCCCCGCTGCCGAGACCACAATCCGGCCGCGCGAGCCTGAACCAACCGAGAAAAAGCCGAGCGAAGAGCTCAACGTCGACGCCGTGTTTGCCAAGCTCAAGCAACTCGGCGAAGCCGGCGGCAAAAGCGAATAACTCCGGTGTTTGGGATGCTCGCGCGAATAAAGCTCGCGCGAGCATCCCCGAAGGTTGCGGCTACTTCCGCCGCAACAGATGGTCAATGCTGAAACGGCCGCCTGCGGTAACGAACAGCAGGACCTGCCCGCCCATCATCGAGATGTTCTTCCAGAAATGACTGGCCTGGTTTGCCTGCTGCGCTTCCGGGAAATTCCAGTATCGATGCGACGAGAATGTCGCGATGATGGTGAACAGCAGGATCAGCAAAGCTCCGTAACGGGTCGCGGCGCCGAACAAGATCATCAGCCCGCCAATCACCTCGACCGGGGGCGCAACATATCCCAAGAAATCCGGAAGGTCGCGGCGCGGCATCGTCTTTACAAAGGCGGGAATATCCATGAGCTTGCGCCAGCCGCTCTGAACGAAAATCCAGCCCATCAACAAGCGCCCGCACAGGATTAGAAAATCCTGCCAGATGACAGCGAGGCTGTCGGTGTAGGACAACATCGGATGCGATGACGGTGACGTATTTGGCATGGCTTTTCCCCCATTTGATGGAAACACCAGCCGATTTTTATCATCCACAACACCGGCGCAAGCCCATTGTCACCGATTGCGTCAGCACGTCACAGCGTTCCCGCCGAGCGGGCAATTGCGCGTCTCGTGCGTTGTTAATCCACCGCCTTCATCACCCGCGCCACGAACTCCGGCGACGCGCGAACCACTTTCTCCAACAGCGCGTTGATCGCCGCGGCATTGCGGGGATGGATGTCGAGCTTGCGCTTGGCGGCCAACGCCAAAAAATCCCGATCCAGCATCAAGTCGTCAAATGCCTTGCGCAGTGCAGCGACGCGATCGGCCGGCACGCCGGGACCGACCGCAAGCGAGCGCGCAAACGGCGTGCCGGACGCGATGAACTCCGGCATTGCGCGTTGATCCGGCGGCGAAAGCTCGGTCAGCGTCGGAATGTCCGGCAATTCACGCACCCGCTCAAGCGTGTATTGCACAAGAAAGCGAACCTTTTTGTCGCGCAACCAGTCGGGTCGCCCGACTGCAAAGCTCTCCCAGGAAGCGGTCCAGCCGGCAATCTCGCCACGCTCCATTGCGAGATTGAGATGGTTTCCGGACGGATAGCCGGTGGTGACCCGATATTTCGCGCCGAGGATATGCTTGGTCAGCATCGCCCATTGATAGGAAAAATGTGTTCGGTTGAACGAGCCGACAACGAAGTCATTGCTTTTTAGATCGTCGAGATTAGCGACCGGCACCTCGTGCCAAATCGCCATCATCTGCGCGATGGCGTCGTAGGAGCCGAGCCAGTGCAGCTTGCGACTTTCATACCGTACGCCGGTCGGCGACATCCGTTCGATCAACGGCAACGCATGCGCCAGCAGAAGCTTGCTGCCGTCCTGCGGCGCCGGACCAAAGATATGATTGCCTGCCACAACGCCGCCGGCACCCGGCATATGTTCGACCACGATATTGGGTTGGCCGGGAATATGTTTGCCGAGGTGCTCGGCGATGGTCCGACCATAAAGGTCGTAGCTCGCACCAGGGCCGGTGCCCATCAGGATGGAGATCGTCTTGCCTTTATAGAAATCGGCGACCGGTTGCGCTGTGGCCACGGCGTTCGACAGCGTGGCGATGCCGCCAACAATCACAAGTGAAAGCACGGCCCGGCTCATCGCGAGTCCTCCGTCCGTTCGGTGGCGGCCGACCTGGCTCAGTCCTCCTGGCCGATCGCCTTTTTCACTCGAGCGATCAGGTCCGGCGAAGCGCCGACGATCTTCTTCACCAGCGCCATGGTGTTCCGGTAACCGCGCCAATCGATATCAACCTGCCGCTTCTGCGCGGCAGCGAGGAACGCCGGATCCCTGACGGTGGCTTCGAATGCCGCCCGCAACGCGACAACACGCTCTTCGGGGACGCCGGGGCCGACGACGACCCCGCGGCCGAACGGTGTCGAGGCGCTTAAGAACTCCACAACGTCCTTCTTGTCCGGCGGCGCGAGCTCAAGCAGCGTCGGTACCTCGATAATCTGGTGCTTGCGCTCAAGCAGGAATTGCGCGAGCAACGTCACTTTCTTTTCGGTGATCCAGTGCGGCCGGGTGCCGATCAAGTTCTCCCATGAAGCGGCCCAGCCGTGGATCTCGCCACGTTCCATCGCGAGGTTGTTATGGTTGCCGGTCGGATAGCCGGTGATGAGCCTGAAATTAAGCCCCAGCACCTCTTTCATCATCGCCGGCCACTGATAGGTGAAGTGCGCCCTGGCGAAGGATCCGACCACGATATTGGGGTTCTTGAGGTCGGCGACGGATTTCACCGGCGACTCGTGCCACATCGCCATGGTGTGGGCGATCTGATCATAGGTCCCGATCCAATTAAACTTCGCGGATTGAAAGCGCACTCCCGCCTTCGGTTCCAGCACCTCCGACATGATGATCGCATGCGACAATAGAATCTTGGTGCCGTCCTGCGGACCGGGACCGAACAGGTGATTGCCGGCAGTGACGCCGCCTGCGCCCGGCATATGCTCAACCACAATCGATGGATTGCCGGGGATGTGCCGCGGCAGATGGTCCGCAAAGATGCGCGCATAGAGGTCATAACTTCCTCCCGGCCCAGTGCCGAGCAGAAGCGCAACGGTCTTACCCCGGTAGAAATCGGCAACGCTCTGCTGCGCCATGGCGGAATTCACGGCACCGCTGAGGAGCACAGCAACAGCAGCAAAGGCAGCACAGACGCGTTTGCAGAAGGTCATGTCATCCTCCGGATGCCCAAGCATGAATCGTCGTTGGGGTTTCGACGCCAAGCGTCCCACAATGAACGCAAACCTTCAAGGCAGAGGATGCCCGGCAAATGGGATGCCCGGCCAGAATCGGGCACTTTCCCTCACCGCATGCGCATGCGCGGCGCTCAGGTCCTTGCCGCCAAGGCCGCACGCACGCGTTCCGGTGTCATCGGATACTGCCGCAGCCTGACGCCGGTAGCGTCAAAGAACGCGTTTGCGATTGCAGCAACGGTCGCGCCCATGACCTCTTCGCCCGCACCGGTCGCGGGCTCGTCAATGCGCTGAACCACGATCGGTGTCACAGCCGGATGCTCGGCAAAGCGCAGCACCGGATATGAATTCCAATCGAGGCTCGTTACGCCGCGCTGGTCGAACAGCACCTCTTCCTTAAGCACACGACTGACCGACTGGATCATCTGGCCGATGATCTGGGTCTCGACCAGCGCCGGATTGACCGCAAGGCCGCAATCAAGCGCGCCGTAGAGATGCGTCGCAACAATCGCGCCGGTGCGCCGGTTGACCTCGATATCGGCCACCGCCGCACCATAAGACACGTGGTGCGTGCCGAGCCCGATGCCGCGGCCACGCACGACCTCGTCGCTCGACAGCGACGACGCCATCACCCGCGGTTTCCAACTGGCCGCATTCGCGGCGGCTTCGAGCACGCCGAGCCAGCGCTTGTCGCCGATATTCCTGCGCCGGAATTCGAATGGATCCATCTTTAGCGCGTAAGCTAATTCATCGATGGTCTGCTCGGACGCAAAGGCGAATGACAGATCGAGTGGCGAACGCAGCGCCGCACCACGCAGATAGCCCTCCATCGGCACCGCATGGCTGATGACGCGGCGGTTCGGTACGATGTACATCGACCCCGTACTCATCGGATTGACGGTGATCGAAGCCGAGCCCGAAGCGCGCTCAACGCCCGGCTTCTGCAAAGCAATGTCTAGGATGGTCGATGTAACGGTCCAGCCATGCTGCCAGCCATGGTATTCGTAGGCGACAAGCTTGCCATGGGCATCGACCGCGGCGCGCACCTCCGCGAGGTGCGCCGGGCCGTAATTGTCCCAACCGTGCTCGTCCCAACGCATGTACTGCACGCGCACCGGCCGGCCGATCGCCTGCGACATGATTGCGGCGGCCTGCGCGGCATCCTCGTAGCAACTGCGCCCGAAGGTGCCGGAGCCTTCGTAATACTGCACCCGCACCTTGTCGGCCGGCATGTTGAGAACGCGTGCCAGCATGGCGCGTGCGTTGTAGACGTCCTGGGTCGAGGACCGAACCACGGCTCCGTCGGGACGAACATCCGCAAGCGCGCAGTTCGGACCGAATGGAAGATGCCCCTGATACGGGCAAAAATAGGCTGACGATCGCTCGTGTGCCGTTCCAGCAAAGCCTTTGGCGATGTCCCCGCGATTGGCGATGACGGTGTCGATGGTCTTCTGCCCACGCATTTGAGTGAACAAATTGGCATTGCCCGGAAGTTCGGGAGCGTCTTGCCAGGTCACCTTGAGCGCTTGCGCCGCCTTGACCGCATCCCACTCTTGCTCGGCGACCACGCCAACGAAATCGCCTTTTCGAATCACGCGGGCCGTCGGGATATGCTTGATCGAATTTTCGTCAATGCTGAGCGGCTTGGCGCCGGCACCGAATGCGCGTTGCCCGCGCGGCAACACGACGCGGCCATGCAGCATGCCCGGGGCCCGCAGATGATGCACAAGCTCATAGCGACCACTCATTTTGCCCGGCAGATCGACTCGCGCGACGCGAGCGCCAACCAGCTTGTAACGGTTTGCCGGCTTCAGCGGCGCGGCGCCGGTGAATTTGACGTTAAACGGCTTATCGCCCAGGAGATCGCCATATTTGACTGAACGGAAATCGCCCTCACCCTCGACCGAAACCACGCCGTCATTCACGACCAGGCTGTTGATCTGCACGCCCAGGCGCAGCGACGCCCGTTGCAACAACGCCCGACGCGCTTCCGCGGCCGCAGCGCGCAATTGTGGACCGCCGCGTTCAATCGACGAGCTTGAGCTGGTGGCGCCCTGGTTGGGCGTTACGTTGGTGTCGAGGCGAGCGGCCGAGATCTGGCTCATGGAGAAATCGAGTTCTTCGGCCGCAATCTGAAGCATTCCAGTCGTGTTGCCCTGGCCGAGTTCGCACTTGCCGAAATAGACCGTCGCCGTGTTGTCGGCATGCACTGCAATCCAGGTATCGATCGCATTTGGGTCGGGCGGACCCGCAACATCGCCGCGCGCGGCCAATGCCGCTCCCGGAATTCCGGCAAGGTTAAAGCCGACAATCAGCGCGCCGCCGCCCTTGAGCATGTCGCGGCGTGAAAATCCGGTATCGGTTGAAATGACGGTCATCGCACATCTCCCGCCATGCGGATGGAGGCAAGCTGGATGGCCTTGAGGATCAATGGATAGGTTCCGCAACGGCAGATATGACCATCCATGTGGCTGCGGATTTGCGCCTCGGTTGGCTTGGGATTTTGCGCCAGCAATTCGGCCGCCTTGATCGTCATTCCGTTGAAGCAGTAGCCGCACTGCGGCGCTTGTTGATCGACAAACGCCTGCGACAGCGGATGCAGCGCGGGCGGCTGCGGCAAACGCTTTTGCTCCGCATAGAGCGCTGGCAAGCCTTCGAGCGTCGTCACCGCCTTGCCGGCAACGTTGGAAACCGGCGTGACGCAGGCGCGAACCTCGACGCCATCGACCAACACCGAGCAGGACCCACATTGCGCCAGGCCGCAACCGAAGCGGGGGCCGCGCAATGCAAGCTCATTCATCAGCACATAAAGCAACGGCGTGTCGGGACTCACCGACACCGCCTGTTCGCGCCCATTCACTTTGAGTTTGAAGCTATCAGTCATGCGGCTACCTCCCGTTTCTCTCGCGGGACTTACGCCCGCCTATTTCCGCGCATGTTACCGCGCCATTTTCCGGCACGGGAGAGGGTCATGAAACATTTGTCCACTATTCGGATTGCCCAGACACCGCGCCGGATTGGATGCCGCGAGCAGTTATTTGCCGTTCAACAATCCGATGACCCGATCGCTGACTTCCTTGGGCTGGTTCAGGATTTGCTTAATCGCACTATCCATTTCCGCGCCAGGAATATGGCTCGGTTCGATCTTGGCAATCCGGTTGGTCTCGCTCCGGAATGCCGGATCGTTGGCGAGACTGGCAAAAGCAGCCTGCAAGATCCTGATACGGTCCGGCGGCACGTTCGGCGACCCATAGAATGGCCGCGCCAGATCGATGATCGGGTTCACCATGGCAAACAATCGCCGATGCTTCTCGGGCACCACATCCATCGACCAGGGAACGTTCAGCTTGTCGAGCTCCGGATCGCGGCGACCGGCCACCTGCAAGGCGATCCGCACTTTGCCCTCCTGCATCATCTGAACCGGTCGCGAGCCCATGAAGCCAATGAGATCGCCGCCGGACGCATGAACCTCCCCGCGTTCGACCGCGAGGTTGAGGTCGGTGTTACGATAGCCGTAGATGATATCCATATTGAGCGCGAAGGCTTCCTTCAGAAGCTCCGGCACCAAACCATAGCCGGTGGAGCCGCGCGCGGTGGCGCCGAATTTCAAAGTCTGCGGGCAGCGGCTGATCGCCTCAAAGGTCTGGCACGGAAAATCCGTGCGCATCCAGAACACCACGGTTGCGCTGTAGAGATTGGCGATCCAGTTGAACTTGCTCAGGTCGAATCGGATATTGGGCTGCGAAATGGCGCGACTAAGCAGCCCGGAGGATCCCATGCCAATGGTCAGGCCGTCTGGTGCGGCAATGTTGGCAACATAATTGGCGCCAGCGATCGATTCCGGCGCGGGGATGTTCTGAGCCAGAACATTAGGCTTGCCGGGAACATGGTTGGCGAGATGGCGCGCAACCACGCGGCCCAGGATGTCCACGCCACTGCCCTCGCCGCTGCCGATAACGAGCCGGATGGTCTTGCCCTGATAGAAATCACTGGCCTTCACCACCGTGGACAGCCCGAATGCCGCCAACACACCGGCTGCCCATGCCAGCGCGCGCGTGCCAAGCATCATGGTTGCCTCCGTTGTCACGTCCGAGCACCGCAATACGAAGAACGATATCCGGTTTTTGCCTGCAGACGAATGGTATTTGGGCCACGCAATCGGCGCCACGCGGCGTTCCGCCGCTCCTGCTGCCTGTTTCCCGAAGCAGATACAGCATACTATGCCCACATCCGGACGCGCCAAAAGGATAGGCAATGACATCATCCCGCCGGAAGTTCCTGCGTCTGGCAGCGGGCGCCACCGCCATCCCGATGTTTTCAAGATTCGCGGATGCGCAGACCTATCCATCGCGGCCGGTGCGCATCATCGTGGGCTTCGCCGCCGCCGGCGCTTCCGACATCGCCGCGCGCCTGATGGCGCAATGGCTCTCAGAGCGAATGGGCCAGCAATTTGTGGTCGAGAACCGGCCGGGAGCGGGCGGCAACATCGCAACCGAGGCGGTCATACGTTCCGCACCGGACGGCCACACGCTGCTGCTCGTCGGGCCACCGAACGCAATCAATGCAACTCTCTATGACAAGCTCAATTTCAATTTTCTGCGCGACATCGCCCCGGTTGCCAGCATCAACCGCGAGCCCAGCGTCGTTCAAGTAACGCCGTCGTTTCCGACGCATTCAATTGCTGAATTCATCGCCTATGCCAAGGCCAATCCGCGCAAAATCAGCCACGCATCGGCCGGTGCCGGCACCGCCGGACATATCGCGGGCGAGATGTTCAAGATGATGACCGGTGTCGAGATGGTGCATGTGCCCTATCGCGGCGGCGCGCCGGCCGTTACCGACCTCATTTCCGGCGTGGTGCATGTGATGTTCGGCAATGTGCTGACCTCGATCGAACAGGTCCGGGCCGGCAAGCTGCGTGCGCTTGCGGTCACGTCAGCGACGCGCCACGACGCACTGCCCGGAATTCCGACCGTCAGCGAAGTCGTGCCGGGCTATGAAGCAACCTCGGTATATGGCATCGGCGCGCCGGCGGGCACGCCGCCCGCGATCATCGAAAGACTTAACCGGGAGATCAATGCGGGTCTCGCGGATCCAAAGATCAGGGCCCGGCTCGCCGACCTTGGCTCCTCGGCATTTGCCACATCGCCCACGGAATACGCGCAATTTATCGCCGCCGAAACGGAGCGGCTGGGCAAAGTGGTGAAGTTTTCCGGCGCAAAGGTCGAATGACCGGAGCGCCGGATTGCGAGCGCGGCAAGAGCCCACTATTCTCGCATCAATCGGCGCGCGCGATTACCAGAAAGGCACTGCCATGGATGTGGAACCCGTTATCGTCGTCAACCAGGGCTATGTCAGCAAGACCGACGCCCCGAAGGTCAGCGCGTCCGACCGGATCAACACCAAGGGCATCCTGCATTTCACCATCGGCGTACGCGACCATATCGCCGCCGCCAAATTCTATTCCGACCTGCTAAGCTGCAGGATCTCGCGCACCAACGAGCGCTATGCGTTCATGGAATGTGGCGGCACCTATTTTGTGCTCGCCAAGATTCCGCATCACGTCAATCCAAACTATCCGGACGAGGACGCTCACCATCATGCGTTCCTGGTCGAAAAGGACGAGTTCGACCGCGCGATGGAAATCATCAAGGCGCGCGGCATTCGGCTGGTGAAATATTCCGACGAGAACCACCGCAGTTTCCCGGGCCGCCACGCCTATATTCATGACGCCGACGGGAATTGCATCGAGATCTGCTATCTCTACGAGGATGGCGAAGGCCGGTAGGTGGCGACCGCTCTGGCCCCCATGTCCTCGGCAACCACGGCCGCGCATCCTTCGATCGCAGGACGCGCGGTGATCGTCACCGGCGGAAGTCGCGGCCTTGGACGCGCGATGGTGCTGGGGCTCGCGCAAGCCGGCGCGCGGGTCGCGATCGTCGCGCGGGGGGAAAGCGCTCCGCTCACCGAAACATTGGCGCAGGTTAAGGCGATTGGTGCCGGGTCGAACGTCTTCAGAGCGCTCGGCGATCTGCGCAACCCGCCAGACTGCGAGCGCATGATCGCGGAGATCCTAGCCGCGTTTGGCCGGATCGACGTTCTGGTCAACAATGCCGGCGTTCCCAATGTCGGACCCGGCGCACCGTTCTGGCAGGTCGACGTGGAGCAGTGGCAGCGCATCGCGCACACCAACACCGACGGGGTGTTCTTTATCACGCACGCGGTCGCCCCGATCATGATCGCGCAGAAATTCGGCAAGATCGTCAACGTATCGACCAGCGACCGCACGATGGTACGCAAGAATTTTTCGCCCTATGGGCCATCGAAGGCCTTTCTGGAGGCGGCCTCGCGGGTGTGGGCGCAGGACCTCGCCGGCACCGGCGTGACGGTGAACGTGCTGCTGCCGGGCGGTGTCGTCGATACGGCGGCGGACGTGACCGGGGTTCCGACGCCGGGACGAAGCTTTCAGCCGGCCTCGGTCATGGTGCCGCCATTGCTGTGGCTCGCCTCCGATGAATCAAACACACACAATGGCGAACGCTTTGTCGCCAGCCGCTGGAACGAAAGCCTTTCGCTACCGGAGCGGATCGCAGCGGCACGGGACAGCGGCACGGACGCGCCGAGGATTATGTAAATAATCTCGCTCTATGGCCCACCGACACCCCGCCCCTTCAACGCCGCGCCGATTTCGTCGAGCACCGCCGGATCGTCGATGGTCGCCGGCATGGTCCAAGGCTGGCTATCGGCAATCTTCTTGATGGTGCCGCGCAATATTTTTCCGGAACGCGTCTTTGGCAGCCGCGCCACCACGATTGCGAGTTTGAACGAGGCCACCGGGCCGATCTTTTCGCGGATCAACCCGCAGCACTCCTGTTCGATCTCCGTCGCCGGGCGATTGACACCGGCCTTGAGCACCACAAAACCAGCCGGCACCTCGCCTTTGAGCGCGTCGGCAATACCGACGACCGCGCATTCGGCCACGTCGCGATGCGCCGCCAGCACTTCCTCCATGCCGCCGGTCGAAAGACGGTGCCCCGCAACATTGATGATGTCGTCGGTGCGGCCCATGACATAAACCAGACCGTCGTCATCCTTGAAACCGGCATCGGCGGTTTTGTAATAGCCGGGAAATTCCGCGAGATAGCTTTCCTTGAAACGCTCGTCCTGTTGCCACAGCGTCGGCAGACACGACGGCGGCAGCGGCAGCTTGAGCACAATGGAACCCATCGTATCGGCGGCCAACTCCTTGCATTGCTCGTCGACAATCCGCACGTCATAACCCGGCATCGGCACACCGGCCGCGCCTGGTTTTGCCGCCAGCAATCCAAGACCCAGCGGGTTGCCGGCAATCGCCCAGCCGGTTTCGGTCTGCCACCAGTGATCGATCACCGGCACGCCGAGCAGATTTTGCGCCCACGTTACCGTGTCCGGATCGGCCCGTTCGCCCGCTAGAAACAGCGCCCGGAAATGCTTGAGATCGTATTGCGACACGAACTTGCCTTGCGGGTCTTCCTTCTTGATGGCGCGAAAAGCGGTCGGCGCGGTGAACAAAGTCGCGCAGTGATATTCGGAAATCACGCGCCAGAACGCGCCGGCGTCGGGCGTGCCGACCGGCTTGCCTTCATACAGGATCGACGAGCAGCCATAGATCAGCGGCGCATAAACAATATAACTGTGGCCGACCACCCAGCCGACATCGGACGCCGCCCAGTACACTTCGCCGGGCCGCATGCCGTATAGATTTTTCATCGACCAGTTAAGCGCGACCATGTGGCCGCCATTATCGCGCACCACGCCCTTGGGGATGCCGGTGGTGCCGGATGTGTAAAGGATGTAGAGCGGATCGGTGGCGGCGAGCGGAACGCAGTCCCATACCGACTTCGCGAAGACGATGGCGTTATCGCGCAACGCCTTCCAGTCATGATCGCGGCCCGCAACCATCTCTGCGACGGCCTGCGGCCGCTGCAGGATGAGGCAGGCGACAGGCTTATGCGCGGCGAGCGCAATCGCTGCGTCGAGCAATGGCTTGTATTTTACGATCCGACCGGGCTCCAGCCCGCAGCTTGCCGACAGGATGACTTTCGGGCGGGCGTCGTCAATGCGGGCTGCAAGCTCGCCCGCCGCGAAGCCGCCAAACACCACCGAATGCACCGCGCCGATCCGCGCGCAGGCCAGCATGCCGATCACCGCTTCCGGCACCATCGGCATATAGAGAACGACCCGGTCGCCCTTCTCCACTCCGAAATCGCGCAACAGCGCCGCCAGAACCTGCACCTCGGTGAGCAGCAGATCATAGGTGAGGATGCGCTTTTCGCCCGCCAAAGGTGAATCGTAGATGATCGCGGGTTGCGCCCCGCGTCCGCGCATCACATGACGATCGACCGCATTCCAGCAGGTGTTGCAAACCGCATCGGGAAACCAGCGCCCATACACGCCGGCGTCCGGATCGAAAATCCGCTTGGGCGGCTCATACCAGTCGAGATCGCGGGCGACCTCCGCCCAGAACCCCTCCGGATTGGCGCACCAATGCCGGTATTCGTCGTGGTAGCGCGTGCCGCGGACGTCCATGGGGTCACTCCGATGCGTAATCACGCAGCGATTTTGTTATTTTATCACGTCGCCAAGATTGTCATTGTGTAATCGCGCTTTTGCAAGCCGCCGGACCTGACACTTTAGAAGGACTTAAGAACCATTCATGCGAGATTGGAATTGCGTTGTCATTGTCGGGGCTGGCCCGGTCGGTTTGATCTCGGCGGTCTGCCTGGCCCAGTCCGGAATCCCCTCGATCCTCCTAGAAGCTTCGCCGACCACGCCGCGCGACTTACGCGCTTCGACCGTTCATCCGCCGACCCTCGACATGCTGGACGAGATTGGCGTTGCGGACGATTACATCAAGCTCGGCATCATTACCGAATGCTGGCAGTTGATCCACCTCCGCACCCGTGAGCGCGTGCGGTTCGACCTGTCCGCGATCAAAGACCACACGCGGCATCCCTACCGCCTGCAATGCGAACAGTACAACCTCATGCCAATCCTGTTCGAGCGCGCGCGCGTGTGCGGCCTGGTCGATATTCATTTGGGAGCGGAGGTAACCGAGATCACCCAAGACGAAGACTGGGTGGTCGCACACGCAACCCAAGATGGCGAGCCGCGGGCGTTCGGGGGCCGCTATCTCGTCGGCGCTGACGGCGCCCACAGCATCGTGCGCCGCAGTCTGGGACTTCCATTCGAGGGCTTCACCTACGATCATTCGACCACCTTGATCACGACGCCGTTCCGTTTCGAGAACGAAATTCCGGAACTGGTCGGCGCCAACTACACCTGGACCCCGCTTGACGCCGGCAGCATGTTCCGGCTGCGTGACGAATGGCGCTGCACGTTTTATCCGCGGCCCGGAGAGGCCGACGTTGAACTGACCGACGATGTCATCGAATCGCGCATGCAAGGCATCCTCACGCGTCCTGCGCCCTATTCAGTGCGGGAGAAGCGAACTTATAAAATCCACCAGCGCATCGTGCCGGACTATCGCCAAGGCCGCATCGTGCTCGCTGGCGACGCCGCCCATGTCACGCCGCCGACCGGCGGCCTCGGCATGAATGGCGGCATTCACGACGCCGTCAACCTCGCAGACAAACTCGCGCGCATATTCAAGGGCGAGAGCGACGGCTTGCTCGATCTCTATACCCGTCAGCGCCGGCCGGTGGCGGTGGCCGAAATCCTGGCGCAATCGCATCAAAACCGCATCCGCATGCAGCTCTGGGATCCCGAGCAGCGCAAGGAAGTGATGACGCATATGCGCGGCATCGCGGCTGATCCTGAGCGATCGAAACAGATGCTGCTACGGACCTCGATGATCGAAGGCCTGCGGCAGGCGGCGGCGGTGCAGTGACCTGGACATACCGGGACGGCCCAAAGGGCCGGGCTCGGAATCCATAACTCCGGTCTGCGATGATGGATTCCGGGTTCGCGGGTCAATGCCCGCGCCCCGTAATAACCGCACCCAAAATTCATTGCCGGCATGCGCTGAAACGGGTGGCGCCGGGCACCGCCTTCCCTATACATGCAGCCTACGACACACGGGGCTTCTTGCCCTCAAGTCCGGCCGCTCCCTCCACATGTCCGTCATCACCGATCCACTGTTCTATCTTTTGGCGATTCCAGCCATCACGATCCTGGGCCTTGGCAAGGGCGGCTTTTCCGGCATTGGCATGATCTCGACGCCGCTCATCGCTCTGTCGATCCCGCCACTGCAGGCCGCCGCCATCGTCCAGCCCATTCTGATCGTGCAGGATGCAATCTCGGCCTGGGTCTACCGCCGCGACTACAGCGCGTGGAACCTGAAAGTGTTGTTGGTCGGCGGCGTTGTTGGCGTTGGCGCAGCCTGGTTTCTCGCGACTTATCTGAACGACTCCCATGTTCGGATCATGGTGGGCGTGATCGGCGTCAGCTTCGTGCTCTACACCTGGTTGGGCCGGGTGCCGGCGGAACCGAGGCGACCGCATGCCGCCACCGGCGTATTCTGCGGCGCATTGGCCGGCTTCACCTCGACGTTAGCGCAGGCCGGCGCGCCGCCCTATCAGGTGTTCATGCTGCCGCAAAAGCTCAACAAGATGACACTGGTTGGCACCACGCTGATTTTCTTCGCCGCGCTGAACTGGATGAAAATCGCAGCCTATTCCGCGCTCGGCCAATTCACCCTGGAAACGCTGGCGACTTCGGCACTGCTCATGCCGCTTGCTGTCGCCACCAATTTTTTCGGCATCTGGCTGGTGCGGCGAGTTCCAAACGCAACGTTCTACAAAATTGCCTATGTGTTTATGTTCCTGATCTCACTGGAGCTGATCAGGAGCGGCGTGCTGGACGTAATGCGCGGCGCATGAACGCAAGCAATTGATCCGGACCGGCACTCCTGGCAAGTTTGACTGAGCCGAAGGAACAAGGACCATGCGATGGCGCAATTAACGCCCTACGATATCGATCTCGACCGCAACACCGCCAATTTCCAGCCGCTCACTCCGTTAACCTTTCTGGAACGCGCGGCGTCGGTGTTCCCGGAGCACACCGCGGTCATCCACGGCAAGCGGCGGATCAACTATCGCGACTTCTACGCGCGATCGCGGCGGCTGGCATCGGCGCTGGCGAAACACGGCATCGGGCGCGGCGATACGGTTTCGGTCGTGCTCGCGAATTCGCCGGCCATGCTTGAGGCCCATTACGGCGTGCCGATGACCGGCGGCGTGCTCAACACTATCAACACCCGACTCGACGCCGCCACCATTGGCTTCATTTTCGACCACGCCGACGCCAAGGTGGTGATGGTCGATCATGAGTTCTCGAAAGTGACCAAGGACGCGCTGGCGCTGGCCAAAGTGAAGCCGCTGGTGATCGACATCGATGACCCCGAATATTCCGGGCCAGGCGAGCGCATCGGCACAGACGAATACGAGGATTTCATCCGGGCCGGCGATCCCGGCTTCGCCTGGCAGATGCCGGGCGACGAATGGGATGCGATCTCGCTCAACTACACCTCCGGCACCACAGGCGATCCCAAGGGCGTGGTCTACCACCACCGCGGCGCTTATCTGCTCGCGGCCGGCAATGTCGTGACCGGCGCAATGGGCAAGCATCCGGTCTATCTGTGGACGTTGCCGATGTTTCACTGCAACGGCTGGTGCTTCACCTGGTCGCTGTCGGTGGTGGCGGGCACGCATGTCTGCCTGCGGCAGGTACGCGCGCCCGCCATGTACGAGGCCATCGCAGCCCACAAAGTGACGCATCTCTGCGGCGCGCCGATCGTGATGTCGACACTGATCAACGCGCCAACCTCCGAAAGAAAGCCGTTGCCGCATGTGGTTTCGTTCTTCACCGCCGCCGCACCGCCGCCAGAGGCGGTGCTCGCCGGCATGAAGGCCGCGGGCTTCAACGTCACACACCTTTACGGCCTGACCGAAACCTATGGCCCGGCCGCGGTCAACGACTGGCACGCGGACTGGGACGCGCTCGACCTCCCGGCCCAAGCAACGAAGAAGGCGCGCCAAGGCGTGCGTTACCAGCAGCTCGAAGCACTCGACGTGATCGACCCCGACACCATGACGCCGGTGCCGCGCGACGGCCAGACCATCGGGGAGATCATGTTTCGCGGCAATGTGGTGATGAAGGGCTATCTCAAGAACAAGTCCGCCAGTGACAAGGCATTTGCCGGCGGCTGGTTCCATTCCGGCGACCTCGCGGTGATGCATCCCGATGGCTATATCCAGATCAAGGACCGCTCCAAGGACATCATCATTTCCGGCGGCGAAAACATCTCCTCGATCGAGGTGGAAGACGCACTCTATAAACATCCTGCGGTAGCCGCCGCCGCTGTCGTGGCAAAGAACGACGACAAATGGGGCGAGACGCCCTGCGCTTTTGTAGAGCTCAAGCCGGGACAAAACGTCACCGCCGAGGAACTGATCGCGTGGTGCCGCAAAAACCTGGCAAGCTTCAAATGCCCACGCTATGTCGTGTTCACGGAGTTGCCAAAGACCAGCACAGGAAAGGTCCAGAAATTCAAACTTCGGGAGGTGGCGAAGGAGGTGTGAGCGACGCGTCGGCATGGCGGCGACCTGTTGTTCCAACCCGCCGAATACCCTAGCCTTCGCGCGGGCCAGTAAGCCCCCGTGGAGAACGCTGCCATGCTTCCGAGACCATCCCGCGCCATCGTATCGGCCGCCATTGCGGCAACGCTTTTCTCGGCCGCTCCCGCCGTCGCACAAGATTTCTATGCCGGAAAATCGATCGATCTGTTGGTCGGCGCACCGCCCGGCGGCGGCTACGACATCTACGGGCGCCTGGTGGCGCGGCACATTGGGCGGCATATTCCTGGCAATCCCAACATCGTACCGAAAAACATGCCGGGCGCCGGCAGCGCGCGGGCGGCCGGCTTTATCGCCAAGATCGCGCCGAAGGACGGCACGGTCATTGCCAACATCATGCCTGGCGCGGTGATCGGTCCGCTGCTCGACCCCAAGGCCGAGAAGCTCTTCGACCCCACCGAGGTGATGTATCTCGGCAATGTCAATAACGGCACGCGCGTCTGCATCTCGGGCGTCCAGTCCAAGATCAGGACCTTCGACGATGCGCGCAAGATCAAGGCCGTTTTTGGCGGCGTATCGTCGAACGACTCCACCCGCGACTATGGATTTATGCATCGCAAGACCTCCGGCGCGATCTGGGAGATGGTCACCGGCTACAAAGGCACGCCCGACCTATCGCTCGCAGTCGAGCGCGGCGAGATCGACGGCTTTTGCGGATTCGACTGGGCGAGTTTGAAGTCGCAGCGGCCGAGCTGGCTGCAGGACAAGGTGGTGAACTTCCTGCTGCAGGAATCGATCGAGCCGAACGAGGAACTGACCAAGCTCGGTGTGCCGCATGTCATGCGGTTCGTGACCGGCGACACCAATCGCAAGGTGGTTGAACTGATCCTGAGCCAGCAGGTGTTCCACCGTTCGTTCATTGCCCCGCCGGGCACCGCGCCGGCGCAGCTTTCAATCCTACGCAAAGCGTTCGACGACACGATGAAGGACCCGCAGTTCCTAGCCGATGCCGACAAGCTGCGGATCGACGTTGCACCGCTGTCTGGCGAACGCGTCCAGCAAGTCGTGCGCGATCTCTACACTTCACCGCTTGATGTCGTGGATCTCGCTCGCGCCGCGATTAATCCATGAACGGACCGGAACGCCTGCCATGACCACAAGCCTCCGCCATCTTGCACCCTCGACGCTGATTGCGGTTGGGACGCTCGTTGCCACGACCGCCGCAGCGCAGGATTACTATGCCGGCAAAACCATCGATCTCATCGTCGGCTCCGGTCCGGCTGGCGGCTACGATATTTACGGGCGGGCGCTGGCGCGTCATATCGGCCGCCATATCCCGGGCAAACCCAATGTGGTGGTCAAGAACATGCCCGGGGCCGGCAGCGCCCGTGCCGCGGGCTTCCTTGCCAAAATCGCACCCAAGGACGGCACCGTCATTGCCGGGATCATGCCGGGCGCGATCATGGGCCCCCTGCTCGAAGAGAAAGCTGAAATTCTGTTCGATCCCACCAAGGTTCAATATATCGGCACCGCCAACAACGGCGCGCGCGTCTGCGTGAGCTGGGCGGCCTCCGGCGTCAAGAACTTCGACGACGTGCGCGACAAGGAGCACCCGTTCGGTGCGGTCTCGCCCAACGAGTCGACCCATGATTACGCCTATATGCTGCGGCGGACGGCAGGCGCCAAGTACAAGATCGTTGCCGGTTACGACGGCACGACCCAGATCGGCCTTGCGATGGAACGCGGCGAGGTCGTGGGTTCCTGCGGCTGGGACTGGGCCAGCGTCAAGGCGCAGCGCGCCGACTGGCTGCGTGACAAAAAGATCAACGTGCTTCTGCAAATTGCTCTGGAGCGCAACGACGAACTCACAAAGATGGGCGTCCCGCACGTCTGGGACTATGTGAAAAGCGAGGAAGACCGCCAGGTCGTCGCGCTGGTCATCGGCCAGCAAGTGTTCCAGCGCTCCTATATCGCACCGCCGGAAATTCCGGCCGCGCCGTTGTCGATCCTGCGCGGCGCGTTCGATGCGACCATGACCGACGCACAATATCTCGCCGACGCGGACAAGCTCCGTATCGACATTACGCCGCTTTCCGGCGCTAAAGTGCAGGACATCGTGCAAAGCCTGCACGCAACACCAAAGAACATCGTGCATGCGGCACGCGCGGCAATTCGCCCGTGAGGCGGTTGTGACGGAACCGCGAATTCAATAGCCTTCGTTCCAGACGACGCCGCAGGGAGGTTACGATGCCGGGACGACTGCAGATCGGTTTGATCGCCGTCGCCGGTATGGCGCTCGCACCAGCACCAACCGCCGCGCAGGACTTCTACGCGGGCAAAACCATCGATTTCATCGTTGGCCATTATGTCGGCGGGGGCTACGATATCTACGCGCGCACTGTCGCGCGGCACTGGACGCGTCACATTCCCGGCCATCCAGCCATTGTCGTCCGCCATATGCCTGGTGCAGGCGGCGCCAAAGCCGGCCTGCACATCACCCATACCGCGCCGAAAGACGGCACCGTCATCGGCGCGGTGACGCCGGGAGCGATCATGTCGGCCCTGCTCGATGGCCGCTCCGATTCGACGTTCGATCCGACCAAAGCTGCGTTTATTGGCACCGCCAACAACGGCACGCGGGTTTGCGTCACCATGGCAGACACGGGCGTTCGATCGTTTGCCGACATCCTCAAGCGCAAAACCATAATCGGCGCGACCGCGCCGAATGATGGAACCCACGACTACGCCTTTATGGTGAAGAACCTCACTGGCGCGCCGCTGTCGGTTGTCACCGGCTATAAGGGAACGAACGATATCGGGCTGGCGATGGAGCGTCGGGAAGTCGACGGCGCCTGCGGTTGGGACTGGGCCAGCTTCAAATCACAACGCGGTCGTTGGCTGAGCGAGGGCCGGGCTCATGTCCATGTGCAGATCGGACTCGAACCGGACGAAGAACTCGTACGCCGCGATGTGCCCTCCCTGTGGAACTTTGTGAAACGCAAGGAAGACCGCGAAATTGTTGAACTCATTACCGCACAGCAGGTGTTTCATCGGCCCTATATCGCGCCGCTCGGCGTGCCGGCGGCGCAGCTCGCGACGTTGCGCACAGCGTTCATGGCGACCATGAACGACCCGCAATTCCTGGCAGACGCACAGAAGACCGGCATTGACGTTCTCCCACTCGATGGCGGAAAAATTCAAGATCTGATCGCGCGAATGGCTGCTGCACCGGATGCGGTGGTGCAGCGCACCAAGCGCGCTATTCGGCCGTAGAAAGGTGCAAATATGAAGCACAAGCTGTTGCGCGTCAGCGTGATGGTCATGGCAACGGGTGCGGCAATCCCGGCCCCGGCCCAGGATTACTATGCCGGCAAGACTATCGATTTCGTCGTCGGCGGCAATTCGGGCGGCGGCTTCGACATTTACGCACGCGCGATTGCACGCCATCTCACCCGTCATATCCCCGGGACGCCAGCCATCGTCGCAAAAAACATGCCGGGCGCCGGCAGCACCAAGGCGGGCGTGCATGTCGGCACCATCGCGCCCGCCGATGGGCTCACCATCGGCGCGGTCACGCCTGGCGCGGTCACCGGCCCCTTGCTCGACGACAAGCCAAGCGGGCTGTTTCCCGCTAACAAGGTCCTTTGGATTGGCAGCGCCAACAGTTCGACCCGCATTTGCGCAACCTTCGAGCGATCCAAGATCAAAACCGTCAACGACATGTTGGCTCATCGGACCGTCATCGGCGGTGGTTCCTACGGCGACGCCACCCACGACTATGCGCATATGATCCGCAAAACGACGGACGCCAAGATCGACGTCATCGGGGGCTACAAGGGCACGCTCGACACGACCCTCGCCATGGAGCGCGGCGAGATCGACGGCATGTGCGGCTGGGATTGGTCAAGCGCAAAGTCGCAAAAGCCGGAATGGATCCGAGACGGCAAGCTGCGGCTATTGATGCAGATCGGCGCGACCCCCGACGAGGAACTCACCAAGCTTGGCGCGCAACCCTTGTGGACATTCGTCAAGGGCGACATCAACCGGCAGATCGTCGCACTGATCGTCAGTCAGCAGGCGTTCCAGCGTCCGTATTTTGTGCATGGCGAAACCCCAATGACATACCTCAACATCCTGCGCAAGGCGTTCGACGCAACCATGGCCGATCCACAGTTCCAGGCCGATGCCGCCAAGATGCGGATCGACGTTTCGTCGCTTCCCGGCGCGACAGTGCAGGACCTGATCCAGAAATTCTACGCAACGCCGCGCGATATCGTGGAGCAAGCACGGCGGGCGATACGGCCCTAACCGCCAGACGGTGTCGCCTCGCCTACGCTTCGCCTGACGCAATGCAACAAGCCAAGGTTAACGGCTCGGTTGTTCGCTGGCGTCTGATGGTCTAGTTTATAGGACATGCGCGCCCTGGAGTTCAGCATGTCCTTCGTGTCACCGCCGTTTTCGGCCGTCCTGCGCAGCGCGCCGTTTGCCGTCGCGCTGGCAATCACACCCGCGGCGGCGCAGGATTACTACGCTGGCCGAACCATTGAGCTGATCGTGGGCGGAGATTCCGGCGGCGGTTACGACATTTATGCCCGCGCGCTCGCGCGCCATCTGGCCCGCCACATCGCCGGCAACCCGACCATTGTCGTTAAAAACATGCCGGGCGCCGGCTCGACCCGCGCGGGCATCTACATGAGCACTGTCGCGCCCAAAGACGGCGGCAGCATCGGCGCGATGATGCCGGGCGCAATCATCGGCCCATTGCTGGAAGACAAACCGCTCACGCAGTTCGACCCATCCAAGGCCATCTATATCGGCACCGCCGATACTGGGGTGCGGGTTTGCACCACGTTTCAACGGTCTGCGATTACCACGTTCGCCGCGGCGCAGAAGAACCGGACCATTCTCGGCGCCAGTTCGGCCGGTGGCGCGACGCGTGACTATGCCTATCTGCACAACCACACCGCCGGGACCAAGTTCGAGGTCGTTACCGGCTACAAAGGCACGGTCGATATCACGCTGGCGATGGAACGTGGCGAGGTCGATGGGCTGTGCGGCTGGGATTGGTCGAGCATAAAGTCGCAAAAGGGCGACTGGTTGCGCGACAAGATGCTCAACCTGCTGGTGCAAGTCGGCCTCGATCCGAACCAGGAACTAACCGATCTCGGCGTGCCGACAATCTGGAGCTTCGTCAAGAATGAAGCCGATCGCAGGATCGCCGAACTGGTGGTCAGCCAGCAGGTGTTCCAGCGCTCCTACATCGTTCCGCCCGGCACACCGCCGCAACAGGTGAAGATCTTGCGCACCGCCTTTGACGCAACCGTCAAGGACCCCCAATTCCTGCTCGATGCGGCGAAAATGAAAATCTCGATCACGCCGCGGTCCGGCCAACAGGTCCAGGATTTGGTGGCAAAACTCTATGCCTCGCCGCGCGAGTTGATTGAACGCGCGCGGACGGCGATCAAGCCTTAGGCCTCGGTCAATCGATCTTGATGCCAAGCTTGCGGATCAACGGGCCCCACAATTGGTCCTCGCGCTGCATGTCGGCGGCATATTCCTCCGGCGACGACACCACGGGATCGCTGCCTTCTTTGGCGAGGCGATCGAGCATGTCCTTGGAATTGACGATCTTGCGCAACTCCGCGTTGATCCGGTCAATGATCGGCCGCGGCGTCCCGGCTGGCGCCAGCAAACCGTAGCGCAGCACCGCGGCAAAACCCGGTAGTCCCGACTCCGCGACCGTGGGTGAGGTCGGCAGCAACGCCATCCGCGTCGGCGTGGTCACCGCAATAACATGCAGCTTGCCGTTCTGAATGTTGCCAAGCGCGGGTGGCAGCACGCTGAACATCACTGGAATGTGGTTGCCGAGCACGTCCGTGGTCAACGCAGCCGCCCCCTTGTACGGCACCAAGGCCACGTCGATGCCGGTCGTCGCCTTAAACAATTCAGCCGACAAGTGCGATCCGCTGCCCGGCGGCGAGGTACCGAAACTCAGCTTGCCCGGATGTTGCTTCGCGAGCGTCACCAGCTCGGAAATAGACTTCGCCGGGAAGTCGGGATGCGACACGATGCCGATGCCCATTTGGGCAATGTTGCCGATGGGCGCGAAGTCGCGGCGGACGTCGTAGCCGGGGTTCGCATAGAGCGCGATATTGATCGATGTCGACGACGAATTCGCGAACACCAGGGTATGGCCATCGGGCGCAGCTTTCGCCGCCTGCCGCATGGCGATGACGCCGTTGGCGCCGCCGCGATTTTCCACCACCACTTGCTGGCCAAGCGCGTTCGTCAGACCCTGCGCGACCAGGCGCGCTATGGTGTCATTGCCCCCGCCGGGCGGGAACGGCACGATCAGTGTGACGACCCGCGACGGATAAGTCTGCGCCATGGACTGGCCCGCAACACCGGCCAAAAGCCCCGTCAGCAGCACCACCCAGCCCGCAACGCGGACCATAACCCTGCCCACCGCAAGGCGGCTACGCCGCGTCACTCTACCCGCAGATTGAGCTTCTTGATCAACGTCGACCATTTCGCCTCTTCACGATCGATATCCTTGGCGTACTCCTCGGGACTCGATGTCATGACATCGCCACCCTCGGCCTGGACGCGCTGCTTGACGAGATCAGTTTGCGCCATCGCGCGCAGTTCTTGATTTAACCGCTCGACGATATCGCGCGGCATCCCCGCCGGTCCGATCAATCCGTACAGCAGGACGGAGTCGAATCCCGGCAGGCCGGACTCGGCGGCGGTCGGAACGTCCGGCAATAGACTGAAGCGTTGCGTCCCCGTGACTGCGATAGCGCGCAGCTTCCCACCTTGAATATTGCCCATGGCCGGTGGCAACACCCCAAATGAGACCGGCACATGCCCCCCGATCAAATCGTTCATCAGTGGCGCGGTGCCGCGATACGGCACTATCTGCATCTGCAAGTTAGCGGCAGACTTGAAATACTCGGCTGTGAGATAGCCGCCGGTTCCGATCGCCGAGGTGCCAAAATTGAGCTTGCCGGGCTCCTTCCGGGCAATCGCGATTACATCGGCGACAGTCTTAGCAGGAAACGACGGATGCGCAATCAACGCCACCGGCATCGACGCGATCATCCCGATGGCGGTGAAATCCTTGCGCGGATCGTAATTGGCATTGGCATAGAGGCTCGGGTTGATCGCAATGGTCCCGGTATGGGCCATCATCAGCGTGTAGCCGTCGGGTGCGGCCTTGGCGACCGCGCGCGTGCCGACGGTGCCGCCGCCACCGGGGCGGTTCTCCACAACAACTGTCGCTTTCATACCAGCAGATAGACGTTCGGCCGCGATGCGCGCCAAGACATCGACGCCGCCACCCGGCGGGAACGGCACCACAATCGTTACGGTCCGCGATGGCCAGGACTGGGCCTCCACAGGCGCGGGTATGCTCGAAGTAAACGCAGCCACAATGGCCGTTGCCGCAATTAGCCACCTGCACATGATCGCTCCTCCCCTTCCAGCCGCTCCACAGCAACAACCGAGCCATCCCGACCGCGTCGTAGCGGTCGCGCAGCCCAACGGGAGAAAGTCGAATTAGCGCGCGCTAATGAATGCTGGCATCTTGCCGTAGGCGCTCGATCTCATCCTTTAATTGTAGTTTCCGGCGCTTCAACTCAGCCACCTTCAAATCGTCCGTCGACGGATGCGCCAGTGCTTCGTTGAGTTCGTCTTCAAGCGCCCTATGCTTCCGTTCAAGTTCCACAAGATGCGAGTGAATAGCCATGAGGCATGTCTCCGTGCATCAGATTGGCTGCCTGACTTAGAAATCATATACTAGTCTGAACCGCAGTTCGATGCTCGCATAAATTGTGCACCACAACAATCCTCGGAATGCACCGACGGATGACCGCCAACAGGCATTTGCCTCGCTGCCTTGAACCGCACGGAGCAAATCGCGATAATTACACAGCTTGGCCCCGTTGGGGCAATGGCGCAGCCCAGCGATGGCAATGAAACCAGAAGAAGAGCACGAGTTGCGCGATCAATTGTCGCGGCTCTTACAAGAGCACCGCGACCTCGATTCGGCGATCGAGGCGCTCCAAGTCGCAGCCGGGTCGGATGTGCTGCAGGTGCAACGGCTGAAAAAGCGCAAGCTGTATTTGCGCGATCGTATTTCATTCATCGAAGACCAACTCACGCCCGACATCATCGCATGACGGTGTGCGCCGATTTCCGCGCCGCGACTTCTACTCGGCGTTAATTCCGGCGCGCTTGATCACTTCGCCCCAGCGCGCGGTTTCCTCTTGAATGAGTTTGCGCATATCGGCCGGGCTGCCGCCAACCTTGATGATCTCAAGCTCGGCAAAACGCTTCTCAAGCTCGCGATCGTTCATGGCGTCATTGATCGCCTTGTTGAGCTTGGCGACGATCGCGGCCGGCGTTCCTGGCGGGGCACTGATCGCGTTCCAGGTGTCGGAGACAAAACCCGGCACACCCGCCTCAATCATGGTGGGGATGTCCTTGAGCGCCTCGATACGTTTGGCGGTCGTGACTGCTAGAATGCGCGCACGCTTGCCTTCGTGAAGCTTCAGCGCTGACGAGAGCTGCATGAAAATCAGATCGACATGCCCGGCGACAATATCATTGAGCGCAGGCGCTGTGCCGCGATAGGGGACGTGCACCATGCGGGCTCCGGTCAGCGAATTGTAAAGTTCGGCGGTCAGATGCGACGTCGTCCCAATGCCCTGCGAAGCATAATTCACCTTGCTGGAACTGGATTTCACATAGGCGATGAATTCCTGCACCGTCTTGGCGGGAAACTCGTTCCGCACCAGCAGCGTGTTCGGAAAGGTGCCGAGCACGGCCACCGGCTCAAGCTTGGCGGGGTCGAAATTCAATTTCTTGTAGAGAAAGATGTTGGTCGTCAACGCGGCCGGCACCGATGCCAGCAGCGTATAGCCGTCGGGCGCCGCGGAGTAGACCGCCTCGGTTCCGATGTTGCCGCCGGCGCCGCCGCGATTCTCGATCACGACCGGCTGTCCGATCTTCTGGCTGAGCTTGTCAGCCACAATGCGCGTGACGGTATCGATACCGCCGCCGGCCGGATTGGAGACGATGATTCGGATCGGTCGGTTGGGATAGTCGGCGGCGGCGTCCTGCGCACGGACCGGCGCCAACGCGATCAGCAGGCCGGCCATGACCACCACGACCAGGGACCCAACGCGGTGCGGCTTCATCATCAAGTTTCTCCATCTAACCAAAGGCGCTTGTCGCCCTTCAAATAGTCGATCCCCGACAAACTGCAAATGTGGCACATTGTGCTTGGCCAGCAAAATATTGAAATTCCGTGGTTTTTGACAACCCATAGCGCGGCATCGGCCAAGTGGAGCTGACGTCGACTGTGCCGGATACTATTCCGCCGTCGGCAAGGCCGCCCGCCGGACGGCTTTGCGCACATACATGGCGCGGTCGGCGCGGTCGAGGATTTCCGCCGGCCGGTCAGCCGGCAGCAACAGCGCAACACCCACCGAGGCGCCAACGGCAAGCACTGAGCCCGCATAGGTCGCCGTCACGCACCCGACGGCGCCTTCCAGCGCCATCGCCTTGGCACGCGCGCTTTCCGCATCGCAATTCCAAAGCAGCAGCGCGAACTCGTCGCCGCCAATGCGGGCGACAACGTCCGACTCCCGTATATGGCGGCCCAGCACTGCGGCAACCACGCGCAGCATCTCATCCCCGGCCGAATGGCCGTGACGATCGTTGATGCGCTTGAAGTCGTCAAGATCGAGATAAAGCAACGCGGCCATGGCACCGTGGCGCTTCACATAGGCGAGCGATCGGCCAAGCTCGCGTTCGAACGCGCGACGATTGGGTAGCTCGGTCAAGGGGTCAATGTCGGCACGCGCTTCAAGCGCCGCCAACTGCTGGCGCGCAGCCGTAAGCTCGCGCTCCAGGCGCTCAACCTCCGCCGCCAGCAACACGGTATCGGCGCGTTTCGGAAGTGTCATCGCAGAATCTTGAGCCGTGGGACGCTCCCGTCGCACCGGCGCACGCGCGCGCGGCTTGCTCGCCGCTCTTGCCCCAACCGACCTGCCCGGCTTGCCTTTTGGCATCCGCTACCGTCCTGCGAATCGAACGCGGAGAATAACGGCACTACGCCCTAGGCAACACTGCTGCCGTCGATATCCAGTGACGAAGCTGAACCATGCGCCGGATCCGCCATTCACGCAGGTTTTCGATCGCCATTAGCATGGCCGGCGTGACGATCAAAGTCAGCACCGTGGCAAAACCCAATCCGAACACGATCGCCGTCGAGAGATTGATCCACCACTGCGTCGCCGGTGCGCCAACCGTGATCTCACGGGTCATGAACTCGATATTCATGCCAAATGCGATTGGCAGTACCCCGAGGATCGCAGTGACCGCCGT
Organism: Xanthobacteraceae bacterium; assembly: GCA_022841625.1. GTDB lineage: Bacteria > Pseudomonadota > Alphaproteobacteria > Rhizobiales > Xanthobacteraceae > VAZQ01. Next base: position 125,960 of record JALHRD010000015.1, read on the forward strand.
CAGCACCACCGGCCGCGCGCGCTCGCGACAGGTTTCCAGAATTGCATCATAGGCGGCCACGCCCTCGCGCCGCAACCGGTCATAGGTATCGATCAGCACGATGTTGTTGTTCACGATCACGCCCGCATTGGCGATCACGCCGATTCCGGCCATGACAACTCCAAACGCCTGCCCCATGATCAGCATGCCAAGCATGGCGCCGAAGGTCGACAGCACCACCGCGGTGAGCACAAGACCGACCGATGTCAATTTATTGAACTGCGCAAGCAGGATCGCGAAGATCAGGAAGATCGCGGCGCCAAACGCCTTGAGCAGGAACGCGGAGGCCTTTTCGCGCTCTTCATCTTCGCCTTTCAGCTTAAATCTAACGCCAGGACCAAGATCGGTATTCGCCAATACCTGCTGAATTTCTTGTTGCACGCGCGCGGTCTGCACGCCCTCCGCCACATTCGCCGACACCCGAGTACTATTGACCCGGTTGAGAAAGCCGACGCGCTGCGTCGGCACACGCTCGACAAAATTGCCAATCGGCACGTGCCCGGATTGGGTTTGAATGTGCAATTCGTCGATCTGGTCGAGGTTGCGACGGTCGGTCGGGAATCGCACCAGAATATCCACCGACTTATCGCTGTCAGCGGGGCGATATTCGGTTGCCTTCAATCCGTTGGTCACCAATTGCACCGCAGCGCCAATGGTATTGACGCCCGCGCCATATTTGGCGGCCTCCGACTTGTCGACCTGAATGGTCCAGTCGATGCCCGGGAGCGGCTGGCCGTCATCGAGATCGCGAATGTCGGCATGCGCCGCGAGCAGCGCCGCGACCTTGCGCGCCGCCGCTGGCAAGGCCGATGGATCGAGCGCGGACAGCTGCACCTGGATTGGCTTGCCGGTGGGCGGCCCGGCGCGCGGCGCGGTAACCTCTACCTGGATGCCGGGGATGTCGGCGGTCCGCTCACGAATCGCGTCCATGATCGCATGGCCCGGTGGCCGTGTCTGCCAGTTCGCGAATTCAAACTGGATGACGCCGATGGTGTCCTCGGCGAGCTCGTCCATGCCGCGCGGCTGTTCGCCGATCCGCGTGTAGACCGTGGCGAGCCCCGGAAAATCGAGCACCCGCTTTTCAACTTCGGCAACCAAGCGATCCTTTTCGTCAAGCGATAGATTACCGCGGCCATGCACGATCACTTGGCCGAAATCCGGTTCCACGTTGGGGAAGAACTCGACGCCGCGGCCGAATTTCCCGTAGGCCACCTGAATAGCAATCAAGAGCAGCGCCATGATCGTCATGGTCATACCCGGCCGTCGGACGGCGAGCTTGACCGTGCGCATATACGGCCCGAGGTCCTTCGGAAGCGCCGAATGCCGAACCGGCGCCGCCTTACCCAGCAGGGCGCCAAGCGTTGGCGTGAAGAACAGCGCGACCGCAAGCGACGCCATCAACGTGGCAATCAACGTGATCGGCAAATATTTCATGAACTGGCCGACCATGCCCGGCCAGAACAACAGTGGCGAGAATGCCGCTATGCGGGTGAACGTCGCCGCTATCACCGGCCCCGACATGCGTTTGGCGGCGAGTGAGTAGGCTTCCTTGGGCGGCATGCCCTCCGCCATTCGACGCTCCGCGTATTCGGAAACGATGATGGCATCGTCGACCAGCATGCCGACCGCAAGGATCAGCGAGAACAGCACCACAATATTGACGGTAAGCCCGGCAAGCTGGAGCCCCAACACGCCCGCCAGAAACGAAGCCGGGATGGCGATGCCGATAAACAACGACGCGCGGAAACCAAGCGCGAACAGAATGATGACGACAACCAGCAGCACGCCGGTCGCCACCGAATTCTGCAAGTCGCCGAGCATCTGCCGGATCACCTTCGACTTGTCTTGCGTGAAAGTGACATGCACGGATTCAGGCCAGGTCCGCTGCAACTCGGACACGATGTATTTAACCGAATCCACCACCTCAATCAGGTTGGCGCCGGTGCGCTTGGAAACTTCAATCGTCATCGCCGGACGGCCGTTAACCCGCGTGATCGATAGCGCGTCCTTGAAAGTCGGCTTGACTTGGGCGATGTCGCTGAGCGTCACTGATGCATTGGCCGACGAGGCGAGAGGGACCTTGAGAATGTCCGCCGGCCGCTCAAACAGCGACGGTATCCTGACCGAGAAACGTCCGCTTTCCCCTTCAAGCGCGCCGGCGGCGATCAGCGTATTGAACGACTGCGTAATCTGACTGAGCGTGTCCAGGGAGATGCCGTAGCTGCGCATCTGCATTGGATCGATGATGATCTCAACCGCCTCGTCACGCGCGCCGCGTAACTCCGCCGACAGGACCCCAGGCGCCTGCTCGATGGCGTTCTTGGCCGCCCGTGCGATCCGCAAGAGCGTGCGCTCCGGCACATCGCCGGAAAGGCCGACCACCAGAACCGGGTAAAGCGAAAGATTAACCTCCGACACCTGCGGCTCGTCGACCCCGCGCGGCAGATCGCGCTTGGCACTGTCGACCTTGGCGCGCACATCGGCCAGCGCGGCCTTGGAATCGAAGCCGGCCTCAAATTCGAGCAGGACGTAGCCGCCGCCCTCAAAGGCAGTCGATCGCATTTCCTTGACGTTGCCGATGGATTTGAGCTGGGTCTCGACCGGCCGCAGCAGCAGACGCTCGGAATCCTCCGGGCTGATGCCGCGCTGGGAAAGCTGAACGAAGATGATCGGGATGCGAACGTCGGGTTCGGCTTCTTTTGGAATGGTGACATAAGCGACGGCGCCCGCAATCAGCAGGAACATCAACGTGGCAATGGTCAGACGCGCATGGCTTATGGCGTAATCGATAAAGCGGGACATTGTGTCGCTCCCGGCCGAGGCCGAACGAATTAATTCACCGTGGCGGCGACCTCAGCCGCGGCCACCGTCTCGACCGTTTGACCATCGCGAACAAAATCCTGGCCTTGCACGATGACCCGTGCGCCGTCGCGCAAGCCGGCGACCCACATGAAGGATTGTTGATCTTCAACCACGCTGACGCGGTTGAAGGCGACTGTGCCGTCGCTACCCACCGTGCGCACGCCGATATCGCCGGTCGATGCGATGGTGAGCGCGGAACGTGGTATGCGCGCCGCCAGCATTGGCGCGACCGGGATCGCAACCTCGGCGCTGATGCCATCGGGAATGGCGCCATCGCGATTCGGGAGTTCGATCTCGACGCGATAAGTACGCGTCCCCTGGCTCGCCGTCCTTGCGACAAAACGGATTTTTCCCGGCTGGCTCTCGCCGGTCACAAGCTTGACCTCGGCCGTGTCGCCGACACGCAAGCCAGCCAGCCGACGCTCCGACACCTCAACCACCGCCAGCATCGGATCGAGCGCCACAATCGTCGCGATCTCACGGCCCATCATCGGCAGCGCAACACCGCCGACCTCGACGGTAACGTCATTCACAATGCCACTGAAAGGGGCGCGCACGAAGCCGCGCTCAAGCTCGGCTTGGGCCGCGGCCAATGTCGCCTCAGCTGCCGCAAGCTGCGACTCAAGATTGACCAGTTCAAGCTTCGGCACCGCACCCGATACGATCAGCTTGCGCTTGGCTTCAAGCTCGGTTCGGCGCTGAACCACCAGCGACTCGGCCTGCGCAACCTGCGCCTTGCGGGCATCGTCGGATAGCACGGCGAGAATGTCGCCTTCCTGCACGCGGGCGCCACGGCGGACACGCAGTTCAGTCAGTACACCGCCCGAACGTGCCGCCACAGTGACACGCCGGTCCGCCTCGGTGCGGCCGGCGAGCACAAGCTTGCGACTGTGCTCGACCACCTTTGCCTCGATCACGGCAACGCGGAATGGCTTCGTGGCCACGCCATCGCTGCGGACCGAGGCGCGGCTCTCGGCGCTTTCATGTGGCAGGAAATGCCCGGACGCGATCCAAAGCCCGGCGACAACAACGATGCCGACCGCGGCGATACGACTGGTGTTCATTTCGCGGCCCCCTTGGTGCGCCCGCCGGTCTGCGAGCGACCGCTTAGCATGTGGCGCGTGACATCCATGAAGATTGGCAGCAGCGCCTTGGCGTTAAAGGTCGGATCGAGCGCGCGGCGCCACCAGACACCGTCGGCGATGATCATCAGCATGGCTGCCACAGCGTCGAGGTCGACATCGCGCGCAACGTCGCCGCGGTCGGCGCCGGCGCTCAGGAGATCGACCAGCCACTTCTTCACGTCGGCATCGAACGCGGTCGAAATGCGGGCGATCTCCGGATGGCGCCGTGCCTCCGACATGATTTCGGTGCAGAGCTTCACTTGCTCGTCCGATCGCTCGGCGAAATAGTGGTGGGCCATTCCTTCAAGCACATGAAAGAGACCTTGGGACAGATCGACACTGGCGAATTCCTGGGCGACCTCCGCCCGGTCGCGTTCGGCGATGCCGGCGATCAAGGCCTCCTTGGATGGGAAGTACCGGTAGAGGTTGCCCGCACTCATGCCGGCTTCGCTGCAGATGTCTTGCATCGAGGCGCCGTGGAAGCCCGAGCGCACAAAGCAGCGCTGGGCAGCGGCAAGGATTTCCGAGCGGCGATCAGATTTGGTGCGATCAGATTTTGTCTGAACCAGGGTCTCAGTCATGGGAGGTAGCCCAATATTGCATTGCAGCATTTTGAGAATGAACGTTCATTCTCAGAATATGCCGATGGTGTCAAGCGCCACGCAATCCCTTAACGTGCGGCCTTATCGGCCAAACGGAACTGGCGACTGCCTCTTCGAGGGGTCTTATGCGGACAGCAGCTATCTTTGCGGTTTATCTGCTGGTTGGCGTTTCGCCAGCGTTTGGCCAGGGCGAGCCCACGCTCGCAGGCAAGACGGTCCGCATGGTGATCGGCAGCGCCCCGGGCGGAACCTATGATCTTCTCGGCCGCGCGGTCGCCCGCCACATCGGCAGGCACCTGCCCGGCGCTCCCTCGATTGTACCGCAAAATATGCCAGGCGCCGGTGGGCTGATCGCAGCCAATCACATCTACAACGTCGCCCCCAAGGACGGCACCACGATTGCGATCTCCAACAAGGGCGTGGCCGGCGCCGCCATCGCCGGCGTGCCGGAGGCGCGCTTTGACGCGATGCGGATCACTTGGCTCGGCACACCCATCACCGAAACCAGCGTTTGCTTTGCCTATAATTCGCCACGCCTTCAGGTGCGTTCGATTGACGACCTCTACAACACCGAATTGCACGTCGGCTCGCTCGGCGCCGGCACCGTGGCTACCGCCTATCCACGGGCGCTCGCCGCGCTGCTTGGACTCAAATTCAAGCTGGTTGGCGGCTATGCCGGCTCAAACCAGATCTATCTCGCCATGGAGCGTGGCGAGGTCGAAGCGATTTGCGAAGGACTCGACGGCGTGGTGGCCAAGCGGCCGACCTGGATCCCGGAAAAGGTGATCACGCTGCTGCTGCAAGGCGGCGCCGCGCCTAACCCCGATCTTCCGGGCATACCCTTCATCATCGACCATGCTAAAACCTCCGACAGCCGGCTGGCGCTGGAATTCCTCTATGCAGCGGAGGGAATCGGCCGGCCGTTTTTTGCGCCTCCCGACTTGCCAACCCCGGTGCGGGCCATGCTGCGGAGCGCTTTCGAGCGTACCATGCGCGACCCGGAATTCGTCGCTGACGCAAAGAAGCTTGGCTTTGATCCGCGGCCGGAGAACGGCGATTATCTGTTGGCGCTGATCAAGCGAATGGCGGCAACACCGCAGCCGATCAAAGACAAGGTCGTTGAACTGACCAAGTGACAAACCCGCACCGAAGGCGCGTTGCCGCGCACAATGGCGCAATGCCATAAACCGGCCGCTCCGCACTGGACTTAACCATGGTAATGATCCTTGGATTCATGATCTCGCTTGCCGCCGGCTGGACGGTGGTGGCCGCCGATGCGCTGTTTCGCGCCGAACAGCGGCCCGGCATATTTCACGGCACACCGGGCATGGTGTTGTTGCTGATTGTCGCCGGCATCGGTGGCCTGACCATTGCCGGCGCGGTGGTCTGGTTCCTGCAATCGATGATCTCGGCGGCGGTCGCGGTCATCCTCGCCGGCGGTCTGGTGCTCGGCGGCGCGGCGTCGAAAAAGCTGCACATAAATGCCGCTGGCGCGGCCAACCGCATGATGGTCGGCCTTGCCGTCCTGGTCGCCCTTTACGCCATGGTCTGGACCTATCTGCCACCGGAGCCGCTAAAGCCGTTGCCGTCCGCCACGACCCCTGCCGTGCCGGCATCAAAATAGGGCCGACATCCCGGGATTCCCCATGAAATCGCGCCCTGGTGGACTTTCCGGGACCATTCTGGTATTGGCGCGGCCCAGTAACAGCGGTTCGTGGCCTCAGGTTCACGCCCCCGCTTGGGAAATCCATCCGATCAATTTGAAAGGGAACGCCGCGTGCAAGTTCTCGTCCGTGACAACAACGTCGATCAAGCCCTCAAGGCGCTCAAGAAAAAGATGCAGCGTGAGGGCATCTTCCGCGAGATGAAGCTCCGCGGCCACTACGAAAAGCCGTCCGAAAAGAAAGCCCGTGAAAAGGCCGAAGCGGTCCGCCGGGCGCGCAAGCTTGCTCGCAAGAAGTTGCAGCGCGAGGGCCTGTTGCCGATGAAGCCGAAGGTGGTTCCGGGCGCTGCCGGCCCGGGCGGCCGCGGCGCACCGCGCCGGCCGAGCTTCTAAACTTCCATTTTCAATGTTCTAACGATCGCGCGTGGGCCGTAACGGCCCGCGCTGCCTTCTTGCAACTTACTTTGCAGCATCATCCAGAAAGCTCCGCGCCGTCGCCACCGCGCCGAAGCTGCCGAGATCCTCATGGCCACCGCCGGCGACGCGCACGAAGCGCTTGGGCGATGTGATCAGCTTGTAGAGCATCTGACCGGAAGCGATCGGCACCACGTTATCGCGATCGCCATGCAAGATCAGCACCGGCGCCGTCACATTGGCGACTCGCAGGTCGGAGCGAAATTGGTCCTTCATCAACAACCGCACCGGCAGGAACGGATAGACCCCGGCGGCGACATCGACCGCCGATAGGAACGGCGCTTCCAGCACAATGCGCGCGACCGGGCGCTCGGCTGCGAGTGCAATCGCAACGCCGGAGCCAAGCGACTCACCCCACAATACAATCCGGTCAGCGGCATAATTCTTCGCGGCGAAATCATAGGCCGCACGGGCATCCGCGATCAGACCCGCCTCGGTCGGGCGGCCGGTCGAACCGGCGTAGCCGCGATAGCTGAGCGCAACCAACCCCTCCCCTTGCGCGGTGAGTTCGCGGAAGCGATCGACACGATAGCGTAGCGCCCCGCCGTTGCCGTGGAAGTAAAGCCAGACCGGACGGTCGCCTTTCGGTGGAACGTGCCAGACGATGACCCGCGCACCGTCGCTCAATTCGAGCACAAGCTCCTCGGCCTGCGGCAAGCCCGCATCGGCCGGCGACGTGCGAAAGGTTTCCGGAAAATACATCAGTCCGCGCTGGGCGACATACATCAGCGCCGTCAGTGCGAGGTAGCCAACCACTACAAAGATCAAGAACGACTTCCATCCCGCCATTTGACGCCTCGAAATCACGGACTGTCGTATTCACCGCCGGCCGGTGGCGCGCGCGATCTCGTCCGCCCATTTTTCCTCGGCCGCCTTGCGGCGCTCCGGGCTGGCAGACGCGACCTCGGGGAATTCGTTGCGCCAGGCCCATGGCCGGCATGCGTTCACGATGGCGCGGGTGTTTTCCCATGGCGGCTCACGCAACATCGGATCGAGCGGCGTCGACCACGCGCGCTTGATGTATTCGATATCAATCACCGGGTCGCAGCGCGTCGACATCGCCCAGATCACGTCGTCGAGATTGGTCGGATCGATATCGCTGTCGACCACAACGACCCAGCGGCCGGCATAATTGCCGGAGTGACAGCCGGCGACCAGCATCCCGGCCTGCTGCGCATGGCCGGGATGCATCTGCTCAATCGACACGACCGTGAACATGCGGATTGCGCCGGCTTCGTGGCACCACACGCCCTTCACGCCGGAGAGCCCCGCGCTTTCGATCTCATCCCAGATCATCCCCGATTGCACGATGCATTTGGCGAATGAGACATCGGTAGGCGGCCGCATCGGCGACGCCATGGTGAGGATCGGATCGTTGCGGTGATAGACGCGACGCACCCGCACCACCGGCTCGTCGCGCACATGGCTGGCGTAGTAGCCGGTGAACTCGCCGAACGGTCCCTCCGGACGGGTTTCATCGTGACGGAACTCTCCTTCCAGCACGATCTCGGCGTGGGCCGGCATCGGCAGCCCATAAAGTTCGCTCGCGATGGTTTCATAGGGCCGGCCGCGGTGTCCGCCGGCATAGGCGTATTCGCTGGTGCCGTGCTTGATCTCGTGGCTGCCGGCAAGGAACAGCACCGGATCGAGGCCGCAACAGATCAACACCGGACAGGGCTTACCTTGCTTGAAATATTTCTCGCGGATCAGCCGGCCGTGCTTGCCGGGCGAAATCCAGATACCGGCATTGTGCCGATCATGGGCTACGGTCCGATAGGTGCCGAGATTGACCCAGCCGGTGTCCGGATCCTGCATGATCACGACGCAATAGGTGCCGATATAACGGCCGCCGTCCTTCTCATGGATCATTGGGACCGGAAACTTGAACAGATCGACGGCATCGTCACGATCGACGTTTTCGACGATCGGACCGTCAGTCACCGTCACCGGCGGAATCAACTTGAAATCCTTCTTCATGCGGTCGCGATACGCCTTCACGATCGTGGTGGGGTCGTCGCTGTCCGGAAAACCGAACGAGAACGCGACCCGCCGGCAGGAATTGTGCAAGCCGGAAACGATGCGCATGCCAGGCGGATAGTCCTTGATCCGATCGAACAGCACCGCCGGCGAACGCCCCGGATTGGAATGGGCAAAGATCTCCGCCAGCACGCCGATCTCGATATTCCAATCGGCACCATCGATGCGCGCGAGCTGGCCGATGCGGTCGGCATAGTCGACGATATCGCGCACGTCCGGCTGCCGCTGGTTCGATCCTGGGAGGGCTTTCGTCACATCCGGGTTCAGCATGCTTTGTGTCTCTTGTGGGTCCGCTCTGGTAGGCTTTGATGCACCGCGGACCATAACACAGCCTGACAAAATGCACGTCCGCGAAGGAGGGCATCGCCATGGCTCGCATCGGTCGCCGCGCCCTGCTGATCGGATCGGCCGCAACGCTTGCCGCGCTACGCGCAAAAGCGCCGGCGTCCGCGCAGGCTCTGCCCACCGTGAAGGTCGCCTCCGCCGGGATCGCCAGCGACATCGGCTTCTTTCTCGCCCTCAAAAAAGGCTACTTCCGAGAAGAAGGGCTCGCCATCGAACTGTCGCAAATGGCCAATGCGCCGGCGATGATCGGGCCGCTTGGCATGGGGCAGCTCGATGTCGGCGCTGGCACGGTCGCGGCAAGCTTGTACAATGCGGTGGCGCAAAAAATCGCAATCCGCGCAGTGGCCGACAAAGGCTCGATGCGGCCGGGTTACGGATTCTCCGGCCTGCTGGTGCGCAAAGACCTGATCGATTCCGGGCGCTTCAAGACCTATGCCGACCTCAAAGGCCTGCGGCTTGCGGTCGGCACCTTCGGCAGCGCCAACGCCTCGGCCATGAACGAAGCGCTCAAGAAAGGCGGCCTCAAATGGTCGGATGCCGCTTCGATCATCGCGCTGCAATTTCCGCAACACCTTGTCGGCTATCAAAACAAGGCCATCGACGCCAGCATGACCAATGAGCCAACTGCAACCAGCGCAGTGCAGACCGGACTCGCGGTACGCGTCGCCGGTAACGATGAAATCTATCCAGCGCAACAGACCGCAGTCGTGCTCTATTCGGAACTGTTTGGGCAGACCCGGCCGGAGCTTGCGCTGAAATTCATGCGCGCCTATGTCCGCGCCGTGCGCGAATACAACGACGCGCTGACCAATGGACGGATCGCCGGCCCCAATGCCGACGAGGTGGTTTCAGTGCTGACCGAGTACACCTTCATCAAGGATGCCAATATTCACCGCTCGATCACGCCGGCCGCAATCGATCCGGACGGGCGCATGAGCTTAGCGGGCCTGCGCAACGACCTCGTCTTCTTCAAGGAGCAGAAGCTCATTCAAGACGCCGGCATCACCGTCGAGCGCATCATCGACACTTCATTTGTGGAGCGCGCGGTGAAAGAGTTGGGACCGTACAAGCCGCGCGGATAGCGCCGTCTTAGAAAACAGAGCGGGCCGCACAAGGCGGCCCACTCCAGTTCGTCCGCGGAACGCGCGGTGGCCGCCGTCACTTCTCCGGCAGCGCGAACACCACCAGCGAGTTGTGGCCACGCACCGCGCGCGGCATCGACTTCTGGGTTAATGCGAGCGGCCCGCCGGAGACCGAAATGCCTTCGCCGGTGGTGATCGCGACATACTGCCGGCCGTTCACCGAATAGGTGATGGTCGAGGTCATCACCATGCCACCGACGATCGTCTCCCACAGGAGTTGGCCGCTGTCGGCGTCGAAGGCCCGGAATCGCCGGTTCTGATCGCCCCAGAAGATCAGGTCGCCATTGGTGACCAGCGCAGAGCCCTGGCTCGCCTGCGGTTGTGAGTGCAGCACTTTCATCTCGCCGGTCGACAGGTCGATGCGCGCCAAGTTCATGAACTTGTTGGGATCAATGCCGGGACGCATGACGCTGGTCCGCGGGCCCCAGCCAAGCTTGGACTTCTCATTCGCGACCATCGACAGGCACTGATCCTGGAACGGAACATAAAGCGCGTTCTTATCTGGATGATAGGCAATCGCCCACAGGCTGCGGGTGTTGTGGAAACAGCCGAGGATCTTGTCGCCATCCTTCTTGAACAGCTTTTCCACGTTGACGTGGGTCTGGCCGGTTTCCAGGTTGATCTCGTTCATGTTGAGATCGGGATTGTCATAGGGGAACGGATGCGCCCATAGGAACTTGCCGGTGTCGCGATCGACCACGAACAAGCCGCCGCCCTCGCCGACCGTGACAACCACTTCACGCTCCTGGTTGCGCGGCACGTCGGTGGCGATCCACTTCACGTGCTTTGGATCCGGATTGACCCGCAAGCGCATCAACAGACGCTCCTGGTTGTGGTCGGCGTCCCAGTCGTCACCCGGCAGTTGCTGGTAGTACCAGCGCAGCTTGCCAGTCGCGATGTCGATCGCAACGGTGGAGTTGCTGTAGGCATCGGCGGGCGCCGCGAACGAGACGCCGTCATGGCTGCCGTGGCGCCTTAGCCGGGTGTAAGGATCCGGATTGGCGACGCCCCAATAGGTGGTCCGGCGCTTCGGATCATAGGAACCCGGCAGCCCCCAGGGACTGGCGGACCGCTTCTCGACCGGCACTTTACCCCAGGAGTCGCCGGCGGGCTCGCCGGGCGCAGCCGTGGTGTAGAATTTCCAGACTTCCTTGCCGGTCCGAGCATCGTGCGCCGCGATGAAGCAGTGTTCGCGGCCGCGATTCATGCAGGTACGGTTGGTCATGACCTTGCCGTCGGCAACCAGGATGCCCCCGGCCGTGATACCGCCGTCATCGACCTTGGTCTGCCAACGCACTTTGCCGGTGGTGGCGTCGAGCGCGACCAAGAAGCCGTCCGGCGCGCCGAAATAGATCATGTCCTCAAAGATGCCGAGATTCTTGCTGCGCGCCGTCAGCGGATTGACCTCCTTCGGGTAGTCACGCACGTATTCCCAGATTAGATCGCCATTGGTGGCGTTGATCGCCTGAACGCTCCCGCCCGGCACGTTAAAGTACATGACGCCGCGATAAACGATCGGCGTGGATTGCTGGGTGCCCGCCGGAAGACCGCGGGTCCAGGCCATCCGCAATTGCCCGACATTGCCCTTGTTGATCTGATTGAGCGGGCTGTGCCGGTTCTGATTGAAGGTGCGGCTCAGCATCAGCCAGTCGGCCGGATCGGGATTTTCCAGCATCTGCTCGGTAACGGGCTTGTAATCGGCGACCTGCGCCGAGGCTTGCGACGCAACGGTGCTCAGCAGCGCCGCAGCAAGATAGGTCAAAACTCTGACCATGAATTCCTCCCCAACAGTTTGTCTTGTTCATTCCGACAGCACCAAACGGCACTGCCAGATAACGAACTAGACCAAATGCCAACCACCCTGACAAGGCGTCGCCGCCGCCACGGCCGATTGCACACGCGACGCATTTGCCCCATTAATTCCGCAACAAGGGGATCGTCGATGAACCGTCACATTCTCCGCTGGCTGATCGCCGGCACACTGATCGCGGCCAGCCCATACGCGACCGCCCAGGACCAAGCCGCCATCGAGGCCGGCGAAAAGGTCTATGAGGAGCATTGCCAGTCTTGCCATGGCGAGAAGCTCCGAAGCGCTGGAGCGATGCCCGATTTACGTGAAATCCGCCAGGACGAACGGCCAAAATTCGACACCATGGTAATGAATGGTCGCAGCCAGATGCCGGCATGGCAGGGCATCATTACCCCGCAGGAGCTCGATCAGCTCTGGGCTTATGTACGCAGCCGCGCGCGCTAGCAATCGACGCCAATGCGAAGCCGATGATGCAAAACGCCGCAGCCAAACCCCTATGGGTAAAGAGCTGCGGCGTTACCGGGACATCGTTGTTCTGCGACAACCGGACGCTTAGCGACGACGCGGACCCTGATACCACGGATTAGGCTGGCACGAGCCGCCGTTGCCGCTCGCGGTCGCAAGGCACTGCTCCATCGAATAGTACGAGCAATCCCACATGCCGGGGCCGTTCACACCATCGCGCAGGCAGTACGGACGCGTGGTGTTCTGAGCGCTCGCAGTCTCAACGTTGACCGTCAGGATCGCAATCATGGCGGCCAGGCTAGCAAGAATTATACGCATGGTAACTCCTGGGTTGGGGCTTATCACAGGACAACCGATCTACATGAGTCGCATCCAGTTAGAATTTGGTTCAACCGGGGCTCCGCAGCAGCGCGATCGTCGGCGCCCTAATAGGCGCAGAATTTCCATCAAGCTGTGATGATCGTCACAATTTGGCCGATTGCACGGTTGCACACCGATGGCGATCCGCTAGGGTTAACGCATGCTTTTTGGGCACGACGAGTTGGTCATCACGCTGCGGATATTCGGTGCGGTGCTGATCGGCGGCATGATCGGCTTGGAGCGCACGTTCCACGGTCGCCCCGCCGGATTCCGCACCCATGCGCTGGTGTGCGTCGCCTCGGCGCTGCTGATGGTAGTCACCGTCTACCAGGGCCAATGGATGCATGTGGTGACGATCGGCGTCATCCAGACCGATCCCACCCGCATGGCGCAAGGCATCATGACCGGCATCGGCTTTCTTGGCGCCGGCGTGATCTTCAAGGAAGGCCTGACGGTTCGCGGCCTCACCACCGCGGCGTCGATCTGGGTCACATCGGCGATCGGCATTCTGGTCGGCGTCGGCTTCTATCTCGCAGCCGTGCTCGGCGCGGTCGCGACGCTCTTGATCCTCTCGGTGTTCCGCTATGTCGAGAACAAGCTGCCGACCGAATTCTACGCGCATCATATGCTGGCGTTCGCCCGCGATGCCGTGATGTCGGAAGATGAGTTGCGCCGGACCGTCGCCAGTCACGGCTTTTCGATCGCCAACCTGTCGTCCCGTCTCACCGAGGGTGGCAAGGTCTTCGAATATCGAATGGTGCTGCGCAGCCGCGACCGTAAGAGCGCGGAAGCGCTATCGCAGCATCTGCGCAAGCTGCCGCAGGTGATCGAGTTCCGCATCTCGCCGACCGGCGATTGACCTGCGGCAATCGTCGGCCGTGGTGGCCTTCACCGTCATTCCGGCTCAATGCCGGCTTCCTTGATCAAGCTGGTCCATTTCACCAGTTCGGATTTGACATAGGCGTCGAATTCCTTCGGGCCGGTATAGAAGACCTCAACGCCGCCACCGAGCAGGCGATCCCTGACCTCGGGCCGCGACAACATCGCCTGCAATTCGCGTGCGAGGCGTTCGGCGATCGGCGCCGGCAGTCCCGCTGGCGCAAACAGTCCGGCCCAGGCTAAGAGATCGAAATTCGGCATCACGGTCTCGTGCAGCGTCGGCACGTCCGGCAGCGTGGCGCTGCGTTCCCTGGTGAGCACCGCAAGCGCGCGAATTTTCTGCACCTTGAGCTGTGGCAAAGCGGTGCCGAAGTCCGGCACCATCAGAGGAACATGGCCCGCAATCAGGTCAGTCATCGCCGCCGGATTGCTGCGATAAGGAACGCGCGCGATATCGATCTTACTGCGATGCTTAAACGCCTCGATGGTGATGTGCCCGGTGCTGTTGCCGTGCGCGATCGAAAGCTTGCCTGGGTTGGCCTTGGCGTAAGCGACCAGCTCCAGCATCGACTTGATCGGCAGGTTCGGAGTGGCGGCGATCAGCGATGGAAAGCTACCAATCCGCGCCACCGGCGTGAAATCCTTAATCGGGTCGTACGGCACGCTCTTGAACAGTCCGGGCGCGGCCGAATGGGTCGAATTGGTGGTGATCAGGAGCATGTGGCCGTCGGGCGGCGCCTTCGCCACCGCGCTTGCCGCCAGCATGCCGCCGGCGCCAGCGCGATTCTCGACCAGAAACGGCTGGCCAAACACTTCTTGCAAATGCGCGGCGATCGAACGCGCGGTTGCGTCGGTGACGCTGCCGGCCGCAAACGGCGTCACGATCGTCACCGGTCGGGTGGGATAGGTTTGGGCGACGGCTGGCGACGCTAGCGCCGCCAGCACGGCGAACGCAGTCAGAGTAGGTATTCGGCCTAGTCGCTGCATCACCGTCCCTCCAATACGCAGCCTTCGACAGGTTCCTTAATGTTCTTAAGAAGTTCTTCGAGCATTTCGCCCTGCGTCGCGCAGCCGGGAATAACCGGGACCTCGGCCCAAAAGCCACCCTCCTCCGCTTTATGCACGATTATCCGAAGTTTCATAGCTGGTCCCTTCTGGCGATTTTCTCTCAAGCATTAGAAATCATCGTGCGAAATGATTGCGAATTGTCGACTAAACTCGAAACGTACTCAACCAAAGGCAATAGATGGTCCGGCTTATTGAGCAGTAGCCACTCGGTAAGCATGATCGAGTGCGTCGTCTTTCGATATTCGAGGGTGGCATTTGATAAAGTAGCGAAAAGATCGCTTAGAAGTTTTGAGGCCCAAATATTCCGCAACCAGATCTCGTCGGCGAGATTGCCGTTCCAGTCTTCCGCGGCTTCGTAGCCTGGATTCGCACCATTCTCGTGCAACCAGTTGGAGATTTCGGAAGAGGAGACAGGGTGCGCAGCCTCATCCGAAATCACAGCGGCAAGCGCATCGACCTCGATCAAGTAGTTTTCGTATGTTCTCCTTGGCAAAAAATGTACTTTGCTCTTAGACTGCCTGTGCAGATCAACAATCTCTTTCTCGTCGCGACCTTCACGATCAAAGCTAAATGCAACGGCGGGAGGTATTAGTGCGTTGCCTCCGCTCAGTCGATTGTAGATTTCCCAGACCAACGATGCCTTCGCCCGCTTTCCTTCAAAGTCTCCCGTGTTCTTGACGGCCACTATTGCAACGCCAGCGGGGAGCGACTCGTACTTAGAAAGCAGCAACCGCGGAAAGCACTCTTGCTCTGTTTGACCCTCTACCCAAAGAATTTCATCTGCCCCAAAAACATCCGCAAGACGAACACCAATGTCGCTCAGGGCGCGTCGGACATCCCTAACATTTGATGCAGCGAGAGTTTCAACAACGGACTGTCCGCCATCCCAGCGCACTAGATGCAAAGTCGATGGCTCTGATAGCGAAACGATTTCTGCCGCATGTGTTGATATAATGTATTGGTGTTTTTCCAACTTCAGAATCTGGAGCAAATTTCGAACTGCCGCCGGATGTAAAAAGCTATTGGGCTCATCGATAACAAACACGCGCGGAAAGTCTGAATTGACTACGACGTAGAGAATCGCAATTGCTTGCCCGACGCCTGTTCCACTGCTCGCCAAATCCACCGAGAGTTGCTCATATTCCTGATGAGCATCGATGGTCCAAACCAACAGATTCGCTTGGCCCCCCTCAAGCTTCGTACTAATACCGAGAATAGTTGGAAATATTTGCCGGAGATACCCATTTAGACGCGCGAAGCGCGCGGGGCTCCTGGTTTGGAGGTGCAGAATTACGTTCGCCAAGTTCTGAGCGTCAGGATATAGCCTCGTCTCATCATTCACCGGCGTCCTAGCTAGAGTGAGCCGCTCCGCACGAAACGCGTATGTCGCACCAATAAAATGCTTTGCTACGTGCCCATAGATCGAACTTCCGATCTCATGGAAATTAGAAATGGCCCATCCAGTCTTACCTTCGTTGATGTGGATCGTAAATCCGTATGGACTCGCTTGTTGATCCAGATTCTGCCACCCGGCGCTTTTTGAGAAGGACAAGCGATAAACAATTTCCTCTTGCGCAAAAAAGTTATCAATTTGCTGTTCATTTCTTACTGACACGGGGATTTCATGCTGTCCGCCAGCAGAAAGAAGAACATCTCTTAGTTCAGAACCACTGATCGACAGATCAAGATGGGTATCGGCATAGGGGCGCGGAGGTAGTGCCTCCGCGTCCCCTGCCACACCACCCGGCATGCGGGTCCGCACCGGGCGGTTCGATGGGTTGAGGTTAGCTGGTCAGTTTGGGAACTCCCAGC
>JALHRD010000016.1 GCA_022841625.1 Xanthobacteraceae bacterium
GCGCTACACTCTGTCGGCATCGGGGCGATCCTCGAATCGTTGGAAAGTCGTTGCGGCACAACAACTTTCGTTGATTCGACGTCCCGATGCACTCAGTTCTGTGAGATATGCGGGCTAGAAACACTATGAGTCCAGTGCCGCTTTTCGATTTGAAGTTCCTAACCGAGTTTGCTGCAGCTGCTGTAGAACTTCAAATCGGCGACACTGGGTCAGTTTGCGCTCGAACCGGTGGGGTTGCACTTTATTTCGCAAAAATGTGCGGTTTCGCGACTTTCTAAGAGTGTAAAGTAAGGATTCGTGCATACCTTCTTGCCAGAATTTCGTTGCCGACTCGCCATTCAAAGGAGGAGGCAATGGACATCTTCGTCAGAGATCGTGGTTGTCCCCCCGATCCCGCTCAGGAACGCCGGCGATGGGGATGGATTGGACTGGCCTTCTCGGCAGGTCTTGTGCTTCTGGCAGCGTATTCGCTGCGAACCCAGCCGCTGCAGCTTGCGTCGAACCAATCTGCCATGACCGATCAAGTTGCCGTGCCGCCGATTCCTGACGGACCGCGGGTGCAATAGCGGTGTTGAGAGCCGCAGTAGCCGGTCCCTCATCCCGAGGGCGGGATTGCGTTCTCTCCGCTGGCGTTGGTCGCGCGTGATCGTGCGGCTGGCGTTCGACGATCTTGCGGGCATCGTGACGCGGCCTGCGCGACGGTAGGCATTACGCAGCCCGCTCCGCCCATTCCGCGACGATGGCGGCCAGTGCATCGAGTCCGTCGGTCAGTGCGGCGGGGCCGGGCTGCAGGATCAGCGACGATTTGATTTCGCGCAGCCAACCGTCGCGCACCGCCGGTATCGCGTCAAAGCCGGCGCGCGCGGCGACTTTCGACGGCACGAATTTCTTGCCGCACCAGGAGCCGACGATGATGTCGGGTGCGGCGGCGATAACGTCATGCGACGCAACGATTCTGTCCTTGGCGTTCTTGCGTTCCGCCAGCGCCGGGAACACGTCGATGCCGCCGGCGGCTTCCAGCAGTTCCGACACCCACTTGATGCCGGAGATCATCGGCTCGTCCCATTCCTCGAAATAGACGCGCGGCCGACGTTCAAGCGACTTCGCCCGCTGCCGTATGTCGGTCACGCGCTGCGCCAGCGACACGGCGAGTGCGTCGGCGCACGACGGCGTGCCGGTCAGCGCGCCGAGCGTGCGGATCATGTCAAGGATGCCGGCGACATCGCGTTGGTTGAAGGCGTGCACCGCGACGTTGCGGCGGATCAATTCGGCCACCAGGTCGGCTTGCAGATCGGAAAAGGCTAGCACCAGGTCGGGCTTAAGCGCCAGGATTTTATCGTAGTCGGCGGAGATAAAGGCTGCGACCCGCGGCTTTTCCCTGCGCACCCGCGCCGGGCGCACCGCGTAGCCCGAGACGCCGACAATGCGGCGCTCCTCGCCCAGGAGGTACAGCGTCTCCACGGTCTCCTCGGTAAGGCAGACGATGCGTTCGGGCGGGAACATCGCAACAAACTATCACAACGTGTCGCGATCGGCGCGATCGAGCAATTCAATGCCGCCGATTTCCCCGACGCGCCCGCCGTCGAGTTGAATCACCGTCGTAGCGATGCTGCGGAGCTCGCCGGGGTGATGACTGACATAAACCATCGGCAGGCGGGTTTCATCCCGCAGCCGCACCAGATAGGGCATGATCTCGCGCTTGCGCGCGAGGTCGAGCGAAGCGAGCGGCTCGTCGAGCAGCAGCAGGCGCGGGCGCATCAACAGCGCGCGTCCGACCGCGACCCGCTGGCGCTCGCCGCCGGACAATTTGCCGGGCCGGCGATCGAGCAAATGGCCGATGTCGAGCAGATCGAACACGCGCCGGCTCTCGACGTCGTCGCGCGGCAAGCCCGACATGCGGCGGCCGTAGTCGAGATTGGCGGCGACCGACAGATGCGGAAACAGCCGTCCCTCCTGGAAGACGTAACCGATGTGACGCCGATGCGCGGGCAGGTCCACGCGCGCCGTCGAATCGAACAGCACGCTATCGTCGAGCGCGATCCGGCCGCGGTCCGGCGCAACCAGGCCGGCAATCATGTTGACGGTCGAGGTCTTGCCGGAGCCCGAATTGCCGAACAGCGCGGTGACATTGCCGCGGCTCTCGAAGGCAATCTTGATTTCGAAATCGCCCAGGCGTTTTTCGATGTCGACCACGAGCATGGTTTAATCCCCGTGATAGCGCCGGCCGGCGCGGCGCGCGAACCATTCCGAGACGATGAGCGCCGCCAGCGAGATCGCGATCGCGACCACGACCAGTCGCATCGCCGCGGCGTCGCCACCCGGCACTTGAGTCAGGGTGTAGATCGCCGCGGAAATCGTCTGGGTCTCGCCCGGGATGTTGGAAACGAAGGTGATGGTCGCGCCGAACTCGCCCAGCGCCTTGGCGAAGCACAGCACCATGCCGGCGATGATGCCGGGCAAGGCCAATGGCAGCGTGACAGTGAAAAAGCTGCGCAGCGGATTGGCGCCGAGCGTGGCGGCGGCATCCTCGAGCCGTCGATCGATCGCTTCGAATGACAGCCGGATTGCGCGCACCAGCAGCGGAAACGCCATCACGCCACAGGCCAGCGCGGCGCCGGTCCAGCGGAACGAAAACACCAGGCCGAGATGATCGGCGAGCAACGCGCCGATCGGTCCGTTGCGCCCGAACCAGATCAACAGCAGATAGCCGGTGACCACCGGCGGCAGCACCAGCGGCAGATGCACCAGCCCATCGAGGAGCGATTTGCCCCAGAAATCCTTGCGCGCCAACAGCCAAGCGACCGCGATCCCGAGTGGCAGCGCGATCGCGGTTGCGACCAGAGCGATCTGGATCGATAGAGCGATCGCAACCCATTCCTCGGGCGTGAAGTCAAACACGGGTTACACCGCCATCATGAGGTGGGCTCGATCAGGACGGAGAAGCCATGACGTTCGAAGATTGCTTTGGCCGCACGCGATTGCAGGAAAGCACGATAGCGCGCGGCATCGGGCTTGGCGGTGATAGTGGCTGCGACCGGATAGACAATGGCGGGATGGGTGTCGGGCGGAAACCGCCCGATGACTTTCACGCCGGGTTCCGCTCGTGCATCGGTGTCATAGACAATCCCGAGTTCGGCCTCGCCGCGGGCCACCAGTGTCAACGCGACGCGCACGTTTTCGACCATGGCCAGGCGCTTTTCGATCGACGGCCAGATGCCGAGGGTTTGCAGCGCCGCCATGGCGTAGCGGCCAGCCGGCACCGACTTCACTTCGCCGATCGCCATTCTGCGGTCGTTGCCGAGAAGTTTGGCAAGATCGACGCCGGGTGCAAGCGTCACGTCGATCAGTTTGGAATGTTTCGGCGCGATCAGCACCAGGCGATTGCCGAGCAGGTCGATACGGGTTTCGGCCGCGATGCGTTTTTTGCCGATGGCGTAATCCATCCAGGCTGTGTCGGCGGACACAAAAATATCGGCTGGCGCGCCTTGCTCGATCTGCCGCACCAGAGCGGGCGTCGCCGCATAGCTGGACACGGTTTTGATCCCGGTATGGTTGGTGAAGGTCTCATAGATGTCGTCGAGCGCGGTTTTCAGCGATGCGGCGGCAAACACGGTGACGGAGGCTGGCTGCGCGGCCGGCGGCATAACACCAACCAAGATCGCAACGGCCGTTGCGAGAGCGAGAACGGTGAGGCGCTGACACATCGCGGCGCTTTCTGCGCTGCCACGCGATCGGCGCACTGTGGTGTGTGCGCTCTCGGCGGGGCGAGCTGTTGGTTGGCCTGGATGACCGAAGCCGGAAGCGCCGTTCCGACGGGCAACGGCGCGCTTACGGCGCGCCAAGGGTCACATTTGAAGAACCTAACAGGGCGGTTTCGCTGTGGCAATGCGCCGCCGGGCATTGCTCCGACCGTCGGAGTGCGCGACATTAACCACGGGAGGAATCGTGCTGGAACTGATTACGCGCGCGCGGGCGATCTTGACGGCGCCGCAGGTTGAATGGCCCGCGGTCGAGGCTGAGTCCGATGACAACCTTGCCGTCCGATACGCCGCCATTCTCTCCCTGATTCCGGCCTTGGCGCGGTTCGCCGGCGGCTGGCTGGTCGGCGGCCATACGCCGATATTGCCCGCGCTGTTTGGGGCGGTCGTTGCCTACGCCCTGAGTTTCGGCATGGTGCTGGCGGTGGCGCTGGCGGTCGATCTGCTTGCGCCAAGGTTCGATAGCCGCCGCGGCTATGGCAATGCGCTGCGACTGACCGCCTATTCATTCACGCCGGTCTGGCTTGCCGGGATTTTTCTTCTGGTGCCGGGCGCAAGCTTTCTGGTGGTGCTCGGGCTCTATGGAATTTATCTGATGTGGACCGGCATCCCGGTCCTGATGCGAACGCCCGGCAAGAGGACCGTGCCTTATGCTGCTGCGATTGCGGGTTGCGCGGTCGCATTCGATATCGCGGCCCGCCTCGTGCTGGCGGTGGTGAGCGGCGCGATGCGATAAGCGGCTGAGCAAGACAGGTGAGGCCCGCCGCATTAGGATCGACGCGACCGGAGCAAAGGAGATAATCCGCGATGAATATCGCAACCGCGATTACAGTCGGCGTGCAAGCGCAAACCCGCGCCCGCATTGGGCTCATCATTCCTTCGGTCAACACCTATAGCGAACCGCAGTTCAATCGCTTCGCGCCCGCGGGCCTGGCGATCCATGTTGCGCGGGCGCGGGTGGCCGGCCAATGGAAGCGGCCGCTGCCGGAAATGGCGGACGAAATAGCGGTCTCGGCGCGGTTGCTGTCGGACTGTAAGCCGGATCTGATCGTGTTCCATTGCACCGACACGTCGATGTCGCAGGGGCCGCAGGGCGAAGGCAAGATCCTCGATCTGGTGCGCGATGCGACCGGCATCGATGCGGTCGCCACCAGCCGGCTGGTGCTGGAAGCGTTGCAGGCGCTTGGAATGAAACGGGTGGCGCTGCTCACGCCCTATCAGAGCAACCAATCGATCATCGACTATTTGAACGCGTCCGGCATTGCGGTGGTGCGCGACGTGGCGCTGAAGCTTGCGCCGTTGAATTTCGGCAAGGTCACGCCGGCCGAATGGGCAAAATTGGCGCAGGACAATGACGGGTCGGATATCGACGGCATTTTCCTGTCCTGCACCAATACGACGCAGATTGAGGCGATTGCCGATATCGAACAGCGGCTCGGCAAGCCGGTGGTCAATTCGAATCAAGCCGTGCTCTGGGGCTGCATGCGCAAGCTGGGCGCGGCCTTGGCGCCGGTGCCGGCCATGCCGGAGCTCGGCCGGCTCATGCTGCGGTAGCCGACCGATGCCGCGCCGCCGACATCATGCGACCAGAGGGAGACTCGCGATGATCGACATTCTTTGCCGCATCGCCGGCGCGGTGCTGGCCGTGTTCGCGCTCACGCAGGTCGCTGCCGCGCAGTCCTATCCAAATCGCGCGATCACTTTGGTAGTGCCATTCGCGCCCGGCGGGCCAGCCGACGTGCTGGGCCGCGTGATTGGCCAGAAGCTCGGCGAACTGCTGGGCCAGCAGGTGGTGATCGAGAATCGTTCCGGCGCCAATACCATCGTCGGTGCGCAAGCGGTCGCGCGCGCTAAGCCGGACGGTTACACGCTGCTGCTGGCGATCGACGGCACGCTGGTGATGAACCCGTATCTTTACGCCAAGCTGCCCTACGATCCGTTCAAGGATTTCGATCTGGTCACGCTGGTCGCCGCGGTGCCTTCCGCCATCGCCGCCAACGTCAAGACTCCGGTGAACACGCTCAAGGATATTATCGATCTTGAAAAGGCCAAGCCGGGCACGCTTCAGATCGGCGTGAGTACGCCGACCTCGCAGGTTGCGGTCGGGCTTTTGAATATGCGCGCCGGCATCAATCTGACCATGGTGCCCTATCGCGGCGGCACCACCCAGATCACCAGCATGCTGGCCGGCGATATTCCGATCGGGCATGAAAGCGTCAACGTGTCGCTGCCGCTCTACCGCGAAAAGAAAATAAAGATCATCGCGCTGACCGGCCAGAAGCGGCTCGATCTCGCGCCGGAAATTCCAATCATCGCGGAAACTTTTCCAGGTTTCGACCTTGGAATCTGGCAGAGCGTGGTGGTGCCCGCCGGCACGTCCAAGGACATCGTGACGCGGCTGCATAGCGAGATCAACCAGGTGCTGGCGATGCCGGAGGTGCGCGACCTTCTCGTCAAGGCGGGCATTCAGCCGTCCGGCAGCGCGAGCCCGGAGGAATTCGCCGCGTTCGTGCGCGCGCAGGCCGAAACCCGTAGTCAGATCATCAAGGCGGTGGGCGTCAAGATCGAGTGACGCCGCGTCATCCGTTGCGGCGTCAGTTGGGCGGCAATCCGCCGCCATGGTGCTGACCGCCTCACGATTTGTTGCGACGGCGAACCAGCGTGGAAAAATCGATAGTTTTGTTAGCAAGGTTGCAACGTAGCGCGGTCTTTCGCGAAAGCTTCGCCACGCCATTTATTGCGAATCAATGACCGATTGCAGGAGCAGCCAGATCAGGAAAGTTCGGTGCATGACCATGATCCGATCAGGTTGAATCGGATCATGGTCATCGTCATTGGTTGTGGGGGATCGGAGTTCCGAATGCCAATTCCGAGTTGTTTTGGATCATGCATCAGATTGACGGCAGGAATTTGAGTGCCGGGAACCACTGCGCGATCAGTGTTGGCGGCCACGGGATCGACATCACATTGTCGAACACAAAGCTGATCGCAAACACCAGGACGATCGCGTAGGAGATCACAAGCTTCCATGGCTCCCTGTTCTCGTAGCGCATGAAGATCACGACGAACAAGGCGACGGTGGGAACCAGCCCGATCACCGCCATGACGCCCATGAAGGCGACCAAGTAGCCGAAGAAGCGCGCCGCCCGCTTGACGACGATGGTGGTGGGCAGATGCTCGGTGTCCGACGATAGATCCATGTGGATCTTCTGCTCAACCTGATGCTGTGCCGATTCCACCAGGCTCTCCATCGTTTGAGCGCTCGGCTTGCGGCACATGTCGTTGAACAGGCTTATGAGGCACACTGTCATGCCGATGCCGCCCACGACCATTGGGACGATCTTGGCGCTGAAGTCCCAGCGGGTCGCCATCAGCACCATCGATATAAGGATGCCGAGCATGAAGATAGTGAACAACTGGCTCGGCTGAAACCGTGGCGCCCGAAAGCTCTTGGCGAGCTTGATGACGCCGCCCTGGTTCCTGATGTCCTGAAGCAATGGCCGCAGCAGGCCGATGCCCGCCATGATGAAGAGAATAGCAACCACCGGCCGGGCGAACCAAGTGAGGCCATAGCGTTCGACCGAAATGAACATGTAGCGTTCGATCGTGTCGCCAAGCACCGCACCCAGAATGAGCGGCGGGCGTGGCCACTTGAACTGCTTCATGCACCAGCCGACCAGGCCGAAGAACAACAGCGCGAACAGGTCGCCCCACTGACGGGTCGCCTCAAATGCGCCGATATAGATGATGCCCATCACCGCCGGCAGGATCAGGCTGAAGCGAAGCGTGGCGAGCCGCGCAAATTGCGGGCTGAACGCATAACACATGCCGGCGCCGAGGATGTTGGCAAGCGCCACCGACCACACCATCGAATAGGTGACGTCGAGGTTCTTGTTCAGCATATCCGGTCCCGGCACGAGGCCGTGGATCAAGAAGGCGCCCAAGAGGATCGCCATGGTGGCGCTGCCCGGCACACCGAACGCAATGGTCGGAACCAGCGCGCCGCCTTCCTTGGCGTTGTTGGAACTCTCCGAGGCAATAACGCCACGGACGTCGCCCTTGCCGAAGGTGAGTGCCGCCCCCTTTTCGGTCTTGAGGGCGTGGCCGTAAGCCAGCCAGTCGACGACCGAGGCGCTGATGCCCGGGATTGAGCCGATGCCGCCGCCGATCCAGGAGCAGCGCACGATCAGCCACCAATGCTTGAAGCAATCCTTCACGCCCTGCCACTGGCCTTTGTAGATGTCGGCCTTTTCAAAGCCGGCCGCGATCGCGGTGCGCGTAATCAGCAGGTCGCAAAGTTCGGGTAGGGCGAAGATGCCAAGCAGCAAGGGGGTGAGCGGCAAGCCATCCCAGAGGTAGAGGCTGTTGAACGTCCATCGCAATGTGCCGGATTGCGGGTCGGTGCCGATCATCGCAATCATGATGCCAAAGCATCCAGCGGCCAGCCCACGCAGCGGGGCGTTGCCGGACAAGACGGCCACCATCGATATGCCTAAGACGGCAAACGCCAATAGTTCCGGCGACCCCAGGAACAGCATGACCGGGCGCAAAATCGGGATCGAGATCGCGAGCAGGCAGGCGCCAAAGATGCCGCCCATCATCGACGACATGTAGCAGGCACTGAGTGCGCGGCCGGCTTCGCCCTTCTTTGCCATCGGGAAGCCGTCAAGCACGGTCGCCGCGGAGGCGGCACCTCCGGGCACGCCGAACAGCACCGCCGGGATCGGATCGCCGGTCGCAGTGGTTGATCCCAGGCCCAGCAGCAGCGCAAACGCCGCATAGGGATCCATGTTGAAGGTGAAGGGCAGAAGCATCGCGGTCCCGGCCAGACCGCCGATTCCCGGAACGATCCCGAGCACGAGGCCCATCATGCAACCCGCCGCCAGATACATCAGGCGGGTCGGATCCATCAGGATGAAAAATGCCTTACTAGCAGCGACGCCCATGAAGGCCATTTCGCCAGTGATCGCGTCCATGATATCTCACCTCAACTTATTCTGATGGCAGGAGCCGAAAGTCTTGAGAGCGCTGGTTGATCCAGCGTCCGCGCGATGGCAGTACAAGTTTAGGAGCGCGGGCCTGACTTGAACTCGGTGGCCCGCGATCCATCGCAGTAGGAAATTCACATCGGTTCGCTAGTTTGGCGAATGACCGGTCGTAGCGCTGTTCGCGCTGGTCTCGTGATGGATCAGCATGTTGATGCCCAATCCTCCAACCAGGATTGCGGCAATGACTGCGACTGCTATCCACATATTCCGCGTTTCGTTGTTATGGACGTCTTCGTCGCCTTTAATGGACATCGGCTCTCTCCGGAAAAGTTATTGATGCCGCTCGCGTGGCTCAGTTTTTGAGCCTGGAGCACTGCGTCATGACTGCATTAACGCCCTGATGCTGCGAGGCGCCGGTCAGATCGAGGCTGCTGGAAGGATGCCGCCGATAGGCGGAACGGCATCAACCCGACTGGATTCGTTGCATGAGTAGGGCGCGATTATTCACGCGCGTTCGCGCCACTCTCGCGAGAGAGCCGGCACGATTCTCAACTCAGGCAGTCGGAGGTGCTCGGGGCTTGGTGGTGCTGGACCGGTGGATTGGGCCGGCACGGTCGCTGGCGTGGAAAATGCGCTGCTTGGAGGCAGGGGCCGACCAGCCAAAGGCGACGACAATCCGAGCAATGGGATGATCGGGATTATCGTCCCCAACCGCAGGCTGGCTAACAGTGACCTCGGTGACGTCGGCGATGTCGATTGTGAGAGTGCCAACGACCGCTGGCGAAGGCGCGGCCACGAGACGCCAAGAGGTGGCGCCGGCTTGCGACCCGGCAACGCTCGCGCTGGGCGCTCCGTAAAGCAACGCCAAAGCCGCTAGCAGGGCTGGAAAAAACCCAAGAAGCGCGCGTCGGGCCATGAATATCAGTCGCCAAAGCCGCAGGTTAGAACCGCACAGTACGCTACCACCGCTTTCAAGCTTTCACAACCTCGTGCCTCGTTTCGATTTGAAGTTCTTCGCTGCGTTTGCCGCAAGCGCTGTAGGACCTTCAAATCGGCAGCTCTAGGCTTCGAAACTGTGCCTCCGATGATGGTCCGTTCTCATCTGTTTCCGCCGCTGTACGCCAGCGCCGGATGGCCTATGGCGCGAGCAGCACCTGACGACAGGCCGGCGGCAAATCGGCCATTGTAATCTGCGGCTTTGGCTTGGGCTTGGCCTCGGGGTCTTTCGGCGGTGGCGCCGGTTTGGGCTTGATGATCGCGTCGCGGAACCACCAGTCGAGGTCCTTGCCGCAGCCGTCGCCGGCGGGCACCGGCTCCTGCGGCTTGCAGTCGGCGCTGCCGGCCGGGCACTGCATCCGGATGTGGAAATGATAGTCGTGTCCCCACATCGGGCGGACTTTGTTGAGCCAAGAGCGATCCGCATCGGTCGCGCGGCAGAGCGCCTTTTTGATCGCGGCATTGACAAAAATGCGCTCGACCTTGGGATCGCTGGCGGCGGTTTTGATGATCGCGGCATGCGCGGGGGTCCAGACATTCGGATCGACGTCGGTGCGGCTTGGCGCCACCACCATGGTCGCGGACATTTCCTCGCGTTCCCGGCGAGTCAGTTCGCGCTCCGGCATCGGGGTGAGCCAGATATCGGCGTCGAGCCCAACCTGGTGGCTGGCGTGACCGGTCAGCATCGGGCCGCCGCGCGCTTGCGATATGTCGCCGACCAAAAGTCCGCGCCAGCCGACCTTCGGTGCTTTTTCGGAGAGTTCTTCGAGAAACTTCACCAAGTCCGGGTGACCCCAATTGCGGTGGCGTGACAGCCGCATGACCTGCCAGGTCTTGCCGTTGATCGGCATCGCCACCGCGCCGGCGAGACAGCCCTTGGCGTAGAAACCGATCGCGCGCGCCTGCAACGGCGCTGCGGTCGTACGCCGGCCGAACAGTTCCTTTGCTGGGATATTCGGATCGTCAGGCTTGGCGAGCGGCGGCAACGGCTTTGGCTCAAGCGTGCCTTTGTCCTGCGCCAAGGCAGCGCTCGCGATCATGGCGGCGGTCGCGCCCGCCAATGCCAACTGCCACGATGGATGTTGCGCATACTGAGCAGTCGTTGCCATGGCAATCCTCGGACCGTGCCTCAAATTTTGGCTGTTATACGCCAAGGCATTGAAAATGGGAAAATGCCACAGCAGCGTAACCGGCCGATTGCGTCGCGGCGGCTTGGGCGCGTTCAGGCCTGGCGGCTCAAGGCGAATTGACGTTCACGGCGATAGGAAAGCCCGCGCTGCCCGTTTTGGGACGCGTCCGGGCCGTACGCGATCGGACAGCCGGGCGGCGCTGCGGGTCGCGCGCGCGCGATAGGCCTCGTCGAGCAACATCCTTCGGTCGTGGAACAAATCTTCGCCGCACTGCAACTCGCCGAGCAGCCGCTCCTCGGTCGCAGCATGCGGTTCAAGCGTGCCATCGCCACGGATATGGCCAATATTACAGCCGCGGCCGGCCAGCGCTCGCGCCACCAGGAGACAGCGGTGGCAATCCAGCGGCTCGCTCTCCGCGCACATCAGGCACAGGCGCTCCTGCGCCATGCGTCCACAAAGCTGGGCGATGGCAGCCTGGAAGTCGGCGGCGGCCGCCATCGCCGTGTAATCGGCCATCCCGTTGGCATAAAGCGAGGGATCGCAGGGGCGTCCACCCAAGCTATTACCCATCATGACATAGCCAATTCCCTTGGATTTCAACCGTTCCGCCAAAATGCGACCGGAAAACCACGGAAATCGCCGCGACAACGGCACCGAGCGGACGTCAATAATGGTCGATACGCCATGCGCCTTCAGCCGGGCCAAGAATTGGTCGAGCGGAAGATTCGAATGGCCGATTGTGAGCATATTGGTAGCAAAGGTGCCCGTCATCGGAACCGCCGGTTGATTCGAAGAAACTGTTATGGAGAAATAAGTCCGTGTTAACGCCACGGCTTTACAAAACCGCAGCTATAAGGCGATCCTGCGGCAGGCCCAACATGTTGCCTCGGAAAAATTTTATGCCTCGATTGGGAATGGCCACCGCCATTGCGATTGTTACGCTCGGCGGCTTATTGCCGGTTTCCGGTGCTGCCAAAGCCGAAATCGTGGTGACGGTCGACAAGGCCAAGCAACGCATGTTCGTCGTGGTTGACGGCGAGCACCGCTATACTTGGCCGGTGTCGACCGGAATCGGCAATACGCCGAGCGGCTCCTATCGGGCGCAATTGCTGTCGCGCAATCATCGTTCGACATTGTTCAACAACGCGCCGATGCCCTACGCGATCTTCTATAGCGGTCACTACGCCATCCACGGCACCGCTGCGGTCGCTCAGATCGGCACGCGCGCTTCGAAGGGTTGCGTTCGTCTGCATCCGTCCAATGCGGCGGTGCTGTTTGCGCTGGTACAGCAGCATGGGCCGGCGAACACGCGGATCATGATTGAGGATTCCGTCGCCCGCGTCGCGCAGCGTTGAGCGTGCGTGGGATTGTCGATCAAGCTCGGGAAGGGAAACAGAGCCATGCGCACGATATTTGCCGGACTGGTCATTGTTGCTGCAATCGCGGCGGCGTCGCTCGCCACCGTTTCCGATGGCGCGGCGCAGGCTACCTGTCGTCAGAAATGCACCGATACCGAACAGGCCTGCCTCAAACGCACCAACAACAAGAGCCAGTGCGGCGCCGCCGCTCAGGCCTGCATGGCGAAGTGCAAATAGCGGACCGCGCTATTCGATGACAATCTCGCCGACCATGCCGTGGTGGGCGTGCGATTTGCCGTCGGTGCCGACAATGCCGCATTCCAGATCGGTGACGCGCCCGGTCGCGACCGGCACGAACCACCATTCCGCGCGATGCCCGGGATAGACCTCGATCTCGCGGATCGCGCCCTTGAATTCGGCGAGCGTCTCAAGCTTGCCGTCGCGCATCTGGGTCACCTGCACCTTGCGCGTATAGATGAGCTGGGTGAATGCGTGCGACGTGAAGTAGTGCGGATCCTTGCTCGGATTGGTCAGCACAAGCTTGTAGAGCTTGCCGGTTTCAAAGCGCAGCCGGTTCGGCAAGAACACGTGCTGTCCCGGCTTGCCGAGCGTCACCGTTACCTCGATCGGCTCCTGCCGCGATAGATCGCCGGCGGCGCCGGCCAAGCCCACCACGCCAGCGGTCGCAGCCAAGGCCGCCGCGAACGCCATCCCTACGGTCATCCGTACTGAACGCATCGATCTGTTTCTCCCATGTCGGAACCAAAGGATATTATTGCAATTGAGAATTAATTGCAAGTAGAGATTTTCTGACCCGGGGTGGAAGTGAAGGCTGCCGGGTCTCCGCTTTCGCGCCATCGGTCCCGCTCATTTGATGGCGGATGGGAATCTCCCGCCGGGTTCGAACCGCGGGCGGCGCCGGCGCGACCAAAGGTCAAAGGTCGCGGATCCGGCGATAGACGGAGGGAACCAATGACCGACATTACCGCCCAAGAAGCCCAAATAGCCCAAATAGCCCAATTCGGCGCACCGCGCCGGCAGCACGCGCGGCACTTCTTCGGCACCATGGGCGCTGCCATGCGACGCACCTCGCAATGGCTTGAGACCCGCCGTAACGTGCTGGCCGACACCGAAATCCGTCGTACTCATCGCTCCCGCATGGAACGCCCCTATGTGCGTGGTTGGCACTGCGACTGATTGACGGCAGGCCGCGGCTACCGCGCCATGCCGAGCTTTCGTATGCTCACTCCCGAACGCCGCGATAGCGGCAGCCGGTGGCAGGGGAGTGAGCGATGGCCCAGTATCTTGAAAAATCCGATCAGCAGGCGGCGCGCGCCTATTCGCCGGCGGTCATCACCGAAGGCGGCCGCACGGTCTGGCTCGCCGGGCAGACCGCGACCCGCGATGAAGCCGGCAACGATATCTCCGGCAATTTCGATGCCCAGGTGACAACGATCTTTAGCCTGATCGACAAGACGCTGCGCCGCTGCGACGGCACGCTCGCCAATCTTGTCACCATGACGGTGTTCATCAACGACCCGCGCCACGGCGACCGCTTTATCGAATTGCGCAAGGGCTTCTTCGCGGACGGCAAATTTCCGGCGTCGGCGCTGATTACAGTTTCGCATTTTGCGCGGCCGGGAATGCTGATCGAAATCCAGGGCGTCGCGGTGATCGGGGGGTAGGAGATGCCAGCGATCGCCTACTTTCTCGGGATTACGGTTTCGATGTATTATCGCGATCACAATCCGCCACATGTTCACGTCGTCTACCAAGGCTATGAGGCGCTGGTTGCAATCGAGGACGCTCGTACATTGCGAGGCAAGTTGCCGCCGACGGTGATGTTAATCATTCGAAGATGGGTGACTTTGCGGCGTGATATACTAATGGCGAACTGGACACGGGCTCGACGACACGAAGACCTCGAAAGGGTTCCAGGACCTGACGACAATGATGATTAAGGTACGAAGGGCAAAGGCGTTAGGCGCCTATCGATTGACGGTCGAGTTCTCCGACGACACCATCGGCGAGCGCGATTTTTCATTCATCAAAGATGAATCGGGACCCATGCTCGAACCGTTGAAAGACCCGGCCTATTTTCAGCGTGTTTTCGTTGAAGACGGGGCTCTGACCTGGCCGAACGGTTACGACTGGGATCCGATTGCACTGCACGACGACATGAAAGAAGCGGGTGAACTGCGACCGGTTGGTGACGCTGCCGAATAACCCGCCTCACACATCCACCTTTAAGGCGGCGATGAACGCCTCCTGCGGGATGTCGACCTTACCATATTGGCGCATCTTCTTTTTGCCTTCCTTCTGCTTCTCCAAAAGCTTGCGCTTGCGGGAGACGTCGCCGCCATAGCACTTGGCGGTGACGTCCTTGCGGAAGGCGCGCACGGTCTCGCGCGCAATGATCTTGCCGCCGATCGCCGCCTGGATCGGTACCTGGAACATGTGCGGTGGGATCAGCTCTTTCAGCTTCTCGGCCATGGCGCGGCCGCGCTGCTCGGCGCGGGTGCGATGCACCAGCATGGCGAGCGCGTCGACCGGCTCGGCATTAACCAACATTTGCAGCTTCACCAGTTCGGAGGGCTTGTAATCGGTCAGGTGATAGTCGAACGAGGCATAGCCCTTCGAAACCGATTTCAGCCGGTCGTAAAAATCGAACACCACTTCGTTGAGCGGCAGGTCGTATTTCACCAGGGCGCGGTTGCCGACATAAGTGAGTTCCTTCTGGTTGCCGCGCCGGTCCTGGCAGAGCTTGAGCACCGAGCCGAGAAACTCGTCGGGCGTCAGGATGGTCGCCTCGATCCAGGGTTCTTCAATTTGCTCGATCTTCATCGGATCGGGCATGTCGACTGGATTGTGGATCTCCATGGTGCCGCCGCCGCGCAGCTTGATCTTGTAGATCACCGACGGCGCGGTTGCGATGAGTTCGAGATTGAACTCGCGCTCGAGCCGCTCCTGAATAATTTCAAGATGTAGCAGGCCGAGAAAGCCGCAACGGAAACCGAAGCCAAGCGCGGCGCTGGTTTCCATTTCGAAACTGAAGCTCGCATCGTTGAGGCGCAGTTTGCCCATTGCGGCGCGCAAATCCTCGAACTGCGCGGCATCGACCGGAAACAGGCCGCAGAACACCACCGGGATCGCCGGGCGGAAACCGGGCAGCGCTTCGGCCACCGGCTTGCGATCGTCGGTGATGGTGTCGCCGACGCGGGTGTCCGCCACTTCCTTGATCGAGCCGGTGAGAAAGCCAATCTCGCCGGGGCCGAGTTCCTCGGCTGGCGTCAGCTTTGGCGTGAACACGCCGACGCGATCGACGTCATAGGCCGCGTTGGTTCCCATCATGCGGATGCGCTGGTTTTTGCGCATCACGCCATCGACAATGCGCACCAACACCACCACGCCGAGATAGACGTCGTACCAACTGTCGACCAGGAGCGCCTTGAGCGTCGCATTGCGGTCGCCTTTGGGCGGCGGCAGGCGGTGCACGATCGCTTCCAACACCTCGGGCACGTTGAGCCCGGTCTTGGCCGAAATCCCGATCGCGTTCGAGGCGTCGAGCCCGATCACGTCCTCGATCTGCTGCTTGACCTTGTCGGGCTCGGCCGCCGGCAGGTCGATCTTGTTGAGGATCGGCACGATCTCGTGATTGTTGTCGATCGCCTGGTAGACATTGGCCAACGTCTGCGCTTCGACGCCTTGCGAGGCGTCGACCACCAAGAGCGAACCCTCGCAGGCGGCCAGGCTGCGGTTAACCTCATAGGCGAAGTCGACATGGCCGGGGGTGTCGATCAGGTTGAGGATATAGGCTTGGCCGTTGCGCGCGCGGTAGTTTAGCCGCACGGTCTGCGCCTTGATGGTGATGCCGCGCTCGCGCTCGATGTCCATCGAATCGAGCACCTGTTCGACCATTTCGCGCGCTTCCAGCCCGCCGGTGAGCTGAATCAGCCGGTCGGCGAGAGTCGATTTGCCGTGGTCGATATGCGCGATGATCGCGAAATTGCGGATGTTTTCGATGGGAACTGCGCTCATGGCGCGGCAGATAACACCCGCCCGCCGCACCGGCAAGCGCGCCGCCGAAATACGCCGGCGGCGGTCGGAATGTGGCGCCGTGTTCCGTTACGTTAACGCCGTGCGGTGACGCCGATTATGCTGTATTTCGTGCATGATCCTGTCCAAAAGTTGCTTTCCATGCCGGGATAAAGTTCCGGGCCAGTTTTGAGGCCGCGCGCCGATGACCGAGAATCATCCCCATGTCGTCATTATCGGCGCCGGCTTCGGCGGCCTGGCCTGCGCCCAGGCGCTCGGCGGCAAGCCGGTCAGGGTCACGATTGTGGACCGGCGGAACTACCATCTGTTCGTGCCGCTGCTCTACCAAGTGGCGACCGCCGCGCTGTCGCCGGCCGATATCGCGCGGCCGATCCGGCGCATCCTGGGACGGTATGACAATATCGACGTGGTGCTCGGCACCGCAACCGGCATCGATCCCGCAGCACGGCGCGTGCGTCTCGCCGGCGGACGCGAACTGTCCTACGACAAGCTCGTGGTCGCGACCGGCTCGGACTATTCCTATTTCGGTCATCCGGAATGGGCGAAACTCGCACCGGGGCCGCGCACGCTGGAGGACGCGCGGCGCATCCGCGCCCGGCTCTTGACCGCGTTCGAGCGCGCCGAAGCGTCACGCGATCCCGCCGTACATGACGCATTGATGACCACTGTGATTGTCGGCGGCGGACCGACCGGGGTGGAGATGGCGGGCGCGGTTGCCGAGCTTGCGCGTCATGCGCTCGCGCGCGACTTCCGCGCCATCGATCCGCGCGGCGCCAAGATCATCCTGGTCGAAGCGGGACCCAGGATTCTCTCCAGCTTTCCTGAAAAGCTTTCGGTCTATGCCAAGGCGGCACTCGAACGGCTGGGCGTCACTGTCATGACCCAACAGGCGGTGGAATCGATCGATGCCACCGGTGTCGTCGTCGCCGGTCGCCGGATCGATGCGGGTACTGTGATTTGGGGCGCCGGCATCATGGCGTCGCCGGCGGCCGGCTGGCTCGGCGTTGCGCTTGATCGCGCCGGCCGCGCGCCGCTCAATCCCGACCTGTCGGTGAAGGGTCTCGCCGAAGTTTACGCGCTTGGCGATGTTGCCAGCACGCCCGATCAAAACGGAACCCCGCTGCCGGCGCTGGCGCAAGTGGCGGCGCAGCAGGGCCATCACCTCGGTCGCGCGCTGGTCGCAAATCTGAAGGATGGGCGGCCGATGCTACCGTTCAAGTTCCACAACCGCGGCAACACCGCGATTGTCGGGCGCCACGCCGCGGTGTTCGATTTCGGCTGGCTGCAGCTCAAGGGCCGCTTCGCCTGGCTGATGTGGGCGCTGATCCACATCTATCTCCTGGTCGGTTTCGACAATCGGCTGCGCGTTACCCTGCAATGGCTGTGGGCCTATGTCACCTATGAGCGTGGCGCACGCCTGATCATGTCGGATTTCGAGAGGTAGGCTTCCGCCAGGGCTTGCGTGTGGTCGGCCACGTGGATCGCTCATAATCTCCGCACCTTCTGCGGAGATTATGAGGTCTATTCTCCGCAAAAATAACGGTATTCACCGCACGTCATGCGGAGAATGCTTGAAATGCCGCGCTACTCCAGCAGCGGCTTGGCGCGGTCGGCGACCGGCTTTGGCGTCGCCAGCACATTGGCGACAATCTTCTGCATGGCCTCGCCGGTGACCGGCTCGATCTCGATATTGAGCGCCATCGTCTCCTTGACGAAATCGGGGTCCTTCATGGTCGCGAGGAAGGCGGCGCGCAGCGCGGCGAGCCGCGGCGGCGGGACATCCGCCGTCGTGGTCATCGGCCGGCCGAGCGCTGCGCCGGACATGATGAGATCGACCAGTTGGCGGTCGGCTTGGTTGCCAACCAACTGCTCGAGCGCGGGCGCATCGAGATCGTCCGCCCTCGCGCCGGCCTGCGCGATCACGAAAAGCTTCTTCTCCTTGAGCCAGGCCTGCTTGGTCACTTTCCAGCTCGACCAGGTATTGTTGCGCGCCTGCACCTCGCCGCGTTCCATGGCGATGTTGATCTCGTTGCCGCCGGTATAGCCGGTGACGATCTTGAATTTGGTGCCGAACAACTCGTTCATCAGCGCCGGATAAGTAAAGGTAATGCCGCCGCGCGCGGTGGCGCCGACCACGACTTCTTTCTGGCGCGCATCGGCGATGCTTCGGACATCCGCGCTATGCCAAACCGCCATGGTCTCGACCACCGGTGCGATGGTTCCGAGCCAGCGAAGCTGGTTGGCGTCGAACTGGAGACCCGGTCGTCCGATCGCCTGCGCCGCCGGGAAGGCGTTTTGAATCATGCCGATCGAGGTGCCGTCGCGCGGCGCCTGATTGTAAAGGAAATTCAGCATTTTCAGGCCGCTCGCGCCGATCATGTTCTGCGGCACGACATTGGGGCGACCGGGAATGTGGCGTCCGATATATTTGGCGACCAGCCGCGCATGCAGATCGTATTCGCCGCCCACGCCAACACCGATGTAAACATTGACGGTCTTGCCGCGATAGAAATCCGCAACCGGATCGGATTGCGCGACGCAGGGACCTGCAATTCCCAACAGCAGAACGGTGCTTAATGCAGCGGATGTCCGCGTTAAAGCCATGGTTGCCCTCCCGCCTGATCGCAAGCCGCGACGGCGCGCGTCAATCCACCCGGAGATTGAGGCCGCGGACCAGCGGGCCCCACTTGTTCTCCTCGCGGTCGATCAAGTCGGCATAATCCGCGGCCGTGCCCGGCAGCACTTCGCCGCCTTCGGCATCGAGCCGCTTGCGCAGCCCGGGATCAGCCAGTGCGATCTGGAGGTCCTTGTTCAAGCGCGCGACGATCGTTGGCGGCGTGCCCGCGGGCGCCGCCAACCCATAGGAGATCACCGCCGAGAAGCCGGGCACGCCCGATTCCGCAATGGTCGGAACATCCGGGATCAGCGCGGAACGCGCCGGGCTGGCGACCGCGAGCGCATTGAGCTTGCCGCTTTGAATCTGGCCGATCACCGGCAAGATCGACAAAAACATCATCTGCACATGCCCGCCGATCAGGTTGGCAATCGCGTCGCCATTACCCTTGTAGGGAATCTTGGTCAGCGTGATGCTGGCGCTGCTGGCAAACATTTCGGTCGAGATATGGCCGACGGTGCCGGGCACAAAGGCGTAGTTGACCTTGCCGGGATTGGCCTTGGCGTAGGCGATCAGATCCGCCGTCGAGCGAACCGGCAGCGACGGATGCGTCACCATGACGCTGGTCAGCGTGCCGATGGCGCCGATCGCCACGAAGTCCTTGCGCGGGTCGTAGCCGGCATTCGGATAGAGCGTCGGGTTGATGGCAAACGTGCCGGTATAAGCGAGCAAAATCGTGTAGCCGTCGGGTGGGCTCTTGGCGAGGGCGCGGGTTGCAACCGTGCCGCCGGCGCCGCCGCGGTTTTCCACCACGACCTGCTGGCCGAGCGTCCTGCTCATCCGCTCCGCGATCAGCCGTGCCAAGGCATCATTGCCGCCGCCGGCGGGAAACGGCACCACCAGCGTCACCGGACGCGCCGGATAAGTCTGCGCCGATGCAATGGGGACGGTTGTGCCTGAGACCGTGACACAAACCAGCGCAGCAACCAGACCTGCCATCTTGGCCATTTTGGTTCTCCCGTTGGCGTTCGCCGCTTATTCCAGGAACTCTTTTGCGCGCATGGCGAGGTGCTGCGGCGTGCTCAGGACCTTTTCGACAATCTTCTGCATCGGCTCGCCGTACACCGGATCGACCTCGAAATTCATCTGGGCCGCGTCCTTAAGGAACTCGGGATCCTTCATGGTCATGCGAAAGGCATTGCGCAACGCCGCCAGCCGATCGGCCGGCACGTCGGGCGTGGTTGCGAACGGGCGGCCAAGCTGGGTACCCGAAACGATCAGCTCGATGATCAGCCGATCGTCCGGCGTGCGCGCCAGATCTTCGACCGACGGCGCATCGAGATCGGCGGCACGCGGGCCGGCCTGCACCACCACGGTGATCTGTTTGTCCCGCAGCCAGTTCGGCCGCGTTGCCTTCCAGCTCGACCAGGTGTTGTTGCGCGCTTCGACTTCGCCGCGTTCCATGGCGAGATTGATCTGGTTGCCGCCGGGATAGCCGGTCACGATTTTGAACTTGGTGTCGAGAAACGCATTCATCATTGCCGGGTAGAAATAGGTGATCGCGCCGCGGCCTGATGCGCCGGCGACGGTTTCGCGCTTGCGCAGATCGTCGACGGTTTTGACGCCGGTGGTGTGCCACACCGCCATGGTCTCCGCCACCGCGGCGATCGAGCCGAGCCATTGGAACTTGCCGGCGTCGAACTTCACGTTCTTGCCGCCGACTGCCTGGGTCGCCGGGAAGTTGTTGCCCATCATGCCGATATAAGTGCCGTCGCGCGCCGCCGCGTTGAACAGGTGGTTGGCCATGTTAATGCCGCCGGCGCCGACCATGTTCTGCGCCACCACATTGGGATTGCCCGGAATATGCTTGCCGATGTGACGGGCCACCAGCCGTGCCTGCAGGTCGTATTCGCCGCCAACGCCGACGCCGATCAGGACGTTGACCGTCTTGCCACGATAGAAATCCGCCACCGGTTGGGCCTGCGCCGACAGGTTGGCGGATCCCGCGAGCAGCAATCCGGCGCTTAACATGATCCATCTGCGCGTCACGAGCGATCCTCCATGGTCGTCTTGTTGGCCAAGCCAATTCATCAAGTCATTGCGCCGAGGCATCGAAGCGTGGCCGGTGTCGGCTTGTCAATTCATTGTGCTGCGACACGCGGCGCGGCGAGGAACGGTTCCAGCACGACCGGTTGCCCGGCCTGCGCGATCAGCATGTGGCTGGCGGGCACCGGTTTCCAGTTCTTATGCTCGGAATCCAGCGGTTCGGAAACGACCACGACGTTGCCCGCGGATTCGCGATAATACAGCGTGTTCGCCTTGTCATTGGCGGCATAGCGGAACGCGTAGAGATCGCGGCCATTGGCGAACGCGGCGGTGAAACGCAGGGGCTCCGGACTGCCGTCGGCATTCACCATCTCGGTCAATGCGAAGAGAACTTTGGCGGTGGCGCCGACCGGGTCCTTGTCGCCGCCGGCACCAAGGATGGCGAGGAACACCGCTTCGGAGTCGGTGGTGCCGATCCGCGAACTATAAAACTCATCCGGGATCAGCGATTCGACCATGCGCCGGATGCGCGACCAGTTTCCGATCACGCCATTGTGCATGAACATCCAGCGACCGCACGAAAATGGATGGCAATTGGGGCGGGTGACCGGCGTGCCGGTCGAGGCGCGCACATGGGCAAAATAGAGGTGGGAATGGATGTGCCGGCAGAGATAGCGCAGGTTTTCGTCCGACCAGGCCGGGCGGACCTCGCGATAGAGCCCGGGTTCGGCATGGTCGCCGTACCAGCCGAGACCAAAACCGTCGCCATTGGTGGCGGCCGTCGACTCAAGCGCGCGCTGGCTTTGCACGATCAGCGAGTGGGCCGGCGCTGTCACATATTGTTCGAGCGGGATGGTTTCCCCGCGATAGGCGATCCATCGGCACATGGCGCATCCTAACGCCGAATCCTGAAGGAAGAAGTAGCATTCTCGGACGGGCCGGCAAAGTCCAGGCGAGACGAGCCGAAGCGAGCCGGCGCGGCGCTGCGCCGGCTCCATTCGTTCATTTGAACGCCGGAAAGAACGGCGTGTTGTCCATGATGTTGTGGGGTTTCATGTCAAAGCCCGCCCACATGGTCACCGCCGCCCCGACGAATCGGGCCGGTTGGCCTTGCCGGCGGACAATCATGCCGTCTTCATCGCGCGCGATATGCAGCGAGGACGTCACCAGCCAGATCACGATATCCTCGTTGGCGATCGGTTCGTTGTTGGCATAGCGTTCGATGAATTGGAAACCGATCTCCTGCGGCTTGTAGCGCGTCACCCAGATGTCGCGGCGCATCCAACTTTCCATATGGCGGGCGGTGCCGCGATACATCGGCATGACCATGTAGCCGCTTGGTGAGCCGCGTCCATTCTTGAGGTTGGCGGAAGCGACGTGCAGCGTGGTGAATTCCCGCGGATTGAACTCGATCGATCCCTCGCGATTGTTATTGAAGGGCTCGACAATGTCGCGCCACGTTGGCGCATTGGTGTTCTCGATGTGCCGCACCACGCTGACCGTGTTCTTCGCGCCATTGAGGTCGACATTCACCCGCCAGATGATGTTGTGCATGTGCGCTTCGAACGGCTTCTCGGGCAGATTGGAGGCGGTCGCGCCGCCACGAAACTCGATCATGCCGTCGTCGTTGAAGGCATAGGACAGGATGTAGTTGTAATTGCCGGAGCCGAGCGTGCCCCACAATGTCATCTTGTGGCCGCGGTAAACGAGTTGATTCATCTTCCACAGCACGCCCTTCTCGGTAACTTCGCGGATCACCGCGTTGTTACGGCCAATCACCTGGCCGCAGCGGCCGGCGTCGCGCTGGGACGCTGGGATCAGGCCGAACTCGCCGGCGCCGCCTTCGGATGGATGCGCGAGATCGAGATAGCGCGGCTCGCCCGACTGGTACGGCACGAAAATCTCCGACGGCCCGGCATCGGACAGCACCTTGATCCAATCCCGGTTAGGACCAGGCTTGAAGAACGCGCTGGTGATGAACAGGCCGCGATGCACGGCGTGGTCGAAGGTCACGAACCATGCGGTTTGCATCGATCCGCTCGGTGGAAACTGCTGGTAGACTGCGGTGCCGCCGGCAGCGGCGGTTGGCAACCCGCTCGGCAATGGCGAATGCGGTTCGCAACCGCCAACAAGCTGGGTTGGCTGCGGTTGGCCCGCTTCGGTGGGTTTGGGCGGTCCGCTGGCCGGTCCGGCGGTTGGGCCTTTCGGTGTCGGGGGACCACCGGGTCCAGCGGTCGGTCCTTTGGGAGAGGGCGGTCCGCCCGGGCCGGCACTCGGGGGTCCGCCAGGTCCGGGCGATGGTGGTGCGCCGGGGCCACCCAGGGGGCCGCCACTTTCCGCCGCCGGCGTTCCTGGCGCGCCAGCCGGCGAGGGCGGGCGCTGCATCATTGGCAGAGTAATGGTGCGGCTACCGTATTCGATGTCCGCCTGTGGCGCGGCTCGCTGTCGCGAATGGAGATGCGTGTCCAATTGCGCGAGCGCGACTGTCGGAAGCAGGCATCCCGTAACGACCAGTGCCGCCCGAAGGCGGCACGGTAAGCGAATCGTCATGTTACCCCCCTATTACAACGGACCGCGTCTTAAGGCGTCGGTCCGACAACCACTGTGGCGTCCGTGAGATTGATGGAAATGCGCGGCACCTCGGTGAGATAGCCCTCGGGCGTGCCGATCAAGACGTTCACCACGCGCTTGCCAAACATCGGATTGTTCTGATCGGGGGTGGAGGTCAGCAAAAAGTTGAACGTCTCGCGACCCTGCAACGGCTCGATCAGCCGGCGCACGCGCTCGTCGCGCATCAGCAGTTCGCGGGCGTATTGATGCTCGACATTGGTGAAGCGCGCGCCGCCATTCTGGAGGCGGTCTTCCTCAACCACCCGGCCGCTGTTGAGATCGACCAGCCGATTGATCGTGAGATTTCCCTCGTATTGGTAGGACGTAACGACCGCGAGCCGCTCGTTGACTTTGTCGACGCCAACGGCCTGCACATTGGTGACCACCACCCGGTTGGGCGAGTTGCGCGCGCTAACATTGTCGGGATGCAGGGCTGACGCATTGGAGATCGCGGCCTGCGGTTCAGCCAGCGCAATGGCGCGGGCATGTTCCGCCGGCGTCAGCGAGGATTGCGGAATCGAAAGCCCGGCTGCTGGATGATCTTGCGCACTAGCGCTCGCCAAAATGCCGAGCGTCAAGGCCAATCCGAGCGTGCCCGTGCGCAGTGATAAGGTCATTTTTCCCATCCTTCGAGACCGTGTTGTCCGATCCCCTTAGGTCGCCTGGAAACTAGCACAAACTGTGTCATTTTCGTTACAAGTTGGTAATTGGGTGGGCGTTTACCAAGTCATTCTAGGGCAAGACTTGCTCCGATGGAATCGGCATTAATCGCCGATCGCAACCGTCCGGTCGCCGGCCAGATTACCAAGGTTTAATCGCAAATGGGGCCCGGCAACAGGTGCCGAGCCCCAGGTGTGGCGATCATTTTTGAAGGCCATGCCGGCTCAATAACGGTACTGGTCGGTCTTGAACGGCCCGTCGGCCGGCACGCCGATATAGCTCGACTGTTTGTCCGACATCCTGGTCAGCTTGGCGCCGATCTTGGCGAGGTGCAGCCGCGCGACCTTTTCGTCGAGGTGCTTGGGCAGCGTGTAGACCTCTTTCTTGTATTTGGTCGGATTGGTCCAGATCTCGATCTGCGCCAAGGTTTGGTTAGTGAACGAGGACGACATCACGAAGCTCGGATGGCCCATGGCATTGCCAAGGTTCACCAGCCGGCCCTCCGACAACAGGATGATCCGCTTGCCGTCGGGAAATTGGATTTCATCGACCTGCGGCTTGATGTTGTTCCACTTCAGATTGCGCAGGCCGTTGACCTGGATCTCGGAATCGAAGTGGCCGATATTGCAGACAATGGCACGGTCTTTCATTTTTCGCATGTGCTCGACGGTGATGACGTCGACATTGCCGGTCGCGGTGCAGAAAATGTCGGCGCGCGGCGCGGCGTCCTCCATGGTGACGACCTCGTAGCCTTCCATGGCGGCTTGCAGCGCGCAGATCGGATCGATCTCCGACACGAGCACGCGGCATCCGGCCTGGCGTAGCGACGCCGCCGAGCCTTTGCCGACATCGCCGAAGCCCGCGACCATTGCCACCTTGCCGGCCATCATCACGTCGGTGCCGCGGCGGATGCCGTCGACCAGCGATTCGCGGCAGCCATAGAGATTGTCGAATTTCGATTTTGTCACGCTGTCATTGACGTTGATCGCCGGCCACAACAGCGTGCCCTTCTTTTGCATTTCGTAAAGGCGGTGTACCCCGGTGGTGGTTTCCTCAGTGACGCCGCGGATGTTTTCGGCGTTCTTCTTGTACCAGT
Organism: Xanthobacteraceae bacterium; assembly: GCA_022841625.1. Taxonomy (GTDB): domain Bacteria; phylum Pseudomonadota; class Alphaproteobacteria; order Rhizobiales; family Xanthobacteraceae; genus VAZQ01. Next base: position 25,313 of record JALHRD010000016.1, read on the forward strand.
CGGGCTGTTCCTTCAGCCGCTTCTTGATCGCGGCAAACAGAACCTCTTCTTCCTCATTGGTCGGATGATCGAGCGCCGCCGGGTTCTTGCCGGCCTCAAGCCCAAGATGGATCAGCAGCGTGGCGTCGCCGCCGTCGTCCAGGATCATGTTGGGCGTGCCGCCATCCGACCAATCGAAAATGCGATGGGTGTAGTCCCAATACTCGACCAGGCTCTCGCCCTTGACCGCAAACACCGGCGTGCCGACAGCCGCGATCGCCGCGGCAGCGTGGTCCTGGGTCGAATAGATGTTGCACGAGGCCCACCGCACGTCGGCGCCGAGCGCCGTCAGCGTCTCGATCAGCACCGCGGTCTGAATGGTCATGTGCAGCGAACCGGCAATGCGCGCGCCGCGCAGGGATTGCAGCGGGCCGTATTCCTCCCGCGTTGCCATCAGGCCGGGCATCTCGGTCTCGGCGATGGAGATTTCCTTGCGCCCCCACTCGGCGAGGCCGATATCTTTGACGACATAGTCGGAACTGGCGGTCTTGGTCTTGGCGGACGCGGTCATGACAATCCTTGATTGATGCGGTTTTGGAACGGGGAAAGCGCGCGGTTGGTCGCCCCTATAGCAGGCGATTGTTACCGATTCAATAAAGACATAAAGATTTCTTTATATCGAATGTGAAGCGGGCGCGATGTCTATTCGTCCTCGGAAAATCGGCCGCTGACCAGGGCGGCAAGCGCGGCGATCACGGCTTCGGCCTGCGGGCCGCTGGCTTCGACGGTGATCGAGGTGCCGCAGCCGGCGGCCAGCATCATCAATCCCATGATCGAATTGCCGCCGACGGTTTCCGAACCGCGGGTGACCTTCACCTCGGCGTCGAATTGATCGACGGTTTGCGCGAATTTCGCGGATGCGCGGGCGTGCAGCCCCTTTTTGTTGCAAATATCGAGCACGCGCACGATTGGCGCGGCGCCGCCATCGCCGTTCGCATGATCGCTGCTTTGCGGAGGCTCCGATTCGCTCATTTGCCGGCCAGCACGCGGCTGGCGATGGTGACGTATTTGCGGCCGGCATCCTGAGCGGCCGCCACCGCGTCTTGCAGCGGGCACTCTTCGCGAATTTTTGCGAGTTTGACCAGCATCGGAAGATTGATGCCGGCCAGCACCTCGACATTCGGACGGCCCATGACCGAAATCGCAAGGTTGGAAGGGGTGCCGCCAAACATGTCGGTGAGAATAGCCACGCCATCGCCAGTATCGACGCGCTTGACCGCTTCGATAATGTCGCTGCGGCGCTGCTCGACGTTGTCGTCGGGACCGATCATGACCGCTTCGATCTGCGATTGTGGACCAACGACGTGTTCCAGTGCGGAGCGAAACTCGACGGCGAGCCGCCCATGCGTAACCAGAACGATACCGATCATAAGGAACTCCTCGCGGGCGCGAGGGATGCACCGCACGAAAGGGCCATCATCTTGACCATCCAAGGCCCCTGCGCAAGAGCCTGCATATTGAATTTTGTTGGTATTGCATGGTGGTAGGGCAGCTCTCTATGCGGCCTCGGACCTTAGGATAGCAAGCACCGCCAGCAAGGCGTCCACCCCGGCTGCGACCGGGAGTCGCGGCAGGCGCACGCCGTCGATCTCGGCCATTTGGGCAGCGGCCGCCGGCATTCGTGCGCCATCCGCTGCGTCGAGGTCGACGACCAGCCCGGCAACCGCGACCGCCTCGAACGGAACCCGCCGCACTCCGACGCCGCGCAACTCAATGAGCCCGGCCAGCGCCATCGGCGGGCGCAGCAGCAACCGGCCGTGGCTGGCGGTTAACGTGGTGCGGTCGTCGGACACCAGGCGGGCAAACGGAATAAGGCCGGTGGCTGCGGCATCGATCAGCGCCAGCGCCAGGCGCGACTTGCCGCTGCCGGAGCGCCCCCGGATCAGTGTGGCGCGGCTGCCGGTCAACACCGCCGAGGCGTGCACCGTTGTCGTAGCGGCCTCCGTCACTTCGCCGGCAGGCGCACGATGAATCGTGCGCCGAGCACAGCCGGCGGTTGATTGAGGCTTGCGACGCCCATGCGATTTTCGGCCCACATGCGACCCGCATGCGCTTCGACAATCTGCTTGGAGATGGAAAGTCCGAGGCCCGAATTCTGGCCGAATCCTTGTTGTGGCCGATCAGTGTAGAAGCGTTCGAAGATTTTCTCCATCGCGTCCGGCGCGATGCCGGGGCCGTCGTCATCGACAATGATCTCGACATGGCTTTTCAGACGACGACAGGTGACCCGCACCGTGCCGCTGGGCGGGGAGAACGACCGGGCATTGTCGATGAGATTGTTGATCACCTGGCCAAGACGCGAGTCGTGACCGGGCACCGTAAAGGCTGGTGCGCCACCGCCTTCGAAACTGACGGTGACCTTCGCGCTTTCGTCGCGCCGTACTTCGTTGGCGGTGTTCGTCACGGTGGTGAGCAGTTTGACCAGATCAACCGGGCTTGCTTCCTGGCGCTGCATTTCAGCTTCCAGGCGGCTGGCGTCGGAAATGTCGGTAATCAGCCGATCCAGGCGCTTGACGTCATGTTGGATGACCGCCAGCAGCCGGCCGCGGCTCTCATCGGTCTTGGCCAGCGGCAGCGTCTCGACCGCGGAGCGCAGCGAGGTCAGTGGATTCTTCAATTCGTGGGCGACATCGGCGGCAAAACTTTCGATCGCCTCGATGCGGCTGTAAAGCGCATTGGTCATCTCGCGCAGCGATCCCGACAAATGTCCGATCTCGTCACGCCGCCGCGTGAAGTCCGGGATCTCGACGCGCGTCTTGATCCGCCGCCGGACGATTTCGGCGGATTCCGCAAGCTGTCGAATGGGTCCTGCGATCGCGCCGGCGAGCAGGAACGACAATACAATCATCACGCCGGCCGCCACCAGAAACACCCGCAGAATTGCGAACCGCTCGGCGGTGACCATGTCGTCGATTTCGGCGCCCTGGGTCGAGAGCATCAGCGCGCCACGCACGGCGCGGAAGCGGGTCACCGGCACGGCGACGGAAACGATCACCTCGGCGCGCTCATTGATGCGCACCATGCTCGACTTGGTGCCGTTCAGGGCATGGGCGACCTCCTCGTAAGCCTTGCCGTTGGCCGCGCCGAACTCGCGGTAGGTCGGCAAGTCGCCGCGCGTGAGCCATCGGCGCAGCGCCATGAGTCGCCGCTCGATATAGCTGGACTGTGCCGATTCCGGCGGCGGCAAGTCAAAACGCAGGACGTCGTAAAGCGCGACGCTGTCCAGGATGAACGTGCCGTCGCGTTCGTAAATGCGTGCGCGCGTGTTGGTCGGCGAAACCAATTGCTGCAGGATCGGCGCGATGCGCACCGGATTGATCGGAAAATCGAGTCCGGGGTTGCCGGTCTCCGATGGATCGTAGCGTTCCCCGAGTTGCAATTCGAGCAGGCGCTGCGGATCGATGATGGCACCATCGGGGTCCGCCGTGCTGGATGCGGCGACGGCGTTGGCGATGATCTCGCCTTGGATCATCAGGCTTTGGACGCGCGCGTCAATGAGGCCGGCGCGGAATTGTGAGAGGTAGAGAATGCCGACCACCATCACGACCAGGCCAGCGACATTGAGCACGATGATCCGCCGCGTCAGGCTGGATAGACTCAAATTCGCAACGAAATGCCAACTGGTGGCGGCGAGGCCGGTCGTGGGGAGCTGTTCCGCACGGGCCTGATCGTCGCGTCCTGGGCCTGGGTTCGGCGCCTCGGCCTGCGTGCGTAGCTTTTCGGGGGTTCGGTTAAGCACGTTCGATCTGCTGGCTAACGTTTCGAATCCGCGGGTCCCGCGACGCACATGTCTCGATGAACCTCGGCTTCAAATGAATAGCAGTAAGTATAGCTTTCCCGCGTGACCGCGGTCAGAAATTTGCGCTCTGGCCGGCCACAACTTTTCAAGCCGCCGCGCAAACTGGCGCGGTTCGCCGGCGTTACCGGAGCGGAGATAGTCCCAGCAGGAGCCGCGGGCGACGGTCGCCTCACATCTCCTTGAAGCGATAGCCGACGCCGTACAGCGTTTCGATCATGTCGAATTCCTGGTCAGCCAGCTTGAACTTCTTGCGCAGCCGCTTGATGTGGCTGTCGATGGTGCGATCGTCGACATAAACTTGATCGTCATAGGCGGCGTCCATCAGCGCATTGCGGCTCTTCACCACGCCGGGTCGTGTCGCCAACGCCTGCAAAATCAGGAACTCGGTCACCGTCAGCGTCACCGGGTCGTTCTTCCAGGTGCAGGTATGTCGCTCGGGGTCCATCCGGAGGTGGCCGCGCTCAAGTGCGCGGGCGTCGACTTCCTTCGGGGTCGTGCCGTCCTTGGGCGACGCACGCCGCAACACCGCCTTGACCCGCTCGACCAGCAGCCGCTGCGAAAATGGCTTCCGGATGAAGTCGTCGGCGCCCATCTTGAGCCCGAACAATTCGTCGATCTCCTCATCCTTGGAGGTGAGGAAAATCACCGGCATATCCGACTTCTGCCGCAGGCGGCGGAGTGTCTCCATGCCGTCCATGCGCGGCATCTTGATGTCGAGGATCGCGAGATCCGGCGGCGAGGACTTGAACCCGTCCAAGGCCGACGCGCCATCGGTATAGGTCATGATCCGGTAGCCCTCGGCCTCGAGCGCGATGGATACCGATGTCAGGATGTTGCGGTCGTCGTCGACAAGAGCGATTGTAGGCATGAGCCTCTTTTCGGTAACGGTCATTCTTCAAATAAGGCAGCCCGTAAAGCTAGGCCAAAATGTGACTATTCCTGGTCAAAGCCGTGATTCATCAAAGCTTTATAACCATACTCGGTGCGCCGGCACAAAGCCATATCGGCCTGCCGCTGCGCCAATGACGTTCCATCGTCGGTAATAGAATACCCCCGGGGCGAAGGCAAGTCGATGAAACCAAACGCCGAATTCGATCCCAGGTTGGCCGCCAAGAAGCTTCTGCGGGAGGGCCGCAGCGCGGCTTTAGCGACCCTGATGCCGCATTCCGGGGATCCATATTGTTCTTTGGTTAACGTCGCCAGCGCGGCCGATGGCTCCCCGCTGCTGCTAATTTCCCGGCTCGCGATCCATACCAAGAACATCCTGGCCGATCCGCGCTCATCCTTGATGATCGCCGAGCGCAAGGCCGGCGACCCATTGCAGGGCGCGCGCGTCATGGCGATGGGCCGGGCGGTGGCGACCGACGACGCCGACGTTCGGCGGCGCTATCTCGAACGCCAGCCCGAAGCAGAGATGTTCGTCGGGTTCGCCGATTTTATGTTCTATCGGTTGGAACTCACGGGCGCCCATCTGGTTGCCGGCTTCGGCCGCATCGTCGACCTTAAGCCGGACGATATTCTTACCCCGGTCGCAGACGCCGCTGAGCTGATCGCCGCCGAGAGCGATATCCTTGCACACATGAATACCGACCACGCTGAGACCTGCCGGCTCTATGCCACCAAGCTGCTCGGCGCGGCCGATGGTGCGTGGCGCTGCGTCGGCTGCGACCCGGAAGGACTCGAGCTACAGCTTGACCGCACCGCGTTGCGTTTGCCGTTCCCCCAACGCATCCGTGCGCCGGGCGTGCTCCGGCAGGTGCTCAAGCAGCTCGCCGATCAGGCGCGGGCGGCGTAGCGGATGGAGGGCCCAATCCAGTGCCCCGCCGGGTAAACGACGCGTCCCGCGCAGCTTACAGCTACAGAATTGATTGCGCGGTTCCGTCGTTTCCGGACGACCGCCCGATTATCGTGTTCGGCGGCTATTGCGCGCTGTGCGCCGGATGGGCGAAATTCGTGATCAAACACGATCATGCCGGCATGTATCGGCTCGTGCATGCGCAATCGCCGCTCGGACGCGCGCTCTACATCCATTACGGTCTCGATCCGCAAGACTATGAGACCAATATTTTGATTGCCGACGGCCGCGCTTGGTTCAAGTCGGAGGGCAGCATTCGCATGGCGGAAGGGTTGGGTTGGCCGTGGCGGCTGGCGTCGGTCTTTCGCGTTGTTCCGCGTCCGGTGCGGGATTGGATGTACGAATTGATCGCGCGTAACCGGCTGCGCGTTTTCGGCAAGCGAGAAACCTGCTTCGTTCCGGATCGCGCATCCAGCGATCGCTTTCTGACATGACGACCAAAGAAGCCCTTAGCGTTCTCATTGTCGGTGGCTATGGCACGTTTGGCGGGCGTCTCGCGCAACTTCTGGCCGACGATCGCCGGCTGACATTGTTGATCGCCGGGCGCTCGCGCGCCAAGGCGGAAGCATTCTGCGCGGCACTGCCAGCGGGCGCGGCACGGACGCCGGTGGCATTCGACCGCGAAGCGGATGTCGAGCGACAATTGCGCGAGATCGCGCCTGACGTGGTCGTCGATGCCACCGGGCCGTTCCAGCTATACGCCGGCGATCCCTATCGGGTCGTGCGCGCAGCCGTCGCGCTCGGCATCGACTATCTCGACCTTTCCGACGGCACGGATTTCGTGAAGGGAATTAAGCAGTTCGACGATGCGGCGCGCCAGCGTGGGGTCTTTGCGCTGTCGGGCGTCAGCAGCTTCCCCGCGCTGACGGCGGCCGTCGTGCGCCGGCTTAGCGCCGACCTCGCGCAGGTCGAGCGGATCTTCGCCGGCATTGCGCCATCGCCTTTGGTCCATGTCGGAACCAATGTCATCCGCGCCATCGCAAGCTATGCCGGCAAGCCGCTGGCGCTGTTGCGCGACGGCCGTGCCGCGACCGCCCATGCCCTGATCGATGCTATGCATTTTACGATCGTGCCGCCGGGGCGGCTGCCATTGTGGCGACGGCGGTTCACGCTGGTCGACGCCCCCGATCTTCAAATCCTGCCGGAATTATGGCCGGGTTTGCGCGCGATCTGGACCGGCGTTGGCACGGCGCCGGCAATCGGGCACCGTGCCGTCAGCGCGTTGGCCTGGGCTGTGCGGTTTCGGATCCTGCCGTCGCTTTCGCCGTTCGCAGCGCTGATGGATCGCGCCGCCAGATTGCTGCGCTGGGGCGAGCATCGCGGCGGCATGTTCATTGCCGTGCACGGCATGACCATTGACGGTGAAAAAGTCGAGCGGTCCTGGCACTTGCTGGCCGAAGCGGATGACGGCCCATTCGTGCCCGCGATGGCGGCGGCGGCCATCATCGGCAACATCCTTACCGGCCACCCACCCACGCCCGGCGCGCGCGCCGCGGCGACCGACCTCGAGCTTGCCGATTACGAGGCGCTGTTCGCGCACAAGCGGATCGCCACCGGAATCCGGCAGACCCCGCCTCCCGGCCTGCCGCTTTACCGGCGCATCCTCGGCGACGCCTATGCATCGATGCCGCAGCCGTGGCAGGCCATGCATGACCTCGATGACAAACTCGTCGTGGAGGGTGTCTCCAGGATCGAGCGCGGCGAGGGTCTGTTGTCGCGCCTGGTCGGTTGGATCGTGGGCTTTCCGCCGGCCGGGAACGATGTTCCGGTCCGGGTTACGTTCCAATTACGTGATGGACGGGAGTATTGGCTGCGAAACTTTGCCGACGATGAATTCATGACCGTGCAGGAAGAGGGCCGCGGGCGCGAGGAACGGCTGCTATGCGAGCGTTTCGGCCCGCTGAAATTCGCCATGGCCTTGGTGCTTGACGGCGGCCGGTTGCAGCTCGTGATCCGCCGCTGCACGGTCTTTGGCGTTCCGCTGCCGCTTGCGCTCGGCCCCCGCATCAATGCCCATGAATGCGTCCAAGACGGGCGTTTTCACTTCAATGTCGCGATTGCCCACCCCCTTACGGGGCCAATCGTGAGCTACCGTGGTTGGCTCGTGCCCCGCCAATAATCGCGCGCTTTCCCAGTCGCCGGCGGCATCCAGCGGGTAACGCTAATGCGACGCGCGAATGTCCCCGGCGGGTCGCGGAATTACGTGGATATTCCGGCAATCAACCGTACAAAAATCATGGTCTTGGCAGGCTGCACGATCCCCACTATAGGTCGCGCGCCTTGCGGGTAGGCGCTATAATGCTGCGAGCCTAACCGTAGAGACGGCGTCAGGGGAGGCGACCCGGCGAAAACCGGAGCCCGCGTATCTGGAGGTCTTTCGTGCAGGAAACCGGTCTGAGGAACGGCGCTCACGGCGCTGATAAATTTGGCTTTAAGGATCTGGCCGAGGTCCATTGGAACCTCGATGCGCCCCTGCTTTATGAACACGCCGTTGCGGCGCGCGAAGGGGTGATCGTACAAGGCGGGCCGTTCTGCGCGGAGACCGGCCACCACACCGGCCGCTCGCCCAAGGACAAGCACACCGTTGTCGATGCGACCACCGAGAACACAGTCTGGTGGGACGGCAATCGCAAGCAGACCCCGCAGCAATTCGAGACCATGCTGCAAGACTTCCTGGCCCATGCGCGCGGCAAAAAGCTATTTGCGCAGGATCTCTATGGCGGCGCCGATACGAAATATCGCATCAAGGTGCGCATCTTCACCGAATATGCTTGGCACTCACTGTTTATTCGCCAACTCCTGATCCGGCCGGACCGCGCCGCGCTCGGCGCCTTCGCCCCCGATATGACCATCGTCGATCTGCCGTCGTTCAAGCCGGACGCCAAGCGTCACGGCGGTCGCGAGGGCTCCGACACCATGGTGGCGATCGACTTCACCCGTAAGATCGTATTGATCTGCGGCTCGTCCTATGCCGGCGAGATGAAGAAATCGGTGTTCACCGCACTCAATTTCTACCTGCCGGCGCAAGGCGTGATGCCGATGCATTGCTCCGCCAATGTCGGCAAGGATGGTGACGTCGCGCTGTTCTTCGGTCTGTCGGGCACTGGCAAGACCACGCTGTCCGCCGATCCCAATCGCATCCTGATCGGCGACGACGAGCATGGCTGGGGCCCCGACGGCGTGTTCAATTTCGAGGGCGGCTGCTACGCCAAGACCATCAAGCTCTCGAAGGAGGCGGAGCCGGAAATCTACGCCGCCACCAATCGTTTTGGCGCGGTGTTGGAAAACGTGGTATTCGACCCGGAAACCCGGGTCTGCGATTTCGACAGCGACAAGAAGACCGAGAACACGCGCTCGGCCTATCCGCTCGACTTCATGCCGGGCGCCTCGGAGAGTGGCCGCGCCGGCCAGCCGAAGAACATCATCTTTCTGGCCGCCGACGCCTTCGGCGTAATGCCGCCAATCGCCAAACTGACGCCGGCGCAGGCGATGTATCACTTTCTGTCCGGCTACACCGCCAAAGTCGCCGGCACCGAGAAGGGGCTGGTCGGCGTCGAGCCGGAATTCTCGACCTGTTTTGCGGCGCCGTTCCTGCCGCGTCCGCCGGCGGAGTATGGCAATCTGCTGCGCGATTTGATTGCCAAGCACCAAGTCGATTGCTGGCTGGTCAATTCGGGCTGGACCGGCGGCGTCTATGGCACCGGCCGCCGCATGCCGATCAAGGTCACCCGCGCGCTGGTGACCGGCGCGCTCGATGGCTCGCTGCGCAACGCCAGTTATCGCACCGATCCGTATTTCGGTTTCGCGGTGCCGACCGCGGTGCCGGGCATCGAAGCGGACTTGCTCGATCCGGTGAAGACCTGGAAGGATAAAGCGGCGTTCGATAAGACCGCGCGCAAGCTGGTCCGCATGTTCCAGGAGAACTTCGTGAAATATGAAAAGCATGTCGACATTGACGTGCGCGCGGCGGCGCCCGAGGTGCGGCTGGCGGCGGAGTAATCGCGCCGCTCGACGGTGCGGCAGCGCAATAACCGCGATAACAAAGGCGTGGGCGGCCGACTGGGTCGCCCATTCTTTTTAGTTCGGTGCGTCGCCGACGCCCTGTCCGGGCGGCTCACACCGATTGTGTAACCCGCGAGCGCCTTGCTACAGGTTGCTGGTCAATCGGCGTCTATTCATCCCGGATAATGCGACATGCAGGTCTTGGTGGTCGGTGCGGGTGTTGTCGGGCTAGGGATCGCGCGTGCGGTTGCGCGCGCCGGCCATGAGGTAATCGTGGCGGAAGCCGAGTCCGCCATCGGCACCGTCACCTCGGCGCGCAGCAGCGAGGTCATTCACGCCGGCCTGTATTATCCGACCAATTCGCTGCGCGCCTATCACTGTGTCCGCAGCCGCCGCATGCTCTATGCGTATTGCGCGGCCCGCGGCGTTCCGCACCGTAAGACTGGCAAATTGGTGGTTGCGACCGACGAAAGCGAAGTCGCGCGGCTCGACCAGATCCTCAAACAGGCGCAGATCAATGGCTGCGAAAATCTCGCGATCATCGATGCCGCCGCGGTCAAGAAACTCGAGCCTGAGGTTTTTTGTCTCGCTGCGATGTGCTCGCCGGAAACCGGTATCATCGACAGCCACGGTTACATGCTCGCCTTGCGCGGCGAGATTGAGGATCACGGCGGCATGATCGCGCTGAACACGCGCATTGAGCGGCTGGCGCAGGTGGCGGCCGGATGGGAGGTTCATTTCGGCGCCGGCGAAACCATCATGGTCGATGCGGTGGTCAACGCCGCCGGGCTCGGCGCCCAGCAACTCGCGCACGCCACCGAAGGCTATCCGCAGGAGAGGGTACCGCGGCTGTTTTTCGGTAAAGGCAGCTATTTCAGTTATGCGGGCCGGCCGGTGTTCAAGCGCTTGATCTATCCGACGCCGATCCATGGTGGGCTCGGCGTCCATGTGGTGCTCGATCTTGGCGGCCGCATGCGCTTTGGTCCCGATGTCGAATGGGTCGAACAGGAAAATTATGACGTCGATCCGGCGCGCGCGCTGGCGTTTTACGATCGCATTCGCCGCTACTGGCCGGGGCTGCCGGACAATGCGCTGATCCCGGACTATGCCGGCATCCGCCCGAAGATCAGCAGCCAAAGCGAACCGCAGATGGATTTCATCATCGACGCGCCCAAAGACCACGGCGTGCCGGGGTTGGTGATGCTGTTCGGCATCGAATCGCCGGGGCTGACGTCGTCGCTGTCGATCGGCGAGGATGTGGCGGGCTATCTGTCGAGTTGAACGCGGCGATTGCTGGCGCGTATCGGTGCGGCGCTGGCGCGGATGGCTTCCGGCGTAATTGGCGTGGCGTTGCTTGGCACGATCCGGGTCAGTGCGAGTCGCTCCCGCCATTCCGCCGGCAATCCCGGAAAAGACTGGATCGGCGTAAAGGCCGTGGCGGCGTCGCGGTTGCCAGTAAAGGCGACGAAGCCGTTATTGGTCGCGACGATGTCGCCCGGGCGTAGCGTCGGATCGTCGGCGATGCTCAGCGTCACCAGCCCATGGGCGTCGCGGCCGTTGCAGGTGCAATTCGCGACGATCCGCTGGCGAAACGCGAAAGCGCTGGGCAACACGGAATAACGGCTGCCGTCACTGGCGACGGCGTGGTCGATGCCGCTGCCGGAATACACCCGGGTCTGGCTCGCCGGGCAGACGGCGTTGCAGTATTGCGCGGCATTGGCGCCGCGTTGAATTGGAAAATAGCGGCCGTCGCAGAGCCGGACGCAAAACCCCGACGATAGGCCGATCGGCGGGCGTTCGGGCTCGCTGCTGGTGCCGGGATTGGGGTTGGGATCGACATAGGCGCTGGCCGTTGGCGGCTGGGTCGCGCGGCGCACAACATTGATGAGGTAGTCGAGCACGCCTTGCGCGGCCGTTGGCCTCGCCGGAATAACCGCCGCCGCCACGGCAAGCGCCGCGATGGTCAGCCTGAGGCCGCCTGATCCGAACTTACTTTGGCTGGTCAAAACCGTCTCCGCCGCATGTGTTGTTGCGTCGCCCGCCGGTTGGTTGAATTCCGCTCGGCCCCAACACCGATGGCGCACTCTATCCGGCAAAAGTAAAATGCCCGCTAAACGGTCGCGCGGTGTAAACTCTTAATTCACCAAGAATGTCCGGGCCGCGATTTGATGCGCGTGCGAGTCCGGTTAACATGCCGTTCCAACCGAACGGGGGAGGTTCGCAATGGCCGCCAAGATCCGCTTCATCAATCCCGACGCCTTGACCAAGCCGCCGACCTACACGCAGGTGGTCGAGGTGACCGGTCCCGGCCGAACCGTTTACATCGCCGGTCAGCTCGCCACCGGTCGCGATGGCGCGCTGGTCAGCCGCGATTTTCGCGCCCAGGCGGTGCAAGTGTTTGAAAACCTGAAGGCGGCGCTGGCGGCAGTCGGCGCAAGTTTCAAGGACGTGGTCAAGGTCAACAGCTATCTCGCCGACATCGCGCATCTGCCGATCCTGCGCGATGTCCGTGCCGGCTATCTCAACGCTGCCGCGCTGCCCGCGAGCACCACGCTGGGCGGTTCGAGCTTTGCGCGCGAGGGCGCCCTGTTGGAGGTGGAAGTGGTCGCGGCGCTGCCAGCCCGCGCCGCCGCCAGCGCGCGGGCAAAAGGCGCCAAGCGCAAGACGGCGGCTAAGGCGCGAGGAAGAAGAAAGTAAGCAGCAAGAGGCCCGGCAGCATGATCAGCGTTGCCCAGAACAGGTAGCCGACGAAGCTTGGCATCCTGATGCCGCGCTCTTGCGCGATCGCGTAGACCATCAGGTTGGGCGCATTGCCAATGTAAGTCAGTGCGCCCATGTAGACCGCGCCCATCGAAATTGCGGCGAGCGTCGGCGCCAGCGGACCCATCAGTTGCCGCGCGTCGCCGCCGGCCAGTTCAAAAAACACAAGATAGGTTGGCGCGTTGTCGAGCAACGCCGACATGAGGCCGGTCAGCCAGAAATAGGCGACCTCTTTGGGCACCACGCCGTCATCGATCAGTTGCGGCAGCCAGCCGAAGGCGCCAGCCTTGCCGGCTTGCAATATCGCCAGCACCGGAACGATACAGGCGAAAATGCCGGCGAACAGGATTGCGACCTCGCGAATCGGTTCCCAGGAAAAGCCGTTGATCTCGCGGTGCTCGTTGGGCGTGAGCATGAGCGACAGGATTGCGATCGCGATCAGCGCGCCGTCCCGCAAGAATTCCTGGAGTTCGACTTTGGTGCCGAAGATGTCGTAGGTGACGCCCGATTTCCACTGCGACGCCGTCAGGATCGTCGCGATGATGATCGCCAGCAGCAGGAAATTGGTATTGCCCTGAACCTGCAGCCGCGCCGGCGGCAATGGCGATTCGCCAATCAACGTCACCCGCCGGTCCCGGCGCTGAAACCAGACGTCTACCAGCACGAACAGGACGAGAATGGTAGTGGCGAGGATTGCGGTTTCGAGCCACAGGTGCTGCGCCGGCCAGAAAAATTCCACCCCGCGCAGGAAGCCGACAAACAGCGGCGGGTCGCCAAGCGGGCTCAGCGCACCGCCGACATTGGCCACCAAAATAATGAAGAATACGATCACATGCGCGTTGTGCTGCCGGTTGGCGTTGGCCCGAATGAGCGGCCGGATCAGGATCATGGCCGCGCCGGTGGTCCCGACCACACTGGCGATCAGTGTGCCGAATGCCAGGATCGCCGCGTTCACCGGCGGCGTGCCACGGAGGTCGCCCGTCACCAAGATACCGCCGGCGACCACATAGAGCGTAAACAGCAGCACCATGAAGGACAGATACTCGCCGAACAGCGCATGCGCGAACGCTGCCCTTGCGGTCGGCACGTCGAACAGCGCGGCAATCGGCACGATTGCGAGCGAACCCCAGACGAAGGCGATCTTGCCGTAGTGACGGTGCCACAGGTGCGGGAACAGCAGCGGTCCGGCGGCGATGGTCAGCAAGATGCCGATGAACGGCAGCGCCCACGGCCATTGCAGCGCTGTGCCATCGAGCGCGGCGGCGTGGGCAAAATCCGGGACGATCGTTACGAGCAGGGCGGGGACCGACAGACGCATGATGCGCTAATCATATCATAGGCGGGGCGGTTGTGCAGGAGGTGTGTTTGACGCGCGTGGCGTCGATCAATGCGCCTCGTCCCAATTGGCGGCGGCGCGGGCGTCGACCGACAGCGGCACCGACAGCGATACCGCCGGATGCGGCGCGTCTTCCATCACCGCCTTGACCACCGGCAGCGTGCGCTCGACTTCGCTCTCCGGCACCTCAAACACCAGTTCGTCGTGAACCTGCAGCAGCATACGCGCGTTGAGTTTTTTCTTGGCGAGCGTGGCGTCCATGCGGGTCATGGCGCGGCGGATGATGTCGGCGGCGGAGCCTTGCAGCCGCGCATTGATGGCGGCGCGTTCGTTGAAGGCGCGAATCGCGGGATTGGGGCTTGCAATCTCCGGGTAGTGGCACTTGCGGCCGAACAGCGTGGTGACATAACCGTGCTTCTTGGCCAGCGCCTTGGTTTCTTCGATATAGTCGCGGATGCCGGGAAAGCGCTCGAAATATTTTTTGATATAGGCGCCGGCTTCCTCGCGCTCGATGCCGAGCTGGTTGGCGAGCCCGAAGGCCGAGATGCCGTAGATGATGCCGAAATTGATCGCCTTGGCGCGGCGGCGGATTTCGCCCGGCATGTCCTTGACCGGCACGCCGAACATTTCCGACGCCGTCATGGCGTGGATGTCGAGGCCGTCGCGGAACGCCTTCTTCAAAGTTTCGATATTGGCGATCTCGGCCAATAGCCGCAATTCGATCTGCGAATAATCCGCGGAAGCGAGTTTGTAGCCCGGCGCGGCGACAAAGGCGCGCCGGATCTTGCGGCCTTCCTCGGTGCGGACCGGAATGTTTTGCAGGTTCGGCTCGGAGGAGGACAGCCGGCCGGTGGGCGTTGCCGCCAGCGCATAAATGGTGTGGACGCGCTTGGTGCTCGGATTGATATGGTTCGGCAACGCGTCGGTGTAGGTCGATTTTAGCTTGGTGATCTGCCGCCATTCCAAAATCTTCAGCGGTAGCGTATGGCCCTGCTCGGCGAGTTCGTCGAGCACGCGCGCGCCGGTGGCCCATTGTCCGGTCTTGGTCTTGGCGCCGCCGGGCAATCCCATCTTGCCGAACAGGATTTCGCCAAGCTGTTTCGGGCTGCCAGGGTTGAAATCCGGTTCGCCGGCGAGGTCGCGCACCTCGGCTTCGAGGCCAGCCGCGCGCTGGGCGAATTCGCCCGACAGCCGCGACAGCACTTGCCGGTCGACCGAGATGCCGCGGCCTTCCATCAGCGCCAGCACCGGCAATAGCGGCCGCTCCAGCGTTTCATAGACGCCGGTCATATGCTCGGCGACCATGCGTGGACGCAGCACTTGAGCGAGCCGCAGCGCCAGGTCGGCGCGTTCGGCGACATAGGCCGCCGCCTTCTCGATAGCGACGCTGTCAAAGCCGATCTTGGCCTTGCCGGTGCCGATCACATCGTCATAGTCGATGGCGGTGTGATTGAAATAACGCGGCGCGAGCGCTTCGAGGCCGTGGCCGTAACGCCCAGCGTCAAGCGCATAGGACATCAGCATGGTGTCTTCGTGGGCGCGCAGTGCGATGCCGCGCACCGCGAAAATCTGCCATTCGAATTTCAGGTTTTGCCCGACCTTGAGCACGCCGGGATTTTCCAACAGCGGCTTAAGCACAGCGAGCGCGTCGGCCTCGGCGGGCTGGCCGGGAACCAGTTCGCCGCCGAACAGGCTGCCGGCGTCGCCATCACCGCCCTTGCGATGTGCCAGCGGCACGTAACAGGCTTCGTTGGGCGCAACCGCAAGCGCGATCCCGCACAATTGCGCCTGCATCGGATCCTCGCCGAGCGTTGCGACATGGAGCGCGATCGTGCCGGCGTCGTGGGCGCGATCGATCCAAGCTTGCAGGCGGTCGCGGGCGGTTACGATTTCGTAGCGGGCGCGATCGACCTTGGCGTTGCGGGCGGCTTCGAGCCGTGCCGCGCTGAACATCTGCGGGTTAATCTCAACCGGTGCGGCGGCGCCGCCGTTCGATCGCTGCTTCGGCGCCATCGCGCCGCCGTCGAGCGGCAGGCTCGGTTCGGCGGACGATGTTGCGATGGTGCGCGGCTTGCCACGTGCGACGGACGTTGTTGCGGCCTCGATCTCGGCGATGTCGATCTCGGCGAATTCGGCGACACGGCGCGTGAGGGTGTTGAATTCCATCGCCTTGAGGAAGGCCACTAGCTGCTTGTAATTGGGCTCATGCACCGCGAGGTCAGCGAGCGGGACCGCGAGTTTCACCTGGTCGTCGAGCGTGACCAGGCGCTTCGATAGCCGCGCCCTGTCGGCATGGTCGATCAATGTCTGCCGGCGCTTGTCTTGCTTGATCTCGCTGGCGCGCTTGAGCAGTGTTTCGAGGTCGCCGTATTCGCCGATCAATTGCGCCGCGGTCTTGACACCGATGCCCGGCACGCCGGGCACATTGTCGCTCGAATCGCCGATCAAGGCCTGCACCTCGATCACTTTGTCCGGCGGGACGCCGAATTTCTCGATCACCTCAGGCACGCCGATCTTCTTGTCTTTCATCGTGTCATACATCACGACGCGATCGTTCACGAGTTGCATAAGATCTTTGTCGGAGGACACAATGGTCGACGTAGCGCCGGCCTCGCACGCCAGCCGGACATAGGTTGCGATCAGGTCGTCGGCCTCAAAGCCGTTTTGTTCGAGGCACGGCAGTTCGAAAGCGTGCACCGCTTCGCGGATCAGTGCGAATTGCGGGATCAGATCGTCGGGCGCCGGCGGGCGGTGCGCCTTGTATTCGGGGTAAAGGTCGCTGCGGAAGGTCTTCTCGGACTTGTCGAACACGATGGCGAGGTGGGTCGGTCGCTCGTCGGGCTTCATGTCGCGCATCAGCTTCCACAGCATGTTGCAGAAGCCGAGCACGGCGTTGACTTGTAGCCCGTCCGATTTGCGGGTGAGCGGCGGCAATGCGTGATAGGCGCGAAAAATATATGATGATCCGTCGACCAGAAAGACGTGGTCGCCCGATTTGGGCCGGGTGGTTTGCGGTGCTTTGGCCATGGCCGGAATGTGGGACTTCCGCGCCGCGAAGGCAATGTCCGCGTGGCCCGCTGCACAGCCAAGCTGGCGGCGCGGGCGGTAATCAAAGCCAGTGCCCGGCGCCGCGCAAGGCGCTATGAACGCGGATGGACACGGCGCTTCCGATTGACGAGGCTTTGCCCGCATTGCGGGCCGCATTGCGCGCGGCCAATGCCGCCGTGCTGGTGGCGCCGCCGGGCGCCGGCAAGACGACACGTGTGCCCTTGGCATTGGCGCAAGAGCCGTGGTCGGCCGGCAAGAAAATCATCGTGCTTGAACCGCGCCGGCTCGCGGCCCGCGCCGCCGCGGCGCATATGGCGGCGACTCTGGGCGAGGCGGTGGGCGCGACCGTCGGCTATCGCGTGCGCTTCGACTCGAAGGTCTCGGCCAAGACGCGGGTTGAGTTGGTCACCGAAGGTGTGTTCACGCGCATGGTGCTCGACGATCCGTCGCTCGATGGAATTGCGGCGCTGCTGTTTGACGAATTCCACGAACGCTCGCTCGATGCCGATCTCGGCCTGGCGCTGGCGCGCGATGTGCAGCGCGGTCTGCGCGACGATCTCAAACTCCTGGTCATGTCCGCGACCATCGACGGCGCGCGGGTCGCAAAGCTGCTTGGCGACGCGCCGGTGGTGGAAAGTGAAGGCCGTGCGTTCCCGGTCGAGACCCGCTATCTCGGGCGCGATACGATCGTACCGATCGAGCGCGCGGTCGTCGATGCGGCGCTGCGGGCGCTACGGGCGGAGCCGGGGTCGGTGCTGGTATTCCTGCCGGGCGCTGCGGAAATCCGCCGCGCCGAGACGCTGTTCAAGGAACGGCTTGCCGATCCGGCGGTCGATGTAGTCGCTCTGTTCGGCGCGCTCGACGCGGCGGTGCAGGATCGCGCCATTGCGCCGGCGCCCCAGGGTCGGCGCAAGGTCGTGTTGGCGACTTCGATCGCCGAAACCTCGCTCACGATTGAGGGTGTGCGTATTGTGATCGATTGCGGGCTGTCGCGCGTTCCGCGCTATGAGCCCGATGTCGGACTGACGCGGCTGGAGACCGTGCGGGTCTCGCGCGCTTCCGCTGACCAGCGCCGCGGTCGTGCCGGGCGCACCGAACCTGGCGTCTGCTATCGTTTATGGGACGAGCCGCAAACCGCGGCGCTGGCGGCGTCCAGTACGCCCGAAATTCTGGCGGCCGATCTGTCGAGCCTGGTGCTCGATCTCGCGCATTGGGGTGTGATTGATCCGGCGAAGCTTGATTTTCTCGATCCACCGCCGCGCGCCGCCTGGTCGGAGGCGCGGGCGCTGCTGGCGGAGATTGGCGCCATCGACGGTGACGGGCGGATCACCGACGAGGGGCGGACATTGCGGCAATTGCCGCTGCCGCCACGCATTGCGCGCATGGTGGTCGATGCCGCGCGTCACGGCGCGGCGCCCCTCGCCGCTATGATCGCCGCGGTGTTAACCGAGCGTGGCCTCGGCGGCAACGATGCCGATCTGGTCCATCGCCTCGACAATCTGCAGCGCGATCGCTCGCGCCGCGCCATGGACGCGCGTGCGATGGCGAAACGGTGGGCGCAGATCGCGGAGAGAGAAGCCGGGTTGCTGCAACACGACGGGCGCGCTCCCTCCCCACCATTCGCTGCGCGAATGAAAGGAGGGGAGTCGAGAGAGCCGTTGCAGGGTCTATCGTCCGGACTTCTGCTCGCACTCGCTTATCCCGATCGCATCGCGCGCAGTCGCGGCGCCGGCGGAGCGTTCCTGCTCGCCAATGGCCGTGGCGCAAGCGTCGACTCAGCGTCGGCATTGTCGCGCGAGGCGTTTCTGGCCGTGGGCGAAATTGCCGGTAGCGCCGCGCAGGGCCGCATTCTCTTGGCCGCGCCGATCACTCCGGGCGAGATCGACGCGCAGTTCGGCAACCGAATCGAAGCGCGCGACGAGATCGTCTTCGATTCGGGGACCGGAAGCCTGCGGGCGCGCCGCCTGCACCGGCTTGGCGCGATCACGCTCGGCGAGCAAAGCCGCAAGGTCGAACCAAGCGATGAAACCGCGCGCCTGTTGGCGGAGGGGATTGCGCGGCAGGGCCTTGATCATTTGCCATGGGGCAAGCCGCTGCAGCAGTGGCGCGACCGTGTGATGTTCCTGCGGCGGGCCGAAGGCGACGAATGGCCTGACCTGTCCGATGCGGCGCTGGCGGCTACGGCTGGCGAATGGCTCGCGACCGCGCTTGCGGGCAAGACCACGCGTGCCGCGCTCGGCGCGGATGCGTTCACGGAGGCCATTCATGGCTTGCTGCCGTGGAATTTGCGCCGCCGTCTTGACACCGAGGCGCCGACGCATTTCGCGGCGCCGTCCGGTTCGTCGGTGCCGATCGACTATGAATCCGAGGAGGGGCCTAAACTCGCTATTCGCGTGCAAGAATTGTTCGGCCTCGACAAACATCCGGCCATCGCCGGCGGGCGGGTGCCGCTGGTGATCGAATTGCTGTCGCCGGCGCATCGGCCGGTGCAGGTGACGCGCGATCTGCCGGGCTTCTGGCGCGGCAGCTATGCCGCGGTGAAGGCCGAAATGAAGGGCCGCTATCCGCGCCATCCCTGGCCGGACAATCCGCTCCAGGCACCGGCAACGCGGCGCGCCAAGCCGCGCGGCACCTGATTGCGCCATTTTTATCGATCGCGTTAGGCGGCCGCTTACCAGCGCCGCTGCTTGCGCCGGACCTTTTCCGCGACGTTAGCCAGGCGTTTGCCAGCGCTCGTTATCATTGCACCATGGTCCGTATTCTCATTGTCGCGATGGTCCTGCTCGTTGGTGGCGTCATGGCGGTGCGCCATCTTGAGGACACGACGCGTAACGCTGCGCCTAAGCCTGTCGCCATGGCTGCGGTGCCGAGCGCATCGCCGCCGTCTGGCCGCAGCATCACCTTGACCAAGAGCCGCAACGGACATTTCCAGGTCGATGCCCGTGTCGACGGTCGGTTGCTGGAGTTCCTGGTCGATACCGGCGCCTCGCACATCGCGCTGCGCCAAAGTGCGGCGGCGCGGCTCGGCATCTATCCGCGGGATAGTGATTTCACCGTCCGGGTCAGCACGGCCAATGGCGAAACCAGAGCCGCACTGGTGCAATTGCGGACGGTCGAAATCGGCGACATTCTGGTTCGCGACGTGCCGGCGATCGTGCATTCCGACGCCAGCCTGGGCGTCAACCTGCTGGGCATGTCGTTCCTCTCGCGGGTGCGCTGGACGCATGACCGCGGCCAACTGGTGCTGGAGCAATAGTGGTTGGCGCACATATCGGTGTGATCGTACCAGCCCCAACAGGGGTTCCGGGAATCGGGCGCTGCCACAATTCGGAATGGATCGACACGTCGCGGGCTGGCGCGTAGGCTACATGTGTATAACTCCGGTCGGTGAGGTGGTTTTGCCGGTTCCGCCGCCTGGGGAGCACAGCCTTTCCCGTTAGAAGTAAATGATTTTCCGCGGCATTGATCGCGCTGTTGCCGGAAGGCATCGCCCGCGGAAAAAACGCAGATCTTGCCTGGGATATGGTCGGCCCTTGCGGTTCGCTTGTGGTAGGTTTTTGGGCAGTTATGGAGGGCTGCCGCATGCGCAAACTTGGGCTTCTGACATCAACCGCACTGACCACGTCGCTGATCTCCGGCGCGGGAATGGCGGCGGATATGCGCATGCCGGTGAAATCGCCGGTCATCGCCCCACCGATCTCTTGGAGCGGCTGCTACATCGGCGGCAATGCGGGCGGCGTCTCCGCGCGCATCGAGCACGGGTTTAGTCTACCCGGCGCGAACGTCCAATCGACCGGGCGCGACACCGGTTTCATCGGCGGCGGGCAGATCGGATGCAATTGGCAATATTCGCCGGGCTGGGTGTTTGGTGTCGAGGGCGACGTCAACTACGCCGGCGTCAAGCGCAGCAGCAATTTCGCCTTCGCAGTGCTTGGCGAAGATGTAGCCGGCAGCCAGACGACCAAATTGCGTTGGCTTACAACGATCCGCGGTCGTCTCGGCCCGACTTGGGATCGCTCGTTCCTATATCTGACCGGCGGCGCCGCAATTGGCGGCGTGAAGTCCTCGGTCGCCGCGATAGACGAGAATGGAGCAACTTACCTCGGATCAGCATCGGCTACGCGCTTCGGCTGGACGGTCGGCGCCGGCTACGAGTATGCGTTCAGCAGAACAATCTCGGGCAAGCTGGAATATTTGCATTTTGATCTTGGGAGAGTGAATTACCAGGTCAATCGGGTCAGCGGCGTTAACGCCGTGGCGGCGTCCTGGAACGCACGCGCAAAGGTGGGCGGCGACATCATCCGCGCCGGCATCAATTTCCGCTGGAACTAACGATCGTTTGAATAGGTCGAGCGGCGGCCGATCATTCGGCCGCCGCTCGCGTTCGCTCGACCAGCACCTTGGCCGCGGTCGTAAAGGCGTCGAACTGATCGGTCAGGCGTTCGACGCCCAGCGCCTGTTTGAGGAAATTCGTTACGTCGCCCTTAGAGAAAATCCAGGTGTTTCCGCCGGGATTGGCTTCCAGGACGTAGAGCTTTCCGGATTGGGCGTCCTTGACCAGGTCGATTGCTTGCAGCGGAATTTCCGGCAAGGCGGCGTAGGCGCGTCGCGCCATGGCGAGAATATCCTGGTCGTAGAATAGTTCACGGGTGATCGGCCCGGTCTTACGCGTGGCCTTCACCGTGATCTGGGCGAGGGCGTCATTCGACGAATCGAGCGCCGGTCGCGCGACCTGCGAGAACGTCTTGAACGCCAACAGCGGTTCGCCGAACAGCGCCAGCACGCGGTAGTGGTTGATGAACGGGCCGGTATCGATGAAACGCTGCGCATACATCGGCCCATGCCGTCCGGGATGATCTTCGGCATAGGCCTCGCGGGGTTTGAAGCGGACGGCTTCGCGCCGCATCAGCGTCAGGTTCTGCCCGTAGGATGATAGCGAGTGCCCCGGCTTGACCACCACATGCGATCCGAACCGGTCCTCGGGCAGCACGATGTCGGGGACGATCTCGACCGATTCCGGAACCGGCACGCCGGCGGCCTTGAAACGCGCGAGTTGTTCCAGCTTGGGGATCGGGTGGCCGGCACAGAGCTTGCCGCGCATTGGGCGGAATTGCAGCAAATTACCCGGCGAAAAGATCAAAGTCGGGCGCTTGGACGCTTGGCGGCGAGTGACCGAGCAAGGCAGATCGTTGCGGGCAATGAAAACTTCGATGTCGGGCGCCATTTCCCGAACCTTGCGGCCGATTTCCTGAAAGTCCTGGACGTCCTGGTCGCCAGGAGTGTGCACCAAAATCAGATTGCGGTCGACCGTCACCGGGGCAGCGGCAGATTCACGCGCGGCGATGGATGCATCCATGGGGCCTGTCCGTTTGGGGCTTGTCCGTTGCGGGCGATCATGGCCCAATTGGGCAAGATTTGCGCAAAAGCTATCGGCCTCTTCGGAGGGCTGCAAGGATGTCGCATCGGCTGCCTGGGGTGCTCATCGCTGTCACCGCGCTGCTGATATCCGCAAGCGCGCAGGCGCAGCCAGCGAGCGACGATTTCTACGCCGGCAAGACGGTCAGAATCATTATCGGCACGACCACGGCCGGAGAATACGGCGCCTACGCCCAGTTGATGGCGCAGCATATCGGCCGCTTTGTTCCCGGCCGGCCTACGGTGATCGTGCAAACTATGCTCGGCGGCGGTGGATTGGTGGCGCTCAATCATCTCGCCAAGGTCGCGGCGCAAGACGGCACGGTGTTGTCGCTGCCGCATGCCAATATCGTCCAGGACGGTCTGTTGAATCCGCGAGCACAGTTCGATCCTGCGCAGTTTCAGTGGATCGGTCGCGTGGCGAGCGTGCGGCAGGTCGGCGTGGCGTCGAGCCAGTCCAAGGCGCGCACGCTCGAAGATGCCAAGCAGCGCGAATTGATCGCCGGCGCCTCCGGCGTGACCAATCCGACCGGCCTCAATCCACGCATCCTCAATGCGATGGCCGGCACCAAGTTCAAGATCGTCACTGGCTATAAAGGCACCAGCGAGGCGCGGATCGCCTGGGAGCGGGGTGAAGTCGATGTCGTGACCACGAGCTGGGATGGAATTGTCGATCGCTACAGCGATCTGCTCAGGGCCGGTCTGATCCATCCACTGTATGTCTACGGCATGACGCGGCCGCCGGAGCTGGCCACCATTCCATCGATCACCGAATTCGGCCGCGACGACACCGAAAAAGCGTTTCTGCAGATTTATACCATCGGCGCGGAGATCGGCCGCGCCTTCGCTTTTCCGCCGGGCGTGCCTGAGCACCGCGTCGCGCTTTGGCGTGCAGCGTTCATGAAAATGCTCGACGATCCCGAGTTCAGGCAAACGCTGGCCAAGAGCAACATCCGGATCGATCCGCTTGCCGGCGCAACTTTGGCCGCAAGCGTGGCCAAGGTGGTTCACCTGCCAAGGGAAACCATTTCCCAGGCCGGTGCGTTCTACGAACGGCTGCTGGCGGAGGTGCGCTGACGCCTCGACGCGTGCCACTTTCGCGCGTGCGCCGCATAGGCTATGTCCTCGGCGCCATTGGCAACCGAGAGTGTCCATGTTCCCCAAGCCCAAGCCTGCGCTGACGCCCAACACCTATGCCTATGAATCCGAACCGCTGGTGAAGCCCACTGGCTTTCGCGAATACGACGCGCGCTGGCTGTTGGGCTCAGAGATCAACCTGATGGGCGTGCAGGCGCTCGGTCTTGGTCTCGGCACTTTGATCCGGGAGCTGGGTGTGCGGCCGGAGATCGTTACCGCTCATGATTTTCGCGGCTACTCCGCTTCGGTGAAGAATTCGCTGGTCTGCGGCCTGCTGGCCGCCGGCTGCAAGGTGCACGATATCGGTCTTGCGATGACGCCGATGGCCTATTTCGCGCAGTTCGACCTCGACGTGCCGTGTGTCGCCATGGTCACCGCCTCCCACAACGATAACGGCTGGACCGGGGTGAAGATGGGCACCAGCCGTCCGTTGACCTTCGGTCCGGACGAGATGACGCGTCTGAAAGACATCGTGCTCAACGCCCGCTTCGATGCGCGCGGTGGTGGCTCGTATGCGTTCCACGAGAATTTTCCGGCGCGCTATATCGCCGATCTCACGAAGCGGCCGAAGCTCAAGCGGCGGCCCAAGGTGGTGTGCGCCTGCGGCAACGGAACCGCTGGCGCGTTCGCGCCGCGGGTCTTGGAGGCCGTGGGCTGCGAGGTGATCCCGCTCGATTGCGAACTCGATCACACTTTCCCGCGCTACAACCCGAATACCGAAGACATGAAAATGTTGCACGCCATGGCCGACGCGGTGCGTGAGCACAAGGCCGACGTGGCGCTCGGCTTCGACGGCGACGGCGACCGCTGCGGCGTCGTCGACAACGACGGCGAGGAAATCTTCGCCGACAAGGTTGGTGTCATGCTGGCGCGCGATATCTCGGCGCAGCAGAAGGGCGCGATCTTTGTCGCCGACGTGAAATCGACCGGCCTGTTCATGACCGATCCGGTTTTGCTCGCGAATGGCGCCAAGACCGACTATTGGAAAACCGGCCATTCGTATATGAAGCGCCGCGTCAACGAGATCGGCGCGGTGGCGGGTTTCGAAAAATCGGGGCACTTCTTTTTCAACAAGCCGCTCGGCCGCGGTTATGACGACGGGCTCATTTTCGCGCTGGCGGTCTGCGACATGCTGGAGCGCAACCCCGGAAAGAGCATGGCTGACCTCAAGAATGCGCTGCCCAAGACCTGGTCGTCGCCGACCATGTCGCCGCATTGCGCCGACGAGATCAAATACGGCATCGTCGACCGGGTGGTGGCGCATTTCGAAGCCGCCAAGAGCAGCGGCGCCCAGGTCGCCGGCCAAGGCATCCGCGATCTCGTCACCGTCAATGGCGTGCGCGTTACCGTCGAGGACGGCACCTGGGGCCTGGTGCGCGCCTCCTCGAACAAGCCCGAACTGGTGGTGGTGGTCGAAAGTCCGGTCTCGGAAGCGCGCATGCGCGACATGTTCAAGGCGGTGGATGCCGTGCTGCGCACGCATTCCGAGGTCGGCGCCTATAATCAGACGATTTGATCGCCCTGGCGCGCCGTCATCCCGCCGGCTCCTCAAACGTTCGGCGGAACGGATGCGCTGGATAAACGCCGAGGATTTTCATGTCCTTGCAGAAAAATGACAATTCCTCGAACGCCAGCACGAGGTTCTTGTCCTCCGGATGGCCTTCGATGTCGGCATAGAACTGGGTCGCGAAGAAATTGCCTTCGACCATGTAGCTTTCCAGCTTGGTCATGTTGACGCCATTGGTGGCGAAGCCGCCCAGCGTCTTGTAAAGCGCCGCCGGTACGTTGCGCACCCGGAACAGGAAAGTGGTGACAGTCGGTCCGGCGCTCCGCTTCGCCCATATTGCTTCGCGCGCCAGCACGATGAAGCGCGTTGTGTTGTGCGCCTCGTCTTCGATGTCTTCGGCGAGGATTGGAAGTCCGTAGATTTCAGCGGCAAGGCGTGTGGCGATGGCGGCGCGGGTCTTGTCGCCGGACTCCGCGACCTCACGCGCCGAACCCGCGGTGTCGGCGGCGACGATCGGCCTGATGCCCAGTTGGCGGATCATCTTGCGGCATTGTCCGAGCGCATGCACATGGCTTTCCACGGTCTTGATGGTGTCGAGCGTCGCGCCTTTCACCGCCAGCAACTGGTGGCGCACCGGCATGAAATGCTCGCCAACGATGTGAAGTCCGGAATGTGGCATCAGATGGTGGATGTCGGCGACGCGTCCCGCCACCGAATTCTCGACCGGAATCATGCCGAGATCGGCGTTACCAGATGTGATCGCGGCGAACGCGTCCTCAAACGTTGCGCAGGGCACCGCCTCGCAATGCGGATAGACCTCGCGAATCGCCAGGTGCGAATTCGCCCCCGGCTCGCCCTGGAACGCCACTTTCTTGGGATCAGCCATGCCCGATCCGGTACCCGTCCATCGGACCTCTCGTCAACCGGTTCCGGACAGGAGTTTGCGGGCCCGCTCCAGGTCCTCGGGCGTGTCGATCCCCAGCGGGATGCTGTCGACCAGGGCAACATCGATGCGCATGCCGGCCTCGATCGCGCGTAGCTGTTCGAGCTTCTCACGCAATTCGAGCGGCGAGGGTGGCAGCTTTACAAAGCGCTCCAGGGCCGCGCGACGATAGGCATAAAGCCCGATGTGGTGGTAAAGCGGGCCGTCACCGGCGGGCGCCGTCGCACGGGTGAAATACAGGGCCCGCAGGCGCTTTGGCGAAATTGGCGAACCGATCACTTTGACCACATTGGGGTTGCTGCGTTCCTCGGCCACGACGATTTCCGCCGCCAAGGTCGCGATATCCACCGCCGGGTCGTCGAGCGGCGCGAGCGCTGCGCGGATGTCGGCGGCGGCAATCGTTGGCAGGTCACCCTGGATATTGACAACAAATTGGCAGCGCTGATGCGGGTCGGTGGCCAAGAGCGCCTCATAGACACGGTCTGAGCCGGAGACATGGTCCATGCGGGTCATGACGGCGCAGCCGCCGGCTTTCTCGACACAGGCGGCAACGGCTTCCGAATCGGTCGCAACCACGACCTCACCGACATGGGCTGCCCGGGCCCGGTCGAGGACATGCACGATCATCGGCCTTCCGGCGATATCGGCGAGCGGTTTGCCCGGCAGCCGGGTCGCCGCCAGGCGGGCGGGAATGACAATGATTGTGTCGCGTTCGGCCATGGGTCCGGCCATTTGGAAGGTGCCGCCGGCGCCGCCGGAATCCGGGAAAAAGCCTCGTGGGTTGCTCGGTTATACGGGTTGCCAGACGCTAGGCAACCGGGTTATCCATCCGCCGCCACACGGTCGTTGTGGCCATTCCCTGCCGCGTTTGGAGCCTCGACGCGATGAATAATGAAGTCAACAAGATCATGGGCGGCATCCTGGCCACTTGCCTGGGTGTTTTGTCGATCAACATCACCGCCAATGCGATTTTTCATCCCGTCAAGCCCACCAAGCCAGGCTATGCGATTGCGGTTCCTGAAGTTGCGGCTGCGGGCGGCCAGAAAGGCGCTCCGGTGCAGCAGGATCCGCCAATTGAGCAATTGCTCGCCAGCGCCGATATTGGCCGCGGCCAGGCGTCCTTCAACAAATGCGTCGCGTGCCACACCTTCGACAAAGGCGGCCGGAACCTGGTTGGTCCCAATCTCTATGGCATTATTGGCCGCGAGAAGGGGACGGTTGACGGCTTCAACTACTCGGCCGGCTTCCGAAAGGCGATGAAGGGACCCTGGACCGCCAATGACATGAGCGAGTTCGTCAAGAACCCGAAGGGCATGGCTCCTGGCACGACGATGACCTTTGCCGGCATTCCGCGGGCGTCGGAGCGCGCCGATTTGATTAGCTTCCTGAACAGCAAATCGGACAAGCCGCTGAACCTGATCAAGGCGGCGCAGGCACCCGGCGGCGGTAAGGCCAAGTAACGGGCTGGTTAGGTCCGAGGCCTGCGGGCGCCCGGCGGCTGTAGCGGTGGCTTGCGGTCGTGGCGGGCTTTGACCCATATTTGTGATCTGCAACCGCACCGTTCCGTTTGCGCGGAGTGGGCGAGGCTGCGGATTTCAGACATAATTCGAAGCCAACAGTGTCCCGGACCGTTCGCTTGGAGCAGCCATGAAGCTTTCCCGCCGATCCGTTCTCCGCGGCAGTGCCGTCGCACTTGCCGCCCCCGCGCTGGACACGCTCGCCTTGCCGGGTTTGGCGATCTCCGCCGCCGCTCAGCCGGACGCCGAAGCCCAGCCATGGCGGCATGGCCTCTCATTGTTCGATGAGCTGAAATATCCAGCAGGCTTCAAGCATTTTGACTACGTCAATCCGCAGGCGCCCAAGGGCGGCACCGTGCGCATGATCGCAATCGGCACGTTCGACAATTTCAATATGGCGGTCGCGGGCGTCCGCGGAACGTTATCGGCGGGACTTAACCTGCTCTACAGCACGCTGATGGCCAATGCGCTCGACGAGGTGTCCACCGAATACGGCCTTCTGGCGGAATCGGTCCGACATCCGGCGGATTTTTCGAGCGCGACCTACCGGCTGCGCGCCGAGGCGCGTTGGCACGATGGCAAGCCGGTTACCGTCGAGGATGTCATCTTCTCGCTGGAGTCGTTCAAAAAGCACCATCCGCAATATGCCGCCTATTACCGCCATGTCACCAAGGTCGAAAAAACCGGCGAGCGCGATGCGACATTCACATTCGATGCGCCGGGCAACCGCGAGCTGCCACAGATTATCGGCCAGCTCTACGTTCTGCCCAAGCATTGGTGGGAAGGCGCCGACGCCAACGGCAACAAGCGCGATATCGGCACAACCCGTCTTGAGGCGCCGCTCGGCAGCGGCGCCTACCGGGTCAAGAGTTTCACGGCCGGCCGCACTGTGATCTATGAGCGCGTGAAGGACTATTGGGGCAAGGATCTCAATGTCAGCATCGGTCGTGACAATTTCGATGAAGTTCGCTTTGAATATTTCCGCGACACCACGGTCGCGCTGGAGGCGTTCAAGGGCGACAACATCGATTGGCGCACCGAAAACAGCGCGCTCAATTGGGCGACACGTTACGATTTTCCGGCGCGCACCGAAAAGCGCGTGATCCTTGAGGAATTTCCGATCCGCAGCCAGGGCGTGATGCAGGCATTCGTCTTCAACACGCGACGCGCCAAATTTTCCGATCCACGGGTGCGTCGTGCGTTCAACTTTGCGTTCGATTTCGAAGAAATGAACAAGCAGCTTTTCTTCGGGCAATATTCGCGGGTCGCGAGCTATTTCGAGGGCACCGAACTGGCATCGCATGGATTGCCCGAAGGCGAAGAACTGGCGATCCTTGAAACCGTACGCGGCAAGGTCCCGCCGGAAGTCTTCACGACGGCTTACAGCAATCCGACCGGGGGCAGTCCCGAACAGGTGCGGGCCAACCTGCGCGAGGGCATCCGGCTGCTGAAGGATGCCGGCTGGGAGGTGCGCGATCGTCGCTTGGTCTCGGTGAAGACCAAAGAACCGATGACAGTGGAATTCCTGACCGAGAGCCCAAGCTTCGAACGCGTCATATTGTTCTACAAGCCTTCGCTGGAACGGCTCGGCGTGACCGTGTCGGTCCGCAACGTCGACGACGCGCAATACGAGAATCGCCTGCGCTCCTGGGACTACGACGCCATCATTGGTTCCTGGGGCCAGTCGCTGTCGCCGGGGAATGAGCAGCGCGGCTATTGGGGCGCGGCCGCGGCCGATCAGGCGGGCTCGCGCAATCTCATCGGCATCAAGGATGCAGCGATCGACGCGCTGATCGAGCGGGTGATCTTTGCCAAGAACCGCTCCGAACTGGTTGCGGCCACCAAAGCGCTCGACCGTGTGTTGCTCCACCATCACTTTTTGGTGCCGCAATGGACCTATGGCAAAGTCCGCACCGCGCGCTGGGATCGCTTCGGCCATCCCGACAACATGCCGCGTTACGGGGCGGCCGCATTTCCGACGGTCTGGTGGTGGGATGGGCAACGGGCGGCCAAAGCAGGGTCGCGCCTGTGAGTGAGCGCCCGACTGGCCTCACGCGCCGCAACGCCTTGCTGGTTGGGGCCGGAGCCGCGGCGACACTGGTCATTTCGCCGCTCACCGCTTCTGAGGCGGCGGCGCAAGACGAGCGCCACGGCATATCCGGATTTGGCGATCTCAAATACCCCGCTGAATTCAAGCAATTCGATTATGCCAACCCGGATTCGCCCAAGGGCGGTCTGTTCTCGCAGATCGGTTCGACGCGACAATTCAATCAGAACTTTCTCACGTTTAATTCGCTCAACAGTTACATCCTTAAAGGCGATGCTGCACTCGGCATGGAGCTCACCTTTGCATCGCTGATGAAACGTGCCGGCGATGAGCCCGACGCGATGTATGGCTTGGCAGCGCGCGCCGTGCGGATTTCAGCCGATGGTCTGACCTACCGCTTTCTGATGCGGCCCGAAGCGACGTTTCACGACGGCAGCCGGATGACCGCGCCTGACGTTGTGTTTTCGCTCAATATTCTCAAGGAAAAAGGCCATCCGATCATCACCCAGCACATGCGCGATGTGTCTGGTGTCGAGGCGGCCGACGACGCGACTGTGGTCGTGCGCTTTGCGGCCGGGCGCGGCCGCGATGTGCCGCTGTTTGTAGCATCTCTGCCGATTTTCTCGCGCGCCTATTATGCCAAGCGCGCGTTCGACGAGACCACGCTGGAACCGCCGCTCGGCTCAGGCCCTTATAAAGTCGGCAAGTTCGAGGTCGGGCGCTTCATCGAATACGAGCGGGTCAAGGATTGGTGGGGCGCCGACCTGCCGGTGTCGGTCGGGCACAATAATTTCGATACTTTACGTTACGAGTTCTACCGCGATCGCGATGTGGCGTTCGAGGGTTTCGCCGGCCGCAACTATCTGTTCCGCGAGGAATTCACCTCACGCATCTGGGCGACGCGCTATAATTTTCCGGCAATCAAGGACGGCCGCGTCAAGCGCGATGTGCTGCCCGACGATACGCCGTCTGGCGCGCAGGGCTGGTTCTTCAACACCCGGCGCGAGAAGTTCAAAAATCGATTGTTGCGCGAAGCGTTGATCCTGGCATTCGATTTTGAATGGACCAACAAATCGATCATGTATGGATCGTATGACCGGACCCATTCGGTGTTCCAGAACTCCAACATGATGGCGGTCGGGCTGCCGGGCGCCGACGAACTTGCATTGCTTGAGCCGTTTCGCGGCACGGTGCCCGACGAAGTATTCGGCGAGCCGTTCGTGCCGCCGGTCACCGATGGTTCGGGTCAGGACCGCAACCTGCTGCGCCAAGCCAGCGCGCTGCTGCAGAAGGCCGGCTTTCCGATCAAGGATGGCCGCCGCGTGATGCCCAATGGCGAGCGGATCTCGATCGAATTTTTGATCGAAGATCCGTCGTTTCAACCACACCACATGCCGTACATCAAAAATCTCGGAACGCTTGGCGTCGATGCTAACCTTCGAATCGTCGATCCCGCGCAGCTGCGCCGACGGATGGATGACTTCGACTTCGACGTCGTTGTGCAGCGGTTCGGATTTTCAAGCATACCGGGCGACTCGCTGCGTAGCTATTTCTCGTCGCAGGCTGCCGCGCTCAAGGGCTCGCAGAATCTGGCAGGCATGGCCGACCCGGTCATCGATGCTCTGATCGACAAGGTCATCGCGGCCGCGACTAGGCCCGCTTTGGTCAGTGCCTGCAAGGCGCTCGATCGGGTGATCCGCGCCGGCCGCTATTGGGTGCCGCACTGGTATAAAGCATCGCATTGGATCGCCTATTGGGACGTGTTCGGCCGGCCGGCGACCAAGCCGCGTTACGCCCGCGGAATTCCCGAAACCTGGTGGTATGATGCCAACAAAGCGCAACGTGGTCCGCAGCTTCGTGGGCCATAAATCTTCAATGTGAGCCGAATTCCGCTGTATTGTTTTCTGGCGGGTGACGAGAAGCCGAAGCACAAATGACCGCCTATATTGTTCGCCGTTTGCTGCTGATGATCCCGACATTGTTCGGAATCATGGTGGTCGCCTTTGTGGTGGTGCAATTTGCGCCGGGTGGTCCCGTTGAACGGGTTATTGCGGTGCTTTCCGGAGCCGATACCGGGGCCGGCGCACGCACCGGCGGGTCGCAAGGTGACTTTGGGAGCCGTGGGCTTCCCGGCGCAGGCGGCGGCGATGACGTTTCGTCCCGATATCGCGGCGCGCAGGGACTGCATCCGGATTTCATTAAGCAATTGGAGCGTCAGTTCGGCTTCGACAAGCCGGCGCATGAGCGCTTCTTTCTAATGCTCTGGAACTATATTCGGTTCGATTTCGGCAAGAGCTATTTTCGAGATGAAAGCGTTTTGCAACTCATCAAAGAGAAGATGCCGGTTTCGATCTCGTTGGGCTTGTGGCTTACCCTACTTACCTACCTGATTTCGATTCCGCTGGGCATCCGTAAGGCCGTCCATGATGGATCGAGATTTGATGTCGTTTCGTCTGGAATCATCATTATTGGCTATGCGATTCCAGGATTTTTGTTTGCAATCCTGCTCATCGTGCTGTTCGCCGGCGGAAATAGCATCCCTGTCGGATTGACCATCGGCGGGCACTTTTATGGGTTTAATCTTGGCTGCGCTTGCTTCCCGTTGCGCGGCCTCCATTCAGACAATGCCGCGAGCTTGTCCTGGGGGGCTTGGATCGTCGATTACTTTTGGCATCTGGCGCTGCCGATTATATCCATGGGGCTTGCCGCGTTCGCGACGATGACGCTGCTGACCAAAAACTCATTCATTGACGAGATACGAAAGCAATACGTCCTGACCGCGCGCGCCAAAGGCAATACCGAGCGCCAAGTGCTCTATGGGCATGTCTTTCGTAATGCCATGCTCATCATCATCGCAGGATTTCCGGCGAAATTTTTGGGTGCGTTCTTTACCGGAACCTTGCTGATTGAGACAATTTTTTCGTTGGATGGTCTTGGCCTACTCAGCTTTGAAAGTGTGCTCAACCGAGATTACCCCGTTGTGTTCGGTACACTATACATATTCGCATTGTTGGGGCTCGTGGTGCATCTCATCACGGACCTAACCTACACCTGGGTTGATCCGCGGATCGATTTTGAATCGCGGGAGGTCTGAGGTGGACGATCGCATTACCGCTGCGGCATCGGCCGTATCGCGCTCATCGGTTTCAACGGCGGCGGCGCCAATACGCCGCCGAATCGCGCTGTCGCCAATCAACCGGCGGCGTTGGGCGAATTTCAAGGCCAATCGACGCGGCTACATTTCATTTTGGATATTTCTGGTCTTGTTTGCCGTATCGCTATGCTCGGACTTCATCGCGAACAGCAAACCGTTCCTGATCCAATATGATGGCAAATATTTTTTTCCGATCATCCAGACCTATACCGAAACGACGTTCGGCGGCGATTTCGAAACTGCGGCCGACTACCGTGATCCCTATCTGCAAGAACTAATCGCCAAGAAGGGCGGCTATATGGTTTGGCCCTTGATCCGCTATTCCTACAACACGCACAATCTCGATTTGCCAACGCCCGCGCCGTCCAAGCCGACTTGGCTGTTGACCGAGAAAGAATGCGAGGCGGTGGTCAAGAAGAGGGGGCTTTCGGGTTGCCGTGACCTTGAATACAATTGGCTGGGCACCGACGACCAAGGTTTCGATGTTGTTGCGCGCGTGCTGTACGGTTTTCGGATCTCGATACTGTTTGGCCTCACGCTAACGATCATTTCCTCGTTCATTGGTATTGCCGCCGGTGCGGTGCAGGGTTATTTCGGCGGTTGGGTCGACCTCCTGTTCCAGCGTTTCATCGAGATTTGGACGTCGATACCGTCGCTCTACCTGCTGCTTATTATTTCGTCTGTATTCCCGCCCAGCTTTTTTGTGCTGCTTGGAATATTGCTTCTGTTCTCGTGGGTGGCGCTGGTTAATTTGGTGCGCGCTGAATTTCTGCGCGGCCGAAACTTCGAATATATTCAGGCCGCACGTGCGCTTGGAGTTTCCAATCGCGTAATCATGTTTCGGCATTTGCTGCCGAACGCCATGGTTGCGACCATGACGATGCTGCCATTCATCCTGTCTGGCTCGGTGATGACGCTGACGGCGCTCGACTTCCTTGGATTTGGGCTGCCGCCCGGTTCTGCGTCATTGGGTGAGCTGCTTAAGCAGGGCAAGTCCAATATTCAGGCGCCTTGGCTGGGCATCTCCGCCTTCATGACGGTGGCGGTGATGCTGTCGCTTCTGATCTTCATCGGCGAAGCAGTTCGCGACGCCTTCGATCCGCGCAAGACATTCCGGTAGATCATGACCGCAGCCAACGACACTTTGCTCGATGTCAGGGACCTTTCTGTCGCCTTCCATCAAGGCGACCGTCAGACGGTCGCCGTCGATTGTATTTCATTCAGCGTCAAAAAGGGCGAGACGGTCGCGCTGGTGGGCGAATCTGGCTCCGGAAAATCGGTGACGGCGCTGTCGGTCATGAAACTCCTACCATATCCGTCGGCGAGTCATCCGTCCGGCGCCGTCTTGTTTGAGGGCCAAGATCTGCTGGGCCTGTCCGAACGGGACATCCGCCAGATTCGCGGCAACCGGATTTCGATCATCTTTCAAGAGCCGATGACGTCGCTGAATCCGTTGCATACGATCGAAACGCAAATTCGCGAGGCGTTGCTGCTACACCAAGGATTGACCGGGCCGGCGGCCCGCGCACGCACGCTCGAACTCCTGAGCCAAGTTGGCATCCCCGAGCCGCAGACGCGGTTGGCAAGTTATCCGCATCAGCTCTCCGGCGGCCAGCGGCAGCGCGTCATGATTGCGATGGCGCTGGCCAATGAGCCCGACCTGCTGATCGCCGATGAACCGACGACCGCGCTGGACGTTACTGTGCAGGCGCAAATTCTCACGTTGCTCAAGGACTTGCAGAAGCGTCTTGGCATGGCGATGCTGTTCATTACTCACGACCTTGGAATCGTGCGCAAACTCGCCGACACGGTTTGCGTGATGAAAGAAGGCAAGATCGTCGAACAGGGGCCGGTTGCCGGCGTGTTTGCGAGCCCGCAACATCCCTATACGCGGGCGTTGCTGGCGGCTGAGCCAAAGCCCGATCCGGCGCCGTTGCGCCCGGACGCGCCGATCGTGGTCGAAGCCAAGGATCTCAAGGTCTGGTTCCCAATCAAGCGCGGCGTCCTGCGCAAGGTTGTCGGCCACATCAAGGCCGTAGACGGCGTCGATGTCTCGGTCCGCAAGGGCGAGACTTTGGGCATTGTCGGCGAATCCGGATCCGGCAAGACCACGCTGGGGCTGGCGATCCTGCGGCTTATCTCATCGCAGGGCCTGATCTGCTTTCTGGGCAAGACGATCGCCGGCCTGACATTCAAAGAGATGTTGCCGATCCGCCGCGACATGCAGATCGTGTTTCAGGATCCCTACGGCTCCCTCAGTCCACGCATGTCGGTGTCGGACATTATCGAGGAAGGGCTGGGTGTGCATCATCCGAAATTGACCGAGGACGAACGGGAGGCGAGCGTCATTCGGGCGCTGACGGATGTGGGTCTCGATCCGGAGACGCGTTTTCGTTACCCGCATGAGTTTTCCGGTGGGCAGCGTCAGCGCATTGCGTTGGCGCGCGCCGTTGTGCTGGAACCGACATTCGTCGTGCTCGATGAGCCAACCAGCGCGCTCGACATGTTGATCCAAGCGCAGATGGTTGATCTGCTCCGCGATTTGCAGAAGCGGCTCAACCTTACTTACCTGTTCATCTCGCACGACCTGCGCGTGGTGGCAGCGCTGGCCAGCCGGCTGATGGTGATGCGTAACGGCAAGGTCATCGAGGAGGGCGCGGCGCGCGATCTATTTGCCAATCCGCAATCCGATTATACCCGCGCATTGTTTGCGGCTGCGTTTAATCTCGATACCGCCATTGAGGGCGCGGTTGCGCAGTAACTACTGTTTGCCAAGCCGCCGGACGCTCGATATTTCGCCGCCAGCCACGCGGATGCGCGCCACCGCTTCTGAAATTGTCTCGATGGCGACCGCCATGTGATGGGCATTGGCATGAACCAGCGTTGCACGGTCACGTGCGATCGCCACATGGCCCTTCCAGAACAGCAGGTCGCCGCGCAGCAGATTCGAAAGGTCGCCTGTAAGCGCTACCGGTGAGCCCAAGGCCTGTTCCTGCATGTCGCTGTCGCGCGGGCAGGCGACGCCGGCGGATGTCAGCGCCAGTTGCACGAGGGCGGAACAATCGAGGCCAAGGCTCGATTTGCCACCCCAGAGATAGGGCGTTCCGACAAAGCGTTCGGCGATCGCGACGAAATCAGGCTCATGGTCGGTCGCGTTACCGAGATGCCGCAGCGGCACAAAGCCGTGCTCTGTGGTTACCGCAAATTCCGCCTGGATGCGCGCGATGCGAAGCTGGCAGCCGAACGAGAGCGTTTCGATTGGGGTGAGTTTGATCGAGGGACCCGGAAAAACGAACGTTCGCAATGCCGACACGATGTGGGTCGGTGCTGCGCCGGCGGGGCGGAGGGCGTCGGTCGGCAGCCAGCCGACATAACCGTCACTGACGAGTTGGCCCCAAGACCAACCTTCCTCATTGGCATCGTACACCGTGACGCGCTCGCCTTTGAGCGCTTCGGTGTCGAGCGGAGCGTCCAGCCTGGGTTCCCGCCGTAGCGGCGTCTGTGACGTTGCGACCTCATAAATTGTGCCACCGACAAAGCGGGTGGCCGTTACCTTGCCTTCAAGGTGTTTAGCCGCGAGGTCGGGTCGTGCCGGTGTGAGGCGCGGATCGTGTGGATCAGCCATAGCGCGCGACCAGCAATGCATAGAGTGCCCGCGCGGCCTGGCACTCCCCACCCTCGGGCCGTCCCGGGCGTGCGGTCTGGTTCCAGGCAAAGATATCGCAGTGCAGCCAGGCCTTCGCCGCGGTGGTGAAACGGCGCAGGAACAGTGCTGCGATAATCGAACCCGCGAATCCGCCCTGCGATACATTGTTGGTGTCGGCAATTTTGGATTCGAGCATTTGGTCGTAGGGGCGCCACAACGGAAGGCGCCACAGCGGATCGTTTTCTGCTTTCGCGCATGCGGTGAGTTCGGTCGCGAGCTTTTCATCGTCGGTATAGTACGGCACGACCTCGGGCCCGAGCGCGACCCGCGCAGCGCCTGTCAATGTTGCCATGTCTGCGATCAGTTCGGGCTTTTCCTCGCACGCGAGAGCCATGGCGTCCGCCAGGATCAGGCGTCCTTCGGCATCGGTGTTGCCGATCTCGACCGTGGTGCCGTTGCGCGCGCGGTAGATATCGCGCGGGCGGAACGCCGATCCCGCAATTGAATTTTCGACCGCCGGGATCAGAACTCTTAGCCGCAGCCTAATGCCATGCGACATCAGCATGTGGGCGAGCGCCAGAACGGTGGCTGCGCCGCCCATGTCCTTTTTCATGTTGAGCATGCCGCTGTCGGATTTGATATCGAGGCCGCCGGTATCGAAACAGACCCCCTTGCCGATCAGCGTAACCTTCGGATGCGTGGCCTCGCCCCAGGTGATGTCGATCAGGCGTGGCGCCCGGTCGGCGGCACGGCCGACCGCGTGGATCAACGGAAAATTGTGCTTGAGAAGATCGTCTCCGACAATGCTGTGCGCACTGGCGCCGTGCTGGCTCGCCAGGGCGCGTGCGGCGGATTCAAGTTCCTCCGGTCCCATGTCATTGGCCGGCGTGTTGATCAGATCGCGCGCCAAGGCGACGCCTTCGGCGATCCGGCTTACCTCATTACCGTCGGTGCCTTCGGGCAGTTCAAGCTGCACGGCCTTGCCGTCCGGCTTGCGGTAGCGGCTGAAGCGATAGCCGCCAAGCGCGACAGCGATTGCGGCCAGGCGGGCGTCGTGCGGCGCATTGGCGAAGCGGTAGGCGCCTGCGGGCAGCAAAGTTGCCAGCAAGCCGGGGCGAAAAAAGTCCTTGAGCGGATCCTCGGCATTTTCCAGGGCGAACAGCACGCCGGCGAGGGCGCCTTCGGCCGGCGGCAAGAGCAAGTGCCTTCCGGCCTTGGGCTCAAAGCCTGCGGCATCGGCATAGGCGCGGGCTGGGGGCGCGAGCTGGGCGCGCTGTTCCGCCCAGTTTGCGGCGGTTACGAAGACAATGGGAACCGCTGGCAGCGATCCGCGGGCAAAATAGGCCGAATGCATCGGAAAATCCCCTTGAACCAGTTCGCCTAGCACGGTCACCCCTGGGCGGTGAAGGCGCGGACAGGGCCGGCGAACTGAGGCCCCGCGCCCCGCGGATTAACCACTCATTAGGGTTAACGCTTTATTGCTGCCGGGGTCGACAGGGGTCGTTCTAACGACGTGGTTGCCATGATGTCGAAGGCCAATTCTCGCAATGAATCCAGGCGCCGCGTCACGTCGATTGCGCTCGCGATCGCCGCGGCGGCAGGCGGGGCGGGCTGTGGTACGCTCCAGCCCGCGGCGACCAGCATGACCGGTTCGATTGTTTCGCCGGCGGCCGCCGCTGAGCCACGGCAGGCCGCGGAAACTTTGGGCGAGCGCTATCGGGCCAATCCGCGTGATCCGGCGGTGGCGATCAACTATGCCCAAGCGCTGCGCGGGCTCGGCCAGCGGGCGCAGGCGGTTGCCGTGCTTGAGCAGGCCGCGATCCACCATCCGTCGCATATGGAGCTTCTTGGTGCCTATGGTCGCGCACTTGCGGATGTCGGCAGTCATGATCAGGCGCTTGAGGTGCTCAATCGTGCCCATACGCCCGACCGTCCGGACTGGCGCATCCTCAATGTGCAAGGCGCGGTCCTCGACCAGCTCGGACGGCATGAGGATGCGCAGCGCTATTATGCGACGGCATTGCGAATTGCCCCGGATGAAGCGTCGGTGCTGTCGAACCTCGGTCTGTCCTATGCGCTATCGAAGAATTTGCTGGAGGCGGAGGCGACACTCAAACGCGCGGCCGCCGGCCGCAGCACAGATCCGCGGGTTCGGCAAAACCTTGCATTGGTCATAGGATTGCAGGGTCGCTTTGCGGAAGCTGAAGTGATCGCCCGGGCCGAGCTGCCGCCGGATCAGGCGGCCGCCAACGTCGCCTATCTGCGGCAGATGCTCGCACAGCAGAACGCCATCCAGGCCCGTTCCCAGCCAAGGCGGCCTGCTGCACGACCGCCGAGCTGAACGGTCGCGCCGCTCTGTCGACTATTTTACGACTATTTTAGCGCCATGACCTTGATGCCGGCCGGCCCGAGAATGACGACAAAGAGCACGGGCAGGAAGAACAAAATCATCGGAACCGTCAGCTTGGGCGGAAGGCCGGCGGCCTTCTTCTCGGCTTCCG
Source organism: Xanthobacteraceae bacterium (assembly GCA_022841625.1). Classification (GTDB taxonomy): domain Bacteria; phylum Pseudomonadota; class Alphaproteobacteria; order Rhizobiales; family Xanthobacteraceae; genus VAZQ01. The sequence continues at coordinate 64,019 of JALHRD010000016.1, forward strand.
ACATGCGCATGTCGCGGTTTTCCTGCGCCATGACGCGCAACGTATTAGCGAGCGGCGTTCCGTGTCGCTCGGCCTGCTGCAAGGCCATGCATACCGATTTCACGCCGTCCATGTTGGTGCGTTTGGCGAGGTTCTCGTAGGCCTGCCTGCGCTCCTGAAGATAGGATAGTTCCGCCGTGGTCAGCGTGAGTTCTTCAGCCAAGGGAATCGAGCGAGATCCGATTTCGTTTGCTACCTTTCTGAAAGCGGCCTCAATCGACATTCCTGACTCCACACAGATCAGCAGCAAATCGAGCGCATCCGGAAATGCGCGCCGGATCGAAAGTTGCCGCTTTGCGATCTGGTTCTTGAGGAACAGCACTGGAAGCTTGATGCCGACAAAGGTCGCCAAGATACAGATGCCGAGCTTGATCGATGTCCGTTGCTCCAGTTTGAGCACGAAAAAGACGTAAAAAGCCGAAACTGCCATGAAAATCACAGGCATTAGCATCCGAAAGAACAGAAAGGTGACGTAGGGTGCCTGCCCGCGATATCCGGCTTGCACCAGCAACGCGCGTGCGTCTTCCTGCCCGAGCCAATGGTTCAGGTTGAACCGCTCGACAATGGTTTGCATATACTGTCTCGGTGACTGCCGAAGCGACGCTTTCTCGCCGCGCGCCATGCGCTCGCGCTCGCGTTGCCGCAATTTTTCGCGTTCGATCGCCACCGCTTTCATTCGCTTGGATAGTGAATCCGTTACGAGAAGCGGCATCGCCAAGGTCAGCACAGTCGCGACAGCGGCAATGGCGGCAAAGATCATCGCCAGCAGGCGGGTGTTGGTCAGGTTATCGGCGATCAGGCTCATCATGGCGTGCACCTCAAAAGTCGAAATTGATCATTTTGCGCATGACCAAGACGCCTGTGGCCATCCAGCCCGCGGAAATTGCCAACATCAACCGACCTGTTGGATGCGTCCACAGCAGCTCGATGTATTGTGGACTGGAGAAATAGACGAGTAGCATCACTGCAGGCGGCAAACAGCCAATAATCCCGGCGGAGGCCTTGGCTTCCATCGACATTGCCTGAATCTTCGCTTTCATTTTTTTGCGGTCGCGCAGCACGCGCGACAGGTTGCCGAGTGCCTCAGACAGGTTGCCGCCGGACTTTTGCTGAATTGAGATAACGATGCCAAAGAAATTCGCTTCTGGGAGCGGAACGCGCTCGTAGAGTTTGCCGCAGGCATCGCCGATTGGGATGCCAATCGCTTGGGTCTCCAGGATCGCACGAAATTCGCTGCGCAATGGCTCCTCTGCTTCGGTTGAGATCATCCGCATGCTGTCGAGCAGCGGCAGGCCGGCCTTGATGCCGCGCACGATGGTGTCAACGGCGTCCGGAAATCCCGCGATAAACTTCGTCTCCCGCCGTTTCTTGAGAAAGTTGAGCAGCCAGCGCGGAATCCCAAGACCGGCGGCGAACGCCGCGGCTAGTGCAGCCCACAGACCGGCATCCACCATCAGAAAGAGTAGAAACGCCACGGCGCTCATTGCGACGCTGATCAGCATGAATTGCTGCTTCGTCCAGCCAAGGCCCGCTTGCGCAATTCTGAGGTTCAGAGGAACTGACTTGGACTGCCGTTCTTCCAGTTCCTTGAGCGAACCCTCGACTTGTTCGCGTCGCGATTTGGTTGAACTGCGCGTCGCGCCAGCCGCTGCGGCCGCCCTGGTCTTGCTGATGGTCTCAATGCGTTGTTCGGCCTTCCGTTCGCCGGACAGGAGCGGATATAAGAAGACCCAAACAACGCCGCCAATCGCGACGGCGACCAGAAAAAAGAGGGCGAGTGCCTGCATGATTGCCTCTCGCTCAGCTGTGTGTCGGTTCTGGCGCTTCGGCGGCGTCGAGCGCCGCGGCAAGCCGCTTTTCCTCGCCGTAGTAACGAGCGCGATCCCAGAATTTCGGTCGGCCAAGCCCCGTCGAACGGTGCTTGCCGATCAAGTTGCCATTTGCGTCTTCGCCCATGATGTCGAAGACCATCAGATCCTGTGTAACGATGACATCACCTTCCATTCCGAGGACTTCGGTGATGTGGGTGATGCGGCGCGATCCATCGCGCAGGCGCGCTGCCTGTACGATGACATCAACCGATCCGGCAATCATTTCACGGATCGTGCGTGATGGGAGCGAATAGCCGCCCATCGTGATCATGGATTCTACACGGGACATGGCCTCGCGCGGCGAGTTGGCGTGCAGTGTGCCCATCGATCCGTCGTGACCGGTGTTCATGGCCTGGAGTAGGTCAAATGCTTCAGGTCCGCGCACTTCGCCGACGATGATGCGCTCCGGTCGCATACGCAGGCAGTTGCGTACGAGATCGCGCATCGTGATCTGGCCTTCGCCTTCAAGGTTGGGCGGGCGGGTCTCTAGCCTGACCGTATGCGGCTGCTGTAGCTGTAGTTCCGCCGCGTCCTCGCACGTGATGATGCGCTCCTCGTCATCGATAAACTGTGTGAGGCAATTGAGCAGGGTGGTCTTGCCCGAGCCGGTGCCTCCTGAAATCAGAACGTTGATACGGCAGCGCCCTATGACCTTCAGGATCTCGCCACCCTCTGGTGTGATGCTGCCGAAGCGCACCAATTGATCGAGCGTGAGTTTGTCTTTTTTGAACTTGCGGATGGTGAGTGCGGGGCCGTCAATGGCAAGTGGTGGCACAATAACGTTGACGCGAGAGCCATCAGGAAGTCGCGCGTCGCAGATCGGAGACGACTCGTCTACCCGTCGGCCGATCTGACTGACGATGCGTTGGCAGATATTCAGGAGTTGTTGGTTGTCACGAAATCGGATGCCGGATTTCTGGATCTTGCCCTTGACCTCAATGTAGGTCGTGCCGAAGCCGTTTACCATGATGTCGGCAATGTCGTCACGTGCCAAGAGCGGCTCAAGCGGACCATAGCCAAGTACGTCGTTGCAGATGTCGTCGAGCAACTCTTCTTGCTCCGCGATCGACATCACGACATTCTTGATGGCGATGATCTCGTTGACGATGTCGCGAATTTCCTCGCGCGCGGAGTCTGCATCGAGTTTGGCAAGCTGGGATAGATCGATTGCCTCGATCAGCGCACCGAAAATGGCGCCTTTGGTCTCATAGTAATGTTCGTCATGACGCGTATCGGTGGCCGATGGCGCAAGTGGTGGCGCGGCTGCGCTGGACGTAGTCTGACGGTCCGTGTGCGGCGCGCTGACAATCGACGCGCCAAAGCCGGTCGATGGCAGCGGGTCGCGACCGTTGTCGCTTGCTCCGGCCGAAGTCGGCGCCGAAGACTTAGCTGTCGCTGATGGCGGCGCGGCTGCCGGTGCTAACGGCGGCGGGGGTGAGACCGCGCGCTGGCCGCGATCTTCGGCGGCGTTACGCTTTCCAAACACGTGTACTTACTCCAACAAGGGTTGATCCTCAGGCCCGCTTCAACAGCTTCTCCAGGATCGGCGGTAGCAAGCTCGACTTTGACTTTTTTGAATCAGTGCGGCCGGTCAGAAGCTGAGCAAGCTGACGGAAAGTCTCGGCAGTGCGATGACTCGCGGAAAGTTCCGCAATCATCTGGCCGTTATTGGCAGCGGTGCCGAACATCTGCGGTTCATACGGAATGGTCGCCGCGGGCTGTTGGTCAAGCGCCTTGGCGAAGTCTGCGCTGCTGATTTCGGGTCGTTTTGGAACCCCGACTGCGTTGAGCAGATAGTTCGCGCGCCGGTCATTCGGACGCGACACCTTCAGCAAATCGAGTATGTTCTTGGTGTTGCGCAGGTTTGCGAGATCCGGCGCTGCGACGACCAAGATTTCGTCAGCGCTGATCAACGTATGCCTCGTCCAGCCGGACCACAGGTGGGGGACGTCGAGAACGATGATGGGGACGGTTGCGCGCAATGAGTCGAAAATCGAATCAAATGATTCGGTCGAAAAATCATACACTCGATCAAGCGTCGCCGGCGCCGCCAGCAGGCTAAGATGATCGGTACATTTCGAGAGTAGACGATCGACAAAATTGTTGTCGACGCGGTCAGGCGAGAACACCGCGTCAGCGATCCCTTGCGGGGGATCCTGATTGAAATTGAGGCCCGCGGTTCCAAATCCGAGGTCCAGATCGGCGATAACGGTATCAAGCTTAAGGTCGCGCGCGGTCGCCCAGGCGATGTTGTGGGCGACAGTGGAAGCTCCGACCCCGCCCTTGGCGCCAACCACGGCGAGCACGCGGCCTACCGGTTTGGCGTCCGATGCCGTAAACAGCCCGCAGATCGAGCGAATCACATCGATCGTGCTAACCGGTGCAATCACATAATCGCTGACGCCTCGTCGTGTTAGCTCGCGATAGAGCTGTACATCGTTCTGGTGACCGATAACGAGCACACGGGTGTCTCCGTCACAGACTTCGGCAAGCGAATCGAGGCCAGTGAGTATCTCGTCACTGCGGCCCATGGTCTCAATCACAATGACGTTGGGCGTGGCCGAAGTACGATAAGCCTCAACGGCCGCAGCAATGCCGCCCATTTGAACCTTGAGATGCGCTTTACCCAGCCGCCGATCCTCACCGGCCGCCTGAATAGCCGCAGCGGTTTCGACGGATTCGCAGAAGGCCTGGACGGATACGCGCGGCGCCGGCGCGATATGATCGCTGTTTGCTGTGGATGGCGTGGCCGTGGGGGGTGCGTTTGTGGTCATTGTCCGACGTTGCTGATCGAGCCCTTGCTGGCATCGGGATAAACGGTGGCTGTGCCTTCGCCGCGCTGGTGCTTGTTGAATACGGTTGTGCGACGGCTGGTGTAACTCGGCATTTCACCGCGGGGCTGCACAAGGTCGGCAGGATTGTCGACCATGGCCGCAAGGTTGCGCTGGTGGGCGCACCCAAAATTGTAGTATTGGCGATTTTCGGCGCGTTCGCGGAGATTGGTCGCGCCGAGATCGTAGGGCCAAAGCCCGCAGGGGCCTGCTTCGGCTGTCACCTTGGGGTAGTGCAGCCGCAAGGTTGCAAGCTTGCGCGGATCGCTCACGGCGCTGCGGCGCGTTGCAATCGCATCGGCCGGGACGCCGGCGTTGGTGAGGATCGCGCGGACTTCCTGCGCTGCGACCGTGGCGCTGCGTTCATTGGGGGCGCGGGCCGGCAAATCGATGATGATTCCGCCGCCCGCTTCGCGGCGCCAGATTTGTGCGAACGCCAGGACATCGGTGCGTTGGGCGTCGTTGAGACTGCCCCTTCGATTGCCGATGAAAAGTTCTACCGTGTGCGGCGCTTCCCCGAGCACAATCGGATGGCGCTGGGGGTAATCGCGCGGGATCATGTCCAATGTTGCGTCGCGCGACGCTAAGCAGCCGGCCAAAATCATCGTTGCTGCTCCCAGCACCGTCGTCCGAAGTCCAGCAGCGACACGGCGCTTCGCAAGACAGATTGGACCTGAATGCATATGCGAATTCCTTGCCTTCTCAATCGAGAATGAAGCCGTAATTGCCGCGATAGGCATTCCGTTGAACATGCTGCGCCGTCGGCTTTGGAGCGCCGTAGATACGATTGAGCCTGCCGAGCAAGATGCTCTCCGGGTCGGTCGCATCGGCGAATCCGTCGTCGGGTCGCGATAGATTGCGTCGTGCCACCGCGCGGACGACAAAAGGCGTCACAATCACCAAGAGCTCGGTCTGCCGATTGACGAAGTCGCGGCTTCTGAACAGCTGGCCGAGCACCGGCAATTGCATCAGGCCTGGAATACCGTTGATCTGCTGCTTGGTTTGCTCCTGGATCATTCCCGCCATGGCGAGCGCGCCGCCCGATGGAATCTCGACGGTCGTGTCAGCGCGGCGCGTACGGATCGACGGAACCGTGAGCCCGGCAATCTGTATGGATTGTTCCGATGACAGCTCTGACACCTCAGTCATGACCTTGAGGCTGATTCTGCCCGCGCCCAGAACGACCGGCGTAAAGTTCAATCCGACACCGAACCTCTTCCATTCAATTCTGTCTCGGCACGATCCCGTCGCTGGGTCGCACTCGCGTCCCGAAAGAACCGGAAACTCACCGCCGGCAAGGAAGCTCGAACTCTCTCCGGAGGTGGCGGTCAGGCTGGGCTCCGCCAAAGTGCGCACGACTCCGGCGCGTTCCATCGCTCTGATTGTTGCTGTGACGCGATTGTTGATGCCGCCAAGGGTCGGGACGAAGTTGGTTCTGCTGAGCGCGTCACCACGTGCTGAGAACGGGTTGTCGGTGTTGAACGTTACCATCGACGTGCCGGCGCCGAACTGGCCCGCCAAATTGATGCCAAGCTGTTTGATGACGTCACGCTGCACTTCGGCAACTGTGACCTTCAGCATAACTTGATCGCGGTTATGAACTGTGATCCCGTTCACCACCCTGCGGCCGTCGTCGACCAGGCGCGAAGCGATTTCGAATGCGGTTTGCGCTTCGATCGGTGTCGATGCATTTCCCGACAACACCACGCCTTCGCCAAGTCCTTCGACCCTGATGTCGGCATTGGGCAGCGCCTGTTTGAGCGCGGCGCGCAGGCCGTTGAGGTCGCGTGTAACGGCTATATCGAGTCCGATGATCTGTTGACCGCTGTGATCGAAGAAAAACACATTGGTTTGCCCGGTCGCTGCGCCGATAATGTAGGCGCGCCGCGCCGAACGAACGATGGCAGTGGCGATCTTCGGGTCGGCGACCAGGAGGTCTTTGACGTCTCTTGGCAAATCGATAACGACCGACTTGCCGATGCCAAGCGGCACAAAGCGCGAGCCGGCATCGCTAGCCGCGACCTGGATCATTTGCGCACCTTGATCGGCAGCGGGCGCAGATCCGGCGGCCGCCAAGCCAGATGCCATCAGCGTGACCGCGAGCAATGTCGCGCGAATGTGGGGCCGGTCAGTCATGTCGTGATCCTTGCGTTACCCATTATTTCGCAGTCGTTGTCGTGCTCACGCCATAACGGAGGATATTGATGCTGCGGCTGCTGCGATCGTCGCTCGCCGATTCGACTCCTGACGCATCAGCGAGGCTACGCAGCGCGAGCGAAAGTTGGCCCGAGTTGCGCGACAGTACGAGGGTTTCGGCCTGGCTCCTGGTCAGTTCGAGTGTCGCTGTTCTGCCGACTACAACGCGCTGGCTGCCCTTCTCTTCGATCGTCTGATCGATGGCGAGGACGCGCACATTGGAGAGGATTGTTTCGCTGGTCGGGGTGTCGCCGCCGGAGCCTTTTTCGCCTCCGCCACGTCGTGAAAGGATCACGTCAACCCGGTCGTTTGGCAAAATAAACCCAGCTGCGCCAGTTTCGGGCGTAACATCGGTTGAGATTGCGCGCATTCCAGCCGGCAGGATCGCGGCCATGTAGCCCGATCCCTTCGCCCGAATTAGCCGGGCTTCGCGAATCGGCTCGCCGACAAGGAACGGTGAGCGTGCGATTGATCCGGCAAGCTGGTTGATCGCTTCGGGGTTTTCATTGCGCCGAATGAAGCCTGTGCCGGCCGCGGCTGTGGGCCAAGTTTGCCAGCGAAGTTCGTTTCCAGAGACGGTTTGGCCGAGGCCGATATCGCTTGCGGCGATCAACACTTCTGTCGTGTCGATGGTGGCGATTGGGGCTTGAGCGATTGTGGGTGGGGCATTCGAGCGGCCGGCCAAGAGCGCGGCAATACCGCCGGCGGCGAGCGCTACAAGCAAGACAATGATGCGCGAAAGTTTCATACGCTGCACTTTCAAGACTGCGATGCGGCACAACGCGTGCCCGCCACATTGACGCTGGCGGTCGAACGATTTGATCGGACCGAATATCAGCAGGTAAAGGTCAAGGCATGGTTAATGGCCGGTATCTAAATCGTGTTAACGATTTATTGCCCGGCCACGGTGGAACGCCCACGTGCTTGACGCACGTCGACCGGGGTCGCCGTGACCCAGGAAGGCGATAGGGTTTGGGGTGATCGCTCGCTGCGCAGCGCAGCCGATCATCAGCCTGCGATCGCTCGCATCCAGATGGTGTCTGGATAGACGACCAGCGCCGCCGCCGCCAGCGCAATGCCGTACGGGACGCCGGTGTCCCGGCGATGCAGGCGAGCGGCCCATGGCTGGCGCGCCAAAGCGGCTGGAAGCGGTAGAGCGCGGATCTGGAGTAGCAGCAACGTCAACAGACCGCCGAATATCGCCGCATAGATGAGGTAGGGCATTAGGTGATCGAAGCCCAGCCAGAGCGCGGTTGCAGCCGCGAGCTTGGCATCGCCGCCACCCATCCAGCCACGTGCGAAGCAGACGAATGCCACGATCAAAACGGCCGCCGCAGCGCCAATGTGGGTGAGCATGAGCATTGGACTCATGCCGACGATGAGCGCCAGCGCAAAAAAGCCGCCGACCAGGATGATGGAAACCCGATTTGAAATCGTCATGGTTAGCAGGTCGCTGGAAGCAGCGAACGCCATCAGCGCGGGAAATAACAGCAGCTTGCTTGCATCGATGATCATAGCGCTATCAACTCGATTCCGGGCGGTAGCAAGTTAGACTCTGATCTATTTCGGTTCAGTTAGCAGGCCTCAATAGACTGCGCCCGCCGAAGCGGACTCCGGCAGGCGCATGTGCTTGGAATTCAACCAAGCACGCGTAGAAACTCGGCCCGGCTGTTACTTCAGCTTGTCGGAGATAACCTTGAACTTGGCTTCCAGCGAGGTGCCGACTTCATAGACGACGACGACAATCGCGACCGAGATACCAGCGGCGATCAGGCCATACTCGATGGCGGTGGCGCCGCATTCGTCACGCAAAAAGCGCTTGATCATTGACATTCAAAGTCTCCTCAGAGGTTTGGCACAAAGTGCCCTGCACAGCGCGTTTTTACCGCATGACTTCTAAGAAAGGGTGCGCCGAATAACTCAAATTGTCTGGAAATATTGCAATGTGTCGGTGTCTCGAAATGAGGCGGTTGTTACGGCGAAGTCCGATCACGTAAAGGGCTCCGTGGGTGTGCCGGGCGCTTTACTTGATGTGTGAACGCGGCGCTCGTTTACTCTTAGTTAAGCTTGCCCGCAGTTTCGTTGAACTTCGGCACCGCGCGGTCTGCGTGCAGGCAACGGCGCTGCGGTCGGATGACCGTAAGACGTCGAAAAGGCACGGGCGTCTATTTCAGTGCCGCGTGGATCCCGTTGAAGGTTGCGTTCAGTTTTGATCCAAGCGCCTGCATCACCGTAATAATCGCAACCGAAATGCCGGCGGCGATGAGACTGTATTCGATCGCAGCCGCGCCGGACTGGTCCATGGCGAAGCGTGTGACCAGATTTCTCATGTCCACTCCTTGTGCCGGCGGCGCGGTATCGGCTTCGGCGAGATCTGGTCCGTTTTGGGTAAAGCGCGCCGGAAAATTGCGCCTTAGGCTCCTTGATTTCCGTTAATATCAATGATGATCCATCAAGTTGTTGCGGGAAAAATCAGCGTAGTTAAAAATATATATGCGAAATCATGGATGGTTAATGATGGATTGACTGTCAGCAAGAGTTGGGATTTGAATATATTGTATGGCTGTCGCGTCAGCTAATACTCAGAGGCGCAATGTTTGACTCGTCATGCCGTCGCTTGTCGCGGGCATCCACGTCTTGAATCGTCCGCCAAATCAAAGACGTGGATGGCCGGGACACCAGGGCGTTTACGCCCGTCTTCGACGGGCTATGCCCGGCCATGACCTGGAGAGATTGTCGCGCATTACAAAGTTAGTATGAGTTATTTCTGGGCTTGCAATCCCGGCCATCCATGGTGGCGCAAGCGCGAACTGGGCATGGACCTTTGCTATTGGTTTGTCATTCCGGCTCTGGCGCGCTTTGTTCGCATCTCGATGCCGGCGGTCGGTGCAGTGGCGCTGTTCGGGATCAAGACGCCCGACGAACCGATCGCATTTTTCGAGGATGGTCATGGGCCGCTCGCGCAATTGCCTCTGTGGCTGCCGGGCGCGATCTTCCTCGCGCTTCGGATTTCATGATGGCGCCCATATCTCTACCCATTCAGACGCTGAAGGCGTTTGCGGTTGATTCACTATTTCACGTCAACTTGATAGCGCCCAGCTTGCTGTGGCTCGTCGATGCGTGGACGTGGGGAAGTAAAATGCGTTTGTTGGATGGCCGTTCGATTGCGATTGGCTTCGCCGCTGCCATCAGCCTTGTGGGGCTTGCTGGAGCCGAACAGGCCAGTGACATCGCCGTCATTCTCGACGAAGCCCGGCTGATCAAAATGCCGGATCGGGTCGCATCGGTCGTGGTCGGCAATCCAGCCATCGCCGACGTTGCGGTTCAACCGGGCGGCTGGATCGTTATTACCGGCAAGGGCTACGGGCTTACCAACCTGGTCGCGCTGGATCGCGCTGGGACCATTCTGATGGAAAAGATGGTCGAGGTTCAGGCGCCGCGCGACGTTCTGGTGGTCTATCGGGGCGGTGAGCGTACGACCTATAGCTGCACGCCAAGCTGCGAACGCAGGCTGACGCTCGGCGATAGTAACACCTCGTTCGAAGTAACGGCCGCTCAGATCGGAGCGCGCAACGGACTTGCGGCGAGCGCGCCGCAAACCCGCTAGCCAATCCTACGGCGCTAAATTCGCAAGAGAATGGGCGTCGGCGGAGCGGTCCGCGATGACCGCTGGCGGCTCGCTGTGCCAATTATTCACGGGATCGGCAGCGCGGTCGTTGCCTTGATTTTCTCCATGGCGAATCGCGAGGTCACGTTTTTGAGCGGGATCGCGGCGATCAGCTTCTTGTAGAAGGTGTCGTAACCCTGAATGTCGGGTACCACCACACGCAGCATGTAATCGACGTCGCCAGCCATCCGGTAGAATTCCATCACTTCCGGCATTGCGCCAACCATGTCGGCAAAGCGCGCCAGCCATTCCTGGGAATGGTCGCCGGTCTCAATTGAAACGAAGACGGTGATGCCAAGGCCAATCTTGTCCTGGTCGACCAGCGCGACGCGACGCTGAATGATGCCGTCGGCTTCCAAGCGCTGGATCCGCTTCCAGCACGGGGTTGACGACAGCCCCACCCGGCTGCCGATTTCTGCAACCGACAGTGATGCGTCCTCCTGCAAAAGCGCCAGAATCTTGCGGTCGATCGCGTCTAATTTCGGCGGGGACTCCTTCGTAGGCGCAGTCATTGTTCCGGACCACCATAGAAAGTTATTACAAGAATTAGGACCTTTGGCTGTCTATAGAGAAATTAATGCTGCTTCAAGCCGGGTTGGCCCGCATGAAGGCTTCGACCTCGTCACGTCGCGGCGTGCCGGAAATGCCGCCAAATCGCGTGCATTTGATCGCGGCCGCGGCGGCACCGAATCGCAAGGCCGCGGTCTCATCGCGGCCTTCGGCCAAGGCCAGCGTAAAGCCGCCATGGAGCGCATCGCCCGCGCCGAGCGTGTCGACGGCTTCAACGGCGAACACGGGCAGCCGCTTGAGCGCGCCATCGTCGATCCAAAGCACATGGTCTGGGCCATTGGTGACGGCGTAAAACCCGCGCGCGCCGGCCGCCATGGTCAGTAGCGCCGCGCCGAGATCCGCGGTGCCGGCAGTCGCGGTCAGCGCTTCCGCCGAGAAGATCAGGTGGGAGGCGGTCACAAATAATGGGTCGTCGGCCTTTGTGGCCTTGTCGACATCCAGCACCACCGGAATGCCGCGCGCTGCCGCGGCGCGGCAGATCGGCAGCGCAAATGCCGGAAACCGATTATCGACCAGGAGCGCGTCGATGTCGGCGACCAACGCTGCTGCGTCCGCGGGCGCGGCGTCGTCGAGCCCCTTACCCTGAAGCGTTGCCACCATTTTTTCGCCGTAGCGATCGATGAAAATTCCGGATACCGAAATCGAGCCGTCTTTGACGCGCAGGGCGCAGGATGGATCGACGCCGGTTTGCGCCAACGCTTCGAGAAAACGACCGCTCGCATCGTCGGTTCCAACGGGGCCGGAAAATCGTGCGCGGCCGCCGAGCCGGGCGATGGCGACCGCCGCATTGGCGGCACAGCCGCCGGTGGTCGCGACCAACGCGCTGGCATGCATCTTGGTGCCGGGCGCGGGAAAAGTGTCGACCTTGAAAAGATAGTCCTCCACCGCAATGCCGGCGCACAGGATGAGCGGCGAACGTGTGGGAGCGTCAGTCGAACTCAACGCCGTTCTCCACCCATGCGCGGATGATGTGATAGGCGATCGCGACTGGGACCGGGGTAATCAAACCCTCTGGATGTTGGCGCGCCAGCATCGCGGCGACCTCTTCGCGATCGAACCAGCGCGCGCCTTCAAGCTCGTTGTGGTCGATGACAAGCTCGCGCGACAAGGCTTGGGCATGACATCCGATCATGAGCGAGGATGGAAAGGGCCAAGGCTGCGAGCGGAAATACTTGACCTGTCCGCAGTTAACGCCGGCTTCCTCGCGAACCTCGCGCCGCACCGCGTCTTCGATGGTTTCCCCGGGCTCGACAAAGCCCGCAAGGCATGACCATGAATTTGTTGCAAAACGGCCGGAACGACCGAGCAGGCAGCGCTCGCCGTCAATGACCAGCATGATCGCGACCGGGTCGGTGCGGGGGAAGTGCTGCGCCTTGCAGCCTTGGCAGTCACGCCGCCATCCGGCGTCGACAGTTCGAGTCGGTGCGCCGCAATTGGAACAGAACCGCCGCCGGGCGTGCCATAACAACAACGATTTGCCTTCGGCGAGTGGCGGCAGGTGCTCCTCGCCGACCATTCCGCGTACCGCGATCGTGCGCAGATCGGAGATTTCAAAATCATCCCGGGCTTTGAGAACCTCCATCGCCGCCGGTTCGATCGCCAGCGCAAAGCGGGGCGCTCCGTTCATGAGCCCGAGAAAGACGGACTGTGTTGAGTCGCTCAAGGCGTGCGCCTTTGCGCGCTCAAACAGCGGATCGAGACCGGTCGCCGTCTTGCGCATGGCCACCAGTTCACCGTCGATTACGTACCAGCCGGCCGCCGCGTCGGCTTCGAGCCCGCGTAGCGCCTCGGCATCGCTGCGCTTCTCAGCGGCGCGCTCGATGCGGCTTGCGGTATAACCAAGCTGTGGCCAGGAACCGAGATCGGGACGAGGGGACATGCATTCTCCAAGCGGTGGCGACGCTCGCACGGCGTTCGCAGCCGTGCAATATGGTTTTAGTGTCCCGATCCCGAAGTTCGTATCATCTTGCAGCGCGCTCAGTAACGAACGTCGGAACCGCCACACTAGTGGAGTGGATTTGACATTCGCTACCCACCTGGCAGCGAGCACGCGATGCGAATGTCAAATCCAAAACTCCACTAGCATCCTATACTTGCTAGTGGTCCTTTGATTCTAACATTCGCAAAATCGCCCGCGGAAATGGGATGCGAATGTTAGAATTGGACCACTAGCCGAGCCAGAGCTTGTTGCGGAGTGTGTCGACAAAGTGCGCGAGGCTGTCCTTATCGTATTCGATCGGCGGTACCGCGCCCCATACCGGCTTCGGCCAGGCGGCGTCGCCCTGGCGCCGCGCGATCACATGCACATGCAATTGTGCCACGACATTGCCGAGCGCTGCGACATTGAGTTTGTCGCAGGTCGCCAGAGCTTTCAGCACCCGACCGGTGCGTGAAATCTCGGTCCATAACTGCGCCTGCTCAACCTCCTCAAGATCGATGATCTCCGACACGCCCCTGCGACGCGGTACCAAGAGCAGCCAGGGAAAATTGGCGTCGTTGATGAGCAGCACGCGCGACAGCGGCAGATCGCCAATGGCGACGGTGTCGCGGGCGAGTTGCGGGTGTAGCGTCCAGTCGGCGTGGGGCGTTGGAGCGATCATTCACAGGGTCCGGCGGTTGCGCATGCAGGCGAGATTGGCGCATGTCCTGGCGGGGGTGGCGCCGACGCCGATAAGGACATGCGCCATACAGGAAATCCATAGCCGCGTCCGGTTCGGCCGCGCCGGAAACGGCTGTAGCGCAGTGCTTGCATTCCTGTTCCGTTCCGCCGATATATGGGGCGGGAGGTTGGCGGTGGACGAGCCACTCGCCAACCGGGTCAGGTCCGGAAGGAAGCAGCCCTAACGAGCTCCGGTTCGGGTCGCTCGTCAGCCTCCCACCGCGGCTGACAAATTTTTGTCGTCATTCCGGGGCGCAGCGCGGGCACAAGCCCGAAATCCACAACCCTCGTCTTGCGTTATGCTCCGAGATTGGGAGTATGGATTTCGGATCGCTGTTGATGCCGAGTCCGGAAAGACGCGAAATGGAACGCGCTATGAAAGACGCCAAGAAATCCGACCCGCAAGGTGGCGGCTACCGCGTGTTGGCGCGCAAATATCGCCCGGCGACATTCGACGATCTGGTCGGCCAGGAAGCCATGGTGCGCACCGTCTCGAATGCGTTTGAAGCCGGACGCATCCCGCAAGCATGGATCCTCACCGGCGTACGCGGCGTTGGCAAGACGACGACGGCGCGCATTCTCGCCCGCGCGCTGAATTATGAGCTGCCAAAGGGCGCGAAGACCGGGCCCACGATCGTCATGCCCTCACTCGGCGTTCATTGCCAGGCGATTATGGAAAGCCGGCATCTTGACGTCATCGAGATGGACGCCGCCTCCCACAATGGCGTCGATGACGTGCGGCAGATCAACGACGCCATTCGCTACGCGCCGGTTCAGGCGCGCTACAAGGTGTACATTCTCGACGAAGTGCACATGTTGTCGCCGGCGGCGTTCAATGCGCTGCTTAAGACACTGGAGGAGCCGCCGCCGCACGCGAAGTTCATCTTCGCTACCACGGAAATCCGCAAGGTGCCGGTGACCGTGCTGTCGCGCTGCCAGCGCTTCGATCTGCGCCGGGTGGACGCTGAGATATTGGTCAAGCATCTGCACGGAATCGCCGCCAGCGAGAAGATCGCGGTCGAGCCCGAGGCGCTGGCGTTGATTGCACGGGCGGCCGAAGGTTCGGTGCGGGATGCGTTGTCGCTGCTCGACCAGGCGATCGCTCACGCGGCGGGCAAGGTTCGCGGCGAAGATGTGCGGCAGATGCTCGGTTTGGCCGATCGCACCCGCACCATCGATCTGTTTGAAGCGGCGATGCGTGGCGATGCTGGCGCGGCCATGAAGGAATTGCGCGCCCAATACGAGATCGGCGCCGATCCGGCGGTCGCGCTCGCCGACCTGGCGGAGTTCACCCATTTCGTCACCCGGGTAAAGGTTGTCCCCGCGGTCGCCGACGATGTCTCGTTTGCAGAATCGGAGCGCCTGCGCGGCCGTGCCTTTGCGGAAAAATTATCGATGCGGGTGCTGTCGCGTGCCTGGCAAATGCTGCTTAAGGGCATTGCCGAAGTGGAGTCATCCGGTCGCCCATTGGCCGCGGCCGAGATGGTCTTGGTGCGGCTCGCTTATGTCGCCGATCTGCCGACCCCCGACGAGGTGCTGCGCTCGCTTGACGGCAATGGCGCGGCGCCCGCACCGCGCGTGACTGGAAATGGCGGCGCCGCCTCATCGCCCGTGCCCGGACCAGCAGCACCGCGGTTTGAGGCCGGGCGAGGGGACGCCCCCCGCGGGGCGCCTCGTGCTGCGCTGGCGGCCGTGCAGCCGGTCGGCGATCCGGTGGCGGCGTCTGTCGAGGCGACGGCGCCGGCACTGGTCGTCGATAATTTCGAAGGCCTGATCGCTTTGGCCGTGCAAAAACGCGATCTCTCGGTCAAGGCAGCGCTGGAACGCGACCTCCGGCTGGTGCGTTTCGAGGATGGCCGGCTTGATATTGCGCTTGAGCCAAGCGCGGCTAAGACATTGGTCAACGACCTTTCAAGCAAGTTCACGAATTGGACCGGCCGACGCTGGGTCGTCGTCGTATCGCGGGAGGTCGCGCAACCGACGGTAAGATCGCAAATCGAAGCGCGGCAGGCCGACCTTAAATCCGGGGTGCGCGCCGATCCTTTGGTGCAGGCGGTCATGGCGCGTTTCCCCGGCGCGGAAATCGTCGATGTCCGGGCACCGGAACAGATCGCAGCTCTGCCGACAGAAGATCCCGAGGATCTGCCGCCGGACCTCCCGCCCGTTGAAGACGATTCCTATGGCGCGGACTGGCGCCGCGAAGACGACTGATGGGGGCATCGATGGTTGATTTCCTGGGCCTGATGAAACAGGCCTCCGAGTTGAAGTCGAAGATGGAGGCGATGCAGGCCGAACTTGAGGCGAGTGAGGTCGAAGGCGTTTCCGGCGGCGGGCTGGTGACCGTGAAGCTTAACGGCAAAGGCGATCTCAAAGGTATGCGGCTTGATGAATCCTTACTTCAGCCGACCGAGAAGGAAGTTCTCGAGGACTTGATCGTCGCCGCCCATGCCGACGCGCGCCGCAAGGTCGATGTCATGATGAAGGACAAGATGCAAAGCGTCGCCGGCGGCTTGCCGCTGCCGCCCGGGATGAAGCTGTTTTGAAATGCCTGCCGCCGTTGCCGGACCAGAAATCGAGCGATTGATCCAACTCTTGGCGCGTTTGCCGGGGCTGGGGCCGCGTTCCGCGCGGCGTGCGGCGCTGTTTCTGATCAAGAAGCGCGAACTGATCATGGCGCCACTGGCCGCTGCCGTGCAGACCGCGCTTGAGAAGATTGAAATCTGCGGCACCTGCGGCAATGTCGATACGCAAAATCCCTGCACCGTCTGCCGGGACGTCAATCGCGATCCCAGCATGATCGTAGCGGTCGCCGACGTTGCGGATCTCTGGGCGCTGGAGCGGGCTCATGCCGTCAACGCTCGCTATCATGTACTCGGTGGCACGCTGTCGCCGCTCGATGGTGTCGGCCCGCAGGACCTCACCATCGATGCCCTGGTCAGCCGTGCGCACGATCCGGCCGTGAAGGAGGTGATCCTCGCGCTGAACGCAACGGTCGACGGTCAGACCACCGCGCACTACATCACCGATCTGCTACACGGCGCCAATGTGACGGTGACGCGGTTGGCGCATGGTGTTCCGGTCGGCGGCGAACTTGACTATCTTGACGAAGGGACGCTGTCAGCGGCGATCCGCCAGCGCACGGCGATCTGAGCAGAGGCGAGTGATGGTGACTCGTTGGATCATGGCAATCGCGGGACTGCTGTGTGCGGGCCTCGTCCGGGCCGAGCAGGCGCCGACCGTCCGGGGCTTGTTTGAGGCGGCCTGGAGTCGAGCGGAATGCAATCAGCACATCGAGCAGGCCTTGAACAACGCCCACTATCACGAATTGGGGGCGGGTTATTCGCTCGGCATGGTGCTCTGCCAATTGCAAGCGCGCACCGAGGCGCACATTCTATTCCTGGTCGCGCCCCGAACCGGCGGCCGGCCGCAACTGTTGCGCTTCGAAGCGTGGATCGACCGGAAATTCCAGCCGACCGACTTGCTCACGATGGCGAAGTACCATCCCGCGACTAAGACCATCAGCAGTCACCAAAGTTACGGCAGCAGTGAAATTTGCGGCGCGGCTGGTGAATGGACTTGGAACGGCGTTGAACTCAAGATGACCGGCTATTGGGACAAGCCGGATTGCAAAGACAATCGAGAGTTCGATCGCAGCGACGGCTACCGGATATTTCCACCGCGGATGTAGGTTAATCGCTCGCGCGTGCGGTTCGTGCCGGCTCGAGCGCGGAAAAATGTTTGCGCTGTTGCAGCCATGCGAGCAGCAACAGGCTTGGAATCGCAACCAGCGAACTGATCGCAAAGAACAGCGGCCAGCCGCTCGCTTCCGCGACAAAGCCCGCGCCGGCGGAAAGATAAGTTCGTCCAACCGCGGCCAGCGCCGTCAATAACGCGAATTGCGTCGCCGTGTGCAGCGGATTCTGGCAGAGCGCCGACAAATAGGCGACGAAGATCACAGTGCCGATCGCGCCGGTGAAATTCTCTGCGGTGATCGCCACAACCAGCGCCCAATGATTGGCCCCAACCAGCGCGAGCCAGGAGAACGCGAGGTTCGACGCCATCTGCAGGATTGCGCCGGTCCATAGGCAGGTCACCATGCCGTAACGCGCTGCCATCGCGCCGCCGGCAAAGCCGCCGATCAAGGTCGCAGCAAGGCCGACGCCCTTGACGATATTGGCGTAGTCGACGACGGAAAATCCAATCTTGATCACGAAAGCGGCGGTCATCGCGCCCGCGAAGGCATCGCAGAATTTGTAAAGTACGACAAACAGCAAAATCGCAATCGCGGCATCGCGCGACAAGAAGTCGGCGAATGCGCGGTAGGCGGCCTGCGCCACGCGCAGTACGGAGTCCTTGCCCGCATGGGCCGCGCTGGCGTCCGTGGATTGCCGCGGCTCGGTGGCGGCGATGGTTGTGATGATGCCGATCAGGACCAGCAGCGCCATGCCGATCAGGCTCAGGCTCCAGGCGGCGGTCTGGGTAAAGCCGAACAGTTCGAAGGTGGCGACCAGATAGAGCACGCCGACGGTCGAGGCCAGCATGCCAATGCGATAGGCGGCGACATAGGAGGCCATGCCGGCGGCCTGCTCGGAACTCTCGAGGCTTTCCACACGGAAGGCATCGATGACGATGTCCTGCGTCGCTGACGCGGTGGCCACCAGCAATGCGCCGAATGCTACCGCCCACGGTGAGATGGCGGGATCGCAGAAGGCAAGGAAGACGATCGTCGCCATCAGCAGGAGTTGCGAAAACACCAGCCAGCCGCGCCGCCGTCCAAGAAGCCGCGACAGAACCGGTATATCGAGCGCGTCGACAATCGGCGCCCATAGAAATTTCAAGGTGTATGGCGTGCCAACCAGCGTAAAGAAACCGATGGTCTTGAGATCGACGCCGCTCTGCGCGCTCCACACCTGTAGCGTCGAGCCCGACAGCGCCAGTGGCAGGCCGGCCGAGAAGCCGAGAAACATCACGATCAATATGCGCGGGCGCAGATAGACCGCGACGCTGTCGAATCGGGATGTCCTGGCCGGCGCGGAATCGGGTGTGGCGGTCATGCTACCTCATACCACGATCGGCGTAGGTGCGGCGCCCGCGCTATTCTCCGATCTGCAGCTTGCGCGGGATCGGCGCCGGAATCACATTGCCGGCCGGCGGCTCAACCTCTTCGAAGTCGACCTCGCGGATGCGGGTGGCGCGCTTCTCCACCTTTTCCGCCGAAATGAGGATTTGCCGCATATCCTCGCCGGCCTGGCCGTGATGCTGTTGGAGCCGCAATACACGCTCGTGCAGCCGCTTGATGTCGTCCATCAGGTGTCCGACCTCGGCATGAATTTTGTCGGCGGCCTCGCGCATGCGCGCATCCTTCTGGATTTGCTGGATCACATTGATTGCAAGCATCAGGAGGGAGGGCGAAACGATAACGACTCTGGCGCGGTAGGCCTTTTGCACGACGTCGTCGAAGCTTTCGTAAAGCTCGGCATAGACCGACTCGGACGGCACGAACATCATCGCCAGTTCCTGGGTCTCGCCCGGGATCAGGTATTTTGTCGCGATGTCGCTGACGTGCCTGCCGATATCGGCGCGCAGCCGCGCCGCGGCGAGCTTGCGCTCGTCATCGTCTTTTGCGTCGCGGAAGGCATTGACCGCTTCAAGCGGGAATTTAGCGTCGATCACCAGCGGCCGCTGGTCGGGCAGGAAAATCACGCAGTCCGGCCGGCTGCGGTTCGACAGCGTGAACTGGAATTCGTAGCAACCCTTCGGCAGACCGTCCTGGATGATGACTTCCATGCGGCCCTGACCGAAGGCGCCGCGGCTTTGCTTGTTTGACAAGACCGCCTGGAGCGAGGTGACCTGGGTGGCGAGTTCGGTGATGTTCTTTTGCGCGCCGTCGATGACCGCGAGCCGCTCATTGAGCTTTGCCAGATTGTCGGCGGTGTGACGGCCGGTCGCCGTCATCGATTGACTGAGGTGGTGGGTCACCGAATCGAGCCGCTCGTTGACCGCGCGATGCAGCTCGGCCTGCCGGCCCGCCAGCATGTCCCGCATCTCGCCCAGCCGGGCGGTCGTCTCGATCTGCAATCGCGCCAGGTCTGCGATCCGCTGCTCGGCGGCCTCGGCTTGCGGGCGCTGCATGGCGCGGATTGCGGCAACGACGCCCACGCCCAGGGCCGCAAGCGCAACCAGGGCGAACAGGGCGGCGCCCGCAAGGATGAGGGGATCGTCGATCATGGAATGATTCACCTAACACGATTCGCACCTTAGGAACAAAAAGTGAACATATAATGTAACGATCGGATGAGCAAGCCTCGGTCCGCTCGCATTGACCGGCTACGGGCGACCCCTTACATCGCGCCAATGGCGCTGCGCGAGATTCTCATCCTGCCCGACAAGCGGCTGCGGCTGGTTTCCGAACCGGTCAAGACGATCACGGCTGACTTGAAAAAGCTGGTCGAGGATATGTTCGAGACCATGTATGACGCGCCCGGCATCGGGCTCGCGGCGATCCAGATTGGCGTGGCCAAGCGCGTGGTCACGATGGATCTTGCAAAGAAGGACGAAGACCAAGAACGGCGCGTCTTCATCAATCCGGAAATCCTGTGGTCGTCGGAGGAGCGCTCCCTGCATGAGGAGGGCTGTCTGTCGATTCCGGAGTTCTATGAAGAGGTCGAGCGGCCGGTAAAGGTTAGGGTGAAATTTCTCGACCTCGACGGCAAGGCGCAGGAGATCGAGGCGACCGGCTTGTTGGCGACTTGCCTACAGCACGAAATTGATCACACCAACGGCGTCTTGTTCATCGATCACATCTCCAAGCTCAAGCGTGATCGCATCACCAAGAAGTTTGCCAAAGCCGCCAAGCGCGCAGCGGAATAAGTGCGATGAAAGCGATACGGTTTAAAACAGTTTTGTAAGCAAGTATCGTAGTGCCGCCGCACCTTGAGAAGGGATCAAATATAAGCCTCCCAATAAGCAGGCGGCTAACATCGATTGGCCGACCCACGTACCACGCACAAATCTCCGAATGCGGGTCATCTTGGTCCCGGCGCTCGGATCTTTGATAACGGTTTCTTCCCGTACCCATTCTAGAAACGGTGCACGATCTATATGATTGTCGCGCATGGATTTGCTCCGATAGGCAGCAATTCTCGATATACAGGTCAGTGGATTATTGACCGGTTAACGGAACGTTAAACGCACAAAGGTAAAAATCGGCTAAACGCTGTTTGGTTTCGAAAAAAGCAGAAATTCAACTTGAGAAATGCTGCCATATTTCGATATCATTGATATCGAAAGGAGTAACAGCGATGGCTGATCTGTTGGTTCGGAATATCGCACCCGAGTTGGAGCGGCGGATCAAAGAAAACGCACGGAAGAACAAGCGCAGTCTTTCTGCGGAAGCCAAGGCCTTGCTCCAAAAGGGCTTGGTTGGGCCCGAACCGCCGGCAAAGATGGGGACGTTCTTGTTCTCCCTTCTTGAAGATGAGTATCGAGGGGACGACCTTGTTTTCGAGCGAAATGATTTGGTATCGCCGCCGCCGAACTTCGAATGATCCTGCTTGACACCAATGTCATCTCAGAAGGGCTGCGTCCGCGACCCGATCGTAATGTATTGAAGTGGCTCGATGCGCAACGACCGTCGGATCTTTTTCTTTGCATACCGGTGATTGCCGAGTTGCATTACGGGGTGCAGCTTCTTTCGGCCGGGGCTCGCCGCACCCATCTCGAACTGACAATTAGGAAGATCGAGGCGACGTTTGCTGATCGAACTCTGCCGTTCGATCGACCGGCCGCCCATGAATATGGGAGGATTACCGCTCATCGCGACAATATGAGCCGCGCGACCGGGACAATGGACGGCTTGATTGCCGCGATTGCCAAGGTTCATGGTGCTAGAGTTGCGACGAGAGACGGTCGTGGGTTCGACGACATTGGCCTCGAAATCATCGATCCCTTTGACCCGGCGGCTACGTAGCCGAAAACGACAATAAGCATTCACATGCCCCTTCGCCTGATCTTCATGGGCACGCCCGATTTCGCGGTGCCGACGCTGGCCGAGATCGTCGGACGCGGGCACGATGTCGCCGCAGTCTATACGCGAGCGGCGAAACCGGCCGGCCGCGGCATGGCAATGCAGCCAACGCCGGTCGAGCGTGAGGCACGCCGCTTTGGTCTTAATGTTCTGACGCCCGCAAGCCTGCGCACAGCGGAGGCGCAAGAGACGTTTCGCCTGCATCGTGCGGATGCCGCGGTGGTGGTGGCCTACGGATTAATTCTGCCGAAGCCGGTGCTCGATGCGGTCCCGCTCGGATGCTTCAACCTGCACGCCTCGCTGCTGCCGCGCTGGCGTGGCGCCGCGCCGATCAACCGTGCGATCATGGCGGGCGACGCCGAGACCGGCGCGATGGTGATGAAGATGGACGAGGGCCTCGACACCGGAGCGATCGCCATGGCGCAGCGGCTTGCGATTGCGCCCGACATGACCGCCGGCGATTTGCATGACGCGTTGGCGCGCTGCGGCGCGGGCCTGATGGTGCAGGCGCTCGGCGCGCTCGAGCGCGGCACGCTCAGCTTGACGCCGCAGCCAGAAGTGGGCGTGACCTATGCCAGCAAGATCTCCAAGGACGAGACCCGGATCGATTGGTCGAAACCGTGGCAGCAGGTCCATGACCATATCCGTGGCCTGTCGCCGTTTCCCGGCGCGTGGTTTGAAATGCCAGGGGAAAGCGCGGTGGTGCGCATCAAGGCGCTACGCACGACCAGAGGCGATGGCAGCGGCGTGCCCGGCACGACGCTCGATGACAAGCTCACCATCGCCTGCGGCGACGGCGCGGTGCGCATCCTTCAGCTCCAGCGCGCCGGCAAGCAGGCGATGACAGCGGAGGAGTTCCTGCGCGGCACATCGCTGCCCGCCGGGACGCGGCTCGGTTGATATGCCCCGCTACAAACTCACCATCGAATATGACGGCACGCCGTTTGCCGGATGGCAGATCCAGGCCACCGCGCTTTCGGTGCAGGGCGTCTTGACCGAGGCGGTCGCTACCTTTTCCGGTGAGCGCGTGAGCGTCAACGGCGCGGGCCGCACCGACGCCGGCGTGCATGCGCTTGGGCAGGTCGCCCATATCGATCTGTCGAAGGATTGGGATGCCGACACGGTGCGCGACGCGCTGACCGCCCATCTGCGGCCTTATCCGGTGGCAGTGGTCGCCGCCGAGCGCGTGGCGGCGGATTTCGACGCGCGGTTTTCGGCGGTGCAGCGGCATTATCTCTACCTCATCGTTAACCGCCGCGCCGATTTGACTCTGGAACGCGGCCGCGCCTGGCGCGTGGGCAAGCCGCTCGACACTAAGGCGATGCATGCGGCCGCCTTGCGGCTTGTCGGCAAGCACGATTTCTCGACTTTCCGCGATACCGAGTGTCAGGCCAAATCGCCGATCCGGACGCTCGACCGGCTTGATGTGTATCGTGAGGGTGAGCATGTGAGCATCGAAGCCTCGGCCCGCTCGTTCCTGCATTCGCAGGTCCGCTCCATGGTCGGTTCGTTGGTGGCGGTCGGCGAGGGACGCTGGTCGGGCAGCGATCTTTCCGCCGCGCTCACGGCCCGTGATCGCGCCGCCTGCGCGCCGGTCGCCCCGCCGGAAGGATTATATTTGGTCAGGGTCGATTATTGACGTAGTCTTCATGGCGTTCGCAGGACACATCTTATGATTTCGCGCCGCGCCCTATTACTGTCGTCGCTTCTTACGTCGGTCGTCTCGACTCTCCACGCCCAGAATTTCCCCGGTGCTCTGATCCGCATCGTGGTGCCAGCGGCGCCCGGCGGCGGCACGGATATTCTGGCCCGCGCCATGAGCGCGCAGTTGCAGGCGATGTGGGGCCAGACCGTCATCGTCGAGAACCGCGCCGGCGCCGCCGGTTTGATTGGCACGCGCACGGTGATCGCGGCCGCCGACGACGGCCACACGCTCTTGATGGGGGCGACCAGCGCCATAATGGCGCTTGCGGTCAACACGCCGGCACCGTTCGAGATCGCCCGCGACCTCGCCGCGGTCACGCTGGTGTCGGCGCCACCCTATATCCTGGTGGCGCACCCGTCGGTGCCGGTGACCGGTGCCGCCGAGCTGATCGCTTATGCAAAGAAAAATCCTGGCAAGCTCAGCTACGGCTCGTCTGGCGCGGGCGCGGCCTCGCACCTCTCCGGCGCGCTATTCGCGCAGATGGCGGGTATCGACATGCTGCATGTGCCGTATCGCGGCATGGGACCGGCAATGCCGGATCTGCTCGGCGGGCGCGTGCAGTTGATCTTCGCGCCGGCCGTCACGGTGACGCCGCATATCGCGTCCGGCGCGTTGCGGATGATTGGAACCACCGGCGCCGCGCGTTCCGCGCTGTTCCCGGATTATCCGACCATCGCGGAGACCGGGCTGGCCGGATACGATTCGCTGGGATGGTTTGGATTGTTCGCGCCGGGGTCGACGCCACCGACGCTGGTGGCGCGGATCAGCGCCGACCTGCGCAAGATACTGAACTCCGAAGACCTGAAGAAGCGATTGGCGGAGCAGGGCGCCGAGCCCGCGCCCTCCACCCCCGACGAGTTCCGGGCGTTTGTGAATCGCGACATCCGCAAGTGGCTCGATCTTGCCGACAAGACCGGCATCAAGCTCGGCGGATGAATATGAAGGCTCGTGTCCTGCGCACTGCATCAAGTGCGGGACATGGTTCACTCCGTTTTAGTTTTCGGCCGGCCGTTTGCGAATGGTGCGGGACGGCAATTGCAGCGCGTCCGAATGGCTAGGGAGCCGGGCCGAAACGATTTGGACCGGCAGTGCCGCGCAGGAATCCAAGCTCGATGATCGACGAGCTGAGCCCGGCGACCGCCAGAGCAAACAGGAACCATGCGGGCGTCAGGAGGCCGTCGGTGTAGAAGCTGATCGCGGCGATGAGCAGAACAAACGGCCCAATGCCGTAGGGCAAGTACCACCAACCGGACTTGTTGCGGTCATGCAGCCGTTTAATCAGCACCGCGGAGTGAATCCAAATTCCGGTTCCAACGATAACTGCGAGCGCCAAATAGCGCCCGATGTCGCCGGTGCCAGCGACGGCATCTTCGACCTTGGCGACGAACAGTCCGGTGATGACGCAGAACGCCAAAAAACCCAGCCAGCAATACAAGCGGCCAAGCCGGCCATCATAGCCGAACAGCAGGTTAACAAAGCGACTGACGCGTACTGTCACAGGGTCCCCGGGGATGCAGATATTCTTGCAACTTCGATTATCAATTATGCAATTATGCAACGACGTAGCATGACAACACAAGCTGGTATGCGCGGACAGCGCGCCGTCGGAATTGCCGCCATCACTGGATAAAACGGGTCATTAAAAAGGGTCATCATGGCCCGTGCTACTGGAGGGACTGGATATGATATCGCGACGTACATTCCTGGCCTCGGCGGCTTCTACGGTCGCTTTGTCGCCACTGCCGGCGCGGGCGCAAGCCTATCCGAACAACACCGTGCGCATGATCGTGCCATTCCCACCAGGGGGTGCGACCGATGTACTCGGTCGTGTGGTCGCGCACCACCTCCAGGGGTTGTGGGGTCAGACTGTGGTTAACGAGTATAAGCCCGGCGCCTCGGGCTTGCTTGGCGCGCGGCAAGTCGTCACGTCGCCGGCCGATGGCTATACGCTGTTGCTGGCGTCGACCGGCGCAATTTTGTCGGTGGCGGCCAGTCAAGGCGCCGAGCCGAACAACTACGAGGTGATGCGCGAACTTGCACCGATCTCACTGGTGGCGGCGCCTTCCTATATTCTGGTGGTTAACCCCTCGGTGCCAGTCAAGACTGCGGCCGACATCATCGCCTATGCCAAGGCCAATCCCGGCAAGTTGACCTACGGTTCGTCCGGCGTCGCAACGGCGTCGCATCTCTCCGGCGCGCTGTTCGGGCAAATGGCTGGCGTTGAACTGCTGCACGTGCCCTATCGCGGTACCGGCCCCGCCGTGAATGATTTGCTCGGTGGGCAGATCAGTATGCTGTTTTCACCGCCGCAGGTCGTGAGCCAGCACATCGAGATCGGCAAGCTGCGCATGATTGGAACCACCGGTGCGGAGCGTTCGGCGCTGTTTCCGGAATTTCCGACGATCGCATCGACTGGCCTGCCGAATTATTCGTCGCTCGGTTGGTTCGGGTTGTTTGCGCCGGCCAAGACACCCATTGCGATTGTCAGCAAGATCAGCGCGGATATCGCTAAGGTTCTGGCGCTCGACGATGCCAAAAAGCGATTGAACGAGGTGGGCGCCGAGCCGGCGCCGAATTCACCCGAGGCGTTCACGTCGTTTGTCAATCGTGACATCGCCAAGTGGCTGGAGCTTGGAATCAAGGCGAATATCAAGCTCAGCCCGTAAGGTGGCCCACGCGCGACAAGATCGGCGCCTCGGCTATTCGCTTTTTGCCGCCGGCGCGCCCAAGACCTGATCGGGGTAGCCGAAGTACCACTCCAAGATCTTGCGGTATACAGCGGTCAGCTGTGTCAGGTCGCCAACCGGCGTGCGCTCGTCGACTTGGTGCATGGTGCGTCCAACCAGGCCGAATTCCAGCACCGGGCAGTAATCCTTGATGAAGCGCGCGTCCGAGGTGCCGCCGGTGGTGGACAAAGCCGGCATGCGCCCGGTCACCTCCGCAACCGCGCCGGCGACAAGATCGACAAACGGTCCTGGCGGCGCGACAAACGCTGCGGCATTCGATGGCTCCCATTCGATGTGCCAGCGGATCGCGCCGCGCGCGACGGCCTGTGCGCGAACTTCGATCAGCGCGCGTAATGATTCCTGTGTGTAATTATCGTTGAATCGCACATTGAAGCGCGCACGGGCAATCGCCGGTATCAAGTTCGCGGTCGGATTGCCGATGTCGATCGATGTAAATTCGAGATTGGACGGGCCAAACTGCGCTGAGCCCTGGTCGAGCGGCTCGTCCATCAGCGCGCCCATCAACGTGACCAGCCCGCGCACCGGATTGTCGGCGCGTTCGGGATAAGCGACATGCCCCTGCTTGCCGGTCACCACCAAGGTGCCGTTTTGGGAACCGCGCCGGCCGATCTTGATCATGTCGCCTAGCGTATCGGTGTTGGTGGGTTCACCGAGGATGCAATGATCGAATTTCTCGCCCCGCTTGGCCGCCCATTGCAGAAGCTTCACGGTGCCATTGACCGCGACGCCTTCTTCATCGCCGGTAATCAGGAACGAGATCGCGCCTTGCAACGGTTCGGCGGCGAGATGATCGAGCGTGGCGGCGACCGCGCAGGCAATCGCGCCTTTCATATCGACGGCGCCGCGACCGTACAGCATGTCGCCGACGATCTCGCCGGCGAACGGCGGCTTTGACCAGGCGTCGTCGTCACCGGGTGGGACGACATCGGTGTGGCCGGCAAATACCAAATGCGGTTTGCCGGAGCCGATCTTGGCATAGAGGTTCTCGACCGGCGCGGTGCCGGGTTCCGAGAATGTGAGCCGGTTAACCGTAAATCCCGCGGTCTTGAGAAGCTTTTCGAGCAGCGCCAATGCGCCGCCTTCGTTCGGCGTTACCGAGGGGCAGCGCAAGAGGTCGCGAGCCAGGGCGATGGTGTCGATTGCGGAAGCGCTCATGCTCCGCCAATAGGGCAGGGCCGCCGTTGCGTCAACGCGGACTGGTCCTATTGGTGGTCGACGTGTGGTGGCGCTCCTTAGGCTTTGCCCGCAAGCGGGTCGGGACCATATTGGTTGGGGCCCGCGGTGCCGCGCAGAAAGCCGAGCTCGACCAAGCCCCAAATTGAGACTGCAACGGCCGCCACCATAAGGGCGTTTCCCGCGGTGCCGATCTGCTCGCCAATCCCTTGCAAGACCGCGGGCACGACCCAGAAAACAACCAGCCACCAAGCCGACTTGTTGCGGTCGTGCAGTCGCTTGGCGCCCGGCGCGAGGCTGATCCAGAGCAGTGGTATGTAGATGATCAACAGCAGGACAGCGAGAACGCCGAGCGCCGATAGGTTGCCGCTGATGATGGCGCCACCCCAAATGGCGAACACTGCAACCATGACAACCAACATGATCACAACGAGCAACAGCGTCACAAGTCAAAACGGCTTTCGGTTGATGCGTCCGCTAAATGAAAACAGCAATTGATTTGCCGGCATGTCTAAAACCCCCAGTTGAGAATGTTATGCACCGTCAATTGGAACCCAATTCTTGCCGTGACGCTAGGCGTCCGAGGAATCTACGCACGGGTTATTGAGCGGTAAGTGGGTCCGGACCGTAGCGATTCGGTCCGACGGTGCCGCGGCGAAATCCGAAATCGATAATCAGAATAACCGCCACGAGTCCGACCGGAATTCCGATCACATAGAACAGTGTGCTCGGACTCTCCAGCGGACCTGACAGATCAAATAGGACCGCGAGGTTGAGAACGACCGCGCCGGCAACGAATAGCGCTGGAATCCAGATCGGCACATTGCGATCGTGTCCGCGCTTGGCGAAGACTGCAAATTCCGGATAAGCGGCAAGCAGGCTGGCGATTGAACTCCAGCGTTCGCCCACGGCAAGATACGCGGCAAGTTCGAACGCCACAATGCATGCCAGCGCCATCCAGAATGGTTGCCGACCGATGCGCCCGTCGATGCGGGTGAAGAGATCGAGCCAGTTCATCGTCGTCCTGCCTGCCGTTGCAGGCCCGCTGCGCCGTCAGTCCCGCAGCAATTCGTTGATCGAAGTCTTGGCGCGGGTTTTTTCGTCCACGCGTTTGACAATGACGGCGCAGTACAGGCTCGGCCCGCCGCTCCTGCCGGGCAGCGATCCCGGCACCACGACCGAATAGGGCGGCACTTCACCCTGGTGGATTACGCCCGTCTCGCGATCGACAATGCGGGTCGACGCGCCGAGGAACACGCCCATCGACAAGACCGAGCCCTCGCGCACGATCACGCCCTCGGCGACCTCGGAACGGGCGCCGACAAAGCAATTATCCTCGATAATCACCGGGCCGGCCTGTAGCGGCTCCAGCACGCCGCCGATGCCGGCGCCGCCGGAGATATGGCAGTTTTTTCCGATCTGCGCACAGGAGCCGACCGTCGCCCAAGTGTCGATCATGGAGCCGGAATCGACATAGGCGCCAATATTGACAAAGGACGGCATCAAGACCACGCCCGGCGCGACATAGGCCGAGCGCCGGACGATGCAGTTCGGCACGGCGCGGAAGCCGGCCTCGCGAAAGCGTGCGCTGTTCCAACCCTCGAATTTGGAAGGGACCTTGTCCCACCACACCGATTGGCCGGGGCCGCCCGGAATGACGCTCATGTCGTTGAGACGGAATGACAGCAGCACCGCCTTCTTCAGCCACTGATTGACCGACCAATTGCCGTTGTCGCTTTTGACGGCGACCCGTACCGCGCCGCGGTCGAGCAGATCGAGCGCGGCCTCGACCGCGTCGCGCACCGGGCCTTTGGTGGACAGGCCGATGCCATCGCGCTGTTCGAAGGCGTCGTCGATGGTCTTGGCAAGTTCGGCGTTTGACATGGAATCCTCAGCGGTGGGGAGCCCGTTTTGTCGAGGGAAGGGCCGGGGAAGTCAAGGCAGCCGTGGATGACTTGGCAGCGGCGGTGGATGCGCTAATCTGAGGCAGTCTACCGAGGATCCCGTCATGGCTGGAACGATGATTGCGCTGATACTGTTGTTCGCCGCCGATCCGGCGTTGGCGCATCATCCGGTCGGAGGCACGACACCAATGACATTCTGGCACGGTCTGCTGTCCGGGCTCGGCCATCCTGTCATTGGGCTCGATCACTTTGCGGCCATCATCGCGGTGGGCTGCCTGGCGGCGAGCCAGCCGAAGGGCGCACTGCTCGCGGCCGGCTATGTCATCGCAACCATGCTTGGGGCGGGCGCCCATATCGGCGAGGCGACGGCGCCGAACGCAGAGGTGTTTGTCGCATTGTCGGTGGTGGCGCTTGGGTTGATTGTGTTCCGGCGCAATCCGCTGCGGAGCGATCTCGCGCTGGCGCTGTTCGCGGCGGTTGGATTGATCAATGGCTATGCGCTGGGTGAGGCCATCGCCGGCGCCGAGCGCACCCCGATCGTCGCCTATTTCATCGGGCTGGCGGCGGTCCAAACGGCGATCGCACTGGCGGTCATGTTTGGCGTGCGCATGCTGACCGGGCGCGCGCCACTGCAACTTCTGGCCATGCGGGTGATCGGCGCGTTTGCGGTAGGCGCCGGCGCTGCGATGCTGCTGCAACGCTACGCGACGGGGGCGTGAGGCCGGTTCGCTCTACTTGCCGTTCAACCGCTGCCGCAGCAGCCGGTTGAACACATCGGGCGCTTCATATTGCACCCAGTGCCCGGCGCCGGGGATGACGTCGAAGCTCGAACCCGGCTTGAACTGCTCGAGCTTCTCGCGTCGTTCGAACAGATACGGCCCGGCGGTGGCGTCGTGCTCGCCCCAAATGCTGGCAAGCCGGCCGTTGAACCCCGGCAGCGTCTGCGAGAGGTCGCCGGTTGGGTTGATGTGCTTGCCACGCACGCGCGAGCGTTCGGCATTGCTGAATTGCATATAGAGGGCGGGGTCATCGACCGCTTTCGGGTCGTGAACCATCAGGATCTCGAGATTGGTGCGATGCGCCGCAAGTTTGGCGTCGTCGGTCGGCAGCCGCCGCCATGATTTCATCGGCGCCATTGTGCCGCGCCGGGCGGTGGTGCCGACGGCGCCGACCAGCACCAGGCAGGTGACGCGGTTGCCCGCATGCTTGGCCACATAACCCGAGATCAAGCCTCCCATCGAGAACGCGGCGATCGAGAACCGGCGCTCCGCTCCAATGATGCGGTCGATGCCGTCGAGCAAAGCGGCGGCAACCCTCTCCACATTGGTTGGCATCTCCGGGCTCGCGGATTCGCCCGAGCCCGGAATGTCCGGCACCAGCAACATATAGTCGCGCGCCAGATCTTGGATGTTGCGCATCCAATGCATCCAACTGCCGGTGCCGCCGTGCAGCAGAACCAGCGGTTCGCCGTTGCCCCAGATACGCCAAATCAGGTCGCCGTCGCCCACCGGCGTGGCGCGGCGCTCGGCGGTTCGCTCGAGGGTCTCGATCAGGATGGGGCGGGAAATCGCTGCTGCGGTCATGATTCATAATAGGTCGAGGCTTCGGCCGCGAGCGAGGTCCGCAACGGAACGCGCGAGGCGTCGTAGCCATAGAGCCAGTCGGGGTCGGTTTCGGTGCGCATCCAGGTGTTCTTGCTCGAACCCGCCTGCACGGCGCTGGTGCGCGGTTTGCGGGTCGTCTCGTAGAGGCGGAATGCGCTTTCAAGCGTCTCGGCCTCGTCAACGGCGCGCGTCAAGATGGCCGCGTCTTCGAGCGCCATCGCCGCGCCCGAGGCCATGTAGGGAGTCATCGGATGGCAAGCGTCGCCCAGCAGCACCACCGGGCCCTTGGACCAGCATGGCAGCGGGTCGCGCTCATAGATGCCCCATTTGTGAACCTCCGGCGCGGCCGCGAGAACGCGCTGCACCTCGGAATGAAAACTCAAGAATGCGGCGCGCATCTCGGCAAGATCTCCCCGCGTCGACCAGGATTCCTTGGTCATCCAGTCGGCCCGCTCCGGTAGGCTGGTGGTGAAATAGACTTCATCGCGCTTTGCGGTGACGAAGTAGATCACGATGTGACGGTCCTTGCCCCACCATTTGGTGCGCGACAGGCCGATATCGATGCCGCTCAGCAAAGAAGCCGGAAATGTCGTCCGGTAGGCGAGCCGCCCGGTGAAGCGCGACTGCGCGGGGCCGGCGACATAATCGCGAATCAATGAATGTACGCCGTCGGCGCCGATGACGGCATCGGCTTCGATTTCACTGCCGTCGGCAAAGCTCAGTGCGGCGCGCGCGCCGCGCTCCTCGATGTGCACGAGTTTTTTGCCGAACTGGATGCTCTGCGGCGGAATCTTCGAGGCCAGCGCATCGTGCAGGTCGGCGCGGTGCATTGTGAGATAAGGCGCGCCATAGCGTGCCTCGACCTCGCGCCCCAAGGGATAATCATTGGTCACTTTGCCGGAAAGCGCGTCGCGGTTGAGTGAGCTCACGGGCGCAAAGGCGACCTGCCGGATTTGCTCTTCGATGCCGAGCCAGCGATGGACCTTGAGCGCGTTGGGGCTCTGCTGAATGCCGGCGCCGACGCGGGTGAACGCTTCCGCTTGTTCATAGATCACCGGTTCGATGAAATATTTGCGCAGCGCGGCCGCCACTGCGAGACCGCCGATGCCGGCGCCCACTATCGCGACCGAGAGCTTCTGTTGATTCCGCATGAGCCGTTATTAGCGCGTTGCCGCGATGGACTCCAGGAAGGCGACGAGGTTGTCGGTGACATGGTCGATATGGGGCTCGTCGCGGCCTTCAAGCTCCCAGTCCTCGCGGAAAACCTCCCGGCTATTCTCCGGCACGATCAGCACCGTGGTCATGCCTAGCCGGTGCGGCACCGCGAGGTTGCGCGCGAGGTCCTCGAACATGGCCGCCCGTTGCGGGTCGACGCCGTGCGCCTTGAGAAAGCGGTCGTAGACCGCCGGCGCGGGTTTTGGCTCAAGTTCGCCGGCCACGATATCGAACACATCCTCGAAGTGCCGGTCGAGCCCAAGCCGGGCCAGGACCGCATCGGCATGGTTGCGGGTGCCGTTGGTCAGAATGAGTTTGCGGCCGGCAAGCCGACTGATCGCGACGCCCAGCGGTGGGTTCGGAGTCAGTGGCGAATGGTCAACCTGGTGCACGAAATCGAGGAAGTCGTCGGGCTCCATGCCATGCTCGGTCATCAAGCCGCGCATCGATGTGCCGTAGCGCTTGTAATAGTCCTTCTGCAACCGGAATGCCGCCGCATGGTCGATCTTGAGGAAGTCGGCGATGTAATCGCGGATGCGCTCGTCCACCTGCTGCCAGAGATTGACATGATGCGGATAGAGCGTGTTGTCGAGGTCGAACACCCAGGTCTCGACGTGATCGAACGAGCGCGGTGAGCGGTGCGAGGACGCGGTTAAGTTTGTGACCATGCTCTCCTAGCGTTTCATCAGCGTGCCGGCGCCGTGGTCGGTCAAAAGCTCCAGCAACACCGCATGCGGCACCCGGCCGTCGAGGATGACGACGCCTTCGACGCCCTGTTCCAGCGCGTAAAGGCAGGTCTCGACCTTGGGGATCATGCCGCCCGAAATGGTGCCGTCGGCAATCAGACGGCGGGCTTCGTCGGCGGTGAGCTGATTGATCAGCTTCTTTGACTTATCGAGCACGCCGGGCACGTCGGTCAATAGCAATAACCGCTTGGCTTTGAGCGCACCGGCGATTGCGCCGGCGAAGGTGTCAGCGTTGACGTTGTAAGTTGTGCCATCGCTTGAGGTTGCGAGCGGCGCCAGAACCGGGATGAGATCGCGGCCAAGAATCTGGGTGAGCACGGTGATGTCGACGTGCTCCGGCTCGCCGACAAAACCGAGGTCGATGACCTTCTCCATATTGGATCCGGGGTCCGCGATGGTGCGGCTGACCTTGCGGGCGCGCACCATGTCGCCGTCCTTGCCGCACAGCCCGATCGCCTTGCCGCCGGCGGCATTGATGAAGCCGACAATCTGCTTGTTGATCGAGCCGGCCAGCACCATCTCGACGATCTCGATGGTGGCGGCATCGGTGATGCGTAGTCCCGCCGCGAATTCGGACTTGATGCCGAGACGCTTGAGCATCTCGCCGATCTGCGGCCCGCCGCCATGCACGACGACCGGGTTGATGGCCGTCTGTTCCATCAGCACGATGTCGCGCGCGAAACTGCGCGCCATCTCCTCCTCGCCCATGGCGTGGCCGCCATATTTCACCACCACGATTTCCTCGTCGTAGCGCTGCATGTGCGGCAGCGCCTCGGACAGAACATGGGCGATATCGTGGGGCGAGACGGTCATGACGCGGTCCTTACGCGGGGGCGGCGGTTGCTTTTAGCGGGCGGAACGGCGACGGGGAAGGGAGGAAATGCCATGGTTGCGGTGCTGCGACGGATCGCGTTTTGCGGGGGCCGGTGCGCGCCACAATGGGACAAATGATGAAATTTGACCACGATCCAATCGGATCGCGGCCAATATCGGATCGGTCAGGCGCTGGCGCGCTCGGCGCACAACCGCGCGATCGCGGCGCGCAATTCGGGCATGCCGGCGCCGTTGCGCGACGAGGTCACCAGCACCTGCGGGAACGCCGCTGGATGTTTCGCCAGCGCGGCGGAGATCGCAGCGACCCGGTCCGCGAGTGCGCCGGCCGGCACCTGATCGGCCTTGGTCAGCACCACCTGGTAATTCACCGCCGCCTTATCGAGTGTCCGCAATACATCGTCATCCACCGGCTTGAGGCCGTGCCGCGCATCGATCAGCAGATAAACCCGCGCCAGGTTGGCGCGGCCGGCAAGGAAAGCATGGATCAGCGCCGTCCAAGCCTTCACCTTGGCTTTGGAGACGGCGGCATAGCCGTAACCCGGCATGTCGACCAAAGTGAGCGCCACGGGCCCTGCGAAAAAGATCAGTTCCTGGGTACGGCCGGGGGTGTGCGAGGTGCGGGCGAGCGCATTGCGGCCGGTCAGCGCGTTGATCAGGCTCGACTTGCCGACATTGGAGCGGCCCGCGAAGGCGATCTCGACGCCACGCATGGCCGGCAGCACTTCAAAGTTGCTGGCGGCGGAACTGAATCGCCAGTCGCCCGCGAACAGTTTGCGACCGGTCTCGATCTCGTCGGGGGTAAAGTCGCTCATGTCAGACGCTACACCGCGCACGCAAGCGATGATGATTTATTTCCCGTCTGGCGGCTTCTTTTTGCCGAACAACTCTTTGACGTTGTCCCACAACTCGATCTTGACGCCGTGGCGGTGCATGATGAAGCTCTGCTGCGCCACCGACAGCAGGTTGTTCCAGGCCCAGTAGATCACCAGCCCGGCCGAGAAGCTCGCCAGCATGAAGGTGAAGATCAGCGGCATCCAGTCGAAGATCATCTTTTGCGTCGGGTCCGGCGGCGCGGGATTGAGCTTCATCTGGAACCACATCGTCATCCCCATGACGATCGGCCAAACGCCGATCATCAGGAACGGTCCGACCACCGGCACCGCCTCGGGGTTCCACGGAATAATTCCGAACAGATTGAAGATCGTCGTCGGGTCCGGCGCCGAGAGGTCCTTGATCCAGCCGAAGAACGGCGCGTGACGCATTTCAATGGTGATGAACAGCACCTTGTAGAGCGCAAAGAACACCGGGATCTGAATCACAATCGGCAGACAGCCCGCGATCGGGTTGATCTTCTCTCTCTTGTAAAGCTCCATCATGGCTTGCTGCTGCTTGACTTGGTCGTCGGCGAAGCGTTCGCGAATTGCGGCGAACTCCGGCTGCACTGCCTTCATCTTGGCCATCGAAGCGTACGACTTGTTGGAAAGCGGGAAGAAGAAGATCTTGATAATGACCGTGATCAACAGAATGGCGACGCCAAAATTGCCGAAGTAGCGATAAAGCCAATCCATCGCCAAGAACAACGGCTTGGTGATGAAGTGGAAATAGCCCCAGTCGATCAGCAGCTCAAAACGGTTGAGTTTGTACAGCCGGTCGTAATTGTCGACCGTCTCGACTTCCTTGGCACCGGCAAACAGCCGTGCATTGGCGGCGCCGGTCGCGCCCGGTTGGATGGTTAGAGCGTCGAGCAGGTAGTGCGTCTGGTAGGTCTTGGTGGTGCCGCTCAGGCCGGTCGAGAATACGACCTGGACGGCGGCGTCGTTATCGGGCACCAGCGTCGCGGCCCAATACTTGTCGGTGATGCCGAACCAAGCATTGGTGGCTTTGTAAGAGATCTGCTTCTGCTTTTCGATGTCGCTGTAACTGACTTCCTTCAGGCCTTGCTCGCCCAATACGCCGATCAGGCCCTCGTGCAGAATATAAAATCCTTCGAGCTTTGGCTGTCCGTGCCGCGAAATCAGCGCATAGGGATAGAGTGTGGTGGGCTGTGCGCTCTTGTTTATGACTTCGTCGCGCAGCGTGAACATGTATTTGTCGTCGACCGAGATGGTTCGCCGGAATTCAAGCCCCTGCCCATTGTCGTGGATCAGGATGACGGGACGACCGACGCCAAGCGCGCCCGCGCCCTGCTGGCGCCAGACGGTCTCGCTGTTGGGCAGCGGCGCGGTATTGCCGGCCGCCGCGGCCCAGCCGAATTCCGCATAGAACGGCATCGGCGCGCCGGACGGCGATAGCAGCACGACTGGCGGCGACTTTGGATTGACGGTCTCGCGATACTGCGTGAGCAGCAGGTCGTCGATGCGGCCGCCCTTAAGATTGATCGAGCCCCCGAGTCGCGGCGTTTCGATGCGAATGCGTGGCGAAGCGGCGACCGCGGTTTCGCGGGTCATGACCGCACCCGGCACATGGCCCGGCACGGGTACGCTCTGGCCCGGCGATGGCTGCGCGTTGGTCGGGGCAGGTTGTCCGGTCGGTGTGGGCGCGCCTGGTTGTGGAACCGGTTGGGTCTGCTGCTGTTGCGCTTGTTTTTGCTTCTGCTGCTCCATTTGCGGGAGGCCGAAATAGAGCTGCCATCCGATCAGCACGATGGCTGACAGCACGATGGCGAGCAGCATGTTCTTTTGATCGTTCATTTCATCGGCCCGTTTTGCGTCCGTTGCTCGCCGGACCGCCGCTGCGCGGATGACGGTCGCTGGTACGCTGGCGCTCGAGGCGTTGCAGCGCTGTTTTGAAGTCTTCGATCATGTGCTCGAACGGACGGTTTAATGCGATACGCCGCCCGACCACCACATAGTCGTATCCTGGCCGCAAATCGTCCGTCGCTGACCGTCGCACAATGTCTCTAAGGCGTCGCCGTACCCGATTGCGCTCAACCGCTGTCCCAACTTTGCGCGACACCGTGAAGCCGATCCGGGCGGGCCCGTCATCGTCACGATTACGCCCCTGCAACACAAATGCCGCGGTCGCGATCTTGGCCCCGCCCGCCGCGGCTAGAAAATCCGCCCGCTGCTTCAGCCGGTCCATTGCGATGCGGTGGAAGCTATGCGCTGAGCCGCTTGCGACCGCGATTGCGCCGGGCCGCAACTACCTTGCGTCCGCCGGTAGTCGCCATCCGGGCGCGAAAGCCGTGGCGGCGCTTACGCACCAGTTTGCTGGGTTGATAGGTCCGCTTCACGGGTGCTTCTCCACCTGATCGGTTGGTTGATCGTTACTGCCGAATTAATCGCCCCGGAGCGAGGCCAAAACCCGGCTTCGTTCCCGAAAAACGCCATCTGTGGGGATCGGCAGCACTTTTCAAGTCTCGCGGCTTATAAGGGAGGCTGCCCGGCTTCGTCAATGGAACCGGCCCGGGTCGCAAGTCCGTGAAGGTCTTACGGAATCCAGTCAAATCACGGTGAGGCAGCAGCGCCCTGGCGCGCCGGGATGTATAGAAGCTCCCGGAAGGCCATGTTGCTGCCCCCCAAAACTGTGCAATGGCTTGGCTGACCCGTCCTGGAGTGACCATGACTGAACCGCCCGCCAATCGCCCATCGGCGCGATTATCCGTCCGCCGCTGGCTGCCGTTGGCGGCGATTGTGGCGGTTGCAATTGTGGCGATCGCCGTCGGCTGGGAACGGATCCTTTCGTTCGAGACGCTGGTCCGCCACCACAGCGCGATTCATAGCTTTATCGTTGCGCACCGGATTGCGGCGGTCGCGGCCTATCTTGCGCTTTATATCGCGGTGGTCGCGATGTCGCTGCCTGGCGGTTTGATTCTCACGCTGACCGGTGGGGTTTTGTTTGGCGGTCTGGTCGGCGCCGCCGCCGCTGTCGTCGGGGCGACCGCCGGCGCCACCATCATTTTCCTGATCGCCAAGAGCGCATTTGGCGAACATCTGGTGCGGCGTGCAGGCCCGCTGGCCGAACGGTTGGCGGAGGGTTTTCGCGCCGACGCCTTCCACTACCTGTTGTTTCTGCGCCTGGTGCCGGTGTTTCCGTTTTTTCTGGTCAATCTCGTGCCGGCGCTCGCCGGCGTGCGGTTGCGGACCTATGTCGTCGCCACCGGCATCGGCATTATTCCGGCGACGTTCACATTTGCCTTTGTAGGCGCCGGGCTCGACAGCGTGCTCCGCGCGCAGGGCGCAATTTACCACGCCTGCGTGGCAGCGGGCGGTGCTGGGTGCCGGCTGGACTTCGACCTGCGTGCGGCGGTGACGCCGGATCTCCTGGGCGCTTTGGCGGCGCTCGGCGTGTTTGCGCTGATCCCGGTTGTCATGAAGCGATGGCGCGCGCGCCGCA
The DNA here is from genome assembly GCA_022841625.1 of Xanthobacteraceae bacterium. Classification (GTDB taxonomy): domain Bacteria; phylum Pseudomonadota; class Alphaproteobacteria; order Rhizobiales; family Xanthobacteraceae; genus VAZQ01. The sequence continues at coordinate 102,141 of JALHRD010000016.1, forward strand.
TCGCCAATTCGGATGTTCGCTGACAGATATTTGCGCCGACAAGAGTCGGCCACGGGGATAACATGACCGAACGCATCGCACCCGACATCTGCGTCATCGGCGCCGGCGCCGGCGGGCTCTCGGTGGCCGCCGCCGCCGCCGCCTTTGGCGTGCCGGTGGTCCTGATCGAGCGACACAAGATGGGCGGCGAATGTCTCAATTCCGGTTGCGTGCCGTCGAAAGCGCTGATTGCCGCCGCGGCGCGTGCCCATGCCTTTTCAGGCGTGCAGGATTTCGGGATCGTGGCGGCCGCGCCCCGGATTGATTTCGCCCGCGTCCACGACCATGTGCATGGCGTGATCGCTGCGATCGCGCCGAACGATTCCAAAGCGCGCTTCACCGGTCTTGGGGTGCGGGTGATCGAAGGCGCGGCGCGTTTTACCGACCCCGACACCGTTGCGATTGGCGACGCCATCGAAATCAAGGCGCGCCGGATTGTCATTGCGACCGGCTCGGCGCCGTCGGTGCCGCCGATTCCTGGGCTCGATCGGGTCGCGTACCTGACCAACGAGACGATCTTTGGCCTGACCGCATGTCCGGGCCATCTCATCGTGCTCGGCGCCGGTCCGATCGGGCTCGAACTGGCGCAAGCGTTCCGGCGGCTGGGCGCGGCTGTCACCGTGCTCGAGGCTCAGGAGCCGTTGGCGCGCGAGGATCCCGAATGCGCCCGCGTCGTGCTCGATCAGCTCGCGGAGGAGGGGGTGACGTTGCATTCCGGCGTTTCGGTCGCGCGTGTCGAGGCTGCCGGAACGGGTGTGGCGGTGGTGTTGGATGGAACCGTCGGCGAACAGCGGATCGTCGGCAGCCATCTTCTGATCGCAACCGGCCGGCGGCCCAATATCGACGGCATGGGGCTCGACGCCGCCGGCATCGCGCACACGCCGGCGGGCATTGAGGTCGATCGCCGGCTGCGCACCCGCAACCGCCGCGTTTACGCGATCGGCGACGTCGTTGCGGGTGGCCAGCGCTTCACCCATCTCGCCAATGATCATGCCGGTCTTGTCATCCGGAGCGCGCTGTTCCGATTGCCGGTGAAGGCCCGCGATGGCGGCGTTGCGCGCGTGACATTCACCGATCCGGAGCTGGCGCATGCCGGATTGACCGAGAGCGAGGCGCGCCGCGACCATAGTGCCATCCGGGTGTTGCGCTGGCCGCTGAGCGAAAACGATCGCGCCCAGGCCGAGCGCCAGACGCGCGGCCACATCAAAGTCATCACCGATAAGCGTGGCCGCATTCTTGGCGCCAGCATCGTCGGCGCCGGCGCTGGCGAATTGATCGCGACCTGGTCGCTGGCGCTGGCCAACCGACTCAATATTCGGGCGATGGTCGCCGTCGTATTGCCGTATCCGACCCGCGCTGAAATTGGTAAGCGCGCCGCGATGGGGTTTTTTACCCCGTATTTGACGAGCCCATGGGTGCGGCGCATCATCGCTCTGTTGCGACGCTTCGGTTAGCAATTTGAATTTGAACAATCCGCGATCCGCCATGGACAAGGCACCCGATCCTAACGAGCAGAAGCCCGGCCTGCGGCGGCGGCTCACGGCGCGATTAGGCCTGTCCGACAAGCTTCTCATCCTCACAATTTTTGCGGTGATGATCGCGGAAGTGTTCATCTATGTGCCGTCGATCGCCAATTTTCGGTTGAACTGGCTGCGTGACAAGCTCTCGGACGCCTATACCGCCGCGCTGGTGCTCGAAGCGACTCCAAATGTGCCCGACGAACTGACCCGCCAGGTGCTCGACTCGATTGGCGCGCGCGCCGTCGCGCTGAAGATGGGCGAGCAGCGCCGGCTGCTGATGGTCGGCGACATGCCGCCGTCGGTCGACCACGATATCGATCTGCGCGACGTGAGCTGGTATCGCGCCATCGTCGATGCCTTCGGCGTGCTGCTGTCGCGCGATGACGAGGTCATGCGCGTGCTGGGCCATGCGCCGCGCGGCGGTGAGTTTGTCGAGGTCGTCCTGGACGAGAAGCCATTGCGCGCGGCGATGCTGCGGTTCTCACACAACATCCTGTTGCTGTCGCTGATCATTTCGGCAATCACCGCGACATTGGTTTACCTGGCGCTACACTATTTGTTCGTGCGGCCGCTGCACCGGATCACCGCGAATATGATGGCGTTTCACGCCGACCCGGAAAACCCCGCGCGTATCATCGTCGCTTCGCGGCGCCACGATGAAATCGGCACCACCGAGCGCGAGCTGGCCGCCATGCAGCGCGATCTCGGAACCTTGCTGCAGCAGAAAAATCGCCTGGCGGCGCTCGGGCTGGCGGTCTCCAAGATCAATCACGATTTACGCAATTTGTTGACCTCGGCGCAATTGTTCTCCGACCGGCTTTCGGGATTGCCGGACGAGCAGGTGCAGCGTTTCGCGCCCAAGCTCATGCGCGCGCTGGAGCGGGCGATCTCGTTTTGCGAATCGACCCTGTCCTACGGCCGCGCGCAGGAACCGCCGCCGGATCGCCGGCCGATCGCGCTCGAACCCCTGGTTGCCGAGGTACGCGAGTCGCTGGAGTTTGCCCCCGATACGCCGATCCGCTGGATCGGTGCGGTCGAGCGCGGGCTGACGGTCGACGCCGATCCCGATCAATTGTTCCGGATCCTGCTCAATCTCGCCCGCAATGCCATGCAGGCGCTGCAAAGCCGCGACGCGCGCGATCCCGGCCGCGATCAGATCCGCATCACCGGCCGCCGTGAGGGCGCGGTGGTGGAGATCGAAGTGTCCGACACCGGGCCGGGCATTGCGGAGGCGGCGCACGTGCATCTGTTTGAGCCGTTCAAGAGTACGACCCGCAGCGGCGGCAGCGGCCTCGGCCTGGTCATTGTCGCCGAACTGGTGCGCGCCCATGGCGGCGACATCCGGCTGGTGGAAGGCACCATTGGCGCGACCTTCCGCGTCACCATCCCCGACCGGGCGGTTGAATTGCAGGCGCGCCGCGACGAGCGCTCCCGCGGCGCATGATCGCGCGGGGCGTGATCCGGCGGGGCGGGGATCGGTTTGTCGGGCAGATTTTGCTTATGAGCGTCGCCGGCGTCGCGTAGGTCCGCCGTCATGGCCGGTCATGGGGCTCCCTTGCCATCGCGAAACGGACGCTATAGCTATGGGCTTCGTGCCGGGGGCATTGCGCACCCGGAGATGCCCGCGCAGCCGCCATTATTGGCGCCATGCGCACGACGCGCCCGTAGCTCAGCTGGATAGAGCACCAGACTACGAATCTGGGGGTCAGGAGTTCGAATCTCTTCGGGCGCGCCAGTCTTTTAAACGCGTATCGCGTCGCCTCAAAGCTTCAGGCTGAGCGGAGAGGCCATGTCCCATTCGGTGACGAGGATCTCCGGACCGGCGCCAGCTTCGGTCTTGCCGGCCTGGTATTTGCTGCTGGCGATGCTTTCGATGGCGTCGCGGTTGCTGGAAAAAACCTGCTCATCGCTGGCGGGGTCCCGGCTGCCAAATCGTTGGCGCAGCAAGTCCAGCGTGGCGCAGCAGATCACGTCCCGTTCGCCATCGTGCATGAGAAATTCCACCCCGTTCTGGGTGCTGACGAATTCCGGTCTGCGGCGAAGAAGTGGCATTGTGGCCTGCACCTGGTCGGCGGCCCGATGTTAGGGTCATGATAGCGCCAAAGCGCATGAAAACAAGTTCGTGGAATCGGTCATCAGCCTTGGCATGCGCGGCCGATGCGATCGGCGCCCGCGCGACAACAAAAAGCCCCGCGGCCGGATTAACGGCCGCAGGGCTCTAATGCGTCAGCCTTGCCGGTACATCCGCGGTCAAGGCCTTGGCAGTAACGACCGATTAGACGGTGCGCAGATTGTCAGCCGACGACTTGCCGGTCTTGCGATCCGCAACAACTTCGAATTCGATCTTCTGACCTTCATTGAGGCTGCGCATTCCTGCGCGCTCAACGGCCGAGATGTGTACGAACACATCCTTGCCGCCGTCGTCCGGCTGAATGAAGCCGAAGCCCTTCTGACCGTTGAACCACTTCACTGTTCCTTGTGACATGACCTTATCCTTTGACATGGGTACGATGGCCGCAGGTAACCGCGGCCGCTAAAGTTCGAGATTTTTGGAAGAAGGTCGTCAGTCAGGCGCGCCTGAGCGCTGCGAGGCCAATTCGTCCGGCCGAAAACTCGATCATATTAATATAGGCTTTCGCCGGCCTCATCGCAAGGTCTAAAAAGCCTTGCAGAGTTGCCCAATCGCGGGTCGTTGCGAAACAGTTAACGACGATTACGCGAGTTGCGTTGCGGCGCGGCGGCGAAGATCGTGGAACGAAATCAGCCGGCGCTCGCGCTCGTCCCACAAAGCGAGCCTGACGCAGCCAAGGCTTTCCACAATCGTCAATCGGCTGACCTGAGAAAGTTCAGGATAGTCGCGCAGCGCCCGCGGTAGCCGATAATAGGGAATGCGGCTGCACAGATGATGGACATGGTGCATGCCGATATTGGCGGTGAACCAGCGCAGAACGCCCGGCAGATGATAATGCGAACTGCCATAGAGCGCCGCTTGTTGAAACCGCCATTCGGGCTTGCGCGCCCAGAAGGTTGGATCGAATTGGTGCTGCACGTAGAATAGCCAAACGCCGATCGAGGCGGCGATCAGCGCCGTCGGGAGATGGATCAGCAGAAGCGGTCCCACGCCGATGAACCAGATCAACCCGACGACCACCGCAGCGAGCGCAAAGTTTGTCGCCATGGTGCTGAGCCACGGCAGCCAACCGTTGCGAAACATGCCAACCGGCAGCCGCTGTTGCAGCATGAAAAGATAAGCGGGGCCGATGCCGAACATCACCATCGGGTGCCGATATGTGCGGTAGCACAGCCGGCCCCATTTCGATCGCGCGAGATATTCGCGCACCGTCAGCGTGCTGATGTCGCCCAAACCGCGCTGATCGAGATTGCCGGAGCCGGCGTGATGGGCGGCGTGCGTGCGGCGCCAGAAATCGTAAGGCGTCAAAGTCAGGACGCCGATGACGCGGCCAACCCAATCATTGGCCATGCGATGGCGAAAGAACGCGCCATGCCCGCAATCGTGCTGGATCATGAACAGCCGTACCAGAAAGCCGGCGGCCGGCACGGCAATCGCGAGTGAGATCCACCAGAAGCCAAAATAATATGCCACCCAGGCGATCGTCCAAAGCGCGGCCAGCGGCACCAGCGTGATCGCGATCTCAAAGATGCTGCGCGTGTGGCTCGGTTCGCGATAGTGTGCGAGCGTTCGTACCCAGTCCCGTGTATCTTGCGATTGCGGGGAAGGCGCGTTGTTGGGGTCGTTGCTCAAGTTTCGTCCGTTATTCTTAATGGTTTTCTGGATGCGCAGGGTGCGATGTTTAGGCGACCGCGGTTTTCCCGTGTCGGAGCGCCTGCGGGCGGTCCAGGATTATCGCCTATATCAGGTTCGTCGAAAGAAAAGCTAGCTGAAATTGCGAAAAGCACCTATATTATGTCTATCATCGGCATGTCGCCTTCCGCGAGGCGAATTTGGGCGCCGGTGGCTGAGAGACCGGTTGCGCTCCCGCCTGCAAGCTTACCTGCAAGGGAAGGAGCCGCGTGCAGTCCGCACTTCGCCAATTTATGAAGGCCACGCCACTTTACAATGACGTCACCGGGTGCGGCATGTTTGCCGTGAGCTCTCGGCGCCATTGTCAGGCCAAGCGTCGCGCCCATGGCGATAAGCGGATCGCGGAATTTGTATGGATAGATTGGACGTAGTGAGAATGGCGGGAAATCGTAGAAGCTTCGACTATGACGCGCCGGCCGAATTGTTTCCAACGCGCAGTCGCAAGGGCAACAGGCCGATGGGATACCGTCGGTTTGACTCGGCCGCCGAAGCGGTTCGGTTTGCGATCGAGGAATTGCCGCCCCAACTCCTGGTGGGCGCGAATCTCGAGGTCGGCGAAGAGCGTTTCAACAGCCAGGGCATCCGTGAATTGTACGATCGGGCGCAATATCCGCTGGCGCGTCGATCGCCCAAAGCGGCTGAATAAAGCCATTGAAAGACGCGGATACCGGCAAGGATGGCCGGTCGGCGCAGGCCGCGCGAAACAAGGAATTGAGCCATGCGCCTTTATATCTTCAAGTCTGAATCGACCAGAGACCTCCGCGCTTTTGTGAACGACGAGAGCGGCAGCAAGCTGCCGCAGCAGCATGCGCCCTGGACGGTCATCGGCGTGGTCGCGGTCGATGCGAAACCGCCGCATAACCTCTCGCGCGACAAAATTGAGCTGGCGATCGGAAAAGCAGGCTTCCAACTGTGGCGTTTGAAGGCGCCCGCCGAAGCCTGACCGCCCAGCGCCCGGCCCGCCCGTACCCGCCATACCCACATTGACCACTGGACCGTCGCCCCATAGACTTGGGGTCCAAGTTCTTGGTTTGCCTTGGTAAGCTCCCGCTTCCGGGTTGCCCCTTAGGTCCTCTCCAACAACTCGGATCATCTGCAAGTCGCGCAAACTGTGCGGTCTTGCTCGCGAGCATATATTCCAGGAGACGACGACGATGCCGACAGGGAACGTGAAGTGGTTTAACCCGACCAAGGGCTACGGATTCATTCAGCCGCAGGGCGGCGGCAAGGACGTGTTCGTCCATATTTCCGCCGTCGAACGCGCCGGCCTGAGCACCCTCAATGAGGGGCAGACTGTGACTTATGAAATCGTCAGCAACCGCGGCAAAGAGTCGGCTGAGAATCTCAAAGTCGGTTGAGCGACCCGTCGAAAAACCGCCGCGTTAGCGGCGGTTGCATTCGGATTTCGTCATTCGGTTTGGGCGGCGCCGCCTGTTTTTGTCGGGCTCGCCGATATGGCGATTTCGCTCTTGATGAAGTTTGCGGGGTATCCCGGCGCTCGACGGTCGGGCGGCGGGATAGCTGCGTCCGGCGCCTGCCCGTGCGCTGGCGCACCAGGACGATCACGCGGTCGCGGGCGGCACGCCGGGCTATGCGATGACCAGCCGGTTGTTCCATGCGCGCGGCTTGTCAGCGCGCCCCATCCTGAAAATTGAGCGGCGTGGGGGCGATGCACGAGCTTTTCGGCGCACGCGCATTCGCCGTTCTCATTGCGAGCTACGGGCATGCGGTGGCGGTTGTCCGGCACGAATTGCCTTTTGACGGCGGATGAGGCGACCGCCGCGAGGGCGGTCCGGTCGATGGTTACGCTGCGTATTGGTGTTCAACGCAGATCTTGGAACCGTCGTCGTCGCTCAAGGCTACCTTGAGCAGGCCACATTGGTGCGGGCGTCGCTGATCGTCCGGTTCGCGGTTGCGCTGAAAATAACGGCAGGTAGAGCATTGCCCAAAGGAATGCCCCCCCGTCCTGGCCAACATCACCTTAAGAAGATCGGCGAGGCCGCGGTTGAGGCTGTCCTGGGTTTGTCGCGGCAGGGCCGCTGCTGCGGCCGACAGGTCCGACAGCGGATCGCGACTCAGGGCGGTTTTGCCGCGTCCGGTCAGTTGCAAGGAAACTGATCGACGATCGGTGCGGTCGCATTCCTTGCGAACCAATCCTTTGCGGACCAGGGCGATCAGCGTTTGTGACACGGTGCCTTTGGTTGCCTCGAGATAAAGACCGACGGCGGTCGGCGTGCGCGAAAATCGGTTGGCACGCGCGAGGTATTGCAGCGCCAGCCACTGCGCCGGGGCCAGGTTCTTGGCATGAAGCGACCCCTGAATCAGCCGGCTGGTGCGTTCCAGCAGGGCGAGCAGGGTCATGTCGGCACTTTGGTTCGCCATGCGATTTAGTATCGAATCGATATTACGCTTGCAAGTCTCAAATCGGGCACGTAATATATAATAGCGAGTCGATACTAATGATGGAGTGCTGGCAATGATGAACAATACAGGGATGAAAAAGCTGGCATGGTCACTGCTGGTGGCCGGCATTGTCAGTGGGACGGCGGTGATGGGCTATGCGCAGAGCCCGGCGCGGGTTGCCTATCCGGACGGCTATCGCCATTGGGCCCACGTCAAGAGCATGGTGATCGAAAAGGGCCACCCGCTGTTTGAATCATTCGGCGGCATCCACCACATCTATGCGAACGCCAATGCGCTGCGCGGCTATCGCAGCGGCAAGTTCGCGGATGGCTCGGTGATTGTATTCGATCTGCTCGATGCCACACGAACCAACGATTCCGCGCTGGTCGAGGGCGCACGCAAGGTGCTTGGCGTCATGCACAAGAACAGCCGGCTCTACGCATCGACCGGCGGATGGGGCTATGAGGGCTTCAAGGGCGATAGCCGAAGTGAGCGCGTGGTCGGTGCCAAGGCCGCGGAGGCTTGCCACGGCTGCCACACTGCGCAGAAAGCCAAGGACTACGTATTCAGCAGCTACCGGAAGTGATTCGAATTGATTAGCGCCCGGCGCCGGTACCTTACCGCTCGCCTCAGGATTGAGAGCCGCACTCGACGGCGGGTCCGGCGGGGCCAAATCGGACTCAGGCGGAGCGGGATTGCGCGGTGTCGGCAATCCCGATCAGCCGTTCGAGTTTCGCCGGATCGTCGCGGAGCGCGGCCGACGTGCCGTCGTACACGATGCGGCCCTTGTCCATCACCACCGTGCGCGCGGCGAAACCAAGCGCCACGCGGCTGTTCTGTTCGACCAGGATGATCGAAAGTCCGCTGTCGCGCAGTTTCAGGAGAACGGCGGTCAGTGCCTCCACGAGCACTGGCGCAAGCCCCTCGGTTGGCTCGTCCATTAATAGGACCGAGGGGTTGGTGAGCAGCGCGCGCGCGATCGAGAGCATCTGCTGCTCGCCGCCGGAGAGCTGATTGCCCATATTGCCAAGCCGCTCCGCAAGGCGTGGAAATAGTTCAAACACCCGCGCCTGCGTCCAATGGCCGCTCCGCGCGCCGATTTCGAGATTTTCGCGCACCGACAGCGACGGAAAAATTTCACGTTCCTGCGGCACATAGCCGAGGCCGGCCAGCGCGCGCGCGTAGATTGGCATGCGCGCAATGCTTTGCCCGGCGAGCAGCACGTCGCCTTTGTGCAAGCGGGTATGCCCCATCGCGGTCGCGAGCAGCGTGCTCTTGCCGACGCCATTGCGCCCGACAATGCTGATGTTCTCGCCGCTGGCGATTGTCAGATCGATGTCTTCGAGCACCACGGTTTCGCCATGGCCTGCGGAGACACCGCGGAATGCGAGCGCGTCAGCCATGCTGCGCTTGCCCGAGATAGACATCGCGCACCCGCGGATCGGCGCCAATTTCCTTTGGCGTGCCTTCCGCAAAGATCGCGCCGCCGACCAGGACGGTAATGCGCTCGGCAAAACGGAACACCAGGTCCATGTCGTGGTCGATGATCAACACCCCGATATGCTTGGGCAGCGCCGCCACCGCGTCGAGAATGATATGGCTTTCGGCGCTAGGCACGCCGGCGGCGGGCTCGTCGAGCAGCAGCACCTCGGGTTCAAGCCCGAGCGCGATGGCGAGTTCAACCAGCCGCTGGCGGCCATATGGCAGCTCGGCAATGCGATGGCCGGCATTGTCTGACAGCTTCAGTACATCCAGCAGCCGCATTGCTTCTTCGACCACGTCGTTACGCATTCCGGCCGGCTTTACCATCGCTCCCGCGACGCCGAGCCGTTCGGCGACCGCGATGTAGACGTTCTCCAGAACCGATAGACCGCGAAACAGGCGGTTGATCTGGAAGGTGCGCGCAATGCCCTGCTTGACGCGCGCGGCTTGCTGAAGGGCGGTGATATCGCGTTGCTTAAACAGCACTTGGCCTTGCGTCGGGAGCAGCACGCCGGTGAGCAGATTGATGAATGTAGTCTTGCCGGCGCCGTTGGGTCCGATCAGCGCGTGGCGCGCGCCTGGCTCAAGCCGGAAATTGATATCGCGGGCCGCCACCAGCGCGCCGAAGTTCTTGCCGAGCCCGCGGGTTTCCAACAGCGGTGCGCTCATGGTGGCGCGCGCCTCGACAAAAGGCGGCCCATCAGCCGGTCCCACAAGCCGAGCACGCCGTTGCGCGCAAACAATGCAATCAGCATCAGCAGGAGCCCGAGGCCGAGTTGCCACGCGGTTGGATAGACCTTCGCCAGGAAATGCGAGAGCGCCATATAGACGACCGCGCCAACGAACGCGCCGTAAAGCCGTCCGTAGCCGCCGAGCACCAAAATGATCAGCACGGTTGCGGCGCGGTCCAACCCGAGCGAAGTCAGATTCACATAGGTGTTGGTCTGCACCCATAGCGCGCCAGCCACGCCGGCGATCGCCGCTGAAATCGTGTAACAGGTGATCAGCCGCCAATTCACCGGCGCACCGACCGCGTGCATGCGCAGGACATTTTCCCGGATGCCGGTGAGGCTCTGGCCGAACGGTGAATAGACCAGCATGCGCACGAACAGGAAGCACACGAACAGCACGCCGAGCACATACAGATATTGCACGCGCGGATAGAGCGGATTGAACTCGAACAAGCCAAACAGCGGTGGAATCGGCAGGTTCGGCAATCCGTCGAAGCCGCCGGTGTATTTTTCACCCATATTGGCGGCTTCTTCGAGCAGCGCCATGGTGCAAAGCGTGAGCATCAGGAGCGTCAGGCCGGTGGTGCGCAAGAGGGTCAGACCGGAGATCAAGCCGATCAGGCCGGCGACGGCAGCGCCGATCACCAGGCCCGTGATCGGCTCGTTCCAGACACCGTGATGGGCCAGCAATCCAACCGCATAGGCGCCGGCGCCGAAGAAGGCGGCGTGTCCGAGCGTCACGATGCCGGCATAGCCCAATGCAAGATCGAGCGAGAGCGCAAACAGGATCATGATCAGAAGATCGGTGCCAAAACCGAGATGGTTCGGGAATGCGAAATAAAACCCAAATGCCAGGATCCAAGGCAGCGGTTCCCACGCGCGCAGGCGATGGCGCGCGACCATCGCGCGCGCGGCCGGATGTTCGCTCAGCCCGGGTGCGCTCATGTCGGCTTGCCTCCGAACAGGCCTTGCGGCCGCCACAGCAACAGCAGGATGGCGAGCGCATAGATGAACAGCGTGCCGCCCTGCGGCAGGTATTTTTTGAGCGCGAAATCCAAAACGCCGATGATCAGCGCGGCGAAGAACACGCCGGTAACGCGGCCGAGCCCGCCGACCGCGACTACGATCAGGAAATACACCAAATAGATCAGCGGATATTGCGGATTGAGTCCGATGAACTCGGCGCCGAGCCCGCCGCCAATGGCCGCCATGCCGCTGCCGAAGGCGAAAGTGAGCATGAATAGCCGGTCGATATTGATGCCGAGCGATTCTGCCATGCGGCGGTTGTCGACCGCGGCGCGGATCTGGGCGCCCATGCGGGTGCGTTCAAATCCGAGCCAGAGTCCGAGCGCGATCGCGCTCCCGACGACAATCAAGAAGATGCTGTAAGTGCGGTACTGTACGATGCCGAGATCGAGCTGCCCCTGCAGCCAAGACGGCAGCATGAGCTGCTGGTTCTCTGGGCCGACGATCAAAGTCACCGCGGCGATCATGAAGAATACCAGCCCGATGGTGAACAGCACCTGGTCGAGCTCGCTCGCACGGTAGAGTCTGGCGTAAAGCAGCCGCTCGAAGACGATGCTGACAGCGGCGATGACGACGAACCCCAATGCGAGCGCCGGCACAAAGCCGATGCCCCAATACCGCATGGTCAAAACGATGACGTAGCCGCCAAGCATGGCAAAGGCGCCGTGGGCAAGATTGACAAATCCCATCAGCCCCATGGTGACGGACAGTCCGACCGACACAATGAACAACACCATCCCGGCGGCGAGGCCGCCCAGCAACATGCTCAGAATATCAGTGCCGACGATCACCAGCGGCCCCCGGTGCGCTGCTCAAGTGTCAACGATGTCGCCGCTGGCGTTAGCGGCGGCATCGCGTTGTTTCATATGCGACAATCGTTGTCAGATCACTTGCAAGGCGGAATTTTCAGGGCCTTGCAGGCGTCCTTGACGTTCTCAAAGGTCGCGATCGTGTTCTGAAACAGGCGGCCGTTCTTCATGATCACTTCCGAAAGGTACTGGTTCATAACGATGTCGCGGGTTTCGGGATCGATCAGGATCGGGCCGCGAGGGCTGGCGAATTTCCAGCCGCGAAGCGCGGTAAGCGCTTCTTCGGCGTCGACTTTGCCCTTGGTCGCGCGAATGGCGTGGGCGATTGCGGCCATGCCGTCATAGCCGCCGACCGCCATGAAGTCGGGCGTCGAGTCGGCGCCATAGTCCTTTTTCCAGGACGCGACAAAGCGCTGGTTCTCGGCGTTTGTGAGGTCGGCGTGATAGTGGTGCATGGTGACCAGGCCGACCGCGGCCGAGCCCATGCCCTGAAGTTTGTTGTCCTGCGTGATGTCGCCGGGGCCGATCAGCTTGATGCCGGCCGCGCGCATGCCAAGCGCGCCATAGGTGCGCACCACCGCCGAGGAATGGTCGCCGGCGGGAACGAAGACAAAGAACACATCCGGCTTTTTGTCCTTGGCGCGCTGGAAGAACGGCGTGAAATCAGGAACCGCGCCGGCGCTGCCCATCGGGATTTCGTCGAGCACCTTGCCACCTGACGCCTCGAACGCGCGGCGGAATGACGCCAGCATGTCTTTGCCGGGCGGGAAGTCGGTGAAGCCGACCACAGCGGTCTTGGCCTTGAGATTTTTCGCGGCGGCTTCGCCCATGGTGTAGCCGGCGTGCCACATGCTGAACGAGGTGCGCACATAGTAGTTCGACATCTGGGTGATGTGCGCGGTGCCGGCGTTCATAATGACCGCCAGCTTCTTGCCCGCATTCACGACGGGCGCCGCGGCGATGGCATTCGGCGAATAGACCCAGCCGGCCAGCACGTCGACCTTATCCTGGGTCAGCAATTCCTGGATGACATTGCGGGCATTGCCGCCGCTCGGGTCTTTCACGTCGCGTTTGACGATCGTGATCTTGTAGCCTTTGACCGGGTTGAGCTTGAGATATTGCTCCATGCCGCGATCGATCTGCTGCGCCAGTTCGGCGCCGATGCCGGTGTAGGGCAGGTTGACGCCGATCCGCACCTCTTGGGCCTGCGCCAGGCAGGCGACGGTCGCTAGCGCGCTCGCAAGGATAAATTTGCCGATCATGTCGATTCCTCCCAGAGGTCGTTAAGCTTATCAAAGGCTAAGCGACTACTGTCGTCAAGGCTCCGGGTATGACATCCGGTACTAACTCGTGGCGCTTTGCTCGCGCAGGATCGGGTGGCCGATGCCGAGCGGCTTGGCGTCAATCAACACAAATGCCGCGCGCGCGACTTCGGTGCCGCGGTTGACCCAGGCGTGGTTGGTGCCGCGCTGTACCATGACATCGCCGCCCTTCAGCTTCACGGTCGAGTCGTCCATGTCCATGTCGAGCTCGCCCTGCATGACGATGACATAATCGATGGTTTCGGTGCGGTGCATGCGGCCGGGATTGCCGGGCGGAAAGGTAATGACGCAAAAGCGCGTGCCGTTGGGCGGCGGCGGCGTGCCGAGGATCCGAGCGCCGAGGTCCTCGACGTTCTCGCCGATCGGCATGTCGGCGGGGGCGCCCTCAGTGATCCAGATCAGGGTCGATTGCGCCCCGGATGCGCCGCCTTTGTGGTTGGTGGCGGGGCCATCCAGGATGACCTTGGCGACCTTGCCGGTATCGTGGCCGGTGACGACCCGACGGATCGGGGAGAAACGCGATGGTTCTTTACTCATGTCCTGAGACCCGGTTGATGTGCTGCACAGCGAGGTCGGCATCGGTGCCATAGCGCGGCCGCCGTGTCACTATGGCCGATATTCCGGTTGTGGCCGGAGGGCGATTTGCGGCAGTGTTGGCGTACAAACGAGTGGAGGAAACAATGCTCAAGCGTAGATTTGTCGCCCTAGCCGCGGGCGTGGCGATCATGGCCAGTGTCGTGGCATCCGCAGCCCAGGCTCAGGACAAGCTCAAAGTCGCAATCTCGCAGCGCGGCTTCTGGGACAGTTCGTTCCTGGAGTTTGCCCAGAGGGAGGGCATGCTGAAAAAGGCCGGGCTCGATGTCGAGTTCTTCTTCACAGAAGGCGGCGGGCAGACGCTGCAAGTCATTACCTCCGGCAGCGTCGACGTCGCGATGTCGAACGGATTTCTCGGCACCATCGGCGCCTATTCCAAGAAGGCGCCGATCCGGGTGATCTCCGCGCAGATGACCGGCGCGCATGAATTGTTCTGGTATGTCCGCGCCGAGAGCAAAATCCGCAGTCTCAAGGAGGCGACCGAAAAGGAAACCGTTGCTTTCTCCTCGCCCGGTTCGTCGTCAAACCTGATCTTGCTCGCATTGCTCAACCAGGCGGGCTCGAAGGCGCGGCCCACCGCGACCGGCGGACTGCCCGGCACGCTCACCAGCGTCATGACCGGCCAGATCGATATCGGCTGGGCGACGCCGCCGTTTGCGCTCCGCGAATTGCAGGAGAAGAAGATCAACATCATTGCCCGCGCGCGTGAGGCGACCGAGCTGCGCAATCAGACGATCCGGGTCAATATCGCCAACGTCAATTCGTTGAAGACCAAGCGCGAAGCCATCACCCGTCTGATGCAGGTTTATCATGAGGCCATTCAGTGGTCGTACAGCAATCCGAGGGCGATCGAGTATTTCGCTGAGTTTGCCAAGGCGCCGCCCGAGGTCGCGGGGCGGGCGGTCAAGGAATTCTTCCCGATCGAAGCGCTGCAGATTGGGGAAATCCGCGACCTGGAGCGGACCTTGCGCGATGCCGTGCAATATAAATTCACGGCCGCTCAATTGACGCCAAACGATGTGGAAGGGTTGTTCGACATCGTTTACCGGCCGCCGGCAAAGTGACAGTGGCCCGGATTGATCGCGCTCGCGCTCCGCTCGTCGCCGCGTCAAACGGGGACCCAGTCAAAGAAGCAATGCTGGATTCCCATTTTGCGTGGGAAGGAGCGGAGAACTGAGCCGGTCCGGGCGCGTTGTCCCTGATCTTGCACCAAGCCTGCACCAAGAAAGGTTTCGCTATGCCCAGCGTTATTGACGACATCTGCTACCAGCTTGCGCTTGCCAACCGCATTGTCGCCCATGAGGGCGTGCTCGACGGTTTTGGCCATATCAGCGTGCGCCATCCGGAAAAGCCCGGCCACTATTTGTTGTCGCGTTCGCGCAGCCCGGAGCTGGTCGAACCCGGCGATATCCTGGAACTCGATCGCGATTCCAATGTGGTGACGCCCGGCAACATCTTGCCCTATGGCGAATGTGTCATTCACGGCGAGATCTTCCGCGCGCGGCCCGACGTGGTGGCGATCTGTCATCACCATTCGCCGGCGGTCCTGCCGTTCTGCCTCACCGATCTGAAGCTCGTTCCGATCAATGGGCTGGGTTCGACCATGGGCGCGGTGGTGCCGTCCTGGGACAGTGCCGACGAGTTCGGCGACACGCCAATGGTGCTGACCACCATCGCACACGGCGCCTCGCTTGCCCGAGCGCTCGGCAAGAACGCGATGGTGCTGATGCGCCGGCATGGCGCCACCGTGGTTGGCGCATCGCTTAAGGAAATGGTGTTCCGCTCGATCATGACCACGCGCAATGCAGAGCTGCTATTGCGCGCCCATCAGGTCGGAAAGGTCACGCCGCTCAGCGCGGGCGAGGCTCGGATGGCGCATGATTATTCGCTGCAGGAGCGACCGCTCGGGCGTGCCTGGGAATATTGGGTGACGCGGCTTACCAAGGCGGGCGAGCTGCCGCCGCGCACCAAGACGCTGGTTGGCAAGACGAGCGTCAAAGCCAAGGCCCGCAAAACGGCTGGCGGAAAAAAGCGGTAATGCGCTGCTTTTGAAGTGATCGCGTGACATTGCTGCGCGATCTGAGCGGAAACGATCGGCGCCGCGCGGTCTATGGCAGCTCAACCAGCGTATTGCTGCATTCGATGTTGTCGTAAACGCTGACCTGAACGACTGGGTGGCCGGTCTTGATTGCCAGGCCCGCGGTCTGGGCCAATTCGGCGGTCGCATAGGCGCCTTTGGTTTGCCGATCAACCTGTAAGAGATAGCGGCCGATCTCGGCTCGCTTGGCTTGTGACGGCGGCTTTTCGGGTTCCGGCGTGGACACGGTTGTCTCACGCAGCTTCATTACTCGCGTTGCCATTGGTTGCTTTCTTGCTGGGGGGAGCCATACATATAGTGGCAGTAGTCTTAAGAAGCTATGGCTATTGTGGACTATTTTTGGGGCTGCTCATTGCAGCGCTGTTAGTAAACGCGCTACGTGCCCCGAAAGCAGGCTCTTGCGGGAGAGCGACCGTCCTCGGTCGTTTGGGGGCGACACTGCGCCGGCCGGCGATCCGTCCACTACTTTCGTCCCATGATTTCGCGCGCCAACGTCACCACGGCCGCTGGCGTCTTATAGAAGTCGGCGAACGATCGTGCAGTCTCTTCGCCGGGGACGAAGTCGATATCGAGTCCGGTTTTCTCGGCTTCCGCCAGGAACGCCTTGTCGGCCACCGTGTCGGCCATTGCCTTGCGGAGCGCGGCAACGAGTGGGGCGGGCATTCCCGGCGGCCCGATCAAGGGGCGCGCGATCTCTGACTGGCCGAAGAACAGATCAGCGATCTGGCGCTGCTCGTCGGTCTTGAGCATCTTGTAGAAATTCGGGGCATCGCCGAAATAGGGGACATCCTGGTTCTTGCCGAATTGCACCAGGAATTTCAGCTCGCCGCGTTTTACATTACTGTCGAATGTCGCCTTGGCGGTCGACAGCGCCAAGGCGCAAGCCGCCTGCACCTCGCCGCGTTCGAGCGCGAGCCCGACGTCTTTGATGCCGGTGAAGCCGGTAATGACGCGCAGCTTGGCGCCAAGCATGTGCTTGAGAACGAGCGAATGATGGTTGGCATAGGAGCCGGCACCGCTGGCGCCGAATACGATCTCGCTCTTGGCACTGATAATTTGGTCGAGCGATTTGATGCCGCTGTTGTGCCACGTGCCGCAAGCGGCGGTGTCGCGGATCATATTGCCAAGCCAGGCAAAGCCCGTGGTCTCGAATTTAGCATCGTTGTTGCCGAACAGCGGCTCGAGTGCCGCCGGCGCGCCGAACACGCCGAGTGTGAGACCGTCGCGCGATGCAGCATTGCCGATGAAATTGGCGGCGCGCAGGCTGCCGGCGCCCGGCATGTTCTGAACCACCATGGTCGGGTTGCCAGGAACGTGACGCGGCATGTGGCGAATCAAGAGCCGGGTGTAGACGTCATAACCGCCACCCGGGCCGTAGCCGACGATAACGTTGATCTGCTTGCCCTTGTAGAAATCGGCTACCGCGTCGGCGCGTGCGGCCGTGCCGGCGCCAACGACCGTCAGCGTCGCGGCCATGATAAGAATTCGACCGATGCCGTTCATGCTACTGCCGCTCGATCTTGGCGGCCTTGGCGAGTGCCGCGGTCGACTCGACTTCTTCGCGGAAGAACCTGCCGAATTCCGCCGTGTTCATTGGCAAAGGCTCAATGCCGAGCGGCTTGAAGCGTGCCTGCACGTCGGGCGATTGCAGCGCCGTGGCGATTTCGTTGTGCAGCTTCTCGACGATGGCGCGGGGGGTCTTACCGGGCAGGTAGATGCCAGTATAGAAAGTATAGACCGACTCCGCCGGCAGGCCGGCCTCGATCGTCGTCGGCACATTCGGCACCAGCAGTGACCGTTTGTGCGCGCTGACCGCGAGCGCCACCAGCGTACCTTCTTGAATGAGCGGCACCGTCGTGGCGAAGGATTGCACGCTGAAGTCGACGCGCCCCGCAACGATTTCCCGCAGCGATTCGCCCGAGCCCTTAAACGGGATGTGCTGGGCGGTGAACCCGGCGGCCACCATCAGCCGTTCGGCGGCGAAGTGCGATGCCGAGCCGACGCCGGCCGAGGAAAAGTTCAGCGAGCCTGGCTTGGCCTTGCCGGCGGCGATCAGATCGGCGAGGGTCTTGTATCCTTTGGAGGGCGCGGTGGTGATCGCCTGCGCCTGCTGCCCGAGAGTGATGACCGGCGCGAAGTCGCTAAGCGTATCATAGGGCAGCTTAGCGTAGAGCGCATGCGCGGTTGCCAGCGCGCCATAGGCCAGAATGGTGTGGCCGTCGGGTGCGGCGCGTGCCACAGCGCCGGCGCCGACCGTTCCGCCGGCGCCGGGACGGTTCTCGACGATGAATGTCGTCTTGAGCTGCCTACCGAGCTGGTCGGCGACAATGCGTGCCGCGATGTCCGACGCGCTGCCGGCGGCGAGCGGTACGACGATCGTGACCGTGCGCGTGGGCCAGTCTTGCGTCGCGGCGGGAGTGGCGACCGCGAAACTGGCGATTGCCAGTGCCAGTGCGGCGCTCGCTGCGCGATATCGTAGGCAACCAGCCATCGCGTTCTCCCGGGTCTGTGCGGTTTCGCCGGCCTTCGCTATTGTCGCGGAATCTTTGCGGTTTCGACCAGTGCCATCGCCGCCGCCACGTCTTCGCGGAAGAATCGGGCGAACTCATCGATGGTCATCGGCAGCGGTTCGACGCCAAGCTTGGCGAACCGCGCCTGCACCTCCGGCGCTTGGATCGCTTTGGCCGCCTCCCGGTGCACCTGCTCGACGATCGCGCGCGGGGTCTTCGCCGGCAGAAACAGGCCGCTGTAGAATGGATAGACCGCGTCCACTTTCAAGCCGGCCTCGATGACGGTGGGCACGTTCGGCAGGGTGGCAATGCGCTTGTGGGCGCTGACCGCAAGCGCGACCAGCTTGCCGTCATTGATCAGCGGCAGCGTGGTGGTGGGCAGTTGCGGACTGAAATCGATGCGGCCGGCGACAACCTCGGTCACCGCTTCCGCCGCGCCTTTGTAGGTAATGTGCTGGGCCTCGATGCCGGCGCTGACCCGCAGCCGTTCGCCGGCGAAATGCGAGGCGGAGCCGACGCCGGCGGAGGAATAATTCAGCGAGCCAGGCTTGGCCTTGCCGGCGGCGATCAGATCGCCGAGCGTCTTATAGCCCTTCTCGGGAGCGCTCACGATCACCAGCGGTTGGATGCCGAAGGCGATCACTGGCACGAAATCATTGAGTGTGTCGTAGCTGAGCTTTGAATAGAGCGCATTGGCTGTCGCGAGCGCGCCATAGGCGAGAACGGTGTATCCATCGGGCGCCGCGCGTGCGACCGCCGCTGCGCCGATGGTGCCGCCCGCGCCGGGTCGATTTTCGACAACAAAAGTGCGGTTGAGCTGGCGCCCCAACTGGTCGGAGACCACGCGCGCCATGATATCCGATGCGCTGCCCGGGGCGAGTGGCACAACCACGGTGACGTTGCGGCTCGGCCAGTCTTGCGCCGGCGCCGAACTCGAAAACGCAATCGCCAGGCAGGCAAGCAGCAGCGTCGCTTTTGGTGCATGGTTGCCGCAAACTGTCATTATTCTCTCCCCTGGCCGGTCGGTTGCTCTTGCCATCAAGCATACTGAACCGGACATCCAGGGGAAAGCGGTTGATTGACGCTGTGGGTGCGGCGTTTACGCGTGCATATCACTCCTCCGGCACGAACGGATATCTCCGACGGGCCGCGTCTCGTGCCGCCGATGCTTCGCGCAAAGCGTCGCTCATTTTTGCGACCAGACGAGCGAACTTGATGATAAGGGCCATGGTGAATCACTCCTTTTTTGTTTTCTTTGTGCGTTAACCTAGGCGCTTCCGATGTTTCTTATTGTTACGGCACTCAGTAGTCGATGATCGTGTCGGTGGTATGACCCTACAATGCTTATTTTGCGCATCTGGTCTGCGCTCGCGCGCTGCGTGATCAGACATTCGGAATCGTGATGCCGAACAGACTCGCGGGAACCGCGCGATCGTCCGCATCGGTGACCAAAATTAGGCGAAGGCTATCGCCGTCGATGCGCGCACTGACGCCTTCCACTTTGTGGCAACCGTCGATGCGATCAAGAAATGTCACAGTTCCATCACGCGCGGCAATGCCGATGGCTGCGCCGAGGCAAGCGCCGTCGTTGTAACTGTCCGCGGTGTCTTCGGCGACGGCGGTGAACACCATGCGGCCATCCGACAGTCCGGCGCCATCGGTCAAGCTCAGGGGAACGCCATCGATGACGCCGAGATCGATCGTGTCGATGTTCGACGGTTCGATCGCCGCGCCGCGCTGGAGTGCGTCAAGCGCCAAGGCGAGTGAATAGCGCACGATGGCGTTGCGACGGTGCTGTTTGTTGGCGCGTTGCAACAGGCGCAGCTCGCCATCGATGGCAACGGCGCCCTCGATGTTCAGGTTTGGAAAATGGCGGTCGAGCCCTGCAATCATCGACGCGGCGTCAACGATGCGGGGCGCGCCGACGATGGCGCCATGGGCATCCAGCCGCAGCAATGCGCCGCGTCGGCGATTGCGTTCCGAGCCCGAGCCCAGCGCCAACAGGGCGCCATGCGGACAATCGCCGAACGGCGGCAGCTGTGCGATCGCTTCGAGGTCGGGCTTGTGGCGCTTGCGTTCGGCTTTGGCGGTCGGCAGTTCGCCCGCGAACAGCCGAAGCAAGTGACCGGGCGCGGTGCCGGCCGCCGGAAACACACCGAGATGCAATTCGTCGTCAGCCACGACATAGAAAAATGCGCCCGGGCAGGCGAGGCCGCTGGCGGCGCTCAGATGCGGCGGCATATCGCCGGTTGCGGCGAGATCGAGGGTGCGGATCTTGGTGAGCGACAGCATCGCGGTATTCCGGCTTGCGCGGCGCGTGGCAAGTCCTGATAGTATCGCAGAGCAGGGCGAGGCGCGGGAGATTATCCATGACGGTCCGCTGGCCGGTTGGATTGCTGTTGGGGTGTTTTGCGGTCGACGCTTCCGCGCTGGCGCAGGAGACGGTCGCCGATTTTTACCGCGGCAAGCAGATCAGGGTGATCGTGGCCTCCGCGAGCGGCGGCGGTTTCGATCTCTACGGTCGTCAGATCGCTCGCCATCTCGGACGGCATGTGCCCGGCAGTCCGACCGTGGTGGTGCAGAACATGCCGGGCGCCGGCGGGCTCGCCGC
This sequence comes from Xanthobacteraceae bacterium, assembly GCA_022841625.1. Lineage (GTDB taxonomy): Bacteria > Pseudomonadota > Alphaproteobacteria > Rhizobiales > Xanthobacteraceae > VAZQ01. Next base: position 123,109 of record JALHRD010000016.1, read on the forward strand.
GATGAATCATCTGGCGGCGCGCGCATCCAAGGACGGCCTGACCATCGGCGTGCCGCAGGGGCCGCTGGTCTACGCCCAGATCGGCAAGTCGCCGAACGTGCAGTTTGACATGCGCAGCTATAGCTGGCTCGGCAGCGCCAATGTCACCTCCAATACGTGTGTCTTTACCAAGCGCGCCGGCATTGCGAGTGCCAGTGACCTGCTCACCAAGTCCGTCATTGTCGGCGGTTCCGGCGGTTCGACCGAGTTCGTGCCGAACCTGCTGAATGCGTTGATCGGCACCAAGTTCAACATCGTGAAGGGCTACAAATCGACCAATGACGTGATTCCGGCGATGGAGCGTGGCGAAGTCGACGGGCTCTGCGGCTGGGGCTGGGACAGTGCGCGGGTGATCGGCCGCGATTATTTTGCCCGCGGCACGTTTGCCGTTGGCCTGGACTGCGCCAATGAGCGCCATCCCGAGCTGGCGGCGCGTGGCGTGCCGTTCATGATGGATTTGGCGAAGGATGACGAGACCCGGAAGGTGCTCAGTTTTCTGTTTAGCTATCTGGTGTTCATCCGGCCGTTTGTCGCGCCGCCGGATATTCCGGCCGATCGGCTCAAGGCGTTGCAAGATGCGTTCGCCGCGACGCTGAAGGATCCTGAACTACTGGCCGAGGCGGATCGCGTCGGCGTCGAAATCCGCTACGCCCCGCCCGCGCGCGTGGCGGCGGTGCTAAACGAAATATTTGGCGCACCGGAGGCAATTCAAAATCGCGCGCTGGAAGAATTACGTAAGGCCGGTTGGGAAGGCTTGCAGCGGTAATGGCCATGGCGATTCGTTCAATGACCCGATTGCGATGACGGCGACACGGACTCAGGTCGCAATTATTGGCGGCGGTCCAGCCGGACTGTTGCTGTCGCATCTGCTGCACCGCGAAGGCATCGACAGCATCGTGCTGGAGCGGCAAAGCCGCGCCCATGTGCTTGCGCGCATTCGCGCCGGCGTATTGGAGGCGGGGACGATCGCATTGTTGCGCGCGGTCGGGCTCGGCGCCCGGATGGATCGCGAAGGCTTGCCCCATGATGGCGTGGTAATCGCCTGGGAGGGCCGGCCGCGGTTTGTGATCGATACCAAAAATTTCACTGGCAAGGCGATGATGGCCTACGGCCAGACGGCGATCACCGAAGATCTCTATGCTGCCCGCGACGCGGCTGGGGGACAGATCGTCGATCAAGCCGACGACGTCCGTTTGCACGAACTCACCGCGGCGCGACCCCATGTGACGTATCGGAAGAACGGGCAGACGCATCGGGTCGACTGCGACTATGTCGCCGGCTGCGACGGTTATCACGGCGTCAGCCGCCAATCGATTCCGGCGACGGTGTTGAAGGTGTTCGAGCGCGGTTATCCGTTCGGTTGGCTCGGCATCATGTCGGAGACACCGCCGTTTCCGGACATCTGCTACTGCTACCATTCGCGCGGCTTTGCGCTCGCCTCGATGCGCAGCCCGATGCTCAGCCGCTACTACATCCAGTGCGATCTCGACACCACCATCGAGCAATGGCCGGACGAGCGCTTCTGGCGGGAGTTCAAAGCGCGTTGCTCGCAGGACATGGCCGCGGCAATCGTCACCGGCCCATCGATTGAAAAATCGATTGCGCCGCTGCGCAGCTTTGTCGCCGAACCGATGCGTTATGGACGGCTGTTCCTGGCCGGCGACGCCGCCCATATCGTCCCGCCGACCGGCGCCAAGGGGCTCAATCTGGCGGTGTCGGACGTCTATTACCTCGCGCGCGCCTTGGTGGAGAATTATCGAACCGGCCACAGCCGCGCGCTCGACGGCTATTCCGACATGGCGCTGCGCCGGGTCTGGGGCGCCGAGCGTCTGTCATGGTGGCTGACCATGCTGTTGCATCGTTTCCCCGATGAATCGCCATTCGAGCAGCGCATGCGAGAAAACCAGTTCGATTATCTGCATGCCTCGGAACACGCGCAGGCCTCGCTGGCGGAGCAATATGTCGGCCTGCCATTCGAAGATTGATTTTTAGCCGCCCGGTTGGGATCGGGACGTGATAGTTTAGCCGTTGAGGGAGAATGCCATCATGATGCTCGGCCGGCTGCGTACTGCGCTCGTTACATTGGTTGCCGTGGCGCTGATGCCGGCTTTGGCGCCGGCCCAGCCCTATCCGAACCAGCCGATCCGGATCATTGTGCCGAATCCCGCCGGCGGGTTGCCTGACACGCTGTCGCGCATTGTCGGTAAGCGCCTGCAGGAACGAATTGGCCAGCCGGTGGTGATCGAGAACCGGCCCGGCGCCAATGCCGGCATCGGCGCTGCGGCGCTGACCGCCTCCGCGCCAGACGGCTACACTTTCATCATGACCGACGGCGCCGTGCTGTCGATCAGCCCGCTGATCTATCTCAAGCTGCCGTATAATCCGAAGGACATGATGCCGGTTTCCTTCGTTGCGCGCGCGCCGATCTGGCTGGCGGCCAGTCAGAAGGTGCCGGCGAGCACGATGCCGGAGTTCGTCGCCTATGCTAAAGCCAATGCCGGCAAGGCGACCTATGGCACCTCGGGCGTCGGCAGCTTCCACCACCTGTCGATGGAGGCGGTGCAATCGTCGCTCAAGGTGCAGCTCACCCATGTGCCGTTCAAGGGTTCGGCGGACTCGGTCACCGCGTTGCTCGGCGGTCATATCGATTTCGTGTTTTCGTCCTATGCCTCGCTGAGCGCGGGCGTCGAGAGCAATCGCGTGCGCCTGATCGCCTCAAACGGCGCGCGCCGCGCAAAATTGACACCCGATCTTCCCACCATTGCCGAAACCATTCCGGGATATGATTTCGCGGTGAACCAGGGCCTGTTCGCGCGCACCGGTACGCCGCGTGAGATCGTGCAACGGATCGCCAGCGAAGTCGCGGTGATCATGAAAGAGCCGGAAATCATCGCGGCGCTCGACAAGATCGGCGCGGAGCCCGCGAGCGGCGGAACCGACGACCTCGCCCAGGCCATGAAGGATGAAGCGGATCGCGTCGCCAAGGCGGTTGCCGCGGCCGGCATCAAGCCGCTGTGACATCCGCCGCCATGCGGAGGCCGATATGAAACTCTGGTGGGTCATGGCGGTCGCTTTCCAGCTTGTCGCGACGCATGCGGCGGCCGAGGAAGCGCAATGCGTTCGCGAGCGCGCGGCCATGATCGAAACCATTCGCGCCCATGCGGCGAAGGACGCGACGACCCTGCCGCAGGGCATCGCCGAGCCGGTGCTCAAGGCAATGGCGGAAATCGAGCGCCATCGATTCATTCCCGAAGGCACCTGTGCCGTCGGTTATGTCGACCGGCCGGTGTCGATCGGCCACCGCTCGACGATTTCACAGCCGTTCATCGTCGCGCTGATGACGCATCTTGCCGAGGTTCGCCCGGAGCACACCGCGCTCGAAATCGGCACCGGCTCCGGCTACCAGGCGGCGATCCTCGCAAAGCTGGTGAAGCAGGTTTGCACCGTCGAAATCCTCGCGCCGCTCGCGGTCCACGCCATGCGCGTGCTCGCTGAGCGTGGGCACGACAATGCCCGGGTGCGGGTCGGCGACGGCTATGATGGCTGGCCGGAATGCGGTCCGTACGATTCAATCATCGTGACCGCGGCGCTCGGACATGTACCGGCGCCGCTGGTCGAGCAGCTCAAGGTCGGCGGACGGCTGGTGATGCCGCTCGGCCCGCCTGGCGATGTTCAGTATCTCACGGTGATCGAGAAGACCGGCCCCGGCGAGACCCGCGGCCGGGTCGTCATGCTGGTTCGCTTCGTGCCATTCGTGCGCTCGCCGCATTGATCGGCGGCCGCCGGCCGCCAGCCGGAGCGGCCGCTCTATCGGTCGGTGCGAGCCAGGCCGTGCATTGACAGGCCGACCCGTGTAGTGCATTGTAATACATGAACGCAGGGGCTACCCCGATGCCAACAATCACCATTCGTTTGGACGATGAGACCGACGCGCGGTTAAAGCGCCGTCTGGGACGCAGCGGCGAAACGCTTTCCGAATTTGTCCGCGCCGCCGTTGTCAAACAGCTTGCGGCCGGGCCGGTGCCTGAGACGCCGTATGACGCCTGGGTGCGGCTCGTCCAGGACTGTACTGGCAGCGGCGACACGGATCGCTCGACGACCTACAAGGCACGAATCAAGGAGAAGCTGCGTGCAAAACATCGTCGTTGATGCCGGACCGATGATTGGGATGTTCGACCGCGACGATTTCCACCACAAGCAGGCAGGGGAGTTCCTGCGCCGAGCCGGCGAAAGCCGCTTGATCACGACGTCGCTGGTGATCGGTGAGGTCGCGGCCATGCTTGCTGATGTGCAGCCGAACTTGTTCCGATTCATGGAGTGGCTGTCGGCGGCGGTCGAGATCGATGACGCATTGCACGAAGATCTGCCCCGAATGATCGAGATCATGAAAAAATATGACGACCTTCCCGCCGATCTGGCCGACGTGTCGCTTGTTGCGTTATGTGAGCGGCGTGGGGTTAGCATGATCGCCTCGGTTGATTCCGATTTCGATGTCTATCGGCTTCCGAAAGGCCGGAAGTTCGAAAATGTATTCTTCGAGCAATAACAATCGAAGGACTATCGCTTGGACCCGCCGATCGCGCCAAATTGACGATTGGTGAACCCCGGACGTTGCGATCTTGAAATTGCCACTGGAACTTGCGACCGTCGGCGCGGTCGCGGAGCAGCACAATGCGCGAGACGGTCATTGGCCGGGCTCATGTCGAGGATACGCCGGAGCTCGACCGCTATTACGCCGAGCTTGGCCGGCAGGAGAGTTATGCGCTCTGGACCGTCGCCAACGCCATTGAGCCCTGGCATCCGCAGCCGACGTCGCTGCCGACGCTATGGCGCTATGCCGACATGCGCCCGCTGGTGCTCAAGGCGCTCGATCTGGTCAGTCCGGAGAAGGCGGGCCGGCGGGTGATCGCGCTGGAGAATCCGGGGCGCAAGGGGCTGTCGGCCTGCGTTGGCTGGCTCTACACCGGCCTGCAGGTGATGCGGCCGGGAGAGTTTGCCAGCGCCCACAGCCATGCCTCGGCGGCGTTGCGCTTCGTCGTGGAAGGCGCCGGCGCCTATACCGTGGTTGACGGCCACAAGATGAGCCTTGCCGCCGGCGATTTCGTTATCACGCCGAACGGCGCCTGGCACGACCACGGCGTCGAAGCCCACGGCGCGGTCACGGTGTGGCAGGACGGGCTCGACATGCTGCTGGTCAACCAGCTCGACGCCAACTTCTATGCCGTGCATCCGGATCACGTGCAGAAGCCGAACTATCCGCTCAACGATACCGTCTCGATCTATGGCGGTCCGGGTCTCCTGCCGGTTGGCGCCGAGCCCTGGAGCAAGCCCTATTCACCGCTGTTTAAATACGAATGGGGGCCGACTTACGAGGCGTTGCAGCGTGCGGCGACGGCGAGCGACGGTTCGCCCTATGATGGCACCATCATGCAATACGTCAATCCTGCGACTGGTGGGCCGGTGATGAAGACACTCGGTGCCTGCATCCAGCGGCTGCGCCCGGGCGATCGGACCAAGTCACACCGCCACACCGGTTCGGTGGTCTACAACGTCGCCAAGGGCTCCGGCCACGCGATCATCGCCGGCCGCCGCTTCGACTGGGTGAAGAACGACATCTTCGTTGTGCCGTCATGGGCCTGGCATGAGCATGCCAATGCCTCCGACCGCGAGGATGCCGTGTTGTTCTCGTTCAGCGACGTCCCGTCCATGCAGGCGCTCGGCCTCTACCGTGAAGAGGCCTACGGCGACAATGGCGGCCATCAGGCGCGCTGACGGCGAAATTCCATCACCGCTTGGACGCACCGATTGCTGCCAATGCCTTCTCGATGACGGGTTTGGGCGTGCCATAAATCCGGTTGACCCGCGCCTGCAAGTCGGCGCCCGCGACCGGCGTCAATTCGTGATTGGCCTTTGCGAAATCCGCGATCACGCCGGGGTCCTTCACCATGGCGTCGAAGCCGGCGCGTAGCGCCGCGGTGCGTTCGGCCGGCACCTCGGGCGGCAGCACGTAGGAGCGCGACATCACCAGATGACCGAACAGAAACTCAATCGCCTGCCGGTCGTCGTCGGTCTTGGCGATCTCGGTCGCAAGCGGTACATGCGCGAGGTCGGCATGCCGGGTCGGCACCTGCACCAATACGCTGATGGTCTTCTCCCTGATCCACTCCGGATGTTGCACCACCACCGACGACCATGACCAGCCGCAGCGGCCGTTCACTTCGTTGCGTTGCATGGCGAGCAGGATGCGCGGCCCATCCTGGTAGCCGGCAATGACCTTGAACTTGGTTCCGATGAGGCTGTTGAACGCCATCGGAATCAACTCGCTATCGGCGCCGGTGGCGGCGCCGACAATCAACTCCCGTTCCAGAACGTCCTGCATCTTGGTGATGCCGGAAGTGTGCCAGGCGACGCAGGTGTGGACCTCGCTGTTGAGACTGCCGATCCAACGCATGGCGGTAGAATCGTAATCGGCGCCGACCAGCCCCAACAGCGGCGCTTTGACCATGCCGCCCTGCATGGCGCCGAACGTCAGGCCGTCACGTGGCGCGACCTTGGCGATGTAGCCGGCGGCGCGCAGGCCGCCGGCGCCCGGCATGTTCTGCACCACGAATGTCGGATTGCCGGGAACGAACCGGCCGAGGTGGCGGGCCAGCAGGCGGGCATAGGTGTCGAAGCCGCCGGAGGGCCCGGACGCGACCACGATTCTGACGGTCTGGCCGCGGAAGAAGGATTCGACGGACGATTGCGCCACGGCTGGCTGTGCGCCGGTCGTCGCCGCAGCAATGACGCCGGCGGTCCAAGATGCACCGTGGTGCCTCCGCTCGCCCCCGCGAAAGCGGGGGCCCAGAATCTTTTCTGGTGAAATTGTCGCCCTGGATTCCCGCTTGCGCCGGAATGAGCGGAGCAGGCGTGATGCGATCGGGCAAAGTTGCAGAGGCATTTTTGTGATCCCTGATACCGCGCTATTTCATCTTGAATTCCTTGATCATCTCCGGCTTCGGGTCAAAGCCCAGCCCGGGCGTTTCCGGCAGCGTCAGCCAATCCTTGTCCAATTGCGGCATGCCGGTGAAGATTGCTTCGCAGGTTTTGACCGCGGCGGTTTGATATTCGAGCGTGGTGCCGGCGGCGCAGCCGCCCTGCACATGCATATTATGCCAGAAATAGCCGCCGCCGTTGATCGGCACGTTGAACGCCGAGGCGAGGCCCGCTATCCGCACGCATTGCGTGATGCCGCCGGTGACCGACACATTGGGCTGGAGCACGTCGATGGCGTTGTGCAGCAGCATGTCGCGATAGCGGAACGCAAGCCCCTCGCTCTGGCCGGCATGGATCGGCATGGTGGTGCGCCGGCGCATGTCGGCCATCAGCAGCATATCGTTCTGCACCAGCGGCTCTTCGAAGAAGCTCACATGATAAGGCGCGACCAGCCGCACCAGTTCCATGGCGTGCGTCAGGTCGAGCCGGCACTGCGCGTCGATGCCGATCTCGATGGCGTCGCCCAGCGCCTCGCGCAACGCCTTGATCCGGCGCGCATCGTTGCGCACAATCTCAATCATCGGCTTCTGGCCGCGCAGGTGGTCGAGGCCGGGACGGCCGACCTGGGTCTTCAGGCAGGTGAAGCCCATTGCCACCAGCCGCCGCGCGGCTTCAATCAACTGTTCGATGTCGGCGCCAGGCACGCCGATGGTGGCATAGGCCTGCACCTTGGAGCGCGCGCCGCCGAGCAGCTTCCAGACCGGCGTGTTGAGCGCCTTGCCCTTGATGTCCCAGACCGCGGTGTCGATCGCCGAGATCGCCCAACTGGCATATTGCACCTGCGCCCCGCCCGACAGCGTCCAGTACAGCACATGCCAAATCCGCTCATTGGCCAGCGCGTCGAGGCCGGCAAGCTTCGGCCCGACATTATTGATCTGCACCGCAACCGCGGCCGAATCCGAATGCTGGGTGATGCCGTGGCCCTTGAGGCCGGTGTCGGTCTCGACCTCGACGAAGCAGGCCGAGGCGGCGTTCTCGCGCTGGAGCCCGAGCCAGGTGAAATCGCTGACGATGCGCAGTGGCGTCGCGTGAACGCGGGCGATCTTGTGTTGGACCGGTGGTTGCGACACTTCGTTTTTTGCTCCCCGAGCGCTATTGGCGCCAATCAAATCAGCATATCAGCCTTTCATCCTCAAGGAGCGTTGCATAGCAATGCGTCTCGAACCATGAGGCCCCAGCCGGGGCCGACCTCGCGCTTCGAGACGCTCGCCATAGCGCGTCGAAGACGCACGTAAACGCGCTGCTCGCTCGCTCCTCAGCGTGAGGGCGGAGAGAGATTCGTGATTCGGCATCACAACTCCCAAATTTTCTGCTCGGTCTTGTGCAGGTGCTCGACCGTGCCGTCCGGCTTGATCAGGAAATTGTCGCAGATGAAGGCGAAGTTGGTCGGTTTGAAGAAGCCGGGATGCACCGCCATGTTCATATTGGCGGCGAGCGGCATGGTCTCGTCGTCGCGCAGCAGCGGCCGCTCGACCAGATCGTAACCCTGGTTATGGCCGAACAGCCGCATCTCCGCCGGCGCGCCACGGCTGTTCATATAGTTGTTATGACTCTCATAGATGTCGGCGGGCCGCGCGCCGATCCTCAGGTTCTTGACCGTGTTTTTCTGCGCATCGAGCACGACCGCGAAGGCGTCGCGTAATTCCTGGCTGGCTTTGCCTATGACAAAGCTGCGCGCCAGCTCCGCGTAATGGCCGCCGGGGCCGTTGTTCTCGATCAATAGCGTCATGTAGTCGCCTTGCTGCATGACGCGGCCTTGGTAGTGACGTCCGCGCAGCACGGCGGGCTCGCCCAGTGGCGCCGATGAGCAGCGAAACAGCCCTTGCTGGCTGCCACGCAATTCGCCTTCGTATTGCGCGAGCGCGGTCAACTCGCTGTCGCGCATGCCGGGTTTGATCTTCGGCAGGATCGCCGCCCATTGCGCGTCCTGCATGGCGCATGCGCGGCGGATCAGTGCGATCTCTTCGTCGCTTTTGATTGCCTTGATGGCGTCGACCCAATCGGTGGCGTCGACGAATTTGGCATTGCCGGATTGTTCTTCGGTGACCCGCACCAGATCGTATTGCAGGCGGCCTTTGCCGACCCAGCCGACGGTCTTGTAGCCGCGCCGCTTGATTTCCTGCGCCACCAGCGCGCCGTCATAATCATGGGTGTAGCCGACCGAAAAGAACGACGGGCTGAACACCCAGTCGCCGACGCCGGGATTGAACGAGTCTTTGCCGCTCAGGTTCTCGCGCTTGCCCTTGTGGCCCATCTCCACCACCGTCATCAGATCGTCGCGGTGGAAGATGACGTTGCGGGGATAGTCGTTGTGGGCGGGTACGTCGGTGAACCATTTGACATAGCCGCCGAGCCAGTCGCTCGCGTTCTGGGTGATCAAGGCGTCAATGTTGCGCGCCGCCATTTCCTTGCGCACCGCCGCCCAGCGGCGCTCAAGCTCAGCCATTGAAATCGGGAATTCGACGCGGTCGTTGGATGACATGGTTTGGGGCTTTCGGCGGTCGGCGCTGGATGGGGCGAGGAGGGATCCGGGAGAGACGACGTTATCATAGCCCGGGGGCGATCAGTTCCAAGACCCGATCATGGGCTTCGATCTGTCCGGTAAGCACGAAGTATTTGTACATGACCAGCAGCGAGACAATCTGTTCATATCGCGCGTCGCGGAACTGGCCGACAAAGTCATGAGCGTTGCGGATGATGGCGAGCGCTTCGTCAATGTGACGTTCGTAGTAGCGAATTTTGTCCTCAAGGTCGGCGAAGTCGTCCCGCAGCAATACATAGTGTTTGCCGGCTTCCAAGCGGCCTTCCATGAACCAGCTCTCGAACCGGGGCGCCGGCATCAGGCACAGGCTGTTGGAGGCCATGACCCATTTGAGATTGGTGGCGATTTCATGGCCTTCGATCGAGATCACATATCTGAACTGCAACTGGTCGGCGGGCGAGAGAAACGCTTTGTGCGTCGCACTGTTCTTTTCACCGGCCGGCAACCCGACGTCGCAGAGCGGATGATCGGAAAAGTTCTGAACCAGCGTCAGCCGCTTTGGGTTGTTGCTGCCGCCCCGCCAGACCGCGACCGGCTTCTTGTCGCGGAATGCGGTTGGATCGGGCGGAAAATAGAAATGCCGGAATTTGTCGAGCTTGAACACAATCGAATTGCGGTTGTCGCCCGCGAGCGGCCGGGATTTCACAAAGGCCGGGCGGTCGGGGATCCAGTTGATGTCGCCGAACAGGTGGCTGACGCGCAAATGCCGGGGGAAATAGCGGGCGTATTCCTTGAAGTCGTAATAGTAGAGACTTTTGCTCATCGGGATGCGCGCAACGCTTGAGTCGTATTGCTGCGCGCCGAGCGGCGCTGAAAGCCTGTTGTAGTAGCCAATGCGATGCGCCAGAGCGGCGGTGTCGTAATGGTCGGCCTGTGCCAGGATATGCGGTAGTCGCCGCCTGAAGATAATTTGCGGGGCGAGGTCGCGGGCGATGTTTCGGGCATAGTAGCTGACGCGCGCGAGCTTGCGCGCGATCTTGGCGACGTTCAGTGCCGATCCGAGCGACGCCATGTCCGTTACCGTGGCACCACGAAGCGCAGTTTCTCCGGGCGGCCGGTCACAAACGTGCGCAAGTTTTCCACCAGCAGTGGCATCACCTGTTCGCCATAGGTGTCGGCCATGCCGCCGACATGTGAGGTGATGAACACATTGGGCATGTCCCAGAGCGGGCTGTCTTTCGGCAGCGGTTCGACGCGGAATACGTCGAGGCCGGCGCCGGCAATCGTTTTGGCGCGCAGCGCGGCTATCAACGCGTCCTCGTCGACCACGCCGCCGCGGGCGATGTTGATCAGAACGCCAGTCGGTTTCATGGCGCTGAATATATCTGCGCCAATGAGATTGGTGGTCTCGCGGTTGTGCGGCACCAAGACGATCAGAAAATCCGCCTGCGCCGCCGCCTCGGTCAGGCGCGCGCGCGGCAGGATGGCGTCGAAATGCGGCGCCTCGCGGCGGCCGTCGCTGACGCCCACCACCCGCATTCCGAACACCTGGCAGCGCTTTGCCAAGTCCTCGGCAATCGCGCCGACGCCGACAATCACCGCGGTGCGGTCGACCAGCAGGCTTTGCTCGACCCGATTCCAGCGGTGCGCTGCTTGCGTGGCAAATAAATCGCGGAAGTCGCGCACAAAATGCAGCATGAAGATAAACGCCAGTTCCGACATCTGCGGGCCGTGAAAGCCGCGGGCGGCGGCGAGCGTCACAGCCTTGGGCAGATTCGGCAGCGCCTGGATGTGGTCGGTGCCGGTGGTCAGCGCCTGGATCAGGCGGAGCTTGGGCATATGGTCGATCAGTTCGGCGAAAATCTCATCGGTGCGAATAATCAAAATGTCGGCATTGGCGCATTTCGCCAACGCCTCGGCCGGATCGCGGGCGGCCTGGCAGCGTAGCTCCGGCAGCGCCCGGGTGAGCCGTTCGGCAAAGAATGCGGCGTCGCGGCCTTTGATCAATACTTCGGATGGCATGCGCTGCTTGCTCGGAGTCATGGTTGGGCATAGCCCGTCGCAGTCGGACGTGAACGCCCTTGCGTCCCGGCCATCCACGTCGATGGTTCGATCCGCAGTTATCAAGACGAGGCTGCCCGGCACAAGGCCGGACATGACGAAAATACCGTGCGCTGTGCAATCGGCCGCTCTTGGCTTCTCGCTTGCCAGCGTCCAAGATTGCCGCCGGGAAACACCTTGGGAGAACAACATGCGCCGGTCGCTGATCGCTCTCGTTGTTGTCAGCGCGTGGATGCCGACCGCGACGCGGGCGCAACAGCCCGAGGACATTGTCTTTGCCTATCCGAATGTCGCGCTGACGTTTTCGGCCGCCTATCTCGGTGAGGACCGCGGGTTTTTCGCCAATAACGGGCTCAGGGTGAAGTCGCTGGTGATTGCCGGCCCCGGCGCGACCAATGCGGTCATTTCCGGCAGCGCCGATTTCGCGCTGGCCTCGACCGTGGTGCAGACCCGGGCCGCCGCCAAGGGCCAGCGGCTTCTGTCGATCGCCAATCCTTTGGATCGCCCGGTGGTGCAGATCATCTTGCGCAAGGAACTGGTGCCGAATTTTGATCCGAAGGCGCCGCTCAATGACCGGATCCGCGCGCTCAAAGGCCGCACCATTGCGGTCGATGCCATCGGCTCGATCCTGCACGGCTTTCCGCTGCTGTTGGCGAAGCGTGCCGGGCTCAATCCCGACGCCGACTTCCGCATCGCGCCAATGGCGCCGCCCGCCGCGCTGGCGGCGTTCAAGGCCAAGCAGATCGACGGCTTCGCCATGTCGATGCCGTGGCCGATCGGCCCGGTGCTTGAGGGCGAAGCGGTGCTGATTGCGAGCGGCCCGGACGGCGACCCGCCCGATATGGTGCCGTTCGGCATGGCGAGCCTGATCACGCGGCCCGAGACTTGCGAGAAGCGCCGCAGCGTTTGTGAAAAAATGGGCCGCGCGATCACCGAGGCTTCAACATTCCTGCGCGACCGTCCGGCCGAGGCGATGGCGCTGCTCAAGAAACGGTTCGCTGCAATCGACGACAACGTGTTCGCGGCGGGCTTCGAGCAAATCCGCAAATCGACGCCGGCGCGGCCGGTGACGGTGCGTGCCGCGCTTGAGAACGGCGAAACCTATAATGTCGAAGCCGGGCTTTTGCGCCCGGAGGATCGACTCAAAAGCTATGACGGGCTGTATACCGAAGCGTTTATAAAGTAGTGACCAGGTCACAGCCCGACGGGAGCGAAGCGAGTACAATGGGCCAATTCGAAATTCGCCGCCTTGAACCGCGCGAATGGGATGGGGTTTTTCCGATTGTCGTGCAGTTGCGGCCGCATCTCGATCGGGTGGAGTTCCTGCGTCGGGCGCGACGCCAGAGTCACGGCGGTTATGAGCTTGTCGGCGCCTTCAGCGAAGGCCGTCTTGTCGGAGTCCTCGGAATGCGGCCGGTGCATACGCTGATGCGCGGCGCGCATTTGCATATCGACGACATCGTGATTGACGAGACGGCGCGCAAATCAGGTTGTGGCCGGGCATTGATGGAATATGCGGAGGCGGATGCGCGGGCGCGCGGCATGAGCGCGGTCTTTCTCGATGCCAGGCCGGAAGCGATCGGTTTTTATGAGGTCGTTGGATATTCTTTGCACACCGCGCCGTCGATGCGGAAGTTGCTGTAGCCCGGGTGTTTGGATAATTCTTGGCTAGGCTTTTTCGTCCACAATCCGCGTCCGCAATACGCCAATGCCGGTGATCTCCACTTCCAGAACATCGCCGGCTTTCATCCAGACCTGCGGGTTGCGCCGGTGGCCGACGCCTTCGGGCGTGCCGGTCGCGATCACGTCGCCGGGCGCGAGTGCGGTGAAGTCCGAGCAGAACGCCACGATATGCGGGATCGAGTAGATCAACAGGTCGGTGCCCGAGCGCTGCATTTCCTGGCCGTTAAGCCTTGTCATCAGCGTCAGCCTGGTCGGGTCTGGGATCTCGTCGGTGGTCACCAGCCACGGTCCGAGCGGGCCAGTACCGGGAAAGTTCTTGCCGGAGGTGACCGAGAATTTCTGGAAGTCGCGCACGCTGCCGTCGACAAAGCAGGTGTAGCCGGCGACATGTTCAAGCGCGCGTTCCTTGGCGATGTGCCGTCCGCCCTTACCGACAATCACCGCTAATTCGCCCTCATAATCGAATTGCGTCGAGACAGTCGGACGGATCATCGCGCCATCGTGGCCGATGAGCGTATCGGTGAGCCGCAGGAACATCGACGGCTGCTTTGGAATCTCACGGCCGGTTTCGCTGGCATGCGAGCGATAATTGATGCCAGCGCAGGCGATCCGCTCGGGATCGGTGATGACCGGCAGGAATTTGAGATCGGAAAGTTTGCAATCGGGCTGCGCGTCCACGGCGGCGGCCTTGATCTGCGGCAAATGCCCGGCGGCGAGCGCGTTGCGTAACGTCTTGCCGAAGCGGCCGCTCATGGTAACGACGCCATCGTCCTTGACCACGCCAAAGGCCTCAGCGCCGTCCACGACATAACTTGCGAGTTTCATCTTGTTGCCCTTTCCCCGCCGTCTTGCTTGCGACAAGCCCGGCCATGACGACTGCGTTACAATTCCATGTCGCGTTCGACCGGACGCCAGCGTAGCGCCCACCGTTCGATAGCATTGAGGATCGCATTGATTGTTAAGACCAATGCGAGTGCGATCACGACGCCGGCAAATACGCCGGTGGTGTCGGACACCTGCCGGGCGCCTTCGATATAGCGGCCGACGCCCTCGGTCGAGACCAGAAACTCGCCGACGATGGTGGCGCTCACCGCGCGCGGAAACGCGATCTTCAGACCGGTGAAGAAAAACGGCAGCAGCGAGGTCCAGATGATCTCGCGTGAAATCCGCCGCTCGCTCGCGCCGATGACGCGCGCCATGCTGATCAGCCGGCGATCGACGCCGCGGATGCCGGCGAAGGTCGTGATGAAGACGATATAGAACACCACCAGCGTCACCACCACGAGCTTCGGCATGTCGCCGATCCCGAACCAGAGGATCAGCCATGGCGCCAGCGCATATTTCGGGATGCCCATGGTGAACATCACGGCCGGCTCAATCGCCTCGGTGGCGCGCGCCGAGCGCCGCAACAGGAACGGCAGGATTACCCCGACAATGCCGGCAATGGCGAAGCCCGCGACCGCCACCCGCAGCGTGGCCAGGATGTCGGCGAGCATCTGACCGCTGATCGCCAATGCCCACAGCCGCTCGGCGGTGGCTAACGGCGGCGCAAAGAACAGCGGCCCAAGCGTGCGTGCGCCATATTCCCAGCCGGCGATCAGGGCCAGCGTCAGCGCCAAGCGTCCGCCATAGATCAGAAGTTTGCGGGAGCCGGCGCCGCTGCCGGAAACATCGGCCATGGAGGCGGGGATATCGGTCATTGCACCGCCGCCCGGATTTTTTCATAGGTCGCAGCAAAACCCGGCAGCGCGAAAATGTCCGACACATTGCGCGGCCGTGGGATCGGGATCATGTGCTCGGCCGCGATGCACGACGGCTGCTTGGACAACACCAAAGCGCGGTCGCCGAGCGCGATGGCTTCGGCGATGTCGTGGGTGACAAAGATGACGGTCTTGCGCCCGAGATCCCACAGCCGCAGCAGATCGGCCTGCAACTGAGTGCGGGTCTGCGCATCCACTGCCGCGAACGGCTCGTCCATCAGGATAATTGGCGGATCGTAAACCAGCGTGCGGATCAGCGCCGTGCGCTTGCGCATGCCGCCCGACAGTTCATGCGGATAATAATGCTCGAAGCCGGCAAGGCCGACCGCGTGAATCAGCGTCATCGCGCGCGCGCGGCTCGCTTGGTCGAGTGTGCCTTGCACTTCGAGTGCGAACAGCACGTTGTCGAGTGTCGAGCGCCATGGCAACAGGTTGTCGTCCTGGGTGACGTAGCCGATGCGCCGCTCAAGCCCGGGCTTCAGTGCGCGCGGGTCGCGGGTGGTGACCGGCGTGCCGCGAAACAGAACATCGCCGGCGGTGGCGGTGTCGGTCTGGGCGATGATGTTGAGCAGCGTCGATTTGCCGGAGCCCGAGGGGCCGACAATGGTCAGGAACTCGCCCTCGGCCACCGAAAACGAGAGATCCTGGATCACCCAGGGCGAGGGCGCGCGGCCGGCCCGGGTTGCAAAGCGCTTGCCGAGCTGCCTGATCTCGAGCAGCGCGGTCATGGTCCGGTCTCCATCATCGGGTCGAGCGGCGGCCGCCAGCGCAGCAGCCGGGCTTCCAGCGCGTTCATCAGCCAGACCGCGGCATGCACCAGAAGCGTTGCCATCAGCACGGCGGCGAAAACGCCCGTCGTGTCGAAATTCATCGCGCCGTTCTGCACCAGATAACCGAGGCCGCGATTGGCCGAGATCAGCTCCGCGATCACCGCGGCGGCAATGCCATAGGGCACTGCGATGCGAAACCCGGCAAAAATCGCGGGCACCGCACCCGGCAGGACGATGCTGCGCGCAACTTGCTGCTCGCTGGCGCCCATGATCTGCGCGGTCTGCACCAGTTTGGCGTCAAGTGCGCGCACCCCGCCCAGGGTTGCGAAATAGACAATGAAGAACACCACACTGACCACCAGCGCGATCTTCGATTCCATGCCGATACCGAACCAGACGATGAACAGCGGTGCGAAGGCAAGCTTGGGCGCGCCATAGCCGCCGACCATGAACGGGTCGAGGATCGCGACCATCACCGGATGGCGTCGCAGCAGGAGCGGCAGCAGCACCGCCGGCACGCCGCCGATCAAGGTGCCGGCGGCGGCCTCGGTGAGCGTATAGCCGGCGTGGCGGAGCAGTTCGCCGCTTGCGATCATTTCGACAAAGCGGATCGCAACCGCCCAGGGCGAGGACACCCAATAGGTGCCGAACCGCCAGGTCGCGAGCGACCAAAGTGCGAGAATGATCACGATCACCGCGGCGTGATCGCAATGCCTGCGCCAGCGCTTTGAATGCAGCGTCGGCGCAGCGATATCGCTCACGGCTTGGAGGCCTGGCCAAAGATCGGCGCGAACAGGCTTTCGATTGGCGCCGGCCGTTCGATCAGCGCCTGATCGGCGAGGTATTGCACCAGCGCCGTGAGCGTCGGCCGGTTGGCGTCGATGCCGTAGGGCCAGGGATCGCCGCCGAATATTTGCTCGATTTCCTCGATTTCCGCCGCCATCCACGGCAGCATGTAACGCAGCGTGCCGAGCTCGCGCATCTTGCGATAGGCGATCGCCTTGGCGTCACAGCAGGCATTGTAGAGGCTGGTCGCCACGAAGGGATGCTTTTCGTAAAGCTCGCGCTTGAGCACCACGACATGCATGACCGGAAATATCTTGGTCTTGCGATAGTATTCGATTTCGCTCTTGCGGTAGTCCGGAAACAGCCGTCCGACATTCGGATTGGTCTTGAGCGCCTTCGGCAGGCCGGAGCCGATCACGGCGGCAATGTCGCCGCTCTCCAGCCGGTCGTTGAGCGATATCTTGTCGCTGTGCAGTTCGAGCTTCACTGGCCGCACCAGGGGAATCGTGCTTGGCGCACCATGCGGCTTGGTGTCGTTCATCCCGCCTTCGACCCAGGTCACGTCGGAGAAGTCGACGCCATAGTCGTGTTGCAGCAGCCCGCGAATGACAATCGCCGCGGTCATGGCATAGAGCGGCACGCCGATGCGTTTGCCGGCGAGGTCCTTCGGTTCGCGGATCGCGCGCTTGTCGACCGCGATATAGCCGTGGCGGAACACCCGCGACGGAAACACCGGGATCGCCACCATCGGGCAGTCGCCGCGCACGGCATGGCGGAAATAGTCGGAACTCGACATCTCGGCGGCGTCGAATTCGAGATTATTGGCCATCCGGTCGAAGATCTCGCGCGGATGGTCGATCGCGAGAAATGTGAGGTCGATGCCGTCAGGCTTCACCTCCCGGGTATGCAAAGCGAGCATCCGGTCGTAGAGCCCGCAGGCGAAAGTGATTGGCAGTTCTGTCATTGTTGTCGCCAGTGTCCCGATTCCGAAGTTCGTATCATTTCGCGGCAGCCTCGTTTGCGAACTTCGGAATCGAAGGACACTAGCAACGCATTGAGTCTAGTGCCCCGTTTCCGAAGTTCGTGATACATCGCAGCAACCACCTACACGAACTTCGGAAACCAAGGGGGCACTAGCAACTCTATGATTCTAGTGCCGCTTTTCGATTTGAAGTTCCTAACCACATTTGCCGCAAGCACTGTAGGAACTTCAAATCGGCGGCACTAGTGTGGCTTTGGTTCAGAAGTCCGCTATTCGGACTCGCCGAGAGAATGTAGCGGACTTCTGAACCGCCACACTAGGCCGTGTTGACAGTTTTAATCCAGAGCATTGCTGCGGCGATGCTTAGCATCGACAGGTAAGCTCTGGCAGTTTTCTCGTATCGGGTAGCAACGCGGCGGAACTGCTTGATGC
>JALHRD010000017.1:0-19641 GCA_022841625.1 Xanthobacteraceae bacterium
TCGATCACCATCCGCACCGCCCGCGCGCGCACTTCAGGTGAAAACCTCTGCCTTTGCTGCTTGTCCATGGCTCCATCCTCTCAAGAGTTGGAGCCTCCGGCAAACCCGGGGCGGTTCACCTCGGCCACAGCGGGATTCGGTTTCAACGGGCGTTATGAGCATTTTATTCTTCCCTACCTGCTCATGACCGCCGCGCTCTCGATCGAAGCTTGTGTGTCAAGGCTGCGCTCAGTTTTTGCCGTTCGGAAAGTGCCGAAAACCACGGCTTGACTATCCCGAGCGTTGGCCAGGCCGCCAAGACAGCGACCGTGGCACAGGCCGGCGGGCCGCGTTCCACACCGCATCGCAGCTGCCGTCATTGTTCTCGAACAATATTCCGTGAGACGCGGCAATCCGCTCAACCTTCGGCGTGGCGGGTCCGCCAGATCAGCCAGCCGATGCCGATGACGCCCAGCAGCGCAAGCATCCAGCGCGACCAGAAGAAATAGGCGCTGGCTGGGCTGAAGTAGCGCAACGTCACTTCGCCCTCCCCGGCCGGCAGCCGTAGCGCGATAAAGCCGTAATTGGCCCGGATGATCGGCGCTGCCACGCCGTTGACGGCCGCCAACCAGCCGGGGGCCGCCGTGATCGACAGATTGGCGATGACGCTGCGATCCGCGCGATAGCCGAACGATATCGTGTTGGCGCTTCGTTTCATGTTGGAAAAGGCGACCATCGGCATTGCATCCATTTCCGGCGGCGCCGGTCGTCTTGGATCGATTACGTAGCTCCAGCGCGAAAGCTGCGTAGCGAGCTCGCCGCGATGCGCATCAAGTTCGTGGTTGAGCGCGGCGATCGACGCAAGTCCTCGCAACGAGCCACTCGCCCAGAGTTCCGGATGGGTGATGCCGAGAAACGCGGTCTTCGCCTCCACGGACAGCTCGTCCTGAAACACCGGGTTCAAGCGGTGCCGGAGGAATGTTCCATCTAGATCGCGCTTGAGCGAGGCAGCGTCCCGTTGCGCCAGAAAGCAGGCGGCATTATTCGGGCAGGCCACGCGCCTGATCCGCGCCGGGTCGGCCAGTTCCTGCGCGTCATAGGGAGTCATCATCACGGCGCTCATCTGATAGCGATTGAACACGGAAGCGACCGGCTCTCCGAGCAACCGATAGATGCCGGCGGCATAAACCGACTGCGTTGCCATGACCACGACGATGACAAGTAGCACATGGCGGGCTCGAAAGTTCGGATACCGGTATCCCGCCGCCGCCACGGCGAGCGCCGCCAGGATGGTAACGGCGTCTACGGTTATTGGCCACAGATACGACCACAGCCCCGGGCCATGCCCCTTGCCGTAAAATGCCAAGGCGCCGAGAACGACCGCGCCAACGGCAAAGACGACGGCGGAGGCGATTAGCGTCGTCCGTAGCACTTGACCGCGCTCTGCCGGAGTCGCGGTCATCAGCCGATCGAACCCGTAGCCGCTGAGCACCAGGAAACTCAACAGTCCGAACACGATGTAGTGGAAGTAGTCACGGAACAGATTGAAGAACGGCAGGTGGAACAGCGCAAAATAGAGCTGGCTGGTCTGCAGCGATATCAGTGTCAGAACAATGCCGAAGATCAGCCAACCCAGCGGCGCGCCGCGCCAGCCGCCCCGGGGAAACAGCGAGATCACCAGAACCAGCGGCAGCGCGCCGAGGTAGAGAATGGTGACGTCGAGCCGGTAGATGAAGCCGCGCCAACCATAACCTGACGCGATCTCCTCGAACGCCGCGGTGAAGGTCAGTGGAAAGAGTGTTCCGAAGAACGCGCTCGGCTGGATAAAGCCGGTCTGCCCGAACTGCGACGGATGGACGTTGATTGCGGCGCGCTGAGACGGCTGGTAGTCGTAAATCTGACTCTGGATCACGTACAGGCACCCGGCCGTCACCAAAAGAACCAGCACGGCCGGCCAGAAACGCCACCATAGTCTGACGAAACCCAGCGCGCGTTCGAACCGCATGGATGCATAGACCAGGACCGCGGCGGCTGCCGCAAGAGCGGCTAGGTGCGGCGACTGGTCCAGCATCTGCAGGCAAAGGAACACGGCCGCCAGGTTGAGATAGAGCGCGGCACGCGGCTCGCCCGCGTGCCGATCAGCCATCACCAACGCCGCCGCGCACCAGGGCACCCAGAACATCATCACGACGCCCTGGTCGGAATGCACGTTGTAGACGCAGAAACCCGCGAACAAAGTCGCCACAGTCAGATAGACCGCCGATAGCCAGTGACGAAACAGCGCCCGCCCGAGCACGAACATGCCAAGCGCAAAACCAGCATAGATCGCAAATATCTGCAGCTTGTAGATTAGCATCGCATCAAATGGCAGTGGACGGCTGCAGGCCCACCAGCTCATGAGCAGAGCTCGGATCGGCTGCGTCAACGAAATGCTGATGGCGAAGATAACGGTAGGCGACCCGGTATCCGGAGAGGTCAACCAGTGCGCGAACTCACCGCACCCACCGTTCAGCGCGACTCCGTAGGTCTCAGGGAAATTGTGCTTCCATGCATCGTGAAAAATGAGCAGATCGCGATAGAGCCAGTGTAGAAGAGACCAGCCTGCAACGGCGCCCACGAGCACCGCGAGTTGAAGGCTCAAGCGATTGCGCAGGAATGACATGCTGGTTACCGACAAAGTGCCATGGCGGGTCTGCCGCCACGACGAATGGCAGGCCACCTGACCGGCACGGGCTTGAACGCGCGAAACGCGCCCTGCGTAGTCACGCAGGCACCAATGTGATGGAATGCCACTGTGGGACGCAATGGCACTGAACGCCGCCGATCCACGAGCGCGCCGTCAGCGCCGATTTCAACGTGACTGCAATGCACCAACATATTTTCGCTGTGCGGTGTCGTCCCTGCCGTCGAAGGCTCCGCTATTCATTCCTGCTGCGATCAGGATTGCCGCGATTGTAGAGCATGGCGAAAGGCACGCAACCCGCCGCGCCCCGCCCGCGACCGAGACAATTACCGACCCGATCCCGCGCCAGGGGGAGCAGGCGTCTCATGGCCGCTCTCCCCACGCTTTGATCCTTGGGCCGGCCAGCCTGTTCAGGCCAAAGTCGCGGACGGCCCGGCAGACCCAGCCGATCCGCGGCGGCTTCCGCTTGCCCCGTAACGACCGATTGTGTACCACCCACCGGCTGCGGATTGCCTCGGATACAGAGGCGCTACCCTTCCAAAACCTGCATTTCTCCGAGCGGGAAGCCATGACTTGGATCATTATCGGCAGTTATATCGCCGTCCACTTTTTGCTTTACACCCTCATCTTTCGACACCGCGCATTCTTCTGGAGCGAGTGGGGAATTCTGCTGTTTCTTCTCGTTCCTGCTGCGATCCTGGTGATCTTGGCATTTGCGAGTTTCCTTTGGCAACCAAGCTTCGAGAGCCTCGCACTGTTCGTGTCCGCTTTCGCCGCATGCGGCATCTACACGCTGTCTTTCCTGGAATGCTGGCTGCTGTCCGAGGGCGGCTATTCGCTGCGCA
This sequence comes from Xanthobacteraceae bacterium, assembly GCA_022841625.1. Taxonomy (GTDB): domain Bacteria; phylum Pseudomonadota; class Alphaproteobacteria; order Rhizobiales; family Xanthobacteraceae; genus VAZQ01. Next base: position 3,508 of record JALHRD010000017.1, read on the forward strand.
TCCTCAGCGAGCTTGTCCGGAGCGGCACCGCCACACCAGCAGAACTGGAGATGCAATTCATCGACATGAGCGCGAGAAAAAAAATCAATCGTCTTGAATCGTTGCTCGGCATGGGCATGGTCAAAAAAGACAGCGACCGATTCCAACTGACACGCCAAGGCAACGCCGTTGCCGGCGTCCTGACACTCATTGCCGCGATTGCCGGATTTCGGGCGGTGAGGTGAACGATGGGCTGGCTGGGCTTCGCACTCGCTGCCTTCGTCCTTTCGGTCTTCGCCCAGGGCGTCATTTTGCGCGTAACGAAGCTACGCAACGGCATGATCGCCTTCGTGCTGGCAGGTTTACCGCTGGGGCTTGCGCTGATGGCGGTGCTGTTGCCGGCCTATCCCGCCAATCCGGCATGGGCCGGTATTCTGCTCTATGCATTCCTGTGCGAATTGTGGATGTTCGTTTTTTCGTCAACCTTCAGCAGCGTCTCGGCGAATTTATTGCTGCACTTGCGGTCGCAGCCCATGCGCCGCGACGAAGTCGACAGACTTTACGACAATCGCGAGATGATTCGGCGTCGAATCAACTGGCTGAGCTACATTCAAGCCGTGATCGAGACGGGCGGCCGGTTGATGCCGACGGACAGAGGTAGGCAGCTCACCGCCCTGTTCGATGCGCTACGCGCGTTTTTCGGGCATCGGTAAGGCGAGAGCTATCCGATGCGCTTTTGCAACGAGGGTTTCAAGCGCTCCGCGGCCGCAGTTGGCCACGCTCAGCCCGCCACTTCTGCCAGATGAAGGCCACGTATCCGGGCCCATAGGGAATCGAGTAGCCTCTTTCCTCTAGGAGCCGCCGTACTTTTGGCAGGTTGTAGTAGGGCACATTGGGCATCGCATGGTGCTCGTAGTGATGGTCGAGGTAGATCGGCGCGATCACAAAGCGGAGAAACCAGCTTCCCTTGGTACTGCGCGTCACGCGGCGGTCGAAACCGGGCGCTCGACCGTCCTCGCCGGGCGGAAAGCTATGCTCCGATTGCGCCCGCAACCGAATCAGCGCTGGGTACAGCGTCAATATCGGCAGCACGTAGAGCAGGAAGTAGTACTGAATACCTGCTGTCGTCGCATATGTGGCCATGACGGCTAGCTGCACCGGAATCGCGGGCGCCAACGCAACGAAAACTTCGCGCCGGACAATTCGTTCAAAAAATCCAGCCTGCTTTTCCGGAGCCCTCGATGACGATTCTTCCTTTACATTCGAAGAATACTGGAAGAACCGATGGAATGCGGAGACGAACAAGATATCTCGCAGCCAGCCGCGGAACATGGAACTGATCGGCGCTTCCGGCTCGCACCAGACACGGTCGCCGTCGCGCTCCGTGTTAAGGAAGACATGATGCTCGTTGTGCGTCACTTGGTGACCGTCGCGTGTATAACCGAGAAACGCACTTGAGACCTTGCCAGTGATCATGTCCCAGCGCTTGTTGGCGAAAAGTCCGGCGTGGTCGCTGCCGTGCACAATTTGGCCGAACCGGTTAAAGGCATGCAGGTTGAGCAGCACGCAGGCAACCATCGTGACGATGCCCGGATAAAGCATAACAAGAACAGGCGACAGGAAAACGACGAGAGCCGAGTTGACGAAATGCCAAAGCGGAATGCCATTGCGCAGCTCAAGCAAGGCCTGCTTTTCGTCGCGCGTCAGATCGGGAAGCTTCTTGTGAGCTTCGGAGCGCGCTTGCGACCTGCTTGCCAGCCGATCAAAATTTTCTGCGACGGCACTCATCAGCGTCCTCGTTCAAGCTCCATATGACTACCAATAGTTAGATAACGCTTCGATATCCAAAAAGCAACGATCCGGGCGACGCCCGGAGCGGGGCCGCCACATTTTCGCGACGGGCGACGAGACGCACGACCCCGGAGCCCATTCACAAGTCACGCGGTGTTGACGCGCGTCCCGCTGGACTACTAAGCTAATTCGCTCCGTTGCACAGAGCTCGCCGATGCCTGAGTCAAAACAAGACCCACCGATTATCGTCAAGGATCAGGCGGCATTTCACGCGCTGTTTCAAAGGACAGGCTACCGCTTTCGCTACTTCGACCTGGAACTGAAGTCCGGCGGCACTGACGTCGATATCGATTTCAACTACAAGGATCTCGCGCATTTGGAGGTCGTGCACAGCACCTTCAAGGTTTTTCCCTCCTACATCGCGGCCGATTTCTATTCCGCAATCTTCCTGCAAAAAATTTTCGGACTGACGATCGCGGTGACCAACCACAGCATGCAGATCAAGAAAAACCATCTGTTCGTTCACAATTCGATCTTCAACATCATCTTGACCAGTGAGGTAATTACCGAGCCGCTGCCCAATTACGAGGTAATGGTGAGGACGCGCTATGGGATCGGTGCGCCGCGTTATTTCCTGCCCCTCATATTTCCGCTGCTGAAATGGACGCTCGTGCGGAACTACAATCGCCTGATGGACGACGACGTGCCGATGCGCAACCGGCGCGGCGAGGTCCGCCGGTGGGGTGTGCGGCTCCCGAAGACGAGCTACGGCTTTTGCGAAACACTGGACATCATGCAGCAGCATGCGTTCGCCGGCGAAGCTCCGCCCCCGCAGCCTGCCGACATTCCGCTTGCCAGCGTTACGCCCGCATCGCCCCAGTTCTATGGACGGAGCGATCACTTCGGTCTGCAGATTTTCCGCCGTGACGATCTGATCGAAGTCTATCCGCGCATGTGCCCGCACGAGGGCGCCTGCCTGGACACGACCGACCTCAAGGCGCGCGGCGCGCTGCGGTGCGGCTGGCATGGACGTTTGTTTCGCCCGATCCTTCGCGTCGCCGCGAGCCAACCGGACGGGATCTATGCGTCTCAATTCCACCGGTTCGTCTTGGCGGGCGGAACGCTGCGCATCGAGCCAATCCCCTACCGCGACGCCGGCGAGCACCAGGACTGGACCGCCTCGGCATCGGCGGCGCCGTGATGCGGCAAGCGCCGACTACTCGCATTGCGCAGCGCTCCCCGGAACCACCTCGATCACCGGGTTGCGGCGTAGCATCATGACGAAGAAGGCCGAAAGGTATTTCTCGTCGACGAACGGTTTCGATGGATACACGAGATAGGCCCTACGAATACTTTCGGGCGTTCCCAATGCGTCGAGGCGCTTGTTGAATTCGCGTGTGAACGTTGATTCGCCGCATCTAGGGACCTTTATGATCTCACCCGGCAAGGGCGCCCCCACCGGGGCCTTGCGCAAACTTGCCCTGCCGGCTTCATTCATCGCGCCGTAGATGTACGGATTGTTGTGAATCATCGCCGCGAGGCTGTTGACCCGCGGCATATTCACGACATTGGCCGCGAGCGCGAGACCGAGCGCAAGGCCGAGCGTCGTGCGCACGAACCAGCCAGCACCCCATAGCAGCGGCGACGGCTCACGCGTTGCGAATGCGGTCATGCGGAACGCCGCGCAGACCACCAGGAACGCGAATACCGGCAGCACGCTGGCGTAATAATAGTTGTAAATCGACAGATAGAGTGATCCGCCAAACCGCAACAGCAGGACGGCCGAATAGACATTGACGATTAGGAATAGCACCGCCGCGAGCATGAGGAAGCTTGATTCGGCAACGCCGAAGGTCCCGCCGTCCGCTTGCTGCGTGAAAAATCGTCTTCGCGCAGCCGGAAGAATGCCGAGGAGCGCGACAACGACGGCGACGGCGACACCAAATAGAAACAGATACCTTGTCGCCGAAAGTCCGTATAAGCTCGAAAATGCCGCGGCAAGATGTCCCGTAATCGCCTCCAAACTGGTACCGGCTCCGGCAGCGCCGCCTAGCAAGCGCTGGAGAACGCCCTCCCCGCCGTAGATATGTCCACCAGCAAGCGCCGTCCAATCCGTGCCAAACCGGTAGGCATAGGCGGCGATAGTCGCCACGCCAAATGCGACGAGCCAGCCCAGGTGCAAAGCAAGATCGCGGCGAAACACGATCACATAAACCGCCACCATCCCGGACATCAGGAAGCCGGGCGGCAGACCGATTTCATCGGTCATCGCCATGGTGAACTGAAGCGCACCGATCGCGACCACGTAGCGCTGCTTCGGAACCTGCATGTGGCGCAGGGACACAAGAAACGCCACGAGCGTCGCGGCGATGACGACATTCTTGGACGGATGGAACACGAAGATCGAAGCGCTGACATAGCCGACGCTGGTCAGCAAAACGCCGAGCGCAAGCACGATCAGAATCGACTCCACCGCCGAACGACCGAGCATTCGGCGCGCGACAAAGAAGGCAAGGACCGGGCAGACTGCGAAGTAAAGCGCCGATATGGCATTTGCCAGCGACGGATTAAATCCAAAGATGGACACCATCAACGGCCGCAGCAGAGAATTCAGCAGTTCGAGCCCCTGCATCACCGGGCGCAAGCGGATCGGCTCGGCAAAGACAATCGCAAGGACACCCGCCAATGTTCTCTCGGCCACGGTCGCCCGAATAACCGGGTCATAGTACGGGGTTTCGATGTGCGCCCACGACGACCACGGATCGGTGAGGAAGAGTACCAGATAGACGGCATAGACAACGAATGCCGCGACGAGAATGATCGAGCTCGAAGTCAATCCCTGGATCAACGTCCTTGGTAACATGGCAAGTTGTCTCTTGCTTCGACTGCGGTGCGATGGGTTTCGTCGGCAGGTGAGAGGTCGCTGGGCGCGAGGACATGCTGGCAGCCGCGCATTGAGCTGCGCGGACCTTCATAACATCGCACCGTCCCCAAAAGAAGCACCGAGTTTCGAAGCGGCGGTCTACGGAGAAATACTACCTGTGGCTTTCACGTAAGCCGGCCGGCTGCTATCGTCCGCCTAGCGCCGTGGCAATCTGGCAAGTATCGGATATGGGACTAGGATGAGTAATCCTATAGGGAGTTACACAACGTCGGCAACGGGCGTAATCGCCGAGCCGGGTCGATGGAACGTCAAGGGTCGATCAACCCTTTCGAATCGCGTCGCCACCCAAATGCGTTATCGGATGTTCGACATGTTCATGTCCGAGTTTCATCCGACCGAGGCCGATACCGTTCTGGATGTCGGCGTGACCGACGAAGGCGAAAGCGTTTCTGAATCCTGCAACTACTTCGAGGCCAGGTACCCCCATAAGTACAGGATCACCGGCCTTGGCCTTGAAGACGCGTCACATCTCGTACGTCTCTATCCCGGCATCACGTTCGTCCTTGGCAGCGCCCTCGAACTTCCCTTTGAAAATCGCGCGTTCGACTACGTACATTCTGCAGCGGTGCTGGAACATGTCGGCAGCGACCGAAACCAAGCCCGCATGATTGCCGAGTGCCTGCGCGTGGCGCGCAAAGGCATATTTCTCACGACGCCGAACCGCTGGTTCCCGATCGAGATTCACACGGTCATTCCGCTGCTACATTGGTTGCCAAAGAATCTTCACCGGAAGCTATTGCGGGCGGCCGGGCTTCCGTTCTGGGCGGACGAAAGCAATCTCAACCTGATGTCACGACGGCAGTTGCTGGCGGCGGCGGCCGGCTCTCCCCGCTGGAACGCCCATGTGTTGGCGCCCCGCCTGTTCGGCTGGCCGAGCAATCTTATCCTTATTGCACATCACTCGCGCATGTGATGTTTGGTCGTTTCGTGTCGGATCAGTTCGACATCGTGGCACTGAATTGCAGCTTAGATTCGACGGCGTGCCAAAGACCGCTTGTCGCGACGTACCAGCTGTATGGGTCCGTTTCAGCATGCCATGATCGGACCAGCTGGCTGAGGACGTCCACGCGCCGGTCCAGCCTCGGCCTGGACGGACCGCCATCGTCGTAGGCAAATGGATCGTGCTGGTCTACGATTGTCTGCACGGCACCGGCGCCCGCGTCGGTGCCGATTCGAAATTCCGTGGACGGCGCCCACGTGTCGACTGCGACGTGGCATTTGGGGAGGCCGTTTCCGCTAAACGTCGCCGCCCATCGCACGATTTCCTCCACCCCCGGGCCGTACCCTGCGGAGAAAACGACCTCGCGATAGCCAAGCTCCGCCAATAGCGCAATCACCTGAATACCATAGAAACGGATGGCACCGCCGCCCCGCGAAGTCGACCGCTTCCAGCTGCGCAATTCATGGCGAAAATGATGGGCCAAAAAACTCCAGCTAATGTCGAAAGCCGCGACCTTATTTGCTAACACAAGGTGGCGAAGCTTGAGCGCCCACGCCGTGTAACGAAACGAATAGCCGATGCGGAACGCCTTGCCCGACCGCTCAAGATCGTTGAGCACCGCCAACGCGCTTTCGGGCGTCGGCGCCAAAGGCTTCTCCAGGATCAGGCGCGCGGTCTGATCATGGGCCAGACAACGCTGAACCCACGTGCATTGGTCGCTCGGACGCAAGGCGAGAACGACGCCGTCGGCGCGCGCTAAAGCCTCCGCCTCGGAGTTGGCCCACTCGATTTGCGATGCAAAGCGGGCGAGTTCCGGCCTCGAATTGTAGCGGTCGCGGTATCGTTGCGGCAGAACGACCCGTTCGCCATTGGCGGCGAGGGCAGGCAGGTACCCGTAGAGGCCGAAGCCGGATCCCAGAATTGCAAACACAAGGCGCTCGCTTATTGGAAATCCTCGGGGCTCATAACATCGACGATCGACCCAGTATAGCCGTGCTGCCTCATGTAATCGTGAATCTCTGCCGAAATATGCCACGCCAGATTCAACACCGGTTGGGATCTGTCGGGCATGGCAAGCAATTCGTCGTCGGAACGGATCGGAATTCTCGTTCCGGGCACGTAGTGGCCAATCTTCATGGACCCGGACTTCTCGTAGACCGCGGAGATCATATCGTGATTCAATCCAAGCAGTTTGATCAGAATCGCCGCGCGTCCAGGAAACGCCTTGGCCCGCAGCTTGCCGTGACGGCGCACGAGATCCTTCAAGGATTGAGCTTTGCGCGTCCGCCACTTGTTCATGCCAATTCGCAAAGACTCGAACTTCTGCAGGAATTTCTGCTCGCGCGCAAGAACATCGGCTGGCTTGACCGGTCCGCGCGATTCCTGCGTCCCCTTGCCAAGAAACACGCGGATGTTACCGCCGTAGCGCGACGGAAATTCCACGTCCAGCAATTGCGCACCCAGCGAACGGGCCATGAAATCGAACGACGTGTAGCTATAGCTGCGTGGATGCTCGTGATAGAATGTATCGAACTGATTGCCGGCGAGCACCGCGCCGAGATAGTGATTTTCGATCACGATCACGGTGCGGGGGCCTGACAGTACCTTCAATGCGGCGATCACCTGCCGCAAATCCTCGATATGCGCAAAGACGTTCGTAAAGGTAATAAAGTCGGGCTGGCCGTGCTGGGACGCGATCGCAGTTGCGATCTCTTCGCTGAGGAACGTCTGGTAGGTGCGATGGCCTTTCCTTACGGCATCGGTGACGGCATCGGTCGGCTCGATACCGATCGTAACCGACTCCTTTCTCGCGAAATAGTCCAGCAGGCTGCCGTCGTTGCAGCCGATATCGACAACTAGCCTGCCGCTCAGGTCGCCAAAGCGCCGCTCGCATGATTCGACTAGACTTGCCATTCCGGTCAGCACATCGGCAGTGAAGCGCGAGCGGTAATGATAGCTTGCCGGAAACAAAATTCGTTTGGGAACCTGGAAGCGCTGGTGAGCCGTTCGGCAATTCTTACAATATAGGATGTCGATCGGATATTCTTTGCAGACTATTGCATCGCCGATGGGAACGAGATCGTCACACAGCGGATGCAGGCCCAGGTCGAGAACCGGCGTCAGCCGCCGATTGCCGCACACTTCGCATGCGCTGATCTCAGTCAGCCGATCAATGGTCTGTATCGCGGCGGATTCTGTCATGCGCGGCGTTTCAGTGATTTGCGTCGCTCGCTTCTGAAATCGCGGCGCCGTGGATTCAGTTTGATTTAGAATACGCCGTGATTTGATCGATTGCGACCGATTTCATCGGGCGCTTGTCGCGATGAGCCTTATACCACACCACGACGGAGGCCATCGCCTCGTCGATCGTCCAGCGCGGCCGCCAGCCGAGCCGCGCGCGCGCCTTCGAACTGTCAAGCATTAGGCTTTGCGCTTCATGCGGATGCAGCGTTGCATCGATTTCCCAACGCGCACCTTCGCCCCAAAGCGCGATCAACCGCTCGACGATCCAGTTGACCGGCTTGGCGTCAACGACGTCCGGGCCGAAGTTCCACGCCTGCATGTGGCGCGGCCCGTCCTGCCACAGCCGTTCGGCGAGCAATAAGTATCCCGACAACGGATCGAGAACGTGCTGCCAGGGCCGGATCGCGTTAGGATTGCGCACGCGCAACGGCTGCCTGCGCCCGACGGCGCGCACGAAATCGGGCACCAGGCGATCCGCGGCCCAATCGCCGCCGCCGATAACGTTGCCGGCGCGCGCGCTCGCCAAAGCAAGCCCGTCGGCCGATCCGGAGAAAAACGAGTCCCGATAGGCGGCCGTGACAAGCTCGGCACATCCCTTGCTACTCGAATAGGGATCGCGGCCGCCCACGGGATCGGATTCACAGTAGGCCTTCACCCGTTCAATGTTGTCGTAACATTTGTCGCTGGTCACATTCACCAACACTTTCACGCTGGAACTTGCGCGCGCCGCTTCGAGCACGTGCACGGTCCCCATCACGTTGGTCCCGTAGGTTTCAACGGGATCGGCGTATGAGGCGCGAACAAGCGATTGGGCCGCGAGGTGAAACACAACCTCCGACCTATGTTCGCAAACAATTGAGCGCAGCCCATCCAGATTTCTGATGTCGCCGATGATGGACTTGATCCCATCCGCGACGCCGGCGACGGCAAATAGGTTCGGCGTGCTCGGTGGCGCCAGGGCGTAGCCGACAACATCGGCACCAAGATGCTGAAGCCACAATGACAACCAGCCGCCCTTAAACCCGGTATGCCCGGTAATCAGAACGCGCCTTCCCTGCCAAAATGCGCGATCCATCACCACATTTTCCAGGGCGCGCGGTGGGAAGCCCACAATTCCTCAAGATGTTTCTTGTCGCGAAGCGTATCCATCGCACCCCAGTAACCGGAATGGCGATAGGCCGCCAACTGCCCGTCCTGCGATAGCCGCTTCAGCGGCTCGTGTTCCCACACCGTCGAGTCGCCCTCGATGTAGTCAAATATCGCTGGCTCCATGACGAAGAACCCGCCATTGATCCAGTGGCCATCGCCTGCCGGCTTTTCCTCAAAGTGAGACACGACATCGCGCTCAATCTGCAGCGCGCCAAAGCGGGCGGGAGGCTGAACCGCGGTGACGGTCGCGTGGCGGCCGTGCGACGAATGGAACTCGATCAGGGTGCGGATGTCGACGTCGGCCAATCCATCGCCGTAGGTCATGCAAAAGCGCTGCTCACCGATGTAGTCGCGAACCCGCAACAGGCGTCCTCCGGTCATGGTGTGCAAGCCGGTGTCGACGAGGGTGACACGCCACGGCTCCGCCGATTGCTGATGGACCTCCATGCGGTTCTGCGCCAGATCGAATGTGACGTCAGCCATGTGCAGGAAGTAGTTTGCGAAATATTCTTTGATCAGATAGGCCTTGTAGCCGCAGCAGATCACGAAATCCCGGATATCGTACCGGGCAAATATCTTCATGATGTGCCAGAGGATCGGCTTGCCGCCGATCTCGATCATTGGCTTCGGCGTTAGATGACTTTCCTCGGTAATGCGGGTGCCAAAGCCTCCGGCCAGAATCACGGCTTTCATGCCTATGGAGCCTCGTTCGTAGCGGCAGTGGTCAATTCAAAAACATGGCTACAATAACCAAGCCCATGTCGCAAAACCAGCCGTCAAGCAGGTATACGACGGGCGCCCATTGGACGCCGTCGGTGTCATCGTGAGATCATCGTAGCGGCCAGAACCTGCTGGTAGACACCGCGGCATTGGAGCGCGGCAAGCGACCGACAGAAAACTATTTGCGCATGGCAGGCGAGGAAGCGGACGCATCCATCACGACTGACGATGCTTCGATCAAGAATGGTCGCCATTTGTCCGAGATAGCCCGTAAGTCCGAAATGATCTTTTGTTTCCGCTCCGGAGACAAGTCAGCATCCTGGGCGGCCGCGCGCGCCAGTTCCCTTTCCACGATTGTCCAAAATCCCGTACCACCGATTCTCTTGGGTACCATAGTCTTGATTCTGTGCTCGATCGCCTGAACGCGACGGTCCAACAATTGGCCCAGGGCGTCGATGAAAATTCCAGCAATGATCCATGACGAGACGATGGCGACGATACCGACGGTTATCGCCTTTATCATGAACAGCGTCAGCGGTGACACCGGCCGGCTTTCAACTGCGACTACATCTACTATCTTGCCACTCGGATCCATGATTGCAGTCCTCCATGTACAGGCAACCCAGAGCACTCATAACGTCACATGCTGCCGCTGCCAATAGCGGGCCTCATCCAACGACGGTTTGCGTGTTACTGCGGCGCTCAAACCAAAGCCGCCGCCCGCCGGCTCAGGCGCGAAGTCGTGTTCGCGCTTCAGGAACGTGCCTACACGACGGCGCCCCTTGACAATCCTAAGCAGGGCCGTCGAGTCATTGCTCTCGAATCAAGTCCCGAAGCCGGCATTGCCGGACGGTTTTTCCATAGCGATAGAGAGAGAAAAATGCTTTACTGGAAAGACCTTTCGTCGCGGCAAACATCGGCGTCCGATCATGACCCAAATTGCAAGGAATTGGAGAGTTGCGGATCCATGAATATGGCATGACCGAGAATGCGGCTTCCGTTGCGCGCGACTTGCGCGATGAGCAATCTTGGCAACGCCTTGCGGGGGTGTTGCGGTTGCTAGCGTGCGCGATGTCATCGGATCGGCGAAACCCTGGATCGTTTCAACGAGTTTGCTGCACGTTGTGTATTGCCCGTCATAAGAGCTTGTTTTTCCCAGGAGGTGATCTGTGCGTCGGACGATTAGTATTGTCACTCCGTGCTTTAATGAGGAAACCGGCATCTTGGAGTGCTATCAGACCATCAAGTCAATTTTCGAAACAGAGCTTCAGGACTACAATCGTGAACACATCTTTTGCGACAACGCTTCTACCGACCGGACCGTCGAGATTCTGAAAGATATTGCTGCGAACGACCGGTCTGTCAAAATCATCGTTAATGCCAGGAATTTCGGAATCCTACGCAATACCTATAACGGAGTGCTCAGTACAACTGGCGACGCAATCATCCTGTTCATGCCGGCCGACCTGCAGGATCCGCCGGAATTGATTCCGATTTTCGTTCGCCACTGGGAAAGCGGCTACGAGATTGTGTACGGGATCAGAGCGCGCCGCGAGGAGCCGTTTTTGCGGATGCTCGCGCGGAAGCTCTACTACCGGCTGATCAGCCGCATATCCTATGTCGACTATCCCGTCGATGTCGGAGACTTTCAGCTCGTGGACCATAAAGTGCTCGACGCCATGAAGCTGTTCGAAGACGCGCAACCGTTCATGCGTATGATGCCATTCGAGTGCGGTTTTCGCTCGATTGGCGTGCCGTACACTTGGCGCGCCCGTAAGCATGGCTTCTCACAAAATCGGATGTCTCAGCTGATCGATCAGGGATTGAGCGGGATCATCAGCTTCAGCACGGCACCGCTTCGAATTGCGCTCTTTTTCGGATTTATCATCGCACTGCTTAGTTTCCTGTACGCCTTCGCCGTTCTTATCTTGCGGCTGTCCGGTTTTGACACCGGACAGCACGGCATTCCCACCATCGTCATCGCGATCTTTTTCTTCGCTGGGGTTCAATTACTTTTTCTCGGCTTGGTCGGCGAGTACATTGTGGCGATCTTCAATCAGGTCCGACACCGCCCGATCGTGGTGGAGCGTGAACGTGTGAATTTCGAGAAAACGCGAGGTGAACCAACGAGTATAGACAACTAGAGCATGATGAATTTAGGTTAGGTAGCCTGAGTTCCTGAAGTAGTTGGCGCATTCTTGGGGCGTGAAGGCCTAAAGGATGTCGCCGATTGCGGCGCAGATGGCATCGAGCGTTCGCGCGTTGGCCTTTCGCAAGAGGTGCTTGAGTTTGGCGAACACCTGCTCGATGGAGTTTAGGTCGGACGAGTATTTGGGCAGAAAGAATAGCTTGGCTTCGGTCGATCGGATGAGCGTCCGCACAGCTTTGCCTTTGTGACTGCCGAGTGTACAAAGAGGGTAATCGGCTGACAGTGCCGCGATGAGCGGGCGGCGTCAGCCGATTACCCTCTCTGTACAATAAGTACAATAAGTCCTGATACTACTGTCGAGCCAATCAAGACGCAAATCAAACGCAAGACAGTATGAGAAATTGGTTGCCATAGGCCTCGTCAATCGGAGTCCGCGCGCATGGCGCAGCAGTCACATCGCCACTTCATCAACCCGAAATTTTTCTTCAACGCTTTCTTCCTCCTCAACCGTAGCGTCCGGCACTCGATACTTGTCCTTCTTGTGCTCTCCGTCGTAATTCAACTGATCTATCTCTGGGCACTGCCAATTTCTTATGAGGGGGATGCCTCGGTCTATTACCGGTATGCGCGATGGATGGGGCGGCTCGAACCGTGGCCATTCGTTTTCTGGGTCCGTCCGCCGGTTTACCCTCTCTATCTCAACATATTTGGCCTCACATGGGCAGACTCGTTCAACGGCGTTATTGCGGCCAATGCTGTGCTCGGCGTCTCCATGCCGCTTCTGCTCTATGGAGCCCTGTATCCGCTCGGCAAGCGATGGGCTTTCGGGGCGGCTCTGGCTTACGCCCTTTCGACACTGCCTTTCTCATACGCCAAGGTCTTTATCACCGAGCAATTGTACTCGTTCTTTGTCGTCCTCCTGGCATTCGCGGTCTCACGATTTTTTGTCACGCAGAAGAATGGCTATGCGTGGCTCACCGCGGGGGCCGCATTTGCCGCCCTGATGACGCGCAACGAGGCGGTTTATCTTGCAATATCTGCTGTATTGCTTGAGCTCAGCTATGTCGTCTGGCACCGCAATCGGCGCGCAACTGCTGCAGTCGTGCTTTCTGCGCTGGTCGTGCTCGGCATGACCTTGACGTGGTCGCAGACGCGCGCGTGGCTCCTCGGGCAACCCGAGCTGTTCGGATCCCTGCACAACTTCAGCGGATGGCAGCTGTTCGACCGTATCTATCTGTCTGGTATTTCAGGCCGGTGGGGCGATGCACCCGACCTCCAACGCGCAATCTTCATCCAGGCGAAGAACGGGCCGGCCTCGGCCAAGGTCGAATCGATGTTCCCCGGCCTGCTCGAAAAGCCAAGCCAGGAGAATTTCGGAACCATCGTGATGGGGATCATGGCGTGGGCGGACGGCGGCGCCAATACGCCCGGCCTTCACAAAGGCATCGAATATACGGATCGCCTGTTGCGCGCCATGATCGCTGAGACGATCATCGCTCATCCAGAAATCCTCAGGCTCATGGCGGTGAACGCATTGCAGTTTCTGGGCGTCCGCTTGCCGGGGAACACAATGTGGCCGCCCGCAATCTTTTGGGGCCCCTTCGATACCTACCAAGCGATGCCCCACGACATCGGGGAGCAAGCATCAACGTCGATGCCGAAGCGGCTGTTCGAGAAGTACACCGACAGTTATTGGCAGCGTCCGGCCTGGCTGCTGGTCTTCCGGCAGGTGGGGCAGGATATGCACAACCTGCTGCGTACCGCCGTCGGCGTCGTCCTGTTTCTCACCATTTGGTTCCTGCCACTGAGCCGTCACCGATTGTTCGCGGCGTTCGCTTTCGTGTCCGCAGGAATAATGATCGGAGCGGGAACGGCAGGCTTTGGCTATAATGGACGATATGAGCACGCCATTATGCCGTATCTGCTGATGGTGGCGACACTTTCCGCCCACGCTTGCGCGACGTGGGTTCGCTCGCTCTTGGTCCGCGTGCCGGAAGACCGCACGGGCTGAGAGTAGGTGCGCCTCCTGATTTGCGGTTACGTGGAAATCTAACGGGAGGCAAGTGAAAGCGCCGTCTTCAAAATCGGTCCAATTCTCAAGGTCGGGTTCAGGCGACTTAGATCAAGAAATCGAACGGATCGGGACTTGGCAATTCATTTGGTGCGCCGGTCCATTGAGGGAAGTCATGCGGCTCTGCGTAGTGGTTCCCGCCGATACTGCCGCCGGTGAAATCGCCGCTGGTGAGCGTCTTGTTGCCGGTGAGGTCGATGGCGAAGTCGGCATTGCGGTCGCCATTGGTGTCGCCCTCCACCACCGTCACGTTGCGGCCGGCGTCGTAGCTGTAGCGCAGCGCGTTCGCCGCGCCGTCGAACGCCGCCGTGCCCAGGAACCGGAACGCCCCCAGCCCCGACAGGTCAAGATCGTCGGTCCCGGTCGTGAAGTCGGTGATCCGGTCGCGCCGTCCCAGCGACGCGCCGGTATCGCCGCTGCCGAACACAAACGTGTCGACGCCGGCCCCCCCGGTCAGGATATCGACCCCGCCACCACCTCTGATCGCATTGTCCTCGGCATTGCCGGTGATCACGTTATCCAGCGCGTTGCCGGTGCCGGCGATGTTGCCCGCACCGTTCGCCAGCGTCAGGTTCTCCACATGGCTCCCAAGCGTGTAGCTGACCGACGACTGCACCGTGTCGACGCCGCCCGTCGGGGCATCCACCGTCAGCCCGCTGGTATAGCCGTAGCTGCCCAACGGCTCGATCCCGTTGAGGTAATAGATCCACTGCTGGCTGCCGCCCGGGTTCTGGTAGACTAGGTCCTTGTGGCCGTCCCCGTTGACGTCGAGAACGCCCGCCACCGGCCAACCATATGGCTCCACCCGCGTCGTCGTCACCACGCCGTTGTTGAGCACCCACAACTCGACCCGCTGCACCGCCGCGTTCTCAACCACCACGTCCACCTGGCCGTCATGGTTGAAGTCCGCCGTCCCCCGTATCCACCACCCCGCCGGCGCCACAAACGACGTCGCGCCACTCTCCGTCACCACGTCGCCGGCATCGTCGACAACATAGCTGTCGTTGCCGTCGCCGCCGATCATCGTGTCGGCGCCGCTGCCGCCGTCCAGCAGGTCGTCGCCCGCAAACCCGCGCAGCGTATCGTTGCCGCCCAGCCCCGACAGCGTGTCGTTGAGCGGGCCGCCGGTCAGCGTCTCCCCACTCAAGGTTCCGGTCAGGCTCATCGGCGCCAGCAGACTGCCGCCGGTGAAATCGCCGCTGGTGAGCGTCTTGTTGCCGGTGAGGTCGATGGCGAAGTCGGCATTGCGGTCGCCATTGGTGTCGCCCTCCACCACCGTCACGTTGCGGCCGGCGTCGTAGCTGTAGCGCAGCGCGTTCGCCGCGCCGTCGAACGCCGCCGTGCCCAGGAACCGGAACGCCCCCAGCCCCGACAGGTCAAGATCGTCGGTCCCGGTCGTGAAGTCGGTGATCCGGTCGCGCCGTCCCAGCGACGCGCCGGTATCGCCGCTGCCGAACACAAACGTGTCGACGCCGGCCCCCCCGGTCAGGATATCGACCCCGCCACCACCTCTGATCGCATTGTCCTCGGCATTGCCGGTGATCACGTTATCCAGCGCGTTGCCGGTGCCGGCGATGTTGCCCGCACCGTTCGCCAGCGTCAGGTTCTCCACATGGCTCCCAAGCGTGTAGCTGACCGACGACTGCACCGTGTCGACGCCGCCCGTCGGGGCATCCACCGTCAGCCCGCTGGTATAGCCGTAGCTGCCCAACGGCTCGATCCCGTTGAGGTAATAGATCCACTGCTGGCTGCCGCCCGGGTTCTGGTAGACTAGGTCCTTGTGGCCGTCCCCGTTGACGTCGAGAACGCCCGCCACCGGCCAACCATATGGCTCCACCCGCGTCGTCGTCACCACGCCGTTGTTGAGCACCCACAACTCGACCCGCTGCACCGCCGCGTTCTCAACCACCACGTCCACCTGGCCGTCATGGTTGAAGTCCGCCGTCCCCCGTATCCACCACCCCGCCGGCGCCACAAACGACGTCGCGCCACTCTCCGTCACCACGTCGCCGGCATCGTCGACAACATAGCTGTCGTTGCCGTCGCCGCCGATCATCGTGTCGGCGCCGCTGCCGCCGTCCAGCAGGTCGTCGCCCGCAAACCCGCGCAGCGTATCGTTGCCGCCCAGCCCCGACAGCGTGTCGTTG
>JALHRD010000017.1:19651-131819 GCA_022841625.1 Xanthobacteraceae bacterium
AGCTGTCGTTGCCGTCGCCGCCGATCATCGTGTCGGCGCCGCTGCCGCCGTCCAGCAGGTCGTCGCCCGCAAACCCGCGCAGCGTATCGTTGCCGCCCAGCCCCGACAGCGTGTCGTTGGCGTCGGCGCCTTCGAGCGTATCTGCCCCTGACGTTCCCGTCAGATTGAGGGGATCAGAAACCACGCTCCCCGTGGTGAAGTCGAATTTGGTGAGCGTCTTGTTGCCGGTGAGGTCGATGGCGAAGTCAGCATTGCGGTCGCCATTGGTGTCGCCCTCCACCACCGTCACGTTGCGGCCGGCGTCGTAGCTGTAGCGCAGCGACCGCGCCTGTCCGTCAAATGCGTTCGTACCGAGGAACCGGAACGCGTCGTCGGTGCCGGTGCTGGAGTCTCCATCGACCGCAACAAGGTTGAGAAAATCTGTGCCAACCGTGAAATCGGTGATCAGATCACGGCTGCCCACTGCCGAACCGGTGTCACCGTCGTCGAACACAAATGTATCGGCGCCGCTGCTGCCGGTCAGGACGTCGTTTCCACGCCCGCCTGTGAGCGTGTTGCTGGCGCTGTTGCCGAGGATGGTGTCGTTGCCGGTGCCGCCGATCGCGTTCTCGATGAGCGAGCGCGCATCGCCCTGGTACAGCAACGCGTTCGCGATGTTGCCGACAGCGAAGTTACCACTGCCCAGACTGGCCAGCTGGGTCGATGAGACGGTGTTCCACGCCCCGGGCTGCAAGTTGACCGAAAGATTGGTCGTGTAATTTGAGAAGTCGTAGGTGTCGCTGCCGCCGCCGTCCCACAGCGTCATGAAGATCTTGTTGCCGGCGGTGGCAAACTGCTGGACGCCATTGATCGATAGCCGCCCGGTGGTGGAACTCCAAGTGTATGTCGTGTTGCCGTTCTGGGAGTTGTAGTTCGCGCCATAGAGATATTGCAGGGCCGCGATGTCGTTCTGCATCAGGGTCTGCGGCGCGCTTGCTGAGCCGTAGGTGTAACCGTTGACCGGACCGCCGACATAAGTTCGGTAGGTCATTATCGAATATTCGAGAGAGTCATGCGCCGGCGGCAGCGCCCCGTAGGGATTGTCGACTGCATCATGACCATGAACGAGGCCGAACGCGTGGCCGACCTCGTGCAGAAACGTATGACCGGCGTAGTTTCCAACAACGGGATTGTCGTAGCCACCGCTCGAATTATTGTACCAGGAGTCGCCGCCATAAGCCTGCGCTGCTGGAAGATAGGCCCAAGCCGTCGACGGGGCGTCGGATTGTGCAAAGCGGAGATCGGCGTGCGTCAAGCTTGATTCCGTGATCTCGCTGAAGGTAACGTTGGCAACCCCGCCAAATTGCGCCAGCGCATAGTTACGAACGAAATTCTGCTGCGTGGCGTTGAGGACATCGAAATTCGATGTCGTCTCACCGTTCGGCGCGGAGCCTGCCTGATAGAAAGATGCGCTGGTCGGGAAGCTAAAGGTGAACGCGCTGACCGCCCATTTCTGGACGTACAGAAGTCCGTCAATATCCTGGTTGCCGCTGGGGCTGACAGATACTGTGGCGGGCATCTCGGCTTCAGGCTCCTCGGCCCGCGATATCGCCGGGCGCTATGTCGGTTTTTGGCAGGCCGCCCATCCGTTCCTGGCGGCCGCGCATCCTGTGGTCCAGCGGCCCTGTCCAGGCCGGTGATTCGCCCCATTACAGCAAGGTAACCGGGCGGATGTGGCAACAACGCGGAGGACTATATAAAAACAGTCTAATCCAGCACTTATGCCGACTTTTGCCGACTTTCCGGCGCAGGCGACCCGGGTACCATAGATGGAGCTAAAGATTGCCTAACAAATTCAGAGCAATTCTCCATAGAATTGGGCCCGGCCGTAGCGAGGCCGGTGTGTATAACTTGCGGGATCGTCAGTAATTCCGGTTCAGCCATGGCGGAACAATTCAGTGAAATCGAGCGGAATGCCATGCGCGGGGACATCCGCGCCCAGCGCCAGCTCGCGGACTGCTACCTGAACGGCTGCCCAGGCCTGGCATTGCCCGATCCGGCGCTTGCCTGCGCGTGGCACATCGCGCTGATCGCCAGCGAAAGCCCAGAGGTCACGCCCGCGGATATTGAGGCACGGAAGCTGAGCTGTGGAAAACTGCATACAGAACAGCGGCGCAAGGCAGTGAATGCAGCAAAGGCGATCGTCGCCAAGATTCATGGCCGGGACCTGGTCCTTCCGGCTGATTTCTTCGAGGGCCCCTGGCGCGCACCTCGCCGATAATGAGGGCTGGCTTCATAACGTGGAACGATATCGAGGTCAGTTCTGCCCGAATGGCTGCGCACCTTTTCTCAGATCTCGATTGGCGCGCTGAGGTGGCGATGGATACATTCCATTGGGAAGATCCCAAAATACCGGACCGCCAATTTGAGCAACAGATAGTGGACTACAAGAGCAATCGTTTGTTTGTATTTCTAGACGGGCCGCTCGCGTTGCATAGCGTACCCTGGGACAATCCCGATCACACACCCGACTCCGCGCGCGCCGAGAACGGCGGTCGCCATGCAAGGCGCCGAATACTGCGGTCGCGTGTGAAAGTCCATCACGACCCCTTCTATCGAAAGCACTCATCGAGCTGCCAGAGCCAATCGAGCCGGTCAGTTTCATGCGGCTCCTGACGCTCAATGCCGTGCTCTCGACAGGTGATCAGGGATATAAAGACCGGATATTAAGACCATTCTTCAAAGAACGGCTCACGGCCTATGCCAACGCCGCCGAATTCGCCCGCCAAAGAGACCGGCTGGCGAAGCTGCCGTTTTTGAGGCCTCTGCTCGCACGCGCTCTGCCGTCTCGCGGCTCGCTATTTTCTCGCATCCTCGAGCGCATTCACTGACCGACCTTTGCGCCGTCATGCACGGTGGTTTCGGCGCGAGTTTGTGACACCTTTCAACGTCGCGATCGGGCCTCGTCGGTCACGGGCGGCTGGGCGTCCTGCCGCCTGCGCCTCTCAATCATCAGCACCGCACCTCCAACCAGCCCGACGGCCAAGCCGAAGAGCCCGAAGGCGACACTCGCCGCCAGGGCGATTTCCGGTTCCAGGCGTAGCGCGCCGAAGGCGAAGATCACCGTACCTTCGCGAATACCCCAGCCCGAGATCGACACCGGAAGCAAAGTGATCTCCATGATCGCGGGGACAAGCAGCGCACAATCGAGCGCCTGCGAGGGCGCCGTGTTGAAGTTTCGCAGGACGATATAGAACAGCAAGCTGTTGACCGCAACGATCGGCAAACTGATCGCGCCGATCTGCAATGTCTTGCGAAAACTCATGACAACATGACGGCCAACGGTCGCAACCTCAAGCAGGACCACCGCAACGGCACTGTCGTGCCATCGCGACCGAATGATGAACGCAAAGCGATCACGGACGATCCCAAGCGCCAGCAACAACCCAAAGCCGGCTATGCCGGCAGCAGCCAGCATAAGCAGTCCGATTTTCACGACAGCACTCTCAATCGAGCCCCAGATCCAAGGCAAGGCCAAAAGCAGGACGAGATGGTTGATGGCAAAGCCGATGACACGGTCCAACACCACGGCTGCGGTCGCATCGGCAAGCGGCACGCTACTGAGTTGAAGCCTCCAGATCTTCCATGCATCGCCGCCCAGAAATGAAATGAATCCCTGATTGAAAAACATGCCCTCAAGAGTCATCCGATACGACGGCGCCAGCTCCAACCTGTGACCGAGCAAGGTAACAGCCTTCGACAGCCTCACGCCGGCGATCCAGGCCTGGAACAGCAGCAGCAGCAGGCAGCCAACGATCGTACCGATCGAGATGGTCGACAGCAGCCGCACGGCGGCTGAAAAATCAAACTTCCAAGCAATCGTCAGCAGAACCGCGGCCGACAGAACGAACTTCACGAAAATTCGCACGATATCGCCCTACCACCCGACAATGCGCTCATGGGCGCGAGCCAAGGCGATCGACCTGCGGCACCTCTGGCGTCCGTTCTATCGGCTTGAAGGCGCGCAGTTCGCGCAGCAGCATGATGCAGGTGCCAAGCACGTTGATGACGTTGCGGGGTCGCAGAAGGACGGAACTTTGTTGAGCCTTGGAGGCCCCATCGACGCCGATCTCGACGTAACTGCATCCAGACTTCAACAATTTGAGCAGAAGCTCGGCCTGAAAACCGAATCCCGAACTCTTCGGCGCGATCCGCCTGACCAGGTCGCGACGATGCACTGCCAGCCCGTTGTAGTATTGCAACCGATAGCCAAACGCCAGATTGAGAAAATTTGTGTAGATGCGCGAGATGGCGTAGCGGAACGGCGTCTTGATCTCTTTCAGATTGCGCATGTAAGGGATGACGATATCGGCGGTTCCGATCTTCTCAATGATCCTGGGCAAGTTGGGCGTTGGCAACCCATCGTCTCCGCACATCAGCATCAGGTAGTCGTATCGCGCCTCGGTAACGCCGCGGGTATATGACGCGCCGAACCCGAGATTTCGAGGATTGTGGACTGCGCGCGTGTGCGTCAGCTCGCGCGCCAACCGGTCCGTAATCGCGCCGGTGGCATCCGTGCTGCCGTCGTCGACAACGATTATCTCGTATCGATCGAGCAATTGCTCAGCGATGGCCCAGGTCTCCCGCACCACCCGCTCCACAGCCCTATCCTCGTTGAATGCCGTAACGAGGATGCTCACACTGTGGCGGAGCCTGTTTGATTCTATCATCACCGAATATCCATCCATGGACGGCGCTTCCAGGGAAGTGCATTGTACGGCTTGGAGAAGCCCTTGCAAGTCTTGGACCTTGCGTACGGGCGGACGCCACCGTGGAACCTGTCCATGCCGCGGGACCTTGTCCATTCGCAACGCGCGAGCGGCGTCGACATCTATCGCCCAAGCACCCAGCGCTCGGTCCTGATGCGCCACCTGCGGGCAAAGGGCCCGAGCATTCTCCGAACGAGATTGCCGGCGGCACTATTCGCGAACGGAACGAAGACCCGAAGGTAGAGCCAGTCAGCCAGCGGTTGCCGAAGCGACAATTCAAGACTTCCCCGCAAGTCGTGCAATTCATCATGCGCGCCCTGATCGAACGGAATCGTCTGGTGCAAGTTCCGAATCGCGGCTTCCGATTACCGCTGAGCCGCGTCCCATAAGGCGGCATCGGCGAGTTACATTTGACCAAGATCGGTGCTTCTGCAAACAGTCGCTGTTCCTTGGCGACAACAACTCCCATACCGCTCCAATTCCGCGACCGCGGCCTGACGGCACAGCCAATCCTTGTCCGCAGCGCTGGTGACAATATGATAGGTAAGAGCATGCGAAGCGGCGAGCCTCGGGATATTGTTCGGGGATAGTTGGCTCGCTATCGAATAGTTGGCCAAAAGATCTGCGTATTCGTGACCCCACGCGGCGAC
Source organism: Xanthobacteraceae bacterium (assembly GCA_022841625.1). Classification (GTDB taxonomy): domain Bacteria; phylum Pseudomonadota; class Alphaproteobacteria; order Rhizobiales; family Xanthobacteraceae; genus VAZQ01. The sequence goes on from JALHRD010000017.1 coordinate 25,050, forward strand.
AGTTAGCAGAATTCTCATTCGTGGCGGCCGACCTAATCGGCAAATTGGCACGGTCAGACTGTTCCCCGCCGACGCCTAATCTTGCCGCTAGCGCCGAGCAAGACTTGAAGAAACTGCACGGGAAATTTCCAGAAGCGGCGGTAAACTTAGACCGCGAACCCGCCATAGACAAGCGTTGAGCGGTCATTTACTAATCAATGCCAACCAACCGGTTTGTTGAGCCAACTTCGGACGCTCGGTCCGTGAGGTCCCCTCGTGCAGTCTACGTCTGTGAAGTCACCTTCCGGCACCGCGCCATCAGAAGCATTGATTTCATTGTACGAAAGCATGCTTCGCATCCGCCTCGTCGAGGAGGCGATTGCCGAACACTACGCTGAAGGCGAAATGCGCTGCCCGGTGCACCTCTCGATTGGTCAGGAAGCCATCGCTGTCGGCGCGTGTGCGGCGCTGGAGATTTCCGACAAGATCTACAGCACCCACCGTTGTCACGCCCACTATCTAGCCAAGGGCGGTGACCTCAAGCGAATGTTCGCCGAGATTTGCGGCAAAGAAGCCGGGTGCATCGGCGGTCGCGGCGGCTCGATGCATCTCATGGATGTTAGCAAAGGCATGATGGCGAGCATTCCCATTGTCGCAAGCTCGATACCAGTTGCCGTCGGAAGCGCGCTTGCCGACAAGCGAATGAAAACCGGCAAGGTCACTGTTGCGTTCATCGGCGACGCCTCGATCGAAGAAGGCGTTTTCCATGAGAGCGCCAACTTCGCGGTGTTGCACGATCTACCCGTCATCTTCATATGCGAAAACAATCTCTATTCGGTCTACACCCACCTCAATCAACGTCAGCCGGACCGACCTCTGACAAATGTCGCACTGGCGCACGGCATGAACGCCGTGCATGGCGACGGCAACGACATAGAGACTTGCTTCAAACTCACCGCGGAAGCGGTCAAGCGCGCCCGTGACGGCGGCGGCCCGAGCTTCATCCTGCTCGATAGCTACCGCTGGCGCGAACACTGCGGACCGAGTTTCGACAACCACATCGGTTACCGGACCGAAAGCGAGTTTCGCGAGTGGGAGGAGCGCTGTCCGGTCCGTCGGTTGCGCACCAAGCTCGGCGACGCGCTGACGGCCGAGCGTGAGCAAGATATGACATCCAAAGTCACCAGCGAAATCGAAGACGCCCGTGCGTTCGCGCGGGCTGCTCCCCTTCCCGACCCGAGAACGGCCGGATTGCACGTCTACGCATGAGTGCACAGTCGATGAGTCAAGAGCGCGTCATCACCCTTGCCGATGCAATTCGCGAGGGATTAACGGAATCGTTCGCGCGCCACGACAACACCTTCGTGTTCGCCCAAGGCGTGGCCGATCCTTCGTCGATGTGGGGGACGCTGAAAGGCATCGGCAACCGTTTCGGTGAGGATCGCGTCATCGAGATGCCGATTGCCGAAAACGGCGCCGTCGGGATTGCGATCGGTGCGGCCATTTCCGGCCAGCGCCCCATTATCAGCTTCCATCGCGTAGAGTTCGCGCTGCTGGCGTTCGAGCAAATCGTCAACAACGCCGCCAAATCGCATTATATCAGCGCCGGGCAACACAAAGTGCCTCTGGTCATCAGGATGGTGATCGGCCGCGGCTGGGGCCAGGGTCCGGAACATTCGCAAAGCCTGGAACCGCTGTTCTCCTACTTTCCAGGACTCAAGGTGGTGATGCCAGCCTTTGCCGCCGATGCCAAGGGCATGCTGATTTGCGCGATCGAAGACGACAATCCAGTGATCTTCATCGAGCACCGCTGGGTCCACTATGCGACAGGGCACGTCCCGGAAGGTTACTACACCAGCCCGCTCGACGGACCAAAGGTCGTTCGCGACGGCAAGGACGTGACCATCGTCGCAACCTCCTATGCCGTTCTGGAGGCCATGCGGGCAGCCGACGTCCTGCAACAGATCGGTTGCTCGGCCGAAGTGATCGATCTGCGGGTCCTGCGCCCCCTGGTCATGGAACCGATCCTGGCGTCGGTGCGGAAGACCGGTCGCTTGTTGACCGTCGATACCGGATTTGTCCGTTACGGCGTCGGCGGCGAGATCGTCGCAAGCACCACCAGCGCCGCGTTCGCGGCGTTGAAGGCGGCGCCGATCAGGCTTGGCCTTCCTGAACATCCAACGCCGAGTTCACGGGGTCTCGTGCCCGGGTTCTACCCAGATGCGCAGAGAATCGTGCGTGAGGTCAGCCAGATGCTCGGCCTCGACCAGCGTCAGGTGGCGGGCGCACTCAAGACGCTGGACGAGCAGCGCAACGGCGTGCCCATTGACGTTCCGGACCCGTTTTTCAAGGGACCATTCTAGGTAGGATGCCCGCAGAGGCATTCCTTTGAGCGATCGAGTTGCCACTATGCATGTCCGCTACTCTCCGCTTGCGCAGCAGTTCGCCGAGGTCGATGCCGTATTCGATGAGTTGCGCGCGCTGGTCAAAAGCGGCGACTTCACACTCGGCAAGCCGGTGCAGGAATTCGAGCAATTGTTTGCGTCTGCCCTGGGTGTCAAACATGCGATCGGTGTCGGGTCCGGCACCGATGCGCTGAAAATCCCGCTACGGGCCCTTGGCATCGGCCCCGGTGACGAGGTCATCACGGCCGCGAATACTTTCTATGCCACCGTCGGCGCCATTGCCGAAGCTGGCGCTAAGATCGTTCTGGTGGATTGCGACGACACGTTCTGTCTCGATGTGGCGCAACTCGAACAGGCCATTACGCCGAATACGAAGGCGATCATGCCGGTTCACCTGACTGGCGACGTCGCCGAGATGCCGAGGATCATGGAAATCGCTCGCAAACACCGACTACGCGTCATCGAAGACGGTTGCCAGAGTCTGATGGGTGAGTTCAACGGCCAACGCGTTGGAACCTTCGGCGATGCTACCGCATTTTCCATGCATCCGTTGAAAATCATCAATGTCTGGGGTGACGCGGGCATCGTCGTCACCAATGACGACGACATGAATCGGCGGGTGCGACTGCTGCGCAATCATGGGCTGCGCAATCGCGATGAGATGGAAATCTTCGGATACAATTCGCGACTTGATTCCACTCAGGCCGTCGTCGGCAAATGGATCGTGCGGCAGCTGCCGGATATCGTGGCCGGCCGCATCGCGGCAGCAGCGCATTACGACAAGGGCTTTGGCAGCATTTCCGGCGTGACCGTGCCGAAGCGGCGCAATTACACTAAGAATGTGTACCTGCTTTACGTGCTGTTCGTGGAACGGCGCGACACGCTGCTCAAGCATTGCCTTGACCGTGGCATCGAGGCCAAGATCCACTACCCGATCCCGCTTCACCTACAGGACGCGCTGAAACCTCTGGGCTACAAACCGGGAGATTTTCCAGTGGCCGAGAGACATTGCCGGGAGACCATTAGCTTTCCGGTCGACCAGCATCTTAGCCGCGCCGAGCAGGATTACGTCATCGAGACGGTTCGAGAATTCTACGATGGGAAACGCGGATGACTGACGTCAAAGTGCCATTTATCGATCTGCAGTTGCGTTTCCAGGAGGAGCGCGAAGAACTGCTCGCGTGCGTCGAGCGGGTGCTCGCCAAGGGGCATCTTGTGATGACCCCGGAAGTGGCTGAGTTCGAGCAACAGGTTGTCGACTATACCGGCGCCAAGCACTGCGTCTCTTGCGGCAACGGCACCGACGGCCTGATGTTGGCGATGTGGGCGCTTGGCATCGGCAAAGGCGACGAAGTGATCACAACACCAATTTCATTTGTCGCGTCGACGGGATCGATTGCGCATGTTGGAGCGACACCGATTTATGCTGACGTGCGCGACGACCAAAATATCGATCCAGCCGAAATTGAAAAAAAGATCACGCCGAAAACCAAGGCCATCATGCCTGTGCATTGGGGCGGCCGGGTCGCCGACATGAATGCCATCATGGATATCGCGAAGCGGCACAAGTTGCTGATCGTCGAAGACTCGGCCCAATCAATGGGCGCATATTACCATGGTCAGCACGGCGGCACATTCGGCGAAGCCGGGACGATCTCCACCCATCCGTTGAAGAATCTCAATGCCATCGGCGACGGCGGGATGCTGCTGACTAACGACGACGAGGTGGCACGCAAGACCCGGCTCTATCGAAACCACGGCCTGCAGGACCGTGATACTTGCGTGCTATACGGCGTGAATTCACGCCTCGACGTCTTGAACGCCGAGGTTCTCAAATATCGGCTGACTCGGCTAGATGATGTAATCGGGCGGCGCCGGCGCAACGTTGCAATCTATCAGGACAAGATCCGAGCAAAGCAGGTCTACATCCCACCGGTTCGCAGCCATGAAAAGCACTCTTACGTCATGTTCCTGGTACAGGCGGACAATCGCGACGCGCTCAAGGCACACCTTGAAAAGCACGGCGTCCAGTCGCTGGTTTATTACGGCACGCCGCTGCACTTACACCCGGCTGCCACGAAGCTCGGCTACAAACGCGGCGACTTCCCAGTTGCCGAGCGGCAGGCCGATCGGGTGCTCGCACTTCCCCACCATCAGCACCTCACGCCGGAGCAGATTGTTCAGGTGGCGGAAGCGGTGAACGAGTTCTACGGCGCATAAGACACCATGCCCGGACAACCTATCCTCGTCATTGCTCCGCATGCCCTTGACGAGGTTTTGGGCTGCGGTGGTGTCATCGCGCTCCATTCGGCGTCCGGCAGCCCAGTCCACGTTCTTGTCCTGTGCGGCGACGGAAGCGGCCTCGACAGTAGGCGGCGCGAAGCCGCCGCGCAGGCCGCCGCGGTCCTTGGCGCCGAAGCACCCCGCTTCGCCGGCTTCCCGGAGAACCGAAGCGACACGATCCCTCTCAGCGACCTCGTCCACGTCATCGAGGGCATGGTGAACGAGTTGAAGCCGGCGACGGTCTATGTTTGCCACGGCGGAAACCTCAATATCGACCACCAAAATGCCTTCCGCGCCGCTGCAACGGCCCTGCGACCGATACCTGGAAGCCCGATCAGTGCATTCTATTGCTATGAGATCGCTTCAAGCACCGACTGGGCGCCCCCCAGCTTCGGTGACGGATTCCGCCCATCACATTTTGTGGAGATTACGCCGGTACTCGGTCGCAAGCTGGCAGCGCTGAATAACTATGCGTTCGACATGCGGCCCGAGCCGCACGCGCGCTCGATTAGTGCGATCGAAAACCTCGCCCGCATGCGCGGTGCAAGTGTCGGCATCGCGGCCGCTGAGGCATTCACGGTGATGCGGATGGTTGTGCGCGCCTAGCCCAACGCCGCATCTTAGAGAAGCCCGGCCAACCGAGCGCGCAGAATAAGACTCATGGTCGGGCCGTCGCAAATCGTTCCATCATGCACCAGCGCATCGATCTCGCCCTTAGGGATGATTTGGATGCTTTCAATTCCCTCGCCCTGCTGCGGCGCACCCACAGTTTCGATTCGCGCCGCGAACATTTTGAGATTTTCCGATGTCAGTGCGGTGCTGGTGAAAACCTGCCCAAGCGGGATGATTTCAGTCGGCGCAGCCCCCATTTCCTCCGCCAATTCAAGTCTTGCCACCTGCATGGGATCGTCTGCCGGCAGCAGATGGCCTTGCGGCGCTTCCACAAACCAGCGACGCGGGGCGTGACGAAAGATCCGGATGAGCGCGATGCCATCAGCCAAGATCGGCAGGATAACCACACCTCCCGTCGCAATGACGCGGTTATAAAGCCCGAGCCTGCCGCCGGGAAAGGCCACGGCATCGCGCACGATATGGCCAATATAGACGTCATCCGCTAGCAGTCCCACGCGCAGGTCGTCGGTACGCCAGCCAGCAGCGGCGCGCTCCGAGCGAGCATATCGCTGCGCCTCCTGGATTTGATCAGTCTCAAACAGAATCTGTATTGGACAATCGGCTTGATCTTGAAACAGCGCCGATTCCGCGGCGCGGAGCGCTCGATAGCGCTGCAGCACGTACTCGTCGTCATAGGTCGGCATGGCTGTCTCGCAACAGAGAAATTCGGCTAAAGGCGGCGCTTCACCAAGAAGTCATTAACCATGTCGGAAATCCCGGGACCCCCGTCGATGGTTCACATGCGGGCACTTCAAGGAAATACCGCATTTCATACACTAAAAAATGTCGCATTTCGTACACTAACTGGGAGGAATAAGCTGCAGTGTTAAGCGCCTTTAAGGTCAGCCTGTGCTTCACTGCGATGGTGGAGAATTCAAATGGCGAGCGTCAAGACCAAGCCATTCCTGCTGCCCATCGAGCCCAGCTTTACCGCACATTGGCAAGCGGAAGAGCGCCGTCAATCAACCCGCCTGTTCCTCAAGCAGCGGCTGGCCGAGCTTGATGCGTCGCCGCCGACTGCCCCTGATCTTCCTGACACAACGCCGGCGCCCACCACACGCGGTGGCCGGAAATCTGACTAATTAGGCCAAGCACCCAGACCTATCACGTCGCTGTCCCCTTGAATTGACGTCGCTTAACAGCACTGGTCTGCCTCCGCCATCAAAAATTGAGCCGATAGCTCCTGCGGAAACGGACGCTCACCCTGCGTGATCGGATGTCCGCGCCTTGTATCGCACGTCCCAATCCCTCATAAGCACGGAAAATTGAGATCTGGGATTTTCGAGGCCGCATTGGACGCGCTAACCATCACGCTGATGCTGGCGGCTGCCGTCCTCCATGCTTCGTGGCACTCGCTCGTCAAATCGGGCAGCCATGGCCTCGCGGTGCTAACCGGTATGTGCTTGGTCAGTTCGTTGGCCGCCACCTGCGTTCTGCCATTTGTGGCGCTACCGCCAAGCTCGGTATGGCCAATCCTGCTGGTCTCGATTGTACTTCATTGCGGATATCGTCTCTGCCTCGCGCAAGCCTACAAGTACGGGGACCTTAGCCAAGCCTATCCGATGGCTCGCGGCATGGTGCCCGTGATTGCGGCGGCCTTGGCTCTACCACTGCTCGGGCAAGTACCGACGCCGGGTGAATTCCTCGGCATCGCCATCATCTCTGCCGGCCTGCTTGCGCTTGCCGGCGGGTCCTTCGGCAAACGGATTCCCGGACAGCTTCTCGTCGCCGCCGCGCTGGCGGCAACCGCCGTCGCTTCGTATTCCGCAATCGACGCTTATGGAATTCGCCTGTCCGGTGATTGGATCTCGTATACGGCTTGGCTGATCGCGCTCGACAGCGGAATTTTCTTCGTGGTGGTCTGCCTTGTCGGCGGGCGGCCAATGCTGCGGGCGTTGGACGATCAACGGGGACGAACCCTCATTTCCGCCCTCCTCGGCCTGGGCTCGTTTTGCGTATTTCTGTGGGCACTCAGCCGAAGCCCAGTGGGTGCCGTGTCGGCGCTCCGCGAAACCAGCATCCTGTTCGCGACGCTGATCGGTATAGTCGTCCACGGTGACCGGCAATCGCCGTTGCGCATTGGCGCTGCCGTAATGGTCACCCTCGGAATAGTGGTGATCTCGGTTGTGTCGTAACTCGCCGTAAGGCTTGAAGAAGCTTACCGCGGAACCGATCCGAAGGTTGATCGATCGGCCCGCGATGCGAGCCACTGTCTGCGCAACGGTTCCCTCGCCAACAAGTCCTTGGTCACCTCTACCCCGGATGCTACTAATCGGCGCCACTCGCCGCGGGCGCGTTGGAAAGCTTGACCGGAATTTGCTTGCGAATGGCCGAACAAATCACGCCCCTGATCATGTGTGGCGGCGCGGGGACGCGCCTGTGGCCGGCGTCGCGCGAAGATCGGCCGAAGCAATTCCTGCGGCTGCTCGGGCCGTATTCGACATTTCAGGATACCGTGCGGCGCGTATCGGATCCAAAACTGTTCGGCCGCCCCATTGTCATCACCAATCGGCAGTATCGCTTTCTGGTCGCCGAGCAATTGGAAGAAATCGGCGCCACCGCCGATATCCTTTTGGAGCCTGCCCGCCGCGATTCCGGTCCGGCGATTGTGGCGGGGACGGTTTTCGCCGAGCGCCGCGACGGCGGCGACCCCGTGACTGCCGTGCTGGCGGCGGATCATTCGGTCGCCGACCCACCAGGTTTCTGCGCCGCCTGCCGGACCGCCAAGCGCGCCGCCGAGGAAGGGCGGATCGTCACATTTGGAATTCGCCCCGACCGCCCGGCAACCGACTATGGCTATATCCGGCCCGGCGAAGTGCTCTCAGGCGAAATCAGCACGATCGCGAGTTTTGTCGAAAAACCAAACGCGGAGCGGGCAGCGACTTATGTGTCCGAGGGATACCTTTGGAATTCCGGCAATTTCCTGTTCCGTGCAAGCGTGCTGCTGAGCGAATATCGCGCCGCCGATGCCGCATCGGTCGACGCCGTCACCGCTGCCGTCGCAGCAGCGACGCAGGATCTTGGTTTCATCGTGCTCAATCTCGAATCGTTTGCGCGCGCCACGGCGATATCGATGGATTACGCGGTGATGGAAAAAACCACACGTGCCGCGGTGCTGCCGGTGTCATTCGGCTGGTCCGATGTCGGCTCATGGGAGACGATCTGGCGGCTCGCCCCCAAGGATGCCACCGGCAACGCGATCGCCGGCACGGCGATTGCGGTCGATAGCCGTGGCTCGTATGTATTCTCTGAGAAATCGCAAGTCGCACTCTTGGGCGTCGAGGACTTGATCGTGGTCGCAACCGAAGATGCCGTCCTGGTCGTGCCTCGCGCTCGCGTCGACGGCATGAAGCAGTTGGTCGATCACTTGCGAACCGTTTCGCCCTCGATTGTAAAGAATCACCTGAGCGTTCATCGTCCCTGGGGATCGTATCAATCGCTGGACAATGGCAGCCGCTATCAAGTCAAACGCATCGTCGTCAAGCCGAGCGGGCGACTGTCTCTGCAAATGCATCACCACCGGGCCGAACACTGGATCGTGGTGCGCGGCACGGCGTTGGTAACGGTCGGTGAAGAATCCAGAGTGATCCACGAGAATGAATCAACCTATATTCCCATCGGAACGAAACATCGCCTGGAGAACCCCGGTAAAATCGATCTCGAATTGATCGAGGTCCAAAGCGGCAGCTATCTGGGGGAAGATGATATTGTGCGGTTCGAAGACGATTATCGGCGATCTGGATCGGAGACGTAACTTTGCCTTTTTCCGCTGATGACTATGCGAAGGAATATGTTGACCGTTCGCGCGCCGCCGTCGAGCGCGCAGCGGGCGACGCAGCCTTTTTGGCATCGCTCATCCGCATTGCCAAAGCGATCCAAAACTGCATCGACAATCGCGGGAAACTTCTGCTGTTCGGCAATGGTGGCAGCGCCGCCGACGCCCAACATCTTGCGGCGGAGTTCCTATCCCGCTTTTCGTCAGACCGCAGACCGCTGCCCGCCATCGCACTCACGACCGACACGTCGGTTCTCACCGCCATCGGCAATGACTATGGTTTCGAGCATGTGTTTGAACGTCAGGTGCGCGGCCTCGGCCAGCCAAACGATATCGTCCTGGCCATCTCCACATCGGGCACCTCGCCAAATGTGCTCGCAGGACTGAAGGCCGCGCGCGCGCTCAGCGTCGCCACAATTGGTTTCATGGGATCGCGCCCGAGCCCGATGACGGCGCTCTGCGACTTCTGCGTCGTCGCACCCTCGGATGAGACCCCCATCATCCAGCAGATTCACATCATGGCCGGCCATATTATTTGCGGTCTGGTCGAGCGTGCAACCATCGCCGCAAAACCTGGCCCGTGACCCTCGCAGATCGACCAAAGCGCGCACTGTTTCTCGACCGCGATGGCGTCATCAATGTCGATCGCGGCTATGTTCACCGGATCGACCACTTCGAATTTATTCCGGGTATCTTCGAGCTGGCGCGCTTTGTCGCCATCGCGCTGCGATGGCCGATCATCGTCGCCACCAATCAATCGGGCATCGGGCGCGGCTATTTCGACGAGACCGCCTATGACACGCTCACGCAGTGGATGCACGAACGGTTTCGCCAGGAAGGCGCGCCGCTGACGCACGTCTATCACTGCCCCTACCACCCGCTGCATGGCGTTGGCGCCTACCGGGTCGACCATCCTTGGCGCAAGCCGCGGCCAGGCATGTTCCAGCAAGCTGCGCGCGATTATGGCATTAGCCTGCCCGGCTCAGCCCTGATCGGTGACGCGATAACGGACATTCAAGCCGGTGACGCCGCGGGCATCCGGTTTCTGATCCGGCTCGCCCAAACGGATATGGCGGCCGCTGAGCAAGCTCCAGCGCACGCCTTGGCGGTAGACCTTGGCGACGCGCTACGGTTGCTCCAGAACTTCTCCAACCGCCTTGGCGGAGAATGATGACGATCAAACAGACCGCGACGCGTCATCCATTTTTTGATCAACGCCCGTCCAAAAAATTGTCATTAAAAATCAATTGGATAGAGTTATTTATGCAGTTTTCGCTTCTGCGGGATATACTAACTATGCAAGCGTCGCGTGAACGACATCGTAATATCGACAAACTAACATAGACCACGCGGAACCGGCGAGCGGCGCCGCCATCTATCGATGCTTGAGGACCAGCCTTGTTGCAGCGCCTGACCAGCAGCCGCCAGCCGCTCAACGCCACGCTCACCGCAGCCATGGCCGACAGCAAACGCGCGTTCTGGGGCGTGGCGCTGTTCTCGGCCATCGTCAACATTCTGGTGATGGCCGGCCCAATTTATATGCTCCAGGTCTACGACCGGGTGCTGGCGAGCCGCAGCGTCCCAACGCTCGTTGCACTCACCATTTTCCTGGTGGGCGCCTTTGCGTTCCAGGGCTTCCTCGATCTGATCCGATCGCGCATTGTCGTGCGCGCGGCGGCCCTGATTGATCAGCGGATGGGCGAACCCGTGCACCGCGCGGTGATCGCGCTGGGGGCTTCGAGCGGCAACGCGGCGGAAGCACACCAGCCGGTCCGCGATCTCGATCAAATTCGCGCATTCATGACCAGCACCGGCCCAACCGCCATCTTGGACCTGCCGTGGATCCCGTTCTTTTTGGCGATTTGCTACTTGATCCATCCCTGGATCGGCTACCTGTCATTGGCGGGCGCCATCGTACTGGTCGGGCTTACAATTCAAACCGAGCGCGCCAGCCGCGGGTTCGCACGCTCAGTCAGCGAAAGCGGCAGCTTGCGCTCGGCCATGGCCGAAGCCGGCCGTCGCAACGTCGCCTCGACTGTAGCGATGGGAATGAGAGGGGCGCTCGCCAGCCGGTGGGCAGTAGTCAACGATCGTCACGTCGACGCCATCGGCCAATCAAGCGACGTGGTCAATTCCTACGGCAGTATCACCAAGGTGATGCGACTGCTCATGCAATCGGCGATACTTGGCCTGGGCGCGTATTTAGTGATCCGGCAAGAAATGACACCCGGCGCCATGATTGCGGCCTCCATCATGATGGGACGAGCCCTCGCTCCGATCGAGGTAGCGATTGGAAATTGGCGAGGGTTTATGGCTGCGCGCGACAGCGTCCAGCGGCTCTCAGCGATCTTATCGAGGCTGCCTGCGGAGCGTGGCATAACCGACCTTCCGAAACCGAAGGAAGATCTTACCGTCGAAGCCGTGACTGTCGCCGCCCCCGGGGCTACCAGCGCAATCCTAACCAACATCAACTTCCGCCTCACCGCCGGCGAAGTGCTCGGCGTCATCGGCCCCAACGGATCCGGAAAGAGCTCATTGGCGCGCGTCATCATGGGAATCTGGCCGGCAGCTCGCGGCAGCATCCGCCTCGATGGCGCCGCACTGAATCAATGGGAGCCCGATACGCTCGGGCGACATCTCGGCTTCATGGCACAGATGGTCGAACTATTTCCGGGCACCGTCGCCGAGAACATCGCGCGGATGGCGCCCGAGCCTGATAGCGCCGAAGTGCTTCGCGCCGCACAGGCCGCCGGAGCGCACGACATGATCCTGCGGCTCGCGGGCGGGTACGATACCTCAATCGGCGATGGCGGCAGCGGGCTGTCGGTTGGACAGCAGCAGCGGATTGCGATGGCACGCGCGCTCTACGGCAACCCCTTCCTGGTGTTGCTCGACGAACCCAGCGCTAATCTTGACGGCGAAGGCGAAGCCGCACTGCAAGGTGTCGTGAGCCAATTGAAAGCCCGACGTGCGATTACCATTCTCATTGTGCATCGACGCTCGTCATTATCGCTGTGCGACAAAGTTCTGGTACTGCTCAACGGACAACAGCGCGACTTCGGCCCACGTGACGAAGTCTTGCGACGGATGGCCGGGCCGGCAATTGTTCCGGCGCCCAGCGTCAATCTCAAAGTGGTCGGCGATCAGGCGAAAGATGACCGCTCATGAGCGCCCGGAGCGAACTACACGGCAAAATCAGCCAGCTCAATCGCATCGGTCTCGCGACGGTTGCTATATTGGTGTTCGTCATCGGTGGCTGGGCGGCGCTCGCGCAACTGGCGGGTGCCGTGATCGCATCCGGATTCGTTGTTGTCGAATCGAACGTCAAGAAGGTGCAGCATCCCAACGGCGGCATTGTTGGACAGATATTCGTCAAGGAAGGTAGCGCCGTCGAAGACGGCCAGATCGTACTCAAGCTCGACGACACCGTGCCGCGCGCCAATCTCGGCGTTGTCCGTTCGCAGCTCGACGAATTGCTGGCGCGCCAATCGCGGCTGATAGCCGAGCGTGACGGCGCGGACACAATATCTTTTCCCGAAGACTTAACCACACGCGACGGTGAATCCCAGGTAGCGACCGCCATCGCCGGCGAGCGGAGGCTATTCGAATCCCGCCGCCAATCGCGCACCGGACAACGCGGGCTGCTACAGGAACGCGTTGCCCAAACTACCGAAGAGGTTCGCGGCCTGTCTTCGCAGCGCAAGGCGAAGGAAAACGAAATTAGCTTAATCGCCCAGGAATTAAAGGGCGTCAGTGAGCTGTTTGCAAAAAATCTGGTCAGTATCGTTCGATTTATGGCGCTGCAACGTGACCAGGCAAAGCTTGAGGGGGAGCACGGCCAACTTGGCGCCGACATCGCCCGGGCGCGCGGACGCATCAGCGAAATCGAGCTTCAAATCATCCAGCTCGAAAAGGACTTCAGCACCGAGGTTCTAAAAGAGCTTCGGGAGGCCGAAGGTCGCATCTCCGAGCTTAAGGAGCGAATGATCGCCGCGCTCGATCAACTCCGGCGAATTGACATCCGTGCGCCCCAGAGCGGCACTGTGCATCAACTCATCGCGCATACAGTCGGCGGCGTCATTGGCGCAGGTGAGGCGATTATGCTGATCGTCCCACAACAGGATCAACTTGTCGTGGAGGCCCGCGTGGCGCCCGCCGATATCGACCAGATCGTTCTCGGCGCTCCGGTCCAAGTTCGCATCATGGCCGGGAACCAACGGACCACCCCGGTTATCGAAGGTAAGGTCGTCCACATCTCTGCCGACCTGACGCGGGAGACCGGGAGCGGTGGACAACCAGGGCAGATGTACTTCCAGACTCGCGTCTCGATCTCCGAAGAATCACTCAAGAGCCTCGGTGATCTGCGACTTGTGCCAGGCATGCCCGCCGAAGCCCTGATTGAGACTGGCATGCGCACACCGCTGGGGTTCCTTCTGAAGCCCTTACAGGAACAACTCTCCCGAACGTTCCGCGAGCGCTAAAGACACACCCAGCCATCGCCAATGGCAAGCGACATTGGCAAGCGCTCAAACCGCTCCCGCTGCTGATCTAATCCGCCAGCCATTCCATGCGACGGCATGGGTCGCCCGGCTTGCAATGCGCGCCTGCTCGATCCATCTTATCGATCCGTCTTGGCTTGCTGGTGCACAGCCCCTCGTCCTTTGTTGCCAATTTCCAACTTCAAACGAACTTGTCGAATCCTCGGAGGAACGGTTGCAAGGAAGCGACCTCACGCGCATCAGATCAGATGATGCAGTGGATGCCAGCGCCAAGCCAGCGCCTGACCTTGCCATTGTTGTGCCGACATTCAACGAGCGCGAGAACGTTCCGGAGCTGATCGAGCGCCTGCGCACTCTTCTTGTAGGCCAGACTTGGGAGGCAATCTTCGTCGACGACGACTCGCCCGACGGCACAGCGGCGCTGCTCCGCCAGATCGGCGAAAGCGACCAACGGATCCGGTGCATTCGCAGAATTGGTCGACGCGGGCTCGCCGGCGCCTGCCTTGAAGGCATGCTCGCAACACAGGCCAAATATATTGCGGTCATAGACGCCGACCTACAGCACGATGAAAACCTGCTGCTCCCCATGCTCAAACGCATGCGACAAGGCGACGTCGATCTTGTCGTAGCCAGCCGCTATCTCCCCGACGGCTCGGCTGTCGCCCTCGGCCATACCCGCGCACGCGCAAGCATGCTCGCAAACCGGATCGCGCGCATGGCTACCGGCGTCCGCCTCAGCGATCCAATGAGCGGATACTTCATGATTCGGCGGGCGATCCTTGAGGATATTGCCTCTTCGCTGACGTCAGACGGATTCAAGATTTTGTTCGACATCGTCGCAACCGCTCGCGACCGACTGAAAGTTGCAGAATTGCCGTTTGTTTTCCGCTCTCGGCTTCAGGGTGAGAGTAAGCTCGATGTCCGAGTTATTGTGGACTATGTCGCGCTGGTCGTATCGAAACTCACCGGCGATCGGATCTCATTTCGATTTCTGTTGTTCTGTCTCGTCGGCCTCACCGGCGTCGGCATTCACATGGCGATCCTCCAAGTGGCGATCGCCTATACTGCGTTACAATTCGCAATAGCACAAACCGTCGCGACCGTCGGCGCGATCGCCTGGAATTTTTCGCTGAATAACGTACTGACCTATCGCGATCAGCGCCTTTTGGGCTGGGCGTTCTTGGCCGGGCTGCTGCGTTTCCAGATCATTTGCGGCATCGGCGCAATTTCCAATGTCGGAATCGCAAGTATGTTGTATGGCTACGAAACAGGCTGGTGGCTTGCAGGCCTAACCGGAGCGTTGATGGGGGCAGTTTGGAACTATATGGCGAGTGCCGTTTGGGTCTGGCGGATGCGCTGAAACGGGATCGCGGTTTACGATTGCCAGTCGGAGTTCATTTTATCTGATGTCAATATTGCAGAAATATTCGATCGATTCCAGCGGCGTCATTCAGCCCGGGAACCGCACGACTGCGTACATTATCGCTATTGGCGCACTGATCGGCATTCGCTTTGTCGCCGCAGCGTTTCTCCCGCTCTATTTCGGCGATGAGCCCTATTATTGGCTGTGGTCGCAGAATCTGAGCTGGGGCTACTTCGACCACCCGCCCGCCATCGCGTTTTTGATCCGGTCCGGGACGATCCTGTTTGGCGATACGGAATTTGGCGTCCGCTTTTTCGGCCTCCTGTTGTCGATACCCGCCACCATGTGTGTGTGGCGCACCGGAACGCTGCTGCTCGGCGGCACGGAACATGGCGCGCGAGCCGCCCTGATCTTCAATCTCACCTTAATGGTTCATGCCGTCACTTTCATGGTGACACCGGATGCGCCAGTGCTGGTTTGCTGCGCGGCTTTGCTTTGGGCGGTCGCGGAAGCCGAAACCAGCAAGAACGGCCGTTGGTGGCTCATGGCCGGACTGTTTGCCGGGCTTGGGTTGCTCTCAAAATATACCATCCTGTTCGTCGGTGCCGGCGTGTTCCTGTGGCTCCTGCTCACGGTCAGCGGCCGAAACTGGTTGACAACATGCTGGCCATGGATCGGCGGCACGATTGCGCTCATTGTGTTTTCGCCCAACTTGATTTGGAACCTCAATCAAGATTTCGGGGCGCTGGGCTTTCAATTTAGCCGCCTTTTATTTAGCGGCCGCGGCCGCTGGTACTACTTGCCACAGCTTATCGGCGAGCAATTTCTGTTGGCCTCGCCCTTCATCTTGGCCCTCGCACTAATGGGCCTCTGGCACATCACCGTCTCTAAAGATCAGCGCCGTCTTCTCATCGCTATGCAGATATGGCCCTTCATCATTTTTGCCCTCACCTATGTTTTCGTCGACCGGATCCACCGAAACTGGAGCGACGTCGTCTATCCCGCGCTGGCACTTGCAGCCGCCGATGCTTTCCGAAATCGGTTAGGGCCCAGTTTGGTTCGTAAGATCGCCGCACCCACAGCACTGTCCATCCTTGTCATCGTCTATGTGCAAATGTTGTTTCATGTTGTTTCGCTCGCCCCGCACGACCCCCTCGACCATCACCTCGCATCGACCACGCGGCAACGAACCTTGCCAATTCAAAAGGCGATCGCCGACGCCAACGCGCGGGGTGTCCTAACGACTGACTTTCCGGTGACATCCTGGCTCCGATTTTATCTGCGACCACAGCCTCCAATCATCATGGTCGCGGATGACTTTCGCTTTCCATCAGCACCTCGCGCCACGGCGGAGCATCTCGACGGCACGCTGATCTATGTCGCAATAAAAGACGACATGCTCTATGTGCTGCGCAAGGGTTTCTCCAAGATTGAACGCGTGACGGACCTGCCACCAACCCCGTTCCTCATTTATCGTGTTAGCGGTTTCAAGGGCCTGCCATATGGCCGCTTACCCTGATACGATCCTGTGGGCGGTCTACGCTGGCGTTTCCATCCTTGCGGGCACGCTCTGCACCACTATTTTGATCGTGCTGCTACCCTGGTTCCGCTCCCACGCACTCGCCCGGCCGGTCGACCGATCGTCGCATCGCGAACCAACGCCCCAGGGCGGTGGTCTTGGCGTCGTCTTATCGACAATTCTCGCGGCATGGTTGGGTGTAATCGTCGTCGGAATCCCGCAAGACGCCGTTGCGCAGCTTTCGACATTGGCTGCGGCCGCATTGATCCTCACCCTGATCGGATTGGCCGACGACATTTACGGCCTGTCGCCTGTGCCACGCCTGCTGGCGCAGTGCCTGGCAGTGGGCTTGGTTGTCGCCGCACTGCCAACCGAGATGCGCCTGGTGTCAGCATTACCGATTTGGCTTGAGCGCCCCGGCCTCGTGCTCGGCTGGGTCTGGTTTGTAAATCTTGTCAACTTCATGGATGGGATTGATTGGATGACGGTTGCCGAAACCGTCCCAATTACTGGGGCCATCGCAGTGCTCGGTCTCTCTGGAACGATTGCGGTTCCTGCAACGCTGATCGCACTGGCATTGCTTGGCGCGATCCTCGGCTTTGCACCGTTCAATAAGCCAGTGGCCCGGCTGTTTCTCGGCGACGTCGGCAGCCTCCCCATTGGGCTCATTCTGGGCTGGTTACTACTGCTGCTCGCATTGAACGGACAGTTCGCAGCCGCTTTCCTGCTTCCTTTATATTACCTTGCCGACGCGACCATCACGCTTGCGCTTCGAATCCATCGGCGCGAGCCGATATTTCAAGCTCACCGCAGCCATTTCTATCAACGCGCGGTCGCTGGCGGACTGTCGGTGTCCCAGGTCATTGCACGCGTCTTGGCGACCAATCTCGTTCTCGTGGCGCTCGCGCTGATCTCAAATGCCGCCGACAACCTGCTCATCTCGTTGCTATGCATAATTGGCGGCGGCGGGCTTGTCGGGTGCCTTCTCAAGCACTTCGCAATCGTCCGACGCTAGCTGGCATCCAATCCCCGCGCTGCGAAAGTCGGGGATTGATTGGCGCAACACCTGGAAGGTTGCGGCCTGATCGTCGTTCTCAAGTCCGCGATCAAGTGCCGCCAGCCAATCACGCATTGCCGCGATGGCTGGCGTGATCGGGCGGACCGCCATGATCCCCTCAATGCCAATCTCGGACCGCGGCTCGTCGCGCGCAAACAAAAGTTCATTCAGACGCTCACCCCGCCTGACGCCTGTAAACGTTATGTCAACGTCGTGGCCCGGCTCCAATCCCGACAGAACAATCATACGCTCGGCCAGATCCACAATCCGGACCGGTTGTCCCATGTTGAGAAGGTAGACTGCGGAATTCGGCCGTTGCGTTTTGAGCGAGTGAATTGCAGCCGTCACAACCAGGTCGCACGCTTCCCGAATTGTCATGAAATACCGCACCATATCCGGATGCGTGACCGTTACCGGTCCGCCCGCTTCAATCTGCGCTTTGAACTTCGGCACCACCGATCCATTTGAAGCGAGCACGTTTCCGAACCGCACTGAGATCAGACGGGTCCGGCGCGCAATACTTTGCCCCAACAGGTCACTATCGATCGCCTGGCAATACATTTCCGCGAAACGCTTGGTCGCGCCCAGCACCGATACCGGCTCAATCGCTTTGTCCGTCGATATCATGACCATCGCCGCGGCACGAGCAGCGACGGAAGCGTCCGCGACATTGACCGACCCAAAAATATTAGTTTTTATTCCCTCATCCCAATTCTGCTCAACCAACGGAACGTGCTTAAGAGCGGCGGCATGAAAAACGATATCCGGTTTGAACTCACCAATTAGACGAAATATTCGCAATCGATCGCGCACATCGGCAATACGCCCCTCCACGATTGCCTCGCCGGAATCGGCTGTCAGCGATTCCAAAACGGCATGTAAGGCCGGCTCTGAGTTTTCGATCACCAAGAGACGTTTGGCGCCAAAATTCTTAATGCGACGGCAAATCTCCGCGCCGATCGAACCTCCACCGCCAGTAACAATCACCGATTTTCCAAAGAGAAACTGCTTAAGTCGCTCGTAGTCGATATTGACGCTGGGGCGCAGCAACAGATCCTCAACATTGACGGGAGCGAGACGCAATGCCTCACCACCTTCCTCAAGCGAAGGCAGACGTTGCGTGGTCAAACCAAGTTGCCGCGCTTTGATCAAAATTCTTTCTGGATGCGCCTGCGGATCAAGCGCGTCCGGCGTCAAGATCAGTCGAGATATCGGTTGGCCCCGATCCGCCGCCTCGCGCACAACACGCTCGATATCTTCAGGCCTTCCCAACACCGGAAGTCCGCGCATCGACTGCCCGTCGTCGGCGGTGGAGCTGGATAATATCCCAATCGGCCAAATTTTCTTGACGACGCCACTTTCAACGGCACGAACCAAGACTTCCGCATCCGCCGCTCTGCCCACGACCAGAACGGGAATGGCATCGGCAGCCATCGCCGCGCGCCGCGTGCGCGAATAGCGAAAATAGCGATACGCAATACGAGGCCCCCCGAGCAGAAACATTTGGAGGAGCCAATAGATGACAATAGTCAGCTTGCCGAAGAAGAAGACGCCGCGGAAGTTGGGCGCCACCAGAACATAGTCGATAACCACAAGGGTAAGCGCCAAGACCGTGCTGGCGCCAAGGATGTTGGCGATATCCGGAAGGGAGGCGAACCGCCACTTCGAGCGATAGAGTCGAAAGCGCTGGTACACAAATCCGGCAAAGATCAGGAACCCCGGAAGAAAAAGGACCAGCCCGTCAATGCGCTCCAGGAGACCTTCGGTTTCAAATCGCAGCAAAAACGCCGCGACTATCGCCAGCGCGGTCATAAAAATGTCGTGCAAGATCGTGAGGATTTGGCGCGACGGAAGATGAGGCGTTTGCCACATTGCCAATTCCCATTGACGAGCACGGCGCCACCGGGTTGCGGCGACTGCCGGCATCCCGATTTCTGAGCAAGAATTCCTTGAAAGCAGGCGAGTGCGAAGTAATTAATAACGAAAATTTACCGAGCACGCCACCGGCACGAACCTGTTGCACGTCGATTGTCGCCCTTGATCCGCCGCCTCCACGCGGATCATGCTTTCTAAAATATCACAATGATTTCAATCTATTAGACAAGCACACGGACATCCTCAGGATTGCTCTGCCTTGACAAGCGCGCGCAATTCTCCATTGCCTGCGTAGCATTTATGGACCTGCAGGACTTCGACCGCTCATGCGTGTTGTAATGATTGGAACCGGTTATGTCGGGCTCGTTTCCGGCACGTGCTTCGCTGACTTCGGTCACGAAGTTACCTGTATTGACCGTGACACCAGCAAGATTGATACGCTTAATCGAGGCGAAATCCCAATTCACGAACCTGGGCTGGCCGCGCTGGTCGCGACCAACCGGCAACAAGGCAGACTGACCTTCACCACCAGTCTCGACGCCGTGCGCGACGCCGATGCGGTATTTTTTGCGGTCGGCACGCCGTCGCGACGCGGCGACGGCCATGCGGACCTGTCCCACGTCTACGCCGCCGCGCGTCAAGTGGCGCCGCTTCTAACAGCTGCAACCGTCATCGTCACAAAATCGACCGTCCCGATCGGCACCGGCGACGAAGTTGAGCGCATTCTGCGCGAATTGCGGCCTGACATCACAGCCCCAGTCGTGTCCAATCCCGAATTCCTGCGCGAGGGTGCGGCGATTCAGGACTTTAAGCATCCTGATCGGATCGTCGTCGGCACCAGCGACGAGCGTGCCCGCCAGATAATGTCCGATCTCTACCGTCCGCTCTATCTCAATGCTTCACCTATCCTTTTTACCGATCGCCGCACCGCGGAACTGATCAAATATGCCGCCAACAGCTTCCTCGCGACCAAAATCACTTTCATCAACGAGATTGCGGATCTCTGTGAGCAGGTCGGCGCCAATGTTCAGCAGGTGGCGCGGGGAATCGGGCTCGATAATCGTATCGGCGCGAAGTTTCTGCATGCCGGCCCGGGCTATGGCGGCTCCTGTTTTCCCAAGGATACGCTGGCCCTGATTAAGACCGCCCAGGACTTCGGCACACCGCTACGCATTGTTGAAACTGTTGTTTCCGTCAACGACCAGCGCAAACGCGCCATGGCGCGAAAGGTTACATCAGCGTTAGGCGGATCAGTTCGCGGCAAGACCATTGCCGTTCTTGGCCTAACCTTCAAACCGAACACCGACGACATGCGGGAAGCGCCATCCCTGGCCCTGGTGACCGCCCTTTTGGATATGGGCGCACAGGTGCGCGCCTACGATCCAGCCGGGATGGAGCATGCTCGAGTCCTCTTGCCGAACATCGCTTACTGCGACGGCCCCTATTCGGCTGCAACCGGCGCGCATGCGCTGGCTCTGGTGACGGAATGGGAGCAGTTCCGTGCACTCGATTTCGCCCGGCTGAAAACCGTGATGGCGCAGCCGGTCTTTATCGACCTCAAAAATGTCTATCAGCCAAGCGATGTTACAGAATTCGGGTTCAGCTATGAGAGCGTCGGGCGACCTGCTCAAGATTAAACCAGCGGTTTCAAGGGGATAAGCAATACCTTGATGCGCTATTTGGGCTCGCGTTCCGCCGCCGACATGCTAACATGGTTTTCAATTGCCGGCGTTCCGGCAGATAGGGGATTGGGACGTGGGGTTCTGCGGCCAAGCGTCGATCTGGAGATTTGCGAGGGCTGCCAACATCATGGCCGCAGCTATGCTTCTGGCCGGCTGCTTCCAGCCGCTCTACGGCGATCGCACGATTTCCGGCGGTCCCGACCTACGATCTGCCCTTAGCGGCATCGAGGTTGCGGAGATACGGGCGGCCGCCAATACGCCAGAAGCCCGAATGGCGGTCCCGATTCAAAACGATCTGCGCTTTAATTTCACCGGCGGCAGTGGCGCCGGGCGGGCCACGCATCGCCTCGTGATACAAATTTCCGGCAGCCGCGCCGTCGTTTCGGCCACTAACGTGACCGGCCTGCCATTCATCGAGAATTTTACGCTCGCGGCGACTTACAGTCTGGTCGATCTTGCAACCAACAAGCCAGTGCTCACCGGCCGCGCCACAACGACGGTTTCATACGATCCATCTGGCACCCAGCGATATGCCAGAATCACGGGGATGCAGGACGCCGAGCGTCGGGCGGCCAAAGTCATCGCCGACAACGTAACAACCAGGCTGTCGTCCTATTTCGTCAGCGGCGGCTAGACCGCAGCCGAATTCCTCCCCTTATTTGGGCGGGATCGTGGCGTCGAATCGCCCGCTGCGGAGCGTCATGCCGCCAAGAACCCCAACACCGAAAATATACATCCATCCGGCAGTGAATTCGACCAGGGGCGTATTGAAGAGCCCGGCGATCACATTTTGGACGACCAGCCCCATCCCGACCCATGCCGCCAACCCGCCGATGCGGAACAACATCGCGTGGGCAAACCACATCGCAAAAAGCAGCATAGTGCCGACACCACCAAATTGAATGGCGACATAGAGCACTTGATTGTGGGGGTTGTCAGTTATCGCAGCGCCAATGCCATCGCTTCCGCGGGCAGTCTGCCGAAACTGGTCACGCTGCGCCCCGGTACCATGCCCAATGATTGGCGCCTGCGAAACCGAAATAATCGACCGGCTCCAAAATTCCAGCCGAAATCCAGATGAAGTTTCCGCACTGCGTTGCCGATAGTCACGAACTTCCTGCGCCACGTCCAACACGCGGGCACGCAGGTATGCCGACGATGACCAAACCAATGCGCCAACAATAGCAGCCAGCGCCACGACACCGGACGCCTGCTTCCAGCCAAACCTCTGCAACACAAACAAGGGAACCAAGACAACCAATGCAATCAGCGTGCTCCTGGCGGAAGCGACATAGCTGATGTTGGCCAGAAAAACGAATGCAATCAGCGCAAGTACCAATGCCAGCCGGCGCTCGCAGCGCCGCCATGCATCGAGAGAAAAATGTGCTAGCGCAAACACGCAGATCAAAAACTCAGTGCTTTGCACGATATAGTCTTTGATCGGGACTCCCGCAGGCTTGGCCCCAGGCGGCACAAACAGCCAAAAATACCATGACACGGCGAGTAACAACGTACAGGAGGCGACGAATCCCCCAACGACCCAGAACCCGCGTTCAGAGCGCTGAAATTGCACAACCAGCAGAGCTATAATTGCAAGGCGTGCAAATATCTTGATGCTGCCAAATTGATCCGCAGCCGAAGCCCCTGACCATACGATCGCAACGGCCGCAAACAAGCCCAGCAGCATAGGCAACGCCACAGCCGGAAGCACCAGATTGCGGCGCAACGCCGACCAGTCGACGATCGGCAGAACGGCCAATAGCCACAACACGATGGCGATACTGCTGGCCGTGACCGACCACGGCAGCGTAACAGCCACGGCAACGGCCAGCCAATCCGCGAGCCGCACCAGCCGCTCTTGGAAAGAACGACCTTCGATCTGCGGCGTTCGTGCTGCTTCGGACATGCCGTTGATTTATACACTCAACGTGATGAGCGACAACGCCGAACCAACGAAAACTCACTGGCCCGGGCCGCTTGCGACCCAGCACAAAATCTCCTAATGCTCATCGTCTTTACAATTCACCATTCTCCGACATGCCGAGGGATCGACGCCGCAAGATTTAGGCAATCGATATCGGCTGCCCGACAGCACAATAGACATACATACACAAGACATACATACACATGGACATCCGCACTCTCCAAATTCCCGGCCCTGTCGTCCTGATTCCAAAAAAATTTGACGATGCACGAGGATTTCTATCAGAGACCTACAGTGACGAGGTTTTTTCCAAAAATGTTGCAACACTGCGCTTTGTACAGGAGAACCATAGCTACTCTAAGCGCACCGGCACGATTCGCGGCATTCATTTCCAGATACCACCTCATGCTCAGGGGAAGCTGGTTCGGGTGGTGCGCGGCGCAATCTTCGATATTGCCGTCGACCTCCGCGTTGGCTCCCCAAACTTTGGCCGCTGCGCCACCACCGAATTGTCAGCGGAAAATTGGAGCCAGTTCTGGATTCCGGTCGGCTTCGGGCATGGCTTCTGCACCCTCGAGCCTGACACCGAAGTGATCTACAAATTGACCGCCCCATTCCACCCAGACAGCGAACGCGGAATCGCATGGGACGATCCAGACCTCGCTATTGCGTGGCCCCTGGGGCAGCGAGAGCCTCATCTCTCTGATCGCGATCGACAAAATCCACGTCTTGCAGACACTCCAGCTTACTTCCAATGCGATTAAACCACTATATCGAGCGTCGGTGATGCCGCAGGCCCGAATTGTCGTCACCGGCAGCCATGGACAAGTGGCGCGCGCGATGGTCGAACGATCACTCAGTACGGCCTATGAGGTCGTCTGCATTGGCCGCCCCTCCCTCGATCTCACCAACCTCGACACCATTAGCGTCATTGCCAAGACCAGGGCCGATATTCTGGTCAGCGCCGCCGCTTATACCGATGTGAACCAAGCGGAATTGGAGCAAGACCTTGCCGACCTCGTCAATGCGCGCGCACCAAGCATACTCGCTGCGCAAGCTCGCACACTTGGTATCCCCTTGATTCACCTCTCCACCGACTATGTGTTCGATGGCACCAAGCCTGCCGCCTACACCGAGCGCGATCCGGTATGTCCGCTCAATGTCTATGGACGAACCAAGGCTCGTGGCGAACTTGCCATCGCGGCCGCGCATCCCGATCACGTCATCCTGCGAACCTCTTGGGTCTATAGCCCATTCAACCGGAACTTTGTACGGAGCATGCTCGCGTTAGCGCGCCAACAAGACGAGGTGCGTGTGGTGGCCGACCAGATCGGCAATCCGACGGCAGCCAACGACATTGCTGACGGCATCCTGGCAGTGGCAAACAATCTCTTCACTGGAAGTGACGCCAAGCATTACGGCACCTTCCACATGGCGGCGGCCGGCCCTACAACCTGGGCCGACTTCGCCACCGCCATCTTCTCGATTTCCGCCGAACGTGGAGGGCCCTCTGCGCGGGTCATTCCCATTACCGGTGACGAATATCAAACCCCAACGCGGCGGCCGCCGAATTCACGCCTCGATTGCACGAAGATTGCAAACACCCACGGCGTCTCGCTGCCGCATTGGCGATCGTCGCTCGCTCCATGCATCGACCGGATTCTAAAACAAGGAATTTGAAAACACCGTTCGGCGGCACGAGACTATTCTTGCCGAGACCGATTCATGTGCCACAGCTTCATGTAACGGTAATAGGTTCCTTCGGCATTGAGCACGGCGAGAAGCAATCCCTCTCGACCATCAAGGAATCCTGCACGCAACACATAGGTGCGGAAGAATGAATAGGCGCCGCGTAGAATTCCAGTCACGAACCATACCCTCCGGCCTTTGTCGAACATCATCTGGGCGCCGGCCGTCGAATAAGAGTCCATCCGACGCAAAGCGTCTTCGATCTGCCAGACCGGAAAATGAATAATTGGCTGAGACAACCGCGTAACCGGCCCTTCACAGATCGGTCGCGCATGCACCAAATCGTCGCTCCAGCGGACGCGACCGCGCTTGAATAGGCGCGGAACATAGTCAGGATACCAGCCTGAATGGCGCATCCTGCGGCCACAGAACCAAGATGATCGCGGCATGGCGTAACCATCGGACGCCCCCACCCTCACCGCCTGCTGGATTTCAGCGGCAAGCGCCGGACTGATCCGCTCATCAGCATCGACCAAGAGTATCCAGTCACCCTGGGCAAGCGACAACGCGTGATTGAGTTGCCGCCCAAACCCTTCAAATGCATGAAAGCTGACGCGCGCTCCCTTACCCTCTGCGATTCGCACGGTGTCATCCGCGCTCCCGGAATCGACTACAACGCGCTCGTCGCAGAACGCAACGCTATCGAGGCATTCCGCGATATTCGCAGATTCGTTCTTCGTTATGATGATCGCGCTCAGGACCGGCATTTCGCTCACGCGCGCTTGCAGTCAACGTTTTGATTTCGCCCCAGTGATAGAAGGTTCGCGGACCGCGCTCGCTCCCGAGCGTTGCACGAGTGCGCTTGTCGAATGCCCCGGCATCAGATCGACTAGAATAATCTTGCCGCCATACGCCTCGACCAGGTCGCGACCGACCACCTCCTCAATCCGGTAATCGGCGCCCTTCACCAATACCGCGGGCTTGATCCTGCGGATTAGATCGACGGGTGTATCCTGCTCGAAGACCACCACGAGATCGACCGCTTCGAGGGCCGCCAATACGTCGGCCCGCGCCTGCTGATCCTGCACCGGCCGATCGCTACCCTTAAGGCGCCGTACAGACGCATCGCTGTTGAGACCCACAATCAGGCGATCGCAAGCGGCGCGCGCCTCGGTCATCAGCTTGACATGCCCAGGATGCAGTAGATCGAAACATCCGTTCGTGAAACCAATACGATGCCCGCGCCATGCCGCAAGCCGCTCATCGAGCGTCGACCAGTCGAAAATAACCTTCTCCTCGGCCGCGAGCGACGCAGACGGCAACAGTCTCGATCGCAACTCCGCTGCCGATGCCGTCGATGTGCCGCGCTTGCCGACAACGACGGCCGCTGCCGCATTGGCGGCGCGTGCCGCCTGCTCAAGCTCGGTGCCGGCGGCCAACATCGCAGCCATGACCGCAGCAACGGTATCGCCCGCACCTGATACGTCGCGGACCTTGACCGGATAAGCCGGCACATGCACGGCCCCGTCCTGTTGCGTGTAGAGTGTCATACCTTCCTCGCTGCGCGTCACCAATACCGCGGAGTTCCCTGTCGTCGCGGACAGGTTCTCTGCTGCAGCGACAATATCGGCATCGCTGCCAACCGTGCAGCGCGTTGCATCAGCCAATTCCCTGCGGTTTGGGGTCACAAGTGTAGCGCCGCGATATACGCTGAAATCCGCGCCTTTCGGATCAACAATGACAGGCTTGCCGAGGTCACGCGCCTTATCGATGACCGCGCGAATGACAATTGGGCTCAGGACACCCTTGGCGTAATCGGACAACACCACGGCATCTGCGCGTGGCAGCGCGAGCAGGCACGCCCTGATCAGCGCCTGCTCAATGTTCGCCGGCAAACGTGTCGCCAGTTCCCAGTCCGCGCGAAGCAAATGGGTCGAATGGTGATCGGAAACGAAACGCACTTTGCGAGTTGTTGGCCGCGATGGATCTACCAACAGATGCGTCTCAATTGTGTCCCCGTATTGATCGGAAAAAGTCCGCATCAAAACGCGACCGCTGTCATCTTCACCTATAACGCTGATGAAAATGCAGCGAGCGCCCAGCGCAGCGATTCCGCGGGCAACATTGCCGGCGCCACCCAGCAGCTGCTCCTCGCGTATGGCCGTCAACACCAAAGTGGGGGCTTCGGGTGACACCCGCGATACATCGCCATAGACAAAATGGTCGAGCATCAGGTCGCCGACGCAAAGCACCGTCAATTCGTCGATTTTCGACAATCGCTGGTCGATTGGATGTATCATTGATCGTACCTCACCGGTATCGATCCGGCTGGCCGAGATGCCGATGAACATACGAGGAGACTGCTTCTTCAATTGGCGTGAATCTGCCGTCGTAGCCTGCACGCCGGAGCTTATCGATGCTGGCCTGGGTAAAATACTGGTATCGGTCACGAATAACTTCAGGCATCGCAACATATTCGATCTCTGGATCGCGCCCGAGGGCGCGGAACAGCGCAGCCACGAGATCGCGGAAACTGCGCGCCTGGCCGGTGCCAACGTTGAAGATCCCTGATACCAACGGCGTCTCAAGAAGCCAGCGCACCACCGCTACGGCATCGTCGACATAGATGAAATCACGCTGCTGCTCGCCATCTGCGACATTGTCGCGATGCGATTTGAACAAGCGAATGGGCTTTCCAGACTTGGCATCCTCGAAGCGCTTGGCGACGAGGCTCATCATTTCACCTTTGTGATACTCATTCGGGCCAAAAACATTGAAGAATTTCAGCCCAGCCCATTGCGGTGGCAATCCAGAACGATTGGCTGCGCGATCCGCCACCACACGGTCGAACAGGTGTTTGCTCCAGCCATAGAGATTGAGCGGGCGTAGCCGGTCGAGCGCGGCGGGGCT
Source organism: Xanthobacteraceae bacterium (assembly GCA_022841625.1). Taxonomy (GTDB): domain Bacteria; phylum Pseudomonadota; class Alphaproteobacteria; order Rhizobiales; family Xanthobacteraceae; genus VAZQ01. The sequence goes on from JALHRD010000017.1 coordinate 52,682, forward strand.
TTCGTCGTCGCTGAAGCCCTGCTCGCCGGCACCATAGGTGGCGGCCGACGATGCATAGATGAACGGGGTGCGCGTGGCCGCGCACCAATCGAGCAGCCTCACCGACAGACGAAAGTTATTTTCGAGCACCAGATCTGCATTGGTCGCCGTGGTATCGGAAATCGCGCCAAGGTGGATGACAGCATCCAGCTTGCGGTTGTTCAGCCAGCTGGCAAGCTCACTGGGCGGCACCACATTGGCGAGCCGCCGCTTGCTAAGATTGCGCCATTTTTCATCGCTGCCGAAATGGTCATTAACGACAATATCGCTCCGCCCCGCCTCGTTAAGGCTTGCGACAACGTTTGACCCGATGAATCCGGCGCCGCCGGTGACCAAAAGCATCCATACCCCGCTGGGCGTCGAATAGCCCACCCTTTGCCCCAGGGCGCCGAGCGGCGCAACGGCGCTCGCTGCGCACGGTAAGCAGCGAGTGCTTCAAGCCGCCAGTTACGCTAGACAGGGGGCGACCCGGTAACGGTGCCGCCCCGCCTTCGCGGTTCGACAGAAGGCACTGAAATAGCTTAAGAAAATGCAATAATGAACCCGATCGATGCCCCCCAGAGAGCGGTCGTGGATGAGGGTGATAAGCAGCCGATTCTGTTAATCCCGTATATGTGGATCGGCGACTTCGTGCGCTGCCACACCGTTGTCCGGCTCCTAAACCGGCGTTTCCCAAGACATCCAGTGGACGTGCTTGCGACCAGCCTGGTGTCCCCCCTCGCCGACTATATGCCGGGAGTGCGCAAGGCGATTGTCGCTGATCTGCCGCGCAAGCGGCTGGCCCTGGCGGAACACAAGGCCTTGGCTAAACGGATCAAGTCAGAAGGATACGGGCAGGCGCTGGTCATGCCGCGAACCTGGAAATCGGCATTGGCGCCGTTCCTCGCCGGAGTCGCTGTGCGTACCGGATTCTTCGGCGAGGTCCGCATCGGCCTCCTCAACGATTTGCGCCGGGGTGAGCGGTCGCTGCCACGTATGATTGATCGCTGCGTGGCGCTCGCACTGCCGGAAAACGAACCCGTCCCAGCCGACCTGCCACCGCCACAACTAGCAGTTCCAGCAAACGAGATCGCGGAATGGCGGCGGCGCAAAGACCTCGCGAGCGACCATCGCCCCGCGGTTGCCCTAGCTCCCGGCGCGGTTGGACCGTCCAAGCGGTGGACCGCTTCCGGTTACGCCGAGGTTGCCCGTCGCCTGGTCGCCGAGGGCGCTCAGGTCTGGATCTTAGGTGGCCCCAACGAGAAAGCGCTTGCAACCGAAATTGCTGGCGGCGCTCGGGCGGACGTGCGGGATCTGACCGGGACGGACTTACGGGACGCCATTGTCGCATTGGCTGCGGCCAACGCCGCCGTATCAAACGATTCAGGACTGTTGCACGTCGCAGCAGCGCTCGGCACGCCCGCAATTGGCATCTTTGGCCCAACCAGCCCCTGGCACTGGGCGCCGCTCAATCCGCTTGCTGCGGTCGTCGAGACTTCGACCGCGCTGAGCTGCCGCCCATGCCACAAGCCGACCTGTCGGATGCAACATCATTCCTGCATGCGCGACATCGGGGCGGACCGCGTCTTTGCCCTAACGAGAGAGGCGCTGCGATAGACCGCAGCGCCTCCGCGATCGATCGCCCGACGGCAAGGATTTAGCGTGGCGTCCCACCCTTCCGCTGCCATTGCTGCAGTTCAAGCATCAAGCGCTGGCGCTCCGCCTCCGAGAGCGTCGATAAATCGACGCGACTAGCGGCGGCAGGCGCGGCGACTTGCTGCTGCGACCGCATCGCACGCAACGCATCCTCGGCCGGCGCCCAGCGGGTCCAGCCGGGCACGGTGGCCGCGAGATTAACCTCGCGCCATTTCGGGTGACGCGGCGGTGCCTGGAATTTTTCCCAGTTGGCAAACATCCGTTCAACCAATCGCTGCACGCGGCGCGCCCGATCGCTCTTGAGCGGCCAATTATAAACCGCCAGCACCGCAGGCACGCCAAGGGTCGTGACGGATTCGCCCTCCGCAATCAGCGACGGATATTCAGCCTTGGTGAATTCGGACAGCGCATAATAGTCGGAGAACGCCTTGTTAAATGGGATCGGCACCAGATGAAGATCGCTATTGGGTGGTATCTTGGACAGGACATCGATCGGCTTGCCGATCACGCGGATGAGGGCGGCAATCTCGCCGGACCTTAGCCTCTGCATGGCCAACGGATTGTCCAGAAAAGTCTGCTCAACTTTGATTCCGGCACGCTGGAAAATGATCGATCCGGTCAAGCTCGAAGCGCTGCCGGTGGGCCCGAAATTCACCTTCTTGCCACGCAGATCTTCGAGACTGCGGATATTCCGCTTGGCAAGGATATGAACCTCAGAGATCGGCAGCCGAATAATGTAGTGAATTCGCTGCTGTAAATTGGTTATTTTCCGCTGCGTCTGGAAGAACTCGAACACGTCAGACTGTGTCACAGCCACGTCGACGCCGCGTAGATAGAGCAAATCCTCAAGATTGGAGGCCGCGCCATAAGTCGCAATCGGCAGGATTCGCAGATTATCCCCGTCATCGAGAACGTCTGCGAGTTCAGCGGCAAAGGTCATGTAAGTGCCGGACAGAATCCCGCCCGCCACGCCGACCGTCCAATTGTTCTTTCGAATCTTTAGCGCGTTCTCGACGCCCCCCTCTTCAAGCGCCCTCGGAACGACCTGGGCATGTGCGCGCACGCCAAACCCGAGGTCGAAAGCAATCGACGTAAAGGAGCCAACAGAAACAATCGCAAGAAAAGCCAGGCCTGCACGGATCGCCGCACGCATTACACCTACCCCCGCCATGTGGAATGAAGATCCGAAATCAAGCTGACTCCAAGTTGGGTCAAAATTGTGATCCCAACCGCCACAAATTCGCTGCGTGATTGGTTTTGATAGTTCTCGGAACTGCAATAGCGAAAGTCTCAGCCAAGTTTGCGTCAATCTTGAATTTCAATCACTCGGAAGAGCGCGTGCATGCTGGCAGGCACCGCTAGATAGGACAGATGGGCTTCCGCGCTCGGCCATTGGCCACGTTGGATGACCGCGTGAGTGCTTCAACAGGGGGAACTAGGGGTAACATAATGCCTACACTTGCTTCGAAAACCATAACGTCGATCGCGGCATGCTTCTTTGCTGCCGTCACGATTTCACCCGTATTTGCACAGCAACCGCCGCAACAAACACCGCAAACGCAACAACAGCAACCAAAGCAGCCGGTCTATCCTGCTAAACCGATCACGGTGGTGGTTCCATTCCCGGCCGGCGGACCGAGCGATGTGATTGCCCGAATCGTCGTGGATCATATGGCTAAAACATTGAAGCAAAAGATGATTATCGAGAATGTCGGTGGCGCTGGCGGCACCATTGGCAGCGCGCGCGTCGCGGCTGCAACTCCGGACGGCTATACTTTACTGGCAGGCAGCATGGGCTCGCACGTATCCGCGCCGGTGCTAACACCGGGTCTCAAATACAATTCGGAGCGCGATTTCGTACCGGTCGGATTTACCGCGCATGCCCCAGCGGTGATTGTCGCCCGCAAGGACATTCCGGCCAACAATTTGCGGGAATTTGCGAGATATCTGCAAACCAATGGTGACAAGGTCAAGCAGGGGCACGGCGGTATTGGGGCTTCCTCACATATGGCGTGCCTATTGTTCAACAGCGTGGTCGGCGCGAAGCCAATTTCAGTGGCTTATAAGGGCAGCGCCCCCGCTCTGACTGACGTGGTTGCGGGTCACATCGACTACATTTGCGAGCAGGCGGTCAGCGTGGCCGGTGCCGTCACGGGCAATCAGGTCAAGGCGCTGGCGGTGTCATCCGCGACACGTCTGGCGTCATTGCCTGACGTACCAACCGCCAAGGAGGCCGGCATCGATTACCAGATGAGCATCTGGGCTGGCATATTTGCGCCAAAAGGAACATCGAGAGCCATCGTCAACAGGCTTTCAGGCGCGCTTTCGAGGGCACTTGAAGACCCTGCGGTTCAGAAGCGGATGGCGGACCTCGGTGGCTCGATTCCAACGAAAGAGGAACGCAGTCCGCAAAGGTTCGAGCGCTTCGTGATGGCGGAAATCGCCCATTGGTCGCCAATTCTCAAAGCTGCCCAGCCGAAAGAGTAGAGTAGAGACTCAACCCCAGGGGCGCCCCGCATGCACCATGGCATGCGGGACGTCCCCGCGGGTGGCTGCCGGTGCCCGCCACCGCCGCCCCTACGACACAATTAGGCGAGCCGATCAAACGCGGCGATTGCCGCAGCTGTTGGCGGAGACGCAGCTTTCCCGCCCACCACAGTGATCGGCCCCTGCCCGATCGGACCGGTGAGACCCGGCTCGCTATTGGTAAAAATCGCCACCAGCGGCACGCCTAGCGCACCGGCCAGGTGAAGCAATCCGGTGTCGACACCGACCACCAGCGCGGCGCTTGCAATTAGGCGGGCGACCCCATCCAGCGGCTCAAGGACAGGCACGCGAGCACCCGGCAATGCCGAGGCGATCAATTGGCTACGATCCCGTTCACGTTCATTGCCCCATGGCAGCACCAACCTGTAATCGCGCGCGCTCAGCGATCGTCCCAGTGCGATCCAATTCTCCGTCGGCCATTCCTTAGCCGGCTGTGCGGTGGCATGCAGCAGTACGGCATATCGGTCGTGCGAAGGCGCCGATAATCGCGTTCGATCAAGCCCATAATCGGGAAATCCCTCAACGGAATAGCCAAGCGCAAGGCCGGTTAATGTCCGATTACGGGTAATCGCATGCTGATCGCGCCCGACCCGATGCCGGACATCGTAGAAAGACGATGCCGCACGCTCGCGAATACTACCGATATCGTAGCCGTGATGGCGGCCACGTGCGGCGCGTGCGAAGAGAGCGGACCGGACCAGACCCTGGGTATCAATGATCGACTGATATTCTCTCCCCCGCAGCCCCCGCCAGAACTCCGAGACCTCGCGCCAAGTCGATGGGGATGTGAGTGAACGCCGCCATCGGCGCGATGCAACGACGATGACTTCACTGACCGCCGGATGCAACCGCACCAGCGGCGCAAACGCCTCCTCCACCATCCATGTAAAACGCAGGTCTGGCCGCCGCGCCCGCGCTTCGGTCAACGCGGGCATGTGGTGAATCACATCGCCAAGCGACGATGTCTTGACGAACAACACGTCGCCAGTCATGGCCGTCCGCAGCCCCTCGGCAGCCCCGATTCCACCCATATCAACCGCAATACCCTACCGGATCGGCTCATATAGGCTAGGCGGGAGCTTGTCACGCATTCCATCCACACGCTCGCGCGAGGCCCATAAACAATGTTGCGAACTCATCGCCAACGGGATTTTCAGCGCAATCTGGCATAGTCTCCCGATCGTTAAGGATCTAACCCATGGCAATCTTGGTCACCGGCGGCGCCGGCTATATCGGCAGCCACATGGTCCATATGCTGTCCGACGCCGGCGAACGCGTTGTCGTGCTCGACAACCTCACGACCGGCTATGCCTGGGCAATACCGAAGACCGTTCCGTTGGTCGTGGGCGAAACTGGCGACATTGCGCGCGTCACCGGTCTGATCGCCGAGCACAAAATCGACGCGATCATCCATTTTGCAGCTTCGATCGTGGTGCCCGACTCGGTCCGCGATCCCCTCGCCTATTATCGCAACAACACCACGAACGCGTGCATGCTGCTAGAAGCCGCCGTAAACGGCGGCGTGCGGCAGTTCATTTTTTCGTCCACAGCGGCAGTCTACGGCAACCCCCAGAAAGTGCCAGTCGGCGAAGATACGCCGCTCACACCAATGTCACCCTACGGCAATTCCAAGCTGATGACCGAGATCATGCTCAAGGATGTCGGCGCGGCCCACGACATCAAATACGCAATCCTGCGCTACTTCAATGTCGCGGGAGCTGACCCTGCATTGCGCAGCGGGCAATCGACCCTCAGTGCGACCCACTTGATCAAAGTGGCGGTTGAGGCTGCGCTTGGGATGCGCCCGATTCTCGCGGTCTACGGCACCGATTACGATACGCCGGACGGTACATGCATCCGCGATTACATCCACGTCACCGATCTCACGATCGCGCATTTGGCGGCGCTGACACATCTGCGTATGGGCGGCGCCAATGCCACTTTCAACTGTGGCTACGGACATGGCCATTCCGTGTTTGAAGTGATAGAAGCCGTTAAGCGCGTCAGTGGCCGCAACTTCAAAGTGGAGGTTGCTCCGCGCCGCCCTGGAGATCCGGCGGTACTCGTTGCAGACTCCGCCCGCATCCGCACGCAATTGGGATGGGCCCCACGCTTCGACCGACTCGATACCATCGTCGAACACGCTTTGATGTGGGAGCGGCACCTTGGAGAGCTGCGCCGCGATGCACGCATCATGGTTCGGGATGCTTGAAATCCCGGGACTTTTCCCCGTTAACCGCTCTTTCGGCTTGAAATCTCGGCCGGCGGCGGGCAAGGCATTGCCAAGCTAGCCCCCGCGAAAGCAGCCCCTCGCCACGGGCCTCGGTGTAAAACGAACCCCCGGATGCTTAGAGCGCGCCTGCAATCAGCCTTCTCAGACCCGTCAAGCGCTTTCGGGCTGATCTGGCGTCTATTGACCGAGTACGGCCTTTCCCGATGGCGCCACTATGCGGTCGCGGCGGTGCTCATGGCGCTTGGAGCTGGTGCGACTGCGTTGGTGGCCTATCTCGCGGGCGACGTTATTAATTCCGCCTACGTCAACCGCGACTTCACCGCGGTTGTCCGGGTCAGCTTGCTGATCATGCTCATTTTTAGTTTGCGCGGCGCCGCCGTCTACGGACACTCAGTCATTCTGTCACGCGTCGGCAACAGCATCGTCGCGGAAAATCAACGACGATTGTTCAATACGCTTCAACAGCAGAACCTGGCTTATTTTAACGATCGGCACAGTTCCGAAATGTTGACGCGCCTCTCCACCGGAGCAGCGGCGGCGAACAACGCGCTAAATCTGGTCATTACTGCCGCCGGCCGTGACTTTCTAACGCTCGTAGCACTCATCGTCGTCATGACCATCCAAGATCCAATCATGTCGCTGATTGTATTTGTGGTGGTGCCACCCATATTTTTGGGCCTGCGCAATCTGGTCAAACGCGTCCGCACTGTCGCCACGAGTCAATGGCACGGCGGTGCACAGACATTGGAAACCTTGCAGGAAACGATCCAAGGCATCCGGCTGGTCAAGTCCTTTACGCTCGAAGACCAGATGCGCGCACGCTTCAACGCAAACGTCGCCCGCGTCCAGGCCGATTCCAACAAGATGGCGCGCGTCAGCAGTCGAACCGGGCCCCTTGTCGAGACGCTCGCCGGGATCGCGATCGCTGTATCGCTAATTTACGGCGGACATCGCGTGATCAACACCGGGGCATCACCTGGCGAGTTTTTCTCTTTCATTACCGCCTTCCTTTTGGCCTATGAGCCCGCCAAGCGACTGGCCCGGCTCAATCTTGATCTCAACATTGCGCTGGTGAACGTCAGAATCCTGTTCGAGGTGATCGATAATCCGCCCACCGAGCCCGCCGAAGATGATCTTACGCCACTAAAGATCGCAGCCGCCCGGCTGGAGTTCCGTAACGTGGACTTCTCGTATCGCCCCGGCGACCCGACCGTCCGTGACATGTCGTTCGTCGCCGAACCTGGCTGCATGACCGCACTGGTTGGCCCATCAGGCGGCGGCAAGTCCACAATTTTGAATCTGATCCTGCGATTCTATGAAGCCAACGGCGGCATCATCACCATCGACAACCAAAGCATTACGACCGTCTCGCGCCGGTCGCTCCGCAGCCAGATTTCCTACGTCAGCCAGGATGTATTTCTGTTCCACGCGACGATCCGTGAAAACATTGCATTTGGTCGCCTCGGCGCCAGCGAGGCCGACATTATCGCCGCCGCCAAAGCCGCTCAAGCACACGACTTCATCTGTTCGTTCCCGCAAGGCTATGACACACTCGTTGGCGAACGAGGCACATCCCTTTCCGGCGGCGAACGCCAGCGCATCGCAATTGCCCGCGCACTCATCAAAGATGCGCGGCTGATTCTACTCGATGAGGCGACCGCTTCACTCGACGCGGAATCCGAACGTTACGTTCAAGAAGCGATTGCTGAATTGTGCAAAGGTCGGACTACCATTGTTATTGCACATCGCCTTTCCACAATCATGCACGCCGACAAAATTCTGGTGATCGAAGCCGGGCAAGTCACCGATGTCGGCACCCACGACGAACTGCTGCGTAAAGGCGGCCGCTACGCCCTATTCTACCGCCTTCAACTCCAACAACAGGAGGCGCGCGAGCCTGTGGCCGCCGCCGGCGGATGACAGAGGACCTGCGCCAAAGAGGCAGAAATGGACGAGGATCCGATTCTGGTTGAACGGCGCACCGGTTATCGCGTTATCACGCTCAACCGTCCGCAACGACTCAATGCCTTCACCGAAGTGATGCACAAGGCGTTGCGCGATGCGATCGCGGACGCCAAGGCTGACGACGCTTGCCGCGCCTTACTGCTCACGGGCGTGGGGCGCGGGTTCTGCGCCGGACAAGACCTCAACGATCGGCTATCGCAGGCCGGAGAAACGTCGGTGCTGGGTGGCGCGCTGGAGGCCTACTATAATCCACTGGTCCGCACACTGCGGGAACTTCCGTTTCCAGTGGTAGCCGCGGTCAACGGCGTTGCCGCCGGCGCGGGCTGCAACGTCGCACTCGCCTGCGATATCGTTCTTGCAGCCCGTACGGCCACGTTTGTGCAATCGTTTGCCAAGATCGGCTTGGTTCCCGATTCCGGTGGCACTTGGATTCTACCTCGCTTGATAGGCGCCGCACGCGCCCGCGCACTGGCCCTGACCGCCGAGCCGGTGTCTGCCGAAGTCGCCGAGCGCTGGGGTATGATCTGGAGAATGGTCGAAGATACCGCTTTGATGGCGGAGGCGCATAAAATCTGTCAACACTTCGCGTCCGCACCGACGCTCGGTCTCGCGTTGATCAAACGCGCGCTCGACGCGGCCTGGAGCAACGATCTCGACGCCCAACTTGACCTCGAGCGCGAATTCCAGCGCGAGGCAAGCCTGACGCCGGACTATGCGGAAGGCGTTCGTGCATTCCTCGAAAAACGCGCTCCAGTATTTAGCGGGCGCAAACAACGCTGATACTGGCTTCGCTCAGCGACGCCTCTTGCCACGCAGCACCTTTTCAGCGCTTGCGCCCCACTTCTTGCCGCTCGTCTTGCCGCGATCCCTGGGTAGCCGTCCCGCCTCCGCAAGGCGCATGGTCCAGTATTCCCAGGTCCGACCGGTCACATTCGGCAATGCATTCAGCGTGCTGGCAAGCTTGACTTCACCTGGCCTGAGCTTGTCGACCCGGCCGAGCATGTGCGCCTGAAGCTGATACACCGCGTTTTGGCACATGAAAACGCAGCGCGAGACAAGTTCGCGTATGTCCGCGCCGACCACTGTGGCACCGTGTCGGTTTAGCAGCACGGCTGAATGCTGCCCAAGCGCGCGGGCAAGCGAACGTCCCTCGGCCGGCAATCGCACCAACAAGTTAGTGTCGCCGAATTCGTCCTGTTGATCCCAGAACGGCGTGGTCTCGCCGGTCGCAGCTCCGAGGTGAAACACCGGCTCTATCGGCACCCCAGCCACGCAAAACGGCAGCACTGCCGCCGCATGATGGTGACAAACCGCCATCACGTCGGGGCGCGCCGCATAAATGCAACCGTGAATAACCCGCTCGGCGAACATCGGCAGCGCCGGAGGTTTCACCGGTTCCGAGTCGAGCGTGTATTCGAGGATGTCGCCGGGCTCGAGTAACTGTGGCGAGCGCGAGCGCGACAGCAAATAACGCCCAGGATCGGTCGGATGACGCATGCTGACATGACCGAAGGCGTCGAGTACATTTTCATGAGCGAGCATGCGGCTCGCCAACGCTATTTCATGGCGGACTTCATCGAGGCGATTCGGCACGCTCTGGATCCTGCATTGGGGTCGGGGGAGCCGCAGCAAAGCCCAAACATACCGACTTGCCAAGTATCACTTGCCAAGTATGACTTGCCAAGTATCAAGCCTTGCCAGAGCCTCCGGATCAAAGCAGGATTCATTCCGGATATCGAACCATCCTGGAGAATGCGGTCATGAACCCAGTTGTAGCAATCATCGCGCCAGGCATGATGGGCGCCGCCGTCGGCGGTCGCCTTGTGGCCCACGGCCTCAAAGTACTGACCTCGCTCACCGGCCGCAGCACCGAAACCGCCGCACGCGCGAAGGCCGCCGGCATGACGGCTGCAACCGATGAAGAGATCGCCGGCGCCGATTTCGTCCTGTCAATCCTGCCACCCGGCGACGCTGTGGCATTGGCGCAGCGCTTCGCGCCTGTTTTCACCACGAGCAATGCGAAACCGGTGTTTGTGGATTGCAACGCGATCAGCCCTCCAACTTCCGAACGTGTTGCGGCAACCATCACGCCGACCGGCGCACTGTTCGTCGATGTCGGCATCATTGGCTCACCGCCACCGCCCAAGGAAGGCGCCGGGCCACGCTTTTATGCTTCCGGCGCACATGCTGGCCGCTTCGCCACACTGAAAAATTTTGGGCTCGATATCCGCGTGCTGAACGGCCCCCCCACTGCCGCATCGGCACTGAAAATGTCCTATGCCGGCATCACCAAGGGCACGCAGGCGCTCGGCGCGGTGATGATGCTTGCCGCGACCAGAGGCGGCACGGCCGACGCGCTGTTCGCCGAGCTCAAGCACAGCCAGCCGCAGACGCTCGCCTCCCTCCAGCGTTCGCTCGCAATCATGCCGCCAAAGGCTTACCGCTGGGTCGCAGAGATGCACGAGATCGCCGACTTCGTCAGTGAGGACCCAGCCGGGTATGAGCTCTATTCCGGCGCGGCCCATTTTTTTGAGCAGTTCGCCCACGACTTCGCCGGTGACAAGAAGGAGGTCGACGCTTTGATGGCGTTCCTCAACAAGGACAAGAAGGCTTAGGCCTATAACCGCTCCTTCAGAAGCCGGATCAGCCGCGGCGCGACAAAACCGGAATGGCTGCCCGGCTGGTCGATCGGGTCGCTCAGCCGATAGTGCGGCGCGCGGTAACGTATCCCCATGATCCAGCGAGGACGCTGGTCAGCACAATTGCTCTTTTTCTGGCTGCGTGTCGGCGAATGTCGATGTCGGCGAGGACGAATTTCAATTCCTCCACACGCCAGAACCCATTGGCGGTCACCGCCAATGTGGCGGCGTCACCGGCAACTGCACGGCGCTCCGATGGCTTTGAAATTGCGGCGGGCGAAATTTTCAGCGTCCGAACGGGTCGAAAAGCGGGCGAACTGGCAGGCGCCGCGTTGACTGCGCATCTGGTCCTCCGCACGCGCATCGATTTCGATCCGACCGCTCGCGCAAAAGACGCCATAGCTCGACATCGTCTGCGCCAACACCGGACCGCCGCCCAACAACAGCCCGCTCGCCATCGTCATGCCAGCGAGGCATCGCGTGATGCGATTGCGGTTCACAGCCGCTCCTTCAGAAACCGGATCAGCCTTGGAGCGACAAAACCGGAATGGCTGTCCGGCTCGTCGATTGGATCGCTCAGCCAGTAATGCGGTGCGCCGTGCACGACGCAGGGCCGCGCCTGGAACTCCGCTTGCTTGAGCGCGGTGAGGAATTCCAATGACTGCGTGCGGTAATCGACCGTATCATCCTCGGTGCCCCAGATCAAAAACACCGCGGTTTTATTGTTGTCGACAGTCGCATAGCTGATCGGAGAGGCATCGAAATAGAGCTTACGATTTTGCATCGGCGAGGCGCCCAAAAGCGACTCAACGAGATTGTCGCCGGGATTCTGGATTTGCGAATATTTCCACTGCGTAAGCAGATCGTAGATACCGTAAGTGCCGATCAGCACCTTGACCTTCGAGCTCACCGCGGCGAATTTGTCCTGCGGATAGGCATTCTTGAACAGCGGGCTCTCACCCGCCAGCGCCACCATCGCCGCGAGGTGCGCACCTGCGGAATTGCCCCACAGCCCAATCCGGTCAGGATCGAACTTAAGCTCCGTGGCGCGACCACGCATAAACTGAACCGCCGCACGCACATCGCTCACGACGCCCGGAAAAGTGCTGTTGCCCGGCTTAGTGAGCCGATAGCTGATGGTGAATCCGGCATAGCCGCGCTCGGCAAGATAGGGACCCCAATGCTGAAAAGTGTCGCGTGAGCCGCGCCGCCAGTACCCACCATGGACATTGACGATGAGTGGAAATGGACCAGGTCCGTCCGGCAAGTAAAGGTCGCCGGTCAGTTCCACCCCGTCATGTGTGGCATAGGTGAGGTTTTTACGGAGTTCGAGGCTCGGCTTGGTCATTTCTTGCACAGAAGTGCCCCCTAATTTGGAATATCAGCCACGGGCCGCCACAAGGCGGTGGAATTTTATTGGCGCGTCGAAATTCCCATAATATAGCAAGACCATGGAATGGAAATCGGCCGTTACGGCAGGGGAGCATTAGTGACCACGGACTCATTGTCTTCAATCAGGATCAACGGCATTCGCATTGGCGCGATCGAACGTGGAACCGGAACCCCCCTCCTCTTTCTGCATCCGGGCATTGGCCTCGATCCGACCGCCCCGGTGCTCGATCGACTAGCGGAACGGGTGCGCCTCGTTGCTCCCATCCATCCGGGCTTCGGCACCTCGGAACAGCCGCCCTCCTTCGATACCGTGGACGATCTGGCCTATTTCTACCTCGACCTGATGGACGAGCTTGACCTCAAGGACGTGACGCTGGTGGGGGTCTCGCTCGGCGGTTGGATTGCGGCCGAAATGGCAGTGAAATCGACCGCACGCATTGCCCGGCTGGTCCTTGCCAACGCGGTCGGCATCAAAGTCGGCCCGCGCGAGACCCGCGACATTGCCGATATTTTCGCAATACTCGACCAGGACTTCAACGAACGCGCCTATGCCAATTCAGCGCTTGGCATGCGCGACTACAAGACGATGGCTGAATCCGACGTACGCATCGCGGCGCGCAACCGTGAAGCCACCGCGCGCTATGCTTGGTCGCCCTACATGCACAATCCCAAACTCAAGAACCGGCTTCACCGCATCAAAATTCCGACGCTGTTCTTGTGGGGCGACAGCGACCGCATCGTCCTGGAATCCTACGGCCGCGCATATGCAGCCGCGATTCCAGGCGCGCGCTTTGAGACTATCGCAAAGGCTGGCCATTTTCCGCATCTCGAGCAGGCCGATGAATTCGCGCGCCGCGTTCACGCTTTCATGGAAGGACGTTCGTCATGAGAGTTTATCACTTCAGTGAGCATCCCTATCCGGATGCCTGGAACGATCCGCACGGCTATCTGCGTGTCGATCTGCCCAACCGGGCCTGCGACCCCAAAAAAGCTGCCGACCTGTTCCATCGCTATCATGACGAATACTTGCTGGCCGATGAACTTGGTCTCGACTTGATGCTCAACGAGCATCACCAGACGGCGACCTGCATGAATTCAACGTCGATTGTCAGCCTTTCGGTATTGGCACGGCAGACTAAACGCGCCCGCATCCTGATACTTGGCTATCCCATCGGGCACCGGCCCGATCCTCTGCGCTGCGCCGAAGAACTATCCACCATCGACGTAATCTCACGCGGCCGGCTCGACATGGGATTCATCAAGGGTGTGCCGTATGAATTTGCGCCATCAAACGCCAACCCGGTTGGCGTCATGGATCGCTTCTGGGAGTCGCATGATTTCATCATTAAGGCTATGACGTCCCATGATGGACCGTTCAATTGGGAGAGCGAACACTTCCATTATCGGCAAGTAAACATCTGGCCGCGACCATGGCAGCAGCCACATCCACCGGTGTGGAGCACCACCGCGAGCAAGACCAATGCGCGTGTGCTCGGCGAGCGCGGCTATGTCATGGCGATCCTGGGCTCAGGCTATGCTACCAGGGCGCTGTTTGACGCCTATCGTGAGGGCTACGCCTCCACCCACAACGGCGCGATGCCAGGGCCTGACCGGTTCGCTTATCTCGCCCTGTTCGCAACCGCGCATACCGAAACCGAAGCCCATCGGCGCGGCGAATTGGTTGCCGCTTATCTGCGCACAGGCGCCAATGTTTATCCACCATTCAAGAATCCCCCAGGCTATCTGTCTGTAGACGACAATGTGCGGCTGATGCGCGGCATGACGCCTGAGCGCAGTTTCACCAAAGATGGCCGGATCGTCGACATGCGTACCGGCAGTCTGCAGGACCTAATCGATTCTGTGCTGATGGTCTGCGGCACGCCCGATCAATGCTACACGCAAATCAAGGATTTCATCGAATACACCGGCGGCATGAGCAATCTCCTGGTAATGGCGCAGGGTGGCTTCCTCAATCAGAAGGATACTTCCGACAGCCTCACGCTGCTGGCCAAGGAAATTTTGCCGCGACTGCGGGAACTCAAGCAGCCCGGCGCCACGTCCGTTGCGGCGGCATAATTCGCGGCGAAAAAGTCAACCAAGGCGCACAGCCGCTACGGCCTGCGTAAATGACGGAGAGCCCCATCATGTCCCGCCTTGCTACGCTGCTGATTGCCATGTTTGTCGCAGTCGGTCTCTCCGGCGCCCCAACCGCACAATCGCAAACCGGTCAACTATCGACTGCCGGACAGGCCGAACCTGCCGCGAAAGTCCAAAAAGGCCTGAACAAGGAACAACGCGAACAGGCCAAAGAGGGACGCAAGGCCGCCAGGCAGAAGGCGCGAGAGGAAAAGAAAGCTGCCAACAAAGCCAAACGCCAGGATTACCGTGCACAGGGCAAACAAAACAACCTCAAGGGCAAAGCCTTAACTGAATTCGTGAAGACCTGCGCCGCCGGCTGAGATTGCATAACGTCATGCGATGCCATCATCTGCGCAGGGATGGCATCGCGCCTTGCCCGTTACAAAACCGATCTTCAACCACGTGCGCTAGTTTCACCGAGGTGCTGGCCGCAGTCCATGCGGATGCACTCGCCGGTCATGGTGGTTGCACCTTCGATCAAGAACAGGGCCGCCACGGCAACGTCATAAGGCCAGATCCCGCGCCGCAGCGGGTATTGCGTGTTCGCCGCCTTCAGCCGCTCCTGGTATTGTTGCTCATTAAGGATATTGCGCGTCCAGCGGCCAAGCATGCCCCCGGGGCACAAGGCATTGACGCGCACCTCCGGCGCCAACGCCCGCGCGGTCGACAGTGTGAGATTGTTGAGCGCGCCCTTTGACGCGGTATAGGCCATCGACGACCCGCCCGCGCGCATCGCGCCGACCGACGAAATATTGACAATGGCGGCATCACCGGCTGCCTTAAGATGCGGCGCCGCGGCGCGCGTCATTTGATAAGCGCCGACCACATTTACCGAATAGATCCGCAAGAACTCGTCGGCGTCGAGCAGGTCCATGCGCTTGTGCGGGATCGGCTTGGTGGTCGCCGCATTATTGACTAGGACGTCAAGCCGGCCCCACTTGTCGATCGCCGCCTGCACCAGGCGCTTGCAGTCGGGGTCTTTCGATACGTCGCCCTGCACCGCGATAGCGTCGGCGCCTGCCGCCTTACAGGCCGCAGCGATCGCTTCGCCGCCCGCCTTGTTACTCGCGTAATTAACAATAACATTACATCCGCGCGAAGCCAGAATCTTTGCGCATTCCGACCCGATGCCCTCATCCGAACTCGCGCCAGTGACGACGGCCGCCTTACCCCTGATGTCCAACTCTAACCTCCCGATGTGAAGTGCCCAGGGATAGTTCTAGAGCACAATCTGCGGGAAGGAAAACAGCTACCGTTTCGATAGCGCCGCAAGCCGCGCCAGCAGTTCCGGTGGGAAAGCCGCAGCCTTCCGCAAGACCGCCTCAATCTGCTCGCCGGTCCGGGGCGTGACCTTTAGACCGCGCTTATTGACGTCCTCGATTAATCCTGGATCCTTCATGGCGGCATCGAAGCCTCGCCGAAGCAGCGCAATTCGATCAGCTGGAACGTCGGGCGGCGCCAACCATGGCCGACCTGTCTCAAGCGCCGAAGCGTGAAAATCGAGAATTGCGCGTTGTTCCTCGTCCTTAGTGAACTCGAAGATCGTCGGCGCATTTAAACCCGGAACGTGATCGCGTTCGGTGGTGAACAGGAGCCGAAACGTCCCATTGTCGAGCATCGGCTGGGCCGATTGTGCGAACGCCGTGATCGTCTGACAAATGCCCTGCACCTCATTCCGCTGCATCGCCAGCACCACGTCGGTCGAGCCCTTGTAGCCGTCGACGGTGCGAAACCGCATGCCGAGAAGGTTCTTCAAAAGCACCGGCATTTCGGACAATGAAGTGCCCGCGCCATCGGTTCCAAAGAGGAGCTCACGCTCGTACAGGTCGGCCGGCGAGCGTATGCCGGCGTCAACACGTGCAAAACAACCGCGATTGGTCATTTCCGGACTGCCGATCCAATTAAATTTGAGCGGATCAAAATTTGCGTTGGGTTTCTTGGCAAAGGCATAGTTCGGAATGTTGCGGCTGACCGAGCCAAGCACGGTGCCGTCGCGCGGTGCGCGATTGAACAGGTGATTGGCCGCGACCAGCGAGCCTGCGCCGGGCATGTTTTCGACGACGAAATTCGGTTGCCCCGGAATGTATTGTGGCAAATAGCGGACAACCAGCCGCACCCAGGTGTCGTAGTCACCCGGCGAGGTTCCGACAATCACCCGAATGGTCTTGCCCTTGTAGAACTCGTTAGCGGGCTGAGCCGCCACAACGGTAGCGCAGAAGATGGTCGCAAGAACGAGTGAAGAAAACAAAACCATTCGCCTCATGCTTACCTCCCTGCTGGCATCCTCCGACCTGCGCCGGATTACGCGGCTGCATATTTGCCGCGGCCGAAGAATTGATCCTTCTGTTCGTCGGAAGCGGTTTCGCGGTTCGACTTGATCACGGCGATTTTGGCGAGCGCCGCCTTCACCGCCGGCCGCGCAGCAATGACATCGAACCAGCGCGTAAGGTTGGGCTTGTCGGTGAACGACACACCCTGGGCGTCGTGGTTGCGGGTCCACGGGAAGGTGGCAATATCGGCAATCGAATATTCCTTGCCGCCGAGCCAGGGCGACTCGCCGAGCCGCTTCTCCAACACGCCGTACAACCGCTTCACTTCGCTCTGGTAGCGATCATGGGCGTAGCTGTCGACGCTCTTGGGGACGAACAATTTAAAATGAGTTAGCTGGCCGAACATCGGCCCAACACCCGTCAATTGGATCATCAGCCACTGAATCGTCTCGTAACGCGCCGCGGTGTCCTTCGGCATGAGGCGACCGGACTTCTCGGCAAGATACATCAGGATCGCACCAGATTCGAACACCGTATACGGCTTGCCACCGGGACCCTCGCGATCGACAATTGCCGGGATCTTGTTGTTTGGATTAATCTTTAGGTAGGCGGGACTGTACTGCTCGCCCTTCCAGACATCGATGAAGTGCTCGGTATACGGCAACCCGCACTCTTCAAGGATGATGTAGATTTTCTGCACGTTCGGACTCGTTAGGGCATAAAAATCGATCATCGGGGCACGCCTTTGCTGTCGGATTGATCGCAACGGTAGCGGCGCAGGCTCTGCCAGGCAAGCCAGTGGGCTGTGACACATCCGTTGACAAAGGCCCTGCCCCCACGCAAGCCGAAGCTGTCACCGGCACGATTAGCGGATGTAAACGGATGCGCGCAAAATGAATCGTCCCAGGCTCTTCCTAGTTGCCGCGACCGCCGCACTGATCGGCGGCTTCACATCGGTCTCTTTGGCGCAGGACAGATACCCCACCCGCGCGGTTGAAATTGTGGTGCCATTCGCGGCCGGCGGCGGCACCGACGTCTTGGCGCGGCTGTTGGCCGACCGGCTTACGCGGCGGCTTGGACAGAACTTTGTGGTGCTCAACCGCCCCGGCGCCAATACCAATCTCGGCACGCAGCTGGTCGCAAGGGCTAGACCCGACGGCTACACGCTCGCCATGGCCAGCATAGGAATTGCCGCCAATCCCTTGCTCTATCGCAAGCTTGGCTACGATCCAGCCAACGATCTCGCGCCGATCTCGTTGTTGGCCAATGCACCAACCGTCCTGGTGGTGCATCCGTCGTTTCCAACCAATACTTTACCTGAATTCATCGCCTATGTGAAAGCCAATCCTGGTCGGCTCAACTATGCTTCCTACGGCGCCGGATCCAGTCCGCATCTTGCGACCGAGTTATTCAAAATAATGACCAGCACCGATATCATGCATGTGCCATTCAGCGGCGGCGGGCCGGCCGCCATCGCCGTCACTGGCAATCAAGTACAGATGCTATTCGCGAGCGTGCTGCCCGTGCTCGGCCTTGTGCGCAGCGCAAACCTCAAACCGATTGCGATTGCCGCCAAAACACGTTCAGCGCTCTTGCCCGACGTGCCGACATTCCGGGAAAGTGGCCTCGACTACGAGACCGGAACCTGGTTCGGCCTGCTCGCACCCGCCAAGACTCCATCATCCGTACTGGAGACGTTGCACGCACATGCGGTCGAAGTCCTGCAAGACCCGAATTTCCGGACCAAAATGTCCGAACAAGGCGCCGATGTAATCGGCAATTCGCCAGCCCAGTTCCGCGAACATATCACGGCGGAAACATTACGGCTCGCAACTGTGATCCGAACCGCCAAGATACAGCTAGACTAAAAACACAGATTTAGGAGCGACGCCATGGCAGAGAAGAAACTCACCGGCCGCATTGCGCGCGAGAAAATCAGACTGATGGAAGTGCCGCGCCCGCCCGTCGGCGCGGTGGAGCGCTACCGAGCACTCGGCGATTGCACTGGCGTAGTCTGCGACACGATGGATGAGTTGGGCATCCCGCTTGGCGCCGTCGGTGCATCGGTACTCAAGCCCACCATGCCTGGCACTATCATGGTCGGACCCGCGCTCACGCTGCGCAATATCCTGCAACGGATTGATCCGCTCGCCGGCGCGCGCGACCACGTCAACAAGATGGCTGAGTTCGAATGCCATAATCTTGCGACCCCGGGCGATGTGCTGGTAATTGATGGCGTGCCAAGCGTCTCCAACATCGGCGGAAACTCGGCGCAAACCGGCAAGCGTCAGGGCGAGGTCGGGGCGATCGTGCACGGCGGCATCCGCGATATCTCGCATCAACGCACCGTCGGCTATCCGATCTGGGCCAGCGACATCACGCCGGTCACCGGCAAATGGCGGATCGAGGCGGCCGAGATCAACGGCCCGGTGATGATCGGCGGCGTGCAGGTGCATCCCGGTGATCTCGTGATCGCCGACGACACCGGCGTCTGTTTCATTCCGCGCGATCGGATTATGGACGTGCTGGAGGCCGCCGAGGCGCGCGCGACGTCCGAGACCACCCGCGTAAAGGCCATCGATTCAGGGCTCTCGGTGCCCGACGTGCTTCACGCGGGCTCGTAAGCGCGACCGAATTGTCTCAGGTCCCGCTCTTGGTCGCCTGTCCGCTCGGAACCGAGACAATCTTTGCCGCGGTGTGCATGTGGCCGTCCCAGCGCTTGGCGTTCGGCGCTGAGATTTCGAACTGATCAAGCACCCGCATGACAATGTGATTGACCACGTCGTCGACCGACTGCGGATGATTGTAGAACGCCGGCATCGGCGGCAGCATAACCACGCCCATCCGCGATAGCTTGAGCATGTTTTCGAGGTGAACTTCCGAGAGCGGCGTCTCGCGGACAACCAGCACGAGCTTGCGGCGCTCCTTGAGCACCACATCGGCGGCGCGATGGACCAGATGATCGCCGACGCCTTGTGCGATGCCGCCGAGCGTGCGCACCGAGCACGGGATTACCACCATGCCGGCGGTGATGAACGAACCAGACGACAGCGTCGCGCCCATGTCGCCCGGCGAGTGGACAACACTCGCGAGCGCCCTTACCTGCTCGACCGTGTAATTGGTCTCATGCTCGATGGTGCGCTGCGCCCACTTGCTGATGACGAGATGTGTCTCAACGTCGCCTGTCTGCTTCAACGCCTCTAAAAACCGCACGCCAAAAATGGCGCCAGTCGATCCGGTCATTCCTACAATGAGGCGTCGCATTACAAGCCCCTTCAGACCCACAGAATACCGCCCAATGGCGCGCCAACAATGTTACTCTAGAGTGGTTACCATTTTGCTCAGTTGTCGAACAAGTGCCCGAATTTGTGGATCGCCAAAGCCTTATCCTCTGGCGACGGCGCGTTAACTTCGGGGAATTTATCCATCCAGTGGAAAGGCCGGCAGGCATCGATGACTGCGCGGCTATTGGTGTAGTCGCCGACCGCACGGCGCTCGGGTTCGATCCGCGGATCGAGCGGCGTCGACCACGCACCGTGAATGATCTCGATTGAGGTCGCGGGATCGGAGCGCGTGAGCAGCGCCCACATCACCGCATTAAGATCGGACACGTCGATGTCGTCGTCCACGACTATCGTATAACGGCCGCAATAGGCGCCGACATGGCACATGGTCGCGATATGCCCAGCCTGCTTGGCATGGCCCGGGTACCGCTGCTTGATCGCGACTGCCAGTAACAGCCGTGCATTGCCAACCTCATGCGCCCACGCCGCGGTGACCGCCGGCACCCCCGCCTTGGTGATGTTCTCACGCAACAATGCCGAACGCACGATCGCCCGATAGCGGCAGATCTCGTCTGGCGGGCGCTCCGGCACGCAGCCCAACAGGATCGGTTCATTGCGATGATAGATCGCCTTGATGTCGAGGACCGGTTCTTGCGCCGCACCAGTTGCGTAGTAGCCGGTCCATTCACCGAACGGCCCCTCTATGCGCATCTTGTCGGGCTCGATAAACCCTTCGATGACGATCTCGGCATTGGCTGGAATGGGCAAGCCGGTGACCGGACCTTTGATGACCTCAACCGGTTCGCCACGCATGCCGCCAATCACTTCTAACTCGCTGACACCCTGAGGAATCTCGCTACAGCCCATGAGAAAGCTCATGGGATCGCCGCCAAGCACCACCGCGATCGGCATCGGCTGCTTGCGCGCCTTATACTTGTCGCGCATCTGCCGCCCCTGCTTACCCGGCGAGATGTATAGTCCGCAGGACTTGGCATCATGAATCATGACGCGATAGGTGCCGCAATTGATCCAGCCATCATCAGGATCCTGAATGATGGTGTAGCAGCCAGTGCCAATATAGCGACCGCCATCCTTGGCGTGCCACTGCGGCGCCGGGAATTTGGTGATGTCGATCGCGTCGCCCGTGAGGGCATTCTGCATTACCGGTCCGCTCTCGACGTATTTCGGCGGAATACGTTTCATGTCGGCGGCGTAGTGGCTACGGAATCCTTCGCTCAACTCGACTTTGGACAGGTCGGTCGGAAACCCAAGGGTCATGTTCTTACGCTTGCCGTCAAAAAAATTGAGCAGCACGCGGCTGCCCGGAAGCGTGCCCGGCACGTCCTCGAACACGAAACACGGCGCATTGTCGGTATGGGCCGCCATCTCCGACACCATTCCGATGTCCTTCTGCCAAGATAGCCCCTTGACATGCTTCACCTCGCCAAGTTTCTCGGCCTCTTCTAGCCAGCGCCGGAGGTCGTGATACGCCAGATGCGGCGCTGTGTTGGAACCGATACCGGCCGATGCGCCGGTCGCACCGTTGCCGCCCGCCCCAAGCGGGGTCGACATACCGTCCGGCTGGCTATCCTGCTTCGCCACGTGTTCCTCCTAAGCCCCTAATCCATAAAGATCTTGGTCACACGGTTGAATTCAAGGACGACCTCAGACCTCGCGGAAGCACACTATACACGCCGCGTTGCGCTGTCATCTCAAGCCCGCAAGCGCCCTTCACATCGGCCGGGGATGACAACCGAGAGAGAAATTGCTTATAATACTAAGCATTTCCAACTGGACCGCGAATGCCAACAGACGCCGGCCCGACAATGCTGCACGACTGGATCGCCCGCGCCGCTGCGCGCGACCCAGACAAGCCGTGGATTGTGTCGGCCGAGGATGACCGGACCGTCAGCTACGGACAGCTTCGAGAAATTACCGGGCGCATGGCAACCGCCCTAAGCACCCGCGGGATTGGCCGCAATGATCGGATTGCGCTTCTATCCAACAACACGATTGAGCAGCTGCTTTGCTATTTCGGAATAATGGCCTACGGCGCAACGATCTGCACCGTCCACATCGAAATGAACCGCAACCAATTGGACGACATCTTCACGCGGCTCAGGCCAAACCTCGTGCTCTACCAGGACGACCTAGGGCTCGACGACCTCCTAGCCACCGTATCAGCGCCACGCCTGCTGCTAGGACGCTGGGACACTCCCGCAGTCGACACTTTTTTCGCCACGGTGGCCGGCTGCGTCGCATCGGACATGCACACCGACGCCGGGCCAAACGACGACGCGGTGATCCTTTTCACCTCCGGCACCAGCGCGAAGCCGAAGGGCGTGGTGCTGAATTATCGCGAACATCTTCTCAATATCGACCCGACCGCCACCGGATTCGGAATTACCGCAAACGATCGGATCTATGATTTTCGCTCCTTCAACTGGGCCTCGGCGCAACTTCTTGGCGCACTGGTCCCGGTCAATCGCGGGGCGACGCTGGTCATGGCGCCGAAGTTTTCGGCAAGCCGTTTCTTTTCCCACCTTCGCGATCACCGGGTCACCGTCGCCGCCGGGAATCCAACCACAATTAACATCCTGCTTAACAGCAATGATGGCGCACACCGCAATAATCTGCCATCGCTCCGCTTTCTGACCTCAAGCTCGGCACCGCTGACGCTCGAAGAATGGCGGCGTTTTGAGCAACATTTTGGCGTTCCGATCGCACAAGGCTATGGATCGAGCGAGACCGGCTGGATCGCTGCGGCCCCCGGCGAGGCCCGGCGGCAAGGCACCGTCGGTCGCCCATTCGCCTATCACGACGTCGCCATTGTTGACGGAAGTAACCGGCTCAACCCCGGCGCGACCGGCCAAATCGAGGTTGGTGGATTTCCCGATCACAATTACCGCACCCTCGCTGAGGACGGCCGGATCACGGTGAGTCAACGCGGCAGGATGCTGACCGGCGATCTCGGCTTAATCGACGACGCTGGTTTTCTGCGCGTCACTGGCCGCGCCAAAGACCTCATCATCCGCGGCGGTGTAAACATTTCACCACTTGAGATCGACAGCTTCCTGATGCAGCATCCTGCGGTGATCGAGGTCGCGACCGTCGGTATCCCGGACGCAATCTATGGCGAGGAGGTTGTGAGTTATGCGGTGGCGCGACCGGGCGCCATGATTGATGCGTCTGCGCTGCTCCGCTATTGCAGCGACGGCCTGCCGGCATTCAAGGCACCCAAACACATCATGCTCACCACCTCGCTGCCCAAAACAGAACGCGGCAAGCTCGACCGACGCGCCTTAGCGGAGCGCTGGAACCGCAGAAAATCCGACCACGCTTAGCTATTGTCTAACTTTATCGAGATTGGCCGTCATTTGCAGGATAACGCGCCGAAATGTCGCAATGTCATGTTGCACAATTCCATCTTCGGCGACCGAATTTATGCCGCGCGCAAGTTTCAGGAGCTCATCGCGCATGTGTTTGGCTTTTGCGGTGAGCCGAACATGGGTGATCCGCCGGTCATCGGTGCTGCGAACCCGCCGAATCAATCCGGACTTCTCCATGCCACGGAGTGCAATCACTGTGGTCGGTTCCATCATGCCGACCCGCGTGGAAAGCTCTCGCTGCGATAACCCGTCCTCAATCCACAGCACCCGGAGAAAATACCACTGCCCGCGTGTCACCCCATACGGAGTAATCCGCCGCTCCAACAACCGCTGGAAGGCCCGATGCGCGTCGCGCACCAGATAGCCGTCACTGGCGTCATGCGGCAAGTCGCCGCCCATGGCCGCCACACGGGCTTTGGAGCGGCCTTCGCCGCCGCCGGTCCCCGGACGCCTGATACGCTTCTGCTGCATGTCGAATGCCACGATTGACAGCGTTTTCGTTGACCCGCATAATAATACTTAGATATCTATGTAATGCAAAGCTGCGGCGTACTCGGCTTCCGCGGCGAGCAAGAAGGGCCTCCGTCGATGCAACGCCAACTCCGCAAGGACAGTCAGAGCGCGCCCAAGGAAAAGAAAGCCGGCGCGGCCAGAAAGTCTTCGCCACCGGCCGGCATTCATGCCCACGATCTGCGCACGGCGCTGGAATGGCTGAAGTCGCAAGGCGACCTAATCGAGACCCAGAAAGAGGTTGACCCAGACCTGGAGGTCACAGGCCTGCAAAAGCACATGGACGGCGGCTGTCCCGTGATGTTCCACCATGTCAAAGACAAGCCCAACCACCGCGTCATCACCAATCTGTTCGGTGACATGAATGTCATCAACAAGATGTTCGGCTGGAAAAGCGACGCCGAGCGCGTGCGCAAACTCGCCGAGGCGCTGCGCAAGCCGCTCAAGCCGGTTGAGATTTCACAAGATGAAGCGCCGGTGCAGGAGCACGTCGTGCTCAAACCAAAGGACGTGAACAAATATCTGGTGCCGATCCGGCACACGACCTACGAGCCGGAACTGACGGTCGGCTCCGGCATCCGCTGCGTCACCGGAGCGGAGTTCGATGGCGGCTCCGATCTTGGCTATAACCGCATGAATTTCCGCTGGGGCAATGTCGGTACGTTCCAAATCTCACCTGGCTCGCACATGTGGCAAGTGGTGAACAAATACTACAAATCAAACGAACCGGTGCCGATCACGATGTGCTTTGGCGTGCCGCCAGCTTGCACGCTGATGGCCGGCGCGGGCTTCGACTATGCCGTGCTGCCCATGGGCTGCGATGAAATCGGCATAGCCGGCGCGGTGCAGGGCGCGCCGATCCGGCTGGTAAAGGCGCGCACCGTCAACGCGATGGCGCTCGCCGATGCCGAACTAGTGCTTGAGGGCTATGTCAAGCCGCGAGACCGCCGCTTCGAGACCAAAGAATCGGAAGATGCCGGCATTCAAGGGCGCTTCCATTTCCATCCGGAATGGGCCGGCTACATGGGCAAGGCCTATAAGGCGCCGACCTTCCACGTCACCGCGGTGACGATGCGCAAGCCCGAAACCAAACCGATCATCTTTGCGCTTGGCGTTCACACCCTCGACGACCACAACATCGACACCACGGTGCGCGAAGCCGCGATCTTTGAGCTATGTGAGCGACTTCAGCCCGGCATTGTACAGAACGTGGTGATCCCCTACTGCATGACCGATTGGGGCGGCTGCATCATCCAGGTCAAAAAGCGCCACCAGATCGACGAAGGCTGGCAGCGCAACTTCCTCGGCGCCGCGCTAAGTTGCTCGCAGGGCATGCGGCTCGCCATCGCCGTGTCAGAAGATGTCGATCCCTACTCCATGGACGACGTGATGTGGTGCCTCACCACCCGCGTCAATCCACGCACCGACATTCTCAATCCGATCCCCGGCGGTCGCGGCCAGACCTTCATGCCGGCCGAACGCATGACCGCCGGCGACAAACAATGGACCGCATCCAACACGCAATTCGAAGGCGGCATGGGAATCGATGCCACGGTGCCGTTTGGCTACGAGAGCGACTTCATGCGGCCGGTTTATCCAATCGACCGCGTGAACCCCGAGCACTTCTTCAGCAAAGAAGACATCGCCAACGCCAAGTCGCGCATGCACGGTTGGGTGAATTCGCTGGCGCGAACAGGCTGGTGAAGCCGAGTCGTACGCGCTCGCGCCGTGGGCGGGAAACGGGGCTTTAGTCCTGGGGAGATTCGGGTGCTTTTCGTGTTCGCCTGGTCGGTCCGTCGCAATGTTTGCACTGAAATGGCGGCGTCGGGTCGCCAGGTTCTACCATCACTGCGCTGGACTCGCCGCAGCGACCGCATTGGCGCACCAATTTGGTTGGCAATTTAGTGATTGGCTTGGTTGCCGCCGCGATCGCCTTCTCCGCATGGGCCCGCATTTCGGCCTTTGACAGCGGTGGACCTTTGGGCCGATACGCCATGCTGAATTCCTTCGTGCCCGCGTTTGTTTCGATCGATCGATCAACGGGCACTTCGATGCTGTGCCGTATTCTACGGCACCGCGTCAATAGCATGGCGCGGCAATCTGCCGACCACGCCCGGTATTTCAGCATCAACACTGCTGCCGCAACATAGGCCCTGGCGTTGGCCCTTGCTTACTCCACCTTGATGCCTGCGGCCTTGACCACTTTTGCGACACGATCAATCTCGCCGTCAAGAAGCTTACGGAATTCCGCGGCGCCACCGCCAATCGGCTCGACACCGACCTTCGCAAGCTGCTTGATGACCTCCGTCTCCTTCGCGATCACGATAGCCTCCGCCGCAATCTTGTCAACGATCGCAGCTGGCGTACCGACCCGTGCATAGATGCCGACAAATGGCGCATAGCTAAATCCTGGTACAAATTCGGAAATCGCAGGAAGCTCCGGTGCCTGCGACGATCGTGTCGCGCCATTGGTCGCGAGCAGCGTCACGCGCTTAGCCTCAGCCGCGCCTGCGAGCGAGGGATAGGCGGAAAACAACAGCTGCACATGCCCACCCAGCAGCGCCGGCACCGCCTCACCCGTGCCCTTATAGGGGATATGGCTGATATCGAGGCCGAAGCCGAGCTTCAGCGCCTCCAGCGAAATGTGATGAATGCTTCCGATCCCGGACGATCCAATATTGAACTTGCCGGGATTCGCCTTCACATGGGCGACAAGCTCTTGCATGGACGACACCGGCAGCGACGGATGCACGGCGAGGAATAACGGCGCGGTGGCAAACGCCGCAACCGGCAAGACCTCCTTCGGATTATAGGGAAGCTTGGTATAGAGCTGGGGATTGATTGACAGGATGGCGCCGTCGGTCACCACGAAGGTTGTACCATCGGCTGCCGCGCTGGTGAGAGCGTTGACCGCGATGCCACCGTTAGCACCGGAGCGATTTTCGACCACGATGGTCTGATTAAGACGTTCCTGCATCCTCCGACCAAAGATCCGCGCAACCGTATCCGGGAGTCCACCCGCGGGATGCGTAATTATGAATTTGATGGTCGGAGCGCTCGTAGATGTCTGCGCTTGCGCCCCCAACGGAGCGAGCGTGCACGCGGAAAGCATGACAAGCGCAGCGAGCACAATGCGCGTTTTCAACATCGAGGTCTCCTCCGGTCGAAAAGACAGGCTCTGCGCGCTGCTGCCGCAGGCCAGTATTGAGCGAAACTAGGGTACTTTCGTCGATCCGCCAAGCACGGTGCGGCAAATGGTTCCGCAACCGCAGCTCCCGAAATCCAGTCCGCAGCCCTTGGTGCCGGCGCTGCCGACGGCTAACGTTGCCGTCCGCCACGGAAACAATACGATGAAGCCAAGCCTTCAGCCCGGCCTAGCCACCGTCAAACGCATCGCCATCGACCCTGACCGCACCATCAGTTTCATGGGCGAGGATGCGCGGGTCTACGCCACGCCCCGGCTGATTACGGACATCGAAATCACCTGTCGCGACCTAATCGTGGCGCATGCCGATCCTGGGGAGGATTCGGTCGGCATGGAGGTAGCCGTGCAGCATCTGGCGCCGACGCTGGCCGGCAGCACGGTGGAAATCTCCGTCAAGGTTACGGCCATCGACGGTCGCAAAGTCACCTTTGAGGTATCGGCCAAAGACGAACTCGACGCCGTGAGCGCCGGCACCCACACCCGTTTCGTGGTCGATGTGGCTCGCACCAAAGAGCGGCTCAAGGCCAAAGCGGCGAAGCTTGCCGCGTTACGAAATTGACCGAGCGCCCCTGCGAACCTCTCTCAGCCGACGCGTTGTCATTCCATGGCATTGGCCCTATGAGAAGCGCATGGCGGAGGAACAATTGATTCTGGTCAATGAAAACAACCGCGCCATTGGCGTCGGCGGCAAGACCGCGGTGCATCGTGTCGGCCAGTTGCATCGTGCATTTTCGATCTTCATTGTCGATCGCGAAGGCCGCATCCTGCTGCAACGTCGCAGCCGACAGAAATATCACTCGGGCGGATTGCTCGCGAATTCATGCTGCGGGCATCCCCGCCCCGGCGAAATGACACACACCGCGGCGCGCCGCCGCCTGACCGAGGAACTTGGCATTGAGGCGCCGCTGACGTTCGGTTTTTTCAGCCGCTACCGCGCCGCGCTTAATGGCGGCATGCATGAGAACGAATTCGTCTATGTCTATTTCGGACCGCTGACTGCGGCGCCCGCCCCCAATCCCGACGAGGTCTCCGAGGTCGAATTTGCGGGCGCCGACGAGATCGCCCATCGGATCGCACGCAAACCCGACTTGTTCGCCTATTGGCTCAGACACTACTTTGACAGCCACGCGCCCGAGATCGCCCGGCTTGCTAAATTGGCGTGCCGCACAGCCCCCGCCATCGCCGAACCCCGCCGGCTCAAAGCCTCGCGGCGGTGACTTCCTGAAAGGTTTCTCGTATCTTATTGTTCACTGCGAGCAACAGGACGACGGCCATGACTTCCACGCACCTTTCGGACGCTACGGCTTCCACTTCGCTGCCGTTCCGCACCCGGCCTTTGTCGCCGTCGCTCGGTGCCGAACTGATCGACATCGATCTCAGCGCGCCGATGAGCGATACGCTGTTCGAGAGCGTCCTTGATGCCTGGCACAGTCATCTGGTCATCCTGCTGCGCGACCAGCACCTGAGCGAGGATGACCAAGTTCGCTTTGCCGAACGCTTCGGCCCGACCTCTATGAGTACGCGGGGCCATTTTCAGTCGAAGAACCCAGCGATCATGCTGATCTCCAACATCCGCGAGGATGGCAAGCAGATCGGCGCGCTGCCCGACGGCGAGATGCATTTCCATACCGACCAGTGCCATCAAGAACGCCCAGCGATGGCAACGATGCTCTATTCGATCGAGGTGCCGAGCGTCGGCGGCAATACGCTGTTCGCCAACGCCTATGGGGCGTATGAAACGCTTCCCGCTGCAATCAAGCAGAGAATTGAAGGCCGCAAGGCGCTCAATGCCTATGACTACGACATTGCCGCGACCACGCGCGGCACTAAAGTGCGCGAGGGCGTGCCGTCATACTGGCATCCGATCGTGCGGACCCATCCGGCGACTGGTCGCAAGGCGCTGTTTATCAACCGCCTGATGACGGTTGCAATCGAGGGATTGTCGGACGACGAGGGGGAGGAACTTCTCAACACACTGTTCGATCATCAGGAACAGCGGACTTTCATCTACGAGCACGTCTGGCGTCCGAACGACGTGCTGTTGTGGGATAATCGCTGCACGCTGCATGCGCGCACCGATTTCAGCGACAAGGAACGGCGTCTGATGCGCCGCGTCGCAATCAAGGGCGAGAGGCCGGTTTAACGGCACGGGCTTTTCCGATCTGGCCGCGCAGCCTGAGCAGAGGGCGCGACCATGGCCGGAGAACCTAACCTCGCGGCGGCACCACGGCGGGCACGCGCCATTTACGGGCCGCCCGCCATGCCGCTGTTTCGTCACGCCAGCGAATCACGTCAACGCTCCACAAAGTCTGGCTCAGGCCAGATAAATTTCACCATCTCAATTTCAAGGCCAAGCAGTTCGTTGGCTCCGACGAGCGCCATAATGCCCGGTCCCAGTAGGTATTTCGTATTCACATCTCCAATCTTGAATTGGATAGTGGCGAAGCGACCGAGCCGCCGCATGACGACCTTCACGTTAGGCGCGTTAATCTCCTTCCCGCTTGGATTTAGGAACAGCCTCCAGAATTGCTCCTGAAGACGCGGGCGTGCCCTCCTAGAGGTTAGATCAGTCCAGAAAGGACAAAGAATCTCGATTCCATCCACCCCGCCATCAGACTGCATGTCAAAAATTACATAACCGTCTACACTCAGACCTTTCGGAGAGACCCGCTGGGGTGCAATAGTCGCGCTAATGATCCTGATATCGTCTTCGATTCTGAGGACGAGTGGCCCCTCTTCTCCAACAGGTGCCGCGCGATATTTGATGTAGAATTTTGATTTCATGTTTCACCTGTAAGGAACAGGGTTCCATCTTCCTAAGATATCACCTTCTGCGGCTGTTATAATTTGGCCTCCCCGCGGACTCGTTACCACGACAAAGACGCCGGTCTGCGAGTCTCGACGGACAAAATAGCCCGAAGCGGGATCATGGAACAAACGCCCGGTATTGTATGCGTTGAGCGCAGTTTCATTCGTGATACCGCGGGTTGGGCGCCCAGCAATGCTGCGGAGTGCATGCGGGGCTAGAGAAATACCGCGTGCAGCAAAGTATGAGTGCGTCCGAGCCAATCCCTGCCCCAACGCCTCAAGCCTGGCGATGGCGGCTTCTGACGGTACAGAAGCCGGATTGCTCACCTCCGAATAACCGGGATCATAGCGGCGGACGTTTCGCAGCGCCTGATTGTATCGATCAAATCTGAGCTGTTCGACCGGCGAGAAGCGTCGCCGGCCTCCGCCCCGCGACGCCACATAGTCTGGCTCTGGCGTCCAGCCATTTTCTGGATCGACGTCTGTCAGCGGTAGGAGTTGTATGCTGGCATTGTCGCCACTTCCGGCTGGGCGACCATGCGCTGACGGCGCGTCCATGTGAGCGCGGTCCTCGTGTAGACCGTCCGTTCCAGGGCCGATGCGTTGGCCAGCGTAGGCAAAAGCGTCAGTGGCGCTGCCGATCCCCCCATAGGGAAGGTAACCCGGCTTGAGGCGAGCAACCTGTTCGGGCGGGAGTTCGTTCCTTTGCGCGGCGCCCCCGCCTATCCTCGTCCACTGACCACCATCGGGAACGCCCGCCGGCACACGGGGCTGATTGGAATCGTAGCCGCGCCGTCGATTTGTCATGTCGGGCATCGCGGCACGAATGAGTGGATGCCTCCACCCCGGCGAATGCGGTGTGTCAAAGATCATGGCAGAATCCATTCTTGAACAGATTGCTGGACGGTCCTGAGAAGGGGTGTCTTGTGCGGCAGTGCGGCTCAGCGAACGACGTGGCCCAGTGCTGCGCCAGGACAGGTGAGCAGAGATGCAATGGCCAGTCAGCGCTCAGCGATGAGATGGGTCCGCGCACGACCAAGCCTGAGCCCGGGCACAAGATTTATCCCTATCTTCTGCGCGGCCTTGAGGTCGTGCGGCCGAACCAGATCTGGGCGATGGACATCACCTATATCCCGATGGCACGTGGCTTCGTCTATCTGGCCGTCGTGCTCGATTGGTTCAGCCGTCGCGTGCTGTCGTGGCGGCTGTCAATCACCATGGACGCGGCGTTCTGCGTCGAGATGCTGGAGGATGCGTTGGCGCGCCATGGCAAGCCGGACATCGTCAACACCGACCAGGGTTCGCAGTTCACCGGGGCGGCCTTCACCGGCGTGCTTACCAACAACGGCATTGCAATCAGCATGGACGGTAAAGGTGCCTGGCGGGACAATGTATTCGTCGAGCGGCTGTGGCGCAGCGTCAAATACGAGGAGGTGTATCTGCGCGCCTACGACAGCGTCAGCGAGGCCCGCGCCTCGATCGGCCGATACCTCGACTTCTACAATGGAAGGCGACCGCATTCGGGCCTGGACGGCATGACGCCCGATCAAGCCTACTTCAACCCGCTGCCTCTCCGCATGGCAGCCTAACCCCGGCAGAAGCTTAACTTAGCGACGCGGAAAATCTGTTCAGACGACCGGGACCACCTCATCCAACGGCCGCATAATCCTCGCCAAGTATCCAATCATTATCGGGCGTCGCGTCTGAAAGGACGCGTGGATCGTTGATCCTTGCTCCGTTACCGCCTTCGCGCGTCCACTGCCCGCCATCGGAATGACCCGCCGGCACGCCGGGCAGCGCCGCCAGTGGCCGGTCGAGCGCCGCATGCGTCGAACGCGCACATTTAGGGTGAACTAAACGCCAATCGGCACTCTCGTTGGTTGCAATGCAAACATCCTAACGTTCACTTCTTGCCATTCGTCCAAAACGGCGGCGAAGCCGACAGGATCGGCTATCATTCGCTGCGCCGTCTGTATCACCAAATCTTCGAATGGATTTCCTCCCGCTTTCTTCTGCCAGCCATATGCCTCGTACCATCGGTCAATCGCAGGACCCAGTGTCTTCATAATTGATATGGCCCGTTCGACATCCCCGATACGATGATAAGTCAGCGCGAGGTCGAACTGAATGCTGACAGAATCATTGCCGATCATCCGATCGATATGTCTGAGGAAGTCTCGTGCGCGGGAAATTCCCCGTAGAATCGAAATGTGCGGGGTGATGATGGAATCGATTTTGTCAGCCGATTCTTGATACGCTTTTCGATCGACATGAGTGTACGCAATCACACTACTGTATTGGAGATACTCATGCTCCCTTGGTTGGTACAGGGGCATGACCAAACACACAACATTGACCATGTCCTTTGAAGACGTCGTATCGAGCAAGAACCCTCGCAAGATTTGATCCGTGGGCACGACAACGAGCCTATCCTGGCAGAGGATCAAGTCCGGATGCCTGGCCGCGATCAGCTTGAAAATTCGCTTTGCTCGGCTCATTACCTGCCTCTTACGGCGTGAAAAATGATGAGCCGAACGTCAGGACTCACGTTGGTGTATTCTCGAATCTTTTTCTCTCTCGATGGCCGCATCGTCGCACCTCCTGTCTTGAGGTCATAGATCGCGATAATGACATCATTCTCATTACGCAAGACAATATCGGTTCTGATGCTACCCTCCAACCCGTAGCGTGTGGGAAGCGTTTTGACGAAACTCTGCTCTACACCCACCCTCCCAATACCCGGTAGATTTCTGGCTCGTACTTCGTCCGCGAATCTCTTGTGTACGGCAATACCGTACAAGCGCGCCGATATTAGATTGGGCCGTTGTGAGACGGCCTGATTCACTCTTACCAAGATATCCTGCAGAATTTTCGTCGTACGTTCAACCGCATGTTCGTCGGCGAAACTTAGGTGCTTATGTTCCGCATATCGAAAGCTTTGTTGGTCTCTTCCAACTTCGCGCGTTTCGACATATTGATGAAACCTGTAGCTGGCCTTCTCAGGTAAGTTCAGACTGTCGATGCTGTCG
Source organism: Xanthobacteraceae bacterium (assembly GCA_022841625.1). Lineage (GTDB taxonomy): Bacteria > Pseudomonadota > Alphaproteobacteria > Rhizobiales > Xanthobacteraceae > VAZQ01. Next base: position 85,766 of record JALHRD010000017.1, read on the forward strand.
AGCAACCGGGACAATGATCCCTCTTGCGCGTTCCAACCAACATTGTCGCGTGCATCTTGGGCGTCCCTCTGTCGAGCAAGCCCGTCCAATTCAGATTCGGCAGGTCGCATCCTTACGTCGCCGAGCCGCGTCCACTGCCCGCCATCGGTATGCCCCGCCGGCACACGCGGCTGATTGGGATCGTGCCAGCGCCCGTCCGGGGCTCCACCTTTCAGAGGCGGCGACGCAAGTCGATCGCCCCGCAATAGCTCGGCAACAGACCAATCGTTGAGTGACGAGTCCGCCTGCTTTGCGCGCAGCGCCTGCAGGCCGGTGATGAGCGGCGATGTACGAGCCCAATTGATCATCGGGGAGGTCCTTTCGATTTGAGTTGTGAGTGACGCGTAGTGAAAAGAGTTCGCCGCCATCGACTGGATCGGCGGTCAGATGCGCGTGCATGGCAAGAAGCGCCGCTCGTAAGCAAGCCGCGTGGAACGATGGGGTTAGTGCGCGGAGAATCGCGGCGCCGACGAGCCGCCGCCGGTCCTCAACGAAGAATGAGGCCGCAGCCTAAGCACAATCCATCAAGAGAAGCCTGCGCGTTCATCGGACGACGATTTTTTCGAGACGACCACGCGCCTCAGCATCGGCGCAGCACTGGGACGAGCGCCCGCTACGGCCGTCTGATCCACGCATTGAGCTTTACCAGCGTCTCGCGTGGCACCGCGGACACCTCCCGCATCATGCGCTGCATCTCCGCGCCGCCGGTCGGCGAGAGCTCGCAGTTGGTCTTATGCATTTCGGCCAGATAGGACAGGTCTTACTGAAGGCCAAATTCCCTTGGCGGGCGGCTCCCCTCATAAAAAACGTCCTGGTACTCTTTTGGGAATAGCTCGCGTTTCAACTTGTCGATAATCACGTTGTCTCGGAGAATGAGCTCCATGCGCGGCCAGACGTCATCCTTTTCCGGAGGCGCGACCGAGACCACGATTTCCCAATCGGGATATCCGACGAGCAAAGCCTACAGCGCCTTGATGATCTCCGGCCGGAGCATGTGCAGCTTGTGTAATTCAATCTGATGTTCGTAGCGTCCGAAATTCTCGTCGACAAGAAAATAGTCTCCGGACCGATTGTAGTCACTGTCTCCGAATTGCAGGAGAACGAGCTTCATGCGCTCATAGAGCTCGCCCCATTCCTTATTGAGCCTGGCTTCGGTGTGTTCGCGCATGTCCAACCTCGCTATTCACCCCCACGAGAACCGGTGCGTGCACGGTATAGTCGCCGCAGAATTCCAATCATCGCATTGTAGTCTCAGCTTCGCGGGTCGCGGGATTCGAAAATGACCTTAACGATATCCCGTGCCTGAGCCGGCGTCATTCGTTCGGCGGCAATGCTGTTCCTCTTCATGTAGCTTTCCATAAGCCCTGCAACGGCTTGGTGATAGATGGCGTGCAGCTTGTTCCAGTGATGAACGTGAACGACCTCCCGGGCAATCGGATTATTGTATGTTCTGAGTGGAATTGGGCCGGACAACGCCCTATCAAAAACTCTCGTTGCTTCCGGAAGCAATGGCAGATCCTGCCACGTTGTTCTGGGCACATATCAAGACCAGGGGAGCGTTCCCGTCCGACGAGGCGGCGATGAAACTGCTCTACCTCGCACTCCGGAATCTTGGCGTACACTGGAAACCGGCTATCCAATGGCGGGCAGCTTATGCCCAGTTCGCCATCTTCTTCTCCGACCGACTGCCTACTACAATCCGTTGATGATCAACCGCCCATGGATTGCTCGCACACAATCAATCTGACACTCTCGCTGAAGATGCAGCGCACCGAATTACATAAGGGATCACACCTTGCCAGCGTCATTCTGCGCTTCGGGCGACGCACTGTGCTGTCGCCGGTCGGGCCGAGCGATCAGCCACAGCAGGGCGCCGACGGCAGCACCGGGTACACCGCCGAACTCTATCGCGTCCTTGAAATCAAAACTTGCCCATGCTGCTGCCAGAGTCTGGCCAAGGCTCAACGGCAATCCAATCAGAAAAAGACACATCATGCCGACACCGATGGCAAAACCAACAAGCGGCGCCAGCCAGAACATCGTCAGCCCAACTAAGCGCAACAAAAGATAAATGGGACGACCGAACAGGACCACCCCCAGATAGCCGAGCACCAGACTGACCCAGGCGAATATGAGAATCACCCGATCTGGCACTCCAGCAAATGCGAACTTTATGCTGACGACGAGAGGACCGGCCAGCGGCGCAACCGCGAAAGCGATTAACCCCCGCCTGCCCTCCCACCATGCCCTTGGTTCGTCAGATTCGTGATCCATCGGATGGGGACCTTACCGTCCACAATCGGTGATGCAAAGAACCGAACTGGACCAGGCGCGCCTTAACGCCTTCCAAGCGGGCGCTCCGGTCGCAGGGGACCCCGTGATCCAAAAATCTCCTGCGCCTGTCCCTCCCAGACATAATTGTTGACTCTATTACGAATGAAAGGCGGTCCGCTCGGGCTTTGTAGCCAGCCCTGACCGGCACCTACATTTCGAATGATTGGACCGCCTGGCGTCTCAGTCTCGTATCTGATGACGACACCGGGATACAGCGGATGCCCGGGTTCAGTGACATTGACCACTACCCGCGCGCCGGTTTGATCTGTCGTCAGGTACGACCTCACCCGTCCTCTACCGATGCCCAGCGTATTGTAATAAATGGACGGAGGCGACGCTTCATTTAACGTTCCTTCCGGAGTTGCTGGAAGGACATAGCCAGTCGGCCCACGCGTCGGTCTGTCGATAGCACTCCGCTCGAGCGATGGCCTACCCGGAAGCGGACCGTCAGGGATATTGTAGGAGTGATAATACGGTTCGCCGGGAGCGAATCTCATACCGTCCCGAAGCCCCCCGCTTGGAAAAGAAACCCTTCTTCCTCCTTGCGTCGTACAAACTCCTCTGCCCCCCGAAACGAAGCACTCCGGCCCCTCAACAAATTGACCCCAGTCGGTCGCGTGCGGTGGGGGTGCGAGCGGTGCGGAACCAAGGACATCTGAATATGGGTCGCCTTGTCGACGAGCAGCGCCGACCGTCGGTGTGGTCGAAGCCGGGATGCGCTAAGGCGCGCATCAACGCGCTTAGTGAAAGCTATTCCGTAGTATGAGCGACGCTGCGCCGTTGCCGATCTGGCCGCGCGATCAACCAGAGCAGCGCTCCGACTACGGCGCCGGCTGGACCACCGAATTGGATAGCCGCGCCAAACAGCGTACGGCTCCAAAAGCCCGAACGGACCATCTCCGGCTCAACGCCGAGGCTCAGCGCCACCAGATACGTCATGGCGAAGCCAACAACGAAGCCAATTGCTGGCGCCAACCAGAACGCAGTCAGATTGAACGCGCGCAGCAATAGATAAAGTGGTAGACCGATCAAGAACGTTCCCAGATAACCAGCCATAAGGCTGATCGAAACGATCACGTTGAGCCAGTCTTGCGTTGCGTCGAAATAACGGGCAGTCAGGCTCGCGATGACAGGAACGGCCAATGGCGCAATAACGAACGCTACCCAACTCCGCACGTTATCCCACAATGACGTCAGTTCGCCCCACAATGCCGTCATGTCATCATGCAGGCGATTCATTTAACGTCGACCCTGGGCGCAACCGTCTCATCTGCAATCGGGCTACAGCATAGTCGCTTCTACCCCACGCGCCAACCGCCCCGCCACGTTATCGGCGCTGCCGCCTGATCTGATCCTCGATGATCGCACGGGACTGACCATTCCAAACAGTGTTGATCCGGTCCGATAGGAAGCCGCCGGGGGCCTGCAACTTCCCCAATCCAGTTCCTTCATTCTGAATAGTTGCGCCCCTTGGAGACTCTGTCACATAGCGGATGACGAGACCCGGATACAGCGGATGTCCGGGCTCGGTCACATTGACAATAACCTGCGCACCAGTTTGGTCCGTCGTCAGGTAGGATCTGACTCGCGCGATGTCCGTAAACGGCGGCATCACGGGCTGCCCAAACGGACCAGCCGCTTGCGCCAATCCAACCAAGGTGTGGTAGCCAATCGGGGGCGTCGCTTCGTTTGGCGTCCCTCGCACACTTGCAGGACGGACACCACCGGACGGCCCAGGAGTTGGTCGCTCGATAACGCCCTGCCTAATCGATGATGCCTCTTCGGCTACCGGACCAACCGGGACATTGTAATAATGATAATTCGGCTGGCCGGGACCGATGTATTCGGGAAAGCCTTCGGCCGGCACACTGACACGTCGTCCTCCCGGCGTGATGCAATTGATATACTGGCCGTCATTTGTCCGACGGCATTCAATGCCGGTGAGAGTCTTGCCCCAATCCCTCGCGCCCGGTGGCCTCGCAAACGGCGACCACGGCGTGGCACCGGTAACGGTCTGCTCCCAGCGCGGCGCTTGTGGCACCGGTCCTAGATGTGACGGATAGTTCTGCGGCGGCTCATCGAGGAACGGCGGTCCCATCGGCGAACGACGGCGCGCGTCCGAAACAACTGAGCGCCTCATACGGATGGCGGCGCGCTCGAACGGATCCTCGCTGATAATCGGAGAAAGCGAAGACGGCGCTTCCGGCCATGGTCCAACTTCCGGCGTCGCGCGCCACTGGGCATTGGCAACCCAGGCAGGCTGCGGATGCGGCAGTTCCGGTCCGGCCGGCTCTCCGGTCGGCGACGCAGCTAGAGGCGAAGTCGTTGGCATCGCCTGCGCCAGCCGCTCACCCAGCAATAGTTCGTCAACAGACCAGCCATCGTATGACGGCATCTGCTCTCCAGCGCGCAGCGCCTGCAGGCCGGTGATCAGTGGCGACGTGCGGGACCAATTGTTCATAGGGGCGTTCCTTTCGATCTGACTGGTGATTGACGCTTTATGAAATGAGTTCGCCGCCGCCGACCGCGTCAGGGGTCGGGAGCGCGCGCACGACAATAGGCGCCGCCCGCAAGCGAGCGGCGCCGACTCGAGAAAATTCGAGTGAGGGTCGCCGTGTCGGCGAATGACTGTCGAGCCTCAACAATCGGTGAGGTCAACGTCCGAAGTTCCGCCAATCACGCAGGGCGCGCGGTTCAGCGAGCCGTCATGCGCGCTTAGTAGCGGCACGCCCACACCCGTGTCGGTATGACGCCAAGAAATGAACGCCGCTACTGCCGCCGGATCCACGAATTGAGCTTCACCAGCGTCTCGCGCGGCACCGCGGAAACCTCCCGCATCATGCGCTGCATTTCCGCGCCGCCGATCGGCGAGAGTTCGCGGTTGGTCTTTTGCATCTCGGCCAGATAGGCCGGATCCTTCATGGTCTTCTCAAACCCGGCACGCAGAACCTCGAGCAGTTCCGCCGGCACGCCAGGCGGCGCCGCCAGCGGCCGGCCAAGCGCCGCGATGGCGATCATGACGTTCCACATGGTGCGGTGCTCGGGCTCTTTGACATAATCGAGCATCATCGGCACATCGGGCAGATCGGCGTGCTTCTGAAGATCGACCTGAACGATGAGGTTGACCTTCTTCTCGCTCAACCAATGCGGCCGATTCGCCTTGAGCGATGCCCATGAGCCGGCGACGCCCTCCACCTCGCCACGCTCCATCGCAAGCCATGCGGTGACATTCGATTTGTAACCGGACACAATGCGAAACTTGGTTCCGATCGTGTTGTTCATGAGGAATGGATAAGTCTCGCTATCATTGGGACCGCTGCCGCCAAGCACCGCAGTTTCCTTGAACACATCGGCAAACGTTTTCACCTTTGCGGTGTGCCACATCGCGACGATGCCGGTCTCCGAATTGAAGCTGCCGATCCAGTTGAATTCGGTTGGGACGAACAGCGCGCTCTTTTCCCCGAGATAAGGATGGAACGGGATGCCGCGCTGCGGCAGCACGATCACGGTGCCATCCTTCGGCGCGACATTGAAGCCCCAATTGGCCACGGCCATCCCGCCGGCGCCGGGCATGTTCTGAACGATGATGTTGGGCTCGCCCGGGATGTGCCGGCGCAGATGCGCCACGAAAGTGCGGGCATAGGCGTCATAGCCGCCGCCGGTATCCGAACCGATCACCAGTCGGACCGTCTTACCCTGGTAGAAATCGGCAGCCAAGACGCCGCCCGAGAGCGCGGCAGCGGCCAAAGCGGCCACCAGAACGGCAATCAGCATCTTACGCATTGAGGGCCCCTGCGCCAGGTCGAGTTGACAACTCCCCGTGACGGTACGAAACGAACGACCATGGCACAAGCATGTGAGTCCCATTCGGCCACTGGCAGTAGGGCGACGGCTATCGCGTGGGGCCAGGTATCGCCTGGGCCCGGGACCACACCGTCGCATGTGGCGGCCGCCCCTCCGGCGCACGTCTGGGGCACAGCGCCATGACTGACAACCGGCCAAGCCAGGACGATGCGCGCGCCATCGCGGAACTGCCAATCGATCCGTCAACGCCGCTCTATAAGATTCACTCCTTCCGGCTCCTATTCATCACCCGGGTCGCTTCAACCACCGCGTTCCAGATGATCAGCGTCATCGTCGGGTGGCATGTTTACGAAATCACCAACAGCGCGCTACATCTGGGCTTGATCGGGCTCGCGCAATTTATCCCGCAATTCTTCCTGATGCTGCCGGCCGGCCAGATCGCCGACCGGCTCAACCGCCGCACCGTATTATGGTGGTGCTATGGCTTGGCATTCCTGTCCGCCGCGGGGCTGATGTGGGCGGCGGCACAGGAGCGACCAAGCCTGATCGCAATCTATATCCTGGTTGCCGTCAATATGGCGGCCCGCACCTTCGAACAGCCGGTGATGCAGGCGCTGTTGCCGGTGATGGCGCCACGGACGGTGCTCCATCGGGCGATTGCCGCGCACATCTCGGCGCGGCAGGCCGCGGTGCTGATCGGGCCGATGCTCGGCGGTGTGCTCTATTATTTCGGACCGGTGTTCGATTATGGCGTATGCGCCGCGCTCACCCTCGCGGGCGCGGTGGGCGCTTACCTGTTGCCCAATCCGGGCAAGCCGGCCAAGCAAATGGAAATGAGTTTCGAATCGGTCGCCGTCGGGTTCCGCTTTATTTGGCGACGCGAGACGGTCCTCGGCGCGATGCTGCTCGAATTCATGTCGTCGCTGTTTGGCAGCGTGCAGGCGCTGCTGCCGCTCTATGCCCGAGATATCCTCGGCGTCGACGCCTGGGGCGCCGGCATTCTGCGCAGCGCAACCGCGCTGGGCGGATTGCTCGCCGCGGCGGTGCTCACCCGTATGCCAATCAAGAGCGCGGGCGGATTATGGTTGTTCAGTTCGTTTGCGCTCCTCGCTGCTGCGACGATTCTGTTCGGCTTCTCCACCAATCTGCTGCTCTCGATTGTGGCGCTGATGGCAGTCGGCGTCGGCGATCTGATCGCCACCGTCATTCGGCAGACATTGATCCAGATGCAGACCCCCGACGAGATGCGCGGCCGTGTGTTTTCGGTCAACTCCCTGTTCTATGGCACGTCCTCGCAGATCGGGCAGTTCCGCTCCGGCCTCACGGCCGAGTGGTTTGGCGCGGTTGCCGCGGTCGCCATTGGCGGCGGCGCATTGCTCGGCGCCATCGCTCTGATGGTGTGGCTATTTCCGACCTTGCGCCGGGTGGACAATCCCGCCTTGGTTGGACAGGTCGACCCCATGGGCGATCGACACCGCCCGCGCCAATGAACCCACCGCGCGACGGTTGCGCATCGACGGCAACTGTCGCAATCTGTTGCGGCCATAGCAAAACAACGACCGTCCGCAGCGGAATAAAGTTGCAATGACAAACTATGCAGCCTTCGTATTGGCTATACTCGCATGCGCAACGCTCACGACCGCCCTGCCCGCCGCCGCGCAGGACGAGGTCGCCGCCTTTTACAAAGGCAAGACCATCCAGCTTCGAGTCGGATCGGCGGCGGGCGGCGGCTATGACGCGATTGCCCGCACCATCGCCCGCCACATGGGCCGGCATATCCCCGGCAATCCGGCCATCACGGTGCAGAACGTCACCGGCGGCGGCGGGCTCAAGCTTCTCAACGACCTCTATACGATCGCCGCCCGCGACGGCTCGGTGATCGGCGCCGGCATTTCCGGTACGCCGACCGGCGCATTGTTGACGCCTGCGGTCACGAAATTCGATCCGCGACATTTTTCCTGGCTTGGCAGCGCCGGCACCGAGACCTTTCTGGTCGTGATTACCGATCGGGCGCCGGTCCAGAAACTCGACGACCTGTTCAAGCGCGAACTCGTGATCGGCGCCTCCGCCTCGGGCAGCGCGTCGGTCGATTTTCCAACCGTGGCCAACGCCATCATCGGTACCAAATTCAAGATTGTGAGCGGCTATCCGGCGGCCAATGTGGTGGTCAAGATCGCGATGCCGGCCGGCGAAGTCGATGGCTGCTCGGTTTACACGCTAAGCGGCATTCGAACCCAGCACGCGCGCGAATTTGCCGAAGGCAAGATCAGAATTCTGGCGCAATGGGGGATGAAGCCGGACCCGCAAATTCCGGACGTGCCGCTGATGCCGCTTGGCAAGACCAAAGCCGATCATCAGCTATTTGAGCTGCTCTATGCGCGCGGCAATTACGGCCGGCCCTATATGCTGCCGCCGGGCGTGCCGCCAGCGCGGGTCGCGGCGCTGCGACAGGCATTCGCAGCGCTGTTCAAGGATCCCGTTTTCATGAACGAGGCACAGAAACTCGACGTCAATTATATCAGCGCGACCGACATCACCGCCCTCACCGAACGCGTCATGGCGACCCCGCCGGAGGTGGTGGCGCGCGTTCAGGCGCTGCTGCCAGGTGGCGGCGCGCAGTGACCGGCGGCACGTCACAATCATGCCTACAACAAGCCTACAGGAATTTCTTGTCGTCCCCGATCAGAACATCACGCATGTTGTTTGTAACCGGAAAGCCATAGCCTTTGCCGGGCTCGAGCCATCGCAGTCGGCCAGATTCATGATGATCACTCGCGTAGATCAGGGAACCGATTATTTTTAGGGCCATATCGATCGCCTGTACCGCATCTACCCCACCGACATCCAAGGCGAGAGTCCCGTCTGGCCAATCGATTTCAAATCGACAGGTCCAAGCGGTCTCCTGCTGCGTCGGAGAAAGGATACGGACCGGAATATCGATATCTCCCTCCGCACGCATGAGCGTAAGGACGCGCGTTGCGATGATCATTACAATCTCCTAATAGTTAAGAGGCGGAATTTGACGACCGCCAATACATGCGGACAAACGTTCACCCGCTTGCGTCCAACAGGCACGGCGCTTCGAACTCTCAATGGAATTGCAGAGTAATCCGTCAACTGCATATTGCGCCATGCAAAATGCCACTGGTCGTCGTCGTCGTCGGGCGGCGCTGAACGATTCCACCGCATCATACGCCGTGCGAAGCGACGTTCGTTGACTACCATTCCTATCCGTCCACTGCCCGCCGTCGGAACGACCCGCCGGCACGCGCGGTTGGTTGGGATCATACCCGCGTTTATTGTAATCGCCCGATCCACCGCGAGCAATTTCGTCGGGCATCCGTGCGCTCAGTAACCCGGAGGTTGCGAACGCGTTCCAGTGTGACCGCGATAATTGCGCGCGTATCTGCCCTTGCAGCAAAGCGGCGGCGAGGGAACTATTCAGCCGATCAGATATGACTTTTCTCCTGTCATCTTCCATGTTGACATGACAACCTGTGGCGGCACACGTAACGCGCTATCTCGTCAGTGACTGGACTTCGCGAATGGAACTTCGCACTCTCGGACAGACCGACATCCGCGTCTCGGTGGTCGGGCTCGGCTGCAACAATTTTGGCCGCAATGTCGATCGCGAGGGCGCGCGCGCTGTGATCCATCAAGCGCTCGACCTCGGCGTGACACTGTTCGACACCGGCGATACCTACGGCCACCGCGGCGGATCGGAGACGATCATCGGCGACGTGCTGGGCGCGCGCCGCAAGGACATCGTGCTCGCGAGCAAGTTTGGCCGGGCGATGGACAGCGAAGGCAGGCTGCAAGGTTCCTCGCGCCGCTACATCATGTTTGCGGTGGAGGCGAGTCTGAAGCGGCTCAAGACCGACTGGATCGACCTTTACCAGTCGCACAAGCCCGATCCATCGACCCCGATCGAAGAGACGCTACGCGCGCTCGACGACCTGGTGAAACAGGGCAAGGTGCGCGCCATCGGCACCAGCCATATGCCGGCCAATGAGGTGCTCGATGCGGTGAAAACTGCGCGAGCGCATGGACTGACGGCCCCCGCGAGTTGCGAGGACGAATACAGTCTGCTCGCGCGCGGCATCGAGCGCGACCTGTTGCCGGTCATGCAAGCGAGCGATATCTCGCTGCTGCCCTATTACCCGCTGGCAAGCGGGCTCCTGACCGGCAAATACGCGCGCGGCGCGCCGCTGCCGGGAGGCTCGCGTTTCGCGGTCGTGAAGGAGCGCGATTATATCGGCCAGTTTCTGACCGAGAACAATTGGGGGAAGATCGATGCGCTGACCGCCTTTGCCGGCCGGCGCGGCCTGACGATCCTCGATGTCGCCATGGCCTGGATCGCGGCGCGCCCGCAAGTTGCGAGCGTGATCGCCGGCGCGACCAAGCCGGATCAGGTTGCAGCCAATGTGAAGGCGGCCGCGACGCGCTTAACGGCGGAGGATATGGCGGAGCTTGATCGAATGACCGCTTGAAGTGACCGCCTGCGGACCATTACCGCTTCACGGTCTGCTCAAGCCAGGTCAGGAACGTTGGATTGTCGACGCCTTGGTAGAAGCCTACGGCGATTACCTGGATGCCAATGCCCCTGGCATCGATCTCACAATGTTTAAAGACGTGCTGCACGACGCGCTCGACGGCAATGCGCTCTACGAGATCGAACAAGCGGCGCAGCAATTGCGCGAGGACGACGCGGATCTCGCCTATTACACCCGCCACAACCGCTATCCCGCGTCGGAATGACATCCCGACCGCAGCGCGGCGCGCGTTCATGTTCTGCAACAACAAGAAGCCATGCGGGCGCGCAACGACGTTAGGCCACGACCCAATTCAATCGTACCGGATCGTGGTCAATGTCACTGCACGAAAATACACGGGCTCTTAGCGCGGCAGCAACGCCGCCCCCTCATCCTGCAAGCTTCAACCGCTCGGCCTTCGGCTCAAAGCGCGAGCGAAAGATCGCGGCATCGAGCGGGTCGGCAAAGCAGTAACGCACGAATGCCGCGTATTCGTCTTCGACATACATGTCGAACTTGCCGACATAGCTCATCAGGAAATTCATGATGGCGCTGTCGTCGGCGAGTTGTCGGCGCGGCAGCACCACCTGATAGGGGCATTCCGCATCGAGCCTACGCAGCCAAGCGCTGCGCCGATCAGGGTCGTTGCGTGGCTCGGGCACGTCATCGTTATGGTCGGCTGTGTCTGGGTCCATGTCACTTCTCCCTTGACTCAGACGGCGCATTGTTCTTGTTTTGTTCACAAATGTCAAGCGTGCAAACCCCGCGGCATGTCCGCTTTCGTGCATACCGCAAGATCTTGGTTACGGATTGGTTGTCAAAGGCCTAGCAGGCACTTTTCGCTAAGCGGGGCCAACACGATGACCGACCAAGCGCCAACAAAACAGCCCCGACGCGTTGAGACAACGTCGGGGCTTAGGTCGTCGGACAAGGGGGGGTTGGGGGGCTGAACTTTTGTCCGACTTTTAATAATATAGCACCTTATCCACAGCTGCGCTAGCGCTATGGTTGCAAAACATTTTGGCATGGCGGTCGCGGCAAGCTCACACGCTTATCCCGTGCGACCCGCCGCAAATGTCAGTTGCGCGCACGCCGCAGCAGCGCAGCCTTGAGCGCGGGGCGATCCACTTCGACGCCCACTAGATACATACGTGCTATCCGCCGCGTATTGCGAATGTTATCAAGCGGGTTGCCATCAAGCACCAAGAAATCGGCGCGCTTGCCGGGCGAGAGCGTGCCGCGATCCGGCAGGCGGAGGTAAGCGGCGGCTCGATTGGTGGCCGCGACGATCGCCTGGGATGGCGTCATCCCCGCTGCCACCATCAGCTCCAATTCCTTCTGCTCGGCATAGCCAAAGAAATGGTCCTCAAGGCCGGTGTCGCTGCCGAGAATGATGTGCGCGCCAGCGGCGCTAAGCTTGGCGACGCTGCGCTTCAAGATCTCGTAGCTCTTGCGAGCGCGCTCCGCCACCGCAGGGTCACGGCGGGCAAACACGCCGCGCAACCTCTCAATCACGTCGGCACTCACGGTGTCGCGTAACAGGCCCGCCAACGACGGCTCATCGAGCCACGGCGGCGGTGACGCGTGGGTGTTGCGCTCGGGCGAACTGATGTTCGGCATGACGTAGACATTGTTCTTGCGCATCAGTGCGATCAGCTCATCGCTCATTTCCCGGTCGCGGACGAGATGCGCGAAGCTATCGATGCCGGCGGCCGCCAATTCCATGGCATCGTCGTGATAGAAAATGTGGGCCGATATCCTGAGGCCATGCTTGTGGCTCTCCTCGATCGCCGCTCTCGACAGCGCCAGCGGCAGCTTGGGCGCGCGGCCGCCGCGGTCGTCGACCCATATCTTGAAGCCGTCGACGGTGCGCGCGGCCTGCTCGCGCACCGCACGCCTCACCTCGTCCTCAGTCGTCACCGAATAAGCGAAGTTTGCGTAGATGGCGTTGCCCGGCCCAGCATTGGGCGCGCCCAGACCGCGCCCCGACAACATCAGGCGCGCCCCACCGAGCCGCCCGGCAGCCTGCTCGGCGCGGACCTCGAACATGATGTCGCCCCGCTCAATGCCCTGCGACATGACCGTCGAGATGCCGAAGTAGAGCGCGCGATTGAGATCATCGACAATGTTCTCATGGGTGAAGTTCTTGGCAAAATAGCCAAGTCCCATCTGGAACCCAGGATGCACATGGCTGCTGATCAGCGCCGGCATCACGGTCTTGTCGCCGAGGTCGACCCGCGCTGCGCCATTGGGCAACGCAATCTCACCCTTGCGGCCGATGCGCGCGATCCTGCCGGTTTCGACCAGAATGGCGGCATTCTCCAGCGCCGCGCCACCATCGCCGGGAATAAGGCGCGCCACCTCAAACAGCGCGGTCTGCGCAGACGCGCGTTCGGCCCAACACACCGCGATCAGCAACCCGCAGACTGCAGCAATGGATCTACCAATCATGGTCGTTTCTCCCGCTTTCTTGGGTCGATTATTCTTGATTGGCGTAGCACCGTACAGCCCCAACGGCGGGACAAAGGCTGACGGCTATGAGCGGCACACGGATGGCGATTGCTGCGCGCAACGGCTGCGTCAGTTGCGATGAATTCGGGTCAGTCGCGGAATGGACTGGTGGGCGCACTAGGGCTCGAACCTAGGACCCGCTGATTAAGAGTCAGCTGCTCTACCAACTGAGCTATGCGCCCGCTTGCCCTGCGGGACCCCCGCCAAGCTGGGGTGCTCTAGCAAAGCGGTCCGCACGAGTCCAGCAAAGCCGGCCCGAGGTCTGGATTTTCACAGGTTCAAGGACAATCCGCCCCAATGCCCATCCGTTACGAGCCAGAAAAGGAAAGCCGCCGGACAGGGGGGGGTCCGGCGGCTCCCATGCGTCAGCGGTCGTGTCGGGGGGGGGCTGGGAACGACCGCCGCGCTAGCAAAAACCTGTCAGATATCGGTCACCGTTTTGCGACCGAATGTCGGCCGCTCCTTGATCGTTATCTTGCGTCCAAAACCGCCAGCGGTAAGCTTGCCGCCGAACTCAACCGGCGCAATGGCAACATCCGGCAACTGACCTGAGAACGGCGCGGCACTCGCGAACAGCGACTTACCGCCAAAAAACGCTTTCTCGGTCACCAGTGCGACTTCGCCAATCGCCAAATCGCCGGCAAGCGTCTTGGCGCCGAATACGCGACCAACCATCAATCCGTCGCCGGTCTGGCTCACAAACGCCTGAGCGAAATGATCGCCATCGACCATTGTGCGGCTGTGCATGGGCGCGGCGTCAGCTGCCAAAGCATCCGTGGGCGTAATATCGCTACGCCGTTGACCGCGCGGCGTTTCCCCGCCTTCGGGTCCGCGCCGCTGCCAGCCGCGCGGGCCTTCTATGCGGGTGAGAATGGCGAAGCGCCGCTTTTGCGCCTCGTCAAGGCTACGATAGAACGGATCGGTAGCGTCGGCTAAACGCTTAAGTATGGCACCGCTTTCCGATAGCCGCGTCGCGCGCTGACGCATGCGCTCGCTCGGATCGCTGATCGGCGGACGGCCGTCACGACGCGCTTCTCGGACTGCGGCAATGCGCTGGAGACGAAGCTTTTGCAGTTCCCGCATCGCCTGTTCGAACGCCGACCAATGCTTCTCCTGTTCCGTGGTGAGCGTGAGCCCGGCGTGCAGCGCCGCCAGCCGCGCAGCCTGGAACGCACGAATATCCTCGGTGGTGGGCTGCCAGCGGCGCGAACCGTCCGCACGGTCGTCGCGCTGAGCATAGGCAACGCTCGAGCCCGCAATCGTGATGGCAGCGGTAGCGGCAGCGACAGCCTTCAACATGACGTGCTCCCAGGTGGCCCTTGTCGTTTGTCAGCCTCGAATAATAATTCGTGCGCGGCCGCAGGCAAATTAATGTTTGGCAACCATTACAGCCCCGTAACAATTGACCGTGGGGCGCCCAAAACGCCGCACTGCGTCGCTGAAATCGCATGATTAACGCGATCTACGGCGCGGCTAAGTGTTCTCTTGGACAACCTTGGTGCTCGACCTCAGATTGTACGCCGAACCATGTTGAAGGCGCGCCAGATCTGTATGCCGATCATCCTGATGACATTCGCAATCTTCAACCAGCCCAACATGGTGGTGAATCCGGGCTGGTTGCAGATCGCGGACACCCTGCTGGTGTTGATCTCGACCTGCGCAAGCCGCTAACGCGCCATCGGTTGAGCGCCGTCGTGACGAGGCCAAACTATCCGCCATCACGCGGCGCCTGTCCAACCCGATCAGATCGTATCGGTTGAATGGATACGGCGGCTGGCGGTTGCCATTGCACCGTGGTAGCGCGCGGTGAGCTTATTGAGCGCGCCGAGATAGGCCTTGGCCGAGGCAACCAGGGTGTCGGGATCGGCGCCTTTGGCAGTCACCGCGCGACCGTTCTCCGCAAGCCGCACCGAGACCTCGGCCTGCGCATCGGTGCCAGCGGTCACCGCATGCACCTGATAGAGCTCAAGCACCGAATCATTGGGAATGAGCTGCTTGATGCAGTTGAAGGTTGCATCGACCGGACCATTACCAGTCGACTGCACGGTCTGGTGGTGGCCGTCAATATCGAGCGTGAGCGTCGCCGATTGCGGCCCCATGGTGCCGGCAATGACCGTCAGCGACACCAGCTTGACACGATCCTGCGCGGTCGCGATTTCTTCGTCGACCAACGCTTCGATATCTTCATCATAGACATGTTTTTTGCGATCGGCGAGCGCTTTGAATCGTACGAACGCGTCCTCCAGCTGATTGCCGGCGAGCTTGTAGCCGAGTTCTTCAAGCTTGCGCGAGAATGCGTGACGGCCGGAGTGCTTGCCCATAACCAGCGAGGTCTGCTTCACGCCCACGCTCTCGGGCGTCATGATCTCGTAGGTCTGGGTGTGCTTGAGCATGCCATCCTGGTGGATGCCGCTTTCATGCGCAAAGGCATTACGCCCGACGATCGCCTTGTTGTACTGCACCGGAAACGAGGTCACCGCCGCTACGAGCTTAGATGCGCGCGTCAACATGGTGGCGTCGATATTGGTCCAATACGGCAGCACGTCGTTGCGGACGTTAATCGCCATCACGACTTCTTCAAGCGCGGCGTTGCCGGCGCGTTCGCCAATGCCGTTAATGGTGCATTCGATCTGGCGAATGCCACCACGCACGCCGGCGAGCGAGTTTGCCACCGCCATGCCGAGGTCGTTATGGCAATGCGCAGAGAACCTAGCCTTGTCGGCGTTCGGAACGCGCTGGTGCAACATCGCGATCAACGCAAAATATTCCTCAGGCACGGTGTAGCCAACGGTGTCGGGAATGTTGATGGTCGCGGCGCCAGCCTTGATCGCAGCTTCCACGCAGCGGCACAAGAAATCGTGCTCGGTGCGGGTAGCGTCTTCGGCCGACCACTCAACGTCATCGGTGTAGTTGCGCGCGCGCGTCACCGACGAGACCACCATGCCGAGGACCTTCTCGGGCTCCATTTGGAGCTTCCACTTCATGTGAACCGGCGAGGTCGAGATGAAAGTGTGAATGCGCCCGCGCTTGGCCGGTTTGATCGCCTCCCCGCAACGGTCGATGTCCTTCTGGCCGGCCCGCGCGAGCCCCGCAATGACGGCGTTCTTTGAGCGCTTGGCGATCTCGTTGACCGCCAGGAAGTCGCCTTCCGAGGCGATTGGAAAGCCGGCCTCAATGATGTCGACGCCCATTTCGTCAAGCAGCGCGGCGACCTCAAGCTTCTCCTCATGAGTCATGGTAGCGCCGGGACACTGCTCGCCGTCGCGCAATGTGGTGTCGAAGATGACGACGCGGTCCTTCTCGGACTTGGCTGGCGTGGTCATGGTTTTAGGGTCCTTCTGGTCGTTGGCGCCCTTATCGGTCGGGCGCACATCTCGGGCAGGATGGGTGGCTTCCAGCAAACCCCTGAGTGCCCGGGCGTAAACGCCCTTAAGGCCCCCAGGGGACGCTAAGGAGCAGAAGCCCGCCGAGAACGAGGGTAGCCCCGGACGGAGCCCGCTGGACCCTCCAGTTGATCGCGCGGTTGTCGCGGCAGATCGGCATCGCTTCCCTCTCCGTTCCCGGCAAACGCACCCAGGAACGTCCTGCAATAGTCGCGGATTACCAATGAATTCCGCGTTAACCCCTATCTAGGGTCGCTGCCGTTCTAGCGGAAGATGGGCTTTGGGCGCAAGTTGGCAGCATTAAGGGTAGATCGCCGCACGTGCCGATCCGGAATCCGGCAGCCACCAGAAGCGCTATTTTGCGACTACGGCGGTGATATCGATCTCCAGCAGCATGGTCGGGCTGGCAAGCCCGCCGACGACCAGGAAGGTATTGGCTGGAATTGGGCCGCTGCCATAGGCCTCATCGCGGCACTTGCGCACCGGCGCCTGGTAGCGAACGTCGGTGACATAGACAACCTGCTTGACAACATCCGCCAGCGTGCCGCCATGGGTGGCCAAAAGCCGCTTGATCTTGTCATAGGCATAGCGGCATTGCTCGTATGGATTGCCAACATGCAGGGTTTGCGCATTCGAGCCCTCCGGCGCCTTCTCGTCCTCGGCGCCGATGCCGGCGAGATAGATCGTCTTGCCAGGACCATTGACGGTGACCACCTCGGAGAAGCGGCCCTTGGTCCATGGCGACGGGTTGTAGCGCTTGACTTCCAATTGCTGCGCCAGCGCGGCCGCTTGGAACACCAAGCCGAGCACCAGTGCGCCTGACACCTGAGCAATCTTCGACATGACCATCCCCCTTACATTGACGGGTTGGATCCGATTTTGCGATTGCCCGCCAGCGATGTCCAACGCAAAGAGCCCCTACCCATTCTTGCGCCTCGGTCCCGATGCCTTGGCATCACCCTCGTTCAGCAGCGCGGCCCGGATTTTCTGCATTTCCTTGAGATTACCGCCACCAACCTTCGGGAAGTTGAGATCGAGCGGTGCCAGCGCCGCGACGATCGCGCGCGCGACCACCATCCGGGCGAACGGCTTATTGTCGGCCGGCACTACGTACCAAGGCGCGTGCTCCCGGCTGGTGGCGCGGATCAAATCCTCATAAGCCGCCATGTACTGATCCCAGAGCTTGCGCTCGGCAATGTCGCCAGCGTTGAACTTCCATCGCTTGGCCGGCTCATCAAGGCGCGCCAGCAGCCGCTTTGCCTGCTCTGAACGGGAAATATTCAAGAAGAATTTGATGACGATCGTTCCATTGCGCGCCAAATGTCGCTCGAAGGCGCGAATGCTCTTGAAACGGTGCTTCCAGATATCCTTGCCGGTCAGGCTCGACGGCAACTTCTGTCGCGCCAGCAGATCGGGATGCACCCGCACCACCAACACTTCTTCGTAGTAGGAGCGATTGAAAATGCCGATGCGCCCGCGCTCGGGCAGACGGATTGCTGACCGCCACAGGAAATCGTGATCGATTTCCTCGGCGCTCGGCGCCTTGAACGAATGCACGATGCAGCCTTGCGGATTGACTCCGGCCATCACGTGTTCGATGACACCGTCCTTGCCGGCGGTATCCATCCCTTGCAGTACAATCAACACCGACCATTTATCCTCGGCATAAAGCCGCTCCTGCATATCGCCGAGCAAATCAGCGTCTTGCTCAAGCAGTTCCTTGATGTCGCCCTTGTCGAGGCTCAATCCGGCAGTGTCAGCCGGATTGAAATCGGCCAGGCGAAATCGGTCCGGCTTACTGATGCGATAGCGTTCGATGAATTTTGCAGACGACATGTTTGCTCCGTCTCGTGATTCGTTTACACGCGCGCGTCGAGATGATCGAGAAATGCTGTAACGAATCGCGGCATCATCACGTCGAAATCCCGTCGCGAACGCACAATTCGCACATCGGAAAGCTCTGGCTGTGTCTCGCACGCGATATGATCACGGATCCGTTGGCACAACGTCTCAGCCGGCTCCTGCGCCTGCAATATTCTCATGAGTGCAATCCGCGCCCCATCGATAACACAGTACCAGCTGTCCGCCTCGATGAAATCGTCGGGCCCAAGACCGGTCTCCTCAGCAACTTCACGCACGACACTGCCGGCTAGTTCGACCGCCCCGTCAACGATGTCGCCGAAGTCAGGCGTACCCGCCGGAAAATAGATTTTTCCCGCCTCCGAGGTATGCGGCCCCATCACCCCCATAATCCAGGCGCCGTCGCTGCCGCGCAACGCACCCATTGCAAAGCAATTGATCACACCGGCTTCTGGAAATCCCCAATCGCGCCATGCGAGAAAGCTTGCAAAATCGGTCGCAAGGAATGCCCCCTCTAGCGCGCCATGATCCAGTCGATGGCGATGCATCAGCAAAATCTGACCGTTCCACAGCGCCGGTCGAACTGCATGCGCGCGTGCGAAGTGCGCAGCGACCGCGACGCGCCGCTCAACCGCAAACGGCCACGATTGCGGGACGAATTGTAGGGACAACCGATCGATCGGAACAACCGTTGGGGTCAACATTCGGCGCCATCAAAGCCCCGTAATCAGGCCCGCGTCAATCAAGAGCCGATTGAAGCGCCGCGCCTCGGCGCCATCGCCACACGCATAGAACATGCCGCGGCAGCGCTGCATGATGCGCTTCTGTTCGGCAAAACTCGCATCGAGCGAGAGGCCGGCGGCCTCCTGCACCACTAACGGCAGAAAAGGCGCATCAAGCACATCGATCGCCAACGACACATTCACCGGGCTGAAATTGATCGCGTCGATGGCGTAATAGGTGGAGAAATAGCGCGGATCGTAATTCATCATCCGCCGCCCAACCTCATCCCAGTCGGCGGCGGGATCGATGACGAACTTTGCGAAGTCAGGTTGATGGTCGCCAAAACGCACGATCAAAAACGACTCGGCAGGGAAGTCCCGCTTCAGCCGATCGACAAAGTTGCGGTAGTCGCGCTCGGTCATGGCCTGCCGTCGCAAATATTCGTTGACCTCCGGCTTGGCATTTCCGGGATCCTTCCAGCCCTTTGGCGTCAGTTCCGGCCAGAACTGATGGTCATAGGGAAAATGATTTGCGGTTAGATAAATGTGCAGAAACATCGGTCCGCGCCCGTGCTCGCGCGCGGTTAAGTGCAGCGCGTGATCGAAGTAGAAGCGATCGGGCTCGAATACGCCGCCGCGGATGTCCTTGCCGTCGATGAATGTCTCAACCCCGGCGCTCTTATAGAACGAGCGGGTGCCGAGAAATCCGCCGAACACCGGGTAGATAGAGAAGGTGCGGTAGCCGCAGCGGCGCAGCGCATGCGGCAGGCCGCGATGGACCCGCCCACCGGCAATCCGTGTGACAAAGAACTGAAAGCGGCCAAACGAGCGCGATGACAGCCCTGTCAGCACGTTGTACTCGGTGTACCAGCTTGGTCCGCCAGCGCCCTCAACCATCAGCGAGCGAATCTTGCCGTCGAACGACTTGAAGTAGTCGCCATAGCCTGGCGGAACTTTGACGCCATTGACCGCCCGAATGTCAAAACTCGACTCATCGTGCAGCAGGATGATATGCGGCCGCTTGCCCGTGGCGTGGCAGGTTTCTTCACCGGCGAGCTTGAGCCTCTCGGTCACAGTGGTATCCGATTCCATGTAACCCTGCGTTGCGAAGATATGAACCGCCTCGACGCCGGTGCGCATGAATATCGAGATATTGTTGTTGTCGGCGAACGACTCGCCATAAGAAAGCGGTACCGCGAACGACGTTCCCACGATTCCCGCAAAGCAAGCCACCGCCCCAGCCGCCGCCATCCGCCGCCGCATGCGCCATGGGTCGAAACGCCAGAGCAGATACAAGACCGGCAGCGCCAATGCGGCAATCGCGTAGCCGATCGCACGAACCTCCGGCAGGACCGTCCACAGAAACGCCACCGTGTCGGCATCGATGATCATCACATCGAGAAAATTCGCGGTCATCCACATGACGCTGTGCTTGAACCGCGAAATCCAGATCACCGCTCCGAACACCGCGAGCGACAGGCATGCCGCGATGGCAGGGCGGCGGAACAATGCCAGCCAGAGAAAATTCAGCAGTCCCCAGGCCAGGAGATAGACCAGCATTCGCACCGGCCCGTTCTCGGTCGCGAACATCACCACGAGCGCGATCAGGTGGATCGCGGCAAGCGGCAGAATCCGCACCGCCAGGGGCAACGCCATGAACCCGGCCGGAACCAGACGCTGCGCTAATGCCGCGATCAGTTGCGACATGACCGTGTTTCCAGGGCGCGGCGCAATTCAACGGTGACCTGCAACGCCATTTTCACAGCCCCTTAATCAGACCAGCGTCGATCAGAAGCCGATTGAAGCGCCGCGCCTCCGCGCCGCCCGCGCAGCTATAGAACAAACCGCGGCAGCGTTCGAATATCCGCTTCTGCTCGGCAAACGATGGATCGAGCGGCAGGCCCGCGCTCTCCAGGACTACCAGCGGCAAGTACGGTGCCTCGATAGTATCGTGCGCCGAGGTGACATTGAGCGGCCGATGGTTGATCGCATCCACCGCGTAGTAAGTGGTGAAGTATTTTGGATCGTTGGTCATGATGCGCTGCATGATCGCTTCGTTCTTGAGCGACGGATCCAGTATCCGGCTGGCGAAATCCGGCTGATGATCGCCGTAGCGCACCAGCAAGAAGCGCTCATGCGGGAATTCGCGCCGCAGACGCTCCAGGAACTGCTGATACTGCCGCATCCCCAAAGTCTGCCGCCGCAGATATTCATCAATGATCGGGCGGTTGCCAAGACCCTTCCAATCGGGCGTCAGTTCCGGGCGCCAGCGGTTCTCCCAAGGGAAGTGGTTGGCCGACAAATACACAAAGAAAAACGTCGGCCCCTTTCCGCGCTCGCGATCAAACATTTTGATCGCGGTGTCGTAATAGAAGCTGTCCGGTTCCATGTCGCGGGCGCGCATCGCCTTCATATCGAAGAAATTCTGCACGCCGGTCGAAGCCTGGAACATCTGCGTTCCCATAAAGGCGCCCGGAGCGGGATAGAGCGAGAAAGTACGGTAACCGCAGCGCCGCAACGCATTTGGCAAGCCACGTTCGACCCGCCCGGCTGCGATCCTGGTGACATAGTAAGAGAACTTGCCAAAGCTACGAGCCGACAATCCAGCAAACACATTGTATTCAGTGTACCAGCTAGGTCCGCCCGAGGCCTCAACAATCAGATCGCGCTGCTTACCATCGAACGAACGAAAGTGCTCGCCATATTCCGCCGGCACATTGATATTGGGCGCCCTGCGAATATCGAAGGCCGACTCGTCGTGCACCATGATGATGTGCGGCGGCTTGCCCGTTGGCTCGCAAGTTGCCGCCGGAAGCATCTTGAGACGATCGGTCGCCGTCGCATCCGATTCCATATAGCCGCCGCGTGCATAGGCGACGAGCGCATCGACGCCGGAGCGCGCAAAATTCGACACGTAGTTCTGTGGTAGCCAGATGTTCTCGGGATGAAACGGATGCATCATAGACAGTCCGCCAAGGCCGAGCAGGCAGGCGATTCCTCCTGCCAATGACGTCAGTCGCGGAACGCGAATCGGGTCGAGGCGCCAAAGCAGTAGCAGAGTCAGCCCTGTCACAACCGAACCGATGAGGACGTAGACGGCAAGTCCAGGAATAATTGCAAAGAGATAGGAAATCGCGCTCCAGTCGATCACCATGAGATCGACAAAACTCACAGTCTGCCAGATTACATTGTACTTGAACTCCGACACCCGAATCAGGACGGCGATCATCACCATCGACAGCACCGCTGCAACGCTGGGGCGCCGGAGCAGCAACAACCAGGCGAGATTGAAAAACGCCCAGGCCAACAGAAACGCCAACATCCGTGGGAGTTCGTAATATTCGGTTGAAAATAGGACGATCAGCGCGGCGAGATGGATAATCGCGACAGGGCCGACGCGCCAAAATTGACCCATGGACCCGGTGTCGGAGGTCCATCGGCTAGTCAACGATGCGATAAAGGGGGACATGGCGTTGCACCCGTGCCCGGCAATGACTAAACGGCTACGCCCGGCACACAGGGCTTCTAATAAAAGTGCAATAATTGTGTCTTTGCAAGGTCACATTAGGTCGCAGAACCAGTACACACCAAGAATATTTTTACGCGGTGTATGGATGATTACGCGGGGTTTATGCCGGACTTGGCTGACCATGTTAGGTTAACGTCCATTCACCGTGGGGCGCCGGTGGACCGGCACAACGACCGCAGGCGCCGTCAAGGTGGCCGGCAAGGGCGTCCAAGACATCGGCAAGTACCACAACCCTCGCGCCGGCCGCTACGCGTTCTTTGGTCGGCAGGAATGGATCCGCGATCCGCAGCTACCTAAGGTCTTAAGTTCAAGGGCGAGCACGCCACGCGCGACGCACTGGCTGCGGAACGAGTTTGATCGGCGCGCCCAGCCGAAAAAGTAACCGCGCGCCACCAGGAGCGACGCGCGATCGAATGTTAGAACCTAGTCCCGGCAGCATCGAACTACTTCTTCTTCCAGAGCGCAATTAGGCCGGTTGCCGTGAGCAGCTTGCCGGCTGACTTCTCAAAGAACTCCTCGCGGGTGAGACCGGGCGGGAGATCCTTCACGCCATGGGTGGTCGCAATGAGGGTGAAGGTGTAGTGGTGTAACGGGCTCGGCGGCGTGCATGGACCGAAATACACCGTTTCCTTCATAGTGCTAATGCCACCGACAAATTTTTCGGAAGGCTTACTGGCTTCACCCTTAGCAAAGCCGGTCAGCGACACGGGAATGCCATAGGCAACCTAGTGCGATACACCAAGACCCGCGCGGCCTTCCGGGATCGGACATCGGAAGCGCCAGGCTCGTCGCTTTCTCAGGTACGTTGGTCCAGGAGATCGGCGGAGAAGTGTTGTCGCCCCCGCAATTTGGATTCTTCGGGTTATTGCCAATGTTTTTCATCTGCAGCCAGCCGCCGTCCTGGAGCGCAGATGAGCTGATCGTAAAGCCCTGCGCCGTAGCCGGCCCGACAGCGCTCAGGCCCACAATCCCAGCAGCGAGCACACATTGTACAAACAGTCGCTTCATCGATATTTCCACCCTGCGGCATGGTTGCCGAGGCGGCGAGTTTAGCTGCCACCAAGCGCGGAGCAGCAGCGGATTGGCGTGGTCATCGCCAACGGTCAGTTGCGACTCTTATCGACCATCGCGCGCTGCTTGATCCAGGGCATCATGGCCCGCAGCTTGGCACCAACGTCTTCGATCGGATGCGCCGCATTCTTTGCCCGCATCGATTTGAACGAGGTCTGGTTGACGCGATTTTCCAGCATCCAATCCTTGACAAATTTACCGGTTTGGATGTCGCTCAGAATCTTCTTCATCTCGGCCTTGGTTTCCGGCGTGATCACGCGCGGCCCCGAAACGTACTGGCCGTATTCGGCGGTGTTTGACACCGAATAATCCATGGTGGCGATACCGCCTTCATAAATCAGGTCGACAATGAGCTTCACCTCATGCACGCATTCGAAATATGCCATCTCGGGCGCGTAACCGGCCTCCACCAGTGTCTCGTAGCCGGCCTTCATCAATTCGACGAGCCCGCCGCACAGCACTGACTGTTCGCCGAACAGGTCGGTCTCACATTCCTCGCGGAACGTGGTCTCAATGATGCCGGCGCGGCCGCCGCCGATCGCGGAGCCATAGCTCAGCGTCAAATCATGCGCGTTGCCCGATACGTCGCGATGCACCGCCATCAACACCGGAACGCCAGCGCCGCGCTGATACTCGGCGCGCACGGTATGGCCGGGGCCCTTGGGCGCGATCATCATCACGTCGAGGTCTTCGCGCGGCTCGATCAGGTTAAAATGGATATTGAGCCCGTGCGCAAACATCAGCGCGGCACCCTTCTTCATATTGGCATGCAGGTGGTTGTTGTAGATCTCGCCCTGCAACTCGTCGGGCGTAAGCATCATCATCACATCCGCCCATTTCGCTGCTTCGGCTACCTCCATGACCTTCAGCTTTTCGGCCTCGGCCTTGGCGACGCCCTGCGAGCCCTTCCGCAACGCCACCGCCACGTCCTTGACGCCGGAATCGCGCATGTTGAGCGCATGGGCATGGCCTTGGCTGCCATAGCCGATAACGACGACTTTCTTGCCCTTGATCAGGTTCAGATCTGCATCACGATCATAGTAAACACGCATCTTCATCCACCTCTTATCGAAATCCGCCTTGTACGGCTAAGCGATCCCTGTCGTGCCGGCCTCTCACCGCGGTCGCCCATGCTTCTAGAAGGCCCGCCCCGCTTGGACAAGAGCGCCGATGGGGCCAACCGAACAACCTTGGCGACCCCGCCGCCCGACCGGATCGGCCTCACCGCCACGGAGCCACCGCATACACCGCTATAGCCATCCCGTAAGCCGCAATAGCGTGTGCGTACTCAACAGCAGAATGAGGCTGCCAACCAGTAGCATTAAGAAACGCGCCGAGACGATTTTGACTAAGTAGCCAGCGAAAGGAGCGCTCACCATGCCGCCGAGCACCAGGGGGATCACCATAGCAAGGTCCGCGAGCCCTAGGGTCATAATGAAAGTCGCGGAAGTGGCTATAGTTACGAAGAATTCGGTGACACTGACCGACCCGACGACGTAGCGCGGCGCATGCCCGCCCCCGATTAACGTCGATGTTACGATCGGACCCCATCCACCGCCGCCAATGGCATCAAGCGTACCGCCAGCAAATCCGATCACCGGCATCCGGCGCCTGCTCGGTTCCAAATTTGCAAAGTTGCGAAACGCCCTCACCAGGATCAGAACGCCCATTAGCGCAAGGTAAACGGTAACAAACGGCGCAATCGTCTTACCGTCCACGTTGGAAAGGATCGTTGCACCCAGGATACCGCCCGCCATGCCCGGAACCGCAATACGCCGCACCATCGACCAATCGACGTTGCGGTGCCACCAATGCGAGGCGCCCGACGCCGCGGTGGTAAATATCTCGGCAATGTGAACCATGGCGCTTGCCTGCGCAGGCGCGGTCCCGAATGACAACATGACCGTTGTAGCCGTGACGCCAAACGCCATGCCGAGCGCGCCATCGACCAGCTGCGCAAACAGCCCGACGAGGAAGAACAACAACCACGTCTCGTCCAACCGTCACTCCCGCGATCGTCAAACCGTAGCGGTCGCCACCGCGCATCCGAACCCGAAACGGAGTACCGCGCAAGCCCACCTCAGTAGATTGCGCCACGCACAAAACGCGCAATGCCCACCGCAACCACGGCCTCCTGACCGATGAAGCCGTGCGGCGTGCGGCCTTGACAGACGTCGACGCCCGGTCGCGCACCAGGACCACCAGCGACGGTCACGACCTGTTCACGCGCGCCGTTAGTCCGAGCGATTATCCCGCCGTTGAGGCCCGGCGGCGTACGAACGCAGGTGTCGGCGGCATGGCCAATCACCAGCACCGGCATCCGGATCGATTCGAGCGGGGCATCGAAAACCGTCTGGACCACCCACGGCCTCCGCCCACCTTTTCCGCCTGAAGTAACCGGCGAGGTCAGGACGAGACCATCGGCCACCGCCGGCCCCACCAGACGCGACGCCGCATTAATCGCGGAGATCGTTCCACGGCTGGTGCCGACCAGCCAAATCGAACCGGTATTGCGCGCACGAATGTCGGCGATCACCTTGCCAAGATCGTCGGCATGTTGGCGGCTCATGCGGAAGCCTTTAAGGCCATCCTCGCCGGGATGATCTGAGGGGGCGTCGATCAGCGCGGTTGCAAATCCGGCGGCGTGGAAATGCGGCAGCGAGCGCACGAGCGAATTACCCTGCAGCGCCCTGGGGCATCCCCTGGCGTCGAGATTAAGGTGGCCGCCGCCGCCGACCAACAGCAACAACGTGGTGGGTTTGGCCGCCGCTGAAGGTCCGGCCAAACTGTAGGACATAGTCGTCCGGCCGTGTGTCGAAAGGCTCACAACCTCTCCGCAGACCCCTTGCCCATAAGCAAACTCGGAACCGATCAGGGTAAGTGCACCGACGAGCGACACAAACAGGCCGCGTCCAATTTCACCCATGGCAACTCCTGGCGTCCCGCGTCCTACATCCCTTCCGGGCCGCGCTGGATCGCGACCACGCCGGTCCGCGACACCTCGACCAACCCAATCGGCAACATCAGCGCAACGAAGCTCTCGATCTTGTCGGAGGCGCCGGTGATCTCAAACACGAAGCTTTCGGGGCCTGCGTCGATGACGCGGGCGCGGAACGCGTCGGCAAGCCGAAGCGCCTCAACCCGATCGTCGCCCTTGCCGCGCACTTTCACCATCGCCAGTTCGCGCTGGATCGCCGGGCCCGAGACCGTCATGTCAATAACGCGATGGATCGGCACCAGCCTTTCGAGTTGGTTCTTGATCTGCTCAATCACCATCGGCGTGCCACGGGTCACGATGGTAATACGCGAAAGATGCTTCTCGTGCTCGGTCTCCGAAACCGTCAGCGAGTCGATATTGTAGCCACGGCCAGAGAACAAACCGATGACGCGCGCCAGCACGCCTGGCTCATTATCGACCAGAACACAAAGCGTATGGCTCTCGATGCCCTGCGCCGCCGGTGCCGCGGGATAGTGGGAGGTGCTTCCGTTGGCCATTACACCATCACCTTGCCTGCCTCGGTGACCGCCTCATCGATGCTCTCGGCGGCGTCCCCCAGGATCATTTCATTGTGGGCACGGCCGGAAGGAATCATTGGGAAACAGTTTTCATCGGGATCGACCACGCAGTCGAAGATCACCGGCTTCTTGACGCCAATCATCTCCCTGATCGCCGCATCAAGTTCGCCCGGTTTGTCGCATCGGATTCCGACCGCGTGATAGGCCTCAGCGAGCTTCACAAAATCCGGCAGCGAATGGCTATAGCTCTCGGCATAGCGCCCACCATGCAGCAATTCCTGCCACTGCCGCACCATGCCCATGTACTGGTTGTTGAGAATGAAGATTTTGATCGGCAACCGATACTGCACCGCGGTCGACATTTCCTGCATGGTCATCTGCACGGAGGCTTCGCCGGCAATGTCGATCACCAGCGCGTCCGGATGCGCCAACTGCACGCCCACCGCCGCCGGCAGACCGTAGCCCATGGTGCCGAGCCCGCCCGATGTCATCCAGCGGTGCGGCTCTTCAAAATGGAAGAACTGCGCCGCCCACATCTGATGCTGACCGACCTCAGTTGTGATGTAGACGTCGCGACGCTTGGTTAGCTCATAGAGCCGCTGGATCGCATATTGCGGCTTGATCAGATCCGGCGTGTTTCGGTAGGCGAGCGACTTGCGCGCCCGCCATTTTTCGATCTGCTGCCACCAGTCGGCGAGCGCCTTCTTCTCCGTCGCGCCAGAGCCGGCGCGCCACAGCCGCACCATATCTTCGAGAACATGCGTGCAATCGCCGACGATCGGTAAATCGACTTTGACGTTCTTGTTGATCGAGGACGGATCGATATCGACATGAATTTTTCGGGAGTGCGGCGCGAACGCGTCAAGCCGCCCGGTGATACGGTCGTCAAAGCGCGCGCCAATGCAGATCATGAGGTCGCAATCGTGCATCGCCCAATTTGCTTCCCAGGTGCCATGCATGCCGAGCATGCCAAGCCAACGCTGATCGGACGCCGGGAAAGCGCCAAGCCCCATCAATGTCGAGGTGATCGGGAAGCCGGTGAGCTTCACCAACTCCCGCAGCAGCTCGCTCGCCTTCGGCCCGGAGTTGATGATGCCGCCGCCGGTGTAGAACAGCGGCCGCTTGGCATGCCGCATCATCTCAATGGCGGCTTTGATCCGCTCGAGATCGCCTTTGAGCTTCGGCTGATAGCCCTTATGCGCGATTTCCTTCGGCTTCGCGTAGAGGCCCTTGGCGAATTGAATGTCCTTCGGAATGTCGACAACCACCGGCCCCGGCCGCCCGCTCTTGGCGACATGGAATGCCTCATGCAGCACGCCCGGCAGGTCGGCGATGTTTTTCACCAGGTAGTTGTACTTGGTGCAGGGCCGCGTGATGCCAACGGTGTCGCATTCCTGGAACGCGTCGTTGCCAATCAAATGGGTCGGCACCTGCCCCGTGATGCAGACGATCGGGATCGAGTCACACAGGGCGTCGGTCAGCCCGGTTACCGCATTGGTAGCGCCCGGCCCTGACGTCACCAGGACACAGCCGACCTTGCCGGTCGAGCGGGCATAACCCTCGGCAGCGTGCACTGCGCCCTGCTCATGACGCACCAGGATGTGCTGCAGGCGGTTCGACTGCTGGAACAGTGCGTCATAAATCGGCAGCACCGCACCGCCGGGATATCCGAAGATGTGCTCGACACCCTGATCGGCCAGGGCCTCGATCACCATTTCGGCGCCCGTCATTTCACGGCCTAGTGCGCTTACCGCGGCCTTCTTGGTCGTCATTGTTCGCTCCGTCTTCCGTGTCCGCTCCGCATTGCCACCCAATGCCCCGGAGGAATCAAAAAGGGGCTCACGAGCCCCTGCCTGCGCACCGCCTACGCACGGGTGGTCCTATCCACCCGCGGCGGTACGCCTGTCTACTACTTGAGTAATTTTATTGCGCATTTTAACCAGCAATTGCCATTTCATTGCGCGCCGTTATAGGCATGACGCCCGGACCGGTCAAGCAATTTCACGTGCAAAAATGGCCCAACGGCGCGACTATCACCCGCCCACCAGTGGAATGTCTCAAAACACCCCTAATCGAAAATGAACAATGCGGACCTGATCGTTGCCCTGCTGAAGGCAGCCGGCATCAAGCACGGCTTCGGCATCCCCAGCGGCAACGTGCTGCCGTTGATGGAGGCCATGCGCAAAGGCGGCATCGATTTCGTACTGACTGCCCATGAGGGCTCGGCCGGCTTCGCCGCCGACGTCAGCGGTCGCCTCACCGGCAGACCCGGCCTCGCGATTGCGACGCTCGGCCCGGGAGCCACCAATCTGGCGACCGGCGTCGGCTCAGCGTTCCTCGATCGCTCACCGATGATCGCAATCACCTGCAACCTCAACACCGATCAGCTCGGCCGCCGCATTCAAATGTGGATCGACCACCATACGCTGTTCAAGCCAATCACCAAAGCGACGCTACGTTTGGAGCGCGGGCGCATCGCCGAAATCACGAATTCCGCAATCGCGCTCGCAATGAGCGAGCCGATGGGGCCGGTTCATCTCGATTTGCCGGAGGACGTTGCACTCGCGCCGACGACCGAGACAATCACAACGCCAGCAGCGCGGACGATGATCGCACCAGCGCCCGACGCTGACGTTGTCCGCGCCGCCGAATTGATCGCCGCTGCCAAGCGACCGGTCGCGGTGATCGGCGCTTCGGCATTGCGGATTGCCGACCCATCGCTGTTGCTCAAGGCGATCGAACGCCACGGTCTGCCGTTTGCAACCACAACCATGGCCAAGGGCCTGATCGACGAAGAGCACCCTCTGTCTGTCGGCTGTATCGAACGCAGTTGCCGCCAGCTGCAGCGCAAGTTCCTGCGCTCCGCGGACCTGATCGTCGGGCTTGGCTACGACACCATCGAGGTCGAGTACGAGGCTTGGATCGACGATGTGCCGCTCCTTCAAATCGACATTGAGCCGCCGGACCTCGCGCCCTCGGTCAACCTTATCCATCTTACCGGGGGCAATCTTGCGACCTCGCTCGCAAGGCTCGCAGCGCTTCCTCCGACGACCAATGGCTGGACGGCGCAGGCACTTGCCGACCATCGCCGCACTTTTCAGCAAGCGCTGCGGCCAAAAACCAACGCGTTCAGCGCACATGCGGCGATCGACGCGGTGCGGCGTGCCTTGCCGCGCGACGGCATCTTGGCGTTCGACGTCGGCGCGCACACCCACCAGATTGCGAGCCAATGGACGGCACACGCGCCGAAATCATTCCTCATCACCAATGGCTGGTCTTCCATGGGTTTCGGTCTACCTGGCGCAATTGCCGCCAAACTCGCGCGCCCCGATCTGCCGGTCGTATGCCTGATCGGCGACGGCTGCTTCCAAATGACCTGCGGCGAAGTCGCGACCGCCAAACGACTCGGCCTGGCGCTTCCTATTGTCGTCCTTGACGACAAATGGCTTGCGCTCATCAAGGTGAAGCAAATCCGTCGACAGTTTCCGCTTTATGGCACCGGCCTGCAGGAGGAGGACTACCGCGACCCTCCGGCGCATTATTTTGGCGTACCGGCGTTTGGCGTTCGAAACGCAGCGGCGCTGGAAACGGCGGTGAAGACCGCGCTCAGCGCCAACGGACCCACCGTCATTGAAGCGGTGGTTGATTCAGAACACTATCTCGAAACGGTGTATGACTGACGTCAGTCCCGAACTCGCGCAGAAGCGAGCGCCAGACCAAGCGACTCGATATGACTCTCGGCGTGCTCCGGCGCTACCCAGACAAAATCCGGCAATTGATTGCGGAACCAGGTTGCCTGTCGCTTGGTGTAGCGGCGGGTATCGCGCTTGCCGCCTTCGGCAGCTTCATCAAGCGCGATCTCACCCTGCAAATGGCGGATCAGCCATGGCACGCCATGCGCTTTCATTGCCGGCAGCGCCGCATCAAGCGCGCGCCGCGCAAGCGCCCCCACCTCTTCCAGTGCGCCGGCCGCAAGCATGGCATCGAAACGCGCATCGATACGCCGGTACAGTTCGGCACGCGGCACATCCAGGAACAGTTTGAGTGCATGGGTGGCGTCGATCGGCGCCGGCATCCCCTCCCGATGCCAATCGGCGAGGGATCGGCCGGTTGCAACGACGACTTCAAGTGCCCGCGTAATTCGCGAGCGATCGCCCGGCATCAGGCGGGCGGCCACCGCCGGATCGCGTTCTTGCAACTCGGCATAGAGCGGCGCGACCCCTTCGGACGCAAGCCGTGCGCGCATGGCCGCCCGAATGCCGAGTGGAATCAGTGGCACCGCGGCGAGCCCTTGCGTCAGCGCTTTGAAATAAAGGCCTGTGCCACCGACCAGGATCGGCAGCCGCCCGGCTCGCCGGGCGTCCGCCACCGCGGCCTGCACATCGACGCACCAGCGGCCAACCGAGTAATTCTCGGCGGCATCAACATGACCGTAGAGCCGGTGCGGCATCCGCGCCTCCTCGGCCAAACTCGGACGCGCGGTGATAATACGCAGGTCGCGATAGACCTGCATGGAATCGGTGTTGATGATCGTTCCGTCGAGCCGTTCGGCGAGCGCAAGCGCCAGCGCGGACTTGCCACTTGCGGTCGGTCCGGCGAGCAGGATGGCGGCGATGGCGGAGGGTGCGGTCACGTAGCCAGAAGTAGACCCTGACGACACACCAGATCAACCTCGCACCCAAGGGTCCCGCGCCCGGTTCACCATTGATCCCGCCGGCTTGGCCGATTAAACCAACGCTGATCCCCCCATTTCTGGAGACACTGCGTGCCCCTCATCTCCCCGTTCCGTGCGCTACGCCCGGCGCCTCGCCGCGCCAGTGAAATTCTGGCGCCGCCCTATGACGTGCTCTCAAGCGCGGAGGCGCGTGAACGCGCCAAAGGCAAGCCGTGGAGCTTTCTGCACATCTCCAAACCAGAGATCGATCTCGATGCCGCGGTCGATCCCTATGACAAGTCGGTCTACGCCAAGGCACGGGAAAATCTCGACCGCATGGTCGCAAGCGGCGCGCTGACCCGCGACGCCAAGCCGTCCTATTACGTCTATCGGCAGACCTGGAACGGTCGCGTGCAAACTGGGCTTGCGGCGGTCGCCTCGCTGGCCGACTACGCCACCAACCGCATCCGCAAGCACGAACTGACCACGCCGGTGAAGGAGGATGACCGCGTCCGCCAGATCGAAGCCGTCAATGCGCAAACCGGGCCGGTAATGATGGGCTATCCGGCCGCACCGGAAATCGACGCGCTTCTGGCGAAGGCCAGCAACGGCGCGCCCGAGGTTGACGTCACCGCCGACGATGGCGTGCGCCATCAGATGTGGGTCGTTTCCGACGATGCAGCGATCGCAGCGCTGACGCGCGCCTTCGACGCCTTGCCGGCAATCTATATCGCCGACGGGCACCACCGTTCGGCTGCCGCCGCGCGTGTGGCGCAAGCGCGCGGCAGCGTGGGTTCGCACAGCCAATTCTTGTCGGTGATATTTCCTCATCACCAGATGACCATCCTCGATTACAACCGCGTCATCCGCGACCTCAACGGCAAGAAACCGGAACAGGTGCTCAACGATCTGAAGGCAAAATTCGCGGTTACCGCGTCCGACCAGCCGGTGCGGCCTACATCCGCCGGCGAATTTGGCATGGTACTGGCCGGTCGCTGGTACCGCCTGACGCTCAGGCCGGAACTCATTCCGGCAAACGATCCGATCGGCCGGCTTCCGATCACGCTTTTGGCGCGCAATGTCATCGAGCCAATCTTCGGCATCTTAGACCCGCGCACCGATAAGCGGATCGATTTTGTCGGCGGCGGCCGCGGGCTTGGTGAATTGGAAAAGCGCGTTGCGTCAGGCGAAATGGCGGTCGCCTTTTCGCTCTATCCAACCCAAATGAACGACCTGATGGCGGTGGCCGATACCGGCAAGATCATGCCGCCGAAGTCCACATGGTTCGAACCGAAGCTCGCCGACGGCATGGTCAGCCACGTCCTGGACTGACCCAAGCGCGTTCGGGGCACAGACCCGTCCCCCACAATTCCAAATCGCTCGGCGCTACTGCAAGCTCAGTGCGATGAAGCGCAATTCGCCATCGGCACCCGCTATCAGGAGCAGCGCTGAGGGGCGACCGTCCTTACGCAGACGCTCCACCTTGGTTTGGAAATCGCCGGGGCTCTGAACGGATTCCTGCGCAATCTCGACAATGACATCGCCCGGATTGAGCCGCCGGCTGGCGGCCGGCGAGTTGGCCTCGACATTAAGAACAACGACGCCTTTGACGGTATCGCGAATCTTGAACTTCTTGCGCAGATCATCGCTGAGGATGGCAAGATCGATGCCGAGCGCCCGCGTCACCACCGGCGCCGGTGGTGCCGGCTGCTCCGCCCCCGGCTTGGTCAGCGCCGCCTGCTTTTCGCCGTCTTCGAGCCGCCCGAGCGTGACCATCCGCGTCTCTTCCTTGCCCTTGCGGATGATGAGCACGGCGACTTCCTTGCCGACCGGCGCGTCGGCGACGACACGAGGCAAGTCGCGCATTTCGCGAATGTCCTTGCCGTCGAACTTGACGATCACGTCGCCGGGCAGAATGCCTGCAGGCGCCGCCGGACCACGTTCATCGACACCAGCAACGAGCGCGCCGCGCGCCGGCTTGATCCCGAGGCTCTCGGCGATCTCGTCGGTTACCTGTTGAATGCGCACGCCGAGCCAGCCCCGGCGGGTCTCGCCAAATTGCTTGAGTTGCTCGATCACCGTCAGCGCGGTCTTTGAAGGCACTGCAAAGCCGATGCCGATTGAACCACCCGACGGCGAAATGATGGCCGTGTTGACCCCGATGACTTCGCCGTTGAGGTTGAACAGCGGACCGCCCGAATTGCCGCGATTAATGGCAGCGTCGGTCTGGATGTAGTTGTCATATGGCCCAGAGTTGATGTCACGGTTGCGCGCCGACACAATGCCCGCCGTCACCGACCCGCCGAGGCTGAATGGGTTGCCGATCGCGATCACCCACTCGCCCAGCCGCAACTTGTCGGAATCGCCAAACCGAACCGATCTCAGCGGCTTGTCGCTCTTGATCCGCAACAGCGCGAGGTCGGTCTTCTGATCCCGGCCCATCAGCTCCGCTTTGATGCGCGTGCCATCGTTGAGGATAACTGTGATCTCATCGGCATCGGCAATGACGTGGTTATTGGTGACCACAATGCCGGTTGCATCGATAATGAACCCGGAGCCAAGCGAGTTGACCCGGCGCGGCGGAGCGCCACCACCCTTGGGTTCGCCCTGGCCGCGACGGTTGAAGAAGTCACGGAACAGGTCGTCGACCTGCGGGTCGTTGGGAGCTTGCGGCTGTTGCTGCGGCGCGCGGCCAGCGACATTCTGCGAGGTCGAGATATTGACCACAGCCTCAATGACTTGTTCGGCAACATCGGCAATCGCTTCTGGACCGCGCGCTAAGGACGGGGCGACCAGCGCCGTCAGCAGGACGGCGGCTGCGGCCGCTGCAATAACTGACTGGCAGGTTTGCCGGCTAATCCGGCCGATGGTGCCGAGCATGGAAGTGTCAACTCCTGCGGAATAGGAAGCTAGGACAGTGCCCCTCCCCCCTCCTGGGTGCAAGGACTGAAGCTAGGTGCCGAGGCTCAAAGCCACAACTGCCGACTGACTATTATCGACCTAGGCCCCCCGATTAGGGCAGAATCGGGACCGTTCAACGGCTTATGAACCGTCCCTGAAAAACTTAATCATACCCGCCGATTCAGGCCGACACACGCGGGATCGAGGCTCTCTTATCCACGCACAAGCCAAACGATCACGACACCGATCGCAGCCGACACCATCCCGGCCGCCCGCAGCGCCCCGTCCGGCGTCTCAAGCGCACTGGCCGCGAGCCGTTTTGCCGCCTCCGGAAAGGCGGCAAAGATCAGCCCCTCAATTGCAAGCACCAGACCGATAGCAACAATCAAATCGGACATGGTGTTCCGGCCGGCCTGCCGTGGCCAACTCTAGCGGGGCGTGGCTTCCGGCTGCACCCCGACTGTATTATTGGGCGCCGCCCCACCTGATGCCGCGCCCGACCGAGGACGCCCGCTTGGATCGATGAAGTAACGGAAGAACTCCGAGTCAGGCCTCAATAGCATCCGTGTATCGCCGCGCAATCCTGCCTCATAGGCTTGCATGGCCCGATAGAACGCGAAGAAATCGGGATCGCGCCCGAAAGCATCGGCAAAGATCCGGTTACGCTCGCCGTCACCCTCGCCGCGGATTGCGTCG
This sequence comes from Xanthobacteraceae bacterium, assembly GCA_022841625.1. GTDB lineage: Bacteria > Pseudomonadota > Alphaproteobacteria > Rhizobiales > Xanthobacteraceae > VAZQ01. The sequence continues at coordinate 121,318 of JALHRD010000017.1, forward strand.
GCCCTCGCCTGCGCTTCCGCAACCAGCACCGTCGCGTCACGGTCGGCGCGCGCGGTGGTTTCCTGCGCGCGCTGCTTTCCGGTGGCGCGGAACTCGGCAGCCTCTTGCTGCCGTTCCGTCTGCATGCGCTGGTAGACGGCCAGACTGTTCTGATCGGGCAGATCGGCACGTCGTATGCGAACGTCGATGATGTCGATGCCGAAATCTTTAGCCTCCGCATCAAGGTGCTTACGTACATTTTCCATGAGCCCGGCACGAGCGTCGCGCACGACATGGGTTAACGTGTTTTCACCAAGCACCCGCCGCAGCGCCGAGTTGAGCAGGGTTAGAAGTCTCGAATTCGCCCCTTCAATCGACCCGACCGTCTGAAAGAACAGCAGCGGCTTGGTGATCTTGTAGCGCGCGAAGGCGTCGACCACGAGCCGTTTCTGATCGGACGCGATCACTTCCTGCGCCGATGCTTCAAGATCCAGAATGCGATTGTCGATATGAATCACGTTTTGAAAGAACGGAATCTTAAAGTGCAATCCCGGTTCGGTGATAATCCTGATCGGCTTGCCGAGCTCGACGACAATGGCCTGGCGGGTCTGATAGACGGTAAAAATCGACCCGAATGCGACAACGATCGCCGCGAGCATTATGACGGCCGCGGAACCGCCGACAATATTGCGAGTCATCGGACGCCTCCCGTCTTGGGTTGGGGTTGCGCCTTGGGTTGCGGCTGCCCCTTGGACTGTGGCGTCTGCGGCCGCATGAGTTGATCAAGCGGCAATATCGGCAAGACGCCGCTGCCGCCAGCGCCGCCAGAGTCTAAAATGATTGTCTGGTTTGAACCAAGCAGCCGCTCCATGGTTTCGAGATAGATCCGCTGACGCGTGACCTCCGGCGCTTTCCTATACTCCTCATAGACGCTCAAGTAGCGCGCGGCTTGGCCGCGTGCTTCAGCCACCGTCTGCTCGCGATAGGCTTCGGCATCTTGCAGGATTTGTGCGGCACGGCCCTTCGCCTCCGGCACCACCCGATTAACGTAGATCTTCGCTTCATTTTGGGCGCGTTCCTGATCGATGCGCGCAGCCTGTACGTCACGCAACGAATCAAGGACCTGCGAGGGCGGGTCAACTTTCTGCAACTGAACCTGCGTGATCTGAATACCAGCTTTATAGCCATCCAGAACCTTCTGCATCAGGTCGTGCACCGCCCCTTCGATTTTCTGACGTTCCGTTGTCTGAATCCTGCTGCTGTCGGACCGACCGACAATTTCTCGCATCGCGCTCTCTGCGACCGCCTTTACGGTGCCATCGGCCTGCTGAATGTTAAACACATAGTCGGCCGCGCCGCCGGCTTTGATCACCCAAAAAACGATAAAATCAACGTCGACGATGTTCTCATCTCCGGTAAGCATCAGGCTCTCTTCGGGGACATCGCGGATCGTGCTGCCCCCGCGCCGCAGGTCATCGACCTGCCGCATCCCGATTTCGACGCGATTGACCCGCGTGACCTTGGGCAGCAGCACTGTTTCGATTGGATATGGCCACTGAAAATTCAGTCCCGGATTGGCGTCGCGAACATATTTTCCGAATCGAAGCACAATCCCGAATTCGTCGGGCTGAACGCGGAACATGCTCGCCCAGACCAAGGCAATGGCCGCTACGACCCCGAGGATAAGCATAAAGCCCGGACCGCCGAGATTGCCACCAGGCAGCACTTTCTTCAGTTTGTCCTGGCTGCGCCGCAGCAGTTCCTCAAGATCGGGTGGCGTTGAACCGCCTCCGCCACCACCCCCCGGTTGCTGCGGTCCCTGGCCCCACGGGCCTCTTCCACCACCGCTACCACCTCCGGATCCCCAGGGCCCACCACCCTGATTGCTCCAAGGCATTGCTACCTCCTCATCGCCCGCCCGTGAATCGGCGGGCTGTTCCGATTTGCTGTGCTTATAGGCGAGGAGATCGCCGGATACAACGCGCGTTGCGAACCTGCGGCCCCTCGGCGCACCGCATTGACAAGTTGCCCAAAGCGCTAAGGGGCGCCCACGCGTTGGTAAACACAGGTTGAATAAGCCGCATCATCGTCCGGCCCCGCCGGGTGCTCGGTACGCACGACTTCCCGCCAGACCCTGGGATCAATCGACGGGAATTGAGCGTCGCCCCCCGGCCGCAGCTTGACGCGCGTAATCACCAGTCGATCGGCATCAGCGATGGTTTGCGCATAAATATCCGAGCCGCCGACCACGCAGACTTCATCGACCCCGCGGCGCAAGGCATCGCCGCACGCGGCTTCAAGCGCGGCGGCAAGGCTGGTCGTCACCAGCGCGCCCGCGAGCGTCAGCGCCGGGTCGCGGGTCACCACAATGTTGGTGCGGCCGGGGAGCGGCTTACGCGCAAAAGACTGGTAGGTCTTGCGGCCAGCCACCACCGGCTTGCCCCAGGTGAATTCGCGGAAGTGCCGCATGTCGGACTTGAGTCGCCAGGGCAAATCACCGCCCTGCCCAATCACCCCATTCTCGGCGATGGCCGCCACCAGCACAATCTGCGGTCGGCGCAACGCCACGGACGCGGAACCGCTGCTCACACTGCCACCTCGGCCTTGATATGCGGATGCGGATCATAGCCTTCGAGCACAAAATCCTCGTAGCGCAGCGCGAACAGGTCGGTCGCCGCCGAGTTGATCAGCATGCGCGGCAGCTTCCGCGGCGCGCGCGAAAGCTGAAGTCGCGCCTGCTCGATATGATTGAGGTAGAGGTGCGCATCGCCCAGTGTGTGAATGAACTCGCCAGGCTTGAGCCCAGTCACCTGCGCCACCGCCAACGTCAGGAGCGCATAGGATGCGATATTGAACGGCACGCCGAGAAACACATCAGCAGAGCGCTGGTAGAGCTGGCAGGAGAGCCGGCCTTTCGCGACATAAAACTGGAACAAGCAGTGGCAGGGCGGCAGCGCCATCTTACCGATATCGGCCGGGTTCCATGCAGTAACGATCAATCGACGAGAATCCGGGTTGCGCCGGATCTGTGCAACGACATCAGCGATCTGGTCGATCGCGCTGCCATCGGACGCCGGCCAGGAGCGCCACTGCTTCCCATAGACCGGCCCGAGTTCGCCGTGCTCGTCCGCCCACTCGTTCCAGATGCTGACGCCGTGATCGTTAAGAAACTTGATGTTGGTGTCGCCGGCAAGAAACCACAATAGTTCATAGACGATCGACTTCAGATGCAACTTCTTGGTCGTGGTCAGCGGAAAGCCTTCCGCCAGATCAAAGCGCATCTGATGGCCAAACACCGAGATGGTCCCGGTTCCGGTTCGATCGCGCTTCTCCACGCCGTCGGCGAGGATGCGTTCCATCAGATCGTGATACTGGCGCATGATCTCTTACTTATATCGGTGCGACTCGGTACAAGCCTATCCCCGCGACGGGATGCAAAGAAGGCCCATTGCGGACCGCGTTCCACAGGGTATCCTCCCCGGGAATTCGCCGCTGTTAGCCGGGCGCGACAGCACTGAATTGGAGGACTTTCATGCGCATCTTGATGGGCTTGGCCAGCGTGGCGATGGTTGCAGGCTGTTTGCTGAATTGGGACGCCCATGCTCAGTCTCCAGCCGATGGCTATCCGAACAAGCCTATCCGCATCATCGTGCCGTTCGCGCCGGGCGGCATTGTCGATACCTCTGCACGCGTCATCGGCCAGGAACTCTCCAAGCGCTGGGGCCAGCAGGTGGTGGTCGAAAACCGCCCCGGCGGCAACGGCTTCATCGGCGTAGTGGCGACGATCAAGTCGCCCGCGGACGGTTATACGCTGTTGATGGCGCACACCGGTGAGTTCGGGGTCAATCCGGCGATCTTTCCCGACATTCCCTACGACCTCGACCGTGATCTTGCGCCAATCACCATGATCAACGAGGCGCCGATGGTCGTCGTGGTCAACAGCAATGTGCCGGTAAAAACGATATCGGAATTGTTGGCTCTTGCCAGGGCGAAGCCCGGTACGGTCGGCGTGTCGACGCCGGGCACCGGCTCAATCAACCATTTGGTGCTTGAATGGATGAATCTCGCCGCCGGCGTGAAATTCCTACACGTCCCCTATCGGGGCGGCGCGCCCGCCATCACCGCTACCGCCGGCGGCGAAGTGCCCGCAGGCAAGGCGGCGCTTGGTTCCGCCATGCCGCATATCAAATCGGGCCGCGTTCGCGTGCTGGCAGTCACCACCGCCGAGCGCAGCTTTGTCGATCAATCATGGCCGACATTGATTGAGAGCGGCATTCCTGAGGTGCGCTCGTCAATCTGGGCTGGGCTGTTCGCCCCGAAGGGTGTTCCCCAACCGATCATTGAAAAACTCTACGCTGAGATCGCCAAGATACTGCAGCAGCCGGACGTGAAGGAGCGCTTCGCGGCCGGCGGCGGCGTGCCAGGCGGAATGCGTCCCGAGGTGTTCGGCGCCGCCATTCGGCAGGAAGCTGCCAGCTTGAAAAAAGTCGCAACGGCCGCTGGCGTCAAGCCGGAGTAATACCGGCCACAATGATTTCGTTAGGACGTTGTGCCGCCGATCTGAAGTTCCGACACCACCTGCGGCAAATTCGGCTAGGACCGTCAGATCGAAAAGCGGCGCTAGAATCATAGCTTTGCTGGTGCCCCTTGGTGGTTTCCGAAGTTCGTGTAAGTGGTCGCTACGATGGTTCACGAACTTCGGAAACGGCGCACTAGCGGCCATGTCGGGGCGGCGGTCGCCCCCATCCCGGACCAGGCACAGGTTGCGACGTGAGGATACGATCCCAGACCGACTTCTGGTGCGGGGTGCTGTTTTTCGCGATCGGCATCGCCTTCATGGTAATGGCCCGCAACTACCGGCTGGGCATAGCGGCGCGCATGGGACCTGGCTTTTTCCCCATGTGGCTCGGTGGCACTCTGGCAGGGCTCGGGCTTCTGCTGGCGGTTCCGGCAATCGTCCGCTCGGGCGCCACCCTGCCAAGCCTGCAGCCACGACCGCTGCTGACGATCCTCACCGGAATTGTGGTTTTTGCACTGCTGCTGCAACCGCTCGGCTTTGTCGCAGCGGCGGCGATCCTCATTGTGGTGTGCGGGTTTGCCGATCCGGACATGCGGCCGGTTGAATCCATCGGTCTTGCCATTCTGCTGACCGCCTTCTCAGTCGGAGTCTTCGTGATTTTGCTCGGACTGCCCCTCAACCTGTGGCCCAACCTTTGAGGTGACGATTTGGATATCCTGTCCAATCTCGCGCTTGGGTTCGGCGTCGCAATCTCGCTGCAAAACCTGATCTACTGCTTTGTCGGCGTCTTCCTCGGCACGCTGATCGGTGTATTGCCGGGCATCGGACCGGTAGCGACGGTCGCAATGCTATTGCCGCTGACATTCAATCTCAGCCCAGCGACCGCCATGATCATGCTCGCCGGCATCTATTACGGCGCGCAATATGGTGGCTCAACAACCGCTATCCTGGTCAATATCCCCGGCGAATCATCATCGGTGGTGACCACCATTGACGGACATCGGATGGCAAAGCAGGGCCGCGCCGGTCCCGCGCTTGGGATGGCGGCGATCGCCTCATTCGTCGCTGGTAGCCTCGCCACATTGGTAGTTGCGCTGTTCTCGCCGCCGCTTGCTGAAATCGCACTGAAGTTCGGGCCGGCCGATTACTTTTCGCTGATGGTGTTCGGCCTGGTCGGTGCCGTGGTGTTGGCGCGTGGCTCGCTGCGCAAAGCCATCGCGATGGTCGTGCTCGGTCTCTTGCTAGGGATGGTCGGCACCGACCTCAATTCGGGCCAGCAACGTTTCACCTTCGGGATTCCCGCGCTTGCCGAGGGTATCAGCTTCGCTGCCCTCGCGATGGGCATGTTTGGCGTTGCCGAGGTCATCTACAATCTCGAACAACGCGCCGCGGTGCGGCAGGTCAATGTCCCAAGCATTGGCCGCATTTTGCCGACGCTCGCCGAATTGTGGCAGTGCATGTGGTCCATCATGCGCGGCACTGGTATTGGCGCCGTGCTCGGCATCCTGCCCGGCGGCGGCGCACTGCTTGCTTCATTCGCTGCCTATACGGTGGAAAAAAAGGTCGCGCGCGCACCGAAGGATTTCGGCAACGGCGATATCCGCGGCGTTGCCGCACCTGAAGCTGCGAACAATGCCGGCGCGCAGACCTCGTTCATCCCGATGCTGACACTCGGTGTGCCATCGAACCCGACCATGGCGCTGATGATCGGGGCTTTGATGATCCAAGGGATTCAGCCAGGCCCGCAGGCTATGCTGCAACGTCCGGAGCTATTCTGGGGGATCGTTGCCTCGATGTGGATTGGCAACTTATTTCTGTTGCTGCTTAATCTGCCACTGGTCGGATTGTGGGTGCGGCTCCTGGCAGTTCCCTACCGACTGCTGTTCCCGGCAATCCTGATGTTTTGTTGCATCGGCGTCTATTCGATCAATAACAACCCATTTGATCTGTTCCAGCTCGTGGTGTTTTCCGCGCTGGGCTACATGCTGCTTAAACTTGGCTGCGAACCGGCGCCACTAATCCTTGGGCTCGTGTTGGGCCCGATGATGGAGGAATATCTGCGGCGGGCGCTACTGATTTCGCTCGGCGATCCAACGGTGCTCGTCACCAGCCCGCTCAGCGCCTTCTTCCTGATCGCCGCGCTTGGTCTGCTGGTTTCGATTGCAGTCCCGGCCATTCGAAACCAGCGCGAGGTCGCAATGAAGGAGTGACCACAGCGCGCTCACACACCAAAGCAAAGGCCGCGTCCATCATGTGATAGACGCGGCCAGAATTCTAGAACGCACAGCCCAACGCTGCGGTGAAATAGTCAATCCACCAGCACTTCGCGGCGTTTGCGCAGCATCGGTAGGCCCGACAGGATCAGCATGATGATGGCGGTTCCGAGCAAGCCCGCCGAAATCGGACGGGTAAAGAACACGGTCACATCGCCACGCGCGATCAGCATGGCGCGCCGCAGGTTTTCTTCCATCAGCGGACCAAGCACGAAGCCGAGCAGCATCGGCGCTGGCTCAAAGTCGTGCTTGGCGAACCAGTAGCCGATCACTGCAAACAGCGCGGCAATGACAACATCACTCGGCGAATTGTTGATCGAGTAGACGCCGATGCAGCAGAACACCACGATCGAAGGGAACAGTAGGCGGTAGGGCACGCGCAGCAGCGCAACCCAGAGGCCCACCAGCGGTAAATTGATAACGACCAGCATCAAATTGCCGATCCACATCGATGCGATCATGCCCCAGAACAGCTCGGGCTGCTTGGTCATAACCTGCGGTCCCGGCACGATGCCGTGGATGGTCATGGCGCCAACCATCAGCGCCATCACTGCGTTCGGTGGGATGCCCAGCGTCAACAACGGGATGAACGCGCCTTGCGCCGCGGCATTGTTGGCGGCTTCAGGGCCGGCAACGCCCTGGATGGCGCCACGACCAAACCGCGAAGGATCCGCAGCAAATTTCTTCTCGACCGAATAGGCGGCAAACGAGGCGATCACCGCGCCGGCCCCGGGCAAGATGCCAATAATTGCGCCGATGATGGTCCCCCGGGCAATCGGCGCCGCTGAATCGATCAGATCCTGCCGCGTCGGCATCAGGTTACTGACTTTCTGCATCAAGATGGAGCGGCCCTCGGGCGGGATCTCGAGGTTGCGAACGATTTCCGCGAAGCCGAACATGCCCAACGCAATGTTGGCAAAGCCGATGCCGTCGGCGAGTTCCGGCAAGTCGAAGGTCATCCGGCCGGCGCCAGTCTCAAGGTCTGAACCTACCTGAGAGAGCAGCAAGCCGGTGAGGATCATCGCCAGCGCCTTGAGCACCGAGCCTTTCGCCAGCACGACCGCGAAAATCAGGCCCAGCACCATCAGCGAGAAGTACTCCGCAGGCCCGAACAAAAGTGCGACCGACACCAGCGGAGCGCCCAGCGCCGCGACCAGCACCGTCGTTACGCACCCGGCGAAGAACGACCCGATGGCAGCAATAGAAAGGGCAGCGCCGGCGCGGCCCTGTTTTGCCATCTGATGTCCGTCGAGTGCCGTTACCACCGAGGTTGCTTCACCCGGGATGTTAACCAGGATTGACGTGGTGGAGCCGCCATATTGGGCGCCGTAGTAGATGCCGGCGAGCATGATCAGCGCGCCCACTGGTGGCAGCCCGAACGTAATCGGCAGCAGCATCGCGATGGTCGCGACCGAACCGATACCGGGAAGCACGCCGATCAGCGTGCCCACCAAGGCCCCGATGCCGCAGAACAGCAAGTTCATCGGGGAGAACGCAACCCCGAAGCCCATCGCGAGGTTTGCAAGAAGTTCGTACATGACAGCCTATCCCAGATCGAGAGCTACATCACGCCTATGGTCTTCAGCAGCGGACCGAATATCAGCCTGAAGAATTCGGCCATCTGGTGCACCAGAATCATGTGCGCGTTCGGCTGCGGCCAGAGTTGGAATGGAAGATTGAGCAGGTAGACGAACAGGACAACGCAGAAAACGGTCATGGCGACCGCTGCGATAACGCTCTCAAGCCAACGCATCTCGGTCGAACCGTAGATCGAGATCATGAATGTCAGGAAGCTCGCAGCCACTAGACCGAACGGCCTAATGATCGCCGCAAACAAGCAGATCGCGAACAAGACGTATAGCGGTCCGCGCAGTTTGTATTTCTCGATCCGCGGCCCGTTCGTTGCCACGCCAACAATCGTCACCGCCACACCCAGTCCGCCGAGGATGATGGCAAACAGCCGAGGGGCAGTGCCTGGACCGAAGGCGAAGCCGCGCTGCCCAGGCAATTCGGAGGCCGCAATCCAGCACAACAACGCCAGCATAACCAGAACGATGCCACCGTAATAATCCTGCGGCGCACGCACCGGGATCAGCCGGAGGGCGGTTGCAACCCCAACAGCGACGATTATGAGAGAGCTACTCAACGGAAGGGTGCGGCTTGTGACGGTCAGCGCCATCAGCGTCAGCAGGACCCCGGCGATTGCGACCAGGATCCCGCCCTTTAGATTATTGGTGAACCCAGGCGCGTCCGAACTCGGCCCGCTGCCATGGGACGACGTAGCGCCGTCAGACATTGAATTCCCCCCGAAAGCCCCGATGCGCTTGCGCTCCCACGCCATGGCGCACCTACTATAGTGGCTACCACACATCAAAAATCAGAGGAAGGCAACCGTGATGATTTACGAACTAAATTGGCCATAACTTTCGTCGCGGTAACCTGCCGTTCGTCTGGGTTGGGAGTGGCCGGCCGCGCAATTCGCCACAACCAGAAGCTACACCACCCCGGCTAACCCTAGCAGTGCGGCACCTGCGAGAATCCAGAGCGGATTGAGCGCCAACCGGTAGGAAACCGCTGCCGCCACGACGGTTAGGGCAATCGCGACCCAACTTGTAGACGCTGCTCGCACCACGATCAGGGCACTGGCCGCGGTCAGGCCAATCGAGATCGGAACCAATCCGGCCTGGATCGCAATTCGCCAACGCGCATCCTTGAACTTGTCCCAAATCCGGCCGACGAAAATGGCAAATGCGCAGGCCGGGCCGCACATGCCGAGCGTCGCGATCAATGCGCCGGCCATACCGGCGACATGATAGCCAATAAGCGTAACGATGATAACGTTGGGACCCGGCGTCACCTGCGCAAGCGCGAACGTATCGGCGAACTGCCGATCGGTCATCCAGCCCTTGGTCTCAACCACCAGGCGATGCATTTCGGGAATGGCGCCATTGGCGCCGCCGATCGCAAACAGCGACATCAGCGCAAAATAGCCTGCGAGCGTGAGGAGAAGTCCGCCGTCGGCCTTCATCGCGGCGCCCGCCATGCAATAGCAATGCTCACCGGGATCAACACCAGCAACACCCACCAAATCGGCCAACGCAGCAGGCCGACGGTCACAAAAACCGCCACAGCGATCGCCGCATAGAGGAGCCAATTTTTGTCCTCAAACAGCGGTTCCGCCATCTTGCCAGTAATGCTGATGATGAGCCCCGCCGCGGCTGCAGCAACGCCGGTCAGCATGCGCTGGAGCGCATCGATGGTGCCGAATTGCGCGTAGAGAAACCCAAAGAAAATCACAATGGCCATGCCCGGTCCGATCAGACCTACCAATGCCACGGCAGCGCCGGGCAACCCCCGGATACTGCGGCCGAACACCACCGAAAGATTGACGATCGTAGGCCCAGGCAGGATCTGGCATAGCGCATAAGCGTCGTTGAATTCCGCCGCCGTCATCCATTTACGCTGTTCGACCAGCATGCGCCGCGACCAATACAGCACACCACCGAAGCCAGACAGCGAGATGATCGCGAAGGCTACGAACAGTTCACGTACAGTTGGCCTTGCCGCGGGAGGCGGTGCGGCGGCGGATGTTGGCGCGGACATCATCCGCCACCCTAGCCCGCATATCTCACAGAACTGAGTGCATCGGGACGTCGAATCAACGAAAGTTGTTGTGCCGCAACGACTTTCCAACGATTCGAGGATCGCCCCGATGCCGACAGAGTGTAGCG
>JALHRD010000018.1 GCA_022841625.1 Xanthobacteraceae bacterium
CCCTTTCGACTCTGCTCATCTCAGAGTGAGACAGCTCCTTTGACTGTCGGTCATTGATCAGTTGGGCACCCAAGTTTCTTATTGCTGTTGCGCGTACGGGTGCCGTTACGTCGCGCAAGATTGAACCAGAGGAAGCCGTTCTCGTCGCGAACGATGCCGTGGCTGCCGGCGACGATGCCGCGGCGATCGGGCAGGGCGAAGTGCTTCACGGCGCCGGTCTTGGCGTCGATGCGGGCATAGGACGTCACTTTGCTTGGCCGCGAATAGACAATCCAGATATTGCCGTCGAGGTCGGCCGCTACGTCGTGAACGCCGGCCATGTGACCGGTTTCCGATGGCGTTCCGAGCGACCAGTCGGAGCCGTCGTTGACCTGCACATGGTTGTCTTCGATCGGGAAGTCATATTCCTTCACGATAATGCGCGCGGCTTCGCCAGATGGCCGCGGTTGCAGATTGAACCGCATCGAGCTTTCGCCCGGCCCGCGCGCCCGCGCCAGATAGGCGGCGAGTTCCTTCTGATGGAAATTGATATTGGGCGTGATGCGCTTGTCGGGGCGCGGGAAGGTGCCGCTGACGTTGACCTGTTTCATCAGGTCGAGGATCTTGCTCCAGCCTTCTTCGTCGAACTTGTGCTGTAGCACATAGCTTGCGCTGTGGCAGCCGGTGCAATTTTTGCGCACCTGGGTTTTCATGCGGAAGTCTTCCGGCGTATCGCCGGGCAGCGCGGCCAGGAATTCATCGCCCGGCAATTGCCGGATCCAAGATTCGCGATCGGTGATTGGCTTGAGAACAAAATTCTGCTGGCGCGATTTGCCGACCGTCACGGTATTGATGGCGCGCTCGAATTGCACGGCCTGGGCCCAGACCTGATAATTGCCGTCCGGCAGCGGCGGGAAGAAATAATTGCCGGCGGGGTCGGTATAGACGCTGGTGGTGATGACCGAGCCCCGGGCCTTGGCCGAAACCACGACACCGCCCATGGCTTCGCCCGTGGCGGAGGTGATCCGGCCGGACAGCGGCGTATCGGCCTGGGCCGGTCGGGCCGCGAGCGTGGCGCCGCCGAGGGCCAAGGTGATGGCAAGGAGGCTGACGCTGGCGAAACGACGAGCGTTGATCATGGCATTCTCCCAAATGAAATCTTGATCGGTAAAGGGCGATCACTTTGCCGGCAGGTTCACGACCTGGTGGCCGGGCGGCAACACACTCAGATACGAAGCAATGGCGGCGATCTGGTCGGCATTGAACATGTATTTGAATCCGGGCATGCGCGGGGTGCCATTGGCGACGATCTCGCGCACCACCTCTTGTCGTCCGCCGGCGGTCTCGCGCGACAGTTCCGGACCATACATGCCCGACACCAATGTCGGTCGCGTGTGGCAGACCCCGCAATGGGTATCGACCAGCCGACGGCCCAAGGTTTGTGTTTGGTTGAGCTTGAGATCGTCGGCCGCCCAAGCGCTTGGTGTTAGAAATGCGCCCTGCGTGAGACCGGCCAGCCCGAGCACCGCGACCATGACGCGGAATTGCATGACGCCACCTCCCTTATCGATCTTTTTGATCTTTCTTGTGGTCGATCAGTCTAGTCCGCTGGAGCGGTTCTACAAGGACGCCGTTGGAAAAATACCGCCCCGGTCCTATGGTTCCGGTCGCGGTCATGGCGGCCGCGCGCGATGACTGAGCGGCAAGAACCAATGCGAAAACTCAATACTCTTATTGGTAGCCCGGTCGAGCGGGTCGAGGATCTCCGATTCCTGCGCGGGCGCGGCCAATATGTCGACGACCTGAGCCGGTCGGGGACTTTGCACGCGGCAATGGTGCGCAGCGCGGTGGCGCATGGGCGGCTGCGCGCGATCGATGCCGGAGCGGCCCGCGCGATGCCGGGCGTGCATGCCATCATCACCGCGCAGGATGTCGGGCGGCCGGTGCCGACCATTCCATTCCGCCGGCCCAACCCGACGATTGTGCCTTATGCGCAGCCGGTTCTGGCCGACGGTATCGTGCGCTATGTCGGCGAGCCGGTTGCTGTCGTCCTGGCTGACAGCGCCGAACGCGCCGAAGACGCAGCGCTGGCGGTGGCGCCGGATATCGAGCACCTGCCGGCGGTGGCCAATTGGGCGACATCGGCGCGCGGCGAGGTGTTGCTGATCCCAGGCACCACCAGCAATTGCGCCGCGGTGTTCACCGCCAATGCGGGTGATGCCGACGCAACCTTCCGCCGCGCCGCCTATACCCGGCGCGAGCAATTCCGCGTCCAGCGCATGACCGCCATGACCATGGAAACCCGCGGGCTTTTGGCGGAGTGGAACGCCGGCCGGCTCAGCGTGTCGGGCGCGGCGAAACTGCCGTTCTTCAACCGCCGTGCCATGGCGGCGATGATGAATCTGCCGGAGCAGGCGGTCGATTATGTCGAATATGATGTCGGCGGCGGCTTTGGCGCGCGCGGCGAATTCTATCCGGAGGATTTTCTGGTCGCGTTCGCGGCGCGAACCTATGGCCGCCCGGTGAAATGGATCGAAGACCGCCGCGAACATTTCATGGCGATCGCCCATTCACGCGAGACCGAATGCGACCTTGAGATCGCGTGCGACAAGGACGGCGCCGTTCTCGGGCTGCGCGGCGATATCTGGGTCGATATCGGCGCCTATGTCCGCCCCAATGGCATGACGCCGGTGCGCAATGTCGCGCAGTTCACCACCGGCCCGTATCGGGTGCCGAACCTGCAACTGAGCGCGCACGCGCTGGTCACCAATAAAACTCCGTCCGGGACTTATCGCGGACCCGGTCGTTTTGAGGGCTGCTTCTTCATGGAGCGGCTGATCGACATGGCCGCAAAGGATCTTGGCGTCGACCGTCTTGAGATACGTCGGCGCAATCTCATTGCGCTGTCCGAGATGCCTTATCCGTTGGCGCCGGTGCGGCCGAACGATGGCTTCGGCGATACCGCCTGCGACAGCGGCGATTATGCGCAGACATTCGATCGCTGCATCGCGGATGCCGGTTGGCAGGACAAGGCCGCGCTTAGCGGCAAGGTCATCGCCGGCCGCTATCACGGCGTCGGCATCGCCTGTTTCATCGAGGGCGGCGCGTCGGGGCCGCGCGAAAACGCCCGCATCGCGATTGAGCGCGACGGGTCGTTTTCGGTCTATGTCGGGTCGTCGGCGGTCGGGCAGGGCGTCGAAACCATCATGGCGCAGATCGCGGCCGATGCGCTGGAAGTGCCGCTCGAGCAGGTCACGGTCTATCACGGCTCGACGACCTATCTGTCCGAGGGCTACGGCTCCTATGGTTCGCGCGCCACCGTGATGGGCGGCAACGCGATTGTGCAGACCGCGCAGGCGCTGATCGAGAAAATCCGGGCGGCCGCCGGCGAGCGATTAAGCGTTGCGGCGGATACCGTCACCATCAGCGAAGGCCGGGCCTGCGCGCCCGACGGTCGTTGCGTGGCCATGGCGGAACTGGCGGGGCTTGCGGCCGACGGCAAGTTCGACAATGCGAAAGCGACCTACACTTATGGCACGGCGATTGCGCATGTGGCGGTCGATCCCGACACCGGTGGCGTCGCGGTGCTGGATTATCTGGTGGTCGACGATGTCGGCCGCATCATCAATCCCGAGACGCTGCATGGCCAGGTGATCGGCGCGGCGGTGCAGGGGCTTGGCAGCGTGTTCACCGAGGAGATCGTTTACGACGACCAGGGCCAGCTTTTGGTCGCATCGCTTGCCGACTATCTGGTGCCGGTCGCGACCGATTATCCCTGCGTGCGGGCGGTCTCGCTGGAGGAACATCCCTCGCCCAACAACCCGCTCGGCGCAAAAGGCGCGGGCGAGGGCGGCATTATTCCGCTGGGCGGCGCGGTCACCAATGCGGTCGCCGCGGCACTGGCGTCGTTCGGGGTCGAGCCACGTGTGTTGCCGCTGACTCCGGCAAGGATCTGGCAGATGATTCAGGATGCGAAGAAGCAGTAGTCGCAGGCGTGCGCCGTCTCGGGCGGACGCAAAGCATCGACGGTCCGGCCTCAGGCACCTTATTGGAAGTCTCGGCCATTTGCTTGTTTCGTTCTGAGAAGAGTACCTGACCCGCAATTCGTACGCGCTATTGACCTACATCAACGATGAATTCGGCGCATTAATAGTAGTTTTATAATGATAATTCGCATCAGGGAAAGAAGTTATGAAATCACTTTCCGTAATGACGGCTTCCGCCATCGTTATGATTGCGTCGAGTCTTGCGGTTTCAGCGCAAACCGGTCCAGTTGGTTAGGCATGCAAGACCGATATCGGCAAGCTGTGCGCTGGACTACCGCACGACGGCTCGGTCCGCATCTGCCTTGAGACGAACTATGATTCGGCTTCGGCGGCATGCAAACGGGCGCTCGATACCACCGGAGGCGGCCGCGGCAAGCGCCTCAGAGGCAAAGCAAAGTAGAGCGCACACAAACTGGATCGCGAGGATCGAATGCTGAACCTCACCGAAAAAGCGTGGTCACCTTATATAGCGGGCGCCATCATCGGCCTGTTGCAGATCCCGACCTTCCTCCTGATGGATACCGCCCTTGGCGCGTCCTCGTCGTACGTCACGGTCGCAGCCCACATTGCTGCGCTGTTCGACAGTCGCGTTACCGAGATAAAATACCTCGCTTCGCATATGTGGGGCGCAAAGAACTGGTGGCAGGTCGCGGTTGTCGTCGGTATCGCTCTCGGTGCCTTTCTGTCGATGCGGCTGTCGGGTGCGCGGCGGCAATCGATATCGCCGGTGTGGCGACGCGTAACCGGAGCCACAACGCTCGCCAGCCGCGCGCCGCTTGCGTTCCTCGCCGGGTTCATCATGCTGTTCGGCGCCCGCATTGCCGGCGGTTGCACTTCCGGCCACGGCATTTCGGGCATGGCGCAATTGTCGATCGGCTCGACACTGGCGGTTGCTGCCATGTTTGCCGGGGGAATTTTAACCGCGATGCTGATGAAGCGCGCTTGATCGGCCATCGAAGGGAGATTGCTCATGTCCCTGCTCAACGCCATTCTAATTGGCCTGGCGACCGGTATCGTATTTGGCTTCGCGCTGGAAAAAAGCCGCGTGTTTGAACCGGGCATTATCTTCGGTCAGATGCAGCTCAGAAACTTCATCATGCTCAAAATGTTTTTTGCTGCCGTAATCGCCGGTCTGATTGTGATTGCGGTCATGCACGGCGCGTATGGCGTCAAATTGAACCTCAAGCCATTGCTGTTCAAGGCTGACATCATCGGCGGTCTGATCCTTGGGGTCGGTGTTGCGTTGGCGGGCGCGTGTCCCGGCACCACACTCGCCCAGATCGGCGCCGGCTACCGCGATGCTTGGTTCGTTTTGCTCGGCGGGCTTACTGGCGCATTGGTCTACGGATATTTCGATGCGCCAATCTCCGCATTCTTCAATGAATCCGGTCAGAGAGTCGGTCTCGACCAGCTCTTGGGTCTGCCGTTCTGGAGCGTGGCACTGGGGTTTGCAGTCGTACTTGTATTCGTCCTGATAATCCTGGAGCGGCAGTGGGCTTGGCCAAACGAGATCGGCCGCAACTATGACGGGCTTAAAGAATCGGACTCGAATGCGGCTACTGATGGGCAAGCGAAGTCCTAGCGTATTTCATCCGCGTCAGGAATTGGAGCCAGCGTAAATCTATTTGCTGATCGTGGAAGTCCGTTTCAGGCTCGCGCCGTTGTGCGATTGATGTGCATAGCGAACGCGGTGCAGGTTGGCCGCACGGCATCGGCATTTCTCATGCGTTCGCGGCGTCTGCCGTGCGAAGTTATGCACCGAGTCGATGCTCGCACGTCCACAGCGCGCGCGGCGTTTCATTGACCCGCCGCATTGCCGTGCAAAGGTCGACGCGTTCCGTCCGCTTGGGAGGGATTGCGCCTCGCGCGAACGACCATGGATGTTCCGACCGCGATCCTGAGCCGTAGCTGTAGTAGCTGTAGGGCGCAATAAGCGTAGCGCATTGCGCCGTCTCGCTGGTGCATCCCGAATTGAGCGGGTCCGGCTTTGCGACGCATGGTAACAAAGCGATTGCCGTGACCGCTGGCGGAGCTCGATCGAAAAATGGCGCAATGCGCTTCGCTTATTGCGCCCTACCGGTGCCGGAAAGGTCCGTTGGAAACAAAATGCTGAAATAGCTGTAAGAGTGTAAGAGTTTTGAATCAACTATCTGGAAACGCAGATGAATTCCGATTTTTCAAAGTCTTACAGCAGGCTGTTGGCAGCTGTAAGGCTGTAAGATTGTGCAAGGTCGCTGCAAGATCGCGCGGCGTCGCCAATGCCGGCGCGGCGATGCAGAAAAAACCTCATGTCAGTAAGATCGGCGCGCCAAGCCTTTGGAGAAGCAAATGATTTGCGGTGTTTTCGATCTTACAGCACGCAGTAAGATCGCACCCGGCGCAAGATCGCCGCGCAGCGATGCTGGTGTCCGTGGTGGGGTGCAGGTACCGGTCGCGCTACTTCGCCGGGTCGATGCCGCGCTCGCGCAGCACGGCGGCAAAGGCCGGCGCGGCGAGCATGGCGAGCAGGGCCTTGGCCGGCGCGGACTGCGCCGACTTGCGCGCCAGCGCTGCCGCATAGACGGTGGTGCTTTGCAAGGTGTCGGGCAGCGGCCCGGCCAGCGTCACGTCCGCGACCACGCGGATCGATGTCATGGGCGCAATGGTGAGCGCGATCTCGCCGTTGGCCAGCGCGTTCAGCGCTTGCGTGCCATCTTTGAAATGGCGGATCTTCGGGCGCATGGCGTCGGCAATGCCGAGTTGCGCCAGGATTTTCACCAAATGCTGGGAGGAGGTCGAGCCGTCGCTGGGGTCGGGCATGCCGAAGGAGGGCGCGGCCAGCATCGCCTGCTTGAAGTCATCGGGTGTGCCGAGCGGCGGCGCCGTCACGCCGGCGCGTATCGCAACGCCCAGACGCACGACGCCGAGATCGGCGCGGCCATCGGCGGTCAGGTGGCCATGGTCGATCAGCGCCGCGAGTTGTTGCGGCGGCAGGATCACAATATCGACCCGCTCGCCATCGACCACTTTGGCATTGACGGCGGTGGCATTGCCGAAACTCACGGCCACGCGCTGGCCGTTCGCCTTCTCAAACATTGCCGGCAGTTGGATGAGCGCGGGCCGCACCGCGGCGGCGCTCAGGATCACGAGATCGTCGGCGCGGGCGACGGCCTGGGTCACGGCCAGTAATAAACCGCAAAGAGTGGCGATCCGTGCCCTGCGCATCAAATGCCCATCATCTTGAGTTGGAATTCCGGGTAACGCAGCCCGGCGGCGGCTTGCGGCGGAAACGCATCGGCGAGCGCTTTGAGTTCCGCGGCCGCCAGCGTCAGGTCGACGGCGGCGGCGTTCTGTTCGAGATATTTGCGGCGCTTGGTGCCGGGAATTGGAACGACGTCGTTGCCCTGCGCCAGCAGCCAGGCCAGCGCGACCTGCGCCATGGTGCAGCCGTGCTTGGCGGCGACGGTCTGCAACGGCCCGAGCAGATTGAGGTTCTTTTCGAAGTTGCCTTCTTGGAAGCGCGGATGCGCGTGGCGGCGGTCGCTTTCCAACAGGTCGCTGCGCTTTTGGAACGCGCCCGAGAGGAAGCCGCGGCCGAGCGGCGAATAGGCCACGATCCCGATGCCAAGCTCGCGCAAGGTCGGCAGGATTTCGGCCTCGACGTCGCGCGTCCACAGCGAATACTCGGTCTGCAACGCTGCCAGCGGATGGGTCTTGTGGGCGCGCCGCAGCGTGTTGGCGCCGGCTTCGCACAGTCCGAGAAAACGCACCTTGCCCTGTTCGACCAGGCGCGACATCGCACCGACGGTGTCTTCGATCGGCACGCTCGGATCGATGCGGTGTGCGTAATAGAGATCGATGTGGTCGATGCCGATCCGCTTCAGGCTCGCCTCGCAGGCGACCGGGACATAATCGGGCCTGCCGTTGACGCCGCCGCGCTGGCCGCCGGGGCCGCGGATATTGCCGAATTTGCTGGCGATGAAATATTTGTCGCGCCGGCCCTTCACTGCCTGGCCGACCAGTTGTTCATTAACGCCGGCGGCATAGGCGTCCGAGGTGTCGAGCAGCGTGATGCCGAGTTCGGCGGCGCGATGAATGGTCGCAATCGATTCCACATCGTCGGGTATGCCGTAATCGGCGCTCATGCCCGAACAGCCAAGCCCGATGGCCGATACCCGGAATTCCTTCCCCAAGACGCGATATTTCATCGTGTGGTCCTTTATCGTCTCGGCTGTGTGGCAAGATTGCCAACAGGGATTCCGATGAAATGGACTCGGGACGATCGGCAAACGCCGTTACCCTCCCCTGGAGGGGGAGGGTCGACACCGAGCGCACGAAGTGCGCGAAGGTGGCGGGGTGGGGTGAGCTTGAAGTTGTTCACCCCACCCCGCCCGCGTTCGCTTCGCTCCGCAGGCGACCCTCCCCCTCCAGGGGAGGGTGACGGAGCAAGCGGCCTGTGTCGCGAGTCCATTTCAGTGCGACGTGCTCTACTTTTGAAGCCATTTGGCAGGTAGGGCAAGCCCTGCGAGCCGTGCATTGCGGAGGGGTTGCCATGGCCGCTACAGTACCGGCAACGCGCCGGAACCTCGGGATCACGGAGACCGCAGATGCATAGGCTCGATCGTCGGACGTTTCTTGCCGGAACCGCGCTGACCTTGGCCGGCGGGCCGTCCTGGGCGCAGGCGGTCGACATGGCCGCCGCCAAGCGCGAAGGCAAAGTGGTCTGGTATTGCTCGGTGCCGATCGCGACCGCGCAGAAGGTCGCCAACATGTTCCAGCAGCACACCGGCATCAAGGTCGAGCTGTTCCGTTCCGGCGGTTCCAACATCCTGCGCAGGTTTCAGCAGGAGGCCGACGCCGGCAAAGTGTTCGTCGACGTGCTGACCCATTCCGAGCCGGCGGCCGCCAGTGCGATGACCAAGAAGGGCATGTTCGTGCCATTCAAGGCCGCTGACTTCGACAAGGTGCCGGACGCGGTGAAGGATCCGGACGGCAATCATGTCGCGCAGCGGCTCAATGTGATGGCGATCTATGTTCGCGACGATCTGTTGCCGGAGGCGGAGCGGCCCAAGCTCTGGACCGATCTGATGCATCCGAAATACAAGGGCAAGATGGTGATGGCGGATCCGTCATTCTCCTCGCTGCTGGTGGTCATTACCGGCACTTTGGCGCGCGCGCATGGCTGGAAATATTTCGAGGCGCTGCGCAAGAACGACATCATGATGGTGCAGAGCAACCAGCAGGTCTCCGACATGATCAAGCGCGGCGAGCGGGTGATGGCGGTCGCCGCCGATGCCGCCTATGTCGGCGAAGGCCGCCGGCAGGGCATGCGGATTTCGACCCTCTATCCCGAGGACGGCGCCTTCGTGATCGCTTCGCCAAGCTCGGTGGTTAAAGGCTCGCCCAACCCGAACGCGGCCAAGGCGTTCGCCGACTTCATGCTCGGCCGTGGCGTGCAGGAGTTGTTTCCGCACGAGTTCCTGTATTCGGCGCGTACCGACGTGCCGGGGCCGGAGGGCTATCCGCCGCTGTCGTCGCTCAAGATCATGCCGGTCGACTACGACTATATCGAAGCCGAAAGCCCGCGCATCCGGAAGCGGTTCGCGGAGGTGATGCAGTAGCCGCCGGCACTCACTCGCCCTTGATATTGGCGGCCCTGATGATCGGCCACTATTGCCTGATGTCCGCCTGCTGCATGGCGGCAACGGCCGCCGGGGGGCTGCCCGCCCGGAATGGTCGCCTCGATGCAGGTTAACGGCAGGCCCGGGATCGGACGAGTGCGCCGCCGCATGCAGCCGGTTCAGCTGAAGCCAGTTGCCACCCTGGCCCGATTTCCGTAAGCACTTGAGCAAGTCGGAGCGTAGCGCAGCCCGGTTAGCGCACCAGTCTGGGGGACTGGGGGTCGTGGGTTCGAATCCCGCCGCTCCGACCATTTTTTGGCCGTACCAAACGCGCCGCTGTGGCGCACCGGGCTATGGGTGAACCGCGATGGCGGCGATCTCGACTTTGACATCGCGCGGCAGGCGGGCAACCTCGACCGTTGCACGCGCGGGCGGCGCCTTCTTGAAGTATGTGGCGTAAACCCCGTTCATCTTGGCAAATTCGTTCAGGTCCTTGAGGAACACCGTGGTGGAGACAACGTGGTCCATTGTCAGTCCATCGGCCGCCAGCACCGCCTTGAGATTCTCGAGCACCAGCTGAGTCTGTTCTTCAATCGAAGCATCGGCGCGGAGCTGCTTGGTCTTGGGGTCGATCGCAATCTGCCCGGCCAAATAGACGGTCTTGCCGGCACGGATCGCTTGCGAATAGGGACCGATCGCCTCCGGCGCGTTCGGCGTCGAGATGATTTTATGGCCGGCGTCTTGCGCATTTGATGCGCTGCCGATGGCGAATGTGGCGAGGATCAACAACGCGAGATACAACTGACGCATGGTGGCTGTCCTTTCCTGATCAAGGCGCCGCAGGTCGGTAAGTCTGATCGGCCGCTCCGGCTTCGTCAACGGCTCGGGTGGTGGCTAAACCGACCGTAGCGTCGGCAGCAACCGTAGCGCGTTGTCGCGGTCGATGGCTTTGAGCTCAGCGTCATTAAAAACGCCGCACTCGGCCAAACCTGCGACATGCTCAGCGGTGGTGAGATGCGGCCAATCGGTGCCGAACAGGAATTGCGATACCGGCGCGACTGCGCGCAGCGCCGCCATCGGCGCTGTCTCCGGCGCCTGCGCAATATCGTAGTAAAATTTCTGCACCTCCGGCCGGAACCCCTCCGGCAGCACCGGCTGGAATTCCGGACTCTCCTTGACGCGCTTTTCAAACCGTCGGATCAGAAACGGCATGGTTCCGCCGGCATGCGACCAAATCACGCGCATGTTGGGGTAGCGCCGCGAACTGCCGCTGAACACGAATTTCGCAATCGCGCGGGTGGTGTTGGTGCCGTATTCGATGTCGGCGTCGCGCAGGCCCGGAACCAATCGCTCACAGCACGGATGGCTGGTGGGGTGGGTATAGAGCACCGCGCCGCGGCGATTGAGTTCCTCGAAGATCGGGGCGAACATGGGATCGCCGAGAAACTTGTCGCCGTAGTTCGTCCGCATGAACACGCCGTTAGCCTTGAGCGTGTCGAGGGCGTATTCGATCTCCTTCAGGCTGCCCTCGATATCCGGGAATGGCAGATAGGCGAACTGGCCGAACCGGCCAGGATGATCGGCGCAGAGCTTGGCCGAAAATTCATTGGCCATCCGGGAGAACCGCCGCGCGGCCGCGTCGTCGCGCTGATCAAGCGCTGAGACGCTGATCGTGATAACCGCCAGCGCGACGTCGCTTTGGTCCATGTCCTCGATCTGCTTGGCGACTGTGGAGCGGTCGTTCAGATAAGTGCGTTGCTTGTCGACGACATAGCCCGGTGGCACAAAATGACGATGCACATCGATCCGGCCGGTTTTGACGGCGGGCTTGGTTGGCGTCTGCGCCGTGGCTGCGACCGCGGGAATGGCTGCGCTGGCGGCGATGGCCGCGAAACCAGACAGCACATTGCGTCGCGGGATGCAGCAACCGCAACCTCCGCCTTTGTTGAATTCGTAGCGACGCGGAGCGATCGCGACATTCTTGCCGGCCATGCTCCCCTCCCTTGCAGAATGGCTAATGCTGAGACGGCCCGGGGAGCGGGTCAATGCCCCTGTGGGGTGCTAGCGCGGTTTCGGCGGATCGGGCCGCGACATCCAGCGGATCAGCGGCATCGCCGGCAGCACCCAGCCGAGGCCGGCCACGACATAATAGATCGCCTCGACAAGACCGTTGGCCTTGATCGCCGGCAGTTGCGCCAGCCCCATGGCGAGCAGCGACCACACCACCACCAGTGCGATCAAGGCAAATGCGCCAACAAATTTGCGCAGACGGATTGGCACGGATCGACCTCTCATTGCGGCGGTTCAAGCTTGACTATATGTACGGCGGTATCGGCGGCAAGCGAGTGTCCCTATAACCCCGTATCACGAATGAGTGTCGCACAATCCCAGACTTTGCAACGACCCGGCGCGATCCGCGCCTGGCTGTTGCTGGTGGCGGCGCTGGTGTTTGCGGTCGCGGTGGTGGGTGGCGCAACGCGGCTCACCGGTTCGGGGTTGTCCATCGTCGAATGGCGTCCGGTGACCGGCGTACTGCCGCCACTGAGCGAAACCGCCTGGCAGGCCGAATTCGCGAAATACAAAGTCATTCCGCAATACAAGGAACTCAATCGCGGCATGAGCCTCGCTGAGTTCAAGACGATCTATTGGTGGGAATGGGGACATCGGCTGCTCGGGCGGGCGATCGGGGCGGCGTTCCTGCTGCCGTTTGTTTGGTTTCTCTGGAAAGGTTGGATCGAACGCGGCTTGCAGCGACGCTTGTGGCTGATTTTGGGATTGGGCGCGCTGCAAGGGGCGGTCGGCTGGTGGATGGTGGCGTCCGGGCTCACCGAGCGCGTGAACGTGTCGCAATATCGGCTGGCGTTCCATCTGACGCTCGCCTGCGTCATTTTTGCGATGCTGTTGTGGACCGCGCAGGGTCTCAAGCCGCGCGTCGCGCTCGATGTGCCACCGCGTATTCGCCGCGCCGCCATGTTGCTGCTGATCCTGCTGCTGACGCAAATTTATCTCGGCGCGTTGGTGGCCGGCTTGCGCGCTGGCCTGATCTACAACACCTGGCCGCTGATCGATGGTGCTTTGGTGCCGGAGTGGTCGCGGCTGATGTTCGAGCAGCCGTGGTGGCGGAATTTCTTTGAAAATCCGCTCACGGTGCAGTTCAGCCACCGCATGATGGCTTATTTGCTCGCGGTGCTGTCGCTGCTC
This sequence comes from Xanthobacteraceae bacterium, assembly GCA_022841625.1. Lineage (GTDB taxonomy): Bacteria > Pseudomonadota > Alphaproteobacteria > Rhizobiales > Xanthobacteraceae > VAZQ01. The sequence continues at coordinate 12,827 of JALHRD010000018.1, forward strand.
CATGTGGTCGATGTCGCGCGCTCGGTCAGGGGCGGCGCGGCGTTGAAGGGAGCCTCGATTGTCGCTGCCGCGGTTATGTTGCAGGCGATAATCGGAATTCTAACGCTGCTGCACGTCACGCCGCTGTCGCTCGCACTCCTGCATCAGGCCATGGCGGTGGCGTTGCTTGCCATTGCGGTGCTGCATGCAGCCAGATTGGTGCCGGCCAGCGCATGATCCCGAGAAACGGAACCGGATTTCGGAAAAGATCATGCTCAAGCAATGAGGTCAGACCATGATCCGATTCAATCGGATCGGATCATGGTCTATGTCGCCGCCAGCGCCTGTTCCAGATCGGCAATGATGTCGTCCTTGTCCTCGATCCCGATCGACAGCCGAACCACGTCGGGGCCGGCGCCGGACGCGGCCTTCTGGGCGTCGGTGAGTTGGCGGTGGGTGGTCGAAGCCGGGTGGATGATGAGCGAGCGGGTGTCGCCGATATTGGCCAGATGCGAGAATAATTTGACGTTCGAGACCAGTTTGATGCCCGCCTCGTAGCCGCCTTTGAGGCCGAAGGTGAACACCGCGCCGGCGCCCTTGGGCACATATTTACGCGCCAGCGCGTGATAGCGGTCGCTCGCCAGGCCGGGGTAACTCACCCAGGCGACTTTGTCGTTGCGGCCGAGCCATTGCGCGACCGCGAGCGCGTTGTCGCAATGGCGCTGGATGCGCAGCGGCAGCGTCTCGATGCCGGTCAGGATCAAGAACGAATTGAACGGCGACAGCGCCGGCCCGAGATCGCGCAGCGCCAATACGCGGCAGGCGATCGCAAAGGCGAAATTGCCGAAGGTCTCGTGCAGCACGATGCCTTGATATTCCGGCCGCGGCTTTGACAGCATCGGGAAGCGCTGGTCGCGCGACCAGTCGAAGGTGCCGGCATCGACAATCATGCCGCCGATCGAATTGCCGTGGCCGCCGAGGAATTTCGTCAGCGAATGAATGACGATGTCGGCGCCGTGGCTAATGGGATTGCACAGATAGGGGGTGGCGAGCGTGTTGTCGACAATGAGCGGCACATGCGCCCGCTTGGCGATGGCGGACATCGCGGCGAGGTCGCAGATCACACCGCCGGGATTGGCGATCGACTCGCTGAAAATCGCTTTGGTTTTTGGCGTGATGGCTTGTTCGAACGACGCCATGTCGTCGGGATCGGCCCATACGACATTCCAACCGAAATTCTTGAATGCGTGATTGAACTGATTGATCGAGCCGCCATAGAGCTTGTTCGATGCGACGAATTCGTCGCCCGGCTGCATCAGGCAATGAAACGCCAGCATCTGGGCTGCGTGGCCGGATGCAGTCGCGAGTCCGGCCGTACCGCCTTCCAGCGCGGCGACGCGTTGCTCCAGCACCGCGGTCGTGGGATTGCCGATGCGGGTATAGATGTTGCCGAAGGATTGCAGGCCGAACAGCGAGGCGGCATGGTCGACATCCTCGAACACATACGAAGTCGTCTGGTAGATCGGGGTTGCGCGCGCGCCGGTGGTCGGGTCGGGCTGGGCGCCAGCGTGGATCGCAAGGGTCGCAAAGCCGGGGGTGCGGTCGGTCATGGTCGGTCCTTATCGCGTAGGGCGGTTCCAGGATAAAGTCAGTCTACACAATCGAAATGGATTGGTATCGCCCGTGCCGGAAGTGCTCAGCGCGTGTTCGATTGCGCCTTGGTTGCGGCATCGGTGGCGCCGCCCGACAGGGTCGGCCGGTCGAGCGAGAGCCGTTGCATGCCGCGCGTCGGCAGCGGCGCCTTCTTGGCGGAGATGGTGCGGGTGTTGACTCCCATCCAGCCGATCTCCGCGGACAGACGGCCGTATTCGATCTTGGGACAGCGGTTCATCACCACCTTGATGCCCTGGGCTTCGGCGAGCCGGGCGGCCTCGTCGTTGCGCACGCCAAGCTGCATCCAGATCACCTTCGGGAGCGGCCTTAGCGCCAGCGCCTCCTGCACGACGCCCGTGGCATGCTCGGAGGCGCGGAATATGTCGACCATGTCGATGGGTTCGGGGATGTCGGCGAGCTTGGCGTAAATCTTCTGCCCCAATAATTCGCCACCGGCTTGCCCGGGATTGACCGGAATCATGCGGTAGCCTCGCTCAAGCAGATACTTGAACACGAAATAGCTTGGCCTAACCGTGTTCGGCGAGACGCCGACCACGGCAATGGTCTTCACGCCGCTCAGAATGCCGCGGATATAGCCATCGGAGTAATTGTCATGGTCCATCGGATGTGCCTCGTGCGACGGCAATGATGCCATCGTGCGCGGCGCGTCGATAGGGCGTTCGGTCAGCGTGGTCGACGGTGGAACGCGCTGCGGCAGGTCGGATTGAGCCGTCGCATATTCTTGACCAGGCACTGCCGCACGCGCCGCTCATCGGGGATCGCTTCCGAGCACAGCCTGAACGCGTCTTGTTCGCAAGCTTGTCGTTGAGCTGACGTCGGCTCCGCAGCGGCGGGCGTTGCGAGAAAGGCGAAAGCAAGAGCGATCAGGGGAAGCTTCATCATCAAGGCTCCGATGCTGGACTGAGCGATGCCGAACTGAGCGATCAAAGCGAATCGTAACACGACTCGCTGTGGATATCTGTGCAATTTTTTTGGCGGAATAGGACGGATTTCACCGATCCTCCCAGCGGGCAGGGCGTTTTTCAACAAAGGCCGCGATACCCTCGGCGGCATCGCGCGCCATCATGTTTTCAACCATCACCTCGGTTGCGAATTGATAGGCCGGCGCCAGGTCCATATCGATTTGTCGGTAGAATGCTTGCTTGCCGATTTTAACGACATGCTGTGATTTTGCGGCGACCCTTTGGGCGAGCGCAAGCGCTTCGCTGCGTTCGGTTCCCGGCGCAACAGCGCGATTGATCAAGCCGATGCGTACCGCCTCGTCCGCGGATATCGCGTCGCCGGTCAGCAGTAATTCCATCGCATGTTTGGGCGCAACATTGCGCGACAAGGCGACCATCGGGGTCGAGCAGAACAATCCGATATTCACGCCCGGCGTGGCAAACCTTGCCGCCGCCGACGCGATGGCAAGGTCGCAGCTCGCGACCAGTTGGCATCCGGCCGCCGTGGCAGTGCCTTGAACCGCCGCGATGACCGGTTGCGGCAGCCGAACGATCTGCTGCATGACCGTGCTGCAGGTCGTCATGATATGTGCGAAATAACGGCGGCCGCGATCTGGGTCGGAGCGCCGGGCGCCGAGTTCTTTAAGGTCGTGTCCTGCGGAAAATACCGGACCATTGCCCGTGATCACGACCGCGCGCACCGCGCGATCCGATGCGATCGCGTCGAGCGCGGTGGACAGTGCCAGCAACAGTGCTTCCGACAGGCTGTTGCGCGCGGCCGGCCGATTGAGCGTCAGCACCGCAATGCCGGCCTCATCCTCGCGCAGCAAGATGGCGGGGTCGGCCGCTTGGTCGGATGACAATGAAGGTTCCGGCATGAGCGTGAAATTCCAGGCGTGTGGTACGCGTTCGCGCCGCCATGGTAGCGGTGTCTTCAAGCGCGGCCAAGAAAACCAATAACGCATAAGGATGCGAAGAGGTAATAAAATACCATTATTATAAGCTATTGTTATATATTGATTATTTTTAAAAAATTCGATTGACGTCCATGAATGGGCGATGGTAAGAGCGCGCATCCTTGGGACGCGGATGCCATTGGGCGTCGAGCGACCTGCTCCAGAGAGGTCAGTGCCATGAGCACCTATTCGGCCAAGCCCGCCGAGGTTGAAAAGAAATGGGTGATGATTGACGCGTCCGGGCTCGTGGTGGGCCGGTTGGCATCGATTGTTGCCATGCGGCTGCGCGGCAAGCACAAGCCAACCTTCACTCCCCATGTCGATGACGGCGACAATGTCATCATCATCAATGCGGCCAAGATCGTGCTGACCGGCAAGAAGCGCGAAAACAAGGTCTATTATCATCACACCGGCTTTATCGGCGGAATCAAGGAGCGCACCGCGCGCTCGATCCTCGAAGGCAAATTTCCCGAGCGTGTGGTCGAGAAGGCCATCGAGCGCATGCTGCCGCGCGGTCCGCTCGCGCGGCGCCAGCTTGGCAATCTTCGCGTTTATCCGGGCGCGGATCATCCGCATACGGCGCAAAACCCGGAAAAGCTCGATATCGCGGCGATGAACCGCAAAAACACAAGGAGCGTGTGACCGTGGCTGACAGCACCATGCAATCGCTCGACCAGTTGTCCGCGCTTAAGCCGGCCGTGGCGCCTGAATCTCCGAAATATGTTCAAAAGCTCGACAAGCAGGGTCGCGCGTATTCGACCGGCAAGCGCAAGGACGCCGTCGCCCGCGTTTGGGTCAAGCCGGGCTCCGGCAAGATCGAGATCAACACGCGTGCGGTTGAAGTCTATTTCGCGCGGCCGGTGCTGCGGATGCTGATTCAGCAACCTTTGGTGGCTACCAATCGGAGCGGTCAGTATGACGTCGTCTGTACCGTCTCTGGTGGCGGATTGTCCGGGCAGGCGGGTGCGGTGCGCCATGGACTGTCTAAGGCATTGATGACCTACGAGCCCGATCTGCGCGGCGCGCTCAAGCGTGGTGGTTTCCTCACCCGAGACTCGCGCGTGGTTGAACGTAAGAAATACGGCCGCGCCAAAGCCCGTCGTAGCTTCCAGTTCTCTAAGCGATAAACGACGCGTCGAAGCGAACGCGCTTTGCAAGCAGCCGATTTTCGCGCAGCATGGCGGACGCCGTATTGGCGGCATGATTTGGTTCGTCCGGCATGTCAAATCTGCCATTGACCTTCGCTTGCTGTCGCTATGACCGGATGGAAGCGATCCGCGAAGGCAGCGTCGCCATTGAGGGCGTCGATCTGACCTGCCTGACGTTGAAATCCGGGCGCGATGTGTTCGATCGCATGGTCGGCGGCCAGGAATTCGACGTCGCGGAATTATCGGCTTCGGAATTTGTCAGCCTGGCCGGCGCCGGAAACAATCCATTCGTGGCGTTGCCAGTCTTTCCGTCGCGGGTCTTTCGGCACGGCTATATCTTCGTCAATACCCGCGCGGGCATCCGCTCGCCAAAGGATCTGGAAGGCAAACGCGTCGGTGTGCCGCTTTACACGCAAACAGCAGCGCTGTGGGCGCGCGGACACCTGTCGCATCAGTTCGGGGTCGATCTCGACACCATCCAATGGGTGCAGGGCGCGGTGGAGGATGCCGGAACGCACGGCAAGCCGCATGCGCCGCCGCTGCTACGACCGGTCAAGATCGAACAAAATCATAGCGATGTCTCGCTGGGCGTGATGTTGGCGCGCGGCGAGATCGATGCCTTGTTGGGCTCGCGCAAGCCGGAGACATTTGGCCGCGATCCGAACGTGGCGCGTTTGTTTCCGAACTATCGTGCATTGGAACGGGAACTCTACCAGACCGCCAGAATTTTTCCGATCATGCATCTGATTGCAATCCGGCGGTCGCTCTATGAGCGGCATCGCTGGCTCGCCACCAGCTTCTACAAGGCGTTCGTAGAATCCAAGCGGCGCGCCCGCGCGCGCATGCGTTATGGCGGATCGCTCAGCACCATGTTGCCGTGGCTGCTGGCCGAGATTGAGGAGATCGACACGGTGTTCGGCGGCGACGCCTTTCCTTATGGCGTCGAACCCAATCGGCCGACGCTGGAGGTGCTGGTTCGATATATGGTTGAGCAATATTTTATTGCGCGACCGATCCCTATTGACGATTTGTTTGCCCCGATTCAGGGGGATTTCGGTAATTGATCGAATGAACTTGGTGCCGAAGACGCCGTTTCGCGATCGATTTCGCGGCAGGGGTCTTTGTTGGTTTGCGATTGGTTAAACGCGACAGGCGTTTTTCGTCATAAAGCCGCGCGAATACCAACACGGGCCGCAAAGCCTGCCATCGGTCTTTTCTCACGGCAACTTCGAACAATGGTATGGGCGTTGCAGAGCCACCGTGGGAGCGGTGCATGTTCATGAGCGTGCCCAATTTTCCGATTGCGTTGGACGTCGCGACGCTATTCGTCGTGGCGGTCTGCGTGACCGCTCTGCTCGGATTGCTGTTGCTGTTTGCATGGACGCAAGATCGTGTCCGTGCGCTGGCGTGGTGGGGAACGGCCTATCTGCTGGGCAGCGCCTCCGTCGTGATGTGGAGTAGCGAGAGCCACTTTTCGCCGCCATTGCCGCCCGGGATTGCCAATGCGATTCTGTATGTCGCCTGCGGCATGATCTGGAGTGCGGCGCGGATATTTCACGGGCGTCCGGTTTTGTGGGGCGCCATGGTGGCGGGCGCCGTCGTGTGGCTGGCCGCCTGCTTGATTCCGGAATTCATCGAATCGGTAAAGGCGCGGATCGTTTTGAGTTCGATCGTGGTATCGAGCTACACATTCCTTGCGGCTGCGGAATTGTGGCGTGAGCGGCGCAAGCGGCTGTCGCGTTACTGGCCGGCGATTCTGGTGCCGGTGCTGCATGGTTTGATTTTCTTGTGTCCGATACCGTTGGCTGGTGCGTTGCAGGCCGATGACGGCATGGTGATATTGGCCGACGGGTGGGTTGCGGTCTTGGTGCTTGAGGTCATGCTTTATGTTGTGGGCAGCGCGTTCATCGTGTTGGTGCTGTCCAAGGAGCGAACCGTACGCATCCACCGGAACGCAGCATCGACCGACGATCTCACGGGCCTGCTGAACCGCCGCGGTTTTGTTTGCGCAGCGCGGCTGTTGATTGATCGATGCAAGCAAAAACGCGATCCGGTGAGCGTGTTGGTGTTCGATCTCGATCACTTCAAGCGCGTCAATGACAACCATGGTCATGCGGCCGGTGACGAAGCCTTGCAGTTATTTGCCGCGGTGGCGGGCGCTAATCTGCGTGCGTCCGATATCCTGGGCCGCGTTGGCGGCGAAGAATTCGTGGCCATTCTGCCGGGATCGATCAGCGATGCGGCGGTCGCCGCCGAGCGCATCCGGTCGTCATTCGAGGCTGCCGGCGGAATGGTAGCAAATGGGACGCTAAACCTGACAGTCAGTGTCGGGATCGCTGGCGGTGAATTCGGCGCCGATGTGATGGCGCTGATCTCCGCCGCCGACAAGGCGCTCTATAAGGCCAAGTTCAATGGCCGCAATCGTGTTGAATTGTCGGACGAAGTCCCCACGGTCGCGGACGAGCGCGCGGCCCATGGGGTGAGCGACGAGCCGCTGCTGGCGTCCTAATCCAATTGCGCGGTTGGTTTTCGACCCCTTTCAATCAATGAACCGATCCTGATTGGGCAGTCCCCGAGCGGCGCAGCCGTGCTATTGTGGCGGCAAGAACACATGCAAAAGGGGAGGGTATTCATGCGCAGATTTTATAGCCTTTGCTTGCTCGCATTTTTTGCGCCGGCATTCGTGTTCGAGCCGGTACAGGCCCAGGAGCGGCCGCCGGCGGCGCCCGCGCAACTGCTGTCGCTGGCGGAAGCGCGCACGATTATCGAGGGCGCGATCGCCTATTCGCAGGCCAAGAAAATGCGGATGGGCATTGCCGTGGTGGATGTCGGCGGCGATGTCATTTCTGGCGATCGAATGGATGACGCGTCAAGCCGCAACGTGCGCTTTGCCGAAGCCAAGGCCTTCGCATCGGCGATGTATCGTCAGACCACCGAAGTGCTGGGTGCGCTGTACAAGACTCGCCCGGATCGATATTTCGGTATCATGAACATGTACGGCAACAAGGTTTACCTGGTCGGCGGTGGGGTGCCGATTGCGCGCGATGGCAAGCTTGTCGGCGCGGTTGGCGTCGCCGGATTGCCGCAGGGAGAGGACGAGGCCGCTGCACGGGCCGGCATCGCGGCCTGGGAAAAGTTACACGTCAAGAAATAGCGTTGGCGCAGCGCAATCATCCGCAACCCATTCACCGCAGGGGACCGTCAATGGCAAAGCTTCGTCACATCGCAATCGCGGCCGAGGATCCATACGCAACGGCTGAGTTTTTCAAAAAGGCATTTGATTTTGTTGAAGTGCGTCGGACGGAGCCCAAGGGGGCGGGGTCGTCATATGGTGTGTTCCTGAGCGACGGCACCATCAATATGGCGGTCCTGCATTTTGGCTGGGACCAGGGCCACGGCCTGGACTACCGCGGCATCCATCACTTCGGCATGCTGGTTGATGATGTCGATGCCTATATGGAGAAGCTTGAAGGGCTCGGCGCCAAATGTTTTGCGAAGCGGCCTGAGGGTGCGCAGGGCTTTTACGAGACCAAGTTCCATGGTCCGGACAAGGTCATTTTCGACATTACCGATCATGCGTGGGCGGGCGCAGCCCCGCTCGATGCCGATCAGGCCGCGCCGAAGGCGTTGGAAAAGGTGGGATTGTAGGTCGGGTTCGGGCACAAACTTGAAAAAAGAAGGAGCGCCCAGGGAGCGCCCCTTCTTGTATTGAGGTCCCACGAAAGCCGGGGATCGTAATCTTACGCCGAATAATACATCTCGAACTCGACCGGGTGCGGCGTGTGCTCGAAGCGGATCACTTCGGTCATCTTCAGCTCGATATAGCTGTCGATGAAGTCATCGTCGAACACGCCGCCGGCTTTGAGGAAGGCGCGGTCCTTGTCGAGTTCCTCCAGCGCCTGGCGCAAGCTGCCGCACACCGTCGGAATATTCTTCAATTCGGCCTTCGGCAGATCGTAGAGGTCCTTGTCCATCGCCGCGCCCGGATCGAGCTTGTTCTTGACGCCATCAAGACCGGCCATGGTCATCGCGGCAAAGCCGAGATACGGGTTGCACAGCGGATCGGGGAAGCGAACCTCGACACGCTTGGCCTTCGGATTGGTGGTCCACGGAATGCGGCAGGAGGCGGAGCGGTTGCGCGCCGAATAGGCGAGCAGCACCGGCGCTTCGAAGCCCGGCACCAGACGCTTGTAGGAATTCGTCGTCGGGTTGGTGAAGGCGTTGATCGCCTTGGCATGTTTGATGATGCCGGCGATGTAGGACAGGCAGGTTTCCGACAGATCGGCATATTTGTTGCCGGCGAATACCGGCTTGCCGTCCTTCCAGATCGATTGGTGGCAATGCATGCCGGAGCCGTTATCGCCATAGATCGGCTTGGGCATGAAGGTCGCGGTCTTGCCGTAGATGTTGGCGACCTGATGAATGCAATATTTGTAGATCTGCATGCGGTCGGCCATCACCGTCAGCGGCGAAAACTTCAGGCCGAGCTCGTGCTGGGCCGATGCCACCTCATGGTGATGTTTCTCGACCACGCAGCCCATGCGCGCCATGGCGCCGAGCATTTCCGAGCGCATGTCCTGCGCGGTGTCCTGCGGCGGCACCGGGAAGTAGCCCTTCTTGGTGCCGACATGATGGCCGAGATTGCCGCCTTCATATTCGGTGTCGGAATTGGTCGGGAATTCGATCGAGTCGAGCTTGAAGCCGGTGTTGTAGGGCTCGGCGGCGTATTTCACGTCGTCGAAGATGAAGAATTCGGCTTCCGGTCCGAAATAAATGGTGTCGCCAATGCCCGACGACTTGACCATGCCTTCGGCCTTTTTCGCGATGCTGCGCGGGTCGCGGTTGTAGGGTTCGCCGGTTGTCGGTTCGAGCACGTCGCAGACCAGCGACATGGTCGTTTCCGCGAAGAACGGGTCGATGCATGCCGACGCCGGATCCGGCATCAGGCACATGTCGGACTCGTTGATCGCTTTCCAACCCGCGATCGACGAGCCATCGAACATCTGGCCTTCCGCGAACGTCTCCTCTTCGATCATCGAAACGTCGAAGGTGACGTGTTGCCATTTGCCCCGCGGATCGGTGAAACGAAAATCGACGTATTTGACGTCGTTGTCCTTGATGCTTTTCAGGACTTCTTTGGCGGTGGTCATAGAATGCGTACCTTTCATTGCTAGCAGCGGCGCTGGCAGGCGGGAGGCGCTGGGAGATGCGCGACCAGCGGGTCAAATTGCGTCGAGTCCGGACTCCCCCGTTCTAATCCGGATAGCTTCTTCTATATTGGAGACAAAGATTTTGCCGTCGCCGATCCGCCCGGTTTGAGCGGCGCGGCGGATCGCCTCGATGGCTTTTTCGACCATGTCGTCGCCAAGGACAATCTCGATCTTCACCTTGGGCAGAAAATCGACGACATATTCGGCGCCACGGTAGAGTTCGGTGTGGCCTTTCTGACGGCCAAAACCCTTGGCTTCGGTGACGGTAATCCCCTGCAGTCCAGCTTCCTGCAAGGCTTCCTTCACTTCGTCGAGCTTGAAGGGTTTGATGATGGCCTCGATTTTTTTCATTGCTCGAACGTCTCCCGGTCCGCGGGCTGCCATTTTATGATTATGGCGGGCGAACTTCGTTGCGGTTAGCAGGCTCCATGCCAAGCGGGAAGAACAAAAAAGAGTCTATATCGTTCAATGCGTTATCAGCCTGACGCCGGATTTCTAATGCTGTCCGCAGAGGTTGTCGATTAAATAATAGGCGGCATGAGCAATAAATGGGCAGACGGAAGCGCAGTTGCTAATCACGTCTATTTTGAAATTGGCCAGCACCGACGCATGGTATCCTAAAGGTGCTTCAATGATTGAGCTTTTGACCAACGCCGAGATGGCTGAAGCAGATCGCCTTGCGATCGCTGGTGGGGTGCGCGGCATCGACTTGATGGAGCGCGCAGGGACCGCGGTCGCGAATTGTGTTGCACTGCGGCACCCAGTCGGAGCGCGGATCGCAGTGGTGGCCGGCTCCGGCAATAATGGCGGCGATGGCTATGTGGCGGCGCGGTTGCTCGCCGAACGTGGCTATCGGGTCGAGGTGCTGCGGCTCGGCGCAGGCGCATTGCACGGTGATGCTGCTACCGCGGCGCAGCGCTGGGCTGGGCCGGTTGTTGTTGCGGCCCCCCAGGCCTTGGCGGGCGCCGACGCCATCGTCGATGCATTATTTGGCGCCGGACTAGATCGGCCGGTGGTCGGCGCGGCGGCGGCCGTCATCGAGGCCATGAACGCCACATCCTGTCCGCGCTATGCCGTCGACCTGCCAAGCGGAATCAACGGAACAACCGGCGCAGTCATGGGCGTTGCGGTCGCGGCCAGCGCGACCGTCACATTCTTTCGGAAAAAGCCTGGCCATCTTTTGTTGCCGGGCCGCGTGCATTGCGGCCGTATCAGTGTTGCCGAGATCGGAATTCCGGCCGCGGTGCTCGATCGCATTGGGCCTCAGACCTTCCAGAACGAACCCCTGCTCTGGAAGGGGCATTGTCCTGTTCCCCAGCTCGACGGTCACAAATACACCCGCGGACACGTGGTGGTGGTCTCGGGCGGTATGGACTCAACCGGGGCCGCCCGGCTTGCGGCGCGCGGCGCCTTGCGGGCGGGAGCGGGTCTGGTCACGCTCGCTGCGCCACGCGATACGCTGGCGATTAACGCAGCGGCCAGCCTTGCGGTGATGGTGCGCGGCGTCGACGGCGCTATCGAACTCTCGGATTTTCTGGCCGATGCCCGGCGCAATGTCGTTGTCCTTGGACCCGGTGGCGGGATCGGTCAGCCGATGCGCGATCTGGTACAGGCGGTGCTCGCGGCGGGGCCGGCAGCGGTGCTGGATGCCGATGCCCTGACGAGCTTCGCGGGTGACTGGCCAGCGCTGGCAGCAGCCATCAAGAGCCGGCCGGCACCCGTGCTGCTGACCCCCCATGAGGGGGAATTCGGACGGTTATTCAATACAATGGAGGCGGCGGCGCGGGCCCCCTCAAAGCTTGCAAGGGCGCGGGCCGCCGCCGCGGCCACGGGCGCGGTGGTGGTCTTGAAGGGTGGCGATACGGTGGTTGCGGCACCGGATGGGCGGGCCGCGATTGCCGGCAATGCCTCGCCCTGGCTGGCGACGGCTGGCTCCGGCGATGTGCTGGCAGGGTTCTGCGCGGCATTCCTTGCTCAGCGGATGCCTGCCTTTGAGGCCGCATGTGCTGCCGTCTGGCTCCATGGCGAGGCCGGCACCCAGGCGGGTTCGGGGTTAATTTCCGAAGATCTCCCCGAGGCCGTGCCGGCGGTCTACCGGCGGCTGTTCGGCGGCGGAGCCGTCTGAGCTTGAGGTTGCATGTGGTCTTGTTGCCCGTGTTAGAAGACGCGCGATTTTTCGCGTGCGTATGGGGGTTTTCACATGATATAAGCCCGCCGCCCGGCCGCTCCCATTGGTGCTAAGGGTGCCCTTTGCGGGCGTGGCGGAACTGGTAGACGCGCGGGATTTAGGTTCCCGTGTCGCAAGACGTGGGGGTTCGAGCCCCTCCGCCCGCACCAATCCAGAGGGCATGATAACACCCGCTGGTCTTGTCATTAGTTGAAACGCGCCACCTCCGGTCGCAGAGTTAGAGCCATGCAAGTCACAGAAACCGTTTCCGAAGGTCTTAAGCGCGAATTCCAGGTGACCGTCCCGGCCGCCGATCTTGAGGTCCGGCTGTCAGGCCGGCTTGCCCAATTGAAGGACCGCGTTCAACTGCGCGGCTTCCGGCCCGGCAAAGTGCCGGTCACCCATTTGCGCAAGGTCTATGGCCGGTCGGTGATGGCGGAGACGGTCGAAAACGTCATCCGAGAGATGAATGCCCAGATCGTCGAGGAGCGCGGCCTCAAATTGGCGCGCGAGCCAAAGGTCACGATCCCGAACGAGGATACGGAAGTCGATCGTGTGATCAGCGGTCAGGCCGACCTCGCTTACACGCTGTCGTTTGAGGTGTTGCCGGCGATCATGCTCGCCGACTTCAGCGGCATTAAATTGGAGCGGCCAATCGCCGAAGTTGCCGATGCCGAGATTGACGCGGCGGTCAATCAGATCGCCGAACAGAACCGGCCTTATGCCGCCAAAGCCGATGGTGCGAAAGCCGAGCAGGGCGATCGGGTGGTGATCGATTTTGTTGGGCGCATTGACGGCACGCCGTTCCCCGGTGGTGCCGGCACCGATGTGGCCGTCAATATCGGCTCAAACCAATTCATTCCCGGATTTGAAGAGCAATTGGTTGGGATTGGCGTTGGTGAAACGCGCTTGGTGAAGGCGACTTTCCCCGCCGCCTATCAGACCGAGGCGCTCGCCGGCAAGGCAGCCGAATTCGATGTCACTGCCAAGTCGATCGAGGCGCCGACGACAGTGACAATCGACGAAGAATTTGCCAAATCGCTCGGGCTTGAATCGCTGGCGAAGCTACGGGAGGCGGTGAAGGACCGGTTGGCGCGGGACTATACGGCCATGAGTCGACAAAAAGTGAAACGCAAATTGCTCGATCAGCTCGATGTAATGCATACGTTCACGCCGCCGTCGACCCTGGTTGACGACGAATTCGAGTCGATCTGGAACACCATCGAATCCGACCTCAAGCGGCAGAACCGAACCTTTGCCGACGAGGGCACCACCGAGGAGAAAGCCCGCGAGGAATATCGCGGCATCGCCGCGCGCCGTGTTCGACTTGGGCTTTTGTTGGCTGAGATCGGCGACAAGAACGCCATCAAGGTGACCGACGAAGAGCTGTCGCGCGCCGTTGTCGAGCGCGCCCGCCAAGTGCCGGGGCGCGAACAGGAGGTTTGGGATTACTACCGCAAGAACCCGCAGGCGATGGCCGGCATTCGTGCACCGATTTACGAAGAGAAGGTGGTCGACTTTCTGCTTGAGCTCGCCAAGGTCGCCGACAAGACCGTCACCAAAGAAGAACTGTTCAAGGACGACGAGGATGCGCCGCCGACCGCCTGACGTGGTTACCGCGGCTCAACCGCGTTGGCACGTGGCGGCGGTTGGGGGTGAAAACTGTGCGCCGGCAGCTTATTGTGCTGGCGTGAACTGGGTGCCACTCATCGACGGGACGCCCCCGGGCATCGGTATCTGCCGCCATAATGCTTATGTCCGGCGAATCATGGATAAGGAGCGGGACATGGTCGGCTTGCGACCGGGTAGGGCCCTGGCGCGGATCGGTTGTGTACTCCAGCCACCGCTCGCGCATTCGTTGTGCGGCGGAAATGTTGCACAGGTGCGTCGTCTTGTTGCCGGCACATCCGCGCCATATCTGTGAATGATTGCATAACCAAGCGCCTCGACGTCCTGGAGCAACATCCAATGGATCCGAGGCCGAATGAGGCAGGCCGTCCATGAGGGATCCGCTTAACGTCTACAATAGCTTCTTCATCCCCAGTGTCGAGGAGGTCACCGCGCGTGGGTCGATCCGCTACGACATCTTTTCGCGGCTGCTGAAGGAACGCATTGTCTTTATTCCGGGGCCGATCGACGACACCATGTCGACGCTGATCGTCGCCCAGCTTCTGTTTCTTGAGGCGGAGAACCCGAAAAAAGAAATCGCCATGTACATTAATTCCCCCGGCGGGGTCGTCACGTCAGGGCTGGCGATTTATGATACCATGCAGTTCATTCGCTCGCCGATCTCGACGCTTTGTGTCGGGCAGGCGGCTTCGATGGGCTCGCTGCTGCTGGCGGCGGGGCAGAAGGACATGCGTTTCTCGCTGCCCAATGCGCGCATCATGCTGCATCAGCCGTCGGGCGGCTTTCAGGGACAGGCGACCGACATTATGCTGCACGCCCAGGAGATCCTGAACATCAAGAAGCGTCTCAATGATATCTATGTCAAACACACCGGTCAGGCCCTCAAGAAAATCGAGGATGCGCTGGAGCGCGATTACTTCCTGACGGCCGAAATGGCGGTCGAATGGGGCGTGGTCGATAAGGTTCTCGAGCGGCGCCCCGACGACCCGGCGGCGCTTAAGGTTGTCTGATACCTGAGGACGGTCGGGTGGGCGGGGCCTTGGGTTCGCCCGCCTAGCGGCTAAGTCCCTCCATCACGCTGAATTTTCATCATTAATGAATTCTTGATTATCGTTGAGCTACCGTGCTTCGCTAGGATGAGGTTCAGTCAGGCTGTGGTGAGGTTGTTGCGGACTTTATGACATTCTCGCTACGGACTCTTGGTGGTGTGCTTGTTATTGTGGTTGTCACGCATTCGTCCGGTTCGCGGTCTTGGCGGCGAGCCGATGGAGATAGGGAATGAGCAAAGTCGGCAGCGGCGATTCGAAGAATACGCTCTATTGTTCGTTCTGCGGAAAGAGCCAGCACGAGGTCCGCAAGCTAATTGCCGGTCCGACCGTCTTTATTTGCGACGAGTGTGTCGAGCTGTGCATGGACATTATTCGCGAGGAGAATAAATCCTCGCTGGTAAAGTCGCGCGATGGCATTCCGACGCCAAAAGAAATCCGCAAGGTGCTCGACGATTACGTGATCGGCCAGGACTATGCGAAGAAGGTTTTGTCGGTTGCGGTCCACAATCACTACAAGCGGCTCAATCACCAGACCAAGCACAGCGATGTCGAGTTGACCAAGTCGAACATTCTGCTCGTCGGCCCGACCGGCTGCGGCAAGACGCTGCTGGCTCAAACGCTCGCGCGCATTCTCGATGTGCCGTTCACGATGGCAGACGCGACGACCTTGACCGAAGCCGGCTATGTCGGCGAGGACGTCGAAAACATCATTCTGAAGCTCTTGCAGTCCGCGGATTATAATGTCGAGCGCGCACAGCGGGGCATCGTCTATATCGACGAAATCGACAAGATCAGCCGCAAGTCGGACAATCCCTCGATCACGCGCGACGTTTCGGGCGAGGGCGTGCAGCAGGCGCTTCTGAAGATCATGGAAGGCACTGTTGCGTCGGTTCCGCCGCAGGGCGGCCGCAAGCATCCGCAGCAGGAATTCCTGCAAGTCGATACCACCAACATCCTGTTCATTTGCGGTGGCTCGTTCGGCGGTCTGGAAAAGATCATCGAGCGTCGCTTGAACAGGAGTTCGATGGGCTTCCTCGGCGATCCGAAGGATCCGCAGGCGCCGTCGACCGGTGATATCTTCAGGGGTCTTCAGCCTGAGGATTTGCTGAAGTTCGGTTTGATTCCGGAGTTCGTCGGCCGACTGCCGGTCATTGCAACGCTTGAGGGGCTCGACAAGGGCGCGCTGATCGAAATTCTGACCAAGCCGAAGAACGCTGTGGTCCGGCAGTTCCAGCGTCTGTTCGAGATGGAAAACGTCGATCTCACAGTGCCAACCGAGGCGTTGCGCGCCATCGCCGACAAGGCCTATGAGCGCAACACCGGCGCGCGCGGACTGCGCTCGATCATGGAGCGGATCTTGCTCGACACCATGTTTGAATTGCCAGGGCTCGAAGGTGTTGAGGAGGTGGTCATCTCGAGGGAGGTGGTCGAGGAGACCGCGCGCCCGCTTTATATCTATGCCGACCGTTCGGACCGGGCGAGCGACGCCTCCGCCAGCGCGTAATCACGATGTTGCCTGAATCGCGGTGGCGATTCGGGCCAAGCCGTCTGTTAGAGCGGCGCGAAAAGCGTTTTTTCACTGAATTTGGGCCTTACTTGACACCCGGCCCGGCCGTCGCCACCTAATAGCGACGTTGAAATCGGTGAAAGAGTACGAAGTATCGCGTTACTCCGGGGAGGGTTTCGTACCCGACCCTCCGGCACACGGCTCTTTCGTCGCCGTGGTCCCTTCCCGGCCCAGCACTCGGTCGCGACGCCGCATTGCGCGGGTTGCGGTCGAGGGGCGCAACAAAAAGGAATCTGGGCCAATGACCAGTGCGAAGCCGAAACCCACTCTCATTCCGGGCGAGACACGGGCGTATCCCGTCTTGCCATTGCGGGATATTGTTGTGTTCCCGCACATGATCGTTCCGCTGTTTGTCGGCCGCGAAAAGTCGATCAAGGCGCTTGAAGAGGTCATGCGCTCCGACACATTTATTTTGCTCGCCACCCAAAAGAACGCATCCGACGACGATCCGGCCGTCGGCGCGATTTTTGAAACCGGTACGCTGGCGAGCGTGCTGCAATTGCTCAAGCTGCCCGACGGCACGGTCAAAGTGCTGGTCGAGGGCGCTACGCGCGCCAAGGTTGTCCGCTACAGTGATCGCGTCGACTACTACGAGGCGGATGCGGTTGTGCTCGCCGACGATGCCGGTGAGCGCGTCGAGGCGGAAGCGCTGGCGCGCTCGGTGGTCAATGAGTTCGAGAACTATGTGAAGCTCAACAAGAAGGTCTCGCCCGAAGTGGTCGGGGTCGTGCAGCAGATCGAGGACTACGCCAAACTCGCTGACACGGTCGCGTCGCATCTTGCCGTCAAGATTCCCGACAAGCAGCAAATACTGGAGACGCCATCGGTCCCCGAGCGGCTCGAGCGGGTGCTCGCTTTGATGGAGAGCGAAATCTCTGTGCTGCAGGTCGAGAAGCGCATCCGGACGCGCGTCAAGCGCCAGATGGAAAAGACTCAGCGCGAGTACTATCTCAACGAGCAGATGAAGGCGATCCAGAAGGAACTTGGCGACGAGGACGGCAAGGACGAACTGGCCGAGCTCGAAGACAAGATCAAGCGCACCAAGCTTTCGAAGGAAGCGCGCGACAAGGCGACCCACGAGCTCAAGAAACTTCGCCAGATGTCGCCGATGTCGGCCGAGGCGACGGTCGTGCGCAATTATCTCGACTGGGTGCTGTCGATCCCATGGAACAAGAAGTCCAAGGTCAAGAAGGACCTCAAGCAGGCCCAGGAGACCCTCGACGCCGATCACTATGGCCTGGAGAAGGTCAAGGACCGTATTGTTGAATATCTTGCGGTTCAGCAGCGCGCCAACAAGCTGACCGGGCCGATCCTGTGTCTGGTTGGACCGCCCGGCGTCGGCAAGACCTCGCTTGGCAAGTCGATTGCCAAGGCGACCGGCCGTGACTTCGTGCGCGTGTCGCTTGGCGGCGTGCGTGACGAGGCCGAGATCCGCGGCCACCGTCGCACCTATATCGGTTCGATGCCCGGCAAGATCATACAGTCGATGCGGAAGGCGAAGACCTCAAACCCGCTATTCCTGCTTGACGAAGTCGACAAGATGGGCGCCGATTTCCGCGGCGATCCGTCCTCGGCGCTGCTTGAGGTGCTCGACCCCGAACAGAACCATACGTTCAGCGATCACTATCTTGAGGTCGATTACGACCTTTCGAACGTGATGTTCATCACCACGGCGAATACGCTCAACATTCCGCCGCCCCTGATGGACCGCATGGAGATCATCCGCATTCCCGGCTACACCGAGGATGAGAAGGTTGAGATCGCGCGCAAGCACCTGATCCCCGCCGCGGTCAGCAAGCACGGCCTCGAAGCGAACGAATGGTCGATCGACGATGAGGGGCTGCTGCTCTTGATCCGTCGTTACACGCGCGAGGCGGGCGTCCGTAATCTTGAGCGCGAATTGTCCAACCTGGTCCGTAAGGCGGTGAAGGAGCTCACGCTCTCGCCCGAAAAGAAGGCGGTTGTAATCGACACCAAGACCCTGGGCGACTTCCTGGGCGTTCCGAAATATCGCTTCGGCGAGCTTGAGGAGGAGGATCAGATCGGTGTCGTCACCGGTTTGGCCTGGACCGATGTGGGCGGCGAACTGCTGACGATCGAAGCCGCCATGATGCCCGGCAAGGGCAAGATGACGGTGACCGGCAATTTGCGCGACGTGATGAAGGAGTCGATCTCGGCGGCGGCATCCTATGTGCGCATGCGCGCCGTTGCCTTCGGCATCGAGCCGCCATTGTTTGACCGGAAGGACATCCACGTCCACGTGCCGGAGGGGGCCACCCCGAAGGACGGTCCATCGGCCGGCGTCGCCATGGTGAGCGCGATCGTTTCGGTTATGACCGGAATTCCGGTGCGCCGCGATGTCGCCATGACCGGCGAGATCACATTGCGCGGCCGCGTGTTGCCGATCGGTGGCCTCAAGGAGAAACTTCTGGCGGCGCAGCGCGGCGGCATCAAGACGGTGTTGATCCCTGAAGAGAATGCCAAGGACCTGGTCGAGATCAATGAGTCGATCAAGAAGGGGCTCGAGATCATTCCAGTCTCTCGGATGGATGAGGTGCTGCCGCACGCATTGGTCCGTGCGCCGGTAGCGATCGAATGGGATGAGGACAAGGCCAAGCCCGCCGTCGCGGCAGACCCTGCGGCCGAGGACGAGGCTTCTGCGCTCACCGCGCACTGACCTTCCTGCCTCCGATCCGGGGGTGGGCAGGGGCGGTCATAGCTTAAGCGGCGGCGCCGACGGTGCCGCCGTTTGCTTGAGGGACGCCTGCGGGCCGGGTTCGCTCGGGCCGCGCGGTGCGGTATAGTGCCGACATGAGCGTAAACTTGCCTGTCCTGGAACCGACCACGACCGCTGCCGAGGGTTTGCCGCGGCGGCGCTTCACTGTGGCCGAACTGGAGCAGATGGTCGCGGCCGGCATTCTGCATGAGGACGAGCGCATCGAGTTGATCGGCGGTGAGATCGTGCCGATGTCACCCAAAGGTCGCCACCACGAGATCCTGAAGATCGCACTTAACGTGTATTGGGCGCGGGTCCTGCCGCCGGACTTGATGTTCGCCACCGAGACGACGTTCCGCCTAAGCGAGGACACTTACCTAGAACCTGACTTCGTCTTCTATCCAAGGGCGCGTGGATGGGACGGCCTGAACCCGGAAACCGCGCGGCTGGTGGTCGAGATCGCAGATTCAAGCCTCGGCTACGATCTCGGGCGCAAGGCCAGGCTCTATGCCGGCTTTGGCATTGCGGAATTGTGGGTGATCGACGCCGTTAAGCTCGAAACCCGAATCCATCGAGACCCCGGACCTGACGGCTATCGATCGCTTGACGATCTAGCTCCGAGCCAACCCCTGATGCCGGGCGTGACATCCGCGCTGGCGGTGACGCTGGCAGCGCTAGAATTGCGGTGAATGGACAGAACGCGGAAGTGTGCCCATGACGGTAACCGGTCTTGCTCGTACCGCTGTGACCCTGGCGGTGCTGTGGCTCACCGCCGCCGCCCAGGCGCAGGACTTCCCCGCTCGGCCGATCACCATCATTGTCGGCATTGCGCCGGGTGGCATTGGCGACGTCACCACGCGCATCTACGCCGACATTGTGTCGAAGAGTCTCAACCAGAAGATCGTGGTGGAGAACCGCCCGGTCGGCGGCGGCACGGTGGCGGCGGTGGCGGTACAGAACGCGCCGCCCGACGGCTACACGCTGCTCACCATCACCGGCTCGGCGCATGCGGCCATCCCGGCGATGCAGCCGGTCGCCTACGACCCGGTGAAAGGCTTCACGCCGGTGACGCTGCTGTTCCGCATGCCGGTGCTGCTGGTGGTGCCGCATGACAGTCCGGTGAAGTCGGTAGCCGAACTGCTCGAACTCGGCCGCAAGCGCCCCGGCGGGCTGTCCTTCGGTTCCGCCGGCGCCGGCACGCCGGCGCATCTCTTGGCGGCGCAGATCGGGCGCGGCACCAAGACACCGATTGAGTTTGTGCAATACCGCGGCGGCGCGCCGCTGATGGCCGATCTGATCACCGGGCGTATCGACTTTGCGTTTGCGTCTTACACTTCGGCGCGCGCCAATCTCGATGGCGGCAAATTGCGCGCGCTCGCGGTCGATGCCGAGACACGATTGCCGGCAACGCCGGATGTTCCGACGCTGATCGAGGTTGGACTGGCGCGCGAACGCATCGCCAATTGGTTCGGCCTGGTCGGGCCTGCCGGAATGCCGGATGCGGTGGTAGCGCGGCTCAATGCGGAATTCGTCAAGGCGGCGCGCGATCCCTCCGTGATTAAACGGCTGACCGAGGGCGGCACGCTGGTCGCCAGCACCACGCCGCAGGAAATGGGCGCGATGATGCGCGACGAAGCCAAGAACATGGCCGAACTGGTCAAGGCGCTTGGGCTACAGGTGAAGTGAGGCAACGATCACACGTCCCCACGCAAGCGAGTACGTCGAGGGTGGGCAAAGCGAAGCGTGCCCACCATCGTTGGTTCCCCGATTGTCGCTGAGCGGTGGGCGCGGCGCGAAGACGCGCCGTTACCCACCCTACAGTTTCTTGCGCGGAATGACGTTCGAGCGCCGGCCGTGTCGTGCCCCTTGCCCCTGCGCCCGCAAACCCGCTAGGTGTCGCCGCCGGCATTCCGGCCATTGTGTCAGTGAGGGACCATTCCGTGATCGATCTTTACACCTGGACCACCCCCAACGGCCGCAAGATCTCCATCGCGCTCGAGGAGTTTGGGCTGCCCTATACCGTGCATCCGGTCGACATCGGCAAGGACGAGCAGTTCAAGCCGGAATTTCTCAAGATCAGCCCCAATAACCGCATTCCGGCGATTGTCGATCGCGACACCGGCATCGCGCTGATGGAGTCGGGCGCGATCCTGATCTACCTCGCCGACAAGACCGGTAAATTCCTGCCGAAGGACGGCGAAGCGCGCTACCGCGTGATCGAATGGCTGATGTGGCAGATGGGCGGACCGGGGCCGATGTTCGGGCAGGTGCATCACTTCACCAAATACAATCCCGGTAAGGCGCCCTATGCCGAGGAGCGCTACCTCAAGGAAGCGCACCGGCTTTACGGCGTGCTCGACAAGCAGCTGGCCAAGCATGATTACGTCGCCGGCGCGTATTCGATCGCCGACATGGCCATCTGGCCCTGGGTGTCGCGCTACGAGTGGCAGACCGTCGATCTCAACAAATATCCCAATGTCAAACGCTGGTACCTCGCCATCGCGGCGCGGCCGGCGGTGCAGAAAGGCTATAAGGTCCCCAAGGACGTCGGCGAGGTGCCGATCCCGGCGTGAGCGAGCCGACCCCGGATTGGCCCTCGGAAACGTCGGGGGCCAAAACGGCGTTGCTTCCAACAGACGTCTGCACGCAGATTATTAACCCGGAGCCGTCAAAACCGGGGCCGCGGGGCAGCGCTGGTGCAAGCTTGCCACCGGCTTACCCGCGGCGATAAAGCAATGGTAATGGGCGGTTAGCTCAGCGGTAGAGCGCTTCGTTTACACCGAAGATGTCGGGAGTTCGATCCTCTCACCGCCCACCACTTTTAGGCCGGCCGGCAACAGTCCGGCTGAAGTGCGGCGATATCGATAGCGATTGTATCAACAAAAGCACACGACGTTGGCGGCCATTAGCCGCCGACGCCGCGCGGAAAAAGACTTATGAAATAGTGCTTAAACGGCTTCTTTGAGCTCTTTGGCAGCGCGGAATGCCACCTTCTTGGAAGCCTTGATCTGGATCGGCTCGCCGGTCGCAGGGTTGCGGCCCATGCGGGCGGCCCGCTTGCGCACCTGAAGGATGCCCAGCCCGCCGATGCGGATCCGGTCGCCCTTTTTGAGGTGTTTGGTGACCAGGCCGACCAAGTCGCCCAGTACAGCCTCAGTCTGCTTTTTTGACATCTCATGGTTCTCCGCGAGGCTTGCGGCGAGATGTTTCAGAGTAACGGTCGGTGCGGACTTCTTGGGTGCCGTGGCCATAAATGACCCTCCTCGATTTAGGAGTGGCCGCTTGGGCCACTCACCTCACAGTAGTCGACTTAGACGATTCGTATATGATCTGACCATGGACTTCCTAGCGAAAAATGAGGGTTTTTCGGACTTTTTGCACTTTGAAGGGGGCGCGGGGCCGCTAAAATCGGGGCTTTTCGCGTTCCTATTGACCGCGACGCCCGCGAAATCGGCGCGCGCCTTGACTTGCGGGTAAGCGACATTTAAGTCCGCAGCACTCCCAAAAGGGGGCGTAGCTCAGTTGGTTAGAGCGCCGGCCTGTCACGCCGGAGGCCGCGGGTTCGAGTCCCGTCGCTCCCGCCAGTTCTTTCAAGCACTTCGCTATTCGCGGATGGCAGCGCTCCAGCGCGTTTCGCACCCCGTCGCCGCGATGATGATGCGCCGCTCGCAGACCGCGTACTGGATGCGCGTTTCAAAAAACCTTTGCTCTATCGTTAAGATCACTTTTGGCCAGCGATTGCTGTGTTCAAGTGGTAGCGCGTATGCCGCAATTCGCCGGTCTTGGTGAGCGCGCCTTTCTCGACGAGGTCCTGCAGATCACGTGTCGCCGTGGCGCGCGATGCTTCGGTGATGGCGATGTAGTTCTCCGCGCTCAATCCGCCTTTGAATCCGTCGAGACCCTCGCGGAACATCCGGGCAATGGCCTTCTCCTGCCGCTCGTTGAGCTTGCCGCGCATCCGTTCGCACAACTTGGCCTTGGCGACATAGAATTCCACGCGCTTGACCGTATTAGTTTGTGCTTCGAGTACTGTGTTGGCGAAATATGTCAACCAGTTCGTGATTGCGACTTCCTTGTTGTTGCGCTCCAGCGCGGCATAATAGTCCTTGCGCTTGCGCTCGATGGTGTAGGCGAGCGCAATGAGGCTGGGCCGGCCAAGATTTTGCGCTAGTGACTTTTCCGCGAGCGCGCGGCCAATGCGGCCGTTACCGTCCTCGAAGGGATGAATGCACACGAAATAGAGATGCGCGATCCCAGCGCGGGTGAGCGCGGGAAGCGGAGATTTCCCGCCCGGCGCCGTGTCGTTGAACCAGGTGATGAAGCGTTTCATTTCATCCGGCACACGCGCGGACGGTGGGGCTTCGAAATGCACGGTGCGCTTATAGTCAGGCCCGGAAACGATCTGCATGGCTTGGGCGTGGGTCCGGTAGCCCCCGATCACCGCAACGGACTTTTCGTCGCGCAGTAATGTGCCGTGCCAGTCGAACATCGTCTGGTCGGTGAGCGGCGTCGCGAAGCCGTGATACAAGTTCACCATCATCATGGATATGCCGCGTTCGGCCGGTTTCACCCCGGGTCGTTCGGTGCCGAGGCCGAATTGATGGCGCAGCGAGGATTGCACGCTGTCGCGGTTGAGAATTTTGCCTTCAATCTCGGAGGTTTTCACCGCTTCATCGCTGATGACTTCAATCTTGAGCGCTTCCTGATCATCCGCGTCGATGTGCTTGCAGGCACCGATGAACTCACCGGATTGCAGCAGGAATCGCTGTTCCAAAGGGTCTAACACCCCAGAATCGCATGTGAAATACGGCCAGTCCGGTCGTTGCCAGTTCCATGTCATGAGTTATACGCGGCCTCTCTATAGCTCATATTATTGTAAAATATGAGCTATAGCAACAGGGTCTATGCCTCACAATGCGCCAGGGTCCACGCCGGAGGCGGCGGCTTCGAGTCCCGTCGCGCCCGCCATTCGCGGGTTCAATTGAAGGCGCGCTTTGCCGCGCGTTCGTGTTTGCGCGGTCGACAATGGGTGCTGCGCTCTGCGACAATTGTAATAGAACACGCATGCAAACTTGCCGCGGGAGATTTAGAAATGTCGCTCGTTGATGCCGCATCGGCGCGCATTGCGTTCGGCGCGATCGCATTGGCAGCGTGCATTCCATCGCTGGCATCGGCGCAGGCCGATTTTGCCGGCAAGAGCATCACGATCATCGCGAGCTTCGAAGCGGGCGGGCCGTATGATTTCTATGCGCGCCTGGTTGCGCGGCATCTCGGCGCGCATCTGCCCGGAAAACCCAATGTCATTGTGCAGAACATGCCGGGCGCCGGCGGTTTGCGCGGCGCCAATTATCTTTACAATGTCGCTGCGAAGGACGGCAGCGTGATGGGTGTGGTGTCGCAGACCGTCGCGGTCGGGCAAGTGCTCGGCACCACGCCCGGCATTCAGTACGACGCGCCGAACTACACCTGGATCGGCCGGATGAACGCCAATGTCGAGGTCGATCACGCCTGGCATGCGTCCGGCGTGCGGACCATCCAGGACGTGATGGCGCGCGAGACCGTTGCCGCCGGCACAGGACCGACATCGTCATCGGTGGTGATGCGCCGGCTGATGAACGAACTGGTTGGCACGCGTTACAAGATTGTCACCGGGTTCCAAGGACCGACCTCGGCGCAACTTGCGTTCGAGCGCGGCGAAGTCGACGCCATTGTGAAGCCCTGGTCGAGCATCAAGAGCGGCACGCCGGAATGGCTGCGCGACAAGAAAATTCATCTGCTGGTGCAATTTACCCAAACGCGCCATCGTGAGCTCAAGGACGTGCCGGCGATTGTCGATCTCGGCCAGGACGACGAGCAACGGCAAATTCTCAGCCTGTTCGCGGGCGGCGCGCCGCTCGGGACTGCGCTGCTGGCCCCACCGGGCGTGCCAGATGCGACGGCGCTGCGCCGCGCCTTTGACGCGACCCTGCGAGATCCCGCATTGCTGGCCGAGGCAGCCAAGGCGCGGGTCGATATCGAGCCGTTGACCGGCGAGGAATTGCACAAGGTGGTCGCCGATACCTTCAATGTCCGCGCCGAAGTACTCGCGCGCGCCCGCAAGCTGAGTGTTCAATGACCAAGACAGTCGATGCCGCGCAACGCCTGACCGCGTTGAGCGATCTGCGCCAATGTCTGAAGATCGCCGAGGAGATTGATGAACTCGAAGTCGTCGAGGGTGTCGATCCGCACCTGGAAATGGGCGCGCTTTATGAGTTGTCGCTGCAAAATCCGGTGCCGCCGGTGTTGCTGTTCCGCAAGATCAAAGGCTATCCCGACGACCACCGCGTCGTGGTGAATGTGCGGTCCTCGCGCGTGTTCAATTCCGGCGTCGGCCTTGAATTGGTGCAAAACTACCGCAAGCATCGCCGCAGGAGCGCCGACCCGATCACATCCGAATACGTCGCCGACGGCCCGGTGTTCGAGAACGTGCTGATGGACAACCAGGTCGATGTGCTCGCATTTCCGGCGCCGAAATGGCACGCCGGCGACGGTGGCGCCTATATCGGCACTGAATGTATGGTGATCGCGCAAGATCCGGATACGGGCTGGGTCAATGCTGGCACCTACCGCGTTTCGGTTCGCGACGCCAAGACCCTGTCGCTGTTCATCGAGCCCGGCAAACATGCCGATACGATCCGCAAGAAATGGTGGGCCAAGGGCAAGCATTGTCCGATGGTGGTGACGGTCGGTCAGGCGCCCGCCTTGGGCGCGGCGGCGGCGGGCTTCTCGCCGGAGAATGTATGCGAATTCGATGTCGCCGGCGGACGGATCGGTCGGCCGATCAAGCTGGTCAAAGGTCGCGTTACAGGCGTGCCGTTTCCCAACGATTGCGAGTTGGTTTACGAGGGCTTCATGCCCTCGCCGGAAGCAGTCGCGATGGTCGAAGGGCCGTTCGGCGAATGGCCGGGCTACTACACCTCGTCCGGCCCTGAGCCGGTATTGCAGGTCAAGGCGATCTATCATCGCAACGACCCGATCCAGACCGCGACTCCGCCGGCGCGGCCGATCTACCCCGGTACGTTTTTTGGTACCGCCGGATCCGGGCTCATTCGTGCCGCGGCGCTGTGGGACGATCTCGAAGCGGCCGGCGTGCCGGGCATCAAAGGCGTGTGGAAGATGCCGGGCGGAGGCTCTCGCTTTATTAATGTGATTGCGGTCGATCAGCAGCATGCCGGCCACGCCAAGATGGCGGGATTGGTGGCGGCCGGCTGCGGGTCGTCGACCTATCTCGGGCGCATTATCATCATTGTCGATGACGACATCGACATCACCAACCCGGCCGAGGTGATGTGGGCGGTGGCGACGCGCTGGGACCCGAAAACCGCGACCGATATTATCGACGGTGTGTGGACCGGCTGGATCGATCCGATGCTGTTGCCGGAGCGACGCGCGCGCGGCGACCTTACCAACAGCCGCATCATTATTTATGCGGTGCGGCCATTCGCTTGGAAAGACGAATTCCCCAAGGTCAACGCGGTCGATCGCGCCTATGCGGCGGAGGTCGCGGCGAAGTGGAGGGGGACGTTGAAATTCTTGGATGGCATTGCGGGCTGAGGCTATTTGGTCAGCGCCGAAACTTGGTCCACGATCGCCTTGGGTGTCGCATAGACCTTGCGGATGATGTCGGCGAGATAGGCGCCGTCCCTGGCTTCGACATCGAGCTTTTGCTTTTGGGCGTCGAGCAGGAACTCCGGATCCCGCATGGTTGCCATAAAAGCCTCCTGCATCATCGTGGCGCGATCCGCGGGCATGTCAGGCGGGGCGAAAAATGGCCGGCCGATCGACTCGCCGGCATAGAGGAATTCGAGCGCGGCTTTCTGGTCGGGCGTTTTGGCCAGATCGGTAACCACCGGCACGCCCTTAACGACAAAACGCGACGCGCTGGCGCTCTGCAGCAGCACATTGACGGTCTTGTTGGCGATCCAATCCGGGCGCAGGTTTGCCAGTCCGGTCTGGCAGATGCCTTCGATTTCGCCGCGCTCGATGGCGAGCAGCACATTTGAGGCCGATGGAAATCCGCCGATGACTTTGAACTTGAGGCCAAGCAATCCACTCAGCCCTTTGGGCCAGGCATAGGTGCCGGCGCCGGGCCCGGTTCCGCCGACAATCAACTCGGTGTGGTAGAGGTCCGCAAGCGTCTTCACTTTCACTTGCGGGCTATTGAGCGCCACGCAAGTGTTGGTGTCGATGGTGGGCGTGCCTAGCCAAGTGAGCTTGGTGGAATCGAAACGTGCGCCGGCTGCTCCGTTGATCGGGCCGAGCGGCGTGCTGCTTGCAACGATGGCGATCACGCTGCCGTCCTTGGGCGCGACATTGTAGATGTGGTTGACGGCGATGAACCCGCCGGCGCCCGGCATGTTCTGCACGATCACTGTGGGATTGCCGGGTAAATGCCGGCCAATGTGGCGCGCCACCAGCCGGCCCCAGAGATCGAAGCCGCCGCCCGCGCCAAAACCGACGATCACCTGCACGGTGCGGCCGGCGAAACCCGGGCCCTGCTGCGCTGGCACGGGTGCCGCGCTGAGGAGCAGGTAGGCGGTCGCTATCAGGGGAATTGCGCGCCGTGCCCCGCGGCGCTGCATGGTGGATATCTCCGTCATGGCGCTGCTTAATACCCCGCCTGCTTGGCAATCGTCTTGGCGCGTTCGATCAGTTCGGATGGATAGGACGCGGCACTGAAATAGGTTTGCAATGTCGCGCCCGCCATCGGGTCGAGGTCGAAATTGATCTTGGCCGCGTCAGCGAGGAAAGCTTCATCTTTCAGCATCGCGACAAAGGCTGTGCGCAGCATGTCGACCCGCTCGCGCGGCACCCCGGGTGGCGCGGCGAAGGCGCGACCGACCACCGATGGCGAAGCGAAGATGTCGAGCAGTTTGCGGGTATCGTCGGTTTTGGCGAGATCGACCATGCGCGGCAGGTATTCAAGCCCGGGGTTCTTGTCGCCGGTCTGTAACAATAGATTGACGGTCTTGTCGCGCAGCCATTCCGGGTTCTCGGCTTGCAGCGCTGACCACGGCAGGCTTAGCGCCTCGACCTCGCCGCGCATCATGGCGATCTTGGCTGAGGCCGGACCCTCGTAGCCGGTCACCAGGCGGAATTTGGTTCCGACCAGGGTATTGAGCGCCGACCAATTCAGCCGTGACGCCGCACCCGAGGCGGCCACGATCAGTTCATGATTAAAGACGTCGTCAATCGTCTTTACCTTGGCAGTGTGCCAGGCGAACAGCACGGCGCTGTTGCTGACCAGCCGCCCGATCCAGTTGAATTTTGCGACCTCGCCTTTGAGGCCTGGTGCGCCCAAGAGTTCGCGTAGGAACATCGCTTGGTCGAAGATGCCGAGCGCGGTGCCGTCCGGTGTGGCGACACTATAGACGTGGCTCGCGGCGCGCACGCCATTGGCGCCCGGCATGTTCTGCACCACAAAGGACGGGTTGCCAGGAATGTGCCTACCCATATGGCGCGCCAAGAGACGGCCATAGCCGTCGTAGCCGCCGGAGGCATTCGAGCCGATCACAAGCGCAATGGTCTTGCCCTTGAAAAACGGTTCCTGCGCCGTCGCGCTTGCCGGCCAAATGCTCGCCACGCCGAATAGCAGCGCGATCAGGCCCGACGATCGGCGCATATCAGTCATGCAGATCTCCGTTTGCGCCGCCGCCTTTGGTGGCCGCCCAGATTTTCATGTCGTTGGCGCGATCATAAGGGAATGCCGGCGTTACTGAAAGTTTGTGCCAAGGCGTTCTGTGCCTTGAAGCGACCGTGTGGCAGGCCTAGGCTTCGACTAACAAAGAACCGCCCGCGGTCTAAAGCGCGCGGGTCAATCGGCGGGAGAAAACGTCCATGCGCATTGCAGCATTACTGCGTCTTGCGATCGTTTTTGTTGCGGTTTCGGTCTTTGCGGTTTCGGTTTTGGCGCTTGATGCCGCGCACGCCCAGAATGCCGTTGCCCTGACTGGCCAAGTCACCTCCGCCGAAGAAGGTGCGATGGAGGGTGTGCTGGTCAATGCCAAGAAGGGCACCATCACAATCACGGTGGTGAGCGATGCGCAGGGCCGCTACAGCTTCCCCGCCAGCAAGCTGACGCCGGGCCAATATGCCCTGAGCATTCGGGCCGTCGGTTATGACCTCGACAATTCCAAGACCATCGAAATCGGTCCGCGAAACGTCACGCACAATCTGACCCTGCGCAAAACCGAGGACCTTGCCGCGCAGATGTCGAACGGCGAATGGATGCACAGCGTCCCCGGTTCGGACCAGCAAAAGGGGTTGCTCCTGGGCTGCGTCGGCTGCCACACCCTGGAGCGTTTCATGCGCTCGACGCATGATTTTAAGACCTTGATGGAGGTCACGCTGCCGCGGATGCAAGGTTATGTGAACCAGAGCATTCCGCAAAACCCACAATTGCGACGTGGCGCGCGGCTGATGGAGGAACGCGGCGACCAACGCGTCGAGGTCTATCGCAAGGTCGCGGAGTATCTTGCCGACATTAACCTCAGCAAGGGACCGACCTGGAGCTTCGAGCTCAAGCGGTTGCCGCGGCCGACCGGCCGTGCGACGCGGGTGATCTATACCGAATATGACCTTCCGCGCGAAACCATCTCGCCGCATGATGTCGTGCTCGATAAAGATGGCATCGCTTGGTATTCGAGCTTCGGCGAGCAGTTCTTCGGCCGGCTCGATCCGAAGACCGGCGCGGTGAAAGAATATGCCATGCCGCTTCATAAGCCGGACTTCCCAAAAGGCTCGCTTGGGTTGCGCGCCGACCGAGCCGGCAATTGGTGGCTTGGCAATATGTATCAGGCCGCGATCGTGAAATTCGATCCGAAGACCGAGCAGTTCCAGGCTTGGCCGATGCCGCCGCAATACAACATCGACGCGTCGCAAGTGAACATGGTGCGGCCGGAAAGCTCGCACGTCGATGGCAAGGTGTGGTCGCAAAACAACGGCTTTGCGGCGGTCCACCGTCTCGACCTGGCCTCTGGCCAGATCGAGACTTTTGAGCCTTACAAGAACTCGAAGATTCCCCACAACATCTACGATGTCATCCCGGACTCGCAGAACAACGTCTATTACACCGACTTTCGTAATTTCCATATCGGCCGGATCGATGCCAAGACCGGCGAGGTCAAGATCTATACCGCATTGACGCCGCGATCCGCGCCGCGGCGCGGCTACATGGATGCGCAGGATCGGTTGTGGTTCGGGATGTACCGCGCTGACCGGGTTGGGCTGTTCGACACCAAGACCGAGACGTTCAAGGAATGGCTGATGCCAACCAAATGGGCGTCGCCCTATGACGTGATGCTCGACCGGAACGAGGAATTGTGGACCGGTTCGATGATCACCGATCATGTCACCCGGCTCAACACCAAGACTGACGAGATGGTCGAATATCTTTTGCCGCGCACCACCAATATCCGGCGGGTCTATGTCGATAACACCACCAATCCGGTGACGTTCTGGGTCGGTTCGAACCACGGCGCCTCGATCATCAAGCTTGAAACGCTCGACTAATTTCAGGGAGACGGAACCATGCGCATCACGGCGATATTGCTGGTTGGGTTGCTATCGGTCTTCGGTCTCGGTGAGGCGAGGGCGCAGTCAGCCTTGAGCGGGCAGGTGACCTCGACCGAAGAAGGGGCAATGGAAGGCGTCGTGGTCAGCGCCAAGCGCGACGGCTCGACCATTACCGTCAGCGTCGTCACCGACGCCAAGGGGCGCTATGCATTCCCGGCAGCGCGGCTCGAGCCCGGCAAGTATTCGCTGCGGCTTCGCGCCGCCGGTTATCAACTTTCCGGTCCATCGACCGCCGAAGTCGCCGCCGGCCAAGAGGCCAAGGCCGATCTCAAGCTGACCAAGCTGCGCAGCCTCTCGGCGCATCTGACCAATGCCGAGTGGATGCACAGCATGCCCGGCACCGAGACGCAGAAAAAGTTCCTGCTTAATTGCCTGGGTTGCCACACGCTCGAACGCATCATGAAGTCGTCCCATGACGCGGACGGCATGATCGATGCGATCAATCGAATGGCCACCTACTATCCGGGCACCACGCCGTTGCGGCCGCAGCGGCTGGCCGGCAATTTCCAGCGCATGCGCGATCGCGGCAACGTCAAGCCGATCGCGGAGTGGCTCGCGACCGTCAATCTCAGCCAGCAGGACACCTGGCAGTTCCCGCTCAAGACGCTGCCGCGTCCGGTCGGCAGGTCGACCCGCGTGATCTTCACCGAATATGATCTGCCGGAGGCCCATATCCAGCCGCACGACGTGGTGATGGATAGCAAGGGCAACGTCTGGTACTCCGACTTCGGCCAGATGTTCCTCGGCAAGATGGACGCCACGACCGGCAAGGTGACGCAATATCCGATTCCCGTCACCAAGCCCGGTTGGCCGCTCGGCTCGCTCGATCTCGAAATCGATCGCGACGACAATGTCTGGCTCGGCATGATGTACCAGGCGTCGATCGTGCGCTTCGACCAGAAGACCGAAACCTTCAGGGTCTGGTCGATCCCGAAGGAATGGGATTCGGAGGGCGCCCAGTTTGGGCACCTTGCGGTGCAAGGCACCCATGTCGACGGCAAGGTCTGGGTCAAGAATTCCGACGGCACCAAGATCTACCGGCTCGACCTGGCGACCGACAAATGGGAAGATCTCGGCGCTCCAATGGATCCACGCACCAAACGCCGCATTGGCACCTATGGCATCCACTCCGACAGCGTCAACAACGATGCCTATTTGCTCGACTTCGCCGCCGGCAATATCGTCAAGATCGACGCCAAGACCAAGCTGACGACGGTCTATCTGACGCCATCGCCGAACTCGACGCCGCGCCGCGGCCGGGTCGATGCCGAAGGGCGGGTGTGGTTTGCGGAATATCGTGCCGACCGTATCGGCATGCTTGACCCGAAGAGCGGACAGATCACGGAGTGGAAGGTGCCGACCGAGTGGAGTGCGCCATATGACGCGATGTTCAGTCGGCACGGTCATGCCTGGACCGGCTCGATGGTGACCGATCGGGTGGCGCAGCTCGATGTCGAGACCGGGCAAGTGACCGAATACACGCTACCGCGCCCGACCAATATTCGCCGGGTCTATGTGGACGATCGCAGCAATCCCGGTCATTTATGGATCGGCAGCAATCATGGCGGATCGATCGTCAAGGTCGAGCCGCTGGACTAGCGATAACGGACCGCTATCCGCCCTCAGATGAGGGGCGATCTAGGAACGCCGATGTCGCATCGTTCGTGTTTCTTTGTGGTTACCGTTGCTGCTGCCTTGGTGGCTGCCGCACCCGCCCACGCTCAAACCTTCAAGCAAGTGGCGACCATCGCGCTCCCCGGCACACCGATCAACGACTATGGCGTCTTGTCGATCGACCAAAAAACCGGCCTCGGCTATCTCGCGGACAAGGACAACAAGGCGGTCGTGGTGTTCGACACCAAGACCGACAAATACGTGTCCCGCATCGGCGGCTTCGTCGGCTTAACCGGCAGCGGCAACGCGTCGGGTCCGAATGGCCTTGTGGTGGTCAATGGCGGCGCGCAACTCTGGGTGAGCGATGGCGACAGCACCATTAAGGTGGTCGACCTCATGACGCATGCGATTACCGCGACGATCGCCACCGGCGGTAGGCTACGGGCGAATGCCATGGCGTTCGCGCCGGATCGTGGGGTCGTGATCGTCGCCAATTCCAATGACGCGGTGCCGTTCTTGAGCCTGATTTCGACCGGACCGGGCCACAAGGTGCTGGCGCGTCTTCCCGTGCCGCAATCGACCGAAAATCTGGAGCGCTCCGCCTGGCACGCGTCCAGCGGCACGTTCTTTACGGCCATTCCGGTGTTCACGGCCGATCAGAGCAAGGGGCTGTTGGCGCAGACCGACCCGACAAGCGGAACCATTCGCAAGCTGCACGCGTTGGAACTTTGTCATCCGCATAGCCTGTCGATTGTTTCCGATACGACCATCTTCCTGGGCTGTAGCAACGCCCATGGGCCCAACCGCAGGCCCGGCGGCGACATGGCGATCTTCGATATCGCGAGCGGGAAGATCGAGAGTTACGGCGCCGGTTGGGGCGGCAATGGCGGCTCGATCGTCAATCGCGCGCGCGGACTTTACGTTCATGCCACCACCGGCGGCGCGCTGGTGGTTGTCAACACCAAGACTCGCGAATTGATGCAGAAGGTGCCGACCTGGAGCGGGTCGCGCTCGCTCGACGTCAATCTTTCGAGCGACAAGGTCTATGTCGCGACCACCGCGAAGAGCGGCCCCTGTGGCGGTTGCGTCGCGGTGTTCGCGCAGCAGTGAATCGTTTTGCGCTCCCTTGGCCGGGACACGAGAATCTTTAGTTAGTTGCCATCGCCTGTCCTAAGATTTCCCGCGCCTCCGCCGGTGTGGCGACGTGATCGCCCAGCACTTCGATAATCGAGGCCGCCTTCTCGACCAGCGCGGCATTGCTCGGCGCGAGCTTGCCTTTATCCAGATAGAGGTTGTCTTCAAGCCCGACCCGCACATGGCCGCCAAGCAGGACCGCCTGCGCCACCATCGGGAATTGATGCAGCGAAATGCCGAACGCGAACCATGGCGAGGTGGCGGGCAGGAGGCTGCGCATATAGCTCATCGCTTCCGGTGTTGCGGGCTGGCCCCAGGCGATGCCGAGACAGATCTGGAACATCCCCGGCGGGTTGATGTGGCCGGTTTCGATCATTTTTTTGGCGAGGAGAAGGTGGCCGGTTTCGAACACTTCGAGCTCCGGCAGCACCCCGGCCTCGCGGATTGCGACCGCCATGGTCTGCAAATGGGCCGGTGTATTGATGAAAACGCGGCTGCCCATATTCATGCTGCCCATATCAAGACTGCATATATCCGGGCGCAATTCCTTTATGTGGCGGACGCGCTCCTCCGGGCCGCGCATGGTGCTGGCGGGGCCGGCCTTGGAGGGGTCGTCGGGATCGTGCTCAAAGCGCGCGCCGGGGCCGGTGGTGAGATTGATCAGCATGTCGGTGCCGCTGGCGCGGATGCGCTCGACCACCTCGCGATAAAGCGCGCCGTCCATGCTCGGCTTGGTGGTTTTCGGGTCGCGAACGTGGATATGAACCACCGCCGCCCCGGCTTTGGCTGCGTCGACGCAAGACCGGGCGATTTGTTCCGGCGTAACCGGCACCGCCGGGTTCTTGCCGGGCGAATCCGCCGATCCGGTCACTGCACACGAAATGATCACTTTGCGTTGCATGGTTGCCGCACCCCTGAAAATTCCAACCATGGAACCCTAGCTTGAGGATGCCTGCAAGGCGGCGTGTGACGACAATCAACCACAGGCGGGGGGTGACGGCAGCTTGCCTCACATTGGGCACTGCGCTAAGCCAGCGCAAATCCCGCTTCTGGAACGAATCCGAACGGGTTCGGCGGCGATTTTAGTCAGCGGTGACCATCACGGGTCGCCGGGACTTTGCGTGTGGGCTTCCACTTGGGTTGGACTTGGGGGGAGGCGAGGGTCGCTGATGAGCGAGCTGCTACTTGATTACCTGCCCCTGGTCATCTTCATCGCGGTCGCGATGGCCATTGGCGCTGCGCTTTTGGTTGTGCCGTTTCTGGTTGCTTATAAGCAGCCGGATCCCGAGAAGCTCTCGGCCTATGAATGCGGTTTCAATGCATTCGACGATGCGCGCATGAAATTCGATGTGCGATTTTATCTGGTCGCCATCCTGTTCATCATTTTCGATCTTGAAGTGAGCTTTCTGTTCCCCTGGGCAGTGGCCTTCGGAGAGCTCGGGCTGTTCGGTTTCTGGTCGATGATGGTATTCCTGGGCGTTCTGACCGTTGGATTCATCTATGAGTGGCGAAAGGGAGCGCTCGAATGGGATTGACGCCACAGCGCTCTGCGATGGTCGCTCCGGCCGCCACCGGCATCCTCGATCCGCGCACCGGCAAGCCGGTGGGCGCCGACGACTCTTTCTTCGTCGGCCTGAACAATGAACTCTCCGATAAGGGCTTTCTGATCACGGCGACCGACGATCTGATTATCTGGGCGCGCACCGGCTCGCTGATGTGGATGACGTTCGGGCTGGCCTGCTGCGCGGTCGAGCTGATGCAGATGTCGATGCCGCGCTACGACGCCGAGCGTTTCGGCTTCGCGCCGCGCGCCTCGCCCCGCCAGTCCGACGTGATGGTCGTCGCGGGCACCTTGACCAACAAGATGGCGCCGGCGCTGCGCAAAGTTTACGACCAGATGCCGGAGCCGCGCTACGTGATCTCGATGGGCTCATGCGCCAATGGCGGCGGCTACTACCATTATTCCTATTCGGTGGTGCGCGGCTGCGATCGGATCGTGCCGATCGACATTTACGTGCCGGGCTGCCCGCCTTCCGCGGAAGCGCTGCTTTACGGCGTGCTGCTGTTGCAGAAGAAAATCCGCCGCACCGGAACGATCGAGCGCTGACGCCATGAGCGAGGAGCTTAAGACTTTTGGCGAGACACTCGCAGCGGCCATGCCCGGCGCATTGGCCGGGTGCGTTGTCGCCCATGGCGAATTGACGCTGACGGCGAGGGCCGACGACATCGTCAAGGTCATGCGGTTCCTGCGCGATGACGAGCGCTGCAAGTTCTGGAGCTTTATTGACGTGACGGCGGTGGACTGGCCGGGCCGCGAACGCCGCTTTGACGTGGTCTATCACCTGCTGTCGCCGGTGCATAACCGCCGCATACGGGTGAAGGCGGAAATTGGCGAAGACGAGACTGCGCCGTCGATCATTGATGTGTTCCCGGGTGCCGGCTGGTTCGAGCGCGAGACCTACGATCTTTACGGCATTCCGTTTGTCGGCCATCCCGACATGCGACGGCTGTTGACCGATTACGGATTCGAGGGGCACCCACTGCGCAAAGACTTCCCGCTCACCGGCTTTGTCGAAGTGCGCTACGATGACCAGCAAAAGCGCGTGGTCTACGACAAAGTTCGCCTGGTGCAGGAATTCCGCAATTTCGATTTCCTCTCGCCCTGGGAGGGGCCGGATTACCGGCTGCCTGGCGACGAGAAGGCGAAGGGAAGCGAATAGTGAGTAGCGAATAGCGAATAGCGAATAGCGAATAGAAAAGGAGGATGAGATCGCGATCAATTCATACCGTGACCTAAAGGTCTGGCAGGAGGCAATGTCTCTGGCGGAGACTGTATATCGTCTGACGACGCGCTTTCCGAAGGACGAGGTTTACGGCATGACAAGCCAAATTCGTCGGGCAGCCGTGTCGATTGCCGCCAACATCGCTGAGGGGCACGGCAGGGAGAATAGTGGGTCTTTTGTTCAGTTCTTGCGGATGTCACAGGGATCGCTCAAGGAACTCGAAACCCACCTTGTTCTTGCACAGCGAGTTCATTTGGCTGCGGGCAAGGATATTGAACCGCTGATGCAGACGTGTGACGAACTTGGCCGGATGTTGCGTTCCTTGATCCGATCGATCCAACGCAGGCAGTCAGATGACCGAACGTAGTACCAACTGTTGGTCTTTCGCGATTCGCTGCTCAATGGCCGGTGGCGGCTATTCGCTATTCGCTATTCGCTATTCGCTGCGCGCAGCTAAGCAGGACCTATGACCGACTCGTCGCTCCGCAACTTTACAATCAATTTCGGCCCGCAGCATCCTGCGGCCCACGGGGTTCTGCGCCTCGTCGTGGAACTCGACGGCGAAGTTGTCGAGCGCGTCGATCCGCATATCGGCCTCCTGCATCGCGGCACCGAGAAGCTGATCGAACACAAGACCTATTTGCAGGCGATCCCCTATTTCGACCGGCTCGATTATGTCGCGCCGATGAACCAGGAGCACGCGTTTTGCCTTGCGGTTGAGAAGCTGCTGGACATCACGGTGCCGCGCCGGGCGCAACTGATCCGCGTGCTCTATTGCGAAATCGGGCGGCTGTTGTCGCACCTCCTCAACGTTACCACCCAGGCGTTGGATGTCGGGGCGCTCACCCCGCCGCTCTGGGGCTTCGAGGAACGCGAAAAGCTGATGGTGTTTTATGAGCGCGCCTCGGGTTCGCGCATGCATGCGGCCTATTTCCGGGTCGGCGGCGTGCACCAGGACCTGCCGACCAAGCTGATCGACGACATCGAGGCGTTCTGCGATCCATTTCTCAAAGTCTGCGACGACCTTGAGCGGCTTCTCACCGGCAACCGCATCTTCAAGCAGCGCAATGTCGATATCGGCGTGGTCTCGCTCGATGACGCCTGGAAGTGGGGTTTCTCGGGCGTCATGGTGCGCGGCTCGGGCGCGGCTTGGGATCTGCGCAAGGCGCAGCCCTACGAGTGTTACGAAGAAATGGATTTCGACATTCCGATCGGCAAGAACGGCGATTGCTACGATCGCTACTGCATCCGCATGGAAGAAATGCGCCAGTCGGTCGGCATCATGCGGCAGTGTATTACCAAGCTGCGCGCGCCCGACGGGCAGGGGCCGGTGGTGGTCGACGACAACAAGATCACCCCGCCGCGCCGCGACCAGATGAAGCGCTCGATGGAGGCGCTGATCCATCACTTCAAGCTCTATACCGAGGGCTTCCACGTGCCGGCCGGCGAAGTCTATGCCGCGGTCGAGGCGCCCAAGGGCGAGTTCGGCGTCTACCTGATCGCCGACGGCACCAATAAACCTTACAAGTGCAAGATCCGTGCGCCCGGCTTTGCTCATCTGCAAGCGATGGATTTCCTGTGCAAGGGCCACATGCTGGCCGATGTCTCGGCCATCCTCGGCTCGCTCGACATCGTGTTCGGGGAGGTTGATCGCTGATGGCTGTCCGTCGCCTCGCTGAACCGCATCAGCAGCCCAAGGCATTCGCCTTCACGGCGGATAATCTCGCCTGGGCGAAAAAGCAGATCGCGAAATATCCGGAAGGTCGCCAGCAGTCGGCGGTGATCCCGCTGCTCTGGCGTGCGCAGGAACAGGCCGGCGGCTGGTTGCCGCAGAAGGCGATCGAGCATGTCGCCGAAGTGCTCGGCATGGCCAATATCCGCGTGCTCGAAGTTGCAACCTTTTACACCATGTTCAATCTCGTCCCGGTTGGAAAATTCCATGTGCAGATGTGCGGCACCACGCCCTGCATGTTGCGTGGCGCCGGCGCGTTGCTCGACATCTGCAACCGCCGGATCGGCCATCAAAACGAAGTGACCGCCGACGGCACGTTTTCCTGGGTCGAGGTCGAGTGCCTCGGCGCTTGCGTGAACGCGCCGACGGCGCAGATCAATGTCGACTATTACGAGGACCTGACGCCGGAGACTTTCGAGAAAATTCTCGACGAAATGGCCGCCGGCCGCACGCCCAAGCCAGGTCCGCAGGTCGATCGTCAAATGTCGGCACCGATCGGCGGGGCGACCACATTAAAGGCGAAGGCATAGCGATGCTCGACGACAAGGATCGCATCTTCCGCAATCTTTACGGCCAAGGCGACTGGGGCCTGAAGGGCGCACAGGCGCGCGGCGCCTGGGATGGTACCAAGGGCTTTGTCGAAAAGGGCCGCGATTGGCTGATCAATGAAGTGAAGGAGTCGGGCCAGCGCGGCCGTGGCGGCGCCGGCTTTGCCACCGGCCTCAAATGGTCGTTCATGCCTAAGCAGGTTGGCGAACGGCCGCATTATCTCGTGGTCAATGCCGACGAGTCCGAGCCCGGCACCTGCAAGGACCGGGAGATCATGCGGCACGATCCGCATCTTCTGGTCGAAGGCTGCCTCTATGCCGGCGCGGCGATGGCCGCGAACACAGGATACATCTATATCCGAGGCGAATTCGTGCGCGAGCGCGAGCGGTTACAAGCCGCGATCGATCAAGCCTATGAGGCCCGCTTGATCGGCAAGAGCAACGTCCACGGCTGGGATTTCGACCTTTATCTGCATCACGGCGCCGGCGCTTATATCTGCGGCGAGGAGACCGCGCTGCTCGAAAGCCTGGAGGGCAAAAAAGGCCAACCGCGGCTCAAGCCGCCATTCCCGGCCAATATGGGGCTCTATGGTTGCCCGACCACGGTCAATAATGTCGAGACCATTGCGCAGGTGCCTGACATTCTGCGGCGCGGCGCGGCCTGGTTTGCCGGCATCGGGCGGGCGAACAACACCGGCACCAAGCTCTATTGCATCTCAGGTCATGTCGAGCGGCCGTGCAATGTCGAAGAAACCATGGGCATTCCCTTGCGCGAACTGATCGAGCGTCATGCCGGCGGCGTGCGCGGCGGATGGGATAATTTGCTGGCGGTAATTCCGGGCGGTTCGTCGATGCCGCTGGTGCCGGCGGGTCCGGATCAATGCGACAGCCTGCTGATGGATTTCGACGGTTGCCGCGAAAAGAAATCGGCGCTCGGCACCGCCGCCGTGATCGTGATGGACAAGACCGCCGACATCATCAAGGCGATGGCGCGGATTTCCTATTTCTACAAGCACGAGAGTTGCGGCCAGTGCACACCATGCCGTGAAGGCATGGGCTGGATGTGGCGGGTGCTCACCCGCATGGCCGAAGGCAAGGCGCAGAAGCGCGAGATCGACGCGCTGATGCAGGTGACCCAGCAGATCGAAGGCCACACCATCTGTGCCTTCGGCGACGGCGCCGCTTGGCCGGTGCAGGGATTGCTGCGCCATTTCCGCCCGGAGATCGAGCGGCGGATCGACGAATACACCCGCCACGCCTCAGTCGAAACCGGCAAACACCAAACGGTGCCAGCATGACGCTCTGGTATCTCCTTGGTACGGTAATTGTGCTGGGCATCGCCATTCTTTCGGTGGTCGGCGTCGGCGGCGCGACATCCGTGCCGGTGGTGTGGGCCGGCCGCGTGCTGCCGGCGATCGCGGGCTTGGTCGCTTGCATCGCGTTTTGCGTGGCTTCGCGGCGCGCGCGTCTGGGCCTGCTCGCGCCGCTCGTCTTCTGCGTTTCGTTGCTGGCATTGGTCGCGGTGATGGTCTTGCCGCATTTTGTGTCGATCCGCGGTTCCAATCTCTACACCATGCTGCTGACGATTTATCCGATGCTCACGCTGTTTCCGGCGTTGGCGCTTTGGCATTTGGCAACCGCCATGAAGCGGCGAACGCGGTAGGTTCGGGACTATAAGATGACCAAGCTCATCGTTGATGGCCGTGAGATTGACGTTCCGCCGGAGTATACCCTGCTCCAGGCGTGCGAAGCCGCGGGCGCGGAAATCCCGCGCTTCTGCTTCCATGAGCGGCTGTCCATCGCCGGCAACTGCCGGATGTGCCTGATCGAGGTGGTCGGCGGCCCGCCAAAGCCGCAGGCCTCCTGCGCGATGGCGGTGCGCGATCTGATGCCGAACAAGGATGGTTCGCCGAAAGTCCTGCTCACCAAGTCGCCGATGGTGAAGAAGGCCCGCGAAGGCGTGATGGAATTCCTGCTGATCAATCATCCGCTCGATTGCCCGATCTGCGATCAGGGCGGCGAGTGCGACCTGCAAGACCAGGCGATGGCTTATGGCGTCGACTCCAGCCGCTATCAGGAGAACAAGCGCGCGGTTGAGGACAAGCACATCGGCGCGCTGGTCAAGACCATCATGACGCGCTGCATCCATTGCACGCGCTGCGTCCGCTTCATGACCGAGGTTGCGGGCGTGCCTGAACTCGGCGCCATCGGTCGCGGCGAGGATATGGAGATTACGACCTATCTCGAACAGGCGATGACATCGGAACTGCAGGGCAATGTGGTCGATCTTTGCCCGGTCGGGGCGCTTACCTCGAAGCCCTATGTGTTTTCGGCGCGGCCGTGGGAATTGACCAAGACGGAATCGATCGATGTGATGGATGCGCTCGGTTCGGCGATCCGCATTGACACGCGCGGCCGCGAGGTGATGCGCATCCTGCCGCGCGTCAATGACGACGTGAACGAGGAATGGATTTCCGACAAGAGCCGTCATGTGGTCGATGGATTGCGCATTCAGCGCCTCGACCGGCCCTATGTTCGGGACGACGGCCGGCTGCGTCCTGCGAGCTGGCCCGCGGCCTTCGCGGCGGTTGCGTCAAAACTCAAGACGGCGCGCAAAGAGCGCATTGGCGCCATTGTCGGCGACCTGGCTGCGGTCGAGGAGATATTTGCGCTCAAGGACCTAATGACGCGGTTCGGCGTAGCCAATCTCGATTGTCGGCAGGATGGCGCGGCGGTGGATCCGGCTTGGGGGCGCGGCAGTTATCTGTTCAATGCGACCATCGCCGGGATCGAGAGTTCCGATGCGCTGTTGCTGGTCGGCGTAAACCCGCGCCGGGAGGCAGCGGTATTGAATGCACGCATCCGCAAACGCTGGCGCTCGGGCAATTATCCGATTGGCGTGATCGGTGAGCGCGCCGATCTGACATATCAATATGAGTATATCGGTCAAGGGCCTGAGACCTTGGCTGACGTGGCGGCGGGGCAGCACGCGTTTGCCAATGTGCTCAAGGGGGCGCAACGGCCGCTGGTTATCCTCGGTGCGGGCGCTCTTGCGCGGCCCGACGGCGCCGCGATTGCATCGCTGGCAGCATTGGCTGCGCAGAGCCTCGGGGCCGTCAAGGACGGCTGGAACGGTTTCTCAGTATTGCATAGCGCGGCGTCGCGCGTGGGGGCGCTTGACCTCGGATTTGTGCCGGGCAGCGGCGGTATCGGTGCGACGCAAATGACCGCGGCGGGCGCGCTTGACGTGGTGTTCTCGCTTGGCGCTGACGAAGTTGAGATCGCGCCTGGCGCCTTCGTGGTCTATATCGGAACCCATGGCGATAGCGGCGCGAATCGCGCCGACGTTATCCTGCCGGGCGCGGCTTATCCGGAGAAGTCTGCCACCTACGTCAATACCGAAGGCCGTGTGCAGATGGCGGCGCGCGCCTCCTTTCCGCCGGGCGAGGCGCGGGAGGACTGGGCGATCCTGCGGGCGCTGTCGGAACTGCTTGGGCACAAACTGCCTTATGACTCGCTTACGCAATTGCGGGCGGCGCTGTTCAAGGCCCATCCGCATATGCAGCGTATCGGCCAGATCGCGCCCGCAGCGGCGGCGGATATAGCGCGACTGGCGCAGCTTGGCGGGACGCCGGGCAAGGCGCCGTTCGTGTCGCCGATCGACGACTATTACATGACAAATCCGATCGCGCGGGCTTCGGCGGTGATGGCCGAGTGTTCGGTGATCGCGGAAGGAAGCGCCGCCCAAACGGCGGCGGAATAGGCCCATGCTGGAATTCTGGACCGATTATGTCTGGCCTGTTCTGGTGGTGCTCGCGCAAAGCGTACTGCTGCTGGTCATTCTTTTGATCGCGGTTGCCTACATTATTTATGCCGATCGTAAGATCTGGGCGGCGGTGCAGCTTAGGCGCGGCCCAAATGTCGTCGGCCCTTGGGGACTGCTGCAATCGTTCGCTGACCTGCTTAAATTTGTGCTGAAGGAGCCGGTGATTCCGTCCGGCGCCAATAAGGGCCTGTTTCTGCTGGCGCCGTTTGTGACCTGCGTGCTAGCGCTTGCCGCCTGGGCCGTGATCCCGGTCAATGAAGGTTGGGTGATCGCCAACATCAATGTTGGCATTCTCTACATTTTCGCGATTTCGTCGCTGGGAGTGTACGGCATCATCATGGCCGGCTGGGCGTCGAATTCGAAATACCCGTTTCTGGCCGCGCTGCGTTCGGCGGCGCAGATGGTGTCATACGAAGTCTCGATCGGCTTTGTGATCGTCACCGTCTTGCTGTGCGTCGGCTCGCTGAACCTGTCGGAAATCGTCGATGCGCAGGACGGCAAATACGGCATGTTCAACTGGTTCTGGCTGCCGCTTTTGCCGATGTTTGTGATCTTCTTTGTGTCAGCGCTGGCCGAAACCAACCGTCCGCCGTTCGACTTGGTCGAAGCTGAATCCGAACTCGTTGCCGGGTTCATGGTGGAGTATGGTTCGACGCCCTACATGATGCTGATGCTCGGCGAATACGTGGCAATCGCCACGATGTGCGCCCTGGGCACCATCATGTTTCTGGGCGGTTGGCTCGCGCCATTCCCGGTGGCGCCGTTTACTTGGGTGCCGGGAGTGATCTGGTTCACCCTCAAGTGCCTGTTTATGTTTTTCCTGTTCGCCATGGCGAAGGCGATCGTTCCGCGCTACCGC
The DNA here is from genome assembly GCA_022841625.1 of Xanthobacteraceae bacterium. Lineage (GTDB taxonomy): Bacteria > Pseudomonadota > Alphaproteobacteria > Rhizobiales > Xanthobacteraceae > VAZQ01. The sequence continues at coordinate 55,972 of JALHRD010000018.1, forward strand.
TACGACCAGTTGATGCGGCTTGGCTGGAAGGTGTTTCTGCCGATTTCATTGGCCATGGTCGTCATTGTCGCGGGCGTGCTGCAATTCACGGGACTAGCACCGAAATGACAGGCCTGTGTCATGATGAATATTTCGCTGGCGGGACTGATTGGGGCGATCGTCGGCACCGTCATTGCCGGCGTGAACTACCACTTGCTTATCGGTGCGTTGGAACGCGCGATGCGGGAGCGGGCGGTGCCTGCGGACGATGGGGAAGCGCTCGAACGCAAGCTGTCATTGCTTCGGCGTTTGGTGCTGACCGTCGAACTGCTGTTCTTTGCGACCTTGGGATACTGGATCGGAATGACGTTCTGGGATTGATGCTTATGCCATTCGGAATATCTGTCGCCCATGCGTCCGGACGGCGGATCGAAAGGATACACCGATGACACTCGATCGGGCGGCCCGCGCGGTGTTTCTCTGGGAGTTCGTGTCGGCGTTCTTCCTGGCCATGCGCTACTTTTTCAAGCCCAAGGCAACGCTCAATTATCCATTCGAGAAGGGCCCGATCTCACCGCGCTTTAGGGGCGAGCATGCGTTGCGCCGCTATCCGAACGGGGAAGAGCGTTGCATCGCCTGCAAGCTGTGCGAGGCGATTTGTCCGGCGCAGGCGATCACCATCGAGGCCGGGCCGCGCCGTAATGACGGCACCCGCCGCACGACGCGCTACGACATTGACATGGTGAAATGCATCTATTGCGGGCTTTGCCAAGAGGCGTGCCCGGTCGATGCCATTGTCGAGGGCCCGAACTTCGAGTTCGCGACCGAAACCCGCGAGGAGCTTTATTACGACAAGGAGCGGCTGCTGGCGAACGGCGATCGCTGGGAGCGCGAAATTGCGCAGGCCCTCGCGCTCGACGCGCGCTACCGGTGACGGAGATGGTCTTGGGATCGCGCATGTTTCCGCTCGTCCCCGCGAATGCGGGGACCCAGGAACTACAAAGGAAGACTCTGGATTCCCGCTTTCGCGGGAATGAGCGGTGGAGAGGTCTCGATCGAGCGATAGAACTGTGCGTGGGGCCTTGCATATGATCGTCTACGCGCTGTTCTTTTATCTGTTTGCCGGGGTGTGTATCGCCTCCGCGATTATGGTCGTGGCATCCAGAAATCCGGTCTATTCGGTGCTGTTTCTCATTCTCGCCTTCGTCAATGCGTCCGGGCTGTTCATGCTGATGGGGGCGGAGTTCCTCGCGATGATCCTGGTCGTGGTCTATGTCGGGGCGGTGGCCGTGCTGTTCCTGTTCGTGGTGATGATGCTGGATGTCGATTTTGCCGAACTGCGCCAGGGCGCGCTGCAATACCTGCCGATCGGCACGCTGGTCGGCATCGTGCTGTTGGCGGAATTGCTGCTGGTGGTGGGGGCGTGGGCGATTGCACCGCATGTGGCCGACGTCATCGCGGCGCCGATCCCGCCATTCTACTCGGTATCGAATACCGAGGCATTGGGCCAGGTGCTTTACACCCGCTATGTCTATTTCTTCCAGGTCGCCGGCGTGATCCTGCTGGTGGCGATGATCGGCGCCATCGTGCTCACGCTACGCCACAAGCCCAACATTAAACGGCAGGATGTTTCGCAGCAGGTGGCGCGCACTAAGGCCGACGCGATCGAGGTGGTGAAGGTCAAATCGGGGCAGGGGCTGTCATGAGCATTGGGCTTGGCCACTATCTCACCGTTGCCGCGATCCTGTTCACAATCGGGATTTTCGGCATCTTCCTCAACCGGAGAAACGTCATCGTCATCCTGATGTCGATTGAGTTGATCCTGCTCGCGGTCAATATCAACTTCGTGGCGTTTTCAACTTTCCTTGGCGATCTGATCGGGCAGGTGTTCGCGCTTTTGGTGCTGACCGTCGCCGCCGCCGAAGCGGCGATCGGACTTGCCATTCTTGTGGTCTATTTCCGAAACCGCGGTTCGATCGCGGTTGAGGACATCAATTTGATGAAAGGCTAGCCATGTTGGGTTTGAACTCACCAACCGTCATGACCGCGAGCGACGCGAGCATGACGACAGCAAGGCGATAGACCGCTCATGTATCAAGCGATCGTCTTTCTGCCGCTGGTCGGCGCGATCTTGGCGGGCCTTATTGCGCTCGCTGGCGCGCGCGCGCGGTTTCCCAGCGGCTTGCCAGAAAGTCACGATCTTGGCGCCGGTCATCATCCGGCACATGCGACGCCACATGGCGATGGCGGGCATCATGACGGTGATCACGCCGCTGAGCCGGCGGCGGCGGGGTCGCGGGCGGCCGAACTGATTACGACATCGTGTTTGTTTGTCGCGATGATCTTGTCGTGGATCGGTTTCGTCAGCGTCGGATTTGGACAGGACGTCTATCTCACGGTGCTCAACTGGTTCACGGTGGGCGACCTCAAGGTCGACTGGGCGTTGCGGGTCGATACGCTCACCGCGGTCATGCTGGTGGTGGTCACCTCGATCTCGGCTTTCGTGCATCTCTATTCGATCGGCTATATGGCGGAGGAGCCGTATCGGCCCCGCTTCTTCTGTTACCTGTCGCTGTTCACCTTCGCGATGCTGGTGCTGGTGACGTCGGACAACCTCGTGCAGCTGTTCTTTGGCTGGGAGGGCGTCGGCCTGATGAGCTATTTGCTGATCGGCTATTGGTATCGCAAGCCCGAGGCGAACGCGGCGGCGATCAAGGCCTTCATCGTCAACCGCGTCGGCGACTTCGGCTTTGCGCTCGGCATTTTTGCGGTCTTCATGATGACCGGGGCGGTCGATTTCGGCACAATCTTCGCGCAGGCGCCGGCGCTGGTCGGCAAGACCATTCATTTCCTGGCGTGGGATGTCGATGCGCTGACGCTGATCTGCATTCTGTTGTTCATCGGCGCCATGGGTAAATCGGCGCAGTTCTTCCTGCACACTTGGCTGCCGGATGCCATGGAGGGGCCGACCCCGGTGTCGGCGCTAATCCATGCCGCCACCATGGTGACGGCGGGCGTGTTCATGGTGGCGCGGCTGTCGCCATTGTTCGAATTGGCGCCGACCGCGCAAACCGTGGTGGTGTTCTTTGGCGCGACCACCGCGTTCTTTGCCGCGACCGTCGGCCTGGTCCAGAACGATATCAAACGGATTGTCGCCTATTCGACCTGCTCGCAGCTTGGCTACATGTTCGTCGCGATGGGCGTTGGCGCCTATTCAATCGGCATATTTCACCTGTTCACCCATGCTTTCTTCAAGGCGCTGCTGTTCCTTGGTTCCGGCTCGGTGATCATGGCCATGCATCACCAGCAGGACATCCAGAAGATGGGCGGGCTCAAGAACAAGATCCCGTTTACCTATGCTATGATGGTGATTGGCACGCTGGCGCTGACCGGGTTTCCATTGACCGCCGGCTATTTCTCCAAGGACGCCATTATCGAAGCGGCGTTCGCCAGCAAGAATCCAATGGCGGCCTATGCGTTTATCATGACGGTCGCGGCGGCGGCGTTGACCTCGTTCTATTCTTGGCGGCTGATCTTCGTGACGTTCCACGGCCGTCCGCATGACCGGCATCATTACGACCGGGCGCATGAAAGTCCGCCGGTGATTTTGTTGCCGTTGGCGTTTTTGGCCGCAGGCGCGATTTTGGCGGGCTACCCGTTCCGCGAGCTGTTTGTCGGGCATGGCGTCGAGGCATTCTTCCGTGAATCGTTCAAATTCGCCGCGAGCAACCGCATTCTTGAGGAACTGCATCACGTGCCATATGCGGTGGCAATGCTGCCGACCTTCATGATGGCGCTCGGTTTCCTGGTGTCCTGGTATTTCTACATTCGCAATCCGGCGCTGCCGGTCGAACTCGCGCGGCAGCACGATGGGCTCTACAAATTTCTGCTCAACAAATGGTACATCGACGAACTCTATGAGATCGTTTTTGTGCGGCCGACGCTATGGCTTGGTCGGTTGCTTTGGAAGCAAGGCGACGGTCGCTTCATCGATGGTTTGGGGCCGGACGGCGTGTCGGCGCGCGTGCTGGACGTGACGCGCCGCGCGATGCGGCTGCAGACCGGCTATCTCTATCATTACGCCTTCGCAATGCTGATCGGGGTGGCCGCGTTGATTACGTGGTTCCTGGTCCGGACGGGGGTAGGCTGATGCTGAGCTGGCCGATCCTCTCCATTACGACGTTCCTGCCGCTGGTCGGTGCGTTGTTCATTATGATGTTGCGCGGCGAAGGCGACGCCGAAAAGCGCAATGCGCGTTGGGTCGCGTTGTGGAGCACACTGATCACCTTTGCGGTTTCACTGGTGCTGGTCTGGCGGTTCGACGCCGGTTCGGCGGAGTTTCAATTCATCGAGCGGCTGCCGTGGCTCGGGGGAACCATCAATTATCATATGGGCGTCGATGGCATTTCCCTGCCATTCGTGATCCTCACCACGGCGCTGATGCCGCTATGCATCATCGCAAGTTGGGGTTCGATCCAGAGCCGCGTGAAGGAGTACATGATTGCGTTTCTGGTGCTTGAGACCCTGATGGTCGGCACCTTCTGCGCACTCGATCTGGTGCTATTCTATTTGTTCTTCGAGGGCGGGCTGATCCCGATGTTCCTCATCATCGGGGTATGGGGCGGCCCGCGCCGGGTCTATGCCAGCTTCAAATTCTTCCTCTACACGTTGCTCGGTTCGGTGTTGATGCTGCTCGCCATCATGGCGATGTATTGGAGCGCCGGCACCACCGACATTCCAACGCTGCTCAAACATGGCTTCCCGGCGAATCTGCAGTTCTGGGCCTGGCTTGCCTTCTTCGCGTCGTTTGCGGTGAAAATGCCGATGTGGCCGGTGCATACCTGGTTGCCCGATGCCCATGTGGAGGCGCCGACCGCGGGCTCCGTCATCCTGGCCGCCATTTTGCTGAAAATGGGTGGCTACGGATTCCTGCGGTTCTCGATTCCCATGTTCCCGTTGGCGTCGCAGGACTTTGCGCCGCTGATCTTCACGCTGTCGGTCATTGCGATCGTCTATACCTCGCTGGTCGCGCTGGTGCAGGAGGATATGAAAAAGCTCATCGCCTATTCGTCGGTGGCGCATATGGGCTTTGTGACCATGGGGATCTTTGCGGCAACGACCCAGGGGATCGCCGGCGGCATTTTCCAAATGGTGTCGCACGGCATTGTCTCGGGTGCGCTGTTCCTCTCGGTCGGCGTGGTCTACGACCGGCTCCATACCCGTGAGATCGCGGCTTATGGCGGGCTGGTCAACCGCATGCCGCTCTATGCCGCGGCGTTCATGGTGTTCACGCTGGCCAATGTCGGTCTGCCCGGAACGTCGGGCTTTGTCGGTGAATTTCTGACGCTGATCGGCACCTTCAAGGTCAGCGTCTTGACCGCGATGGTTGCGACGCTGGGCGTCATTTTGTCGGCCGGGTATGCGCTCTGGCTCTATCGCAAGGTGATTTTTGGGAGCCTCGATAAGCCTAAACTTGCCGCCATTAAGGACCTCGATTATCGCGAGATGATTACGCTTGGTCCACTGGCGGCCTTGACCATTTTGTTCGGGGTATTCCCGAAGCCGATCCTGGATCTTTCCGCCGTCTCGGTCGCGCAGCTCGTCACGCAATATCAGCAGGCGATCGGCGCGGCGAAGGCGGCGGCCAAGGCCGCGGAAATGTTGTTGAAATGAGCCAGCCATGAGCGAAACCTTTGCCGTTCGCGAGCTTGTTCCGGTGTTGCCGGAGATCGTGCTGGTCTTGGGTGCGATGACGCTGCTCATGGTCGGCGCGTTTCGCGGCGAACGCGCGGTTGCGTCGATCAATTGGATGGCGATCCTGCTGTTAATCGCCGCCGGCGCGATCATCGTGCTTCTGCCGGCGGAACGGATGGAATCGTTCGGCGGCAGTTTCGTGCTGGAATCTTATGCGCGCTTTCTGAAATTGCTTGCCCTGATCGGTTCCGCGACCGCTATGCTGATGTCGCTCGATTATCTCGAACGCGAACAGCAAAACCGGTTCGAATATCCGATTCTGATTTTGCTTTCGACCGCCGGCATGTTGATGCTGATTTCGGCGGGCGACTTGATCGCGCTTTATCTCGGGCTCGAATTGATGAGCTTGTCGCTTTATGTCGTGGCCGCGATCAATCGGGATTCGGTGCGCTCGACCGAGGCGGGCTTGAAGTATTTTGTGCTCGGCGCATTGTCGTCCGGGATGCTGCTCTATGGCGCATCCCTGATTTACGGCTTTACCGGCAGTGTCAATTTCGCGGCCATTGCCAAGGCATCCGCGAATGGCGGCATCGGCCTGGTGTTCGGACTGGTGTTTTTGTTCGCGGGCTTCTGTTTCAAAGTGTCGGCGGTGCCGTTCCATATGTGGACGCCCGACGTATACGAGGGAGCGCCGACGCCGATCACAGCGTTTTTTGCGGCGGCTCCCAAAGTAGCCGGCATTGCGATGTTCATGCGGGTTGCGATCGATGCGTTCCCCAACATCGTGCCGCAGTGGCAGCAGATCGTCATATTCGTCGCTATTGCATCGATGCTGCTGGGGGCGTTTGCGGCGATCGGCCAACGCAACATCAAGCGACTGATGGCCTATTCATCAATCGGGCATATGGGATTTGCATTGGTCGGGCTGGCGGCGGGAACCATGCAGGGCGTGCAAGGCGTTCTGGTGTATATGGCGATCTATGTCGCGATGACGCTCGGGACGTTTGCCTGCATTCTGTCGATGCGCCGCGATGGCAAGATGGTTGAGGAAATCAGCGATCTCGCGGGATTGGCGCGAACCAATCCGGCGATGGCGTTTTTCTTGGCGATGCTGCTGTTTTCGTTGGCCGGCATTCCGCCGCTCGCAGGCTTCTTTGCCAAGTTTTATGTCTTTCTGGCAGCGATCCAGGCGGGGTTGTTCACGCTTGCCGTGATTGGCGTGCTGGCGAGCGTGGTCGGCGCCTATTACTATCTCATGATTATCAAGATCATGTATTTTGACGAGGCGGCCAGGCCGTTCGAGCCGATGCCGTATCAGCTCAAAGCGGTGCTGGCGGTGTCGGGATTGTTCAATGTGCTGTTCTTTGTCTACCCGAGACCGCTGGTTGAGGCGGCGAGTGCTGCCGCCAAGTCGCTGTTCTGAGTGATGCAGCTTGATCCCAAGGCGTTGGCGGCGGGGGTCGGGTTGTCGGCTCATGAATCCCTCGTTTCGACCAATGCCGAGGCGCTGGCGCGGGCGCGCTGCGGCGAGCGCGGCCCCTTATGGGTAACCGCGGAAGGCCAGAGCGGCGGACGCGGGCGGCGGGGCCGGACCTGGATTTCCGAACCAGGCAACCTGTTTGCGAGCCTGTTGCTGACCGAAGCATCGCCGCCAGAGCATTGGCCGGAGCTTGCCTTTGTTGCCGCGCTGGCAATTCATGACGCGGTGGTGGAATGTGCGCCGGGCTTGCGCGCCCAGCTCGCGATCAAATGGCCCAACGATCTCCTGCTGGCCGAGAGAAAGTTCTCCGGGATACTGATTGAGGGCGAAGGGCAGGGTGCCGTGGTGGTCGGAATTGGCGTCAATTGCATCAACCATCCGTCGGATACAATGTATCCGGCGACCGATCTTGCGACCGCGGGCGCGGCCGTGAGCGCTCAGACATTGTTTTCAGTATTGTCGGCCAAGATGGTGGAGCGTCTGGCGCAATGGAGTGCCGGCGCGCATTTCTTCACGATCCGCGCCGATTGGCTGGCGCGCGCCGCCGGTCGGGGGCAGCCGATCCGGGTGCGCGTTGCCGACCATGACCTGGTCGGGCGGTTCGATGACATCGATGCGCAGGGGCGGTTGTTGCTGTCGCTGCCGGATGGCGCGCGCAAAGCGATTGCCGCAGGCGAGATCGTTGAATTGGCGGAGCCGCTCCATGTCGGCGGTGCGCGCTGATGGCGGCGCCCGGCGACGAACTGGTGTTTGCGCCGCTTGGCGGCGTTGGCGAAATCGGGATGAATCTCGGGCTCTATGGCCTGGGCACCGAGCGTCGCCGGGAATGGATCGCGGTTGACATTGGGGTGGCATTTGCCGGCGACGAGCTGCCCGGCGTCGATCTGATCCTGCCCGATATCCGCTACCTCGTAGAGGAGCGCCGCAATCTTCTCGCGGTCGTTCTGACCCATGCGCATGAAGACCATTTTGGCGCGCTGCTCGACCTGTGGCCGCAGCTGCGGGTGCCGGTCTATGCAACCGCATTTACCGCGGCCTTGTTTGACGCCAAGCGCAGAGGCGAGCCCGGCGCTGTCGAGGTTCCGATCAATATCGTGCCGCTCGGCGGGCGCATCACGCTTGGGCCGTTCGATATCGAATTCGTATCGATGGCGCATTCGATACCGGAATCGAACGGTCTTATCATTCGGACGCGGCACGGCACCGTGCTGCACACCGGCGACTGGAAAATCGATCCGACGCCGATCATCGGTCCGCCGACCGACGAGGCGAAACTGCGCGCGCTTGGCGACGAAGGCTGCCTTGCCTTGCTCGGCGATTCCACCAATGCGGTTCGGGACGGACGTTCGCCCTCGGAAACCGATGTCGCCAAGGTGTTGGCCGAACTGATCCGCAATGCCCCCGGTCGTGTCGGGGTGACCACGTTCGCTTCCAACGTCGCGCGCGTCCGCGCCGTCGCGGAAGCCGCGGCTGCGTGCGGACGCGAGGTCGTGCTGGTTGGGCGCGCCATGGAGCGCGTGGCGCAGGTCGCGCGCGAGACCGGCTATCTGGACGATATTGGTGAATTCCGTTCGCTTGATACCTATGGCTATCTGCCGCCCGACAAGGTGGTGGCGCTTTGTACCGGCAGTCAGGGCGAGCCGCGCGCGGCGCTTGCGCGGATCGCGGAGGATCAACATCCCCTGGTGACATTCTCCAGAGGCGACCGGGTGATCTTTTCGTCTCGCGCCATCCCCGGCAACGAGAAGGCGGTAACCAAAATCATCAACGGTTTGGTGAGCCAGGGGGTCGAGGTCATCACCGACCGGACTCATATGGTCCATGTTTCCGGACATCCGCGCCGGGCCGAGCTTGAGGAAATGATTTCCTGGGTACGGCCGCAGATTCTCATTCCCGTGCATGGTGAGCCATTGCACATGGCGGAGCATGCAGGGCTTGCCCGTCGCGCCGGCGTCGGCAAGGTGCTGACCTGCCGCAACGGGGATCTGGTCAAGCTCGCGCCGGACGGACCTGCGATCATCGACGAGGTTCCGGCGGGCCGCCTTTACAAGGATGGCGCGCTGCTGATCGATGCCGCCGAGCGAACCGTGCCCGACCGGCGCCGGCTCGGTTTCGCCGGCATCGTCTCACTGGCGCTGGCGATGACCGCGCGCGGCGAACTGGTCGGCGAGCCCGAGATTACCGTTACCGGGATTCCCGAAAAGGACGCCGACGGCGTTCGAATCGCGGACACCGCGCTTGAGGCGGTGCTGGACGCTCTGGATTCAATGCCGCGACCGCGGCGCCGCGATCCGGACGCGGTCGCCGAAGCGGTCCGACGCGCCTTGCGCTCGGCCATCGGATCGGTTTGGAGAAAGAAGCCGATGTGCCATGTTCATGTGCTGACAGTGTAAGCTTAAGCGGGAGCCAAGCATGATCGGTCGTCTCAATCATGTTGCGATTGCGGTGCGCGACCTTGCCAGGGCCGCCGAGCTCTATCGCGATGTACTGGGTGCCGCGGTATCGGCGCCGATAGCGCAAGCCGAGCATGGCGTGACCACGGTTTTCGTGGCGCTGCCGAATACCAAGATCGAGCTGATCGCTCCGTTCGGTGACGATTCGCCAATTGCGAAATTTCTTGATCGCATGCCGGACGGTGGAATCCATCATGTGTGTTATGAAGTCGACGATATCGCGGCGGCGCGCGATGCCTTGCGCGCGCGCGGCGCCCGCGTCCTGGGCGACGGCGCGCCGAAAATCGGCGCGCACGGCAAGCCGGTATTGTTTCTGCACCCGAAGGATTTTTGCGGAACGCTGATCGAACTCGAGCAGGCGTAACCGGGCGCAAGAAAAAGGCGGCTCAACGGAAGAAGCCGCGAGCCGCCTCTAGCGCCAGTGATGTTGCATGTCGACGGATCGGACGGGGGGTCGGGAACCTCAATCCGGCGCCAGCACTGGTAAGGCTCCTGCTTAGCATTGGATGTTCGGGCGGCATACGCGCATGGTGACATGTTGTAGTCTTTACCTTAATGCAGACGCTGCCCGTTAGCCGGTAACCAAGATCATGTCGCTTGTAACCGCCATCGCCGTCTATTTCATCATTTGGTGGGTGACGTTGTTCGTTATTTTGCCGTTTGGCATCCGCAGCCAGCAGGAGAATGGCGCGGTTTCGGAGGGCACCGATCCCGGCGCGCCGATTGCCGCGCGGCTTTGGATCAGGCTCATCTGGACCACGATCGTTTCCGGTATCGTGTTTGCGGTTTTTGCGGTGGTTTACATCAAGCGTTGGGTCACGCTCGACGATATGATCCGGCTGTTCGACCTGACGCGCTGACCGGCACAAGCAAGAAATGAAATGCGCCGCAAGCGGCGCCCAAAAAAACGAGCAGGATTTCAAGCCCTGCTCGATCGTTTGATACCCTGTATGTCCACCAATACGCGACGCGGCGGTTGCGGCTTATCTGCCGGCGGGCTGGTCTCCCTCCCGAGACTTGGACCGAGATCAAGGCGCTAGACCACGGCCATTGCCTTGATGCCGTTGGCCAGGACACGTCGCCCCGGTCATGCTGAAGCCTAGCCAATTGTTCCGGGTCCTGTCACCACTCCAGAGGGGGCGTCCGATCAGTATTTTTTCGACCCGACGGCTGGTAAGCTGACTGGCCCGGATCGCCTAAATCGGTCGCAAATCCGCCGCGAAATCATTGAAAGGTCTTGTGTTTTGTCGACCGTTTCGGTTTCACTCGGCCGGTTCCTCCCATCCCCGATTCTCCTTTGACCAGAGCCATGCGCCTATCCCGCTACTTCCTGCCCATCTTGCGCGAGACCCCAAAGGAGGCGGAAATCGCCTCGCACCGGTTGATGCTGCGCGCCGGCATGATGCGGCAGGAGGCGGCCGGCATCTATGCGTGGCTGCCGCTCGGTTTCCGGGTGCTCAAGAAGATCGAGCAGATTGTACGCGAGGAACAAGACCGGGCGGGCGCCGTTGAACTTTTGATGCCGACCTTGCAATTGGCCGATCTGTGGCGGGAGAGCGGCCGCTACGATGCTTACGGTCCTGAAATGCTGCGCATCAAGGATAGGCATGAGCGCGAATTGCTTTATGGGCCGACCAATGAAGACATGATCACGGAAATATTCCGTGCCTATGTCCGTTCCTACCGCGAACTGCCCAAGAACCTTTATCATATCCAATGGAAATTTCGGGACGAGCAGCGGCCGCGTTTCGGTGTCATGCGCGGCCGGGAATTCCTGATGAAGGACGCCTATTCGTTCGACATCGACGAAGCGGCGGCGCGCGTCTCCTACAACAAGATGTTTGTCGCTTATCTGCGGACCTTCGCCCGCATGGGTCTCAAAGCGATTCCAATGCGCGCCGAGACCGGCCCGATCGGCGGCGACCTGTCACACGAGTTCATCATTCTGGCCGAGACCGGCGAGTCCGGCGTGTTCTGCAACAAGGATGTCCTCGACCTGCCGGTGCCGGGCGCGGATGTCGACTACGACGGTGATCTCACCCCGATTATCCGGCAGTGGACCACGCTCTATGCCGCGACCGAAGACGTGCATGACGCGCAGCGCTTTGAGCGCGAGGTGGCGGCCGACCAGCGGTTGCACACCCGCGGGATTGAGGTCGGGCAAATTTTTTACTTTGGCACCAAATATTCGATTCCGATGAAGGCCGTGGTGGCGGGTTCGGATGGGGCCGATCACCCGGTTCACGGTGGCTCCTATGGGGTCGGCGTGTCGCGCCTGGTCGGCGCGATCATCGAGGCGTTCCACGACGAGGCCGGCATTAAATGGCCGGAATCGGTGGCGCCGTTTAAGGTTGCCATTCTCAATCTCAAGCAAGGCGCTGCCGATACCGATGCCGCCTGCGAGCAGCTTTATCGGGCGCTGTTGGCCAAGGGTGTTGATGTGCTCTACCACGATCTGGAGGAGCGGCCGGGCGCGAAATTCGCGACTGCCGACCTCATTGGTGTGCCGTGGCAGGTGCTGGTCGGACCGCGTGGGCTCGCGGAGGGCAAAGTCGAGGTTAAGCGGCGTGTCGACGGCACCCGGGAAATGCTGACGCCGGCGGACGTGATCGAGCGGCTGGTGCCGCCGATCTGAAGTTCCTACGCCACCTGCGGCAAATTCGGTTAGGAACTCCAGATCGGAAACGAAGGGGTACTGGCTGCGTAAACTGTGCGCTTTGCTGGCTTTTGACGCCTCAGGATGGCGTGAATCGGCCAGAATCATGTGACAAACGGTGCCAGTGATTTGAAGTTCTGACAGCGCTTGCGGCAAATAAGGTCGGGAACGTCAAATCGATAATCGACACCGCAATCTGAGAGTTCCAGTGCCCCTTTTGCCGCTGTCGTTCGTGTAAGTGCTTGCTGCAATGGATCGCGAACTTCGGGAGCGGAGCACGAGGGGCGGAAAGACAGTCATGGCCGATCCGACCGGGACACGCATTTTTTCCGCCTATGAGTGGATGCTGTCGCTGCGCTATCTGCGCTCGCGGCGCAAAGAAGGATTCATCTCGGTCATTGCCGGCTTTTCATTCCTTGGAATCGTGCTCGGCGTGGCGACGCTCATTATCGTGATGGCGGTGATGAACGGCTTCCGTAAGGAACTGCTCGACAAGATTCTCGGCCTTAACGGTCACTTGTTGATTCAGCCGCTGGAATCGCCGCTGACCGACTGGCAGGAAGTCGCTGCGCGGGTCGCCAAGGTCGACGGCGTTATGCTGGTGTCGCCGGTGGTCGAAGGTCAGGCGCTGGCGTCGTCGCCATTTGCCTCATCGGGGGTCCTGGTGCGCGGCGTGCGCGGCAACGACCTTGCGCGGCTGCCGTCGATCGCCAACAAGATCAAGCAAGGCACGCTTGAGGGTTTCGACAATGTTGAAGGCGTTGCGATCGGCCGCCGGCTCGCCGATCAATTGTCGCTGCGCGCCGGCGATAACGTCACGCTTGTGCATCCCAAGGGCGCCAGCACGCCGATTGGCGTCATGCCGCGGATCAAGCCGTATAAAATTGTGGCGGTGTTCGAAGTGGGCATGTCGGAATACGACGCCGCCTTTGTGTTCATGCCGATCGCCGAGGCGCAGGCCTATTTCAGCCGCGCCGGCGATGTGACCGCGATTGAGGTCTACACCAATAGTCCAGACCGGGTGAAGCGGTTCCGCGAATTGGTATCGGAGGCGGCCGGCCGCCCGGTCTTCATCGTCGACTGGACCCAGCGCAACTCGACATTTTTCACGGCATTGCAGGTCGAGCGCAATGTGATGTTTCTGATCTTGACGCTGATCGTGTTGGTGGCGGCGCTCAACATCGTTTCCGGCCTGATTATGCTGGTGAAGGACAAAGGACCCGACATCGCGATCCTGCGCACCATGGGCGCATCCCAGGGCGCCGTGATGCGGATCTTTTTCATCACCGGCGCTTCAATCGGGGTGATTGGCACGCTCTTTGGCGTGCTGCTCGGCACGGTGGTTTGCTTGAATATCGAGACCATCCGGCAACTCATTTCCATGTTGACCAAGACGGAATTGTTTTCTCCGGAGCTGTATTTCTTGTCGCGGCTCCCGGCCGAAATGGATCTGCGCGAAACCACCGCGGTTATCGTGATGGCGCTGACGCTGTCGGTCGCGGCCACGCTTTATCCAGCGTTCCGCGCCGCGCGGCTCGATCCGGTTGAGGCGCTACGTTATGAATGAGGCGACGACGCACGATCGGGAAACCGTGGCGCGCGCCGATGCCGGTGCGTCGGCGTCGGACGGCGGTGGGGTTGCCCGAACCCAGGATGATGCGCCGGTCTTGTTCTTGGATTCGATCGATCGCTATTACCGCCAAGGCGAGGCAATTCTGGAAATCCTCAAGGGGGCGGAACTTGCGGTCTGGCCGGGGCAATCGGTGGCGCTGGTGGCGCCCTCGGGCGCCGGTAAATCCACCTTGCTGCACATCGCGGGCCTGCTCGAATATCCCGATGCCGGCGAAGTCTATATCGAGGGGGTTGCGACCTCGACGCTGTCCGACGCGCAGCGCACCCGGTTGCGGCGGACCGAGGTCGGCTTTGTCTATCAGGCCCATCATTTGCTGCCCGAGTTCTCGGCGCTCGAAAATGTCGTGCTGCCACAGATGATCCGCGGTCTGTCGCGCAAAGAGGCGGGAAACCGCGCCGCGGAACTGCTGAGCTATCTCGGCCTGGGTAGTCGCCTGACCCATCGGCCGTCGGAATTGTCGGGTGGCGAGCAGCAGCGGGTGGCAATCGCGCGCGCGGTCGCCAATGCGCCGCGGGTTCTGTTGGCCGACGAACCAACCGGCAATCTCGACCCGCGCACCTCGGAGCGGGTGTTTGGCGCGCTGACCCAATTGGTGCGGGCGTCCGGCCTGGCGATGATCTGCGCCACCCACAATATGGACATCGCGGCCCGCATGGACCGGCGGGTGACCCTGCGGGACGGCGCGGTGGTGGAGCTGGAATAGACAGCGAGTGGGCCTATCAAATTCCAGTGCTTGGGTAGTGGGTCAGTTTGAAAACGACCCCAGCGGCTATTTGCCGGTAGTATCCTAATTTGATTTTTCTGACAGGCGTCGGCGGCCCGGCCGATGACTGGCCTTGTCGGCTTCGATCCAAGCTTCAGCGGACTCTTGGGTCGGGAAGTATTCGGTAATAGTCGGCGCGTAACGCTCGATGCGGCGGACGTTGTAGCCCTCGCCAATCTTGACTTTGGCGATCTCATAGGTGGTCGCTTGTTCGGCTTCCCAAGCCTCGACCATCGCAACGATGTCCGACACCTCCCAAAGCTTGCTGGTGACGCCAGCGGCCATTGCAGGCGTCACCTTCAAAGTCTGGTGGATGCGCACGAAGTTGTAGAACATCTGATGCAGCGCGACCGCGTAGCCGTGGTTCTCTAGCTTCTTGGAGAACGCATTGGTGAGCCGCGTAAAGCGGCGCATATGCATCCGCATTGTAAGGTTCTGACGTTCGGCAAATGACGTGTTGATGTGCTTACGGTCAGGGTTGCCGCTGACGACGCGACGGCTTGAACCAGTGCAGATCGCGGGGCTGTACCGCTTTTCCATTTGCGGGTCTGACCCATAGTGCTTCACCAGCATGGCGTAGTCGGCATCCTCGCCGAATACGGTATCCATGGCCGCGAGATAGGGACGGTGGCCGTCGCTTGTGACTTGAACGCGATTGGCGAGACGCCAGCGAAGGTCGTCCACGAATGCAATGGCGTAGTCGGTATCGCGGCGACCAACCAATGTCGTGATTAGAAGCTTCGTATCAGCGCAAATCGCGGTCCACGTCCAAGCGTCGCCCGCGTTGGCTGGAGCCGCCTTCGCCTTCCGCACGTTGTCGTTTTTAGCATAGACGAAAGACCAGATTTCATCGAGTTGGACGCGCTTACAGGGCAGGTCACGGAGGGTCTTGTCTTGGTATTCGGCGCACGCCCGGCCTACATCGGCCAACAGCTTGGCAATGGTGTTTTTGCTGGCTCCGGTCACGCGGGTAACGGCGCGGATCGCCATCCCTTCGCAAAGCAGGGTGATGATTTGGGCGCGGGTCTTGGGGTCCAGCTTGTTCATGGCTGGACTATATGACCCATATGCTTGACAGTCAAGCACGAGGGTCATTTTTATTTTTGCTCGGCGGTGGACGGTACAGCGTCATTTTGCCCGCCTTCAGGAGGCTCTGCGGTTGGCTTCGCAGCGGACGCAACTTCGATCTCAGGCGCGGGTGTTGCGGCTTGCGAAGTAGCATCGGCTTTTCCGAGGTCCTCGACATAGCGCGTCATCTCCAAATTTGCGGCTGCATGAATCTCAGCGTACTTCAGAGTTGTTTTCCGATATTCCTCATCAAGCTTTTGCATAGTAGGCGGCGCTATTCGTGTGAAGCTGCCTAGCTGCGGACCAATGATAAACATATCGGTATCAACGCCGACACCCGGCGCTATTTCTGATCTCTTTTTCGCTGAATAAGTGAGAAGAACGGTAGCCGGAAAATCGGTATTCCAAGAATGACCTGCCAACATCAATGCTGATTCCGCATGTCTCGCACCGCTACCGATAGCGCGAAAACCAATAATATCGTCGCAACTAATGTACTCATTCAAGACTGAATAGATATGCGCGCCAGGTGCTCTAAAGTGATTGTCTACACCAGCAAAAATGGCCTCAACGTCTGGAATTTGAAAGTTGATTAGGTCGCTAGAAATACTGCTGACGAGCTGCGCGTCCATTATTTTCTGATTTTGCAGGAAAGAAGCGCGATCAAGGC
Organism: Xanthobacteraceae bacterium; assembly: GCA_022841625.1. Taxonomy (GTDB): domain Bacteria; phylum Pseudomonadota; class Alphaproteobacteria; order Rhizobiales; family Xanthobacteraceae; genus VAZQ01. The sequence continues at coordinate 72,368 of JALHRD010000018.1, forward strand.
CGAGAGGCCGTAAAATAGCAACTTCCGCCCTCTTTAGCTTGGCCGCAATCCTATGCTGAACGTAAAGGTCCACCACGTCTTTGACGTTCCACCAGTTATCGGGCTCATTGATGGCTCTTTCTTGAACGTCCCTCATAACACCGCCCACTATCTCTGCGTGGAATGCGGAATCCCCGGCGGCCATCACAGCAATCGACGATGTTAGAAATAGTATCTTTTCAGTTGGCGGCTCAAACTGAATATCGCCCGCCGTAATCATCCGATCCGAAATAAGGAGAATTGAGCCAAAGTTTCGAACGGCAATACATACGGTCACGGGTGAAATTCTCCGCCGAGCAATAGGTGGCGGATCATATAACTTGGGGAGATACGAAACTAGCGACCCTTGGCCCAGCGCTTTTTGGCAGCGAGACGGGCAATTTCCTTGCGCCGTCGAGGTGATAGAGCTGCTGCCCGCGCCTTGCCGCCCTTCAACCCGCCACTGCGCGCGAACCGGGTTGCCGGAGTGTCTTCGGGCGGTGGCGGTTCCGCAACGTTGCCCGTCGCCAAATCCACGACGAACTTGGCCAACTGGCCCGGATCGCGTGGTCTCTTTGGTCGCTTGTCCATCCACCTAATATGCCTCCCACACCCGCGCTTTCCTAGGGCTCGTCAATAGGACTGAAATCAAACTGACCCACTACCAGTGCTTGGCCATTTATCCCTTTACAGCAAGTAACTCTTGGAGTAGAATTGCCCTCAATCGCAGGTATGGGGTAGCACCGTGGCCAAATACACATTCAAAGAGTTTCAAGCCGAGTATCCAACTGACGCGCATTGCCTCGCCAAGTTGATGGAAATCAACTACGGCGGGACCGAAATCACATGTCCGGGCTGCGGGGTCGAAAAGGCCAAGTTTCACCCCATGAGCAAGCGGAGGGCCTTCGCCTGCCAGGAGTGCGGTCATCACGTTTACCCGGCCGCTGGAACGATCTTTCACAAGTCGCGGACCAACCTAACTAAGTGGTTTTTCGCGATGTACCTGATGACCAGCACGCGACACGGCGTGGCCGCCAAAGAAATCGAGCGGCAGATCGGCGTGACCTACAAGTGTGCGTGGCGCATGTGCCACGAACTCCGCAAACTCATGTCCAGCGCGGACTACGGCGGCCCATTGTCGGGCCACGTCGAGGTGGACGAAACTTGGGTCGGTGGCGTTAACCGCAAAGGCGGCAAAGGGCAGGGCAAGCGCCGCTCGAAAAAGACGATCGTCATGGGCATGGTAGAACGCGACGGAATGATGCGCGCCGGTCCTGTCCCTGACGATACTCAATTCACGCTAGAGCCGATCATTCTCGAAAACGTAACGGAGGGCAGCGCCATTACGACCGATGGGCATCTATCCTACGGTGATCTTAGGCGCACCTACCGGCACACTGTGATTAACCACTCTGCCGGCGAATACGCTCGCGGCATACACCACACAAACACAATCGAGGGACATTGGTCGCAGTTGAAGCGTTCAATCAAGGGAACGCACGTCCAGATTTCATCGAAACACGCTTGGAAATATATCGGTGAGTTTACCTATCGCCGAAATTTCCGTGACTCACATTCAATGATGTTCAATCGTCTTGTTTCGGCTTTCGCGCTGCCTCGTTTAGTAGAGACGTGAAATCCTCTCGGTGCGTGGGGTTCGCATCGCTGGCAGGAGGGGCGGCTGACTGCGGCACCGCCGCGCCGCGAAATTTCTGATGCAGTCCTGCGTCGATCGCGGCGCGACGTTTCTTAAGTTCGGGCATGTACAATACCTTTCTGATTTCGGATGCTGGACAAACGAGGCTCATCCCGCTCCAGCCAAGAACTGATTTCGGGTTAATCATCGCCGCTGCCGGCGGGGTTGACTGACTCATGTCCCTCACGCCCCATTCCTCGGGAAACTGCCCCCACAATATGCCGAGCAGCTTCATGAGATGGCCACCCGACATCAGCGTATTTGCATTGCCGAAAATGGATCCCGCAGTTCGGTAGACAAAGACCGGGCTTCCTGAGAAACCGGTACGCGAATGCATATCGACGACTATTGAGTTACCCAGATAGCCACTGAATTGCGGAACAGCGGCGTTCATCATGCTTATGTTGCCAAATCGCATCGATGGACTGTTCGCTTCAACGCCATCGTAGTCGATGAACCGACCCAGCATAAACACATCCTCACCAGCATTGATCTCATGATGTGCCTTTTCCTCATCAGAGAGAAAGAAGCTGGCCACGTCCAAAGCCTCGGCCTTATGCACGCCCCGTTTTAGATCAATCGGAATGACAGCAATATCCGCTCCTGGTGCTAGGAATTGCCATTCGGCCGGATCGAATTCGAAGATATCAGGCTTGCCGTTTACCGAATTAACCCGGACCACGGGGCACGGCGAAAGCTCCCTTGTATTGCCACACGCCACGTGTCGATTCGTAACCGCGTAGATGTGGTGGTAGCAATCCGGGTATGTCTCTGACGGAATGGCAACAAAAAAGCCGGTGCCTCCCGCCCGCGTCCCCGCCGCAGCCGAAGCCTCGTCGGGGTATAGGAAGAATACGATATCCAGCAGGTAGTGATATTTGCCTAATTTCGGCATTCCGACCGTCGCCCAGCGGGTGTAGGGCGTTCCATTGGTGGTATGCGCCATGACCGGTCGGCGATCAAATTGAACCGCACTGCCGGGCGTAAGCGGCACTAACCTCGGAAATAGGTCACAATCGTTACTTGTCGTCAAGGTATACACCGTAGTGCTTGACATAAGAACATAAAGTGAACTATGTTCTTTCTTCGTTCTAATCGGAGGAGAGCTAAGATGTTCCGTGCTTTGATGGAAGAGGCGGCTGCGCTGACGTCGCTCGCGTTGTTTATTGGAATGGTGGTGATCTGGGCGCAGGTCCTGGCCACGCTGTGAGGGGCGCTACGGTGATATGCGCTCATTTGCTGTAAGAGTGTAAGAAAAAACACTCATGTCATTGATTAAATGGAATAATTTCAACTTGTTGCGATCTTACAGTGCGGGTTTTCGCGGTGTAAGACTGTAAGAAGCTGGGAAGCGGGATCTGGGGATAAGGCGCGCGCCCGGCTGACTGGCACCTGTCCCCGGTGTCATTGGTGGACAGGGGCGGGGCCGATCCGCACGATCCCCGTGGCAGATTCGCGAGCACCTGATGACAGACCCCGGTTTCGTACACCTCCACGTCCATTCGTCCTATTCGCTGCTGGAGGGCGCGCTGCCGATTGTGCGGCTGGCCGAACTCGCCAAGGCCGATTATCAGCCGGCGCTGGCCCTGACCGACACCGACAACATGTTCGGCGCGCTCGAATTTTCGGAAAAGCTCGCGGGCTCTGGTGTGCAGCCGATTATCGGCTGCGCGCTCGCGGTCGATTTTGGCGATCAGGACAATGGCGCGCGCCACAATCCCGCGGCGGTTCCGCGCCAGCGTATCGTGCTGCTGGCAGCGCGCGAGGCCGGCTATCGCAGTTTGATGCGGCTGAGCTCCCGGGCGTTTCTCGAAACCCCGCCGAATGAACCGCCGCATATCAAGCTGGCATGGCTTGCCGGCGAGACCGACGGCGTCATTGCGCTGACCGGAGGACCCGGTGGTCCGCTCGATGGCGCTATCGCAGCCGGTAATTCGACGCTGGCGGCGGAGCGCTGCGCTGCGCTCGGAAGATTATTCGGCGATCGTCTCTATATCGAGCTGCAACGCCACGGCATTGAAAGCGAACGCAACGCCGAGGTGGCGCTCATCGAACTGGCCTATGCCAAAGGCATTCCGCTGGTCGCAACCAACGAGCCCTATTTCGCGATGCGGGAGGACTTTGAGGCGCATGACGCGCTGATCGCGATTGCCGAAGGCCGGATGATTGCCGACAGCGATCGCCGTCAGCTCACAGCCGAGCACCGTTTCAAGACCCGCGCTGAAATGGCGGCTTTGTTTATCGACCTGCCGGAGGCGGTCGCTGCGACGGTTGAGATTGCGCAGCGATGCGCCCACCGGCCGCAGACGTTGGCGCCGATCCTGCCGCGCTTTTCCGGGGGCAAAGGTCAAAAAGGCCAAAAGGCATCTGACGAAACCGCCGAATTGCGCCGGCAGGCGGCGGAAGGTTTGGAGCATCGCCTGGCCACGCACGGGCCGGCCGCTGGCCGTAGCGCGGAGGATTATCGCGAGCGCTTGGAGTTCGAGCTTGGCGTCATCGCGGGGATGAAATATCCCGGCTACTTCCTGATCGTTGCCGATTTCATCAAATGGGCGAAGTCGGAGGGCATCCCGGTCGGCCCCGGCCGTGGCTCCGGCGCCGGTTCGCTGGTTGCCTATGCGTTGACCATCACCGATCTCGACCCGATCCGCTTTGGCCTGCTGTTCGAGCGCTTTCTCAATCCCGAGCGCGTGTCGATGCCGGACTTCGACATCGACTTCTGCCAGGACCGTCGCGACGAAGTGATCCGCTATGTGCAGGCCAAATACGGCCACGATCGGGTGGCGCAGATCATCACCTTCGGCACGCTGCAGGCGCGCGGCGTGCTGCGCGATGTCGGCCGCGTGTTGCAGATGCCTTATGGCCAGGTCGACAAGCTCTGCAAGCTGGTGCCGCAGAACCCGACCAATCCGGTGACGCTCAAGCGCGCCATTGAGGATGAACCGCGCCTGCAAGCCGAGAGCGAGCGCGATCCGGTGGTGCGGCGCGCTTTCGACATCGCGCAGAAGCTCGAGGGCCTGCACCGCCATGCTTCCACGCATGCCGCCGGCATTGTGATCGGCGAACGTCCGCTCAACGAATTGGTGCCGCTTTATCGCGATCCGAAATCCAATATGCCGGTGACCCAGTTCAACATGAAATGGGTGGAGCCGGCCGGGCTGGTGAAATTCGATTTTCTCGGCCTCAAGACTTTGACCGTGCTGAAAACCGCGGTGGCGCTGCTGGACAAGCGCGGCGTTAAGGTCGATCTGGCGTCGATCCCGCTGGACGATGAAAAGACCTATGCGCTGCTCGCGCGCGCCGAGGCGGTGGGCGTCTTTCAACTGGAAAGTCAGGGCATGCGGCGCGCGCTGCTCGACATGCGCCCCGACCGGTTTGAAGACATCATCGCGCTGGTCGCGCTCTATCGACCGGGTCCGATGGCGAACATCCCGACCTATTGCGCGCGCAAGCACCGCATGGAGGAGCCCGACTATATCCACCCCAAGCTCGAACCGATCCTGCGCGAAACTTTCGGCGTCATTGTCTATCAGGAACAGGTGATGCAGGCCGCGCAGATCCTGGCCGGCTATACGCTGGGGCAAGCCGATCTGTTGCGCCGCGCCATGGGCAAGAAAATCCGCAAGGAGATGCAGGAGCAGCGGGCCGATTTCGTCAAAGGCGCGACCGAGCGCGGCATCGAGCGCCAGCACGCCGATGCGATCTTCGATCTGCTCGAACGCTTTGCGGAATATGGCTTCAACAAGAGCCACGCCGCCGCCTATGCGCTGGTCGCCTACCAGACCGCGTATATGAAGGCGAATTATCCGGTCGAGTTCTTGGCGGCGTCGATGACGCTCGATATGGGCAATACCGACAAATTGTCGGAATTCCGCACCGAAGCCGAGCGGCTCGGCATTAAGGTCGTGCCGCCGTCGGTCAACCGTTCGGGCGTCGCTTTCGATGTCGAAGGCGGCGCGATCACCTATTCCTTGGCGGCGCTGAAGGGCGTCGGCGCGCAAGCCGTCGAGGCGATCGTTGCGGCGCGCGACGGCAGACCGTTTGTCGAACTGTCCGACTTCGCCGGTCGGATCAATCCGCGCGCCGTCAACAAGCGCGTTTTGGAAAGCCTTGCCGCTTCCGGTGCATTCGATGAATTGGAAGGCAATCGCGCGCGCGCCTTAGCCGCCGTGGACACGATCCTGGCCTCGGCTCAGCGCGCCCATGAATCGGCCGCGGTCGGGCAGTCGGAATTGTTCGGCGGGCCGTCGGCGCGCACGCCCTTGGTGTTGCCGTCGGTTGAAGCGTGGCCGCCGGCCGAACGCCTGCAAAAAGAATTCGACGCCATCGGCTTCTTTTTGTCCGGCCATCCGCTCGACGATTACGCCGCGACGCTCAAGCGCTTGCGTGTGCAGTCATGGGTGGAGTTCGTTCGCAGCGTCAAATCCGGCGCCAGCGCCGGCCGTGTCGCCGGTTCGGTGGTTTCGCGCCAGGAGCGGCGCACCCGCACCGGCAGCAAGATGGGGATTATCGGTCTGTCCGATCCGTCCGGGCATTACGAGGCGGTGCTGTTTTCCGAGGGGCTGGCGCAATTCCGCGACCAGCTTGAGCCGGGCCGGGCACTGCTGTTGGGATTGTCGGCGGAATTGCAGGGCGACGACGTGCGCGCCCGCATTCAGAGCGTCGAGTCGCTCGATGACGCCGCGTCGAAGCTCCAAAAGGGGCTGCGGGTGTTTCTGCGCGACGCCAAGCCGATTGAAAGCGTCGCCAAGCGGCTGCAAGCGCCGGCGGCGTCGCGTGCGCGCCCGGACAAGGCCGACGGCGAGGTCTCGATGGTGTTGATCCTGCCGGAGGGAACCGAGGTCGAAGTGAAGCTGCCGGGTCGCTTCAAAGTGTCGCCCCAGATCGCCGGCGCCATCAAGGCGATCCCGGGCGTGATTGAGGTGCAGGCGCTGTAGTTTTCCTGGGACGTTGCCAACTTTACAGCCTCCCGGCGAGCCGCTACGGCTTTTGCATGCAAACAGCCGCACAGCGGCCTTACCGCGTGGCGATCGTGGGCGGGGGTATCGGCGGGCTTACCGCCGCCGTTGCCCTGCATCAACGCGGATTCGATGTTGCGGTCTACGAACGCTCGTCCAAGCTGGAAGAGGTCGGCGCCGGGCTTCAGGTTGGGCCGAACGGCGTCAAGGCGATCCGTGCGCTCGGGCTGTGGGAGAAATTCAGCGCCATCGCGTTCCAGCCGGTGAACCAGGTCTCGATCAAGTGGGACGATGCCAGCCTGCGTCATCGCGTGCCGCTTCGCTCGATAGCCGTCGAGCAATACGGCGCGCCCTATACGACATTGCATCGCGCCCACTTGCACGGCCTCTTGCGCGATGCGCTGCCGGACGGCGCCATCCATCTCAATGCCAATTGCGTCGGTGCGACCTCGGTCGATCGCAGTGCGGTGGCGCGCTTTGCCGATGGCCGCGCGGTCGAGGCCGATGTGGTGATCGGCGCCGACGGCATCCGCTCCGCGATCCGCGCGCAATTGTTTGGCGCCGACAACCCGCGGTTCACCGAGCAGATGTGCTGGCGCTGCATGGTGCCGATGGAAAAGGTGCCGACCCGGATTGGGCCGGGACTGTCGGTCGAACTGCCGCACGGCGAGTACCATGGCTGGATCGGTCCGAACGGCCATGTGATTTGCTATCCGATTGGCGACGGCTCGGTGCTCAATATTTTCGCCGGCCATGTCACCGACCAATGGGTCGAGGAATCTTGGTCGGCGCCCAGTTCGCAGGAAGAACTGCTGGCGGCTTACGAAGGCTGGAACGAAGCGCTGCTCGGGATGTTTCGCAATGTCCAGCACGTCTACAAATGGGGCATCTACGATCGCGATCCGATCCCGCAATGGACCAAGGGGCGCGTCACGCTGCTGGGCGATGCCGCGCATCCGACCATGCCGACGCTCGCACAGGGCGGTAACATGGCGATCGAGGATGGCTATGTGATCGGGCGCATTTTTGATCGCCACCGCGATGACATTCACACCGCGCTCAAGGAATATGTCGCCGAGCGGCAGCCGCGCACGGCGCGCATCACGCTGCAATCGCGCCAGCAGTTCGCCAACAATCGCAAAGTGCCGCCGCCGCCGTTCTTGGATCGCACCTGGATCTTTACCCACGATGTCACCAAACAGCCGGAGGTCCAGACGGCCTAACAATGCGGTGGTCGGCAACGCACCACCGCAGTATCCTTAATCGTTGACAATGAGGAGACCGAAATGGCCGCTATTGAGCATTTCAACGACCATTGCTGGAAGGATGTCGTTCCGGAAGCCGACCTTGAACTTTATAAATTCTGGCGGCGCGAAACATTCGTCGGGCCGCATCCTGCATTATTGGCGATTGACCTTTACGATCTGGTCTATCGCGGTGGGCCGAGGCCGCCGGTCGAGATCAACGAGCAATATCCCAATACTTGCGGAATTTTCGCCCACCGCGCCATCGCGCCGACCAAGCAATTGTTTGCGGCCGCCCGCCGCGCCGGAATTCCGATTTTCTTCTGCACCCAGGAAACGCGCCCGAACAATCGGCCGCGGGGAGCGGTTTCGACCAAGAGTTCGCGACCGACCCCCACACCGGACGGGTTCGAGATCTACCGTGAATTCCCGGTCGAGCCGAATGACATCGTCATCCGTAAGCAGCGCGCCAGCGTGTTCCAGGGCACGCCGCTGGTGTCGCATCTGACCATTCTCGATGTGTCGAGCTTGATTATTTGCGGTGAGAGCACGTCGGGCTGCGTGCGCGCGAGCGCGGTCGACGCCCATTCGAACGGCTTCCATGTCACGGTCGTTGAGGAATGCACCTATGACCGTGCCGAACTGACCCACAAAATCAATCTGTTCGATCTGCACCACAAATACGCCGATGTGATGCATCTCGACGAGGTGGTCGCCCATCTTGACGCAATGCGTATGGCGCGGGCCGCGGAGTAGTCCCTCATGTCGAACCATTGGCTGCGAACGGCCCTGCTTGGCGCGCTTGCTGCCTGCGTGGTTGTGCCGATGACGCAGGCGCAACCGGTCAGTTTTGCCGGCAAGCAGGTCAAGGTCTCGATCGGCTATTCGCCGACCGGCTTCGGCTACGATACTTACGGGCGTTTATTGGCGCGCCACCTGGGGCGCTATCTGCCCGGCAATCCGACCATCGTGCCGCAAAATCGTCCGGGCGCGGGTTCGCTCAATCTTACGAATTATATGGCCAATGCCGCGCCGCGGGACGGCACCGAGATTGCGCTGGTGGGCCGTGGCGTCGCCATGGAGCCGCTGCTGGGCGGCAGCGCCTCGCAGGCGAAATTCGATTCCGTGAAGTTTGCCTGGCTCGGCAGCATGAACAACGAAGTGTCGGGCTTTTTCATTCGGCAGCCCGGCCCAATCAAGAGTCTGTCCGATGCGATGACGGGAGCGACCCTGCAAGTCGGCTCGACCGGCGTCGGTGGCGATCAACATGCATTTGCTGCCGCGCTCAATGCGCTGTTCGGCATGAAATTGCGATCGGTTACCGGCTATCCGGGAACGCAGGAAATCATGCTGGCGGTCGAGCGCGGCGAACTCGATGGCATCGTCGGATATTCCTGGGGCGTAGCGAAGTCCGGCAACAAGCGCCAATTGGACGACGGCACGCTCAAGATCATTCTTCAACTGGCGCTCGGCAAGCACAAGGAATTGCCCGACGTCCCGCTGGTCACGGATTTCGTTAAGAACCCAGAAGATCGGCAGGTGCTGGAGATGATCTTTTCACGCCAATCCATGGGCCGGCCGGTGGTCGCGCCGCCCGGTGTCGATCCCCAGATCGTGGATGTCCTGCGCAAAGGGGTTGCCGATACGATGCGGGATCCGCAATTCATCGCGGAAGGCGCCAAGATCGGCCTGGAGCTTGAATTTGTCGCGGGCGCGGAGGTGCAGGCGATGGTCGAGCGGCTCTATCGCGCGCCGGCGGCCGTCATTAGCCGCGCGCAGGCGATTTTCTCAGCGAATTGACCGGTGCTGCGTTATTCGGGTTGCAGATTGATCGCCTTCGCGAGTTTGGTCCAACGCTCGATTTCATCGCCGATCAATTTCTGAAACTCCGCCGGCGTATTGACCACCGCATCGGCGCCTTCGGTCTTGAGCCGCGCCTGCATTTCAGGCGTCCGCATTCCTTCGGCGATCAGCTTGTGCAGGCGCTCAAGGATGGCGGGCGGGGTGCCGCCCGGCGCCATCAGGCCGAACCATTGCAGCGCTTCATAATCGGGGACACCGGATTCTGCGATTGTGGGGATTTCCGGCATCGCGCTTGAACGCCGCCGGCTGGTGACGCCGAGAATGCGTAATTGTCCCGCCTCAACATGCGGTTTGGCGTTGAGGAGGTTGAGCATCATCCCCGAAATGCTGCCGCCGAGAATGTCGGTCACCGCTTGCGATACGCCGCGGTAGGGGATGTGCTGAAGCTGGACGCCGGTCATGAGCTTGAACAGTTCCATCGCCATGTGGGGACCGGTGCCCGGTCCGGCGGAACCGTAAGAAAGCTTGCCTGGCGCGCGCTTGGCGAGGGCGATGAATTCCTGGACCGTGGTCGCCGGCACCTTGGGATTGATCACCAGGGATTGCGGCACCACCGCGATCTGGGTGACTGCGGTGAATGCCTTGCGGACGTCCCAGGGCATCGATTTGCGCACGAGATGCATTGAGGTGGTGGTCGATGGCGAGAGGTAGAGCGTGTGTCCGTCGGCGGGCTGGCTGGCGACGTATTCCATGGCAGGCAGGGTGCCGCCGCCCGGGCGGTTCTCGACCACGAATTGCTGGTTAAGTTCTTTCGCAAGGTGCTGGGCGATCATACGGGCAAAAGTGTCGCTGCCGCCGCCCGGCGTCGCGGGAACAATGATGCGAACGCTCCGGCTGGGATAGTCGCTTTGCGCCAATGCAGGGCTAACCAAGGCCGGGACAACCAAGGCTGGCGTAAACATGAGGCTAAGGCCGATAACGGCCAGGCAGCGCCTGCGCAACATTGGTTCCTCCAAGTTTCGCTAACAAGTCGCAGGCTACGGGATTTAGGCGCGGCGGGGAATGCGGTTCAAACGCGCGATTTTGTGGCCATTTTGCTTGCTTCGGAGGCGTTGCCCCCGTATATAGCCGGCCATCTCACACGCGGACCTTGGCCTCAAGCCGTCCGGTGGCCTTTCCGAACCCTCGGGAGGGCCCACTGGTCCGCGGCGGATCAACCGGAGAACGACCATGGCGCTACCTGACTTCTCTATGCGTCAGCTATTGGAAGCTGGCGTGCATTTCGGCCATCAGTCCCATCGCTGGAACCCGAAGATGGCTTCTTTCATCTTCGGAACCCGCAACAATATTCACATTGTCGACCTCGCCCAGTCGGTGCCGTTGCTGCACCGGGCTTTGCAGGCGGTTAGCGACACTGTCGCCAAGGGCGGCCGTATCTTGTTTGTCGGCACCAAGCGGCAGGCGCAGGATCCGGTCGCGGAAGCGGCGAAGAAATGCGCGCAATATTACGTCAATTCGCGCTGGCTCGGCGGCACGCTGACCAATTGGAAGACGATCTCGGGTTCAATCTCGCGCTTGCGCAAGCTTGAAGAGATGCTGTCTTCGAACGAGGCCAAAGGTTACACCAAAAAAGAACGCCTCGATCTGCAACGCGAGCGTGACAAGCTCGATCGCTCGCTTGGCGGCATCAAGGACATGGGCGGGTTGCCCGACCTCGTATTCGTGATTGACACGAACAAAGAGGATATCGCGATCAAGGAAGCGCGCCGGCTCAATGTGCCAGTGGCGGCGATCGTCGACACCAATTGCGATCCCGACGGAATCACATTTGTCGTTCCTGGCAATGACGACGCCAGCCGCGCAATCTCGCTCTATTGCGACTTGGTTGCGCGCGCGGCGATCGATGGCATTGCGCGCGGTCAGGGCGAGCGCGGCGTGGACGCCGGTGCGGCGGCCCGACCGATCGTCGAGGAGCTTCCGCCGGTGGTTGAAGGACCCGGCTTCGAGGTTCTCTCAGGACCGCGCGGCGTCGCAGACGATCTCAAGAAGCTCGCCCATGTCTCGCCGGCGATCGAGAAGAAGCTCAACGATCTTGGCATCTTCCACTACTGGCAGATTGCCGGGCTGGGTCCTGACGCAGCGCACAAGATCGGTGAAGAAGTCGGTTTGCCGGGTCGCGTGGACGGCTGGATTGCAAAATCCAAGGAACTCACCGCCGACGCCGAGTGATTGAGTGCCCGCGAGCCGCGAATCCATCCGAGATTGGGACCTGAATCGACGGATCGACGATTGGCTGGGTTGCGCTCGGCCGCATTGAATAAGAGGACCCCTTCAATGGCCAACATTTCCGCACAGATGGTCAAGGAGCTGCGCGAGGCGACCGGCGCAGGCATGATGGATTGCAAGGCGGCGCTGGGCGAAAATGACGGCAATATGGAAGCGGCCGTCGATTGGCTGCGCAAGAAGGGCTTGTCAAAGGCGGCCAAGAAGTCCGGCCGCATCGCCGCAGAAGGTCTGACCGGGGCCGCCATCAAGGGCAATAAAGGTGTTGTCGTCGAGGTCAATTCGGAGACCGATTTTGTCGCGCGCAACGATCTGTTCCAAGGCTTGGTCCGGATGATTGCGAATGTCGCGCTCGACGTCGGCGCCGATGTTGAGGCGATCAAGGCCGCCAAGGTCGGCGGGATCACGATCGCCGACGCAATCGCCGACACCGTGGCCAAGATCGGTGAGAATATGACTTTACGGCGGGCGGCGGTGCTGTCGGTCGGGCAGGGCGTAGTGTCGAGCTATGTGCACGGCGCGGTGGTCGAAGGCCTCGGCAAGATGAGCGTCATTGTCGCGCTCGAGTCCACGGGGAATGCCGAGGAATTGGCGCGCATCGGCCGCCAAGTCGCCATGCATGTCGCAGCGACCAACCCACAAGCGATCAATTCTTCCGGGCTCGATCCAGCCGTGCTGCGTCGGGAAAAGGATGTGATTGCGGAAAAGGCGAAAGGCAAGCCCGCGAATGTAGTCGACAAGATCGTCGAATCCGGGCTCAAGACCTTCTACAAGGAGGTCTGCCTGCTCGATCAGCCATTTATCCACGACGACAAAAAGACGGTGGCGCAGGCGCTCAAGGAATCCGAAGGTAAGGTGGGCGCGCCCATCAAGATCACGGGTTTTGTGCGGTTTGCGCTTGGCGAGGGTATCGAGCGTGCCGAGACCGACTTTGCCGCTGAGGTGGCAGCAACAGCCGGGCAGGCCTGAGACGCGACCCCCTCAACGGCCCATAAGGGGGCACAACGGGCAAGGCAAACGCGCCGATGGCTGAGCCGATTTACCGCCGCGTGATCGTCAAGGTTTCCGGTGAGGCCCTCATGGGGCCGGACGGTGCCAGCATCCATCAGCCGACCCTGACACGCATCGCCGCCGATCTGGTGGCCGCCCAAGCGCTGGGCGTCAGCATCGCAATTGTGGCCGGTGGCGGCAATATCGTCCGCGGCGTGCAAGTTTCCGAGAAAGGTATTCCGCGGGTGACGGCCGACCTGATGGGGATGCTGGCCACCGCCATGAATGCTTTGGCACTTGAAACAGCAATCGAGGCCGCCGGTCATACCGCGCGCACGATGTCCGCGGTGACGATGCCGGAAATCTGCGAGACCTATGAACGTCGGCGGGCGCTGCGGCATCTTGAGAAGAATCGGATGCTGGTATTGGCCGGCGGCACCGGAAATCCATTTTTCACGACCGATACGACGGCGGTTCTACGCGCGGCCGAACTCGGCGCGCAGGCGGTATTGAAGGCGACCGACGTGGATGGCGTCTACAGCGCTGATCCAAAAAAAGATAAAAATGCCGTCCGATACGATCGTTTGACCCATCAAGAGGCCATCGAGCGTAATCTCAAGGTCATGGATGCGACCGCCTTCGCGCTTGCCCGCGAGAACCGGATGCCTATCATTGTCTTCTCTATCCGGGAGTCGCAGGCTATCGAGATGGTGTTGCGCGGCCGGGGGCATGCCACGGTTGTTAGTTCCTAGTGCCCTGTTTCCGAAGTTCGTGATACATCGCAGCGACCACCGACACGAATTTCGGAAACCAAGGGGCACTAGCAAGGCTATGGTTCTCTAGCAAGGCTATGGTTCTAGTGCCGCTTTTCGATCTGCGGTTTCTAATCGAATTTGCCGCAGGTGGTTTAGGAACTTCGGATCGGCGGGACTGGGACCCACATCCGAAGTTCGTGGTACATTGCGGCAGCCGCTAACGCGAACTTCGCGAGCGAGGGGATAATTGGCTGGCAGGTTGACCGATGGGTGGGTGCCGGTCGAGACAAGTAGGGCGATCGTGGTTTTTAACGGCGTGATTTCAGGAGGGCATCATGGCAGCTGCAACACATGACCTGAATGATCTCAAGCGACGGATGCAGGGCGCGGTCCAGGTCCTTAAGCAGGAACTCAGTGGCCTGCGGACCGGTCGAGCATCCGCCAGTCTGCTTGAGCCGATTCAAGTCGAAGCCTACGGCACACATATGCCGCTCAATCAGGTTGCAACGGTCAGCGTCCCCGAGCCGCGACTCATTTCCGTGCAGGTTTGGGACAAATCCATGGTCCATGCCGTGGAAAAGGCGATCCACGCATCCAACCTGGGGCTAACACCGGCTACGGATGGACAAGTGCTGCGCCTGCGGATTCCCGAACTCAACGAAGATCGCCGCAAAGAATTGGTCAAGGTTGCGCATAAATACGCCGAGGCGGCCAAGGTTGCCATTCGGCATGTCCGCCGCGACGGCCTTGATGTGCTCAAGAAGCTCGAAAAAGATCACAAGATCAGTGAAGACGAAGGTAAACGTTCGTCGGAGCAGGTACAAAAAGCAACCGACGACATCATTGTCGAGCTCGACAAGATGCTGGCGGCCAAGGAAAAGGAAATCCTCACGGTCTGAGGATTGCTGGTTGTCGATGGCGGATACGCTCAATGTCCGAATGCCGGAGTTCACCGTGCCGCGGCACGTTGCGATCATCATGGATGGCAATGGGCGCTGGGCAGCGGCGCGCGGCCTGCCGCGCACCGAAGGTCATCGCCGCGGTGTTGAGGCGGTGCGCCGCACGGTGCGCGCGGCCGGCGATCTCGGCATCAAAATCCTGACGATCTTTTCGTTCAGCGCCGAAAATTGGTCACGTCCGGCCGCCGAGGTTGGCGAGTTGATGGCGCTGCTCCGTCGCTTCATTCGTAACGATCTTGCGGAATTGCACCTGAACGGCGTGCGCGTGCGCGTGATCGGCGAACGCGCCGATCTTGCTCCCGATATCCGGCAGCTCTTGGAAGAGGCCGAGGCGCTGACGCGGGGCAACGACAAACTTATTCTGGTGGTTGCGTTCAATTACGGCGGTCGACAGGAGGTGGCGCGCGCGGCGCAGCGCCTCGCCCGCCAGGTCGCCGATGGCAGCATTGTGGTGGGCGATATTACGGCTGAAGCGATCTCCGGGCATCTCGATGCGCCCGATCTACCGGAGCCCGATCTTGTCATCCGCACCAGTGGCGAACAGCGGCTTTCGAATTTCCTGTTGTGGCAGGCTGCCTATAGCGAGCTTGTTTTCGTACCGACTTATTGGCCGGATTTTGATCGTTCGGCGCTCGAAAATGCAATCGCAGAGTACCGCCGCCGGGAACGTCGGTTCGGCGGATTGATCGCGCAAACCGGTTCATGAGCATGGCCGATGCGAACCCGGCGCGTCCCAAGCCGGGGTTAGCCGGCAAAAATTTGCTGCTTCGCATTGTTTCAGCGCTGGTTCTGGCGCCGCTGGCGGTCGGCACCGCCTATATGGGCGGCTGGCTCTTCGCTTTGTTTTGGGGCGGTGCCGCGCTGGTGGTGTTTGCGGAATGGACCGCGCTGGTTTGCGGTCGCGGTCAGCGCCTGGTGTTGGCAAGCGGCGGTGTGACTTTGATTGTTGCAATAATGTTGGCCGCGCGTGGCGCCGGCGGTCACGCATTCGTTTTGGCGGCGATTCCCGTTGTGCTGGTCGTGGGAATAGTCGCATGCGCGGCCGTGGCGCCTCGCGCCAATGCGCTATGGGCGGGCGCCGGCGTCGCTTATGCGGGCGCGATTGGGCTCGCGCCGATCATCCTGCGTTCCGATGCGGAATTTGGCTTCATCGCCATTGTTTTTCTGTTCGCGGTCGTATGGTCCACCGATGTCATGGCCTATTTCACCGGCCGCGCGCTCGGCGGTCCGAAACTGGCGCGGGGCATCAGCCCGAACAAGACCTGGTCGGGTTCGATCGGCGGCTTGGTGGGCGCGATGTTGGCGGCGATACTGGTGGTCTATATTAGCGGGGTCGGCAGTATCTCTGCCGCGTTGATGCTCGCGATCACGTTATCGATTGTGGCGCAGATCGGTGATCTTTTCGAATCTGCGATTAAGCGTCATTTTGGCGCCAAGGATGCCGGAACCTTGATTCCGGGCCACGGCGGTTTGATGGATCGGTTGGACGGATTTGTCATGGCCGCCATGCTTGCTTGCTTCGCCGGGTTGGTGCATGGCGGTATCGATGCCCCTGCGCGCGGCTTTCTGATATGGTGAGATGATGAATGTAAGAACGGCTGCAAAGCCCGCACCGGTTGCGCTAAGCGACGAACGCAGTGTGACATTGCTCGGCGCCACCGGTTCGATTGGAGCCAGCACCGTCGATTTGATCAAGCGCGAGCCCGGGCGCTTTCGTGTCGAAGCAGTGAGCGCAAATACCAGCGCGGCAGCCTTGGCGGCGCTGGCGCGTGACGTTGGCGCCCGCTTCGCGGCAGTGGCGGACCAATCCGCCTATGGCGAACTCAAGAGCGCGTTGGCGGGCACCGGTATTGAAGCTGCGGCCGGCGCGAATGCGTTGGTTGAGGCGGCGCAACGGCCCGCGCAATGGGTCATTGGTGCCATTACCGGCGCGGCCGGATTGCGGCCGACATTGGCGGCTGCCGAGCGCGGCGCAATTGTGGCGATCGCCAACAAGGAGTGTTTGGTGTGCGCCGGCGGTTTGTTCATGCGTCGCGCCGCCGCCGCGGGTGCGACGGTGTTGCCGGTTGATTCGGAACATAACGCCCTGTTTCAGGCCATGAGCGCCGGACGGCGCGAGGACGTGCGGCGCGTGATCCTGACAGCGTCGGGTGGGCCATTCCGAACTTGGTCGGCCGAACAAATTCGCGGCGCGACGCTGGAACAGGCCCTCAAGCATCCAAACTGGTCGATGGGCCAGAAGGTGACGATCGATTCCGCCACCTTAATGAATAAAGGTCTCGAAGTGATTGAAGCGCATCACTTGTTCGCGCTTAGTCCGGACGAGATCGATGTTGTCGTGCACGCGCAATCGGTGATTCATGGTCTGGTCGAATTTCGCGACGGTTCGTATATCGCGCAACTTGGTAGCCCTGACATGCGAATTCCGATCGCGCATTGTCTGGCGTGGCCGGCACGAATCGACGGTCCGGCGCCGCGGCTTGATCTTGCGCAGATCGGAACATTATCGTTCGAGCAGCCGGATTTAACGCGGTTTCCGGCTTTGGCGCTTGCCAGGCGGGCCTTGGAAGCGGGCGGGGGAGCGCCGACCGTGTTGAATGCCGCAAATGAGGTCGCGGTCGCGGCGTTTCTGTCAGGGGCGCTCGGATTTGTCGGGATCGCCGCTCTGGTCGAGGCAACTTTGGCCGGTGCGGACGCCCGCGGCTTGCTGCGGGAGCCCTCAAGCGTCGACGATGCGCTTGCTATTGACCATAATGCGAGATTGTTATCGCGTGAGCTCTTGCCCCAAATTGCCGCAAAGGATCGTTAAAGGGCATAGTAATGGTTGAACAATGCATCCCAAGCGGGGTTAGGCAGTCAGATCATGGGCTTTGACATCTTGGCGATTGCGGGATCGTGGGGCTTCAGCATCCTCTATGCTCTCATTGCATTTTTGTTCGTGCTGACGATCGTGGTGTTCATCCACGAACTCGGACATTTTCTGGTCGCACGTTGGTATGGCGTTCGAGTCCTGGTGTTTTCCATTGGATTTGGCCCGGAGTTGTTTGGCTTCAACGATCGCTATGGCACGCGATGGAAGGTCTCGGCCATTCCGCTTGGTGGCTATGTTAAATTCTTCGGCGACGAAAATGCCGCAAGCGTTCCTGACCAGGCCGCAATTTCTGTGATGACCGAGGCGGAGCGCAAGATCAGTTTCGCTCATCAGAAACTCGGTCCGCGGGCCGCTATTGTCGCCGCGGGTCCGTTTGCTAATTTCTTGTTGGCAATCGTGATTTTCGCGGCGGCGGCGATGATCTTCGGACGCCAGATTACATTGCCGCGGGTCGATGCGTTGCAGCCCAACAGCGCGGCCGCAGCGGCAGGCTTTCAGCCCGGCGATGTCGTTCAGTCGATCAACGGTCGATCGATCCGGAGCTTTTCCGACATGCAGCGGATTGTCAGCCTCAGCGCTGGCGAGACGTTGCTGATCATTGTTGAACGCGGGGGGGTGCAAGTGTCGCTGAAGGCGATCCCCGCGCTTCAGGAGGTGAAGGACAATTTCGGCAATACCCATCGTATGGGCGTGCTCGGCATAACCCGGTCGCTGGCGGCGGACGAGGTCCGGTTCGAACGGGTCGGCCTGTTGCCCGCCATCGGCGTTGGCTTCACCGAAACCTGGACCATTATCGACCAGACGATGACCTATATCTGGCGAATCTTTGCAGGTCGGGCATCGGCCGAGCAGCTGGGCGGCCCAATCATGATCGCCCAGATGTCCGGGCAGGTGGCGAGTGTCAGTTTTGTATTGCTGCTGCAATTTGTTGCAATGATTTCGGTCTCGATCGGGTTGCTCAATCTGTTCCCGGTCCCCCTGCTCGACGGCGGTCACCTTTTGTTCTACTCAATTGAAGCCATTCGGGGCCGTCCGCTGTCGGAAAGGGCCCAAGAATATGGATTTCGCATAGGAATGGCCCTGGTTTTGATGTTGATGGTGTTCGCGACCTATAACGATATTGGGCGGCTGGCCTCGCTTTGGCCAAGGTCGTGATCCAATTGATGAATGTGGCGTGTGGGCAACGGCTTGGGGGTAACGGCCGGACGCACGGATAGGTTGGTTTGCGCTGCGAGCAAATCCCTGTAAAAACTGGGGGCTGGCGGATCGGGAACCCCGGGGATGGCGGGTTCGGAAGGGGACATAGGCGTGAGGTTGGGTTTGCAGCTGATTCGGGGATTGGGCGCACTAGCGCCGGTCCTCTTGGGGGTGTGGCTTGGCGTGGTGCCGGTCGTTCTGACCGCGCCGAGCGCGTACGCGCAAACTGCCGCCAATATCGACGTTCAGGGCAATCGGCGCGTCGAAGCCGCAACCATCCGTTCATATTTCCGGCCTGGTCCCGGTGGTCGCCTTGGCGCCTTCGAGATCGATGAGGCCTATAAGGCCTTGTTTGGCACTGGCCTGTTTCAGGAAGTGACAATTCGCCCGGTTGGCGCTCGAATCGTCGTTACGGTCATTGAAAACCCGGTCATCAATCGCATTCAGTTCGAAGGCAATACCCGGGTCAAAGACGAGCAGCTCAAGCCCGAAATTCAATCGAAGGAACGTGGGACACTCGCGCGCGGCGTCGTTCAGGCGGATGTGCAGCGTATCGTCGAAGTTTATCGGCGGAGTGGTCGCTACGACGTAACCGTGGTTCCAAAAATCATCGATCTGCCGAATGGCCGGGTCGATCTGGTTTATGAAATATCGGAAGGCGGCAAGAGCACCATTACCGGCATCGAATTCGTCGGCAATAGCGCCTATTCGTCGTACCGGCTTCGGGATGTCATCCGAACGACCCGAACCAATATTCTTTCGTTCCTGCAAAGCACGAATATCTACGATCCGGATCGGCTGGAATCGGATCGGGAACTGCTGCGTCGATTCTATCTGAAGAATGGTTATGTCGATGCGCGGATAACCTCGGCTGCGGCGGTGTTCGATCCCGCGCGCGGCGGCTTTGTCGTGACCTTCACCATTGAGGAGGGCGTGCAATACCGCGTTGGAACGGTGGATGTGCGCTCGAATGTCAGGGCGATCGAGCCGGGCTCGATGCGTCCCAAAGTCAGGACGCCGTCAGGCGCCGTCTACAATGCCGAGGCGATCGAAAAGTCCGTCGAGGACATGACGATTGAGGCGGCGCGCCAGGGCTATGCGTTTGCGACCGTGCGTCCGCGCGCCGACCGCGATTACGAAGCGCGCCGCATAAATCTCATCTACCTGATCGACGACGGGCAGCGGCTCTATATCGAACAGATCAATGTGCGCGGTAATACCCGAACCCGCGACTACGTCATCCGGCGCGAATTCGATGTCGCCGAAGGCGACCCATACAATCGCGCGCTCATCAACCGCGCCGAACGGCGATTGCGCAATCTTGGCTACTTCAAAGAGGTGAAGGTCGCCAGCGAGCCCGGCTCGTCGCCCGATCGCGTCATCATCAATGTGTTGGTCGAAGAGCAATCGACCGGAGAGTTCTCGGTTGGCGGCGGCTATTCGACCGCCGACGGATTCCTCGCTGAGGTGAGCGTCGGCGAGCGCAACCTGATGGGCTATGGTCTCTACGCCAAGGCGTCGGTGCAATACGGCCAGAAATCGTCGGGTTATACGCTGTCCTTTGTGGAGCCCTATCTGCTCGGTTACCGCGTGGCGCTTGGCGTCGATCTGTTCTCGCGCGTGCAAAAGGCGACCAATTTCGTCTCCTACGAAAACCGCACCACCGGCGGCGGTCTGCGCTTCGGCTTCACGCTGCGGGAAGATCTGTCGCTGCAACTGCGCTATTCGGCCTACAGCCAGAAAATCGACATTCCAGCCACGCTGCGGAATTGTAACAACCTTAGTCCGGACAGCTCTCTCGGTCTCTTTCCCACGCCAGGGAACGTAGGATTGATCGATCCGGCGACTGGGCTGCCGTTTTCGGCCTCGGCAGGTCAACAGCACTGCTTTTCTGACGGCGAAGCATCGCTGGCGGTCCGCCGCGAACTGGCGCGGGGCTCGGTTCTGACCTCACTGGTTGGCTATGACCTCAACTACAATACCCTCGACAACAACCGAAACCCGACCAGCGGCATTCTCGGCATCCTGAAGCAGGACTTCGCGGGCGTCGGTGGCGACGTGCAGTACATTCGCACCACCGCCGATGTGCGCAGCTATTACGAGCCAATCCAGGACGTGATCGGCGTGCTGCGTCTGCAAGCCGGCTATATCCACGGTTGGGGCTCGAACGGTCTGCGCATGCTGGACCATTTCCAGATGGGGCCGAACTTGGTTCGCGGCTTTGCGCCCAATGGTATTGGGCCGCGCGACATGACCCCGGGAACCTTGGGCGATGCGCTCGGCGGTTCGATGTATTGGGGCACCAGCATCGAGTTCCAGACGCCGCTGTTCTTCGCGCCCAAGGAAGTCGGCATCAAATTCGCCGTGTTCGCGGATGCCGGCTCGCTTTGGAACTATCGCGGCCCGACTTCGTGGTTGACGGGGCCCGGTGCGACCGGCGAAGTCCTGCAGCCATCCAGCAATTCCATGTTCGTCAATTCATCGGTGGGCGTTGGCTTGCTATGGGCGTCGCCGTTTGGCCCACTGCGCTTCGATCTGGCATATCCAATCACCAAGCAATCGTTCGATCGTACTCAAATCTTCCGTTTCAGCGGCGGGACGACGTTCTAAGTCGAGCGGTTGGTCGCGGCACGGCCGGAGTTGCATGAGCGCGCGATCTTTTTTTCGGTGCGACAAGACCATTACCGTTGGCGAGATCGCGCGGCTCACCGGCGCGGAGCTGCGCCGTCCGTCCGATGCAACACGGGCGATTGGCGGAATCGCGGCGCTCGACCGGGCGGGGCCATCCGATCTGGCGTTCTTGGATCATCCAAAATTTTCCGCGACGGCGCGCGCCACCGCGGCCGGCGCCTGCATAACCACACGGCAACTGTCCGATCAGGTGCCGTCGACTACGGCATTGCTGGTCTTTGACAAGCCCTACCACGCCTTTGTGAAGGCCGCCGGTGCGATATATCCCGATGCGCTGCGGCCGTCGTCGTCCTTCGCTGGCGGCGGCACGACGCCCGGTGTGGCGGCTGGCGCGGTCATTCATCCCGATGCGCGGCTGGAAAACGGCGTCTGTGTCGATCCCGGTGCGGTGATCGGGGCGGGGGCCGAGATTGGTTCGGGAACTTCGATTGGCGCCAATGCGGTAATCGCGGCGCATGTGCGCATCGGCCGGGACTGCTCCATCGGTCCGAATGCGTCGGTTGCGCATGCGCTTATCGGCGATCGCGTCGTGCTGCATGCCGGTTGTCTGATCGGTCAGGACGGGTTTGGCTATGTGATAGGCGAAGCCGGTCGCCTCAAAATCCCTCAGATCGGCAGGGTGATTATCCAGGACGATGTGGAAATCGGCGCCGGCACCTCGATTGATCGTGGTGGATTGCGGGACACCGTTATCGGCGAGGGCACCAAGATCGACAATCAGGTGCAGATCGGCCACAACGTCTCGATTGGCCGGCATTGCGTGGTGGTGGCGCAGGCGGGGATCGCCGGCAGTGCGGTCATCGAAGATCATGTTGTGCTGGGCGGGCAAGTCGGCATTGCCGACAACGTGACCATCGGTGAAGGTGCCCGGCTTGGTGCCAAAACTGGAGTGATTTCGAACATTCCGGCGGGCGAAACCTGGCTTGGCATTCCGGCCATGCGGAACCGAGATTATTTGCGGGCAATGGCGGTCTTGCGTTCCATCGCAAAATCCGGGGTACGCGGTTCGGTCCGGATCAAGGGGGCGTCAGGGGAGCCGACCAATGACGAATGACAACGCCATATCGCTCGGGACGGCCGATATTATCGAAATATTGAAGGCCTTGCCGCATCGTTATCCGTTCCTGATGATCGACCGGATCGTCAATATGCGCGGCGACGAATCGGCGATCGGCATCAAGAATGTGACGGCCAATGAGCCGCAATTCCTCGGTCACTTTCCTGGAAATCCGGTCTTCCCGGGCGTGCTGCTGGTTGAAGGAATGGCGCAGACCGCCGGCGCGATTTGCATTTTTGCAACCAAGATGGATGGCCCGAAGAACGTCTTCTTTATGACCATCGACAAGGCGAAATTTCGCAAACCGGTCACACCGGGCGACACTGTCGAATATCATGTGACCAAAATCGCGCACAAAAGAAACATGTGGTGGTACCGCGGCGAGGCAAAGGTTGGCGGCGTTGTCGTGGCCGAAGCCGAAGTGGGCGCCATGTTGAGCCCCCGATGACCGATGCTTTCATCGATGCCACCGCCCGGCTGGACGCGGGGGCTGTTGTCGGGCGCGGCGCGCATATCGGCCCGTATTGCGTGATCGGGCGCGATGTCACGATCGGCGATGGCTGCAGGCTCGAAGCGCAGGTCCATATTGCGGGCCATACGACCATCGGTCCGCGGACGCGGATCGCGCCATTCGCGTCGCTCGGCGGGCCGCCACAATCGACCCGCTATCGCGGTGGCGCGACGACTCTGGTTATCGGCGCCGACTGCGATATTCGCGAGAGCGTGACGATGAATGTCGGCACCGAAGACGGCGGTGGCAGCACCGTGGTCGGAGATCGTTGTCTGATCATGGTCGGCAGTCATGTGGGCCACGATTGCCGCATCGGCCATGACGTGACATTCGCGAACAATGTCGTGCTCGGCGGGCACGTCACTATCGGCGACCATGTTTTTCTTGGCGGTCAAGCCGCGGTCCATCAGTTTGTCCGGATTGGCGAAAGCGCGATGATCGCCGGGGTCAGCGGCGTGTCCAAGGACGTTATCCCCTATGGGATCGCAATCGGATTTCGCGCCGCGCTCCGCGGGGTCAACATTGTCGGTATGAAACGCAGGGGCTGCGCCCGGGAGGATATCAGAGCCGTCTGGCGCGCTTACCGAATGCTGTTCCATGGCGATTTGGCGTTTGAACAGCGCAGAGCCGTCGTTGAGCGCGAGTTTCCGGGGCATGCCTCGGTTGGGAAGATTCTGGACTTTGTCCGCTTGTCACGCACGCGTTCGTTGATGATGGCGGGGCGATCTGGAAAATCCGCCGACGATTCTGCCGATGCGGGATTATGAACCAGACGGAAGCACATCCTGACAGCGGCCCGGTCGCGATTATTTGCGGCGGTGGCAGTCTGCCATTGACGGTTGCGGATGCGGTTCGCCGACGCGGGCGCGCGGTGGTTTTGTTTCCGGTTCACGGTTGGGCCGAATCGTCGGCGGTCGCGGGTTACCCCCATCATTGGTTGCGTCTTGGAGGCTTGGCGCGGTTCAGCCGTCTGGCCCGTCAAGAGGGGTGTCGTGACGTCGTCATGATTGGAAATGCAATTCGTCCGGCGATTCATGAACTGCGGTTTGACTGGCTTACGATACGCTTATTGCCCACGATATTTCGCATTTTCAGAGGCGGCGACAATAAGCTCTTGTCGGGCGTTGCGAAGGTCATGGAGGAGCATGGGTTTCGTCTGATCGGGGCGCATGAATTGGCGCCGGAGATCTTGGTCGCTGAAGGTCCGCTCGGTTTGATCAAGCCAACCGCATCCCACGATCGCGACATCGCCGATGGACTGAGGCTGATTTCTGCGATTTCAGATTTTGACGTCGGGCAGGCTGCCGTCGTTGCGAACAATCGGGTCTTGGCTATTGAGGCGGCCGAGGGTACCGATTTGATGCTTGATCGCATTGTCGCGCTGCGCGAAGAGGGACGCATCCGAATTCCCGATAATACCGGCGTATTGGTCAAATCGCCAAAGCCAACCCAGGATCGGCGGTTCGATCTTCCCTCACTTGGACCAAGAACCGTTGAGAAGGCTGCGCGCGCAAAATTGGCGGGAATCGCGGTTGCCGCAGGCGAGACCATTATCGCCGAGCCCTTGCGTGTGGTCGAGGCGGCGGATCGTGCCAGGCTATTCGTTGTCGGGGTTCGACGTCCGGGAGCCCGGCCATGACGACCGATGCCGCGACCGCCGGAGCGGCGGACGGGCTCACGATTTGCGTGATTGCGGGTGAAGTGTCCGGTGACCGGCTGGGCGCCGCTTTGATGCGCGCCCTGAAGTCGCAGCGCGGCGCAATGCGCATCGTCGGTGTCGGCGACCGTGAAATGTTGGCACAGGGGCTACAGCCTTTGGTGCCGATCCAGCATTTCGCTTTCATCGGGCTTGGCGCGATCAAGCATCTTCCGAGCATTTTTCGTTATATCGCCGATGTAGCCGAAGCGGTTATCGCGGTACGGCCGGACGTGCTGGTCATCATCGATAGCCCGGAATTGACCCATCGCATTGCCCAACGCGTCCGCAAGCGGTCGCCGTCGATCCCGATTGTCGATTATGTCTCGCCGTCGGTCTGGGCGTGGCGGCCGGGACGGGCGCGCGCCATGCGGGCCTATGTCGATCATGTGCTGGCGCTGTTGCCGTTTGAGCCACAGGTGCATGTCCGGCTGGGTGGACCGCCCTGCACCTATGTCGGGCACCCGTTGATCGAGCAGCTCGGCCTGTTGCGCCCGAACGCCGAAGAGGCCGCGCGCCGATCCGCCGATCCGCCGCTGCTGCTGGTGCTGCCGGGAAGCCGGCCAGGCGAAATCCGCCGCATGGCCGGGGTGTTCGGTGAAGCGATCCGGTTGCTGGAAGAGCGCGTCGGCACATTCGAGATGGTGGTGCCAACGGTTCCGCAATTGCAGGAGAAGTTGCAATCCATGACCGCCGATTGGTGCGTGCGGCCGCGCATTGTGACCGACCCGATGGTGAAATGGGCGGCGTTCCGTAGCGCCCGCGCCGCGCTCGCCAAGTCAGGCACTGTGACGCTTGAGCTGGCGCTCGCCGGCGTGCCGATGGTGGCGGCCTATAAGGTGGCGCTGTTGGACGAGATTGTCGCGCGGATCGCCGTCAATGTGCCATCGGTCATTCTTGCCAATTTGGTGATCGGGCAGAATGTCGTTCCGGAGTTGCTGCAACGGGCCTGTACGCCGGAAGCGCTGGTCGATGTTTTGGCGCCGCTGATGACTGACAGTGCCGAGCGACGGCGGCAGGTCGAGGCTTTCGCGCGGCTTGATTCAATCATGGAGCTTGCGACGGCTGTACCGAGCCGTCGCGCTGCGGAAATTGTTTTGTCTTACGTGGAAAAGCCGCGATCATGATGGCGGTCACCCGGCGCGGGCCGGGTGTTTTTGTTGGCCGCGGCTATTTTCGACGAGAGACCGGCTGATAGTCGCGTCGTGCGGCGCCGGTGTACAGCTGACGCGGCCGACCGATCTTCTGGTCCGGATCTTCGATCATTTCCTTCCACTGCGCGATCCAGCCGACAGTGCGCGCAACGGCGAACAGCACGGTGAACATCGTGGTCGGGAAGCCCATCGCCTTGAGCGTGATGCCCGAATAGAAGTCGATATTCGGATAGAGCTTCTTTTCGATGAAATATTCGTCCGACAGCGCGATCCGTTCAAGTTCCAGTGCGACGTCGAGCAGCGGATCGTCCTTGATGCCCATTTCCTGGAGCACCTCATGGCAGGTCTTCTGCATAATCTTGGCGCGCGGATCGTAGTTCTTATAGACGCGGTGGCCAAAGCCCATCAGGCGGAACGAGTCGTTCTTATCTTTGGCGCGTTTGATGAATTCCGGAATACGTTCGACGCGGCCGATCTCCGCCAGCATCTTCAGCGCAGCTTCGTTGGCGCCGCCATGGGCGGGGCCCCACAGCGAAGCGCAGCCGGCGGCAACGCACGCGAACGGATTGGCGCCGGACGAGCCGGCCAGCCGCACCGTTGAGGTCGAGGCATTTTGCTCGTGATCGGCATGCAGGATGAAGATGCGATCCATCGCGCGCGCCAATACGGCATTGGCTTTGTATTCCTCGCACGGCACCGCAAAGCACATGCGCAGGAAATTGGTGGCATAGTCGAGTTCGTTCTTGGGATAAACGAACGGCTGTCCAATTGAGTACTTGAACGCCATCGACGCAATGGTCGGAATCTTTGCGATCATGCGCAGCGATGCGACCATGCGCTGGTGTGGGTCGGAGATATCGGTCGAGTCGTGGTAGAATGCAGACAAGGCGCCGACACAGCCGGTCATGATTGCCATCGGGTGGGCGTCGCGACGGAACCCCTGGAAGAATCGGCTCATCTGCTCGTGCACCATCGTGTGATGGGTCACGCGATTGTCGAAATCCGATTTCTGGGCGGGTGTCGGCAGTTCGCCATACAGCAGCAAGTAGCAGGTTTCGAGAAAGTCGCCGTGTTCGGCGATCTGCTCGATCGGGTAGCCCCGATAGAGCAGGACCCCCTCATCGCCATCGATGTATGTGATCTTGGATTCGCAGCTTCCCGTCGAGGTGAAGCCAGGGTCGTAAGTGAATATCCCGGCCTGGGCATAGAGTTTGGAAATATCCATGACTGCGGGGCCAATGGTTCCCTCATAGATCGGAAACGACCAGTTCTGCTTGCCGATCGTTAGCTGCCCCGATTGGGTATTGGCGCCGCTTTTCGCATCCATGTTCCGAGCCCTCGGTTGCGGGATCCAAGCGAATCTCTGGTCCACAGACTACGAATCTGTAGGACGGGATCTCCGGCCTGGCCGCGGGGGAGATTCTTCGGTTGCGTAGCTTATTCAACTGTGCGCTGCAAGATGCCGTCTCAGCGGCTCTGGGTCTGGTCACGTAGGCGGGCGAGGCTTTCGGCCTTACCCAGCACCGCAAGCACATCAAAGATCGGCGGCGAGGTGGTGCGGCCGGTCAGGGCAGCCCGCAGCGGCTGTGCGACATTGGCGAGTTTGGACTGTTTGCGCTCGGCAAAGGCGCGGACCGCCTGTTCCGTGCTGCTCGCATCCCAGGCGCTCAGGGCGTCGAGATCGGCCAAAAGCTCAAACAATAGGGTGCGTGCGTCGGCGGGCAGGATTGCCAAGGCCTTGTCATCGAGCTGGAGCGGGCGCTCGGACCACACATAGCGGGCGCCTTCAATCAGTTCGATCAGCGTCTTGGCGCGCTCCTTGAGGCCCGGCATGGCGGCCATGAAGCGCTGCCGTAGCCCAGGAGAAAGCTTAGCGGCCAGCTCCGGCCCGCCCGCGATATGGGGCAGCAGGCGCTCGATTTCGGCCAGCAGATCGCTATCGCTGGATTGGCGAATATAGTGGCCATTAAGGCTGTCGAGCCGCGCCAGATCGAGCCGCGCCGGCGACCGGCCGATTTGTGGGAGGTCGAATGCGGCGATTAACTCCTCGGTGGCGAAGATTTCCTGGTCGCCGTGGCTCCAGCCGAGCCGCGCTAGATAGTTGCGCATGGTCGCTGGCAGGTAGCCCATGGCGCGATAGGCCTCGACCCCGAGAGCCCCATGCCGTTTGGAGAGCTTGGCGCCATCCGGACCGTGGATCAGCGGGATATGCGCCATCTGGGGGACCTGCCAGCTCATGGCATCGTAAATATGCTTCTGCCGCGGTGCATTGGCGAGGTGGTCGTCGCCACGGATGATATGCGTGACGCCCATGTCGTGGTCGTCGACGACGACTGCGAGCATATAGGTCGGGTTGCCGTCCGAACGCAGCAGGACAAAGTCGTCGAGATTTTCGTTCTGAAAGACGACACGCCCTTGGACGTGGTCCTCGATGACGGTTTCGCCGGAAAGCGGCGCCTTCAGGCGGATCGTCGCCTTGGCTCCAACTGGCGCCTCGCTCGGATCGCGGTCGCGCCAGCGCCCGTCGTAGAGCCGCTTGCGGCCTTCGCGCCGCGCGATCTCGCGCATCTCGGTCAGTTCTTCGGGGGTCGCGAAACAGCGATAAGCTGCGCCTGACGCAAGCATATGCTCGGCGATTTCCCGGTGCCGCGCGGCACGCGGGAATTGGTAGATGGCGTCCCCGTCCCAGGCAATCCCGAGCCAGTTCAGGCCGTCGAGAATTGCGTCGATGGCTTCTTTGGTTGATCGCTCGCGGTCGGTATCTTCGATCCGCAGCAGCATCTTGCCGCCGCGGCCGCGCGCATAGAGCCAATTGAACAAGGCGGTCCGCGCGCCGCCAATATGCAGGAAGCCGGTGGGCGAGGGCGCAAAGCGGGTAACGATTTCGGTCATCGGGTGCTGATTGCGGTGGGCCAAGCGACGGTGGGACCAATGCCGCCAATTGAAGTTCCTAACCGCGTTTGCCGCAAGCGCTGTAGAAGCGTCAAATCGAAGAGCGGCACGAGCATCATGGCGTTACTGCTGCCCCTTGGCTTCCAAAGTTCGCGTAAGCGGGTGCCGCGATGTATCACGAAGTTTGCTAGCAGGGCACTCGTGGTCCGATTCTAACATTCGCATCCCATTTCCGCGCGCGATTTTGCGAATGTTAGAATCAAAGGACCATTAGCAAGTATATGCTGCTAGTGGAGTTTTGGATTTGACATTCGCATCGCGTGCTTGCTGCCAGGTGGGTAGCGAATGTCAAATCCACTCCACGAGGGCATCCCCGTAGCATAACGGCCAGCCGGGGCCTATCGCGTTGCGGCCGGCCATGAACGGCCCATGAACGGCCCATGAACTGCCCACGAATTGCCCACTTGGCCCATCCGGCCGGATTTGGCACATAGGCCCGAAACAAGGACTCATCCGATATGGCTGTTGCCGAGGCGACCCCACCCGGGCGTGATTTCATTCGCGACATCGTCCAGGCCGACCTGGACGCCAAACGGCACACGACGGTCGTTACCCGGTTCCCGCCGGAGCCGAATGGCTACCTGCATATCGGCCACGCTAAATCGATCTGCCTGAATTTCGGGATTGCCGAGGAGTTCGGCGGTCGTTGCCATCTTCGTTTCGACGACACCAATCCGACCAAAGAAGAGCAGGAATATATCGATGCGATCGAGCGCGACGTGCGCTGGCTTGGCTTTGATTGGGGCAAGCACCTCTTTCATGCTTCGGATTATTTCGAGCGGCTTTACCAATGGGCCGAGGATCTGATCCGCGCCGGCAAGGCCTATGTCGACGATCAATCGCAGGACGCGATGCGCGCAAGCCGCGGCACCCTCACCGAGCCAGGGCGAAACAGTCCATACCGGGAGCGCGCAGTCGCTGAAAACCTCGACCTGTTTCGCCGTATGCGGGCCGGCGAATTTCCCAATGGCGCGCGTGTCCTGCGCGCCAAGATCGACATGGCCTCGGGCAATATCAATCTGCGCGATCCGGTGTTGTACCGCATTCTGCACGCAAACCATCCGCGCACCGGCACGCAATGGTCGATCTATCCGAGCTATGACTATGCCCACGGCCAGTCGGATGCGATCGAGGGCATTACCCACTCGATCTGCACGCTGGAATTCGAGGATCACCGGCCGCTCTATGACTGGTTTCTTGACAACATCGCGGTGCCCTCGCGCCCGCATCAGTATGAGTTCGCGCGTCTCAATCTGACCTACACAATCCTGTCGAAGCGGGTGCTCACCGAACTGGTTCGCGGCGGCCATGTCGGCGGCTGGGACGATCCGCGCATGCCGACGCTTGCGGGGCTGCGCCGACGCGGCGTGCCGGCCGAGGCGCTCCGCGATTTTATCCGACGGATCGGCGTGGCCAAGGCCAACAGCGTGGTCGATATGGCGATGTTCGACCATGCGGTGCGCGAAGTTCTTAATAAATCGGCGCGCCGGCGGATGGCGGTGCTGCGCCCGCTGAAAATCGTGATTGAAAATTACCCCGAGGGGCAGAGCGAGGAATTGGAAGCGATCAATCATCCGGACGATCCGTCCGCCGGCACACGAAAGATCCGCTTTGGCCGCGAGCTATATGTCGAGCGCGACGATTTTATGGAAAATCCGCCGAAGAAGTTCTATCGGCTGTCGCCCGGCAAGGAAGTGCGGTTGCGCTATGCCTATTTTGTAACGTGCCGCGAAGTCATCAAGGATGGCGCCGGCGAGGCGGTCGAATTGCGCTGCACCTATGATCCCGCAACGCGCGGCGGCAATGCGCCGGACGGGCGTAAAGTGCAGGCGACGTTGCATTGGGTCTCGGCGGAACATTCGGTTGCGTCCGAGGTCCGGCTCTACAATCCCTTGTTTATGAGCCCTAGCCCCGATGCCGCGAATTTCGCGACGGATATTAATCCGAATGCGTTGGAAGTGCTGGCCGATGCCCGGGTTGAGCCGGCGCTCGCGCAGGGCGGCAATTCGCCCGAAGCCGTTCAGTTCGAGCGGCAGGGATATTTCTGTCTCGATCCCGATTCGAAGCCGGGCAAGCTCGTCTTCAATCGTACCGTCGGGCTGCGCGACACCTGGGCGAAAGTGTCCGGCGCCAAGGGCGCCTGAACGGCCTTCGGCGAAACGCGTGAATTACCCCAGCGCGATGAACGCGCGCGATGTAGCATATCGACCAGTTTTGTGGCGCGGACGTTTGAGGATACCGCGCGATGGTCGACGTGCGTACCGTGCGTGGACGGGAAGCGGCCTGGTCGCCGACGGCGGGCGGGCGGCTGTCGTTTGCATGGCTGGATCGTCTTGCCGCGTTATTCGGCCGCTATGGCGAGCGGCTCAAGGCCTGGGCGCTCGCCGATATCGGCCCTGGACGGTTGATCCCTTGGCTGGCGATCGCGTTTGGTTCTGGGATCGTGCTCTATTTCGCCGCCGCGCAGGAGCCGCAGCTCTGGGCAGCCGGGCTGCTGGCTTTCGTGGCAGTCAGTGCGGCGGTCCTGGCCCGTAATCGTTCGATCGGTTTTGCGCTCGCCTTGGCCTTTGCCGCCGCCTCTGCGGGTTTTCTCACGGCAACCGCGAAGCGAGCAGCGATCGCGCATCCGGTGTTGCAGGCGACGGCCTGGAACGTCGAGATCGCTGGCTTTGTCGAGGCGCGCGAAGAACGCGAACGCTCGGATCGCATTGTGGTTCGGGTTCACCGGATTTCCGGAGCGCGGCTTGACCAGCTGCCTGAGCGTGTCCGGGTGTCGGTCCGCAAGGGCACCGCGCCGCCGGTTGCGACCTTCGTTGAGTTCAAGGCGCGGCTATCGCCGCCGCTCGCGCCGCTGCGGCCCGGCGGCTACGATTTTGCACGCAACCTTTATTTCCAGGGCATCGGCGCGTCAGGCTTTGTGCTCGGGCGGATTCGCGCCGTCGAGGCGCCGGTGCCGCCGGGATTGCGGCTGCGGGTCGTCGCGACCATCGACGGTTTGCGAGAAGCGCTCGATCGTCGCATCCGCGCGACGCTTGGCGGCGACCGCGGTTCGATTGCATCCGCGCTGCTGACCGGCAAACGCGACGCAATCTCGGGCGCGGTAAACGATGCCATGTTCATATCGGGGCTTGGCCATGTCTTGTCGATTTCCGGCTATCACATGGCGGTGGTCGCGGGGTTGATGTTTTTCATGCTGCGCGCGCTGTTCGCGTTGCTGCCCGCCGCGTCCGGAAGTTTTTCCGTCAAGAAATGGGCTGCCTTGGCAGCGCTGATAGCGGCCGCGGCCTATCTCGTGCTGTCGGGCGCGGAAGTCGCCACCCAGCGGTCGTTCATCATGATCGCAATCGTTTTGATTGGCGTGATGGTGGATCGTCCGGCGATTACGGTGCGGACATTGACGGTCGCGGCCATGATGGTGTTGCTGCTGACCCCGGAAGCAATCGTCCATCCGAGTTTCCAGATGTCGTTTGCGGCGACCCTGGCGCTGGTCGCCGGCTATGAGCGCGGCTTGCCCTGGATGAGCGCTGCCGCTGAAACGCCGCGCGGCATGCGGGTGGCGCTGTGGGGTGGGCGGGCATTGCTCGGGCTTGTCATTGTGTCGCTGCTGGCGGGATTTGCGACCACGTTGTTTGCTGCCTTCCACTTCCATCGCTTGGCGCCCTATGGCGTCGTGGCGAATTTGCTGGCGATGCCGGTGGTCTCGGCCTGGGTGATGCCGATCGGCATTCTTGGGCTCATGGCAGTACCGTTCGGGTTCGACGGCATGTTCTGGCACCTGATGGGCGTGGGGATCGACTGGATGATTGCGGTGGCGCTCTGGGTCGCGGGTCTGCCGGGCGCGGTCGGTCGCATGGCGGCATTCGGGACCGGCCCTTTGCTGCTCGGGACTATCGGACTTGTGGTTTTATGTCTGCTGCGGTCGCCGCTGCGCGCGATCGGTTTGGCGTTGCTTGCGATCGCTGGTTTATGGGCGGCGCGGACGCCGCAGCCCGATGTCTTGATCGCCGCCGATGGCCAGAGCGTGGCGGTGCGCGGCAGCGACGGGCGATTGGCGATCGTGCGCAGCGGCGGCGACACATTCGCCGCCCGGCAATGGCTTGCAGCCGATGCCGATGGGCGCTCGCATGCCGATGCGGGCCTTGCCAAGGGCATCCAATGCGATCGCGCGGGCTGCATCGGTCGGCTTGCCGATGGCCGCCTGATCGCATTGGCGCGCTCGGTTGAGGCTTTTGAGGAGGACTGCCGCCGCGCCGCGGTGGTGGTGAGCCCGCGCGCGGCGCCGGGGCATTGCGCAGCGCTGCTGATCGATCGCGACGCGCTGCGGCGAACCGGCGCGGTGGCGCTTCGGCAAACGCCGGACGGCTTTGTCATGACGCCGGCGCGGCCGCAGGGCTATGATCGTCCGTGGGCGCAAGCGCCGCCATCAATGCCCCATGCGAATAGTCCGCCCGGCATAGCCGCGCCACCGCGGGACGCCACGCCGCGCCCCGAGGATCTGGAGCCCGGCGACTAGTGGTCCGATTCTAACATTCGCATCCCATTTCCGCGCGCGATTTTGCGAATGTTAGAATCAAAGGACCACTAGCAAGTATATGCCGCTAGTGGAGTTTTGGATTTGACATTCGCATCGCGTGCTTGCTGTCAGGTGGGTAGCGAATGTCAAATCCACTCCACTAGCGTCTTGGTTTTCGAAGTTCGTGTCGGGGGTCGCTGCGATGGATCGCAAACTTCGGAAACGGGGCACTTGGCGCGTGTGCAAGCCCGCGCTCAATAACGGCGGAACAGGCTGATTAGCTTGCCTTGGATGCGCACGCGGTTGGGCGGGAGAATGCGCACCTCATAGGCGGTGTTCGCCGGTTCGAGCGCGATTGAAGCGCCGCGCCGTCGAAACCGTTTCAGGGTTGCCTCTTCCTCGTCGATCAAGGCGACCACGATGTCGCCGGTATCGGCGGCGTCAGTGCGTTTGATGACCGCCATATCGCCGTCGAGAATGCCGGCCTCGATCATGGAGTCGCCGCGCACTTCAAGCGCGAAGTGCTCACC
The DNA here is from genome assembly GCA_022841625.1 of Xanthobacteraceae bacterium. Classification (GTDB taxonomy): domain Bacteria; phylum Pseudomonadota; class Alphaproteobacteria; order Rhizobiales; family Xanthobacteraceae; genus VAZQ01. The sequence goes on from JALHRD010000018.1 coordinate 106,247, forward strand.
GGAGGAAAGCAGGTCAGCTGGCATGTTGATAACGTGGCTTTTGTTCTGAATAGCTTCGATCGGCGTTCCGGCGGCGATCCGCCCCATGACCGGCACCGCCACCGGCCGACTGCTGTCATCCTCGGATGTCGCGGCGCGCACGCGGCCGAGATTGCCTTCAATGACGCTCGGCGTGAAACCGCGGCTGCGCGAAGCCACCATGCCATGGGCGACCGAATCCGGCAGCTTGATGACCTCGATTGCGCGCGCCCGGTTCGGCAGGCGGCGGATGAAGCCGCGCTCCTCAAGCGCTGTAATCAACCGATGAATCCCGGATTTTGATCGCAGGTCGAGCGCATCCTTCATTTCGTCGAATGACGGCGGAACGCCGGCTTCCTTCAGCCGCTCATGGATAAAACGCAAAAGCTCGGCTTGCTTGCGGGTCAGCATGTTCTTGTATTTCCCCCGGCGGTGGCGCGGTTTTGTGCCTCGAAACAAATCATGAACGGACACTATATGTTCTTAATGTGTTCCGCAAGCACTTAATATCAGGTGAAGAGGGGCAGGGCCTAAAGATCGAGCTTCAGGATGCGGCAACGGCCGCCGGCGCGGGCGGCCGGTTCATGGGGCGCGCGAACCAATAAACAGTCGGCTTTTGCGAGTGGAACCAGCATGGAGCTGTCCTGCTGCGGGAATGGCGTCGCTACCGGGCCGTCCGGTCCCGTGGTCAGGGCGGCGCGCAGATAGTCGGCGCGTTCGTCGTTTTCCGGCAGGTCGCAGCCCAGGATGGCCGGTTCGATTCGCGGCTCGATGTCCGTGCGGCCGGTCAGGCGGCGGATCAACGGGATGAGGAACAGAACCGAACAGACAAAGCACGAAACCGGGTTGCCGGGCAGTCCGAGAACATGCATGTCGCCCAGCCGTCCATGCATCATGGGGCGGCCGGGCCGCACCGCCACCTTCCAGAACGACAGCGCAAGCCCTTCGGCGGCGAGTGCCTTATGGACCAAGTCGTAATCGCCGACCGAGGCGCCGCCCGATGTCACCAGGATATCGGCGCGGCTTTCGCGCGCGCGCCGGACGGCGGCCACCGTTTCTTCGAGCCGATCCGGAGCAATGCCGAGATCGACGGTGTCGCAACCTTCGCTCCGCGCCAGCGCCATGGTGGCGTAGCCATTGGAATAGACGATTTCGCCAAAGCCGGGTTCGGTGCCCGGCATGACCAGTTCGTCGCCGGTCGCAAGCACCGCAACCTTCGGCCTGCGGTGCACCGACACGGTCGGGTGGTTCATCGCCGCTGCCAGCGCGAGATCGCGGGCGCTCAGGCAGGCGCCTTTGCTCAGCAGCACTGCGCCGGCTTTGAAATCGAGCCCGGCGACGCGGATATGGCGACCCTTGGCGCTCGGTGCGGTCACTGCCACGCTGTCGCCATCGCGGGCGGTGTTTTCCTGGATTACGATGGTGTCGGCGCCGGGCGGCACGACGCCGCCGGTAAAGATTCGGGCGGCCTGGCCCGGGCCGATCTGGCCGTCGAACGGATGCCCGGCCGCGACCTCCCCGATCACCCGCAATTGTGCCGGCACATGCGTCACATCGGCGGCGCGCGCGGCATAGCCGTCCATTGCCGAGACCGCGTCGGGCGGTTGGGTCCGCTTGGCGGCGAGGTCGGCGGCCAGCACCCGGCCATGGGCGTCGGACAAGGTTGCGGTTTCCGGGGGCAGGGGGGTCGCACCCTCCAGCACCAGCCGCAGCGCCTCGGCGACCGACATCAGCGCCGCCACCGCGTCACTCCTTTGCCTGATAGTGACCGGACTGGCCGCCGGATTTTTCTACCAGCCGCACGCCATCGATGCGCATGCCGCGTTCGACCGCCTTCACCATGTCGTAGATCGTCAAGCACGCGACCGATACCGCGGTGAGCGCTTCCATTTCGACGCCGGTTTGGCCGCTGACCTTGACGGTTGCGCGCACGATCAAGCCCGGCAGCTTGCGGTCCGGCTCAATGTCGACCAGCACTTGCGAGAGCGCGAGCTGATGGCAGAGTGGGATCAATTGATGCGTGCGTTTCGCCGCCATGATGCCGGCAAGCCGCGCGGCGGCGACCACGTCGCCCTTCTTAGCGTTGCCCTCGACCACCAGATCGAGCGTCGTCTTGGTCATCACCACGCGCCCTTCGGCTGTGGCGATCCGCTCGGTCGCCGGTTTGGCGGAGACGTCGACCATGCGGGCGTCGCCGCTCTTGCCGAGATGGGTGAGTTGTTTGCTGCTGCGTGCCATCGGATCACCCCGTAGCGCTGGTGCGGCGGGCGGGTCGCCCGATCAGTGCGCGGGTTGCTTGTTCGACATCGGTCTGCCGCATCAGGCTCTCGCCGACCAGAAACGCCCGGATGCCGACACCCGCCAGCCGTGCAAGGTCGTCAGGTGTCGCAATCCCGCTTTCGCCGACAATAATGCGATCGCTCGGCACTTTGGGCGCAAGCCGTTCGCTGGTCGCCAGCGTGGTGTCGAAGGTCTTGAGGTCGCGGTTGTTGATGCCGATCAGCCGCGATCGCAACTTGAGCGCGCGCGCCAGTTCGTCGTCATTATGGACTTCCAGCAGCACATCCATGTTGAGCGCAAAGGCCGCGTCTTCCAGCGCTGTTGCGGTGGCGTCGTCGACGCCGGCCATGATGATCAGAATGCAATCGGCGCCGAAGGCCCGCGACTCCGCGATCTGGTAGGGGTCGTACATGAAATCCTTGCGCAGCACCGGCAGGCCGGTGGCGTCGCGCGCCGAAGTCAGATGCGCGGGGCTGCCTTGAAACGACGGCGCGTCAGTGAGCACCGACAGGCAGGTCGCGCCGCCGGCTTCATAGGCGCGCGCCAGCGTCGGCGGATCGAAATCGGCGCGGATCAGGCCCTTCGATGGGCTCGCCTTCTTCACCTCGGCGATGAGCGCATAGTCGCCGGCCGTGAGCCGGCGCTCGACCGCCGCGAGAAAGCCGCGCGGCGGCGGCGCGGCGCGGGCCGCGGCCGCGACCTCCGCCGGCGAACGCATGCGCTTGGCTGCGGCGATTTCGTCGCGCTTGTAAGCCTCGATCTTGGCAAGAATGTCGGCCATCAGGCGTTCGATACCTTCACGAGCCGGTCAAGGCGGGCTTTGGCAGCGCCGGAGTCGACAGATTTGGCCGCCTGCGCGACGCCGTCTTTGAGATTGGCGGCTCGGCCCGCGACCACCAAACCGGCGGCGGCGTTCAAAAGTGAAACATCGCGGTAGGGTCCCTTGGCGCCAGAGAGTACATCGATGAGCGCCTTGGCATTGTGCGCAGCGTCGCCGCCCTGCAAAGCCTCGACCTTTTGGCGCGCAAAGCCAACCTCCTCGGGCGTGATATCGAAGGTGCGCACCGCCCCATTGGCCAATGCGGCAACGAAAGTCGGTCCCGACAGCGTGATCTCGTCGAGGCCATCGGAACCATGCACCACCCAGGCGCTTTCCGAGCCGAGATTTTTGAGCACCTGCGCCAAGGGTTCGACCCATTGCCGCGAGAACACGCCAACCATCTGCCGCTTGACGCCGGCCGGGTTGGACAATGGCCCCAATAGATTGAAAATCGTGCGGGTGCCGAGTTCGACCCGGGTCGGGCCGACATTCTTCATGGCTGGATGATGCGCCGGCGCAAACATGAAGCCGATGCCGGCCTCGCGGATGCAGCGGCCGACGCCGTCCGGCGTCAGCTCGATCTTGACGCCGAGCGCGCCCAGCACGTCGGCGGCGCCGGAACGCGACGACAGCGCGCGGTTGCCATGCTTGGCGATCGGCACGCCGGCGCCGGCCACGATGAACGCCGCGCAGGTCGAGATATTGTATGAGCCCGATGCATCGCCGCCGGTGCCGACGATATCGATGGCGTCGGGCGGCGCTTCGACCCGCAGCATTTTCTCGCGCATCGCCGTCACCGCGCCGGTGATCTCATCGACGGTTTCGCCGCGCACGCGCAGCGCCATCAACAGGCCGCCCATCTGCGAGGGCGTCGCTTCGCCCGACATCATGCGGTCAAAGCCGAGCGCTGCTTCCGCGCGCGTCAGCGATGCGCCGGAGGCAGCCTTGGCAATCAGCGCTTTGAAATCGTCGGTCACCGTCAGGCCCTTCCCACGTCAATGCCGCGCCGCGCGGCGGCGGGCCGGCGATTTCTGCGCGATGGCGCGACCGGTGGCAGCGTTCCAGGCGGCGGCGATATCGAGAAAATTCTTGAGGATGAGATGGCCGTGCTCCGAGGCGATGCTTTCGGGATGAAATTGCACGCCATGCACTGGCAGGCTGTTGTGGGCGAGCCCCATCACCAGTCTATCGTCGGTTTCGGCAACGACGGTAAGTTCATGCGGCAGGCTCGCGCGCTCGACCACCAGCGAATGATAGCGCGTTGCCTGAAACCGCCCGTTAATGCCACGGAACACGCCTTCGCCGCGGTGGTTGATGGCCGACAGCTTGCCATGCACCAGCGTGGGCGCCCGTACCACTTTGCCGCCAAAGCTCTGGCCGATGGTCTGGTGACCGAGGCAGACGCCGAGGATCGGGACGCTCGCCGATGCCTCGGCAACGAGATCGAGGCAGATGCCGGCCTCGTTGGGCGTGCAGGGTCCGGGCGACAGCACGATCGCTTCCGGCGCCATGGAAAGCACCGCGGCGGTCGAAATCTTGTCGTTGCGATGCACGACCGTGTCCGCCCCCAACCCGCCGAGATAATGGAACAGGTTAAAGGTGAAACTGTCGTAGTTATCGATCAGAACGATCATGGTTTTCGTGCTCGCTCAAGGTCTTAGTCCCCGACCCCGGGGAGGGTCAAGGCGGCCGCGGGAGCCCGCAATATATGCGTTAACGGATCTCGACCAGTTCCAGCGCCTCGCGGCTTGGGCCTTCGATCATCGCCGCGCGGGTGTCGCCAAGCCGGTAGGGCGGTTCCAGGAACGTGACGCCCTCGCCGCGCAGCTTGTCGATCCAGGGATCGAGATCGGTGACGCTCAACGCAATGTGGTCGTAAAGCTGCCCGCGGCTGGGGACCAGCGGTGCGTCGGTCTGCCGCGCGTACCAGGTCAGCATCACATCGTCGAATTCGACCGCCGCGCGTGGCGTGCGGTAAAGCCCCTCACGCTCCATCGCCGGCCAGGACGGTTCCGGCCCGCGCGGCACGCGGCAATTGGTTTCGTTCATCGATGCCGGCGTGGCGCGCCCGGCGACCGGTTGGGCATTGAGATGTTTGCGATACCAAAGCTCCGCGCAGAACGGATGATCCTGAAACATATGGACGTGGTTCATGCGCTCGGCCGGGTGGTTGCCGAGATATTCGACGATCGCGCCGTCGGGGCCTTGCAGATAGGCAAAGCCGCGCTCGCGGGTTGGTGCAACGCCTTTGGCTTTGGCCTCGGCAATTTCGGCGCGCGTCAGCCCGAGCGCGGGGCCGGCCGGCCAGGTGTCGCTACTGATCGGTACCGTGCCGCCATCGTCCAAGGTGTAGAGCGGGAAGTGCTTGACGTCAGGCCGTGCCCGGTAGGTCGCAAGCCGCTGGCGCGAATCCTGAACGTGCCAGCCGAAATGCCAGATCGCGGATTGCGGCGCGGTCGGCGGCGGGGCGGAAACCTTGCTGAACAGGATCAAGACATTGGTCGGCGATCGCAGCGCCGGGATGCCGCCCCAGATGGTCTTCGATGTGCTCGGGAATTGCCGGACGTAGAAATCGATCGCGGCATCCGGATCGAGCGAATTGAGATGCAAGTGATGGAATCCCGGCCTTGCCAGCATGATGTGGCTCCAGAGAACTGCGCGTGCGCTATTGCCCGCGCTTGGCGGCGCTGGCGAAGCGCTTGGCCTCCTCGGCGGCGCGGAACAGCGCCTTGGCCTTGTTGACGCATTCCTGCTGCTCGGACTTCGGATCGCTGTCGGCGACGATGCCGGCGCCGGCTTGCACATACATCTTGCCGTCCTTCACCAGCGCGGTGCGCAGCACGATGGCGGTGTCCATCTCGCCGGCAGCGGAGAAATAGCCGACCGCGCCGGCGTAGAGCCCGCGCTTTTCCTTTTCCAGTTCGTCGATGATCTGCATCGCGCGCACCTTGGGCGCGCCGGATACCGTGCCGGCGGGAAATCCGGCCGCCAGCGCGTCAACGGAGTCATGTTTACGCGATAGCTTGCCTTCGACATTGGAGACGATGTGCATCACCTGGCTGTAGCGCTCGATGAAGAACTGGTCGGTGACCTTGACGCTGCCGATCTCCGATACGCGGCCGGCGTCGTTGCGGCCGAGGTCGAGCAGCATCAGGTGCTCGGCGCGTTCCTTGGGGTCGGCCAGGAGTTCGGCCTCGAGCGCCTTGTCCTCATGCGGTGTCGCCCCGCGCGGTCGGGTGCCGGCGATCGGTCGCACGGTGACGGTGCCGCCGCTGACTTTTACCAGGATTTCGGGGCTCGAACCGGCGATGGCAAAACCGCCGAGATCGAGGAAATAGAGATAAGGCGAGGGATTGACCCGGCGCAGCGCGCGATAGAGCGCAAACGGCGGCAATTCGAACGGCGCCTCGAAGCGTTGCGACAGCACCACCTGAAAAATATCGCCGGCGGCGATGTAGTCCTTGGCGGCGCGCACCATGCGCAGATATTCCGCCGGCGTGGTGTTGGAGGTCGGCAGCACTGTGAGCGACGAGGTCTTCGAAGCGGCGGTGACGTGATCGAGCGGTCGGTCGAGCGCATCGACAACGACCGCGAGCCGGTCGTTCGCCCGCGCCAAGGCGGCTTTGGCCGTCACGCCTTTTTCCGGGCGAACCGGCGTCACCACCGTAATGGCGTCTTTGACGGCATCGAAGATCACCACAATGGTCGGTCGCATCAGCACCGCGTCGGGCAGGCCGATCGGGTCCGGATTGGGCGGCGGCAGTTGCTCCATCAGGCGCACCATGTCGTAGCCGAGATAGCCGAAGATGCCGGCTGCCATCGGCGGCAGCGCATCGGGTAGCGCAATGGCGCTTTCGGCGACCAGCGCGCGCAAGGCCTCGAGCGGCGGCTGCGCGCAGGGCATGAAAGTGCTTTTTTTGCCGCGTATCTTGCGGTTGATCTCGGCCCGGCCGGCGAGCGAACGCCAGACCAGGTCGGGCTCAAGGCCGATGATCGAATAGCGCCCGCGGACGGCGCCGCCTTCGACCGATTCAAACAGAAAGCTCTGCGATCGATTGCCGGCAATCTTGAGAAATGCCGACACCGGCGTTTCGAGGTCGGCCACCAATGTGGTCCAGACCACCTGCGCTTCGCCGGCCGCATAACGCTTGGCAAACGCCGATGCCTGCGGCTCGATCTGCATTTCAACGCTCAATTGGTGTTGGGATTTTGTCCGGTGACGATTTGCTTGAGCGCGTTCTGATTGATCGTCACGCCGACCTGGCGCTGAAGATAGCTCAGATAGCCGCCAAACACATCTTCGGAGAAGCTGCGATTAAGGCTCTCGCGCAGGCGCGCCAACTCTTCCGATTTCTCATCGAGCGTCGGGATTGCGACATTGGCGATGCGAAACACCAATTGTTCGCCGGGTGCCGCAGCCTCGGCGGCGCCGTAGCCGTCCTGCGCCACCCTGAACATGGCGTCGATGGCGCGGGTCGACAGCGGCGGTAAGGCGTTGCCGCGCTTGAGCTCGGTTTTGGTTTCGAGTTGCAGGCCGGCCGCTTTGGCGACGGCAGCGAAGGCGGTGCCGGATTTCAGCTTTTCCAGCATTTCGGTCGCTTTGGCACGCAACAGGTTGCCAACCTGGTCGTCGCGCCAGCGGGCTTCGACCAGTTCCTTGACTTCATCGAGCGTGCGATCGCGTGCCGGCGTAATGCCAGTCACTTCGAACCAAACATAGCCGCCGGCGACTTGCAGCGGATCATTCTCGACGCCGACTTCGGCGGCGAATGCCAAGGCCAGCAGCCGCTGCCCTTCCGGCAGCGGAGCCACCGGCTGGCCGGTAATGCTCTGGCCTTCGCGGTTCACCTCGACCGTGCGCACGGCAAGTTTCAGATTGGCGGCGGCGTCCGACAAAGTCTTGCCGATGGAACGCTCGTCTTCGATCTTGTCGTAGAGCGGCAGGATTTCGGCGCGGGCGCGCTCATTCGCAAGATCGCGCCGCAGCTCGTCGCGGACGTCGCTGAATGATCTTACGATCTCCGGCTCGATCTTCAACACGCGGATCAACACGGTGCCAAATCGCCCTTTGACCGGCGCGCTGACCGTGTTGTCCTTGAGGGCGAAGGCCGCGGCCGCCACCGCCTGGTCGACCATTGTGGCCCGCGTCAGGGTGCCGAGATCGACTTCTTTCTCGGTGAGCTTGCGCTCCGCCGCGATATCGAGGAACGACGCGCCCTTGGCGATCCGATCCGACGCGGCTTGCGCGTCTTGCGGATTGTCGAACACAATCTGCTGGAGCGTGCGGCGTTCGGGCGTGAGGTAGCGCGCCCGGCGTTCTTCATAGGCGCGCTGTGCATCGGCATCGGTGATGGCAATCCATATTGCCTGTTCACCCGGCAACAGCGGCAGGACGACGATCTTGCGATACTCGGGAGCGCGGAACAGAATCTTGCGCTCCTCGTAATATTTTTCGAGCACCTCGGGCGTCGGATCGGGAATTGTTCCGGCCAGCGCGCGCGCCAGCAGGACATATTCGACCGTGCGCTGCTCGTTCTGATAGCGCTCGGCGGCTTCGATGGCAGCCTTTGGCAAATGGGTGCCTTGCAGAACGGTTCCGGCCAATTGCCGTCGCAGCAGCAGGCGACGTTGCTCGGCCATGAAACGCTGTTCGGTCGTCTGGTTATTGCGCAGCAACATTTCAAAGCGCGTGCGATCGAACTGGCCGGTGGGGCCCAGCATGTCCGGATTGGTGGTGATGCGACGCGCCATTTCGGCGTCGGTGACGCCAAGCCCCAGGGCTTTGACGCGCTCGTCAAGAGTTGCCTCGCCGATCAATTGGCCGACCAATTGCTGGTCGATGCCCATATTGCGCGCCTGATCGAGCGTGATCGGTCGACCGAGCTGGCGGCCCAGCTGTTGCAGCCGCTCGCTGTATTGCTGACGGAATTGCTCGATCGAGATTTCGGTTCCGCCGATCCGCGCCAGCGCCGAACGGCCAAAGCCGCGAAAAATGTCGCCAATGCCCCAAACCGCAAAACTGATCGCGATCAGGCCCAGCACGGCGCCCATGACGATTCTGCCGAGCCAATTGGTAGAGGCCGTGCGAATACCTCGAAGCATGGAGCTATTTCCGGGTGATTGATTGAGCCGGCGCGGCGGGCATTTTTGTTCCTACGCCAGCAAGGGGGCATCCTAGGTTAGACTTTACCCCTGTCGCAAGTGACGCTTGCCGGTCCTTCTGAAACGCCGCGCGGTTGCGCCGCGATCCGGCGGGTATAGCCTAACCGTTGGAATCGTCAGTGGATTTAGGTGTTCCAGCGCGGCCGGTCAATGGCAAGGAGGGGAGGTCGGGTTCGTGGCGCATTTCGATCTGAAGTTCCTAACCGAATTTGCCGCAGGCGGTGTAGGAACGTCAGATCGGCGGCGATAGTGGTCCGATTCTAACATTCGCATCCCATTTCCGCGCGCGATTTTGCGAATGCTAGAATCAAAGGACCACTAGCAAGTATATGCTGCTAGTGGAGTTTTGGATTTGACATTCGCATCGCGTGCTTGCCGCCAGGTCGGTAGCGAATGTCAAATCCACTCCACTAGCGTGGCCGAGGACACTGCGATAAAGGCCCGTCCGGCTCGATCCGATAGGAAATAGGTAGAGGCAGCATCATGGCCGATACGCCGCGCGCCCTTGTTGCGGGCAATTGGAAAATGAACGGCTTGCGCGGCGCGTCGGCCGAGCTTGAGAAGATCATACAGGGTGGCTCGGCGGGGCAGGTCGACCTGATGGTGTGCCCGCCGGCAACGTTGATCGCGGGTTTTGCGACCCTGGCGCAGGGCGCCGCGCTCATGATCGGGGCACAAGACTGTCACGCCGAGGCCGCCGGCGCGTTTACCGGGGACCTCTCGGCCGAAATGCTGCGTGACGCCGGCGCGGTTGCGGTCATTGTGGGTCATTCGGAGCGGCGGATGCTGCATCGGGAGACCGATGCGGAGGTCAAGGCCAAGGCGCTCGCCGCCTGGCGCGCCGGACTGACCGCCATTGTCTGTATTGGTGAAACCAAGGACCAGCGCGTTGCCGACCAAACCCTCGACGTCGTTCAAGCGCAAGCGCAGTCCTCGCTGCCCGACGGTGCGAACGCGCAAAACCTGGTGGTGGCCTATGAGCCGGTGTGGGCGATCGGAACCGGGCTGACGCCGACACCTGCCGATGTCGCGGCCGTCCATGGGTTCATCCGTGGCCTCCTCGAAGGCCGCTACGGTGTTGCGGGCCGCTCGATCCGCATTCTCTATGGCGGCTCGGTCAAGCCGTCGAACGCCAGCGAACTGATGCAGGTGCCCAATGTCAACGGCGCACTGGTTGGCGGGGCCAGTCTCAAGGCGGACGATTTCCTCGGCATTGCGCGCGCCTACGCCTAGCCCGCATATCTCACAGAATCCGCGCTTGATCGAGCGGTTTTGTTTGCCGGCTTGTTGAACTTTTGCGGGGCGCAGTGTCCCGTGGCGTGGTGGGACGCGAGGGTTTTTGGGA
>JALHRD010000019.1 GCA_022841625.1 Xanthobacteraceae bacterium
GGCAATACACGGCGTTGGTGGCATAACTCGGCGATGGCGCTCCACATCGCGCTGCCGAACACTCTCTTCAGCAAGCTGGGAGTTCCCAAACTGACCAGCTAACCTCAACCCATCGAACCCGCCCGGTGCGGACCCGCATGCCGGGTGGTGTGGCAGGGGACGCGGAGGCACTACCTCCGCGCCCCTATGCCGATGTTTGGCGTGTAGCAAGTGGCCTTCGCCACCTCACCAAAACGCCCAGTCTTTCATCCGCGGCGACGCTCCAACGTAAATCCCGATCGGGACGGCGACCTCGGCGGCCACATAGGCGGTGGCGCGGGCGTGGCCTTCGACCAGGATGAGACTGTCATTGTCGCCCGCGACGGCGATCAAGTCCGGAAAGCGCGCGCCACCGCGTAGCTGCTCCGCAATGGCGAGAATATGCGTGCGGGTGCTGCGCGCCTCTGCGCCGTTGGTGAGCTGGGCATGGCCGAGGTTGCGGGCACCGTCGGCGACGGAGCGGGTGCCGCCCGAGAGCGTCAGCCAGGGCTCGCACTTCATGTACCGCAGGCGTTCGAGATCCGCTGGCGCGAGCGTCCCGCGCGTCCATGTTACGTCGGACGGAAAGCCGCTAAACAGCAAGCCGCTCGCCGCGGCGGCGAGTTGCGCCCGCTGCCGGTTCTGCTCAGGGTTCGACAGGTCGGCCCGCTCGATCAAGGTGGCGCGGTCGAGCCCGTGTCGGCGAAGAAAAGCCAGATAGTGCCGGCCCCAGCGGGGCGAATCGATTTGTCCCTTGAGGAACGCCAGCCGCATCGCATCCGCTGTCGCCGGCTCGCTGTCGTCGATTGTGGGGCCGCCGCTCCGTGGCTTCTGCGGCCGGCGTGCACGGGGCGCGATGCGGGGTGCCGCCGGGGTGGCAATACCTGCGCTCGGCCTCACCACGCTGACGCGTGGGCCGTGCGCGTCCCGATAGCGTCCGGAATAGCGGTGCAGCCCGATATGGGTGATCGTGTGCGCAGTGCTCGCCCAGATCTCGCCGCCGCATTGGCGCCAGCGATGGCAGAACGAGAAATCCTCCGATAGCCGTGCGCCGTCGACCACCACCGGCTCGAAGGCGCGGATCAGCCGGGTCAGCGATTTGGCGAGCGGCGAGGTCTTTGGCGCGCGCGTGTCCGACAGTTCCGGCATTTTGCCCAGCATCGCGGCAACGCAGTCGCGCTTGATCAGAAGCAGGCCGGCGCCGCAGCCGTCGACGGAGATAAAGCCCTTGCGGTCGGCCTGTCGGCTTTTGGCGTTGCGGCGAACGATGAAATCATGCGCCCGTGCGCGTGCGCGTTCGGGCGGCTGGCCTTCGGCCGCAAACTTGGCCAGCCGTTCGAGATCGATATGGCGTTTCGGATAGACCGCGCCGACCACCGGCCGGTCGAGCATGACCATGTCGATCACCGCCTGCGGCTCATAGCCCATGTCGGCGTCGATAAACAGCAGATGCGTGGCGTCGGTCTTGTCATACCAGTGAGTCAGCAGAAAATTGCGGCTTTCGACAATGTCGGCATAGGAGATCGCGGCAAAGGTCAGGTCCCATTTGTGGCGCGCCATCACCCGCTGCAAGCGGATGACGCTGCTGACATAGGGCGTATAGAACATCTCGCCGAAGGCCGGCGTCGCCACCAGGATCTTGGTCATCGGAGCGATCCCCCTGCCTGTCCCGCGCGATTCGGCGGTGCGCGGCCTAGTGGTCCGATTCTAACATTCGCATCCCATTTCCGCGGGCGATTTTGCGAATGTTAGAATCAAAGGACCACTAGCAAGTATAGGCTGCTAGTGGAGTTTTAGATTTGACATTCGCATCGCGTGCTTTCTGCCAAGTGGGTAGCGAATGCCAAATCCACTCCACTAGCCTGGCAAGATCAATGACGCGGCGACATTTATCAAGCCGTCGGAGGACGGCATCGATAAGGGATGGCGCGACGATAGGGTTAGAGCCGAGCCCGGGATGGCGGCGTGGGAACGCCGGGCTCGATCGCCGGCTCAGCCGTGGTCGGCCGCGCGATATAAGGCGCCGCAAACAGGCTCACGCCATCGTGGTCCAGCGCGAACAGCGGCGTGAACTGCGGCAGCATGTTGGTTTCGGCGAGCAATTGGTGGCGGTTGTCCAAAACGAGCCAGCGTCCGCCCTCGCGCACCGCCAACACGGCGTGGTCCTGGCGCACCGCGCGATCGCGCACCAGCAGCAGCCGCAGATCGCTGGCGGCGACGCCGGCCGCTCGCAGGATAGCATATTTTGCGATCGCATAGTCCTCGCAATCGCCGCGGCCCGAGGCGAGCGACGCGAGCGGGGTGCTCCACTGGTCGGCAACGCCGTGCTGGGCGTGATCGGTGGTGTAGTGGATGGCGGCATTGACCGCGGCATTGACCGCCTCGATCCGCTCGCGGCCGGTGCGCGCCTGTGCGCTGTCGACCAGCGTCAGAAACTGCCGCGCCTGCGGCGTGCATGACTTGCGGTCGGAGCGGCAGTGCGCGATCTCCTTGGCTTCCGCCTGCAACTGTTGTTCGACGCCGCGCCACTTGACCCACAACAAGCCTTCGGGCGCCCGGAACGTGGACAGCCCAAACGGCTCGCCGCTCGGCAGCCGGTTGCGTCCGCTGGGCGCGGCATCGGTCATGGTCGTCGAGGTGTTGGCGAGCTGCAGGGTCGTGCTGGACGCGGGGCGGTCACGCTTGGCCAAGACTTCATTGATGGTGAAGTAGCGCGCCGGCGCGGCTGCCGGCATGTCGACGGACAATGACGGCGTTGGGTGCTGCGGCGCTTTCTGCACGTTTTGCCGCGCCGAGACGGTGTTCGTCGTAGCGACGACAAAGCCGAGCAGCAGGAGTGCGCCGTAGCGCGAGCGAAGTAACGCCGACATGAAAATACGCCCGTGGTTTGGGGGCGTCGGTCGGCATCGCTGTCGACCACACCCGGTTCTCGGGCGAAATCATGGTCGATGGCGATTTCAGAGGCCTCAAAACGACATGCGCAATTTTAGGTAATGGGCGGCTTGCCGCCGCAGCATGGCGGGCTGGCTAATGGCGCCTGAACGAGGTTACTAAAAGTTGAATGATTGGCGCATGGTCCCGAAGGGGGGCGGTTTTCGGACACAGACCGTACTCAATTGTCAGAGCACGCATTAGCGCTCGCGCAGCGCGCCTTCGCGCAGCATCCGCGCCGGTTTGAGGAGATAGTCGAGCACCGACTTCTCGCCGGTCAAAATTTCCACTGTGGTAACCATACCCGGGATGATCGGGAGCGGCCTTTCAGGGGCCCCGAGGTGGTTCTTATCGGTGCGGATCATAACACGGTAGAAGGTCTCGCCCTTTTCCTGCACGCGCTCTTTTTCATCGACGACGGCGTCGGCGCTGATGCGTTCCACTTTGCCCTTAAGCGAGCCATAGACCGAGGGGTCGTAGGCGGTAAATTTAACCACGGCGTCCTGGTTGGGGCGGATGAAGCCGATGTCCTGCGGTCGGATGCGGCCTTCTACCAGAAGCGAATCGTCGAGCGGCACAATCTCCATGACATTGGCCGCGGGCTGCACAACGGATCCGACGGTGGTGACGTTGATCCGATTGACGATGCCGTAGACCGGCGCCCGCAGCTCGGTGCGGCGCACGCGGTCCTGCGCCGATTTGATCGTCTCATCGAGAACCGCCAGATCGCCGCGCGATTTGACGAGATCTTCCTCGGTCTGAGAGCGGAACGCAGCGGTGGCATGTTCGAGCTTGGCGCGGGTTTCGGCAAGCTGACCGCGCATTTCGCTTGCCTGCCGTTCGAGTCGCAGCATCTCGATCTCGGGCACGACTTTCTGCTTGAACAGCCGCTGTGTGATATCGACTTCGCGTATCAGCAATTCCAGGGTGGAAGACAGGCGCTTCTCGGCTTGCCGCAGGACGTCGAGGTCTTGGGTCAGTCGCCTGGCCCGCGCTTCAAAGACGCTGATCTCGGCCGCGACGTGCTCCGGCGCGCTTTCCGTCAGACCATCGGGAAACGCAATCGATGCGCGCCCTTGCGCTTCTGCTTCCAGCCGTGCGACGCGCGTGGCGGTTGCGGCGCGCCGCTCGCGGACTTCGCCCAATTCCGAGGCGAATTTGACGTCGCTGATCCGCATCAGCGTCTGTCCCTGTTGGACGATCGTGCCTTCCTGCACCAGGATTTCGTTGACGATGCCGCCTTCGAGCGATTGGACAAATTGGGTCAGGCGCGACGGCACGACGCGGCCATTACCGCGGGTAACTTCATCGAGCACGGCAAAGTGCGCCCAGATCAAACCAACCACCACCATGGCGAGAGTGGTGCCCAGCAGCATGCGGGCGGTGCGCGGCGTTCGCAGATCGACCGCTGCGCGCACGTCATTGGCGAAGGCGAAATCAGAATGACGCATTGGTCTTGACGGGTGAGGGGACGACGGTCGGCTTTGCCGGTTGACCGCGCTCGTCGGTCGGTTGCTGCCCACCGGCCTTTTGTCCGTCCTGCAAGCGCGCGAGAACCGCATCGCGCGGTCCATCGGCGACCAGCCGGCCTTTGTCGAAGATCATCAGGCGGTCGACCAAACTGAGCAGCGACAGGCGGTGGGTTGAGACGATAATGGTGATATCGCGTGCGGCAAGGGCCTTCAGGCGCTCCAGGAATTCGGATTCGCTCCGGACGTCAAAGTGTGCGGTCGGCTCATCCAGAAACAGAATCTTCGGGCGGCGGATCAGCACGCGCGCCAGGCCGATGGCCTGTTTCTGGCCGCCCGACAGACTGCGGCCGCCCTCGGAAATCGGCATGTCGTAACCCAGCGGGTGACCGGCCATGAAGCTTTCGACGCCGGCCAAGCGCGCGGCGGCCAGAACCTCCTCGTCGGTCGCGCTTGGACGTCCGAGGGTGATGTTGTCGCGCAACTTGCCCATAAACAGATCGGTGTCCTGCAGCACGAATCCAACGCCGGATCTGAGGTCTGCCGGATCGTATTGGCGAATATCGACACCGTCGACTAGGACATGACCGTCCTGCGGCTCATAAAACCCGACCAGAAGGCGGCCGACTGTGGTCTTGCCGGAGCCGATGCGGCCGATGATGCCGACGCGTTCGCCGGGCGCGATCTTGAACGACACCTTCTCAAGCGCGCTATCCTGAGCGTTCGGATATTTGAAGGTCACGTTTTCAAATGCGACGCTGCCCTTCTCGATGCGGCGGGCGACAAAATTGCGACCGAGCGGCCGCTCACGCTCAAGCGCCATGACGGCGTCGATGGCGCGCAATGCGGTCAGGCTTTGACTGGCGCGCGTGATGACGGCAGCAATTCCCGCGATCGGCCCCAAGATCCGGCCCGCCAGCATGGTGGCGGCGACCAGGGCGCCGACTGAAAGCTTGCCGTCGATAATGAGAAAGACGCCGGCGACGACCATCAGCAGGGTTGTCAGTTGTTGGGCGGTGTTGGCGCTGTTGAGTGCAAACGACGCCCAGAAATGAACGTCCTCACCGGTGCGCGCGGCGGCGGCCACCGAACGCTCCCAGGCGGTCTGCATGCGCGCTTCCGCGCCGGTGGCACGGATCGTCTCAATGCCGCCGAGCGATTCGATCAGCACGCCATGGCGCGCCGCCGACTCGGACTGAAGACGTTTCATGGCCCGGTCGAGCGGACGTTGAATGATGAACCCCAATGCGATCATGATCGGTAGGACGGTCAGGGGAATCCAGGCCAGCGGGCCCGCGATCAAAAACAGGACGAACACGAACAGCAAGGCAAACAGTAGATCCGTCGCGGATACGACGCTGCCCGATGTGAAGAATTCGCGGACCGAATCGAAATCGCGCAACTGGTTGGCAAGCACGCCAACGGAACCGGGGCGCTTGTCCATTTTGATCGCGAGCGCGTGTTCGAAAATTGAGCTTGCCAGCACCACATCCAGCTTTTTGCCGGTGAGGTCGATGATGCGGCTACGGACCGCGCGCAGGACGAAATCGAATATCACGGCGATGAACAGCCCGATCGAGAGCGCGACCAGCGAAGCGATGGCTCCGTTAGGCACCACGCGATCGTAGACATTCATGATGAACAAGGGGGCGGCCAGCGCCATAATGTTGATCAGCAGCGCTGCCGACGCCACATGGACGTAGTTGGGCCAGAATTGCTGGACGACCGACCAGAACCAATGCGGCGGTGCGGCGTCGCGTGCCGCGGTGTCATGCGCGCTGGCAATTACCGCCGGCCGCACCATGAATGTATAGCCGATATACTCGTTGGCATCCGCGCCCAGCGGGCGCGGCGTGCCGTTCAACCCGTCGGCTGGATCGCAGACGATGACGTAGCGCGGGTCTTGGTGGGCTTCGAGCATGATGCGCGTGCTGCCGTCGCGCATAACCAGTACGGCCGGAAGAACCAGCGCGGGAATCTGAGAGATCGGCCGCTTGACCGGCTCAACTTCGAACCCGGCCCGCGCCGCCGCGCGCGCATAAAGCGCAACCGGCAGTCGGCCATCGGTAACAGGAAGGCCAGCCAACAAGGCCTCGTGGCTGAGCGCACGGCCGTGATAGGCGGCGAGATACAGAAGGCTGTCAGCCAATGAATCTGGACCGGCCGCAGCGCGTGATGCCGTCGGCTCCTTCATGCGCTGAACCGGCGAACCCTGAAATGCGCTCACGAGGATGGACCTGTCGTCAGACGTCCAGACCTATATATCGCGGATTGGGCAGGAGCGCCAAATTACCATGATCTTAGGGTTACGAGGTCGCCACTTCTTATGAAACGGCCTCGTCTGAGGGCGCCGTGGATCATTAACGCCGCAGATGACCTAGCGTTAATTGCGCCGGATCGATGAAAGCCAAGCCGGGCCCGAAGGCGCCACGGGCGCAAACGCCGATGTTTCGGAGCTCAAAGGCGATGGTTCCGCGGCTGTCGCGGGTGCTCTGGTTGCGGGCCGTTGTCCCAGAACCGTTGGCGGTGCGCGGCGGATCATCGCCTCAAACCAGGAGAGACGCGTTTCCGCAGTTGGCCAGCGCTGGTCGAAAACGCTCTCTTGCGCAGTTTCGGAGGCGGGTGGCGCGGCTGCATAAACCGGCGCGCTCTGGCTTGCGCTGCGACCACGGCTGGTTGCGTCGCCGGCCGCGATGTTTAGCGGTTCCGAACCGGGCTCGGGAGCTCGGATATGAAGGGGCGGCAACCGCATCGGCAGAACGCCAAACGGTGGCGCTTGCAACGGCTCCGAATCGACGGAATGGGGCGACTTCAAATAGGGCAGCAATTGGCCCATCGCCGTCAGCAACTGATAATCCGCAAACACCGCCGTGCCGCGAGTCGATTCCATCGAAACCTGCGCGTTAAACAGCTGGTTGTATGCGTTCAGGAGGTCGATGAGGGAGCGCTGGCCCAGCTCATATTCCTTCTGATAGGCGCCGATGACGCGGCGGTCGGCGGCAATCTGTCGATTGAGAGCTGCGATTCGGTCATTGGTGATGGTGCGCGCCGCCCACGCCTTGTCGATCAGCTCAAACGCTTCCCGCTGCAGGCGGGCATGGCGCATAGTTTGTTCCTGAAAACGCTCAGCCATTTCGGCGCGTCGCCAAGTGTCTTGGCCGCCGCGGAAAACGTCCCAAGTGGCAACCACAAAGGCGCTGGCTTCGGTCCGATCGCCAAGCACGGTGCCGATATTATGTCCGCGCGTCGCGCGTCCTTCGACCGCGACATTGGGCACGAACGAGCCGGCCGTGGCGTTGAAGCCATGGCGCGCCGCGTCCCGGTCAGCCTCGCCGGCCTGGATGGTGGGGTTGTGGCGGAGCGTGACGGCAAGCGCTGCATCCTTGGAGCCCGGCAGTCCGCGCAAGCGGCCCGGGATTCGCAAATTGTGCGGCTCGATGCCGACCGATTTGCGGTAGGCCGCGCGCGCATCTTCAAGCTGCTGCATGAACTGCGCCCGAACGGCAATCGCCGCCTCGACGCGCTCACGCACCTGTTCAAGATCGCCCTCGCCAGCGCGACCGCCTTGGAAGCGCGCTTCGACATTGGACAAGATGCGCCGATGGGCGGTGATGTTCTCGGCCGCGAGCCCGACCAGATGGGTGTAGCGCACGACATCGATATAAGCTTCCGCCGCATCCAGCGCGATCAGTTCGGTCCGTTCGCGCACCCGATAGGCGGCTGCGTCAACGCGTGCGGCCTGACGCCAGATCTCGTTAATTGAGGTAAGGCCGTCAAACAGAATCTGGCGGACAACCACCGAAGTTTCGTTGCCGCGCAGCCAGGTATTATTGCCGGCCGGCGGCGGGACGATGTCTTTGTGATTGAAACGATGGCGGCCAGCCTTGGCTTCCAAGCGAACCTGCGGCAGCAGCGTGCCTTGGCTTTGCCGCATCTCCGCCTCAGTTGCGCGGCGGTTCGCTGCGGCTTCACCAACCCCAGGGTGTGTGACGACTGCCTGATTGATCGCGTCAACAATAGTAAACGCATCATTTGCTACGGCAAATGATACCGCAATAATGGACGCGGCAGCCACGGTCGTTACGAAGCGCATTGGAACCACAACAAGGCCCCCCTGGGAACGTGTCCCTTGAGGTCTCTAATTACCGATCATTAACTTTGAAGACAAGGGGAACGGGCGCTGTTGGGTGTGGAAGTCGGAATCTGTTGCCGTGAGGCCACAAGGCCGACTGCAACCTTGTATTCCAGCTGAGCTATTGGCGCCATTTGGGGTTTTGCTGTGGCTAATTGGCTGCACCGAAGGCAATTGCGCGGCCGGTGGTATCGGGGTGATTGACCGTGGTCTGAGTGTAAATTAATGGTTAACGCCGGAGTCGCAAAAAAAGCGTTTTTTCGCCGGGATTTTTCCAGGAGCCATTATGAAGCGCGCACGGTGTCCGGTTGCGTTCGATCGCGTGGCAAGAGTGGCAAGAGTGGCAAGAATCGCCGGGACTATTTTACCGGCGTGGGCGGCGGAACCGATCGCCTCCGCTCGGCCGAACCCGGTGCGCCGCGGCCTGCCGATTTTCGACATGCAACTGGCACGCGGCGCGTGCCCGATTCGCATTCGAGGCCGCGGTTTGGCCGCCGATCGAAGGTTGAGGCGCGCCTGGTGACGCAGGCGCTTCGGTTCAGTTTCCGTTCAGTGTTGTGCGTGTTGCGAGCTTAACGTCGAAGCTCTGCTGTTAGGCAGAGCGGGAGAGCCGGTCATGAGCATGAGCTACGACGACGACACCAATGGCAGCAATAAGAAAGAGATCATCGACCGCTACGGCGTCTGGGAATGGAACGGCTCCAGATATGTCCTGAAGGCCAATTCAAGCGGTACCGATGACGGATCGCATTCAAACCGCGATCGCGTCTATGGCGGCGGCGGCGACGATATTGTCTATGGCGGCAAGGGCAGCGACAAGCTCTACGGCGAATCCGGCGACGACGTGTTGTATGGCGATCGTCAAACAACCCGCACCAACAATACGGCGACGGGCACCATCAATGGCTTTGTAGACTACACCGGCGATGATGCTGGCGATGACTATCTCTATGGCGGCTCCGGTAACGACAAGGCCTATGGCGGCGCCGGCAAGGATTGGCTGCAGGGCGACGAAGGCAATGACGAACTCCACGGCGAAGCCGGCGACGACAAATTGTTTGGCGGCAGCGGCAAGGACAAGCTCGACGGCGGCGACGGCAACGACCGGCTGTTTGGCGGCAGCGGCGAGGATCTGCTCAACGGCGGCGACGGCAACGACAAACTGTTCGGCGGCAATGGCAAGGACATCCTCAATGGCGGCGACGGCGACGACAAGCTGTATGGCGGCAATGGCAAGGACATTCTCAACGGCGATGCCGGCAACGACAAGCTCCATGGCGGCAACGGCAAGGATGAACTGAACGGCGGCACCGGCAGCGATTGGCTGAGCGGCGGCCGCGGCGCCGACAGCATGGCCGGCGGTGGCGGCGCTTTCACGGACGTTGCCGGCACGAGCTACGGCGATTTTGAGGACAAGCTCGTCGGCGGCAAGGGCGGTGACGATCTCTGGGGCGGCAACCGCGGCAATGGCTTGGGCGACGGCAATGACGACCTGTTCATCTATCGCAGTCTGTCCGATTCGCCTTACGACAATGGCGACACCGACAGCTGGGACGAGATTTTCGATTTTGAGCAAGGCGCGAACATCGATCAGGGCGACAAGATCGACCTGCGCAAGCTGACCGGCGACGGCACCGCCGACGACCTGATCTGGAATGGCGCCAATGGTCCGCTCCAGCACGGCGTCTGGTACGAGTGGAACGCGGAACTCAACGCCTATGTGGTCTATGTCGATCTCGGCCCCGGCGGCGACGACGACGAATCCGACGACGACAGCGAGAGTTCCGATTCGGATTACCGCGTCGATTCCGCGCACGACGACAAGGACGGCAAAGGCGACGGCGATTCCGACGGCCACCGCGACCGTTCCCACGGCCACCACGACCGTTCCCACGGCCACCACGACCATGACCGCCATCGCGATCATGGGCATTCCCATGGCGACAGCGATGTCGAGCCGGATCTGGCGATTATCGTGCATACGGGCGGGCAGGGCACACCGCCGGTGTGGACGGATTTTCTGGGGGTGGTGGAGCCGGTTGACGATGTGGCGCCGGTATTCGACTCGGGCACGACGGCTACGGCGATCAACGAGAACAGCGGCCTGGGCCAGATGGTCTATGACGCCGACGCGACCGATCCTGCGCTCGATACGGGTCCGTCGAACCCGCTGACCTACAGCCTTGGTGGCACGGATGGTGGTCTCTTCACCATCAACTCCAGCACCGGCCAAGTGTATCTGACCGGCAATCCCGACCACGAGACCAAGTCGAGCTACAGCTTCGACGTGACGGCGACGGATACGGCGGGCAACGCGACGACGCAGACGGTGACGCTTGCGGTCAACGATCTCGACGAGGTTGCGCCGGTATTCGACTCGGGCACGACGGCTACGGCGATCAACGAGAACAGCGGCCTGGGCCAGATGGTCTATGACGCCGACGCGACCGATCCTGCGCTCGATACGGGTCCGTCGAACCCGCTGACCTACAGCCTTGGTGGCACGGATGGTGGTCTCTTCACCATCAACTCCAGCACCGGCCAAGTGTATCTGACCGGCAATCCCGACCACGAGACCAAGTCGAGCTACAGCTTCGACGTGACGGCGACGGATACGGCGGGCAACGCGACGACGCAGACGGTGACGCTTGCGGTCAACGATCTCGACGAGGTTGCGCCGGTTGCCGCCAACCTCACCCCCTCCGACAACGAAGACACCACAATCACCATCACCCTGTCGGGCACCGACGCTGGCGGCATTGCGTCCTACACGCTCACGAGCCTGCCGTCGGCGTCGCACGGCGTGCTGTACACGGACGCGCTCGCAACCGTCTTGGCGGCGATAGGCACGCCGTATGCAAGTCCCACGCTCTACTTCAAGCCCGCTGCCGACTATAACGGCGCTGCGTCGTTTAATTACACCGTGACGGACACCGCCGGCAATTCAGACGCGACGCCGGCGACGGTCAGCATCACCGTCAATGCGGTTGCCGACATTGTCGGCGACACCGTCACCACCCTTGAAGACACCGCCATCAGTTTCAACCCGATCACCGGGACCAACGGCGCCGAGGCGGATAATTTCGAGGGCGGCAACCCGCAGATCACCCACATCAACGGCTTGGCTATCACGGCCGGCGGCGCGGCGGTGGCGGTGACCAACGGCTCCGTGACGCTCGCGGCCGACAATATTCTCACCTTCACGCCGGCGGCCGATTTCAACGGTGCGGTGCCGTCGTTCTCCTACACGGTGCTGTCCGGCGGCGTCAGCGAGACCGCCAACATCGACGTGACGGTGACGCCGCAGAACGATCCCCCCGTCCTCGCCCTCAACGGCGGCGCCTATGTGTTGGATCAGTTCGGCTCGCAGGCCTACAACCTCAATAACGGCACGGCGAACTGGGTCGGCAATTGGACCGAAACTGCCGATAACTTCCTGGGTGCTACGAATGGCAGCCCGGTTCAGGGCGATCTGCAAATCGCCAATGATCCCACGGTTTTCTCAGGAAACTTCAGGCTTCGTCTCATAGACACTGACGCGGAGACCGATAATACCGGGGATCAGATCCAGCGCACCGTCGATCTCACCGGCGCCACATCGGCGACGCTGAGCTTCGATTACCGCCGGGACATCCCAGCCGGCGATGCCGATGACGTGGTGCTGGTGCGCATCTCGACCGACGGAACGAATTTTACCACGGTTGGCACGATCGGTGGTGGGACTTTTGTCGACAGCGGCTACCAGACCTTCACTTACAATCTTTTGCCTTCACAAATTTCCGCGACCACGATTGTTCAATTCTCTATCGGCGACGATGTCGATAACGGCGATGTCTTCTTCATCGACAACGTCAAGGTCGCCTATACCGGCGCGATACAATTCACCGAGGGCGGTTCGCCGGTTGCCCTGGACCAGGGCAGCGACGCCACGGTGGCGGACATTGACTCGGCGGATTTCAACACTGGCACGCTGACTGTTGCGATCACGGCAGGCGGTGCGTCCGCTGAAGATGTGCTGTCGATCGGCAATGTTGGTCCCATTACGACCGGCGTTGGCACCGTCCTGCACAGCGGCACCCAGATCGGGACGTTTACCGGCGGGACCGGTGGCAGTCCTCTTGTCATCACGCTTGACGGCGACGCCACGCCGGCAACGACGCAGGCGCTGGTCCGTGCGCTGCAATACAGCAACAGCAACAACGCCAATCCATCGACCGCCGCGCGCACGATCGGCTTGACGCTGACGGACGGCGACGGCGGCACCTCCAGCACCAGCTTCGTCACAGTCAAGGTCAATGCGGTCAACGACGCGCCGGATACCAATGCGGGGTCCGGTTCGGGCAATGAGGACGCGGCTTCGATCGCGGTTTCGCTGTCTGGCACCGACGTCGACGGCACGGTGGCGTCGTTCATCATCACCAGCCTCCCGGCCAACGGAACGCTATACGCGGACGCTGGGCACACGAATGTCATCACCGTGAACGAAACGGTGGCGGCGAGCGGCAATGCCGCCACGGTCTATTTCGTGCCGAACGCGAACTTCAACGGCGCGCCAACCTTCCAGTACGCCGCGATCGACAATAACGGCTTGCAAGATGCAACGCCGGCGACCGCGACCGTCACAGTTAACGCGGTCAACGACGCGCCGGTGCTGAATGCGGCGGCGACGCCGGCCGGCAACGCGGTTGCCGAGGATTCCGGCGCGCCCGTTGGAGCGGTCGGCACGCTGGTGTCGCAATTGATCGATCTCAACCCGCCGGTTGGTGGGCTCGATAACGTCATTGACATTGATGACACCGTGACAGGTATTGCCGTGATTGCTGCCGACACCGCGAATGGATCGTGGTTCTACAGCATTAATGGCGGCACGAACTGGTTTGCGCTGGGCGCAGTGACCGACGATTCGGCGCGGCTCCTGGCGGCGGACGCCAACACGCGGCTCTATTTCCAGCCCAACGCCAACTATGACGGGCAAGCCAGCATCACCTTCCGGGCCTGGGACCAGGACACCGGCACAAATGGCGGGCTTGCCGATCCGACGCCGAACGGCGGTTCGACCGCGTTCTCGACCGCGACCGACACGGCGATTTTTGACGTGACCCCGGTCAACGACATCACCGTCATCAACAACGTCAATCTTGGCTCGGTGGTCAACATTACCGAATGGGCAATCCTCGCCAACGATCTGGCGGCGGGCCCGGGCTACGACATCAACAGCGTCGGCGGCGCGATCGGCGGCACGGTGACGCACACCGCCGGCACCGGCACGGACGGGACCGTTAATTTCACCGATGTCGCGCCGGGCGGCGGCTCCTTCACCTATACGTCCACCGGGCCTGGCGGCGGTACCAGCGGATTGGTTGTCGTGGTGCACGACGACGCGGGGGCACTCGACGGCACCGCGGGTAACGATATCCTGATCAACCAGATTGCGGGGACGGACCTGATTGGCGGCGACGGCAACGACATCCTGCTCGGCGGCAGCGGCAACGACGACTATTTCTTCGATCTCAACGATGGTGCCGATGTGATCTGGGATCTTGGCAGCGGCAGCGACACCATTGTCATGACCACCAGCGGCGCCCCGGCGCTCACCACGCTCGGTTTCGAGCGAGTCGGCAATGATCTGACGATTAATGTCGATTCCACGCAGGCCACCGTCCGGGGCCACTACAATGCCGGCTCGAACAACATCGAGGAAATCACGTTCCAGGGCGGCGCCTCCTTCCACGGCTATTCGCTTGGGACCGGCGCCTACAATCTGGATAACGACAACATAGGCGGTGGCGGCAACGACGTCCTGGCATCGACGTCGGCGGGCGAAACGCTCAGCGGTAGCAATAACAACGATCTGCTGTTCGGCAACGGCGGCAACGACACGCTGGCGGGGGATAATGGGAATGACCTGCTGGTCGGCGGAACCGGGGCCGATACGATGACCGGCGGAGGCGGAGGTGACACCTTTGGCATCGCGTTGGGGGATTCGACACCGACCATCGGTGGTTCCGGTAATGCCGGCACGATTACCGGCTACGACGTAATTACCGATTTCAGTACCTCGCTCGACAAACTCAGTCTACCCGGCGCAGCGGCGGCTGGAGGAAACTTCGCCGCCGGCAATGGTAACGACTCTACATTGACGATCGCCGGTCAGACGGTGAAATCGCATGCTGTAACGACCGGCGTGATCACGTTCGACGATGCGGCGTCGTTTGGCTCGGCGCTGGTACTGACTTCGACGTCCCAAGTCGCAGCGGTTGTCCAATATCTGCAGAGCAACGATATCGGAGCTGCAAGTACGACGTTGGCGTTCACGGCAACGATTAGCGGCACAGCCCACACATACATCTATCATCAGGGGGGCGATGACAATACGGGGACTAACAGCCTTGTTGACCTCTCGGGCGTGACCATCGCAAATCTGACCGCTCTGACAGGCGTCGGTAACCGTATCGACCCCCTGATCCTCGATCTCGGCGCTGCCGGCTATGACTTCACCGGCGTTC
Source organism: Xanthobacteraceae bacterium (assembly GCA_022841625.1). Lineage (GTDB taxonomy): Bacteria > Pseudomonadota > Alphaproteobacteria > Rhizobiales > Xanthobacteraceae > VAZQ01. The sequence goes on from JALHRD010000019.1 coordinate 15,057, forward strand.
TCGATGGTGTCAGCTTCGACATCAATGCCGATGCGTTGCCGGACCAGATTGCCTGGACGCTGGGCGAGGACGGCATCCTGGCGCTCGATCTCAATGGCTCCGGCACCATCGACAACGGCGCCGAGATTTTCTCGCCCTATTTCGCGGGCGTCGAACACACCGGCAGCCTGGCGGCGCTCGCCACGCTTGACGAAAACGCCGACGGGCAGATCGATGCCAGCGACAGCGTCTATGGCCGCCTGCAGGTCTGGCAGGATCTCGACCACGACGGCGTCAGCGACGCAGGCGAGCTCACCGATCTCACGGCACTCGGCATTGCCAGCATCAATCTCGCCGCCACGCCGGCCGATCACACCATCGCCGGCCAGCAGGTGATGGCGGAAGGCAGCTTCACCTATGCCGACGGCTCGACCGGCAACTTCGTCGAGGTCGCGTTCGACACCGTATTCGGCACCGCCGGCGCGCCCGCGCATTCCGATCCGATGCCGAGCGAAGCGGGCCTGACCTATGTCATCGACCCGAACGCGCCGCCCGCCACCATTGAGAGCTACCTGGCCGGCGATCGGCTCGATCTCTCGGCGCTGCTCGACGCGAGCTTCGTCGAAGGGGACGACGTCGCCAATTATGTCCGGCTCCAGGAGTCCGGCGCCGATATCACGGTGCAGGTCGATGTCGGCGGCCTCGCCGACGGCGAGAACTTCGTGGATGTCGTCACGCTGGTCGGTTACGGCACCAGCAATGCCGACATCGTCCGCGCGGTGTTTGCCGGGCAGGAGCAGCAGCTCAGTTCCTAGCCAGCAGCCCGGATGAGCAGAGCGGCATCCGGGGCAGTCGCCACCGTGGCGGCAACGTGCGGATTGTGAGCGCGCTACCGCGCCTTGCGTGTGCTCGAACCCGAAAGCTGGAAGCCGTCGCTGGTGGTCGAGGGCTGATAGCCGGCCGTCGGATCGCAATCGCCAATCCGGCGCGCCACCACCAGGTCCTGGCGCGGGGTCTCGCCCACGCTCAGCACGTTCAATTCGGTGTAGGCCACGTCGCTCTCGACAGTGATCTCGGTCCGCACCGGCCCCATGAAATCGCAGCGCCTGGCAAACACGAAGCGGTTGCCGATCCGCTCGGGCCTGGTGGAATGGCAATTGCCGATGCTGGGCGATGCAAAAATCGCTTTCATCGCCACGTTCGGGTCGACGCAGCGCGTCATCTCCTCCTGGACCAGCACTTGATTGCCATAAGATGCGTCGCGAATGCGCTCGATGGTGCGGTGGAAATTCCACAGCCCTTTGCGAAACTGGGGGGCTTCGATTTCGGCGGCGCTGACTGACGTCGATCCCAGCCCGATCGCCAGGGCTGCCATGATGACCGGGCCGGTGACGGGCCAGATGCCAGTCCCAAAGACCGTCCAATGTCTCCGCCGCGCGCGATCCGTCCCCAAGTAGCGCCCCAACTGCAGCCCCCGACCGCCGGATCGGTTTATCCGGCCCCCGCTGGCATTCCCTGGGTCTGATTCGAGCTTTTTCGGGATGGCCGGGGATTGTGCCGCCGGTTATCCACGGAAAAAGCCGCCCTGGCGGGGCAGCAGGGCCCGAACCCATTGGCGGCTTCCAATTGCCAGTTCCTATTGCCGGATTCCCGGCAACGGCCGGTCACAATCGCTCGGCGCGTCTATCGCGCACATGATGTATATATAATGCCGCTCCCCGGACCGTCGTCGCACCCCATGCCCGAGACCAAGACCGCCGCCGTCCCATCCGCCACCGCCCGGCCGGCCGCGATCGCGCGGGCGCAGCCGGCCGAGCCGATCATCGCCTACCACCCGGACGCCTATGACACCGGCCGCGACGACCTCAGGGGCCGCCAGGCAGCGGGCGAAAGCTTTCTGTCGGCCTTTCTGGCCGGTGTCCGCAGTCCGGATGTTCTGGCCATCACCGGGCGCGCCGAACACTTCACCGCGTTTGAAAAGGCGGTGAAGGATGCCAAGCGGCCGCTGCTCACGGCGCGTCGGGTGGCGCGCGAGGATCTCAAGACCCTGCGCGCGCGCAGCCTGTTGCACCTGGCCGGACCCGGTCTGGCGGAGGAGGCGCGGCTGCGCAGTTTTTTTGGCGACGATCTCTATGCGTTGTGCGGCGTCGCCCACAGCCTGTCGGCGCGGCCCGTGCTTGAGGCCGTGGCGCAACTGGTCACCGTCCCGGCGCAGCCGTGGGATGCGCTGATCTGTCCCTCCAAGGCCGTCCATGCGGCGGTGGGCGGCATTCTGGCCAATGTCGAAGAGCAACTGCGCACCCGTCTGGGCGCCACCACATTTCCGCGGCCGCTGATGCCGGTGATCCCGCCCGGGATCCATGCCCGCCGCTTCACCCGGCTGGAGTCGGCGCGTGAGCGCTGGCGGTCCAAGCTGGGCATCGCCGACGATGCGGTGGTGGTGCTGTATTTCGGCCGGCTGAGCTTGCACGCCAAGGCATCGCCATTCCAGCTCGCCCAGGCTCTGGAGGTCGCGGCCGCGGACGGCGCGCCGCTGGAGATGATCTGGTGCGGCTATTTCGCCGACGACTTCCAGCGCATGGCCTTTATGACCACCGCCAAGGCGATGGCGCCGTCGGTGCGGTTCCATCACCTCGACGGCCGCAAGGCCGATGTGCGGTCATCGATCTGGTCGGCGGCCGATATTTTCTGTTCGCTGTCCGACAATATCCAGGAGAGCTTCGGCTTGACCCTGCTTGAAGCCATGGCGGCTGAATTGCCGGTGGTGGCGGCGAACTGGGACGGCTGCCGCGACATGGTCGAGCAGGGCGTTACCGGCATATTGGCCGACAGCTATATGCCGGCGATTTCGCTCGCCGATGTCGCGTTCCGCCATTTATCCGGGACCGACAGCTATGACTCCTATATCGGCGCGGTCAGCCAATTCTGTCTGGTGGATGTGGCGCAGACCGCGCAGAGCATCGCGGCACTCGCCGCCGATCCGGCCCTGCGCCGCAGGCTGGGCCTCGCGGGGCGGCGGTCGGTGCTGGGCAATTACGATTGGAGCACGCTATTGCCGCGCTACCAGGCGCTATGGGACGAGCAGGTCGCGATGCTCGACCGGGCGCGGGCGGCCGGCAGCAAGCCCTCGATCGCCTGGCGCAATTACGATCCGGCGCTCGCTTTTGCGAGTTTTCCATCCCACCGCATGACCGGCGGCACGCGGCTCAAAGCTGGTCCGCATTTCGAATTGTGGGACGAGATCGTGAAGATGCCGGGCGTGGTGGTGAACATGCATGTGCTGGTGCGCGCGGCCGAGTTCAACGCCTTGCGCGCCGCCTTCAGCGGCGGCCGGCCCCACACGGTTGAGGCGATCGTCAAAAACTTTGCCGCGCCCATGCACCCGCTGGTGGTTCGGGCGCTGCACTGGCTGGTGAAAATCGGGCTCTTGCAGTTCGACGCCGATGGCGCCGCGCCCTAATTCCTGACGGAAACGGTCGCGCGCGAACCGCCCTGACAGACATCATACCAGGTGCGGGTATGGACCCCCCAGCGCAGGCAGCCGGAAGCCTGCCGATCGGCCCGGTAATCGCCAAAGTTCCACAAGACCGCGTCCGCGTATGATTCGCGTGGGATGGCCGGGCGATCTTGCCGTTGCGCAACCCCAGCCGAAGACGAGGCGATCAGGCCGGCAAGCGCTGCCAAGGCCACTGCTGCCAAGGCCACTATGGTCCGCTTCATATCGTCCCCTCATTGCTCAAATCACGACGGTAGCATGGTCCGGTTTTTTGTGCCGCCGCGCAAGTTTTTTCTCACGGTCATGCCGAGGAAGCGCCAGCCGGGGCGTATTTTTCAGGGCATTGCCAACCCTTATTCACGCGTCCGGTCGAAATACCGAGTGTCCGCCATCGATATCGACCGCGGTGCCGCTGATGAATCCGGCGCGGCCGGAGGCAAGGAACACGACCAGTTCCGCAACCTCGGAGGCCTGGCCGGCGCGGCCGGCGGGAAATTTCGCATGCAGTTCCGGCCAGCGGTTCTCGTCGTTGAACAGGCGCTTGGCGCGCGCCATCACATGCGCGAGATGGCGTCCCGGCACCGTCGGGCCGGGATTGATCGCGACCACCCGCACGCCGTGGCGCATGCTCTCGCCGCCGAGGCATTGGGTGAACATGTTGAGCGCGATATTGGCCGTGCAGCCGGCGATGTAGCGGTGGTTCGGCTGCCGCGCGGCGGCGCCAATTATGTTGACGATCACGCCGGACTTTCGCGCGCACATCTGTGGATAAATCATGCGCGTCAGGTCGATATAGCCGAACACCTTCACCGACCAGGCCTCGCGCCAGGTCTTGCTGTCGATTTCGGCGAGCGTGCCGGGCGGGATGTCGCCGGCATTGTTGACCAGAATGTCAACGTCGGCGCAGGCCCGGCCGAGCGCTTCCACCTCGGACGCGAGCGCGAGATCATGCTGGTGGACCGTCGCGGCGATGCCATGCTGGTGGGCGAGGTCGCGCGCAATCTGGTTCATGGCCGCTGCATCGCGTGCGGCGAGATGCAGGTTGCAACCCTCCGCCGCCATGGATTCTGCAACCACGCGGCCGATGCCTTTTGAGGCGCCGGTGATGAGAACGGATTTGCCTCTGAGATTGATGTCCATTGCGACTCACTGATAAAGCTTGAACACTTCGCGCGCGAGCGTGGCGCGCATGATTTCGGCTGGTCCGCCGGTGATGAGATAGCTGCGCGAGCGCCGCCACATCGCTTCGATCGGCATTTCGTCGGTGAGCCCCATGGCGCCATGGAATTGCATGCAGCGGTCGGCCGCCTCGAAGCCAAGCTCGGTGCAAAAGATCTTGCACATATAGGCGTCGTGCCGGCTGGCGATGCCCTTGTCGACCTTCCAGGCGGTGCGGTGGGTGAGCAATTGGCCGGTCTGGTATTTGGTATAGAGATCGGCGACGGCGAATTGCACCGCCTGGCGCTTGGACAATGGTTCGCCAAAGGTTACGCGCTGTTGGGCGTATTTGCCGATCATTTCGAGACAGCGCTGGGTGACGCCGAGGCCGTGGGTCGCCTGGTGGACGCGGTTGCGCGAGATCCATGACTGCGCTTCGCGCATGCCTTGGCCTTCCTCACCCACCAGGTTCTCGACCGGCACCCTCACATCGTCGAGGGCGATCTCATAGGTGACATCGCCCATCATGTGATGGTTCTCCCGCACGATTGAGAGTCCCTTGGAGTCCATGTCGACGATGAAGACCGAAAGCCCGCCGCGCGAGCCTTTTTCCGGATCGGTCGCCGCCACCAATTGAAGAAAATCGGAACCTTTGGCGTGCGATATGAACCGCTTGTAGCCATTGATGATGTAGTGATCGCCCTGGCGCACGGCGCGGGTTTTCATGCGGCCGGGATCGCTGCCGGCTTCCGGTTCGGTCTGCGCAAAGGCCGCGGATTTTTCGCCACGCAACAACGGATAAAGATATTTCTGCTTCATCGGCTCGGGCAGCCGAAGCAGGATCGGTCGCGGCGAGGGGCCGAACACGCCGTCGCCGCGGTTTGGCAAGGCGATCGAGCGATGGACTTCCTCCCACACCACGGCGAGCGCGAGCAGCGAAAGTCCCTGGCCGCCAAACTCCGCCGGCGTATCGAGCTGCCACAAGCCCATCTCCCGCGCCTTGGCTTCAAGCGACTTCTTGTATTCCGGCTTGAGCTCCGGACCTTCCATGCTGTGCATTTCAATCGGGATCAACTCGCGGTCGACGAATTTGCGCACGGTGTCTCTTAGAAGCCGAATTTCTTCCGGCAACTCGAAGTCCATAATCGTGTCCTTTGATTTTTAACTTAGGCGAGATCAATCGGGCGGAGCCGCCCGGGATTGCTACTGTAATATCGTTTGCCGTATAGAGACACAACGTAGTCGGGAGCGTTAACAATGCAGCGAAGCGTTGCGGCGGTTGGGCTTCTGGGTCTGACGGTGCTGGCTGGTCTTGCACTCCGCGGCGATGGCGCGCGGGCGGATGAGGTCGCGGATTTTTACCGAGGCCGGACCATTCACGTCTATATCGGCGTCAATGTGGGCGGCGGCTACGACCTTGAGGCCCGGCTGCTCGCGCGGTTTCTCAAGGCCCACATCCCCGGCAATCCGACGCTGGTGCCGCAGAACATGATCGGCGCCGGCGGGATCAAGATGGCGAACTATCTCGCGACCGTCGCGCCGCAGGATGGCACCGCGATCGGGATGTTCCCGAATACCTTGATTGCGGCACAGGCGGTCGGTACCGCCGGTGTGCAATACGATGCCAACCGGTTCTCGTGGCTCGGCACGATGACGACCAGCCCGCTCACATTCACCACCTGGCATACTACCGGCGTGAGAACCATCGAAGATGCGCGGCGCAAGGAAATCGTGGTCGCGGCGTCCAACAAGGGTGCGATCAGCTATACATTTCCGCGCATGCTCAACGAATTTCTCGGCACCAAGCTCAAGATCGTGTCCGGCTATCAGGGCAACAGCACGATGGTGATCGCGATGGAGCGCGGCGAAGTCGATGGCGTCACCAATTCATGGGATAGCTGGCGATCGCTCAATCCCACCTGGCTCGCCGAGAAGAAAATCAATCTCCTGATCCAGACCGAACCGAAGTCGAAGGAACTGGCGATTCCCTCGGTGCAGGAGCTCGCCCGCAACGATGACGACCGTCAGGTGATTGCCCTGATCCTTTCGGGCGACGCGCTCGGCAAACCGATGGCGACCGCGCCGAATGTGCCGGCTGCGCGCGTGCATGCGCTGCGTCGCGCGTTCGAGGCGGTGGTCAAGGATCCTGAATTCATCAAGGCGGCCATGACGGCGCGCATTGACGTCAATCCGATTAACGGCGCTTCGTTACAGGAAACCGTGCGCAGGGTCTTGGCGACGCCGCGACATCTTGCCGATCGCGCGCGTGCGATCATTGCCGAGTAGCATAGCATCATGCCTCATCTGCCGGCCTCGCCTGCGCTTTCGGACCTGACTGTCATCGACATGACCCACGCGCGCGCCGGCCCGGTCTGTGTGCGGCAGCTCGCGGATTGGGGCGCCAATGTCATACGGGTCGAGCGACCCGGAAATCCGGAGGATTTCTCGGCCCGCCACGAGGCCGACTTTCAGAACAAGCACCGCAACAAGCGCGGCATGGCGCTCAACTTACGGAGCGAAGAGGGGCGCGCAGTTCTCTATCGCATGATCAAGCGCGCCGATATTGTGGTCGAGAATTTTCGGCCCGATGTTAAGAGCCGGCTCGGCTTCGACTACCAGACGCTCAAGGCGCATAATCCGCGGCTGATCTATGCCAGCATTTCGGCGTTCGGGCAGGACGGCCCTTATCGCGACCGGCCCGGCGTCGATCAGGTCGTGCAGGGCATGAGCGGCTTGATGTCGGTCACCGGCGAGCCGGGGCGGGGACCGATGCGGGTCGGAATTCCGATTGCCGACATCGTCACCGGGCTTTATTCGGCGCTTGGGATTCTCACCGCGCTGCACGAGCGCGAGAAATCGGGCGAGGGGCAATGGGTGCAGGCGTCGCTGCTCGAGTCGCAGACCTTCATGCTCGATTTGCAAGCGGCGCGATACTTGGTCGATGGCGTCGTGCCGAGGCAGGTCGGTAACGAGCATCCGAGTGGAGCCGCTACCAATACCTATAAGACCAAGGATGGCTATGTGAATGTTGCGCCGATCCCCTCGATGTGGGGCCGGTTGTGCAAGGCGCTCGGTCGCGAACAGTGGATTGAACATCCGGATTATGCGACGCGCGACATCCGACGCAAGCGGCGCAAGGAAATCAACGACGAGATCGCAGCGATCGTGGCGGAGATGGACTCCGCGACGCTGATGGCAAAACTCGACCAGGCCGAGGTTCCGGCCGGGCCGATCAACGATATCGCACAGGCTTATGCCGATCCGCAGGCGCAGCACCTCAAGCTCACGCAGACCGTGGTCGCGGTCGACGGCAAGGACATGAGGCTGCCGCGCCAGCCGTTCACGCTCAGCCGCACCCCGAGCAAGCTGCGGTGCCGCACGCCGGAATTTGGCGAACATACCGACGAGATATTGGCGGAGTTCGGGTTCTCCGCGGATGAAATCAAGGGATTTCGCGCACGCGGCTCAGTAGAGTAGCCTTAAGTCATCAAGAATGCGGCTGCCGACAGGAAGGATTGCCATGCGCGGGATATTGCGGAACGCTCTGCGGATATCGGTCGTTGCGATTGTGCTGGGGATCGTGCCGCCAGCGCAGGCCAATGATTACCCATCGCGGGCGATCAAGGTGGTCGTGCCATTCGCTCCGGCTGGCGTGACTGACATTGTCGCCCGCGTTACGTTTGAGCGGGTATCCCGCAATATTAAGCAAAGCGTCGTTATCGAAAACCGTCCCGGCGCGGGCGGCAATATCGGCGTCGACCAGGTCGTCAATTCTCCGCCCGACGGCTATACGCTGGTCATGGTGGACCCTTCCGGCCAGATGTCGGCCAATGTCACATTGTATCCGCACCTCAAATTTCATCCGATTCGCAATCTCTCACCGATTGCCATTTTTGGCACCACCGGTGCGGTGCTGCTGGTCAACAAATCGCTGCCGGTGAAGACGGCGCAGGATCTGGTCGCGCTCGCCAAGAGCAAGCCCGGCGAGCTGACCTTTGCATCGACCGGGGCAGGGACGCCTGGCCATCTCAACGGCGAATTGTTCAGCCGTCTGGCCGGCATCAAGGCGACGCATGTGCCCTATCGTGTCGTCGGCACCGCCGTCACCGATCTGATTGCCGGGCGAATTTCATTCTGGATCGCGCCGATCCCGACCATGTTGCAGCAGGTAAGGGAGGGTCTTTTGTCGCCGCTTGCGGTTGCCGGCAATGAGCGCTCCGTCGACCTGCCCGGTGTTCCGACTTTTCGAGAAACTGGCATTGGCGATTTCGATGCCTCCACGACCTATGCGGCATTTGCGCCTGCCGGAACGTCGAAGGAGATTGTCGAACGGCTATATGCCGAGATCGAGCGCGCTCTCAACGATCCTGAGGTGCAAAAGAAGCTCTTGGCTGCCGGCGTGGTTCCGAAGATCGGCCGGCCGGAGGCGATTACCGCGACACTGACACGGCGGATTCCGGAATGGGCCGACGTGATCAAAGGCGCGGGCATCACGATTGACTGAGCCAAAGGTGAACGGCGCGGTAACGAAGTAATCGCTAATCGCGGTTCGGTTCGGCGAGGAGCTGGCGCAGATAGCGGCCGTAGGCCGACGTGCCAAATTTGGCTGCGAGGCTTTGGAGATGGTCGGCCGAGATGAAGCCCTTCACGTAAGCGACTTCTTCCGGGCAACCGACCAGGAGCCCTTGCCGGTTCTGGATCGAGCGAACGAATTCCGCTGCTTCAAGCAATGCGTCATGGGTGCCGGTGTCGAGCCAGGCGTAACCGCGGCCAAGTTTGACGACGTGTAGCTTGTTGCGCTCCAGGTATTTTCGGTTGACATCGGTGATCTCAAGCTCGCCGCGGGCGGAGGGACGCAGGCCCGCGGCGATATCCAGCACCGCATTGTCGTAGAAATAAAGCCCGGTGACCGCCCAGTTCGAAAGGAACTGCGTGGGTTTCTCGACAATGCCGGTGGCGCGTCCGGTTTGATCGAACGTGACGACGCCATATTGGCTCGGCTCCCGGACCTGATAGGCAAATACCGTGGCGCCGTCTTGACGCCGCGCCGCCTCGGTCAGTTCGGCGCTCATACCGTGGCCATAAAACACGTTGTCGCCGAGGATCAGCGCGACCGGGCCGTCGCCGACAAACGCGCGCCCCAGAATGAAAGCGTGCGCCAGCCCGATCGGCTTTTCCTGCACAACGTAGGAGAGATTGATGCCCCAGGCGGCGCCGTCGCCAAGCAGGCGGCGGTAGAATGGCAGGTGCTCGGGCGTGGAGATCAGCAGAATGTCTCGAATGCCGGCCAGCATCAGAACCGACAGCGGGTAGTACACCATCGGCTTGTCGTAGACCGGCAACAATTGCTTGTTGATCGCGAGCGTGGCCGGATAGAGCCGCGTTCCGGATCCGCCGGCCAGGATAATGCCTTTCATGCAATCGTCCGTTCGATGGGCAAGCGGTTGGTTGCGCGGTCTGGTGAATCGCGTTCGGTAACATGTTGAATCATTGGCCGCCCGCCCTTGCAAGGCCACGGCGGAGATCAGCGGCATGCGCGCTCAGCAGCGGTTGCCACCAATCGCGATTTTCGACGTACCACTTAACGGTGGCGGCGAGACCCTGTTCGAACGAAAACCGCGGCGACCATCCGAGTTCGGCATGGAGCTTGCTGAAGTCGATCGCATAGCGGAAGTCGTGTCCGGGGCGATCAGGAACAAAGGTGATGAGCGCGCTATGCGATCCACCGTTTTTTGACTTTGCCACGCGATCGAGCGTTGCGCAGATCGTGTTGACAACATCGATGTTACGCCGCTCCGCATTGCCGCCGATGTTGTAGACTTCTCCGACGCGACCGCGTTCCAGCACCAATGTCAGGGCTTCGGCGTGGTCCTCGACGAACAGCCAGTCCCGCACATTGAGGCCGCGTCCATAAACCGGTAACGGCTCGCCGGCGAGGCCCTTGATAATCGTCAGCGGGATCAGCTTTTCGGGGAATTGGCGCGGTCCATAATTGTTCGAGCAATTGGTGATCAGGATCGGTAGTCCATAGGTGTGACCCCAGGCGCGCACCAAATGGTCGGATGCCGCCTTGGTGGCCGAATAGGGCGAGCGTGGATCGTAGCGGGTGTCTTCGGTGAAGCGCCCCTCATCGGACAAGGAGCCGTAGACTTCGTCGGTCGAAATATGGTGGAAACGGAACGCCGCAGCGTGGCTGCCAAGCGTGCGCCAATGGGCCAGGGCGGCTTCGAGCAAGGCATAGGTGCCGACCACATTGGTATTGACGAAGTCGGCGGGGCCGTCGATCGAGCGATCGACATGGCTTTCGGCCGCCAGGTGCATCACGGCATCCGGCTGGAAAGTCTCAAAGATGAAGCCGATCGCCGGCCGGTCGCAGATGTCGGTTTGGCTGAAGCGATAGCGCGCGTGGTGCTGGACGGAGGCAAGCGAAGCGAGGTTGCCCGCATAGGTCAGCTTGTCGACCACCAAGACTTGGTGCTCGGTCCGATCGATCAGATGTCTCACCAACGCCGAGCCGATGAAGCCGGCGCCGCCGGTGACCAGGATTCTCATCTTTCAACGCTTCGGGTATGAGTTAAGCTCCGGCCGCTCATTTCGGCTGCGTCCGCTCGGCATAGATTTTCTTGACCCGCTCAATCACCCCCTTGGGGGTTGCGTAGATGCGGGCCAGAAGTTGCTCTACCGCGGGCCCATTGATCGGATCGATGTCGATGGCGGTGCGGGCGGCATCGGCGAGAAATTCCTTGTCTTTCATGGTCGCATCAAACGCTTGGCGCAGCGCTGCTAGGCGCTCGCTGGGAACTTCGGGCGGCGCGACCACCGGACGCCCCATCTCCTGATCGGCAAATACGAAGGTGAACGCCTGCTTGGCAGGTTCGTCCTTAGCATAGTCGATCACCAAGGGAACGTTTGAAAGTTCAGGATGCCCGCTGGTGGTGAGCTGGAGCAGCAAATTAATCTGCTTTTTCTCGATCCATTGCGGCCGTGCCGATTTGATGCTGCCCCACGTGAAGCTGCAATAGCCTTCGAGCTCGCCGCGCTCCATCGCAAGCCCGACGCCGGCGCTATCGACATAGCCGAGGAGCGGCCTGAATTTGGTGCCGATCAGCGCATTGATCAGCATCGGAAACTGATGGCTCGATCCGTTCACCCCCGATGAACCGACCAGCACTTCGCGCTTCATGGCGTCCTCGACCCTGGCAATGCCGCTGCTGTGCCAACTGAAGCAGGTCGCCACATCGCGGCTCATGCTGCCGATCCAGGAAAATTTCCGCGCCTCGAACTTGGCATTGTCGTTGCCGAACAGGGGTTCGATAAACAGCCCGCGCGCCGGCAGGCCGATCGCGGTGCCATCGCGAGCGGCCACGTTGTACATATGGTTGGTCATCGTCAGGCTCGCCGCCCCGGGCATGTTCTGGATGACGACGGTGGGCTGACCGGGAAGGTGGCGCGCGATGTGGCGTCCGAGCAGCCGGGCAAACACATCATAGCCGGTGCCGGGTCCATAGCCGACCAGGATGCGAAGGTTCTTGCCCCGGTAGAATTCGGCGACGTCGGCCTGTGCGACGGTTATCGCGCTTGCCAAAGCCGCGAACGCCAGCGCCAAAACGCGTAACGCTGAGATCGCCCGTGCCATATCTTGCGTTCCCATGCAGCGTCAGTTTCTGCCGCGATACTGATCGAGCACCGATTTGAGCCGCGCCAGGAGTTCCGGCGAGCTCGCATAGAAGGTCTTTATCAATTGCTCCATTGACTCTCCGGTCATCGGGTCGACGTCCATCATCTGGCTCTTGGCCTCGGTGAGGTAGGCGGGGTCTTTCATTGTGGCGTCGAAGGCGCGCCGGAGTGCGAGCACGCGTTCCTTCGGCACCTCGGGTGGGCCGACATAAGGACGTCCCATGTCATTGGGACCGAAATACAGCGCCAGGAGATCGCGGTCGGCGGCGGTCGCGGCGAGTTCCATGGCGGTCGGGAGTTCTTTGAGTTCCGTGATGCGGGTCAGTCCCATCTGAACGATTGGCTTGAGCCGTCCGTCCGCCAGCCAATCCGGCTTGAGCGTCTTGAGTGTGTCCCAGGACAGGCAAACGCCTTCCGCTTCGCCGCGCTCCATCGCCAGCATGATTTCGCCGGAGCCGCGATATCCGGCGATGATTTTGAAATTGGTTTTGAGGACGCCGTTGAGAATGGCCGGGTAGACCGTGGTGGCGGACGGGCCGGTACCGCCGATCACGGTCTCTTGCTTGAAGGTGTCGTTGATGGTCTTGGCGCGCGCGCCGTGCCACAGCGAACAGGCCGGCGTCTGCCTGCCAATGGAACCGATCGCGCTCATCCGCGCGCCGTCGAACTGGGCGGCCTTGTTGCCGAGCAATGGTTCGAGAATAAATCCGCGATCGGAAATTCCAAAGGTCGAGCCGTCGCGCGGCGCGCCGGAGAACAAATGATTGATCATCCGAAGCCCGCCCGCGCCCGGCATGGTCTTGACCACGGCTGTGGGCTGGCCGGGGATATGTTTCACCAGATGGCGAACCAGCGTGCGGGTATAAATGTCATAGCCGCCACCGGCGTCATGGCCGACCAGAAACACCAGTTGGTTCGATTTGTAGAATTGCTCGACCGATTGCGCGCCGGCCAGGCGCAGGTCCATGCCGGATGCCAAGATGAGGGTCGAGACGATCGCGGTCATGCGCAGCGGCGGTCGCATCGTTGATCCTCCCTCCAGGTGGCGCGCCCAATGACATATGCGACTGCGCGCGCGGCCGGCGTCTCGACGCGTCAGGCGGTTGCCAGCTCCGCTTGCGCAAACAGCCGACCGAGCCCGGGAATGCGCGGCACGCCGCCCGCTCCGCCAATCCGTTGAAGCGCGGCCCATAGGGTCGCCTGGTTGGAATTGACGGCGGGCTTGCCGGTCTCGCGCTCGATGGTCTCGATCGCTTCAATTTGGGTCGTATTGGTGCAGCTTAGGAAAAAGCCGTCGGCAGGCATGCGCGCATGTTCGCGCGCGAGTTCGATCCAGCGTGTCACTGGAACATTGATATAGTCGTCGCCGCCTTTGAGCCCGAGCGCCACATCGCGCACCACCTCAATGCCATAGGCCGCGAGAAACTCAGTTTCGTGGTCGTTGACCGCTTGCGGGTAAGGGCTGAGCAGCACGACGCGGCGCAAGCCCATGGATTGCAATGCTTCGACAATGGCCTGGGCGGTGGAAAAGGCGGTGGCTCCGGTTTCGTCGGCGACGCGCCTGACGAGCGCGGCTTCGCCCTGCGCGCCCTCGGCCATGGCGGTGCCGGTGCAGTGAAACACCACGGGGTCGCAGCGGGAATCCGCCAGCGACGATGCCGCTCGCCCAATATCATCAAGCAGGGCCGCAATCGGCTTGGCGTGACGGCCGGTCATTTGCACGCGCGCCACATGAACCGCAACGCCCTCGGGCGCATAGCGATGAAACTGCGCCTCCGTCATGCGGTTGGACGACGGGATGATCAGGCCGATTCGGGCTTTGGTTTCGTAGGCGTGGCAGCGCGAGGTGACGGCGCGTTCGAACGTGCTCATCAGACGTTTCCTGTCTTGAAGCGGAACAAGCGGGTGGCATTGCCGCCAAGGATCGCACGCTTGGCCGTTTCGGAGAGAAAGGGCAGGTCCCAGATCGTAGCGGGAACGTCGAAATTATGCGCTGGGAAATTCGAACCCCAGACCAGCTGCGTTTCCGCATTGATGGCGCGGAACGCCACTTCAAGCGCGGCCGGATCGTCCGGGCGCTCCAAGGGCTGTGAGCAGTAATACATCCGCGCCATATAATGGCTGGGTTTCTCCTTCAGGAGCGGCGCGTCGGACACGCGCGCCAAATACACTGCGTCGAGCCGCTGCATCAGATAATGCGCCCAGGCGACGCCGGATTCGCACCACAAGACCTTCAGCGTGGGGAAGCGTTCCGGCATTCCGCTCATCAGCCAATTGGCCATGTGGACCATGTTGGACTGCGGCACGCCGATCGCCTGCACCGCGCCCCATTTCGGGATTGCCGCGAGATTGGCTTCCTCCCAATTGGCCATGCCGTGGAACGCCAGCACCAGGTCGCGCTCCTGCATGGCGGCGAGAACTTTCATCATGCCTTTTTGCTGGATCTTCTCATAACGCGCCGACGCGACCACGCAGCCGGCGACGCCGGGCTTGTCGGCCAATTCTTCGATCATCTTCAGGCATTCGGCGGTGTGGTGCAGCGGCAGATAAAGCATGGCCTTGAGCTGCGGTTCCTGCGGCAGCAGATCGTTCGCGATCCAGCGGTTGTAGGCCAATGTGAGCCAGAATTCCCAATCGCGCTTGGGCTGGATGGCGAGCCGCATCGAGGCGGTTGGATACATCACGCCATAGGTCGCGCCCATGGCCGCCATCGAACGGCGGGTGAGGGTGATGTCCCGATGCACATTGGCCGGCGTCTGTTCAAGCTTGCGCGCGGCAAACCGCTGGATCCGGCCGCCGACATCGGCGTAGGAAATGTTATACGGGATCATCGGCCGGCGACCCTCATTGGTGCTGGCGCGGGCCTTTTGGCGTTCCACGGTCGAGTCGATGTAGTCGACCATTTGGCGGAAGCTGCCGGTCTCATCGTGATGCGTGTCGGCATCGACAATCGTGATTTTGTCGAAGCCGCGCTCGCGCGCCTGACGGGCGGCGTGCGACAGATGTCGCGTGGTGTCGAATTCCTCGACGGTGAGCGGCCTTGGGCCGCTGCTCGGAAATTCCATAAGCGCCTCCCGGAACTGCGAATTTGTTTTCAGCCGGCGTAAAGTGGCTTGCCGGCTTTGTCATGCTGCCAGGGCTTGAGACCAAACAGCTTCTGCGCATTGCCGCCCAGGATGTTGCGCTTGGCTTGCTCGGACAGGAACGGCAGATCGTAGACGGTTGATGGCAGGTCGAAGTCCCAGTGCGGATAATCGGTCGAGAAGCAGAGCTGGGTTTCGGCCTTGATCGCGTCGAAGGTCGCTTCCAGGAGCTTGCGGTTCTTGGTCAATTCCAGCGGTTGGGTGGCGTAGAACTGCTCCGCCATGTAATCGCTGGGCAGGCGCTTGAGCAGCGGCGCTTCCGATTGGCGCATCATGTATTCGTTGTCGAGGCGCTGCATCAGGAACGGTATCCAGGCAACGCCGCCCTCGATCCACATGGTGCGTAGCTTGGGGAAGCGCTCAAAGATGCCGTTGATGACCAGATTGGTCATGTGCAGAATATTGTAATAGGGGAAGCCGAGGGCGTGGACCGAGATGAACCGGTTCATCTGTTCCATGTATTTGGATTGCCAATTGTAAGCGGCGTGGAACGCCAGCGGCTTGCCCATCTCTTCGATCAGGGCATAGGTTTTCATGTATTCGTTATCGTGCACCGGATTGTAGCGCACGCCGGTCACCAGGAACCCCACGACGCCTTTTTTGTCGCCGAATTCCATCACCGTCTTGTAGCACTCGTCCGGATCGTTGAACGGAAGATAGAGCAGCGAAATCAGCCGCGGCTCAGATGCCAGCACGCGCTCGCAGAGCCAGCGATTGTAAGCGCGCGACAATGCGACTTCGACTTCGACCTGCGGATGCAGCCCGAATGACAGCATGGGTGTCGGGAACAGGCAGGTATAGTCGACGCCCATCGCATTCATCCAGCGCAGCGCCAGTTCGGTGTCGTGCTTGCCGCCGTCTTTGTGCTTGCTTTTTTCCATGCGGCGAACTGCCGAGCGCGTGATGCGTCCGCCCATCTCCTGGTCGTTGCCGCGCTGCGGAAACATCGGGCGTCCCATGGTCTGCTGGAACGCCTTGCCGAACTGCTTGATGACCGGCGCATCGATGTATTCGTAAATCTCGGAAAGGTGGTCCGACTCGTAGTGGTGCGAGTCGATGTCCACGATCATGAACTCGTTGTATTTGCGCTCGCGCGACTGCTTGGCGGCATGTGCCAGCAGCTTGGTGGTGTCGAACTCCTCGACGGTCAGGCGATGAATGTCGTGTGAGGATGGTAATTCCATGGGCCTCCTCCGATTGGGTGCCGTTCGCCCCAGGGCCGCCGATTGGAAGATTCTACGCTAATTACAGCAAACTCAGCTAACAACTTCAAATCGAAAAGCGCAGCGGAAATCTGGACTTGCGTGTTGGACCCCTTGGGTGAAGGGATGTGTTGTCTTATCCTGCGGGGCAATTTCTTGGGTGAGGGAGTGATGGTCCATGGAAACGGCTGACTGCGTCGTGGTGGGCGCGGGCGTGGTGGGTCTCGCGGTGGCGCGGACCCTGGCGGGGGCCGGCCGCGAGGTTCTGGTGCTGGAGACCGAATCGCGGATCGGCGAGCACACCTCATCGCGCAACAGCGAGGTGATCCACGCCGGGCTCTACTACAAGAAGGGCAGTCTGCGGCAACACCTGTTTCCGCGCGCACCGCGGCTGCTCTATGCCTATTGCGCGGAGCATGGTGTGCCGCATCGGCGATTGGGCAAGCTGGTTGTGGCGCGTCGCCCGGAGGAGGTCGAGCACCTGCGTCACCATATGATGCATGCGACCGAGGCCGGGCTCGACGACCTGCAGTGGCTCGAGCCGGACCAGGCGCGGGAACTCGAGCCCAATCTCTCATGCTACGCGGCCTATCTGTCGCCATCCTCCGGCATTGTGGATAGCCATTCGCTGATGCTGGCCTATCAGGCCGAGCTTGAGGCCCATGGCGGCCGGGTGGTGCTGCGCGCACCGGTCACTGGCGGCGCCGTGACATCGCAGGGCCTTCGCGTCGAGGTTGGCGGCGCGGAGCCCACGACGCTGTTGTGCAAGACGCTGATCAATTGCGCGGGCCATGGCGCGCCACCGCTGGCGCGGGCGATCAAAGGCCTGCCAGCCGAAAAAGTGCCGGGCAATTTCTTCCGGCGCGGCGTCTATTTCAGCGTGACCAGCCGTCCGTTCCGGCGGCTGATCTATCCGGTTCATACGCCCGGCGGCAACATGGATATCCATGCGGTCATCGACATTGCCGGCAATGTCAGGTTCGGCCCGGATGTCGAATGGGTGGATCGGCTCGACTACACCGTCGATTCAGGGCGCGCCGCGGCGTTCTATGACTCGATTCGAACGTTTTGGCCGGGGTTGCCCGATGGCGCGCTGTCGCCCGCCTATGCGGGTATTCGGCCCAAGATCACCGGGCCAAACGAACCAGCCGCGGATTTCGTGATCCAGGGCCCGCGCGATCATGGCATTCCGCATCTGGTCAATCTGTTTGGCATTGAATCGCCGGGCCTGACCTCGTCGCTGGCGATCGGCGAATATGTGGCGGGCATGCTCGGCCTTGCGGCGCCGATGCCGAGCCTGACGCGAAGCGCGGCCGAATGAGCGCCGTGGCATGAATAGCGCCAGTGCGGTGCGGCTGACGAGCGTTCTCCGCAAGTTCGGCCACACCGCCGCTCTGCACGATGGGTCTGTTCCGGTTCAGGGCGTCCAACTCGACTTTGTCGATGTCGCGCCCTTTATCGCGGCGTATCGCCGGATGGTGCGGCGTGTCGAATTCGATCTGTGCGAACTTGCACCGACCACTTATTTCATTGCGCGCGCCCATGGGGCGCCATTCACCGCTCTGCCGATTTTTCTGACGCGGCGCTTTCATCATCAGGGTCTGGTGGTGCGCAGCGATGCCGGTATTACGACGCCGAGCGATCTCAAGGGCAAGCGCGTGGGCGTGCGGGCTTATTCGGTTACTACCGGCGTATGGACGCGGGGGATCCTGGCCAATGACCATGGCCTCGATTCATCGCAAGTGACCTGGGTTGTCGATGACGAGGAGCACGTCACCCAATTGCAATTGCCGCCAAACGTCATTCACGTTCCGCAAGGTCAATCGCTGGCCGCGCTGATGGCGGCCGGCGACCTCGCTGCCGCATTCACCGGCAATGCCGGCATCGGCCGCGAGGGGCCGCCGCAACCCGGCTGGGAGGCGCGGCCCACGCCGGACACTTATGCGGAGCTGTTTCCGGATTGGCGTTCGCGCGAAGCGGAGTGGCACCGCCGCACGGGGATTTATCCTTTCCATAGCGTGATCGTGGTCAAGGACGCGATTCTCAAGGCGCATCCCTGGATCTCTCAATCGCTCTATGATGCTTTTGTCGCGGCCAAGGCGCGATGGTTGCCGGATTTCATTTCCGGCCGCGCGGATTCGGCGGAAGACCAAATCTACCGTGGCTTTGGTTCGTTGGTCGGCGAAGACCCATTGCCCTATGGGATTGCGGCCAATCGCAGGAGCGTCGCGGCGCTGGTGGACTATGCCGTGCAGCAGGGGTTGATGCCGCGGCGGCTTTCGATCGAAGAATTATTCGTCGATCCCGACGCGGGCTAGAGCGCTTTGCGATAAGGTTGAATCGGTCTCTCCTCCGTCATGCCCGGCCTCGTGCCGGGCATCCACGTTTTTCGTGCCGCAACGAAGACGTGGATGGCCGGGACCTCAGGGCGTTTACGCCCGTCTTCGACGGGCTATGCCCGGCCATGACGGTGGAAACAGGTCAACGTTATCGCAAGATGCTCTAACGGCGAAGGCTGCGTCGGCGCTTTCGGCCGGTCAGGCCGGCACGCGGCGCAGGATAGAGTCAAGAAACACAAAGGTTTTCGCCCAGGAGTCTTCCGCCGCCGCTTGTTCGCCGGCGGTGCCGGGCATGCGATTCTGAAAGCCGTGGCCGGCGTCCGGGTAACGGTGAAACACATGCGCGATGCCGTGGCGCGTCAGCTCCGCGTCGATGCTATTGACCTGTTCGGGCGAGGGGTTCTTGTCCAGGTTTCCGAAGAATCCGATGACCGGGCAGCGAATGTCGCGCAGCCGATCGAACGGCGTGGTGGCTTCATTGCCCCAGGACAGGTGTGCGCCGCCGCCGTAATAGACCACCGCGCCGCAGAACGCCGGCAGCGCGCCGGCGCCGAGCAGCGCCATGCGACCGCCCATGCAATGGCCCATGATGACAAGCTTGCCGCCGGCGACATCCGCGCGGCTGCGCAGGTAATCGCAGGTGGCGCGAATATCCGTGACCACCTCGGAGTCCTTCAAGAACTGCTTGCGATCGGGCATCGGAATTTCGCGCGCAGCCCGGTGCGAGACATCGGGCACCGCAACCAGATAGCCGGACGCCGCGAGCTTGGCGGCGACGCGTTTGGTGAAGGCGTCAATGCCATCGCGGTGATACATCAGAACGACTGCCGGGCCCGGCGCTTTGCGATCGGGGCCATCGAGATAAATGTCCATCGGGCTTGCACCCACCGGAATCGAAATTGTTGTTGTCATATGAGAAGCTCCAACGATTATCGATTGTCGGCGGCGCGGCGCGCGCGCGCCACCAATTCCGGCGAGATCGCGCCGCCGCCCACGATGCTGGCCTGCAACGCCGCCCCTTCCAGCGGTTCAAGTTCGAGCTTGGTCTTTTCGGCGTCGGCGCGAAGGGCGGGATCATTGATCGCCGCGATGAAGGCTTTCCGCAGCGCGGCTACCCGATCGGCCGGAACTCCGGGTGGCGCCGCCACCGAACGGCCGATCGTGGATGGCGAGGCGAACAACCCAAGCAGGGTTCGGTCGTCGTCCTTCTTGGCAAGGTCGACCATCCGCGGGACATTCGGCAAATCGGCATTTTTTTGCAGTCCGGTTTGCAGCAGCAGATTGATTTGCCGGTTTTTCAGGAGCTGCTCGCCCTCGAGCTTGAGCACCGACCAGGGCTGGCTGAGGGCATCGACCTCGCCGCGCAGCATGGCCAAGCGGCTGTCGGTGGTTCCTTTGTAGCCGGTGATGATCTTGAATTTGGTGCCAAGCACAGCGTTGAGCACGGTCCAGTTCAGCCGCGATGCGGTGCCCGAGGTCGAGACAATCAATTCGTGGACGAAGACATCCTCGATGGTCTTCACCTTGGCGTCCTGCCGCGCATAGAGCACGGCGCTGTTGCTGATCAAACGGCCGATCCAATTGAACGTGGTGGGATCGGCGGCCAAGCCCGGCGTGCCGAGGATGTAATCGAGGGCGACAGCCTGATCGAGCATTGCGACAACGGTGCCGTCTTTGGGGGCGATATTGAACAGATAATTGGCGGCACGAATGCCGCCGGCGCCCGGCATGTTTTGCGCCACCACGTTTGGCTGGCCGCCAAGCAACGCGCCGATATGGCGGGCGATCAGGCGGCTATAGGCGTCATAGCCGCCGCCCGGCGCGGTCGGGACAATGAAGGTTATGGTCTTGCCGCGGAAGAAGTCGTCATCGGCGCGCGCAAGGCCGGTCATGCATTGGGCCAAAAAAACGCCGAGGATCGCGATCGTGAATAAGACGCGCATATGCATGGGACGGTGCCTGCCCGATTCTAGCGTCATGCAGTGTTCAAGTCGCGGGCTCAAGAAGGGACCTCGCTGGTGAACCAATCACTATCGAGTTGACGACCGATGCCGCGCTCCCGGGCGCGCTGCAAGAGCACATGGCCGGTAACCGCGAATTGGTAGCCGAGCCCCATATAATTGAGAAACAGCGTCACGTCGTTATTGCTGCGTCGGCCGCCGGTGCGGTTGAGCAGTAGATCGGCGAGATCGGGCAGCTCATCCTGCTTTAATGCCTTGCTGAGAGCGTCCTTCCGGTGCTCGGTATCCCGCGCCAGATCAGCGCCGGCGGTGCGCGCGATTTGGGCGGCGGCCTTGCGGACGTGGGTAATGACGATGTCGGATTTGGTGGCGACGGAGGCATCGAGCTCCAGACGCTTGAGGCTGGAAACATGCATGCCCGGCGCAATCCAATCGGCCGAGAGAACCGGTTGCATGCTGCTGGTCGCGCACATCACCACGTCGGCCCTGGCAACGGCCTCGCGCGCCGATCCGGCGGCGATGACGTCGATGCCGAGTCGATCGGCGGTTTCGCGCGCAAAGGCCTGGCATCGCGCCGGGTCCGGACTGTAGCAACGGATTTGCGTGATCGGGCGAACCGCCGCGATGGCGGCGGCCTGACCGCCAGCCTGCCAGCCGGTGCCAAGCAGCCCAACCACCCGCGCGTCGGTCCGCGCCAGATATTTGGCGGCGAGTCCGCAGGTCGCGGCCACGCGCAGACGCTGGACCACGCCGTCGGGATAGATCGCCAGCGGTTCTCCGGTCTCGACGCTGAACAAGAGCACCAGGCCGACATAGCGCGCGCCGGGGGCGGCCGGGACCTTCACGCGCTTGATCCCCTGCGAGGTGCGCGGCCAGGTCAAGATGTCGGAATTGATTCGAACCGCGCCGATGCCGGATTTTGGCGCCACGCCCGACATGGTCAGCAGCGAATAGAGCCCGTCATCGCGGGTGGTGGGCGAAAGGATTTCCGAACGGACGCCGCTCGCGCCGCGCGATTGTCCGAGTTCGCGATATCCGTCGTCCATTGCCGCGATGCAGTCTTCGATCGTGAGCGCGGCCTCGACGTCTTGGTTCGATAACAACAGCATCGATCGGCTTGTCCTTATTGACCTTGTGCGCCCAATTCCCAGTGTCGGCGAAATTCCGTCAGGTTGCGACAATGTTCAATAGAACCGCATGCCGTTATCAGGTCGCGGGCGCGTCCCGGCCCGAGAATGCTTTCGATGAGATCGCGCGCCTTAGCTTCGACTTCGGCGCGCGTCATTGGATTGTCCGCCGTGCCACGGACCGCAAGCGTGCGATGTGACGTCCGTCGTCCGTCACGCAGGGTCATCTCCACAATAGCCTGTCGGCGCGGCCGTGCATGCATGAGCTCTTCGCTTGGAACGAGTTCGATCTTCTTTCGTTGAGCGAGGACGGCCCGATCGGTCATGCGGGCGTGGTCGTGCACCGAATCGAACGTCAGCCGGCCGTCGACCAGAAGCAGCGCCATGAGATGCTGCACGTTCACGTCCGGCATTGGCGCATTGTCGACGGTGCGGGCCGAGCGGGTGGGCAATAGCACGCGGATCGCCGCGATATCGTCGCTCGCCGGCTTTTTTCCTTCCATCAGATGGGTCAGGGCATCGAGCGCCGATTGCGCCGGCGAGCCGACCGACCATTTTTTGATGTTGGTTGAAAGGATCTCGAAGCGTTGGCCAAGCGCCTCGGCGAGTTGCGCGGGGTCGGGCGTTGCGGCAAAGGCCTCAAAGAAATTGCGCTCGCCGGCAAACACATCGTCAACGCCGGTAAAGCCGTGCGCGACCATCAGCGCCGCCGCGAGGCCATGCTGTGCGGGCATCCCGCCGAAGTCGAACGCCTTTTCGATGTGGTCGGAATCGCGCACATTGCAGCCGATGCCCGCCGCCTGCTGCGCACAATATGACAGCATGTGACGCGCTTGCGTGGCGTCGAGGTCGAGCAGCGCCGCAGCGGCAGCGCCGGCCCCGAAAATGCCGCCGATGCTGTGGGTGGCGCGGGAGGCGGCGGCGAGCGCATCGGCGCCGAGCGCATAATTCACGCGGGCTGCGACATCGTAGCCGAGCACCACCGCGCGCAGAAACGATCGGCCGCTGGCGCGGGTGCGTTCGGCGGCGGCGAGCGCCGCCGGAATCACGGCGCAGCCGGGATGGGTGCGGGACGGCGCATGCGAGTCGTCGGTCTCATCGGCATGCGCGAGCATGCCATTGGCCAGCGCCGCATTGACGGCGGAGGTCCGTAGGTCGGTGGCGACAACCGAGGCGTCCGGCGCTCCGCCAAGCGCCGCGACATAGCCGATTGCCATCTGGCCGGGCCGCAGGCGCGAGCCGGAGATCATGGCTGCGAACGTATCGAGAATATGATGCCGGGCTTTTTCAACAACCGCTTCGGGAAGCGGTCGCGCCAGCGCATCGGCGATATAGGCGCTCAATTGGCGGGTTGGCTGGCTGATGTCCTGGAGCGGCGCGATCATGTCAGGTGGCGGACCACATCCCTCTCACAGCGTCGGCAGGAGTTCGCGGGCCCGCGTCACCGCGGCTTCCGGCATTGCATAGATCCCGCGCACGATGGCAGTGAGTTCCTCGGCGCCGATTGGATCGAGTTCCAGATTTTGTTTGCGCAAGGCTTCAGCGAATTCCGGATCCTTCATGGCGGCGACATAGGCGGCGCGGATGGCCGCCACCCGGTCGGCGGGAACGCCCGGGCCCATGAAGGAGGGGAAGCCGGTGGCGCCCGGCGCGCACAACACTTCGAGCACCTGCCGGTCGGCGGGCGATTTGGCGAGGTCGAGCCCCAACGGTACGTCAGCGGGAATGTCGGGCGATTTCTGCATCCCGAGCTGGACGATGACGGTGACCAGCTTGTCCTTGATCCAATGCGCGCTCGATCCGCTGTTGAGCGAGCCCCAGGTCGAGCCGACCTTGCCATGCACTTCGCCGCGCTGCATCGCGATGTCGACCGCGCCAAGGCCCGAATAGCCAGTGACGATCCTGAACTTTGTGCCGGCAATTTGGTTGAGCGCACGCGGGTAGATGCCGGTGTCCTGTGCAATCGAGGTCGCGCCAACCACGACTTCCCGCTGCATGGCGTCTTGAATGGTACGCACTGGCGTCGACGCATTCCACACCAGCCCCATCGACACGGTCCGGGCCGGGCTGCCAATCCAGTTGAATTTCGCGGGCTCGAAATCGGCCTGCGGCAATTTGAGCAGCGGCGCGAGCATGAAGCCGCGGGTGATGAAGCCCCAGGCGGTGCCGTCTTGCGGCGCGACGCGTTCGATATAGGTCGCGGCCTTGATGCCGCCGGCGCCCGGCATATGCGAGACCACGAGGGTCGGCTGGCCCGGGATGTATTTGCGGATCACTTGTGCGAGCGCCATCGGATAGCCGCTCACGGCACCGGCGCCAGCGCCGGTGCCGACATACATCCTGATGGTCTTGCCGCGGTAGAATTCCTCCACCGTTTCGGCACGGGTCGCCGGTTGCGCCGCAACCAAGCCGACGATGCTGAGAGCCGCAATCGCAGGAAGTCGTCGCACCTTCATCTCCTATCGCCGTACCTTGCCGTCGGCGCTGACGGTGACCCCATAGTCCCGTTCCGCCGCCGCCCTGGAAATATAGCCTGCGTCGAGGTCGTGTTGAATGCGCGCCAGCGTGCGATCATGCGGCGGGCCATAGCCGCCGCCACCGCCGGTTTCGACGCAGACCAGATCGCCGGCCGCGAGCTTCAGCCCGCGTTCTTTCTCGATCGCTCGCTCGTGGCCGGACTGGCCTTCAACCAGCGTGAAGCGGCCCGGCCGGCCCTCTTGCCCGCCATGCACGCCCCAGGGCGGGAACTTGGTGCGATCGAGATTGGTCTGCAATCCGCACGGCGCCAGAATGCGGTAGCGCTTGCGGAAACCAAGCCCGCCGCGAAAGCGCCCAGCGCCGCCGGAATCCGCGCGCAGCGAAAACTCCTCGATCCGCACCGGCAGATAAGTCTCCTGCAATTCAATCGGGATGATGCGGGTGTCGCCATGCGCCATGGTGCGGAACGGGCCGGCGCCGTCATGGGTCGCGCAGGCGCCCCAGCCGCCGTGTCCGCTATCGTGGGTGCCGAAGAAACTCCCATCGGCGCGCCGGCCATGGAAGCGAACGCCGGAATGCGTGCCGAAGTGACCGCCCGGCACGCGCGCCGGCAGCGCCTGTTCCAGGGCCTTGATGACCGCGTCGATGACGGTGGGAAATGGCGTCGAATAATTGCCCATCGGGGCGGTCGGGTCGGCGCTGAGAATTTTGCCGGGCGGCAGCGCCAGCTTGAGCGGCCGAAAGGTGCCTTCGTTCGCCATCTCGCCGGCGCCCAGCAGATATTTGAACGCCACCCGCGCGGTGGTTTGCCCGCCGCCGAACCAGCCGGAATTGATCGGTCCTTTGACCTGTTCGGCGATGTCGGAATAATCGATGGTCATCTCGTCGCCGGCCACAATGACCTTGACGCGGATCGGCAGCGGCTCGTCGCCGGCGCGGTCGTTGTCGAGAAAGGTCTCGGAGCTGTAGACGCCGTCCGGCATTGCGCGGATCAGCGCGCGGGCGGCCGCCTCCGATTGATCGAGGATGATGTCAACCGCGCGGGCGAAAGTCGCCGGGCCATATTTGTCGACCAGTTCCGCCGTCAGGTCGCGCCCCAGCAAGCAGCCGGCCAATTGCGCGGCAATGTCGCCCATCAGCTCGATCGGCTGGCGGGTGTTGTTTTCGATGATCCGATAAACCTCCTCGATCGGCTCGCCCTTGGAATGGAGCTTGATCGAGCGCAGTTGCAGCCCTTCCATGAAAATATCGGTCGAATAGGGTACGCAGCCGCCGATGTCGATCCAATGCACATTGATCGCGAAGAAGCCGACCAAGCTCGCGCGCGCGGGGCTGGCGAAGATCGGCGTGTACATCACGGTGTTGTTGAGGTGCTGACCCTGCACGGCGGCGTGATTGCATAACACCACATCGCCGTGATGAAGCCGCTCGCGGCCGTAGATTGCGAGACCGTCCCGCACCGCCATGCCGACCGAGTCGGCGACAAATGGCGGCATGCCGCCGGTGCATTGCGCGACCAGCATGCCGTCGTGATCGGTCAGGCCGACGGCAAAATCGTTGTATTCATAGATGTAGGCGGAAAACGCCGTCCGCTTGATATTGGCATCGATCTGATTGGTGATCGAAACCAGCGCATGGCGGATCACTTCGAGCGTGACGGGATCGATCGCTAGCGTGGCGCCGTTATGGCTGGAGCGGTCCTGCATGGTCAATCCGGGATCAATCCCTGCCGGCGGGCGATGAACCAATAGAGCGCGATCAGCGGCGTCATCATCAGCAGCATGACCATGGCGAGCGCGGATGCCTGCCCGAGCCCGCCGCCAAGCCACAGACTCCAGACCACCACCGGGAAGGTGAGGTTGTCGGAGGTTGAGAGGATCACCGCCAGCGTCAGCTCACGGAAGGTCAGGAGCGCAATCCACAGCCAGGCATAAAGCAGTGTCGGCGTAAGCAGCGGCACTGTCACCCGTCGGAAGGCGTCCCAGGTCGAGGCGCCGCTCATTTGCGCCGACTCTTCGAGTTCGGTGTGAATCTGGATCAAGCCGGAATTGGTCATGCGCGTGCCATAACTGATGCGCGCAATCACGAATACGATCAAGAGGATCCAGATCGTGCCGTAAAGCGGCAGCGCGCGCTGCAAGACAAACAAGGTCAGCAGCAAGGCGCCGACGCCAAAGATAATGCTCGGCACCGCATGCGGCAGGAAGGCGATGAAATCGAAGCCCGCGCGCCCCGGTATGCGCGAGCGCAGCACCACCCAGGAAAATGCCAGGCTGATCGCGAGCGTGACGGTCGGCACCAGCACGGCAAGCAGCGCGGTATTGCCAACCGCGCGAAACACCAGATCCCAGGGCAGCGAAAGATAATGCGACAGCGACAGGGACGCGAATGCCTGGGCCGATGGCATTTGAAAGAACGGCAGCCCGGAGGCGTAAGCGAGCAGCAGGATCGGCATGACCTTGCTGACCAGGAGATAGCCGGCGATGAAGCACCAGGCGCCGATCGACCGGCGGCCGAGCCGGGTCAGTTTGGGGCGATAGGCGCGACCGGTGACCACCGCGAAGCGGCGCGAACGCTGCTGCATCACGCCGTACCACCAGCTTGCGAGCGCTGCGATCATCAAGGCGATGGTGCTTAGTGCGGCGGCCAGCCCGTAGCGCGGCAACACGTCCTGCGGGCTCAACAGCAGGTAAAGATAGGTCGAGAAGGTGAAGATGCGGTTGCCCCAGCCGATGATGGCCGGCACGTCGAAGGCGGCGAACGCGGTCATGAACACATAGATCGAGGCCGCCATGATGCCCGGCCAGGCGAGCCGAATCGTGATCCGCCGCAGCACGCGCAGTGGTCCGGCGCCGTGCATTTCGGCGGCCTCTTCGAGCGAAGGGTCCATCGAACGGAACACCGCCGCGGTCATGATGAAGGCCAGCGGCGCCAGGTTGAGGCCCTGCACCCAGCCCATGCCGAGAATGGTGGTGATCGAGAACGGCGGGGCGGTGAGCCCGAACACGCTCATGAACAATTGATTGAGCAATCCGATGCGCGGATGCAAGAGGAACAGCCAGCCCATCGCGACGGCGAAACCCGGGATCAACAGTCCGATCGCCATCAAGGTGAACAATAGCGTCTTGGCGCGAAAGTCGGTGCGTTCGGCAATCCAAGCAATCGGAATGCCGATGCCAAGCGCCACGGCGAGCGATACGAATGCAAATGCAAAGGTGTCGATCAGCACCGTATAGGTGCGGCGATCGGAAAACACTTCCGTAAAGTTTGCGTTGGTATAGGTCAGTCCGGTGCCGGGCGTGCCGTCAGTCCAGGCCAGCCACAGCACGGTCACCAGATGGCACAGGATCAGAAAGCTCGCGCCCAGCACCGCCAGCAGCATGGTGGCTGGCAGCAGGTCGCCGAGGGCGCGGCGCCGATCGATCGACGCGGCGGTCGTCACGTCTCACTTCTTGGTCGTCAAGATTTTGATCAGATCGCTGCGTCCCGCGTTGATCTCGGGGTGCTTCAATTGCCACTCCACCGTTACCTCCTTGAATGGGACGTTCAGCTTGGCGAAACCGGCAATTATCTCGCCCATGCGCGAACCCGGCAGGAAGTGAAGGTCGGTCTTCCAGGTTTCGTAGGCCATCCGCTGGCCCTGTTCGGTCATCGTGAAAACGGTGTAGAGCTTGGCGGCGTTGGGGTGCGGCGCGTTTTTTGGCACCGCGAAATAGTAGTAGCGCTGCTGCGCGGCATCGAGTGGCATCATTTGCGCGAGCGGCGCGCCTTTTTCCTGCCATTGCAGAGCGTCCTGGCCGGTGCAGTCCATCACCAGCGCGAGATATTCGCCGGTGGCGATTCGCTCGGCTTCGCCGCAGCGGATCAGGCCGGTGATCTGGCTGGCCAGCTTGGTGACGAAATCGACGGTCTTGTCCTTGCCCCAGACGTCGTCGGCATAAAGCACGTCAAAGCCGGCGGCATAGGGCGTCGAGGCAATCTTGCCTTTCCATTCCGGCCGCAGGAAGTCGACGAGCTGCGTCGGCTTCATCGGGGCAAGCTTGGAATTATAGGTCGCGCCGGACAGGCCGGTGACGATCCGGATAATGCGGCCATCCAGTTCGACCATCTGGTCGGTAATGCGTCCGGGCAGATATTGCTTCCAGTCGATCCGCTCGAAGAAATCGAGCTTGACCAGCGGCGTGATCTGCGGCGAAGCGCCGAGCAGAAGGTCGACATGGGCGCGCTGATTGGCGTTGAACTCCGTCGCCAGCTGGTTGGCGATCCGCGCCATGTCCGGCCCGGGCAGGAAGTTGATGCGAATATTGGTGCCGAACATCTTGTTAATGGCAGCTTGATAGCGCGCCGCGCCTTGGATGCCGGCAAAGGTCGAGCCGCTCCAACTCAGGGTCAGCGAACCTTCTTTATTGGCGGCGGTGGCAAGCTCCTTGAGCGCGGGGTTGATCTGCGCCTTGGCCGCGTTGCTCCCGCAGCCAAGGAATGCCGCCATCGAAATCACGCAAAGCGTGCGCGTGACCGGATTGTTCATGAGCGCCTCCCTGTGGCTGTCATATCATTTGCTGCTGCGTTTTTATCATGATTGGCGGCGTACCCTGCCGTCGCTGCCGATCTGGACGCCGTAATCCTGCGCGGCCGCGGCGGGGGTAATATAGCCGGCGTCGAGATCGCGTTGAATCGCCTCCAAGGCGCGTTCGGCGGGCGGGCCGTAACCGCCGCCGCCGCCGGTCTCGACACAGACCACGTCGCCGGGTTCCAGTCGGTAGGCGCTTTCCTTCTCGACATTCTGTTCCGTGGTTGCGCCGCGCTTGGTCAGCATGAAGCGTCCCGGCCGCGCTTCCTTGCCGCCCTGGACACCCCAGGGCGGAAATTTGGTGCGATCGAGATTGGTGCCGAGCAGGCAGGCGCGCAGAATGCGGTAGCGTTTGCGGAAGCCCAGTCCACCGCGGAATTTTCCGGCGCCGGCGGAATCCTCACGCAGCGAAAACTCATCGAGCCGGAACGGCATCAGCGCCTCCTGCAATTCCAGCGGAATAATGCGGGTGTCGCCATGCGCCATGGTGCGGAACGGACCGGCGCCGTCATGGGTGGCGCAGGCGCCCCAGCCGCCGTGTCCGCTGTCATGGGTGTCGAAGAACGACCCGTCGGTCCGCCGGCCGTAGAAACGCACGCCGGAATGCGTGCCGAAATGGCCGCCCGGCACGCGCGCCGGCAGCGCCCGTTCCAGCGCCTTGATCACGGCGTCGATGACGGTCGGGAACGGCGTCGGATACATGAACATTGGCGCGGTTGGATCGGCGCTGATCAGCTTGCCGAGCGGCAGGATCAGCTTGATCGGGCGAAAGGTACCCTCGTTCGCCATTTCGCCGGCACCCATCAAATATTTGAACGCAACCCGCGCAATGGTCTGTCCGCCGCCATAATAGCCGGAATTGATCGAGCCCTTGGCCTGCGCGGCGATCTCGGAAAAGTCGACCGTCAGTTCGTCTCCCTTGACCGCGACCTTGACCTTGATCGGCACCGGCTCATCGCTGCCGGAACGATCGTTGTCGAGCCAGGTGTCGTAGCGATAGTCCCCGTCCGGCATAGCGCGAATAAAAGCGCGCGCCGCGGCTTCGGATTGATCGAGAATGCGTTTGACCGCACCGCTGAAGGTCGCCACGCCATATTTATCGGCGACATCGGCGGTGAGGTCGCGCCCGAGCAGGCAGCCCGCAAGCTGGGCTGCGATATCGCCCATCAGTTCGTTCGGCATGCGGGTGTTGTTCTCGATGATCCGATAGACCTCTTCGATCGGCTCGCCTTTCGACCATAGCTTGATCGAGCGGAGCTGAAGTCCTTCCATGAAAATGTCGGTGGAATTGGTCTGGATGCCGCCAATCTCGATCCAATGCACATTGATGGCGAAAAACCCGATCAGCGTCGCGCGGTCCTTGCCGGCATAGATCGGCGTGTACATCACCGTATTATTGAGGTGCTGGCCCTGCACGGCGGCGTGATTGCATAACAGCACATCGCCGTGATGCAGCCGCTCTTTGCCGTAGATCGAAAGCCCGTCGCGCACCGCCATGCCGACCGAGTCGGCGACGAAGGGCGGCATGCCGCCGGTGCATTGCGCGATCAATTGGCCGTCGGGGCCGACCAGCCCGACGGCGAAGTCATTATACTCATAGATATAGGGCGAGAACGCCGTGCGCTTGATGTTGGCGTCGATCTGATTGGTGATCGAGACCAGGCCATGCCGGATCACCTCTAGCGTGATCGGATCGAGCTCCGCGGCGTCGCTTTTGGCTCGAACGGCATCCTGCATGGCTCAGTCTCGCCCGCAATGGATGCGCAGCTCGCCAAGCGCGCCGACCTCAAAGCGGTCGTCCGGCCAGATCAGGGTCGTCGATCCGTATTCCTCGATCAAGGCCGGGCCCTGGCCGGCGAAGCCAGGGGCCAGCGCGGTGCGATCATAGACCGTTGTCTCCAGCAAGCCGGCCGCGCCAAAGCTGACCGGGCGCCGTTGCGGCGGAATGTCGCCGCCGCGTTGCGCGCGCGGCAGCCATTTCAATTCAGGCCGGCGCAGGCGCGAGAACGACGACAGATGCAGCGCCTGGAACTCGGCATTGGCGCGGGCGTCGCTGTGGCCGTAGCGCCGTTTGTAGTCGCGATCGAACGCGCTGCGGATGGCGGCGGGATCGGCGGTGTCGGGCAGGGGCACCTTGATATTATGGCGCTGGCCGACATAACGCATTTCCCCGAACCGCTCGAACAGCACTTCGTCGGCGCCGAAGTCGCGCGCCAGCAGCGCGCCCGCTTCCTGCTCCATCTCCGCGAACACATTCTTCAAGGAAGCGACCGTGGTGTCGTTGAGACGGCCGGTGAAAGTCTTCGACACGTCGAGCCGGGCGTCCGCCAGCAACATGCCGACCGCGGAGAAGTTGCCGGGCTCGGGCGGGATGATGACGGTCGGGATCGACAATTCGCGTGCCAGGGCGCTGGCGTGCAGCGGTCCGCCGCCGCCGTAGCAGAACAGCACGAATTCCCGCGGATCGCGGCCGTGCTCGATCGAGATCGTCTTGATCGCGCCTGCCATGATGACAGTGGCGAGCGCAATGATGCCGTCCGCCATCCGGTTGGTTCCATCGGCGCCGGCATAGCCCAGCGGCGCGGCGATCCGGCGAACCGCGGCACTCGCGGCAGCGATATCGAGCCGCATCTCGCCGCCGAGAAAACGCTCGGGATTAAGCCGCCCGAGCACGAGATTGGCATCGGTGACGGTCGGCTCGGCGCCGCCATTGCCGTAGCAGGCCGGACCGGGGGTCGAGCCCGCGCTTTGCGGTCCGACCGACAATCGGTTCTGCGGATCGAGCCAGGCGATCGAGCCGCCGCCGGAGCCGACTTCGACAATGTTGATCACCGAGGACTTGATTGGAAAGCCCTTCACATAGCCGCCGGCGTAATAGATCGAGTCGACCGAGAAGCGGCCGTCTTCAACCAGCGCGCATTTCGCGGTGGTGCCGCCCATGTCAAAGGCGATGACGTTTTTGAGCCCGAGCGCTTCCGCATAGGCGCCGGCGCCGATACAGCCGCCGATCGGCCCGGACTCGACCAGACTCACCGGTTGGCGGCAACTGCGTTCGACCGAGAGCAGTCCGCCATTTGAGCCCATCATATGCAGCGCACCGGTGAAGCCTTTGCTGGCGAAATCTTGTTGCAGACGCCGGATATAGGTCGTGACCTGCGGGCCGACATAGGCATTGGCGGCAACCGTCGAGGTGCGCTCGTATTCGTACCATTCGCGGGTGATTTCGGTGGAGCAGGTGATGTAGACGCCTGGCAGCAGCGAGCGCAGCGCGGCCGCCGCCTGTTCTTCATGGGCGGGATTGGCATAGGAGTTCATGAAAAAGATGGCGACCGCTTCGATGCCGCGCTCTTTCAGCGTCGCGGCCAGCGGCGTCAATGCCGTGACGTCCAGCGGCGTGACGATCTCGCCTTCGCTTCCGATCCGCTCGCTCACCTCGAACCGCAGCGGACGCGGGATCAGCGGATCGTCGCGGCGGTAGTGCAGGTCGAATGGATCGGGACGGTTGCCGCGCGCGATCTCCAGCACGTCGCGGAAGCCCGTGGTGGTGACCAGCGCGGCTTTTGCGCCCTTGCGCTGGATCAGCGCATTGATGACCAGGGTGGTGCCGTGATTGACAAAATTAGCCCGCGCCGGATCGAGCTTCACTTTGTCGAAGCAGTCAACAATGCCGTCGACGAAGTTTGCGTAAGTGGTCGGGCTCTTTGAATAGACCACGCGATGCGTGTCGTGGTCATAGGCGACGAGATCGGTGAAGGTGCCGCCGATATCGACGGCAACGGCAAAGGCCATTGCTCAAGTCCTGCGCTCTTGGTCTGGGATCAATCCGTGCTCTTATAGGCGTCGCGCCAGTTCTCGCCAGCGCGAAATTCTTCATCGCGGCCATCGTAGCGCCAGACCCCGCGGGTCGGCTTGTCATAGGCCGGTACAAAGCGGTCGCGATAGCGCATGCCGCAGTAATGCGCCGGCTTGACCTTGTCCCACACGATGAAACCCTTGTCGGTGAGGCAGTCGGAATCGATGCTTACCGCCTCAACCCGGCCGCAAACCATCAAGCGATGCAGCCATTGTCGGCTCCATTCGACTTTGCATTCGAAATGACTGCGGCATTCGGCGATGCGCGGCGGCTTGAGCTGGCGGGCCGGCAGCGGCGTGAGGCCGGCCTTGGCCAGTTCGTTCTCGCCACCATTGAACGGCAGGCCGCACACCAAAGTCTTGTCCAGCATCGCCTGTTCGAATGGCACCACATTGACGGTGAATTCGCCGGTCGCCAGCACATTATTATAGGTGTCCTTGTCGGCGCCGCAGGTAAAGGAAATATACATCGGGTCGTGGCAGACCCGCGTGCAAGTTCCGAACGCGGCGGCATTGACCAGGCCCTTTGGATCCACCGTCGTGATGATGACCAGGCAGGAACTTGGGGCGAAGATATTGTCCCACCACTCCGGGCGGACGTCGGTTTTTGCGGTGCTCATAATGAGGTGACTAGAACGCGCAGCCGAAAGGCGGTCAAGCAAAATGCGCCCGCGGGGCTGGCGCAACGCGCAGGCATCGTGCTGGCTTCACACCTTCAACCCGAACTCGTCATAGGTGCTGTAGCGGCGCGAATTGCTGATGTCATGGCTGAGGCTGATGCTGTGGGTCGGGCAATCGTCTTCGCAGAGGTAGCAGACCTGGCAGTCGCGCGGATAGGCGATGACCGGCTTGGCCGTCGCCGCGTCCATCCGGATGACATCGACCGGACAAGCCAGGACGCAGAGGCTGCAACCGGTGCAGGTGTCGAAATTGATGGTCAGCTTGCCGCCGGTTGGATCGCTCATGCCTGCACCAAGGCAGCGTGCTCGCCACGGATGATGGCTCCGATCGGGCCGAGGCCGCCCGCTTCTGGCGGTGGCGGCACAAAACGTACGCCTTCGGTTGGAAAATCCTGGCGGTCGAAGATCACCTTGCCGTCGCGGCGCAAGGTCGCGCCGTGCCAGCAGAACCAGGATGGCTCGGTCATCGGAAAATCTTCGCGGAAGAATTGCTCGCGGCTTTCGGTGCGGTCGAGCGCCGAGCGATAGACCACGCCGGAGCAGGCCGCGACATTGCGTGCCTCATGCAGCTTGACGAGATCGTGCAGATCGTCGGCGCGGCAGAGCTCGGTCGCGACCGTCACCGCTTCGGTGGTTGCCAGCATGCGCGCGAGTTTCTCCGCGTTCAGGATCATGCCATTGACCACGCTGGCCTCAAGCCGCGCCAGATCGTCATGCAGATCGTCGGCGGCCTGCCGTGTCGGCTGGCGATAAAGCGGCGCCAGTGCTTGCTCGCGCAGCATGGTCAAGACGTCGGTCGCGACCGCCGGATGCTGGCTTTCGCGCGCTTCGGTTGCCGCGGTCTGGCCGGCGTGCCAGCCCGATACTTTGCAGAATGCGGTCGGCGAGCCGGCGCTGGCATGGGTTCCGGTTGCATCGTTCTTGGCGACCGAACCGGCGGCGAGCAATCCGAACAGATTGGTGCGCCCGCCGAGATCGATTTGCAGGCCACTTCGGCCGCTCGCCCACAGGCCCCAGGTCGGTTCGATCGGCAGTGGATTGGTTTTCGGATCCGGCACATGGTCGGTCAATAGGATCGATCCGCCGCGGTGCAGCTTGGCGATATCGGTCCAATAGGAATCGTCGACATGGCGCAGGTCAACATATACCGGCCCGCGGCCATCGACGATCTCCTTGGCGAACGCCGCCACGACATGAGACAATTCGCTGCGCTCCAGGCGCTCGGGGTCGTATTGCTGCATAAAGCGTTCGCCGTGCGCATTGATCAGCCGCGCACCATGGGCGACCGCCACATTGTAGCTTGGAAAGTCGAACTTCTTCATCAGCACATTGAACGTGCCGCCGAACGTGAACTCCATGTCCACCAGCCGGCCGCCGGCGCGAAACGCCATCGCGGCGCCGTCGCCGCAGTCGTTGTCAACGCGGTGGGTGCCTTTCATTGCAATCATGCCGGTCGATACGATCGTTCGCTTGGCCTTGATGACGACAAATCGTCCGGTGTAGACGTCAAACCCCACGGCGCCGGCGATGCCCGCGCGCGTCGGCCATTCGCCATCGGCGGTCAAGAGTTCGGTGATGAACAGGCGGTCCAGGATGCGTCCGCCGCGTGCGGTGATCTGGCGGCGGAGTTCGCGCATCGCGACCTTCGGCTGGTACTGCATGCCGCGGACATTGACCATGCCGCGGCTTGCAAAGCGGCGAATCGATCCATCGGCGGTGCGCGAGATCGGCACGTTCCAGCGGATATAGTCCTTGATGCGCTCGCGCTGGCCTTCGAGCAATTGATAGGTCCAGCGCTGATCGCACATATAGCTGCCGCGCACGATGAACTCTTCCGCCCATGTGTCGAGGTCGTCGCTATCGAGCGGGCAGGTGGTGATGCCGCCGGACATGGTTGAGGCGCCGCTGCGGCTGACATAGGCCTTATCGACCAATGTGACCGTCGCCTTCAAGTCGGCGGCGCGCAACGCCGCCCAGCAGCCGGCAAAGCCACCGCCAATGACGAGGACGTCGGTTTCAAGAACGTCCATGCCGGCCGCCCGTTCCATTAAGTCGTTTTTCCAGTCATGCGGGCCGTCGCCAGTTAATTTTTGGGAACGCCAACGGCCAGCACCATGGTCGACCAGTTCTTGATGTCGGCGTTAAACAATTTTGCGGATTCGGCCCGGCTGCGAACCGTCATTTGCAGGCCGGAGGTCTCGATGCGCTTGGCCATCTCCGGCTCCTGCAGGATCGCATTGACCTCGCTGTTGAGCTTGGCCAGCACAGCTTCCGGCGTGCCGGCCGGGGCGAAGAATCCAACCCACGACGCCGCCGACATTCCGGGATAGCCGGCCTCGGCAAAGGTCGGCACCGCCGGCAGTACCGGGGAGCGTTCGCTCGCAGCGATGGCGAGCGCGATGGTGTCGCCGTTTTGAACGGCGCGCGAGATGTTGCCAGTCGCGGTGGCGGCCAGCACGGTCACGTCGCCTGACAGCAGACCCATCATCGCCGGATTGCCGCCCGGAAACGGAATGTGCTTGACCGGCGCCTTCGCCAGCACTTTGAAGAAATACTCGGCCGCGATGTGCGAGCCGCTGCCGATGCCGGCGGAGCCCATGAACACTTTGCCGGCCTTGGCTTCGGCAACGAGTTGGGCCAGCGTTTTGATCGGCGACTTGGTGCTGGTCGAGAGCGATTCCGGCGCCGAGATCGGCAGCGCCGCAGCCTCGAACTGCGACGCGGTATAGCCGCGATCCGGTACCAGCGATTCGTTAATGGCGAGCGATGTGGTGGTGACCAGAATGGTGTAGCCGTCGGCCGGCGCGGTCGTGACCCGCCGCGCGGCGCGGATGCCGCCGCCGCCCTCCATGTTTTGCACAATGACGGCCTGTCCGCTGCGCTCCCCGAGCCTGGCCGCGACCATGCGTCCGATCGTGTCGGCAAAGCCGCCGGCCGCGAATCCGACAATGAAGTTGATGCGCTGATTGGGATAATCGGTGCTTTGCGCCAGGCCGGCGCTTGGCGCAGCGATCATGGCGGCAAGGCTGGCGACCAGGATTGTCGCTGCCGATGGATTGACGATCGTTCCCATGGCGTTTCCCCAAGTGGTGGTTTTGGTCTCGTGCCCGCTTTTATCGCCGCGTTTCGGTAACGATTTTGTCGCGCAATAGCCCAGTGCCGGTGATCGCGATCGCCCGCGCATCGCCGATTTTCAGATTGTGCGGCTGATCGTCGGTCTCTGAATGCTCGTGGGAGGGTATTCCGGGCAGAATCTAGACACTGCGGACTCCGCTGTCTACAGTCGCAGCGCGGGGAAGGCGCGCCATTTCATGCCTTTTGCGCGCTTAGCCCTGCACCCGACGCATGATGAATTCCAGCAAGCCCAATTTACTTGTCGGCAGCCCGGTCGAGCGGGTCGAGGACCTGCGTTTCTTGCGCGGGCGCGGCCAGTATGTCGACGATATCGTGCGCGACGGTTTGCTGCATGCTGCGATCTTGCGCAGTTCGGTGGCGCATGGGCGCATTGTTGCGGTCGATGTCAGCGCCGCTTTGGCGCTGCCCGGCGTCCATGCCGTGATTGCCGCGACGGATATCCGCGAGGCACTTGGCGCTGTGCCGGCGATTCCGCTGCGGCAGGAGCAGATGCCGGCTTTCAAGCCCTTTGAGCAGCCGGTGATCGCCGACGGTAAGGTGCGTTATGTCGGCGAGCCGGTCGCGCTGGTGGTGGCCGACAGCGCGGCCATGGCCGAGGATGCGCTGGATGCGGTCGTGCTCGACATTGCCGCCTTGCCGGTGGCCGTCAAACCGGATTCGGTGGGCGCGCTGCTGGTTGAAAGCACCGGCTCTAACTGCGCCGCGACGCTGACGGCGCTGCGCGGCGACGCCGACGCGGCGTTCAAGGACGCGCCCTATGTCCGGCGTGAGCGGTTTCGGGTGCAGCGTCATACCGCGGTGCCGATGGAGGCGCGCGGCCTGTTGGCGGAGTGGGATGCGGTGCGCGGCCACCTGACGGTCTATGGTGCGGCCAAGGTCGCCTTCGCGGTCCGGCGCATTCTCGCGGCACAGCTTGCGCTGTCGGAAGCCGAAATCACCATGCTCGAAAGCGACGTCGGCGGCGCATTTGGCGTGCGCGGCGAATTTTATCCCGAGGACTTTCTCATTCCGTTCGCCGCCAAGACTGTCGGCCGGCCGGTGAAATGGATCGAGGATCGCCGCGAGCATCTCACGGCCACCAATCATGCGCGCGATGTGGTGTGCGAATTGGAGATCGCCTGCGAGCGCGATGGCGCCATCCGCGCGCTGCGTGGCCACGCCCATGCCGATGTCGGCGCCTATCTGCGGACCAATGGCGCGACCGGCGCGCGCAATGTCGC
Organism: Xanthobacteraceae bacterium; assembly: GCA_022841625.1. Taxonomy (GTDB): domain Bacteria; phylum Pseudomonadota; class Alphaproteobacteria; order Rhizobiales; family Xanthobacteraceae; genus VAZQ01. The sequence goes on from JALHRD010000019.1 coordinate 53,074, forward strand.
GCAGGTGTTGTCGGGGCCCTATAGCATTCCCCACATTCGGATCGATGTTTCGCTGCATGTCAGCAACAAGACGCCGGTCGGAACTTATCGTGGGCCGGGGCGGTTCGAGGCGGATTTCTTCCGCGAGCGGCTGTTGGATATGGCGGCGCGCGACCTCAAGCTCGATCCGGTCGAGTTTCGCCGTCGCAATCTGATCGCGGAGGCGCAGATGCCCTACGCGCTCGCCACAGTCGCGCCGCCGCTCAACATCGCGACCGAGACCGACACCGGCGATTACCGCATGACCCTCGACCGCTGCCTGGTTGAGATCGATTGGCGCAACAAGATCGCATTGCAGGGCAAGCTGATCGACGGCCGGTTCCACGGTCTTGCGGTCAGTTGTTATATCGAAGGCGGCGCGTCGGGACCGCGCGAGAATGCCCGCATGGTGCTGGAAGCCGACGGCGCAGTCTCGGTCTATGTCGGTTCGTCGGCGGTCGGGCAGGGGCTCGAAACGATTTTCAGCCAGATCGCCGCCGACGCGCTAGAGATGCCACTGGAGCGCATCCGTGGCGTCTTTCATGGCTCGACCACGCATGTCCGCGAGGGCTTTGGCTCGTTCAGCTCGCGTTCGACGGTGATGGGCGGTTCGGCGGTGATCGATGCGGCCAATAACCTCAAGACCGCCATTCGCGCGGCGGCTGCGAAACGTCTGGGCTGCGCCGCCGCCGACATCGCCATCGATGGCGGCCAGGCGCTCGGTCCGGCGCGAACGTCGATCGCGCTCACGCAATTGGCCGGTGTGTCCGCCGAGGGCAGCTATGCCAGCACCAAGCGGACCTACAGTTACGGCGCGCATGCCGCGCATGTCGCGGTCGATCCCAAAACCGGGCAGGTCGCGGTGCTCGATTATGTGGCAGTCGAAGATGTCGGACGCATCATCAATCCCCACACGCTGCATGGCCAATGCATCGGCGCCATTGTGCAGGGGCTCGGCGGCGCGATGCTTGAGCATCTCGTCTATGACGAGGCCGGCCAATTGCTGACCGGATCGCTCGCCGACTATCTGATGCCAACCGCCAGCGATTTTCCCAGCATTCGCGCCTTCGCGTTGGAGGCGAAGCCGACGCCGCACAATCCGCTGGGCGCCAAGGGCGCGGGCGAGGGCGGCATTATTCCAGTTGGCGGGCTGATCGCCAATGCGGTGGCGGCCGCGCTCGGCTCGCTCGGCGTCGAGCCGCGTGAACTGCCGCTGTCGCCGCCGCGGCTGTGGCAGCTGATCCAAGCGGCGCAATAATTCGGGTCTGGTTCGGCCATCACGCTGCACCGCAGCGATTGATTTCGGCGCCGTAACCGTGACAATGCGATGTCCATCGTCTTGCCAATGGGAACACACGCATGCTGTCCGACGCCGATCGTAAGAAAGCCGCCGATATCCTGATCGCCGCCGAGAAGGAGCGTAAACAGGCGGTCCAGCTCACCAAGACCTTCCCGGACATCGGTTTTGAGGACGCCTATGCGATCTCGACCGAGGTGGCCAATCGCAAGATCGCCGCCGGCGCCAAACTGATCGGCCACAAGGTCGGCCTTACCTCGAAGGCAATGCAGCGCTCCTCGCAGATCGACGAGCCGGATTATGGACATCTGCTCGACAATATGTTGATCGCCGATGGCGCGGCGATCCCGCATGAATCGTTTTGCCGGCCGCGGGTCGAGATTGAGCTGGCCTTCATCCTGGGCAAGCGGCTGAAGGGGCCGGGCGTCGGCCTGCCCGACGTGTTGCGCGCCACTGAATATGTCGTGCCGGCAATCGAGATCGTCGATGCGCGTTTGCAGGATCAACGCAAGATCTTCGACACCATCTCGGACAATGGCGCGGCCGCCGGCATTGTGATCGGCGGCCGTCCGGTCGGCCCGATGGATGTCGACCTGCGCTGGGTCGGCGGCATCATGTACAAGAATTCCGAGATCGAGGAGACCGGCGTTGCCGCCGGGGTGCTCGGCCATCCGGCGCTCGGGGTCGCCTGGCTTGCCAACAAGCTCGGCCAGCATGGCGTGGCGCTTGAGCCGGGCCATCTGGTGCTGGCGGGCTCGTTCACGCGGGTGGTGTTTGCCAATAAGGGCGACACGTTGCATGCCGATTTCGGCCCGCTGGGCGGCATTGCCGTCCAGTTCGTGTGAGGCGGACCGATGGAACTCGCGCGCAATAAGTTCAAAGCGGCGATCGCCGAAACCCGCGTGCAGATCGGGCTGTGGAGCAGTCTATGTAGCAATATCGGCGCCGAGGTGGTTGCCGATGCCGGCTTCGATTGGATCTTGCTTGACGGCGAACATTCGCCGAATGACGTGCCCAGTGTGATGGCGCAATTGCAGGCGCTCAACGGCGGCACCGCCTCGCCAATCGTGCGGCCGGCCTGGAACGACGCGGTGATGATCAAGCGCTTTCTCGATGTCGGCGCGCAATCCATTCTGGTGCCCTATGTCCAGAATGCCGATGAGGCGCAGCGCGCGGTCGCGGCGGTGCGCTATCCGCCGGCCGGCATCCGCGGCGTGGCGGCGAGCACGCGCGCCAATCACTATGGCCGGGTCGACAATTATCTCAAGCGCGCCGACAGCGAGATTTGCCTCCTTGTGCAGGTCGAGACCCGCTCCGCGCTCGGCGAACTCGAAGCCATCGCCAAGGTCGAGGGCGTCGACGGCGTTTTCATCGGCCCGTCCGATCTGGCGGCTTCGCTCGGCCATATCGGCAATCCGGCCCATGCCGAAGTGCAGGCGGCGCTCGAAGACGCGGTCAAGCGGCTCAAAGCAATGGGCAAGCCGGCCGGCATCCTCACGCTCAATGAGGAAGAGGCGCGGCGCTATATCGGCTGGGGCTATTGCTTTGTCGCGGTGGGCTCCGACATCGGTCTGCTCGGGCGCGGCGCCGACGCACTGGCGAAAAGATTCAAGGCTTGATGCGCGGTACTTGTAGGGTGGGCAAAGGCGCGCTCCCAGTGCGCAGGCCTATCAACGAGTTCGTTGCAGCGCTGTGCCCACCATTTTCCGTGCACTCGATCAACTCCACGGTGGGCAAGGCGCTGCATGGCTCCGCGTTGTGGGGCTTGCGCAGGTTGATCGCGCCTTTGCCCACCCTACAAGCATCGTCGAGACTTGTCGGGTGGGCAAAGGCGCGCTCAAGGCTCGCGCGCTAACCAGTCGCGCCAAAGTAGCGCCGTGCAAGTCCTTCGCGCTACCCCCTGATCCGCGCCATGGTGGGATCGTAAAGCGGGCGCAGCGACACTTCCGCCGGATAGAGCTTGCCGGCGATGTCGATCTCCCAGTTTGCGTCTTTCAGATAGGCTTGATCGATCGGCGCCCCGGCCTCGATCATGATGAGGCCGACAGCGCCGCCAAGCGTGTGGCCGTAGGAACCGGCGCGTACATAGCCGACCGGCTGGCCGTTGCGGCGCACGACTTCGGCGTGAAACAGCAAGGGCTCCGGGTCTTTCACCAATACCTGCGCCAGCCGCCGCGTCGGCGGACCCTTGGCCTTCTGGCGCAATGCTGCGTCGCGGCCGATGAATGACGGCTTGTTGAAGTCGATAAAAAAACCAAGCCCGGTTTCGAAAGCGTTGTCGGTATTGTCGATGTCGTGGCCGTAATCGCGATAGCCTTTTTCCAGGCGCAGGCTGGCGAGCGCCTTCAGTCCGGCATGGCGCAGTCCGAACCGCGCGCCGGCTGCGACCAGCCGGTCATAGACCTGCACCGCCTGTTCGACCGGGATGTAAAGCTCGTAACCGAGTTCGCCGACATAAGTGATGCGCACGCACAGCACGCGCGCGGCGCCGATGTCGATTTCGCGCGCGGCGCGGAACGGGAATGCGTGGTTGGAAAGATCGGCGCTGGTCAGCGTTTGCAGGAGTTCGCGGGCGCGCGGCCCCTGCAGATTAAGCTGGCAATAGGCCGCGCTCACATCGGTGACCAGCGCTTGCGCATCGTCGGGGATATGCCGCCGCATCCAGGTCTCGGCGTGCCGGTGCATGGTGTCGGTGACCACCACGAAGAATTGTTCGTCGTCGCGCTTGGTCACCGTCAGGTCGGCTTCGAGCATGCCCTGGTCGTTGAGCCATTGGGTGTAGGTGATCTGGCCGGCCGCGCCGTCGACATCGTTGGCGGAAATGTGATTGAGCACGCGTCCGGCGTCGCGTCCGGTCACTGCGAATTTGCTCATGAACGACATGTCCATCAGGATCACGGCCGTGCGCGCCGCCCGGTGTTCTTCCGCCCACCAGGGAAACCAATTCTGCCGGCCCCAAGACAGCTTCTCGACTTTCGGTTCATGGCCAGGCGGCGCATACCAATCGGCGCCCTCCCAACCGCTGACGTCGCGGAAATAGGCGCCGCCGGCGGCGATCCGGTCGTGGATCGCCGAGGTCTTCACGCCGCGCGCGGTCTGCGGCGTCATGGTCGGGTAGTGGCATTTGTAGACCAGGCCGAGCGACTCGATGGTGCGCGCGCGGCGATACTCCGGGTCGGCTTGGAACTTGTGCAGTCGGTCGATGTTGAAGCCGGTGACGTCGGCATCGGGCGTGCCGTGTACGATCCAATGGGCGAGAAGTCGACCGATGCCGCCGCCGGTGAGGATGCCGATCGAGTTGAGGCCGGCGGCCACGAAATAATGCGCAAGCTCGGGCGCCTCGCCGACGATCGGGCGCAGATCGGGCGTGAAGCTTTCCGGCCCGCAGAAGAACTTCTTGATGCCAACTTCAAGCGACACCGGCACGCGCCGCATCGCGGTCTCAAGATAGGGCGTCATGCGCTCCCAGTCGGGCGGAATTTCGCCGAACGAAAAATCCTCCGGGATGCCGTCAACCTGCCACGGCGCGCAGACCGGCTCGAACAGGCCGATCAACAACCCGCCGACCTCTTCGCGGAAATAGCCATAGGAGGCGGGGTCTTCCAGCACCGGCATTGACGGCGGCAGGCCGGCGATCGGTTCGGTGATCAGGTAATAATGCTCGGCCGCCTGGTTGGGGATGGTGACGCCATGGCGTTCGCCAAGCTGGCGCGCCCACATGCCGGCGCAGTTGACGACGTAATCCGCCTGGATGTCGCCGAATGCCGTGCGGACGCCGGTGACGCGCCCATTCCGATGCAGCACATCGCTGACAGCCACGCCCTCGATCAGGCGTGCGCCGGCCATGCGCGCCCCCTTGGCGAGCGCCATGGTCACGTCCACCGGGTTGGCGCGGCCATCGTCGGCGACATAGAAGCCAGCCAGGATGTCGTCGACCCGCGCCAGTGGAAACAAGTGTTTCACCTCGGTCGGTGAAATCTCCTGCACGTCGACACCGCACCAGCGGTTGAAGGCGGCGACCCGGCGATATTCCTCAAGCCGATCGGCATCGGCCGCGATTTCGATGAAGCCGACCGGATTGAAGCCGGTGGCCTGGCCGGTTTCGGCCTCCAGTCGCCGGTAGAGGTCGCGGGTGTATTTACGCAGCTCGGTCGAGGTCTCCGAGGTCGAGCCGAAAGTGACGACCAGCCCGGCCGCATGCCAGGTGGTTCCCGAGGTCAGGCGATCCCGCTCCAAGAGCACGACATCCTTCCAGCCGAGATGCGCAAGATGATAGGCCACCGACGTCCCGATGACGCCGCCGCCAATCACCACGACCCGCGCGCGATCCGGCAAAACCGGAGTGGACATCGTCAGAACCCTCGAACCGTTTGGCGACCGCACTCTATTCCGTTAGTCGACGGCTCGGAAAGCATCGTTGATCCTCCCGCGTCTGTCTTGTGCTAATAGCGAGGGCGAAACGAACGACGCCCAATAGCACGGCCAGCCTGGTCGCGTGAACGATCGCGGTGATCGACGCGGTTGATCTCGGTCAATGACGCTCGTGAAAATTAGCTCAACCCTTACGCCTCGATGTATTCGGATGAATCGGGCGCAGGACGAACGGCAAACTCCGTGACCCTGGAGGGGGAGGGTCGACCGCCTGAGCGAGCATAGCGAGTGATGGCGGTCGGGGTGGGGTGAGTGCCGAAGCGGTTTAGGTCACCCCACCCCGCTCGCTTCGCTCGCGACCCTCCAGGGGAGGGTGACGGAGCAAGCGGTTCGTGCCGCGATTCCATTTAACGTGGATTTGCTCTGAGCGTACTGCGCTAGGGAGGTGGTGTGGACGGATCGTCGATTTTGATCGGGACCGGGGCGAGCCTTGCCGCCGGGCTCGCGACCGCGCTTGGCACCATACCGATCCTGCTGGTCCGGCGGGTGTCCCAGACGCTACAGGATACGTTTCTCGGCTTTGCCGCGGGAGTCATGTTGGCGGCCTCGTTCTTTTCTCTCATCATTCCCGGGCTCAACTACGCGCAAACGAATTTCGGCAGCCGGCTCTTGGCAGCCGGTGCGATCGGGCTGGCGGTCCTACTTGGCGCGGCGGGTCTTGCCCTGGTCAACCGCGCGGTGCCGCACGAACACTTCCTGCTTGGCCGCTTCGGTCCGCGCGGTACGCCGCTGCGGCGTACCTGGCTGTTCGTGCTTGCCATCACGCTGCACAATTTCCCGGAGGGGCTTGCGGTCGGTGTCGGCTTTGGCAGCGGCGACATCGCGAGCGCCACGACACTGGCGATCGGTATCGGACTGCAGAACATGCCGGAAGGTTTGGCGGTGGCGGCGGCGCTGGCGGCGCTGAACTACAATCGGTTCGTGGCGGCGGCGATCGGTGGCGCCACCGGCCTGGTCGAGCCGATCGCCGGCGCGCTGGGAGCGGCGGCGGTTTCGGTGTTCCAGCCGCTGCTGCCATGGGCCCTGGGTTTCGCGGCCGGTGCGATGATTTTCGTCATCAGCAATGAGATCGTTCCGGAAACCCATCGCCATGGCCACGAAGGCATGGCCACGGCCGGGCTGATGATCGGGGTCGTGTCGATGATGGTTCTGGACGTCGTGTTCACTTGACGTCCTTGGCGGTGAGGCACTGGCTCAGCCCTTGAACACGGTCTCCGGCCGGCTGAAAAACGTGTAGGCGGCATCGTAGAACCGCAGGTAGTTCTTCGATGTTGCCGCGGCGTGCGCGATGCCGGGCATCATCACATATTCCTTGTCCGGATTTGGCAACAGCTTGAAGAACTCGAGAAGATCCTCGTCGGTGGCGATGCCGTCGTACTGGCCGCGCAGGATCACGGTCGGGACTTTGATTTCCCGGGGATCGCAGACCGGCAGGTTCTCGCACATGTCGATATAGGTGCCGTTCGGCACGGTGGTTTCGATCGCCAGGATTGCGTCGACATAGGGTTTTTTGCGGCTCTCCATCGCGGTCTCGGAGTGGTCGCGGGTCATGGTCGAGAGCAGGAACGCCGGATCGATCGGGCGGGTCACGCTCGACTTCCATTCGGCGATCTTCTGCGCCCGCTTGATCAGCGTCGGGCTGCCCTTGCCGGTATAGACCATGGCGTCGAGGCCAAGTCGCTTCACCCGCTCGGGATGTTTTTGCGCAAACAGCGCAGCGCGCAAGGCGCCGGAGGAAAAGCCGATCAACATCAGCGGGCCGCTGTTGCGGTTCTTCATGATGTAATCGGTGGCCGCGAGCAGATCGGGCACGCCCTGCGCCACGGTGGCGAGGTGATCCGCCGGCTTGTCGGAGCGGCCATAGCCGAGAAAATCCATCCGCCAGATGTCAAAGCCGCGGCAGGCGAACCAGTCGAGGATCGACGCGTCGGGGTCGCCGGGAATGTCGAGATCGAAGCCCTGCGAGCCCATCGACGAGCCGTGCACCAGGAGGATGGTGCCCTTGGGCGGCTGGGTGACCGAGCGCTTCTCGGCCAGGAACAGCTTCTTGCCGTTCGATTGCGTCCAATGCTCGTGGCTGGGCTGCCGCGTCGTCGTCACCGTGCTCATGAACTCACCACCCTCGTTGGCCGATTGATCCTGGCATTCCGCGCGATGTCCGCGGAATGTGGGTCAATACCACATCGGTAAGCTTGTGAAAGCGCGGATTGGGGGAGGTCTTCAGGCGGGTAGCGCCCGGCTGGCCGCCGCTACTGCCCGCCGCTGCAATTGATCGCCTCGCCGGTGATGAAGCTCGCGTCGTCCGACGCCAGGAAGGCGATGGCGGCGGCCTGCTCTTCGGGCGTGCCGCGCCGTTTCAGGGCTTGCTGATTTCGGCTGTCCGCAACCATTTCCCGGCGGAACTCTTCGGCCTGGTCGACATCCTCGGCCATGACGCCCGGCTCGATCATCAGCCGCGGCGTGACGCGATCGGGGATGTCGGTTCCCCCCGGCGAGACCGTGTTGACCCGGATGCCGTGCCGGCCATATTCCATCGACAGCACTTTGGTCAGCGCCAGAATGCCGCCTTTGCTGGCGGCGTAGGGCGCGCGGTAGAGGCCGCGCACCGATTGCGAGCCCACATTGACGATCGAGCCGGCGTTCTGCTTCATCATGATCGGTAGCACCGCCAGACAACACCACAGCGTCGGAAACAGCGAGCGGTCGATTTCGAGTTTTACTTCCTCTTCGGTGTACAGGTGATACGGCTTCATCCAGATCGTGCCACCGACATTGTTGACCAACACATCGATGCGGCCATAGGCGTCGAGCGCCTGGGTCATGAGGCTCTGCGCGCCGGCGAATGTGCCGAGGTCGACCAGCACCGTCTTGGCCTCGACGCCTTGGTCGCGCAGTTCTTTCTCGGTGCGGGCCGCGCTTTCGGCAACGCGATCGGCCACGACGATCTTGCCGCCTTCCTGGCCCAGCCGTCGCGCGGTCGCTGCGCCGATGCCCTGGCCCGCGCCGGTGACCACACAGATTTTGTCCTTGAGCCTGCGGGCGCCGGCGGCCCGGGCGTCGAGCGTGGAGGTCAATTTTTTTCCTCAATGGTTACGGCAGGTGATGGCTACGGCAGGTCGATCGCCGCCTTGGCCTTTTGGACCATCGCTGGCGATAGTGAGAACGCCTCGTTCACGATCCGCTCGACCGCGTCGCCAGTCTGCCAGGTCTCGGCGTCGAGCCTCAGCTTCTTCATCTGCGCGATATAGGCCGGGTCCTTCATGGTCGCGAGGAAGGCCGTGCGCAGCGCCTCAAGCCGATCCTTCGGGATGCCGGGCGGCGCATAGACCGCGCGGCCCATCGCCAGGCTGACCCCGACAAAATCGACAATCGCGCGCGGCTCGCCGGCGTCGACGAGATCGCGAAACAACGGAACGTCGGCGCCGATCTCAGGCAGCTTGCGCGGCCCGAGTTGCACCAGATGAATGAGCTTGTTGTCGCGGATCCAGTCGGGGTGCGACCCCGGCCAGCTATCCCAGGTGGTGGCGCGGCCATGCACCTCGCCGCGCTCGATCGCGATATTGATTTCGGCGCCGCCCTTATAGCCGCGCACCGGCTTGAACTTGGTGCCCAGCAGATTGTTGGCGAGCGCGATATCCTGGAACGAGTTGGAGCCCTTGCCGGTCGCGCCCATGATCAATTCGATGCGTTTGGCGTCGTCGAGCGTCTTGGCCGGCGCCGTGTGCCAGACGGTGATCGTGTCTTGCACCACCGCCATCGAGCCGATCCAGCTAAATTTGCGCGGATCGTACATCACTTCTTTCGGATCGGTGGCGGCAAACACCATCGCGGTCGACAATGGCGTGCCGATCACGGTTCCATCCTTCGCCGCCACATTGAAAATATGGTTGCCGGCCACCACGCCGCCGCCGCCTGGCATCACCTGCAGGATGATATTCGGGTTGCCGGGAACGTGCTTGCGCAGATGCTCGATAAAGGTGCGCGCATAAAGCCCCCAGGAGGCGCCGTCGGGCACCGCCAGATTATAGGTGATGGTCTTGCCACGGTAGAAATCGGCCACCGACTGCGCCTGAGCAGCGTTAACGGCGAGCAGTGCCAAGGCCGTGGCCATCGCGATCCGCTTGAACATTGATTGACCCCCGCAGCCCGTCCGTTTCGTCAGCATCTCGGAGATTGTAGCCCATCTCCGGAAGGCGTAGTAGTTCGTCATGGGCGAAAGGCTGGTAAGAACCGCGTCCCATTGGGGCGCCTTCTGGGTCGAGGTCCGCGATGGGCGGGCGGTCGGCGCGCGGCCGTTCGAGAAGGACGCGCATCCCTCGCCATTGGCCCAATCGCAGGTGGCGGCGGTCTATGACTCCAGCCGCATCGACCGGCCTTATGTCCGCAAGAGCTTTCTTGAGCATGGCGCCGCCAGCGACCCGACGCAGCGCGGCGCCGAGCCATTCGTGCCGGTCGATTGGTCGACCGCGCTGGCGCTGGTTGCGGGCGAACTCGGGCGGGTGAAGCGCGACCACGGCAATCGCGCCATTTTCGCCGGCTCCTATGGCTGGTCGAGCGCCGGGCGGCTGCACCATGCAAAGTCGCTGCTGCATCGCTTTGTGAATCTGATGGGCGGGGCGACCGTGCAGGTCGACACCTATTCCAACGCAGCGGGCTCGGTCATCACGCCGCATGTGCTGGGCGACTCGCATGCGATCGGTGGGCCCGGCACCACCTTCGACAGCATCGCCGAAAACACCGGCCTGGTGGTGTCGTTCGGCGGCATGCCGCTGAAGAATTTGCAGATCGACGCCGGCGGCACTGGCGAGCACGCGTCGCAGACATCGCTCGCCGCGCTTGCCGGCCGCGGCATTGAATTCGTCTGCATCAGTCCGCTGCGCAGCGACCTGCCGGACGAACTCAAGGCCGAATGGCTGCCGGCGATCCCGGGCACCGACACCGCGATCATGCTCGGGCTCGCGCATACCCTGGTCGCGGAAGGGCTGCACGCCCCGGCGTTCCTCGATCGCTACACCGTCGGCTTTGATCGGTTCCAGCGCTACCTGATGGGCCTCGATGACGGCCAGCCGAAGGATGCAGCCTGGGCCGCGCAAATCTCCGGGATCGACGCCGAAACCATCCGCAAGCTTGCGCGCCGGATGGCGGGAACGCGCAGCTTCATCACCACCACCTGGTCATTGCAGCGCGCCGATCATGGCGAGCAGCCGATCTGGATGACCGTCGTGCTGGCCGCGATCCTTGGCCAGATCGGTCTGCCCGGCGGCGGCTTTGGATTCGGCTATGGTTCAATGAACCGGATGGGGCAGGGCCGTTCGCCGGTGGCGCCGCTCAACCGGCCGGTCGGACGCAGCCCGATCAATTCCTACATTCCGGTGGCGCGTATTTCAGATCTGCTGCTGCATCCCGGCACGACCATCGACTACAACGGGACGCGGATCACCTTTCCCGAAATCAAGCTGGTGTATTGGTGCGGCGGCAATCCGTTCCACCATCACCAGGATATCAACCGGCTGGTGCGGGCCTGGCAAAAGCCCGAAACCGTCATCGTGCACGAGATTTTCTGGACGTCGACCGCGCGCTATGCCGACATCGTGCTGCCCGCCACCACGACGCTTGAACGCAATGACATCGCGGCGTCCTCCGACCGCTATATGTTTGCCATGCAGCAGGCGATCGAGCCGGTCGGCCAGGCGCGCAACGATTTTGACATCTTCGCCGCTCTCGCCGAGCAACTCGGTTTCCGCGACGACTTCACCGAAGGGCGCAGCGAAATGGAATGGCTGCGCCATCTCTACGAGGTGGTGCGCCAGCAGGCGGCGCGCCACGGCATCGAACGGCCGGATTTCGAAACCTTCTGGCAGACCGGCTATGTCGCCGATCCGGTCGAGCGGCATTACGATTTCCTGTCGGCCTATCGCGCCGATCCGGATGGCCAGGCGCTGCGCACGCCGTCGGGCCGGATCGAGATCTTCTCCGAACGGGTTGCGTCCTTTGGCTATGACGATTGCCCGGGCCATCCGGTGTGGATTGAGCCGGCCGAGTGGCTCGGGTCGCCCAAGGCCGCGCGCTTCAAGCTGCATTTGATTTCCAATCAGCCGACCCTGCGGCTGCACGGCCAGCTCGACAATGGCCCGGTCAGCCGCGCCGCGAAGGTGCGGGGCCGCGAACCGGTATTGATCAATCCGCGGGACGCGGCCGAGCGCGGCATTGCCGACGGCGACGTGGTGCGGCTGTTCAACGAGCGCGGCGCGTGTCTCGCGGGCGCGGTGCTGACCGACGCGATGAGCCGCGGGGTCGTGCAGTTGCAGACCGGCGCCTGGTACGATCCGGATCGGCCAGGTGAGGCCGGAACGCTCGACCGGCACGGCAATCCCAATGTCCTCACCCTCGACAAGGGCACTTCGAAACTGGCGCAGGGGCCGATTTCCCAGACCGCACTGGTGGAAGTCGAGCGCTGGAACCAAGCGGTGCCTGCGATCCGCGCCTTCGAGCGGCCAGCGGTGAGCGGCGCCTGAAATTTCCAACCGAAAGACCGACATTCGCATGAGCAAGCTGCAAATCTCGCTGGCGATCAGCGACTACGATCATGTCCGCGATTTCGTTCATGGCCGCGTCACGGCCGAAGGCCTCGACATCAATTTCCAGGTGTTGCCGACGCCGGAAATTTTCGACCGCGCCACCCGCGACCAGGAATGGGAGGTCTGCGAAATGTCGCTCGGAAAGTGGACCGGCATGTTTTCGCAGGGCGACGACAGCCTGGTTCCGATCCCGGTGTTTCCGTCGCGGGTGTTCCGGCACTCCGCGTTCTATGTCAAGAAAGGCAGCGGCGTCGACACGCTCGACAAGCTGCGCGGCAAGCGGGTCGGCGATCCGGATTTTGCACATACCGCCGGCATCTATGCCCGCGGCGTTCTGATGCACGATGTCGGCATCAAGCTTGAGGAGATCACCTGGGTACAGGCCGGCACCAACAAGCCAGGCCGGCATGAGAACCTCGATCTCAACCTGCCCGCGACCGTCAAGCGCGTGAGCGTGCCCGACAAGACGCTCGACGACATGCTGCTCACCGGCGAGATCGACGCCATCCTGTCGGCGATTCCGCCCAAGAGCTTTATCGCCGGACATCCCGATATGGTACGGCTGGTTCCGAACCACGTCGAAGTCGAGAACGAGTATTTCCGCCGCACCGGAATCTTCCCGATCATGCATTTTGTCGCGATCAAACGCGCGCTGTTCGAGCGCAATCCCTGGATGGCGGTCAATCTCTATCGCGCCTTTGAAGAGGCCAAGGACCGCAGCATCGCGCGCATTCGCAACATGATGATTTCGCATTTCCCGCTGCCGTGGAATCCGGACAATGCCCGGCGCGCGACCGCGATGTTGGGCCAGGATTTCTGGCCCTACGGCGTCGAGCCCAATCGCACCACGCTGGAAGCGTTTCTGGCGTTTGCGTTCGAACAGGGCGTGGCGCACCGCAAGGTCGCGCTCGACGAAGTGTTCCCGCCGAGCGTCCAGCGCATTCTCAAGGTTTAGGCAGGGGGCGGGATGGATCTCGGTATTCGTGGCCGGAAGGCGCTTTTATGTGGTGCGAGCCGCGGGCTCGGCAAGGCCTGTGCGCTGGCGGTGGCGCGCGAGGGCGTCGATGTCACGCTTGTCGCCCGCACCCGCGATGTGCTGGAACGCACCGCCGCCGAAATCCACGATGCCACCGGCGTACGCGTCACGGCGGTGGCGGCCGACATCACCACCGAGGTGGGCCGCGCCGCCGCGCTCGCCGCCTGTCCGGCGCCTGACATCCTGCTCAACAATGCCGACGGGCCGATGCCCGGCGACTTCCGCGACTGGACGCGCGACACCTGGATCGCGGCGCTCGATGCAATGATGCTCGCGCCGATCGAGATGATGCGGGCGACCGTCGACGGCATGATGGCGCGCGGTTTCGGCCGGATCGTCAATATCTCGTCGCGCAGCGTGAAAATCCCACAGCACGAGCTTGGCTTGTCGAACGGCGCGCGCGCCGGGCTGGTTGGTTTTGTCGCGGGGCTTGCCCGCCAGACCGTCCATCGCAATGTCACGATTAACAACCTGCTGCCCGGCATCTTCGATAGCGACGCGCAGAAGCGTCATATCGAGGGCATGCTGGACGATCTCGGTAAAACTTTCGATCAGGTCTGGCGCGAGCGGGCCGCCGGCAGCCCAGCCAAGCGCTATGGCAATCCGGAGGAATTCGGCGCCTACTTCGCCTTTCTATGTTCAGCCCATGCGGGCTACATTTCCGCCCAGAATCTGCTGATCGACGGCGGCAGCTATCCCGGCACGTTTTAGGAGCAGGTTCGGTGAGATATTCTCAGAACGAGCGGGAAACTCCGTCACCCTCCCCTGGAGGGGGAGGGTCGCCTGCGGAGCGTAGCGAACGCAGGCGGGGTGGGGTGAACGACTGCCAACTCACCCCACCCCGACCGCCTTCACTCGCTCCGCTCATTCCAGCGGTCGACCCTCCAGGGGAGGGTGACCGAGTAAGCGGCTCGCGCCGAGTCCATTTCGTCTTTATCGAAACATGCTCAACGTTGTTAGCGCGTACGGTGCGTTGATGTCGGTCCTGCTCGAAAAGCGCGCCAATGGCGTTGCGGTCGTCACCATCGATCGGCCGCAGGCGATGAATGCGCTCGATGTTCCGGCCAAGGAGCGGCTTGGCGCGATCTGGCAGGAGATCGCCGACGATGCGCAAGTGCGGGTCGCGATCCTGACCGGATCGGGCGACAGGGCGTTTTGCGCCGGCTCCGACATCAAGGAAATCAATCGCACTGGCCGCATGGCCACGACCGAGACATTGCTGCGCGCGCTGCCTGGCGTCGGCATTGTCTTACACAAGCCGGTGATCGCGGCGCTGCACGGCTATTGCATCGGCATGGGCATGACGCTCGCGCTGCATTGCGATCTTCGCTTGGCGGCCAAGAACGCCGTGCTCGGCTATCCCGAAGTCCGCCACGGCATGATCTCCGGCGTCAGCGCCATGCGCCTGCCGCAGGCGATCCCGCAGGCCAAGGCGCTCGAAATGCTGCTCATGGCGCGCAACATGACGGCGGCGGAGGCGCTGCGCATGGGGCTGGTCAATGTAGTGGTCGAGGATGTGCAGGCCGAAGCGCTGCGCTGGGCCGACACCATCGCGTCCTATTCGCCGGTCGCGGTGCAGGCGACCAAACGGCTGGCGCTGTTTCCGCAGCGCCTCTCCGACGCGGAACGAGCCGAGATCGCGGCCGTGCGCGACTTGGTCGAATCCAAAGACGACTACAAACACGGCGCGTCGGCGTTCGGCAGGCGGACATAGCGCAGGGCATCATGACATCGATGAAAGCCGTTACCTTCGCGGCGTTCGGAGCGCCTGAAGTGCTCAAGGCGACGACGGTCGAACGGCCTTCGGCCGGCCCCGACGATGTGCTGATCGCCATTCGCGCCGCCGGCGTCTGCTATCACGATGTCTTGTCGCGCGCCGGCAAAATTCCCGGTGGCAAGCCCGATCGCATTCTCGGGCATGAGATCGCCGGCGAGATTGTCGAGGTCGGATCGAACGTGCCGGTCGAACGCAAGGGCGAGCGCGTGGTGATCTACCAGCGGCTTTATTGCGGCCTGTGCCGCTACTGCCTGAGCGGGCGGCAGGATCTGTGCCGCAACGGCCGCGTGCTGGGTGAAAGTGGCGGCGGCGGTTATGCCGAGTTCACCTGTGCGCCGGCGCGCAACGCCATTGCGATGCCGGAGGGCCTCGCCATGACGGCGGCGGCGCTGGCGGTCTGTCCGGTCGGGACCAGCGTGCGCGCGGCGCTCGGCGTGGCGCAAGTCGAACCGGGGCAGACGGTGTTGATCACCGGCGCCGGCGGCGGCTTGGGCCTGCACCAGATCCAGGTGGTCAAGAGCGTCAGCGCTTATGCGATCGCCGTCACCAGTTCCGAGAACAAGGTCGACATGCTTCGGCAGGCCGGCGCCGATGAGGTGATTGTCAGTCCCGACCTGAAGTTCAGCGGCGAAGTCTGGCGGCGCACCGCCAAGCAGGGCGTCGATGTGGTGCTGGAGAATGTGGTGTCCGACACCTTCGGCGAAAGCCTGCGCTCGACCGCGCAGAACGCCATTGTCGTTGTCTTAGGCAATATCGGCGCCAAGCGGGTCGAGGTCGATCCGGGGTTGTTGATCGTGCGGCGGATCCGGATCGCCGGTTCCGGCAACGCGACCTATAAGGATGTGCGGATGGCGCTGCATCTGATGGCCAGCGGCGCGGTGAAGCCCTATATCGGCGCGGTGTTGCCGTTCCCGCGCGTGTCGGAAGGTCATGCAATGATGGAGCAGCGTACGGTGGTCGGCCGCGTCGTGCTCTCCGGCTGGTGACATGCATATCGGCGCCCACCTTGCCGAGCTGGCGGGCAGCCATGCCGGCCGTGTCGCCATTGTCGATGCCACTGGGCGTTGGACCTTCCGGCAATTCCACCAGCGGCTCGCACGTTTCGGCAATGCCATGCACGGCCTCGGTCTGGCGCCGGGCGATCGGGTTGCGCTGCTGTTGCCGGACTGCCGGGAATATCTTGAGGCCGATTACGGCGCCATGGCCGCGGGCCTGGTGCGGGTGCCGATGGACCCGCGGCTCACCCGCCGCGAGCTGATTGAGCTGTTGCACCGCGCCGGCGTGCGGGCGCTGGTAACCCATCCGGAGTTTGCCGATAAGACCGAAAATCTCGTGGGTGAGGTCGAAACCCTGGCGTCGATTGTCTGCGTCGGCCACGGTCCCGGCCTCGATTACGAGGCGCTGTTGGAGCGGTCGTCCGATCGGCCGCCGCCGATTGGCGCCGGCGACGATCTCGCGACTCTGAATTTCAGCGGCGGCACCACCGGCGCGCCCAAGGCGGTGATGCTGCGGCATCGCAATCTCATGACGGTCGCGGCCAACACCATCCAAGGTTTCGACATCGCGAGCGACGCGGTGTTTCTCAATGTGCGGCCGCTGTGGCCGATCGCCCAGGTGATCGTGATGGCGCATCTGTTCGCGGGCGCGACCGTGGTGCTGGGCGGACGGTTCGAGGCCGATCGCCTGGCCGGGACGATCGACCAGACCGGCGCGACCCGCACCTCGCTGGTGCCGACGCAACTGGTGCGCTGGGTCGAGCAAGTAAGCGCAAAGGATCGCATGGCCACGCTGCAAGCGATCTATGTCGGCGGCTCACGCATTCCCGGCGCGGTGTTCGAACGCGCGCTCGATCTGATCGGCCCGCGCATCGGGGTGCTCTATGGCATGACTGAGGCGCCGATCTGCTGTTACTTGCCGCCAAAGGAACTCGCCGGCCGCGAGCATCGACTAAAGCGGATGGAATCCGTCGGCCGGCCGTTTCCGGCCTATCGTGTTCGGCTGGCGGGCGATGGCGACGCGTCCGGCGAAGTGCTGGTGCAGGGCGGCCATGTGATGGCCGGCTATTGGCAGAACGACGAAGCCACACGCGAAACGCTGCGCGATGGCTGGCTGCACACCGGCGACATCGGCGCTTTCGATGACGATGGGCGTCTCGCCATTGTCGGCCGGCTCAAGGAGGTCATCCGCTCGGGCGCGTCCAGCATCATGCCGAAGGAAGTCGAGGACGTGATCGCGGGGCATCCGGCGGTCGGCGAGGTCGCGGTGCTGGGATTGCCAGACGTCGAATGGGGCGAGGCGGTCACGGCCTTTGTGGTGCTCAAGCCCGGCATGAGCGCCACCGAGCACGAGTTGGTGGAGCACTGCCGCGCGCATCTTGCGAGCTACAAGAAGCCGCGCGCGGTACGCTTTGTCGCGCGCCTGCCGCGCTCGCATTACGGCAAGGTGATCCGCGCCGAGCTGCTGGCGCTGGTGGCGCGCTGAGACATATTTCGATGGGACGCGTTCAGGCGAGCGGCGAACCACTCTCTCTGGATGCAGGGCCACCGCGACGGGAGTTCGGCCTCATGCTGAGGAGTATCGCAGCGCTATGCGCTGCGATACGTCTCGAAGCATGGGGCCGCCCCGTCCTTCGAGACGCGCGCACACCGACATCGCATTCAAACATAAGTTTGCGCCTTACGCGCTCCTCAGGACGAGGCGGATATGCGAGAACCCTGTCTTCCAGGTGAGGGTTACGGTGCATGCGGCTTGCCCCGAGCCTCACTGGTCCTGCGCGCCGATCTTGGCGTCGCGGATGATCTTTTCATAGGTCGCCATTTCGCTGGCGATATATTTGGCAAAGTGCTCCGACGTTGAGCCGATCGGATCGAAGCCGATTTCGGAGAGCCGCTTCTTGACCTCCGGCAGCGCCAGCACCTTGGCGATCGCGGCTTGCAGGAAGCTGTTGATCTCGGGCGGCAGATTGCGCGGCGCCCATAATCCGTACCAGGATACGAACGCGAAGCCCTTCATCCCGGATTCCTCGACGGTCGGGATTTCGGGCGCGGCGGCGGCGCGCTTCAGGCTGGTGAGGCCGAGCGCCTTGATCTTGCCGGCGCGCGCCAGCGGCAGCGACGATAGCATCGGGTCGGCCAGCAGTTGAATCTGCCCGCTGACCAGATCGGTCAGCGCCGGCGCGGTGCCCTTATAGGGCACCACCAGCGTATCGAGTCCGGCCTCGCGCTTGAGCAGTTCGATGGCGAGATGGCTCGCCGAACCGAGGCTGGTGGTGCCGAAGGTGAATTTATTCGGCGCCTTGCGAACTTCTTCAAAGAATTCCTTGAGCGTGTTGGCTTTGACGCTTGGCGTGGTGGCGACGATCAGCGGGCCGTCGGCCATCAGCGAAATCGGCGTGAAATCCTTCACCACGTCATAAGGCAGGTTCTTGTAGAGGAACGGGTTGATCACATGCACCGAGGCCGACACCAACAGCGTGTAGCCGTCGGGCGTCGCGCGCGCCACCGCATTGGCTCCGACAATGCCGGACGCGCCGCCGGCGCGGTTCTCGACAATGAAATGCTGGCCGACGGTCTCGTTGAGCTTCTGCACGATCAGGCGCGCGACGCCGTCGACCGAACCGCCGGCCGGGTAGGGCACGATCACGCTCACGGTGCGGGAGGGGTATTTCTGCTGCGCCAAAGCCGCCGTGGCGAAAGCCGCGATGAGCGCCAACACCGTTGCCGGCAATGTCCAGATGCGTCGCATGGTTACGCCTTTCGATCGATGTTGCCGCAACCATACGATGTTGGTGGAGGGGGCGGAAGCCTCGATGGGGCGGGATGCTCTCGCCGCTCATGCCCGCGAAAGCGGGCATCCAGGAGTCTGGCGCTATTGCTGGGCTCCCGCTTTCGCGGGAGCGGTGGAGTGCATTATCGGATGGCGTGCGTACGATTTATGTGCATAGCGCGCGACGCGCGGGTTCGCCGCCTGGCATGGCCACTTCTCAGGCATTCGCGGCGTCCGCGGTGCGACGTTATGCACCAAACGGGCGCTCACACGTCCACAATGCCGGGCGTCGTTTCATTGACTCACCGCATTGCTATGCCAGGGATTTGTTCGGTCCGCCGCGGCTGGCCGCGCGCCAATGGCGCTGGCGCAGAAAAAGTCGCAACACTGTAAGATCGGCGATCCAACTATTTGAAATCGCAAATGAATTCATGATTTTTCGGTCTTACAGCATGCTGTAAGACCTGTAAGATCGAGCCGCCTAAGTCCTTGGAGAAACAATGAATTCCGTGTCTTCGCGCTGGTGCTGTAAGACTGTAAGATCGCGCAAGATCGCGGCCGGCGACGGCGCGTCAGGCCGCCACCGCCGAAAGCGGCTTGAGCTTGTAGCCATAGCGCTTGTCGAGGCCGAGTTCGGACACGATCCGCAGGCCCTTCGCCAAGGCTTCGCCTTCGAGATTGGTGAGCGGCCTGCGCAGATCGCCGGCCGGCATGCCGAGCGCTCTCATCAGCGATTTCACCGCCACCGGATTGACCGCCGAATAAGTGTAATGCAGCAGCGGCAACAGGCCGAGATAGGCTTGCTTGAAGCCTTCGGCTTCCTTGTAGCTCGACCACGGCGTCGAGATGGTGGCGAGTTCGGCCGGCGCGATGTTGCCGGTCATGTTGGCGGTGCCATGGCCGCCAAGCGACATGGTCGGCACCACCAGGCCGAGGTTCGGGCTGTCGCAGCACATGACCGAAACGCCGGGCTTGCCGGCCAGAACTTGCGCCACCTGGCCGACGCGCGCGGTCGATTCCTTATGCACCACATAATTCGGATGCTTGAAGATGCGCAGCAGGTGGTCCCAATGCAGGTCGCTCTTCACCCGCGGCGGATTGTTGTAGATGCCGAGCGGCAGATCGGTGGCGTCGGCGACATCGAGAAAGAACCGTTCGATATCGTCCTCCGGCGCGCAGATATAAGCCGGCGCGGCGAGGATCGCGCCGTCGGCGCCGTTGTCCTTGGCAAAGCGCACATTGGCGATGGTCGCTTCGGTGTTGTTGCCGGTGCAGCCGAAGAAGATCGGCAGCTTGGCCGATTTCATCTTGGCGCACTCGACCACGATCTGCTTTTTTTCCTCGGGCGAAAGCATCGAGGTCTCGCCGGTCGAGCCCATGATCAGGATCGCCGCGCTGCCATTGTCTTCCTGGAATTTGAGCAGCGAGCGGAACGCGGCGAAGTCGACCGAACCGTCCTTGTTGAACGGGGTAATCAGGGCGACAAACGAGCCGGTCAGAAGCGTCTTGGCCATCGATCTCTCCAGGGGCGATTTGACGTGCATCATAGCATGAACCTTTGCTCGAAGTTAATCTGTAACATGAAGGGGTTTCCTCCGCTCATTCCCGCGTAAGCGCGAATCCAGAATCGTGTTGACTGGGTCCTCGCTTTCGCGGGGACGAACGGAAGGGGACGGCACAACGAAAGTTGCGAGGCTCTTATGGTGGAGCGGACCGGCGCAGCGCCGCTGATCGCGATCAACGCCGTGGTCATGGATACCGAGACCACCGGGCTCGATCCGGCGACCGCGCGGGTGATCGAGTTCGGGGCGGTGCGCCTGGTCGGCGGCGAGATCGCGAACGCGCCGTTGCGGCGGCTGGTGCGGCCCGACATCCGCATCCCGGCGGAGTCGACCCGCATTCACGGCTTCGACGATGCCGCGGTCGCAGACGCGCCAGCGTTCCCGGCGGTCTGGCCGGAACTGTCCAGCTTCGTCGGCGATACGGTGCTGATCGGCCATTCGATCGGCTTCGATCTCGCGGTGCTGGAGCGCGAATGTCTGCGCGCCAAGTTGCCATGGCGCAGCCGGCCGAGCCTGTGCACGCGGCTGTTGTCGCAAGTCGTCAATCCGGCGCTGGCGGATTTCTCGCTTGAGCGTGTCGCGGGCTGGCTCAAGGTTGAGGTGGTCGAGCGGCATTCGGCACTGGGCGATGCGCTGATCTCGGCCAAAGTGTTTCAGAAGCTTGTGCCGCTGTTGCGCGATCGCGGCATCCGCACGCTGGGCGAGGCGATCCGCGCCACGGCATCGCTGCGGCAATTGATCGACGAGCAAATGCGCGCTGGCTGGACCGACGTGACCGGCGCGCGCGCCGATCCGCTTGCCGACACCGGCGCGCGCATCGATACCTATCCCTATCGCAACCGGGTGCGCGCGATCATGCGTTCGCCGCCGAAATTCGTGCCGCCGCAAACGACGCTCGGCGAAGCGATCGGACAAATCGCCGCCGCGAAAATTTCATCGCTTTATGTGCATTCCGGCGGCGGCGTGCCGCGCCCCGCCGATACCGGCATCGTGACCGAGCGCGACATGCTGCGGATGCTGGCGCGCCACGGCGCGGATGCGCTTGCGCAGTCGGTGGACGGCGCCATGACCAAACCGCTTGCAGCGATCGACGCCGACGCCTTCGCCTATGTCGCGATCGGTCGGATGAACAGGCTCGGCGTTCGGCATCTCGGCGTGATCGACGACAGCGGAATCGTGATCGGCGCCTTGTCCGCGCGCGATCTGTTGCGGCTGCGGGCGCAGGGCGGCTTGTTGCTTGGCGACGACATCGGCCGGGCCGATACCGCGGCCGAACTGGCCCACGCCTGGGCACGGGTTCAGCCGGTCACCGCGGGCCTGTTGGCGGAAGGGCTTAGTGGTCGCGAGATCGCCGCCATCGTGTCGCGCCAGCTTGGCGCCATGACCCGCCGCGCCGCGGTGCTGGCGGAGCGGCAGATGCAAGCGGATGGTCACGGCGCGCCGCCGCAACCTTATGCGGTCGTGGTGCTGGGTTCGGCCGGTCGCGGCGAAAGCCTGTTGGCGACCGATCAGGACAATGCGCTGATCTTTGCCGAAGGCGCGCCCGGCGGCGCGGAAGACCGCTGGTTCGCGCTACTGAGCGAACATATTGCGCGATTGCTGCACGAAGCCGCGGTGCCCTATTGCAAGGGCGGCATCATGGCGAAGAATGCGGATTGGCGCGGCTCATCGGCGACCTGGCGCGCGCGCATCGGCCATTGGATCGATCGTTCCGATCCGCGGGACCTGCTCAATGTCGATATCTTCTTCGACTTGCGTTGCGTGCATGGCGACATCCTCATGGCGGACGCGCTCTGGCGCGGCGCGTTCGATGCCGCGGCGGGTCGGGCGGATTTCGCCAAGCTCCTGGTCGAGGCGGCGGGCGCGACACAGCCGGCACTCGGCTGGTTCGGCCGCTTCAAGACCGAGCAGGGCCGCATCGAACTGAAGAAGTCCGGATTGTTCGGCATTGTCAGCGCGGCGCGGGCGCTTGCCATCCATCATCATGTGGTTGAGCGCGCCACGCCCGCGCGCCTCGACGGCATCAAGGCGCTGCGCCGCAATGCCGAAAGCCAGCTCGATCGGCTCAGTGATGCGCATGGCGTCTTGATCGATCTCATTCTCGCGCAACAATTGGACGATATCGAGCATGGCCTCGCGCCGACCAACGCGGTCGTCGTCGATCGGTTGAGCGCGCGCGATCGCGCGCGGCTGAAGTCGGCATTGGATTCAACCGCGCATCTCAACGATTGGGTGCGCGATCTGTTGTTCGGCGGTTGAGGCGCAACGTGACCGTTTTGTTAGAGCAGTTTCCAATATGGTTGAATCGATCCCTCCTCCGTCATGCCCGGCCTCGTGCCGGGCATCCACGTCTTTCGTACCGAAACGAAGACGTGGATGGCCGGGACAAGCCCGGCCATGACGATGGGAATGGGTCAACGTTATCGGGAAACGCTCTAAATCAGAAAGTAGCCTTCTTGGATCGCCTGCATATAGAACGCGGCGACCGGCGGCGCGATGCCGAGCGGCAGTTCATTCTCGGCCTTGTGATAGGTATGCACGCCGGCACCCCATTGCACGACGCGCACCTTCGGCGCCGGCGCGAGCTTGGCGAACATCGGCAGCACGACCTCGCGATAGACTTCGGGGCTGTGGTCGCGGCTGTCTTTGGCGATGCAGAACAGCACCGGCGGCACCGGCTTTGCGCCGGGGCCGGCCTGCGGATAGGGAAAGCCGCGATAGTGCTGCACCAAGGCATCGGTATCGTTGGCCGACAGTTTCAGCCGCGTGGCGGCGGCGCGCGCGGCGGCTTCGAGCGAGGCGCGGATGTTGTGGGTGATGATGTACTCGGCCTTGAATTGCGGTCGCGCTTTGGTTTTCTCCCACCAGTCGAGAATGTCTTCCATCAGCCAGGGCAGGCGCATCAAGGCCTGCGGCCCTTCCTGGCCGAGCGCTTCGGGCCCGGCGTAGCGCGCCCGGTCGCGCCAGGTGCGGATATAGAGTTCGTTGAACGGGTCGGCGCGCGGCGCCCGCGTCGTCGTCACGCGCGCGTGACCGGCGATCTTGCCGAGCGCGCCCGACCAGTTGTGCTGTTCTTCCTGGATGAAGCCGAACGGCGAATTCTCGACCGCGATCATGCCGGCGACGTTCGGAACGCGCTGCGAGATCATGAACACCATCGGGCCGCCGGTCGAATGGCCGGTCAGGTAGATCGAGAATTCGCCGGGCGGAAAATGCCGGCGCATGGCGTCTTTCATGCCGGCTTCGAACGCCACCGGCCAGGCGGCCATGCGGTCGTAAAAGAGTGTCCCGGGCGTAGCGCGTGCGACGGTGCGGGTGCCGTAACGCATGCGCATCGACGTATCACGCACCACCTCGTATTGGTCGGGCGTGATGCGTTCGCCCTTGAGCCAGAGCGGCGTGCGCACGGTGCCGTCTGGGTTAATGGTATCGCCCGGCCAGTCGCGCGACGGATCGTCGAGATAAAGCCGGCCGGGAAACGTCATCGCGACGGCCTTGCAACCGAACTTGCCGGCAAACAGCCGCGCCATCGGCTCCATCGACTTGTAGTCGCCGGAGCCGCCATGCAGCAGGAAGATGCCGATCTTGTTGCCGTCGGCGCCGCGCGCGACCCGCGTCGGGTCGGCGGGCTCATACACCGTGACGCCCAGGTCCCAATCCAGTCCAAGCGCCTGAATGCGGAAGACGTCTTCGGTTTGCCGCAGCGGCAGGTCCGGCCTGCCAAGCACGGCATTCGAACGCACGACGGTCTCCTCGCGCGAAAACCGTTCCGGCGGTTGCCAGCCGCTCGCCTTCGGGACAACATTCATGCGTACCGCTCCTCGGTAGGAGGATTATCCAGCCTATATCGCGCGGTTGCAATCAGGGGTAACTTCGCAAGATCTTGGAAATCGGATCGATGAAGCAAGTGCTCATACGTCTGCTGTGGGTTTTGGTGGTGGCTGCGGCGGCCTTGCCGAGTGTGCAAGCCAAAGCGCAGCCGGCAGACGAATTCTTCCGCAACAAACGCGATTTGATCTTCATCACCAGCTCCAATGTCGGTGGCGGCTACGATAGCTATTCGCGGCTCATCGCGCGCTATATGAGCAAATATCTGCCGGGCAACCCGCGCTTCGTGGTGCAGAATATGCTTGGCGGCGGAGGCATCCGCGCGGCCAATTTTCTCTACAATATCGCGCCGAAAGACGGTTCGACGCTTGGGCTGATCGATCGCGGCATACCGACCGCGCCATTGCTCTACGGCGAGCGCTCGCAGGCGCGCTTTGAGGCGGTGAAATACACCTGGATCGGCAGCCTGATGCGCGAGACCGGCATGGGTGTGATCGCGACGCGTTCAATCGTCAAGACGATCGAAGACGCGAAGATCCACCAGATTCACTTCGGCGCGACCGGCGCCGAAACCGATCCGGCGATGTATGCGCGGCTGGTCAACGAGCTGCTCGGAACCAAGATCAGGGTGATCACCGGCTACAAGGGCCAGCCCGAGGAGTTCCAGGCGGTCGAGCGCGGCGAACTCGACGGGCTGTTCATGAGCGGCTGGTCGGGCCCTGGCCGCGCCCATGTGCGCGAGCAGATCGGGCGCAACCAGTTCCGCCTGCTGGTGCAGATGTCGGGATCGCGCGATCCCATGCACAAGGAGACGCCGACGCTGCTCGATCTTGTGACGTCGCCGGCGGACATTGCCATCGTCGAACTTGTGCTCGAACGCATTGCGCTCGGCCGGCCGGTGATCGGTCCACCCGGCATTCCGGCCGATCGGGTGGCAATGCTGCGCGCGGCGTTCGACAAGGCTGTCGACGATCCGGAATTCCTCAAGGAGGCGGCGTTGCAGCGGTTGTCGATCGACCCCATGAATGGCGCGGAGGCCGACAAGACCATCAACCGCCTGTATCAGACGCCGCTCGCGGTGGTCGAACGTTTGCGCAAGATCGTGCAGGTCACGGCGGAGTAGCGCCGAGTTCCTTGGCGCGACGCAGGCTCGCGATCATCGACACCCGCATCAGATAGTCGCGCGTGCGCTGCGGATCGGCCGCGATGGCATCGAGCTGCGCCTTGAAGGCAACGCCGTCGGATTCGAGATTGCGTTTGTTCTGGGTCGACTGCTGGTCGATATATTCGAGCGTCACCAGCCGCCGCTCGCGATCATAAAGGTCGAGCGTGATATCGGCCGCGCGGCCGTGCCAGACGTCGGCGAGTCGCGCTGCGAGATTCATCGCGTCGTGAATGCCGCCGTTCATGCCCATGCCGCCGAGCGGATTGTTGATATGGGCGGCATCGCCGATCAGGAAGGCGCGGCCACGCCGCAGGGTTTTGGCGACGCGCTGATGCACCTTATAGAGCGTGGTGTGGGCGATCTCGTAATGCGCAATGCCGGGAACCACGTTCGCCATCAGCGCCTGGGCGAATTCCGGCGTCAGCGCGGTCTCGTCGCTTTCGCGTTCCGCGATTGGAAACATCACGCGCCACAGACCGGGAATTTGCAGCAGGAAACGCCAGCGCTGCGGATCGGCGACATAACTCACCGGCGCAAGGCCCGCGATCGCACTGTAGAAGTCGAACGGCGTGCTGATCACCAGGAATCGATCGGGCCAGGTAAAGCCCTCGAATTCAATGGCGAGCGAGCGGCGCACGTCGCTGCGCGCGCCGTCGGCGCCGATCAGCCAGCGGCCGCGGCGGCTTTCGGTCGTGCCGTCGCGCTTGATCGTGACCGTTACGCCATCGGCATCCTGGCTGGCAGCTTCGACGGCGCTGCCGAATTCGATGGTGAAGCCGGCCTGGCCGCGCAATTGGTCGTGCAGAATGCGGGTGAGGCGGGACTGCTCGCATTGCAGCCGATAAGGATGATTGGTCAGGTCGGCGATTGCGCTGAAGTCGAACTGCGCCAGGATGCCGTGCCGCATGGTGCGGTATTGAAACGTCGACGCGGTCAGTCCTTGCGCGATCAATGGCTGTGCCGCGCCGAGGCTGTCGAGCATGTCGAGGGTCGGCGGATGAAAGGTTGAGGCGCGCGACTCCGTGCTCAAGTCGGCGCCGGCCTCAAATACCGTCACCGGCACGCCCGCGCGCACCAGGCTCACGGCGGCGGTGAGCCCCACCGGTCCCGCGCCCGCGATCAGCACATGCGCGTCGGACGTCATGGACGATGAAACGCGCGCCGCATCACTCGATCCGCGCAATACCGGAATTGCCAATGATATTGCGATAGAGCACGATTTCTTCGGCGTGGAATTTCTTCGCGGCTTCGAGCGACAGCGCCATCGGCGCCGCGCCTTGCTTGGCGAAGCTCTCGCGCACGGCAGGATCTTTCAGCGCGTCGGCGAGTTCCTTGTTGAGCCGTTCGAGAATCGGCCGCGGTGTGCCGGCCGGCGCGGCCAGCGCAAACCAGCCCGACACTTTGTATTCGGGCAAGCCGGCTTCGGTGGTGGTCGGCACATCGGGCAGCGCCGCAAGCCGCTGATCGCCCGCGACCGCCAGCGCCTTGGCGCCCTTGGCCTGCAAGGGGCCCGCGACATTCGGCAGCCATTGGAAGCCGAGCGGCACGGTGCCGGCGATCAGGTCGGGGCCGTATTGCGCAATATTGCGATACGGTACATGCGTGATCTTGGTGTTGGTGACCTGGGCGAAATATTCGCCCGCGAGGTGCTGCGAACTGCCGATGCCGACCGATCCATAATCGAGCTTGCCGGGATTGGCCTTGATGTGCGCCAGCAGCTCCCTGAGCGTATCGATTTTAAGAGCGTTGCTTGCCACCACCACGATGGTGAAGCCGGCAAATGGCGAGATCAATTCCAGATCCTTTTGCGGATCATAGCCGAGGCTCTTGTAGAGCGAGATGTTGGCTGCGACCGGACCCGAGCCGGCGCCGACCAAAGTGTAGCCGTCGGGGGTCGCGCGCGCCACCGCCGCGGTGCCGGTGTTGCCGCCGGCGCCGGGGCGGTTCTCGACCACGATCGGTTGCCCCATCGATTTCGACATCCGCTCCAGCATGATCCGGCTGACCACATCGCTGGCGCTGCCGCCGGCGAATGGAATGACCACGGTGATCGGTCGGCTCGGATAGTTTTGCGCGCTGGCGCCGCAAGTCAGCGAAAGCGACATTGCGGTGGCGAGGATCAACCGTGCTGCAAGGGTGTTCATTGATCTCGATCCTTGGTCCGAGGGTTTCAGGTGCCCGTAAATCTTGCCGGCCGCTTTGCGTGGAACGCTTCGACGCCCTCGCGGAAGTCGTCGGATTGTCGCAGGCGGCTGTAGCAATGTCCTTCAAGTTCGATCGCGGTCGAAAGCATAGCATCTTCGGTGTCGTTGAGGAGGCGCTTGGCGGTGCGTTGGGCGAGCGGCGAAAAGCCGCGCAATTCCTCGACCAGACTGTCGGTGGCGGCTTCGAGTTTGTCGTCCGGCACGCAGTCGACCGCGATGCCCCAGTCGAAGGCCTGGCGGGCCGCGATCCGGCGCGAACGCATGACAATGTCCTTGGTGCGTGCGAGGCCGATCATTTTCTGCAGCCGCGCCGAGCCGCCGGAGCCCGGGATCTGGCCGAGCCGCTGCTCCGGCAGCGCATATTGGCAAGTCTCCGAGACAATGCGGAAATCGCAGGCGAGCGATAATTCAAAGCCGACGCCGAAGCAATAGCCGCGATTGGCGGCGATCACCGGCTTTGCGCAGCGCGCCGGCGCGCCGATGTTCCAGGCCAGGTTGGACACGGTTTCCGGCGAGGCTTCCATGAAGCCCTTGATGTTGCCGCCGCTGGAGAAATGTTCGCCGATCGCCCGCGCCACGATCACCCGCACGCGCGCATCTTCGTCGAGGCTCTCGAACACCAACCGAATCTGGTCGCGCTGCGGCATCGACACGATGTTGAACGGTGGGCGGTCGAGAATGATGTCGGCGCGCTCGCGCGCGGCATCGATCTCGACGCGGAAGCCATCGAGCGCGGCCAGGCGCGGATCGGCGAATGGTGAACTCATGTTGTCGTCCCTTTGCTGTGGTCGGTGGGTGGCGCGCGCTCCGGCTCGAATTCGCCGGCGACCAAGAGGCGGCGCAAGATCTTGCCGACCGGTGATTTCGGAACCGCTTCGACAAAGACATAGCGGCGCGGCCGCTTGAAATTCGCAAGGCCCGAGGTGCGGCAGAACCGGTCGAGCGCGTCGGGTTCGATCGCATCCTTGCGCTTGATAAAAGCCGAGACAATCTTGCCCCAGCGTTCGTCCGGCAGACCGACCACTGCGACTTCCGACACCGCCGGATGCAGCGACAGGCAGCTCTCGATCTCAACCGGCGAAACATTCTCGCCGCCGGTGATGATCATGTCGTCGACGCGGCCGGTGACGAACAGATCGCCGTCGGTGTCGAAATAGCCGGTATCGCCGGTGAAGTACCAGCCTTGCCGCAGTGCCTTGGCGTCGGCCTCGGGGCGCCGCCAATAGCCGTCGAAGGCTTCGTCGCCGGCGAGCAGCGCAATGACCTCGCCTTCTTCGCCAACCTCGGCGAATTCAGTGGGCGAAGTCGCGCCGAGCCGCACCACCCGCACCATCTGGTTGATCCCGGCGCGGCCGGCGGAGCCGGGCTTGGCCGGGGCGTTCTGATCGATGGTGAAGGTGTAGATCTCCGACGAGCCATAATGATTGACGAACAAGTCCGGCTTGAACGCCGCTTGCAGCGCCGTGAGCAGGCCGTCGGTCATGGGCGCGCCGGCGAAGCCAAGCTTGCGCACGCAGCCGATGTCGGTGGCCTGAAACCGCGGATGACGCAGCAGGTCATGATACAATGTCGGCACCAGATAGAGATTGGTGATCTTTTCAGCGGCGATCAAATCGAGCGCGGCGCCGGCGTCAAAGCGCGGCAGGCACACGAACGCGCCGCCGATCAGCGACATCGCGATCAGCGAGCGCACCCCCATGGTATGATAGAGCGGCATGACGCCGAGGGTGCGTTCGCCAGAGCGATAGAGATTCTGCCCGACATGGGCGATGGCGGCGGCGCGTTCGGCACGATGGCGGCGCGGCACGCCCTTGGGCCGCGCCGTGGTGCCCGACGTATAGAGCATCACCGAGGTCGCTTCGATGTCGGCACGCGACACGGCGTCCGCCGCCGGCTGGGCGACGATGGCGTTGAAACTGTGCTGGTCGGGCAATCCGACCGCGATCTGCGGCAGCGTCCGCGCGCTTGCGGATGTTTTTACCGCGTCGCGCGAGACCGCTTCGTAGACGATGACCTTGGCTTCGGCATTGGCAATGCAATAATCGAGCTCGTCGGCGGTCGAGCGCCAGTTCAGCGGCGTAATGATGACGCCGGAGAATTGGCAGGCCCAATGCAGCGTTGCCGCTTCCCAGCGGTTTTGCAGCAGCGAAACCATGTGGTCGCCCGGCCGAAGGCCGAGTTCGTCGAGCGCGGCGACCACGCTGGAAATGCGCGCATACCATTGGCGATAGCTGAGCCGCAGGCTGCCATCGACAATCGCGAGCGCATTGGGATCGCGCGCAACGCTTGCGACAAAGCTGGTGCCGAGATCAAGCATCGCTAGTGTCCCGATTCCGAAGTTCGTATCATGTTGCAGCACGCTCAGTAACGAACTTCGGAATCGAAGGACACTAGCAACTCATTGAGTCTAGTGTGGCTTTGGTTCAGAAGTCCGCTATTTGGACTCGCCGCGAGAATGTAGCGGACTTCTGAACCGCCACACTAGCGTTCCGGCGCTGGAGCAGTCGCAGAAGCTTGCCCGGCTTCAGCGGCAGATCGATCGAGGCGACGCCAAGCGCGTCGGCGACCGCGTTGGCAAGACATACCGGCGTGCTCATGCAATTGCCTTCGCCGACGCCTTTGGCGCCGAGCGGTGTGAACGGCGATGGCGTTTCGACATGCAGGATCACCGGCGCTGGCACCTCCATGGCGGTTGGCACCAGGTAATCGGCAAAATTCGCCGACAGATGCGCACCCTCGGGCGAATAGGCGAACTCTTCATACACGGCGGCGCCGAGCGCGTGGGCGAAGCCGCCGGCGATCTGGCCTTCGACCATGCCCGGATGCAGGATGCGGCCGCAGTCATGCATGGTGACGTAGTGGTCGATCCGCAACGCGCCAGTCGCGGGATCGATTTCAACGCCGCAAAAATCGAAAATAAAGCCGTGGCACAGCGACGAGTTGATTTCGTCGGTATCGGTCGGCGCCGTGAGTTGGGGCGGCGACCAGAACACGGTCTCGCGCAAGGCCTGTGCGCTTTCAGGAATGGCGCCGGGCGACCAATGCGCGGCGGCGGCAAGTCGGGAAAACGGGATGGCGTTGTCCGGATTGCTGCGAGCGCGCACACGTCCACCGGAAAATTCGATCTCCTCGGCAGTGACGTTCAATTGCGCGGCGGCGCAGCGCGCGAGCTTGTCGCGCAAGCGAATCGCCGCAAGATGGATCGCACCGCCCACCGCCGGCGCAAAGCGGCTGGAATAATTACCGGATGCAATCGACCAGCCGTCGCGCGCGGTGTCGACATCGGCCACCACGCGAATATCGCGGGGCGCAAGCCCCAGCACATCGGCGACGATCTGCGCCGCCACCGTCCGATGGCCTTGGCCTTGCGGCACCGAGGCGATTTGCACCGACACCGCGCCGCTCGGATCGCATGCGATCGTGGCGGTGGCCTGCGCGCCGTCCTTTGGTCCGGCGCGCCGGCGCTCTTCCGGCGTCTGCACGGTCGTGATGTAACCCATATTGGATACGCTTGGCTCGACCACGGCGCAGCAGCCGATGCCGTAGATGCGGCCTTGCGCGCGAGCTTCGGCGCGGCGCGCCTGCAATTGCGCATGGCCGCCATCCCTCATCGCGGCGTCGATCGCCGCCGCGTAGTCGCCGGAGTCGAGAAGGCCACCGGTCGCGGTGCGGTAGGGGAACGCGCCGCTCGGCACCAGGTTGCCCCGAATGACCGCGATCGGATCGAGCGCCAATTCGATGGCGACACGCTGCATCAAGCGTTCGAGCGCGTAATAAACCTGCGGGCCGCCAAAGCCGCGATTGAGTCCGGTCGGGGTCTTGTTGGTCAGCACCACGCGGTTGCGCACCGATAGGTGGCGGATGTCGTAAGCACCAGTGAGATTGCCGTGCATCCGGTACAGTGTCGCGGGTTCCGGCGCGCGGATGTGTGCGCCGACGTCTTCGATTTGATCCCAGGCCAAGGCGGTGACGCGGCCGTCGGCATTGACGGCGGCATCGAGGCGGGTGAGGCGGTTGGTGGCCGCGACCGAAGCGGTAAGATGCTCCAGCCGATCCTCAATCCATTTCACCGGAGCGCCGGCGACCCGGGCTGCCAGCGCGATCAGCACGATGTAAGGAAACACGCCCTGCTTGACGCCGAAGCTGCCGCCGGAATCGGGCGGCGTGCGCAGCCGAAAACGATTGCCCGGCACTTTCAGTGCGCGCGCCATCACCGCATGCATGCTGAACGGACCCATGAAATTGGCGGTCACGTCATAGGCATCGTCGCCGGGGTCGTATTCGGCGATGACACCATAGGTCTCGATTGGGGTGCAGGAGTTGCGCGGATAGGCGATCTCGACCGAGATTTTGCGCGCGGCCTGGGCGAAGGCGCGCCCCGGATCGCCGTAGCGGAACGAACGGTCGCTGGCGATGTTCGAGCCCAACGAAGCGTGCAGCACGGGCTGCGCGGGATCGAGGGCGGTGCGCGGATCGACAATCGCCGGCAGGGGCTCGTAGTCCGTAGCGATCAGTTCCAGTGCGTCTTCGGCCCGATAGCGATCGGTGGCGATGACCACGGCGACCGGCTCGCCGGCATAGCGCACGCGGTCGACCGCGATCGGCCAGCACTGCACCGGCGACTTGAGCGCGACCGCAAGGCTTGCCGACAGCGCGGTCACCTCCGCGCCGGTCAGCACCGCGACCACGCCGGGGGCCCGGCGTGCCGCGTCGGTGTCGATCGACCGAACGATCGCATGGGCATGCGGCGAGCGCAGGATTGCGGCATGCAGGGTGCCGCGCCGCAGGGCGAGGTCGTCGATATAGCGGCCGCGCCCGGTTAACAGCGCGGCGTCCTCCACCCGCGCAATCGATTGACCTAGCCAGTTCGCCATGTCCGGATGTTCCTCGCGCGCCAACAATGCTACATCTTGCGGCGATGACCAAGCACGACATACCGACCAAGCCCGGCTGCAGCCGCGACCGAAATATTGGCGACAATGCGCCGCAGCCGGTCCGCGCCTTGCGCGATTGGCTCGACCATTTGGCCGCGCGCGATCGCCTGACGGTGCTCAAGCCCGGGGTTGACCTCCGCTTCGCGCTGGCCGCCATTGCCAAGCGCCTGGACGGTCGTCGCGCCACGCTGTTTCCCAAGCCCGGCGGCCATCCGATCCCGGTGGTGTCGGGCTTGATCTCCGACCGCGGCTGGATGGCGGAAGCAATGGGGGTCGAGCCCGGCGAATTGCTGGCCCGCTTCCAGGAAGCGGCGCTCGATCCCGTGCCATGGCAGGAGGTGACATCCGCGCCCGTGCAGGAGATCGTGCATCGCAAGGTCGATCTGGCGCAGCTGTTGCCGCTACCGACCCATAATGAGCACGACAGCGGCCCCTACATCACCGCCGGGCTGATGATTGTGCGCAATCCGCGCACCGGCAAGCAGAACGTCTCGATCCATCGCTGTCAATTGAGCGGTCCCAACCGGCTCGGCGTTCTGCTGCTGCCGCGGCATGCGCATTTGTTTTTCGAAATGGCGGAGCAGCGCGGTGCGCCGCTGGAAGCGGCGATTGTGGTCGGCATCGATCCGCTGACGCTCTTGGCGTCGCAAGCGATCGCTCCGGTCGACGTCGATGAATTGGAAATCGCCGGTGCGTTGCATCGCCGGCCGCTGCCGGTGGTGAAGTGTCTCACCAGCGAATTGCGGGTGCCGGCGGAAGCCGAGATCGTCATCGAAGGCCGCTTCCTGCCGGGCGTGCGCGAGCCCGAAGGGCCGTTCGGCGAATTTCCGCAATATTACGGCGAGCGCGGCGACCGTCATGTCATGGAAGTCGATGTGGTCACCCATCGCAGGGATGCGATCTTCCATACTGTTGGCGGTGGCGGGCTTGAGCATCTGTTGCTCGGGGCAATTCCACGCGAGGCAACGCTTCTGGCGCATCTCAAGCGGACCTTCCCGAACGTGATCGACGTGCATCTCTCGCCCGGCGGGACCATGCGCTATCATCTCTATGTGCAGATCAAGAAACGGCAGGAAGGCGAGGCCAAGAACATCATGATGGGCGCGTTCGCCGGGTCGTTCGATGTCAAGCATGTGATTGTGGTCGATGACGATGTCGATATTCACAATCCGACCGAGGTCGAATGGGCGGTGGCGACGCGCTTCCAGGCCGATCGCGATCTGCTGGTGGTGCCGGAAAGCCAGGGCTCGAAGCTCGATCCGTCGACCCGCGACGGCGTCGGCGCCAAAATGGGTCTCGACGCCACCAAGCCACTGTCGGCGGGTGAGATGGTGTTCAAGCGCATCCGCGTGCCGGGCGAGGAGAATGTCGATGTCGAGCGCCTGCTGGCGGAGACCGGCGGATCAAGCTGGCGCGACGTGGTGAAGGGTTAGCTAATCTTGCTGTGTCAGTAAATCGCGTTGATCGTTGTTGTGCCCTCCCCTCGCGGGAGAGGGCATGAAGGTGTGTCAACAGATTCAATTGGGTGAGGGGGCTTCTTCGTCAGAGATTCTTGCGAAGCGACCCCCCTCACCCAACTTGCGTTCGCTGGCTCTTTCTTGAGCCCTCTCCCGCGAGGGGAGAGGGCACGAGAGGCAAGGGCGAGGTGTTCTGACGCAGTAAGATTATTTAGCGCGCCGCGCCCGCCGCGCGTTGCGCCGCAAAGCGCTTTTCGAGATGCGGCACCAGCCCGCCATCGGCGATCATGTCGAGCAGGAACCGCGGCAACGGCGCGGCAGTGAGCGTCGCGCCGCACGTCTTATTGCGGACCAAGCCGGTCTCCGCATCGACACTGATCAAATCGCCGGCGCCGATCCGGTCGACCTCGCGGCACACCAGCACCGGCAGACCGAAATTGAGCGCATTGCGATAGAAGATGCCGCCATAGGAGCGCGCCAGCACTGCGGCCACGCCCAGATGCTTGAGCGCCTCGGCCGCCTGCTCGCGCGAGGAGCCGATCCCGAAGCCTTGGCCGGCGACGACGATATCGCCGGGCCGCACCGCGCGCGCGAAGTCGGGATCGACGGATTCCAGACAATGCGCCGCAATCGTCGCAATCGGATGCTTCATATAGATGCCGGGCGCGAGCATGTCGGTATTGATGCCGTCGCCATAGACAAAAGCGCGTCCGAAACTTTCGCTCATGACAGCATGTCCCGCGGATCGGCAATCCGGCCGCGCACGGCGGAGGCGGCGACGGTGTAGGGCGAGCCGAGATAGATGTTGGCGCTGGTGGTTCCCATGCGGCCTTTGAAATTGCGCGCGATCGAGGAAATGCAGGTCACGTTCTCTGCCAGCGTGCCATTATAGCCGGCGCACATGCCGCAGGCGTTCGGCAGCAGCGTGGCGCCGGCATCGATCAGGATTTGCAGCGTGCCGTCGGCGGCGGCGGCGTCCTGATCGCGACGCGAGGCCGGCGCCACCAGGAGCGACACGCCGGCATCGACCTTGCGGCCCTTGAGCACTTTTGCCGCCATGCGCAGGTCGACCAGCTTTGCGCCGGTGCAGGCGCCGATATGCGCCACGTCGATCTTGACCGTGCCATGGTCGGCAACCGGGGCGGCGTTTGCCGGACTGTGCGGCGCGGCGACCTGCGGTGTCAGCGTCGCCGCGTCGAACTGGTGGCGCTCCGCCGGCTTTGCATCGGCGTCCGACTGCCAGCGGGCGATGTCGCCGGGCTCGGCGCCTGCCGCGCGGATGAACGCCGCCGTGGTTTCGTCCGGGTCGCACAGCCCGGTCTGCCCACCGATCTCGGCGGTCATATTGGCCAGCGTCATCCGTTCCTGCATCGGTAGCGCGCCGATCGCCGGCCCGCGGAAATGCACCGCCTGGGTGCGGCCACCTTCCATGCCAAGCTGGCCGCACAGGAACAGCATCACGTCCTTGGCGACCACGGCATCGCCGAAGCGCCCGCGCCATTCGATTTCGATGGTCTCCGGCACCGTGAGCCAGATCTCGCCGGTTGCCAGCACGCCGGCCATTTCGGTCGCGCCAATGCCGAACATATAGGCGCCGAAGGCGCCGCCGGTTGGGGAATGGCTGTCGCCGCCAACCACGAACATGCCGGGCTTGAGATGTCCGCGCTCCGGCAACACGACATGGCAGATGCCTTCGCCGTCGTAGAAGCCGGCAAGCTTGTTCGCGGCCGCAAATTCCCGCGTCACCGCGCCGATGCGGCGGGTCTCGTCGTCGCTCGCTGGAACATAGTGATCGCTGATCAGCACCACCTTGCCCGGATCCCATAGCCCGACCCCGAAGCGCTTGAGGATGGGAGCGACCCGCCGCGGTCCGCCGGAATCGTGGATCATTGCAAGATCGACGGCGCAGGTGACGATCTCACCCGGAACGACCTGCGCGCGCCCGGCTGCGCGCGCGACGAGTTTTTCGGCCAAGGTCATCGCCATTGCGCGCTCGCTTTGGTTAATCGCCGCCGGCGCGATGCGCTTGCGGCTAATGCTGTAATCATAATACAACTCGATCGATCCGGAAAATGCCGCAAAACAGCGTGGCCAGCGATGACGGTTGCCAAGGCGAACGGACTGGCGGAGCGGCTGCGAGAAGCCGCGGCGGCCGGCGGCATTGTCGTTGCGCCTGGGGTCTATGACGCGCTGAGCGCCGGGATCGCGGCCGCGGCCGGGTTCCATACGCTTTATCTTTCGGGCGCCGCGATCGCCTATTGCCGGCTCGGGCGGCCCGATATCGGCCTGGTTTCGTCGACCGAGGTTGCCGAAACCATTGCGCTGGTACGCGACCGGATCGATTGCGCGCTGATCGTCGACGCCGATACCGGCTACGGCAATGCGCTTAATGTGCAGCGCACCGTGCGCCTGTTCGAACGGGCCGGCGCTTCGGCGATCCAGCTTGAGGATCAGGTATTCCCGAAGCGCTGCGGGCATCTTTCGGGCAAGGCGGTTATTCCGGCGGCCGAAATGGTTGGCAAGATTCGGGCGGCGGTCGATGCGCGCCAGTCGGCGGCGACTCTCATTGTCGGCCGCACCGACGCGGCGGCTGTAGAGGGCCTTGATCGCGCCATCGCGCGCGGCCAGCTTTACGCGGAGGCCGGCGCCGACATTCTGTTTGTCGAGGCGCCGCGCACGCGCGATGAGCTGCGCAAGGTCGCCGGCGCGCTTGGCGGGACCGCGCCACTGCTCGCCAATATGGTCGAGGGCGGCAATACGCCGCTCCTGAGCGCGGCCGAACTCGCGGACATCGGGTTCCGCATTGTGATATTTCCCGGCGGCATCGTGCGGGCGCTGGCGCGCACGGCGCGCGATTATTACGCAAACCTGCATGCCCACGGTAGCAATGCGCCGTTTCAGGATCGCATGTTTGACTTCCAGGAATTGAACGAGATGCTGGGGACAGCGGCAATCCTCGAAAAAGGACAAACCTATGAAACCTAACCTGCGGTCGCTCGGTCACATCGCCGCGCTGTGTGCTGTTTTGGTGGTGGCCGCCAACGCCGTTGCGCATGCGCAAGCCGACGACTACCCGGCGCGTCCGATCACGATTCTGGTTCCGTTTGCGCCTGGCGGCAGCTCCGACGTGGTGATGCGCCTGCTCTCGAAGCATGTGTCGGAGAGTCTTAAGCAGACCATTATAATCGACAACCGTCCGGGCGGCGCCGGCAACGTCGCGGCCTTGGCAGTCAAGAATGCGCCGAAGGACGGCTACCTCTTGATGCTGGGGCATACCGGCAGCCACGCCATCAACGCCACGCTCTACCCCGATCTCAAGTTCGATCCGGCCAAGGATTTTACCGCGATCGCGCCGCTGGTGACGTTCAACAACTTCCTCAATGTGCCGGCGGGCAGCCCGGCGAAATCGGTCAAGCAGCTGGTCGCACTCGCGAAGTCGAAACCGGAGGGTCTCACTTATGCTTCGCAGGGCGTCGGCACCGGCGGGCATTTGCTGGGGGTGCTGCTCGCCAAGCACAGCGGAACCCAGCTCGTGCATGTGCCGTATCGCGGCGTCGCGCCGGCGGTCACCGACACGGTCGCGGGGCGGGTCGACATGATGTTCCTGTCCTATCTTACCGCCGGCCCGCATGTCGAAAGCGGGAAGCTGCGGATGCTCGCGGTTGCCGGCGCCAAGCGGCATCCGGTGTTTCCGGATACACCGACAATGGCGGAGGCCGGCTTTCCCGGCGTCGAGATGGAGCAATGGTTCGGCCTGTTCGGACCGGCCGGCTTGCCCGAGCCGGTGGTCCGCAAGCTGAACCAGGAATTCGTCAAGGCGCTGCACAGCGACGAGATCAAGAATACGCTGTTGCCGCAGGGCTCGCTGGTCATTCCCGGCCCGCCCGCGGAACTGGCGGCGATTGTGGCGCGCGACATCGTGCGGCTCGGGCAGGTGGTCAAGGAATCCGGCGCCAAGCCGGAGTGACTCGCGTCAGCCGATCGCGGCCGACTTCGCGAGCCCTTCCAGCATCGACGAGCGCCACAAGAAGCTCCGCAATTTTTCACGATCGTTGGCGGTGGCCTGCAACTCCCGCAGCAATTCGATGCGGCGCGCGGGGTCGCGCTCGCGCATGCGGGCGCGGTTGCGGTCGGCCTGCGCCAGAATATCCTCCCGGGCGATCGGCCGGCGCTTGCGGTCGTAGAGATCGAGCCGCGCATCCGGCGCGCCATGACGCAGCACATCGATCAGCGCGGCGGCCAGTTCGAAGGCGTCATGGATGCCGCCGTTAAGGCCCATGCCGCCGGCTGGCGTGTTGAGGTGGGCGGCGTCGCCGGCCAGCAGCATACGGCCTTTGCGATAGGTCGGAACCATCCGCATATGCACGCGGTAGGGCCGCTGCTCTGCGATGTCGTAGGGCACGTTGCGCGGCACGATGACCTGCAGGCTCGCGTCGAGCGCCGCCGGCGTCATCTGGTCGTCGATCGGAATGTTTTCGTCCGGATAGATCGATACCCGCCACCGGCCCGGCACCTTGAGCAAGCTGAAATTGCCGCCGTCTTTCCAGCAATACGAGACATTGGAGAGGCCTTCGAGATGCGTCTCGAAGGGAAACAGCGTGGTGACCAGGAGCGTGGTCTCCGGATAGGTCATTCCGTCGAACGGCAGCCCCATGCAGTGGCGCACCGTGCTACGTGCGCCGTCGGCGCCGACGACATAGCGGGCGCGCAAGGTTTCGCGCCCGCCGGCGGTTTCGATCGCGACCGCGACACCGTCGTCGCGCTCATCGGCCGCCACCACACGGCTCGCGAACCGCACCTCGGCGTGGGGCGACTGCGCCAGCTTTTCGAGCAGCGCCTCCGAGAGCTTCCATTGCTCGCATTGCAGGCGATACGGATGGCGGGTTTCGCCCTCCAGCACCGAAAGGTCGAACACCGCGCGATCGCCGGAGGGATGCAGGCGGATCTGCCAATGCGGGCACAACAGGCCGCGCTCCAGCAGCCGCGCGGTGACGCCCGAGGGCTCCAGCAGGTCGAGGGTCGGCGGATGGAAGGTGGAGGCGCGCAGGTCGCGCACCACCCCAGGCTCGGCCTCGATCACCGTCACGGGGATGGCCTGCTCGGCGAGCAGGAGTGCGACGCAGAGCCCGACCGGCCCACCGCCGGCGACGATCACCGCGGCGTCGCCGGTTCGTGAAATGATCGCCGGCATCGGTGGATGTGGAGCGTCGCTTGTCATATCGTAGCATCGCATCACGTCGCCGCCGTATCAACCGCGGCGGCAATCCGCATGGCTGCCTGCGAACAAGCGCGAGGAACGATGACCGTCGAGTATGCGCCCCACGGATTGATTGGGGTTCTGACGCCACAGGCCAACACGACGGTCGAACCGGAGTTCTGGACCATGCTGCCGCCCGGCGTGGCGCTGATCAATGCGCGGATGATGAGCGACAAAGCCTCGCTCGAAGGCCGGCTGCTCGATTATTTCGACCAGCTCGATGAGGCGGTTCGGCAGTTTCACAACGCCCCGATCGGGGCGATCGCACTCGGAACGACCGGCGCATCCTATGTCGCCGGCATCGCGCGCGAGCGCGACGTGGTTGCATCGCTGACCCGAAAAACCGGCGTGCCGTTTGTGACGGCGGGGCTCGCGGTGGTTTTGGCGCTCAACACGCTTAAGGCGCGGCGGATCGGCATTGTGTCGCCCTATCCCGAGCCATTGACCAAGACCTGCATCGGCTATTGGGAGCAGCATGGCTTCAAGGTGGATGGCGTCGTGCAGATCGCCAACCGGCCCGATCAGTTCCACCCGATCTATTCGATTGCGGCGGCCAATGCGCAGGAAGGCCTCAAAGAGCTTGAGGACATGGGGCTCGACGCCGTGGTGATGCTCGGCACCGGCATGCCGACGCTCGGGCCGATCCTGGCGCGGCCGCAGGTCGGCGGTGCGCCGGTGATGTCCTGCATGCTGTGCCTGGCCTGGGCCTCGATCGACGCCGTACGCGGGCACAAGCCGGACGCCGGAGCTTTGCATCGTTTCATCCGCGGCGAGGGCTGGGGCGCGCGGTTGCGGGCGCACAGCGTCAGCGTGTAGGGGTTTTCAGCAATCCTTTAAATTAGAAATCTCGAAACGGCCGGCGCGCACGATATTGTCGCGCGGATGCGACGATTTGGCTTCACCCTAAGTGGGCGCCGACGCTAATGTTAGCGCTTCTCACGAGGACTGAGACCTCCCAGATGAAACACGCCTTGCGGTCGCTGCTGTCTGTTGCGTGCCTGCTGGCCGCCCAGCCGGCCTTCGCCCAGGATTGGCCAACCCGGCCGGTCCGCATCGTCAGTCCGTTCGCGGCCGGCGGCACCGCCGACATTCTCGCGCGGATGGTCGCGGATCATCTGTCGTCGGTCTTCAAGCAGCAATTCTTTGTCGAGAACCGCACCGGCGCCGGCGGCGCGATTGGCGTGCAGAGCGTCGCGACGTCAGCGCCGGATGGCTACAATCTGGTGATCACCAATATTTCCATGCTGGTGACGGTGCCGGTGATGAATCCAAAACTGGTCTATCATCCGACCCGCGACCTCACCAATCTCGCTTATATCGCCGGCGCGCCGGTGGTGATCACCGTCAACGGTCCGAGCGGGATCAAAACGGTCGATCAGCTCGTCGCGTTCGGCCGGAAACTTGGCAAGCCGTTGAGCTATTCGTCGTCCGGCATCGGAACCAACGGGCATCTGTTAGGTGAATCGTTTGGAAAGCTCGCGAAGATCGATGTCGTTCATATTCCCTATAAAGGCGCGGCCATCGGGATCACCGATCTGATCGCCGGCCACATCAATTTCGGATTGCCGGTGCTGGGATCGGTGGCGTCGCATTTGCGCAGCGGCGCATTGGTGCCGTTGGCGCATTCGGCAAGCACGCGGGTGCCGGAATATCCGGAGGTGCCGACATTGAATGAGGTTGGCTATCCCGAGCTGACGACCACCACGTGGTTTTCCCTATCGGGACCCGCCAATATGCCGCGGCCGTTGGCCGAGCGGATCAATCGTGAGATCGCGGCGATGGTCAAGAAGCCCGATATTGAGGCGCGCATTCAGCGCGACGGCATGATTTCCGAGGTCATGTCGATCGATGCCTTCGACAAGTTCATTGCGGCCGAGACGGCGCGCTGGGCGCCGGTAATCGAAGCGGCGGGGCTGGTGACGAAGTAGGCGCCACGTCAGTCGACTGCCGATCCCGAACCGCCTGCGCCAGCGCGCGGCCGATCATGACCAGCACCGGACCTTCGAGCTTCGCCGCATCGAGCTTTATGGCAATATCCGCCACCGTCGCGGCAATGATCGTCTGATCCGGCCGCGTCGCGGCAACCATGGCGATCGCCGGCGTGTCGCCAGGAAGCCCGTGCGTCTGCGCGGCGTCGGCGAGTTGCGCCAGCGCACGCTTGGGCATGTAGACCACAGTCGTGGTCGCCGGATCGGCAATGCTCCGCCAGTCGATATCGGCCGGCAGGCGTCCATCGGCGCCATGGGCGGTGACATATTGAATCCGCCGCGCCAATTTGCGGTGGGTGAGCGACACGCCGAGTCGGCTGGCCGCGCCCTGCGCGGCGCTGATCCCCGGCACGATTTCGACGGCAATACCGGCCTTGCGGCAGGCGGCGATCTCCTCGCCGGCGCGGCCGAAGATCAGCGGATCGCCGCCCTTGAGCCGCACCACGCGCCGGCCGGCTTTCGCCAGCGAAACCATCAAGGCATTGATTTCGTCTTGCCGGCACGACGGCGCAAAGCCGGTCTTGCCAACCATCATCTTCTTGGCCTCACGGCGCGCGAAGTCGAGGATCGCCGGCGCAACCAGATCGTCGATCAGGATAATGTCGGCCGATTGCAGCGCGCGTACGGCGCGCAGCGTGAGCAATTCCGGATCGCCGGGGCCGGCGCCGACCAGGGTGACGGAGCCGAGACCGGGCTGGTCGCCCTCGTCCTGGGTTTCAGCGAGGATGCGATCGTAGTCGGCCTGCGCGGGCGCGCGATCGGGCGCGCGCAACGCCATTGCGGTAAATATCTGCCAGAACCGCCGCCGCCCGGCGAACGGCAGGCCGGACGATTTGACGGCATCGCGCCAGCGTCGCGCCGCCGCCGCCCAGTGGGCGAATCCGCGCGGCAGCATCGCTTCGAGCTTGGCACGAATCGCCTGTGCGAACACCGGCGCGGCGCCATCGGTGGAAATGCCGATCACCAACGGCGACCGGTTGACGATCGACCCGAAGGAGAAATCGCAATAGGCCGGCTTGTCGATCACATTGACGGGAACGCCGGCGGTGCGCGCCGCGGTCGCGAAGCGGTCCGCTTCGGCGTCATCCTCAAACGCGCCGATTGCAAGCGCTGCGCCGGCAAAATCCTGGTGGTGCCAGGCGCGCGGATGCAACACGATGGCGCCGCCCGGCGGATCAGCGGCGAGCGCCCGCAATTCACCGGAGACTTCACCGGCGAAAACGTTGACCTCGGCCCCAGCCGCCGAAAGCAATTCTGCCTTCCAGGCCGCGGCGGCGTTGCCGCCCGCCAGCAACACCCGTTTGCCTGCGAGTGCGAAAAATACCGGCAATCGCGCCAGCGGCTCCATGCGTGGCGGCTTCGCTTCGACCGGGATGCGCGGTGTGGTCATGGGCAGGTCTCCGTGGCTCGCCCAGTGGCGCGCGCCTTGGCTCGCTCCTGAGCCACCAGCCGTTTCAACTCCGGCAGGCAGGAGCCGCAATTGGTGCCGGCGCGCGTCGCTTGTCCGATCGCCGCAATGGTGCCGGCCATGCCAGAGGCCACGGCATTACGAATGACTTCGGCGCCGATGCCGAAGCAGGCGCACACCACCGGCTCGGTTTCGGTCATGGAAGCCGCCGCGATCCGCGTGAGCGGAATTCCGTCATCGTGCCCTTCGAGCGCGTTGAGGTCGCCCATGCTCAGCGGCTGATCGGATGGTCCAATGCATATGAGTCCATCGACTTCGCCATCGACAATCGCAGCCGCGCGATAGGTCCGCTCGGCCAGGTGTTCGGCAAGCTTGCCGTCTTCGGTGAGCATCCGATAGGCAAAGTCGTGCCACACCATCGGGCCATGGTCGCTGGCGACCCGGTATTCGTAGCCGTTAGCGATCGCGATGCGCGTCCACCAGGTCGCGTTCGGAAACGCCGTCGCACGGCGCGTGCGCACGAAGCCGCGCATCGCAAACGTGACCGGCGCGATGGCGGCCGGCGTAGCTTTCGCCTCCGGCTGGCCGGAAAACGGATCGGTGCACGGCGATACGAGATCGTCGGCGCGGGCGGCGGAGGCGGTGCCGTCACTCCAATGGATCGGCAAAAACAGCGAGCCTGCGCGCTGCTCGTTGCTGACGATCACCTTGACGATGCAGACGCCATGCGCTGTCGCGACACGGGCAAAGCCGCCGTCGCTGAGGCCGGCGCGCGTAGCATCGTCCGGGTGTACTTCGACAAACGGCTCCGGCAGGTGGGTCGCAAGCCGTGGGCTCAGGCCGGTGCGCGTCATGGTGTGCCACTGGTCGCGAATGCGACCGGTGTTGAGGCGCAGTGGAAAGTTTTCAGATGTCGCTTCCCGCAATGCCGGCGGCTCGGGCGTGACAAAGCGGCCCTTGCCGTCGGCGGTGAAAAAGCCGCCGTCGGCAAAGAACCGGCGCTCGGCCGGCAAGGTGCCGGCGAGACGCGGCCACTGCACCGGCGCCAGCGCGTCGTATTCCGGATCGGTGAGCGTCGCGAGCGCGCCGATATCAAAGTCGCGCGTGCCGTAATTCTCGAAGCCGGACAGCGCGGCATGCTCGCGGAATATGTCGGCCGCCGAGCGATAGGCGAATGCCTGCGCGAATCCGAGCCGACCGGCCACGTCCGCGACGATCCGCCAGTCCGGCCGCGCTTCGCCGGGCAGCGGCAGAAAGGCGCGCTGGCGCGAGATGCGGCGTTCTGAATTGGTGACGGTGCCGTCCTTTTCGCCCCAACCCGCCGCCGGCAACAGCACATGCGCGCCGGCATTGACGGTGTCGTTCGAAGCAACGTTTTCCGATACGACGAACAGGTCGAGCTTGCCGAGCGCCGCGCGAACCGCAGCGGCGCGCGGCATCGACACCGCGGGATTGGTTGCCATGACCCATAGCGCCTTGATCTCGCCGCGCGCGATTGCGTCGAACATTGCGACCGCCTTGAGTCCCTCGCGCTCCGCGATGCGCGGCGCCTGCCAGAAGCGGCGCACCCGATCGACCTCGGGCGGAGCGAAGCCCATATGCGCCGCTAGCATATTGGCGAGCCCGCCGACCTCGCGGCCGCCCATGGCATTGGGTTGTCCGGTCAGCGAGAACGGCCCGCAACCGGGTTTGCCGATCCGGCCGGTGGCGAGATGGCAATTGATGATGGCGTTGACCTTGTCGGTGCCTTGCGCCGACTGGTTCACGCCCTGCGAATAGCAGGTGACGGTGCGGTCGGTTTCCCGAAACCATTTGAAGAACTTACGGACCAGCGAACGCTCAAGGCCGGTCGCGCGCGCGGTGGCGTCGAGATTGGGCGCGATGGCCTTGGCGCGCGTCAACGCATCGTCGAAGCCGGTGGTGTGCGACTGGATGTAGTGTGGGTCGAGCGCGTGCTTTTCAGCGAGATGCACCAGCAGGCCGGCAAACAGCGCGGTGTCCATGCCAGGTTCGATCGCAAGGAACAGATCGGCGTCGCCAGCGGTCACGGTCCGGCGCGGATCGATGACGATAATCTTCGCGCCGCGCTCGGCCTTGTTGCGCATCATGCGCTGGAACAGAACCGGATGGCACCAGGCGGCGTTTGAGCCGACCAGCACAATGAGATCGGCTTCGTCGAGATCGGCATAGGTGCCCGGAACGGTGTCCGACCCGAAGGCACGCCGGTGGCCCGCGACCGACGACGCCATGCACAGCCGCGAATTGGTGTCGACATGCGCCGAGC
The DNA here is from genome assembly GCA_022841625.1 of Xanthobacteraceae bacterium. Taxonomy (GTDB): domain Bacteria; phylum Pseudomonadota; class Alphaproteobacteria; order Rhizobiales; family Xanthobacteraceae; genus VAZQ01. The sequence continues at coordinate 98,063 of JALHRD010000019.1, forward strand.
CGATGAATCCCTTCATCAGCTTGTTGGCGACATAATAGTCCTCGGTCAGCAATTGCCCGGAGAGGTAGAATGCAACGGCATTGGGTCCGTGGCGTTCGATAATGTCCTTTAGGCCTCCCGCGACACGATCAAGCGCATTGTCCCAACTTGCGCGTTGCAGCGTGCCATCCGCGGTTCGCAGCATCGGGTAGAGCAGCCTGGTATCGAGCGCGAGCGTTTCGCCAAGCGCTGAACCTTTCGAGCAGGTCCGTCCGAAATTCGCGGGATGTGCCGGATCGCCGGCCACCACGGCGCCGCCGCGGCCGTCCGGCTGCGCGATCACGCCGCAGCCGACGCCGCAATAGGGGCAGGCGGTGCGCACCGCGGGCGCAGGGCAAAGCGGTGGTTGGAGCAGGGGCGCGTTCATTTCAGTACACGTCCTGCTGATAACGGCCGCGCTTCTTGAGATCGGCCACAAACGCGATCGCTTCGTCGGTTGAGCGCACGCCATAGGCCGCCACCACATCGACCAGCGCGCGCTCGACATCCTTGGCCATGTTCTTGGCGTCGCCGCAGACATAGAGATGTGCGCCCTCGGCGAGCCATGCCCACAGGTCGCGGCCGACTTCGCGCATGCGGTCCTGCACATAGATTTTCTGATGGCTGTCGCGTGACCATGCCAGCGTGAGGCGCTGCAACCCACGTGCCGCCTTCATGGCGGTGAGTTCGTCCTCATAGAAGAAGTCGCACGCGCTGCGCTGATGGCCGAAGAACAGCCAATTGCGGCCGGGCGCCTTGGTCGCCATCCGCTCCTGCAGGAAGGCGCGGAACGGCGCGATGCCGGTGCCTGGCCCGATCATGATCACCGGCACCGACGGGTCGGCCGGCAGGCCAAAGGCATGGGCCTTCTGCACATAGACCTTGAGCCGGTCGCCGGGCTTTGCACGTCCCGCCAGGAATGTCGATGCGACGCCGAGCCGGGTGCGGCCGCCGAGATCGTAGCGAACGGTGTCGACGCAGAGCGCCATGCGGTTGGCGTCAACCTTTGGCGAGGAAGCGATCGAGTATAGCCGGGGCTGCAAGGGTTCGAGACTTTCGATAAACGCCTCCGGATCCGGCCGCAGGCCGTGGAACTTCTCGATCGCCGCCAGGACATCGAGCGCAGCGGCATCGCCGTCCGGATCGTCGCCGGCCGCCAGCGCCTTGGCCATTTGGCGGCGCTCGCCGCCGGCGATGTAGGAGAACAATTGAAACAATTGATCGGGCGCGAGCCCGAGCGAGACATCGTTGATCAGCACGTCCCGCAACTGGCGGCCGCGGACCGGAATGTCGCGTGCAAGACCGAGCGCAGCGATCACCGCATCGGCAAGCGCGGGATCGTTCGATGGAAACAGACCGAACGCATCGCCGACCGTATAATCGATGCCGGCGCCGCTAAGATCGAACTCAACGTGCCAGGTCTCCTTGGCCGAGCCCGGCTTGTTCAGGCGCGTGCGCGAGAGGAATGTCGCTTCAACGGGATTGTCGCGTGAACGTTCGGGCACTGCGGCCGGTGCAGCCGAAACAGCGGCAGCCGGCGTGGTCGACGCGCTCGTCGTGGTCGGCGACGAATTGCCAAACTCCTCGAACAGCGTCTTGAGCATCCGGGCGGTTTCCTTGCCGCCGGGCACGCAGAGATTGAGACGCTGTTCCTGCTTTTCCGCGATTGCGTTGGAATAGTCGTGACAGTTGTATCCGCATTGTCCGCAGTCCTGTTGGGCCATGGCGGCCATCATCCGGCGGCGCAGCGGCCGCCCTTCCGCGAGTTTCATGCGCTCGGCAAGCGGCAAAGTCTGGTCGTGCCAAGGGGCATCGTCGTCATTGGCTTCGGCGGTGGGTGGGGCCGGCATCAGCGCCGCGGATTCGGCCTGCGACAGCGGCGTCACCGTGCCCTCGAGTGAGGTGAGGCCGGCGAAGAACCCGTTGAGCCAAGTGCGTTGTTCGGAGGTGAACGGCGCGGTTTCCGGGATGAACTGCGGGACCGACGAACGCGGCGCCATGGTCATGATGACACCGCGACACACATGGCCTTGAGGGCATCGATGTCATGCCGGCGCGAGAACGCCAGAAAGGTCTCGGCCGCTGAGTGACGATGCGCGAGATAGCTCCGCAACAGCCGCTCGACGGTTGCCGGGATTTCTTCGGCGCGCACATCGGTAAATATCTCGCGCGCGAGTCCGGCATCGGCGCCGGCGCCGCCTCCGACCAGCACGTGATAGCCCTCGACGGTGTCACCGTCGTCGTTGATCGTTACCTTGCAGGCGATCAGGCCGATGTCGCCGATATAGTGCTGCGCGCAGGAATGATGGCAGCCGGTCAGGTGGATGTTAACGGGACCGTCGAGTTCGAGGCGCGCTTCGCACCAGCGCGCGATCTCTTCGGCGTGCCGTTTGGTGTCGGACGCCGCAAAGCGACAGCCGGTGCTGCCGGTGCAGGCAATCAGCCCAGTGCGGACCGCGCTGGCGGCAACCGACAGTCCCAACGCCTTGATGCCGCTGACCGCGCCTTTGACCTTGCTGTCCGGTACGCCGGATATCAGCAGATTCTGCCAGACGGTGAGCCGGATATCGCCATCGCCGAGGGCATGGGCGATGCCGGCGAGGCCGCGCATTTGCGCGGGCGTGAGCTTGCCAACCGGCAGGACCACGCCGATCCAATTGAGCCCGTCCTGCTTCTGCGCATGCACGCCGATATGGGCGGCGCGATCGACCGCCGGCCGCGGCGCCAGCGCTTCCGGTGGCACGCGGTCGAGCTTGCGGCCGAGCTTTTCCTCGGTCAGCGTGAGAACCTGGTCCATCCCCAACCGATCGATGACGTATTTGAGCCGCGCCTTGTTGCGGTTGGTGCGATCGCCGTGATCGCTGAACACGCGCACCACGGCGTCGGCGACCTTGGTGGCGTCGTCGGGGCGAACGACCACGCCGGTGCCGCGTGCAAAATCCTTATGGCCGGTGATGCCGCCGAGCATCAGGCGGAACCAGACGCCGGGCGCGACCCCAAAGCCCTCATTCACCGTCACGGCTTGAAAGCCGATGTCGTTGGTGTCCTCAAGCGCCGCGATGGTGCCGCCGCCGTCATAGGCGACATTGAATTTGCGCGGCAAACCGTAGAGCGCGCGCTCGTTGAGGATGTGGAAGTGCCACGCGCGCGCATAGGGGCGGGTATCGATCAGTTCCTGGCTGTCGATGCCGGCGGTCGGCGAGCCCGTAACATTGCGAATATTGTCCGCGCCCGAACCGCGCGAGCACAGGCCGAGATCCTGGATTGCCTCCAGCACCGCCACCGCGTTTTTGGGCTCAATCTCGCGGAACTGCAGATTGGCGCGGGTGGTGACGTGGGCGTAGCCGCCGCCATAGCGCTCGGCGAGTTCGGCAAGCTCCGACAATTGCCAATGCTTCAGGATACCGTTCGGAATCCGCAGCCGGCACATATAGAAGCTCTGCGCCGGAGCGACGTAGAACAGGCCGAAATAGCGCCAACGGAAATTGTCCGCGGGTTTCGGCGCTTCGTTGTCGCCGGCTTGCTGCTTAAGGCGGCCATAGGCGTCGAACGGATGCTGTTCGCGTTTGAACGTCTCTTGATCGGCAAGCTTGCCGCCGGCCTTGACGGTGCGGTCCTGCGCGCGCCAGTGCTCGGCGTCCGGCCCGGTCGGTTCTGCGGTCGCTGCAACGGCGCCGCCCGCGCGTGCCGAGCGCGCGGCTTGCAGTCCGCTGGTGAAGCCTTCCAGGTAGCGCTTTTGCTCCGGAGTGAAATCGCCCGACATCTTATCCTCAGGCGGCTTCCACAAAGCTGTGGCGTTCGTACAGGAATTCGAGCACACGTTGGCGGCAGCGCAGATAGGTCGCGTTGCTCGACAGTTCGAGCCGGCGGCGCGGTCGCGCCAGCGGCACGTCGAGCACCTCGCCGATATAGGCGGCGGGGCCGTTGGTCATCATCACGATGCGATCGGACAGCAGAACGGCTTCGTCCACGTCGTGGGTGATCATCATCACCGTGTTGCCGAGCTTGGTGTGAATTGCCATGACGGAGTCCTGCAGATGCGCGCGGGTGAGTGCATCGAGGGCGCCGAACGGCTCGTCGAGCAGCAGCACCTTCGGCTCCATGGCAAGGGCGCGGGCGAGCCCGACGCGCTGCTTCATGCCGCCGGAGATTTCCGTCGGCCGCTTGTCCTTGGCGTGCGCCATCTGCACGAGTTCGAGATTGTGCATGGTCCATTGGTGGCGTTCGGCGCGCGAACGCTTGCCGGAAAATACCTTGTCGACGGCGAGACGGACATTGTCGTAAGCCGTAAGCCAAGGCAGCAACGAGTGGTTCTGGAAAACGACCGCGCGATCCGGACCGGGTTCGTTGACTTCCTGGTTTTCCAGCAGCACGGCGCCGGTGGTCACCGGGGTCAATCCGGCGACGATGTTGAGCAGCGTGGTCTTGCCGCAGCCGGAATGGCCGATGATGGAGACGAACTCGCCGCGCGCGACGCTCATCGTCACGTTCTTAAGCACCTCGGTCTCGCGCGAGCCGCGAATGAAAACTTTGTCGACATGGTCGATCTTGAGATATGCGGTCATCGTCGATCCTTCAGGTTGCAGTCGTGCCGCGGGTGACAACATTGCCGACGGCGGCGACGATGCGATCCAGTACAAAGCCGACCATGCCGATATAGGCGAGCGCCACAACGATGTCGGGAATGCGCGACGAGTTCCAGGCGTCCCAAATGAAGAACCCGATGCCGACGCCGCCGGTGAGCATCTCAGCGGCGACGATCGCGAGCCACGACAAGCCAATGCCGATGCGCAGACCCGTGAAGATGTAGGGCGCTGCCGACGGGATCATTATCTTCCAGAAGAACTCCAGATGATTGAGCCGCAGCACCGCCGCGACGTTACGATAGTCCTGCGGGATGTTTCGGATGCCGACAGCGGTGTTGATAATGATCGGCCAGACGGCGGTGATGAAAATCACGAAGATCGCTGACGGCTGGCTGTCGCGGAATGCCGCCAGTGAGATCGGCAGCCAGGCGAGCGGTGAGATCGTGCGCAACACCTGGAAGATCGGATCGAGGCCGCGCATTGCCCAAACCGACTGCCCGATGATCGTGCCGATCAAAATGCCGATGAATCCGGCGAGCCCGTAGCCGATGGCAACGCGCTGCAACGAGGTTAGGACGCGCCAGCCGAGGCCGATGTCCTGCGGCCCCGCGACAAAGAACGGATCGACAATGAGGTCGTAGGCCTCGGTCCAGATTTTGGTCGGCGGCGGCAGGGTCGCACCCGGCTTGTTGCAGAGCAGTTCCCACACCACCAGCAGCAGCGTCAGCATCACCAGCGGTGGGATCACTTTCGCTGCCGCGTCGCCGAGCATTGGTATGAGCCGAGCCTGGATGAAGCCTGGCGTCCGTGGTTTGAACACCAGCACTTCTGCGGCCGGCGTGGTTGCTGCGGCCGTTTCGGCTTCGGCAGTCAGCGCGGGCATTGCCATTAGTTCTCTCCGGCAGTTCTTGTGGTCATCCCGCACCCGTCGTGCAAGCGCGGAGGAGCGGGATGTGGCGAGGTCAGACTCCGACGCGTTTGATGGTGAGGCTCTTGAGGTAGGCAGCCGGATCGGCGGGGTCGAACACCTTGCCGTCGAAGAAGGTTTCCTTACCGCGCGAACTTGAAGTTGGAATGTCGGCAGCAGCGACGGACAGCGACTTGGCCGCTTCGCGCCACAGGTCCTCGCGGTTTACTTTGTTGACCAGCGCATTGATGTCGGTGCTCTGCTCAAACTTGCCCCAGCGGATATCCTCGGTGACGAACCAGGCGTCATGACTCTTGAACGGGTAGGACGCGTGCTCGCTCCAGAACTTCATGTAATGTTTGGTGCCCTTCTCAATACGGCCATGGCCGTAATTGATGTCGCCGCGGAGCCGGCCGATGATGTCGGCAACCGGGACATTGAACCACTGACGGCGACCGACGATGGTGGCGAGCTCCTGTTTGTTCTCCATCTTCTCGCACCACTGCTGTGCTTCCATTATCGCCATCACGAGCGCGCGCGTTGCGTTCGGATGCTTGTCGACCCATTCGGCGCGCATGCCGAGCGCCTTTTCGGGATGCTTGAACCAGATTTCGCCGGTGGTGCAGGCGGTGTAGCCGATGTCCTGATTGACCAGCTGTTCGTTCCACGGCTCACCGACGCAGAATGCGTCCATGTTGCCGACCTTCATGTTCGCCACCATCTGCGGCGGCGGGACCACGATGGTCGAAACGTCCTTGTCGGGATCGATGCCGCCGGCTGCGAGCCAGTAGCGAATCCAGAGATCATGCGTTCCGCCCGGGAACGTCATCGCGACTTTAACTTCCTTGCCGGTAGCCTTCTTCTTGTCGAAGGCGGCCTTCAGCGGCGAGGCGTCGGTGGTGATCTTGAGATCCTTGAACTCGTTTGAAACCGATATTCCCTGCGCGTCGAGGTTCAGCCGCGCCAGAATGTACATCGGCGTCGGCACATTGTTCTGGGTCACCCTTCCGGCCGAAATCAAATACGGCATCGGTGTGAGAATATGGGCGCCATCGATGCCGTTCTTCTCCGAGCCCAACACGACGTTGTCGCGCGTCGCACCCCACGATGCCTGCTTGGAGACATCGACATCGGGCATGCCGTGCTTGGCGAAGAAGCCCTTCTCCTTGGCGATCACCAAGGGCGAGGCATCGACCAGCGCGATATAGCCAAGGACCGCCTTCTTCACCTCCGGTCCCTGCGCATGCGCCATAGGGGCGCCAAACGGAAACTGCGACTGAAGCGATCCGATCAGCGCGGCGGTGCCGGCGCTGGTTTTCAGGAATTTGCGGCGGCTGATGCCGCCAAGTTTGTCGGTGGTCTTGCTCATTGATTAGCCTTTCGCGTCCGCCGGGAGCCCTGCGCGCGCGCAGCGCTAAACCACGCGCGCGCCACCTCATTATTCAAGCGTTGTGCCAAGTCGCGATGTTTATGAAAAATCATATAAATCAGTGTTTTACTTTATTATCCTCAGCCACAATCGGAAGCATTGGGAGCTGAATGAGGCGGCGATCGCTTATAATTTGTGCATCGCACAATAAGTAGCCGACGTCCGGGTTCGGTCGCTGCCCGGATGCGCTGGACCGGGTGAAGCGGCGGTCCTATCGTTTGGCTGCCACGCGCGGGGGGAGCCAGGGATGAGACCAATGAGAGCGGCCATCCTGCTCGCGATTTGGGGCGCGCTCGGCATCGCGCCGGCCCTGGCGCAGCCGGCCGATGCGTTTTATCGCGGCAAGCAGATCCGCATTGTGGTGGGCTCGACCGCCGGCGGCGACTACGACCTGTGGGCGCGGCTGTTGGCGCGGCACATGCCCCGCTACATCCCCGGCAATCCCAACATCATTGTCGAGAACATGCCGGGCGCGGGCACACTGGTCGCGACCAATCATTTGTTCAACGCGGCGCCGCGCGATGGAACGGTGATCGGCATGCCGTCACGTTCGATGCCCGCGGCCGCGGTCATGAAGGTGGCGAACATCCGTTTCGATCCGGTCAAGTTCAATTGGATCGGCAGCCCCGAGGTCAATCACCTCGTGCTCTTCATCAACAATGCCTCGGCGATCAAACAGCCGGCCGATATGTTTGCCCATGAATTGATTGTCGGTGCGACCGGGCTCGCGCAGGGCATTACGGTCGGGCCTTATCTGTTGCGCAACCTGCTCGGCATGAAGGTTAAGGTCGTCACCGGCTATCGTTCGCCCGGCGACATGGCGCTGGCGGCGTCGCGCAATGAAATCGAAGCCTTTGCCAACACCATTGGCGGGGCGGCCGGGGCGCGGCGGCCGTGGGTCGAGTCCGGCCAAATGCGGGTGTTGTTCAACTTCGAACCGGAACCGGTGCCGGGGCTTGGCGTGCCCACGGTGTTTGAATTCGCTAAAACCGAGGAGCAGCGCAAGGTTCTCACTTTTTTCGCCAGCAATGTGCTGCTCGGGCGACCGATCGTGGCGCCGCCGGATGTGCCGGCCGACCGGGTCAATCTGTTGCGCCGCGCCTTCGATGCGTCGATCAAGGACCCCGCGCTGCTCAAGGAGGCGGCGGGCATGTCGTTCGAGATCGCGCTTCAGAGCGGCGAAAAGATTGCGGCGCTGGTTGTGGAAGTCGCGGCGACGCCGCCCGAGATCGTCACGCGCACCGAGCGGTTGGCGCGCCCGGATTAGGTGCATCGGCGGCGCGGCCGTGGCATCATCGTAATGAAAGAAAACGATTGGGAAGGAACACGTAATGTCGGTGGAAGCATTGAAGACCAGCGCCGGCGGCTTCGCCGTCGAGGACGTCGAATATCTTCGTCATGGCGACAAGCCGCTGTTCGTGCGGTGCTACCGGCCGCACGGCGCGGGACCGTTCCCGGTGCTGATCGAACTCCATGGCGGCGTGTGGACCGAAAACGACCGTACCCGCGGCAAGGTCCATCACGAGGCGTTCGCCGGCAACGGCATTGCGGTTGCCGCCTTGGATTTTCGGCAAGGGCCGGGTGGCTATCCGAATTCGCTCCTCGATATCAATTATGCGATCCGCTGGGTGAAGGCGAATGCCGCGCGCTTCAACAGCCGTCCCGATCTGGTCGGCATTTCCGGCACCTCGAGCGGCGGACATCTGGCGATGTTGGCGGCCATGCGGCCGAACGATCCGCGCTATGCGGCAATCCCGTTGCCGGCCGGCGCGCCGGCGGTCGACGCGAGCGTGCGTTGCGTCGCGATGTTCTGGCCGGTGATCAATCCGCTCGGGCGTCACCACAACGCCAAGCGGCTCAATGACGGTCCGAACCCGCCGCCATGGCCGCCGCGCACCATGAAGCTCAGCATGGCCTATTGGGCCAACGAGCAGAACATGACGGAAGGCAGTCCGCTGCTCGCCTTGCAGCGTGGCGAAAAGCTCGCGCTGCCGCCGGCACTTTGGATTCAGAGCAAGAACGACCTGATCCACGATTATCGCGATCCGGACTCTGGTTTCGACGGCTCGGAAGCGCCGCGCTTTGTCGCGCTTTATCGCAAGGCCGGCGGCAAGATCGATCTCGAATATTACGACGCGCCGCTGCATTTCACGAGCGATCACCCCGAACTGCCGCAATCGATCGCCGCCATGCAACGCGCCGTCGCGTTCACCCACGCGCATGTTCCGGTCTGATGCCGCAATGACGAGTTTGCAGCGCGTCGTCAACGATCTCGTCATTGCCAACCGGATCCTGGCGTATCACGGCGTGTTCGACGAATATGGCCACATCAGTGCGCGTCATCCGGACGATTCCGGCCGTTTTCTTCTGGCGCGGGCCTGCGCCGCCGCATTCGTCGAGCCGGGCGACATTCTCGAATTCGCGCTCGATGGAAGGCTGGCGCGGGACGACAACCGGGCGCTTTGTTCGGAGCGTTTCCTGCACGGCGCGATCTACGCGGCGCGGCCCGAGGTCAATGCGGTCTTGTGCGCCGGCTCCGAGGACGTGCTGCCGTTCAGCATCACGCCGACGCCGCTGCGCGCCATGCTGGGGACGGTTGGCGACATGGGCACGCGGGTTCCGGTCTGGGACATCGCGGAAAAATTCGGCGACGCCACCGACCTTGCGGTCTCGGACATGGACCGTGCCCGCGATCTCGCGCAGCGCTTGGGCGGGTATCGGGTCGTGCTGCGGCGCGGCGTCGGCTTTGTCGCGACCGGACGCACGCTCAACGACGCGGTCAAGACCTCGGTCTACATTCCGAAGAACGCGCGGACGCTGGCGCAATCGCTGCAATTCGGACCGGTGCGATCGATCTCGCAGGGCGAGGTCGATGCGCGGCTGGCGATCGACCCGGAGTCGAACGCCATGCGGCGCGGCTGGGAATATTGGGCGCGCGAGGCCGGTTGCGAGCGCTGGCTTTAGTTCGCCGGGCGTTGTAGCCCGCATGAGCGCAGCGACATGCGGGACGACTATTTCCCGGATTTCGCTTCGCTCATCCGGGCTTCTGTAACGGGCCTCGGTTAGTCAATCCCTTTTTGCGTCATCCACTCGCCGGGGACTTGCTTCTGTACGGGATCGGCGCAAGGCCGTCGCCTGATGGAG
>JALHRD010000020.1 GCA_022841625.1 Xanthobacteraceae bacterium
TGGCAGACGCTCGCCGCAAAGCCCATCGATCAGCCAATTGACCTTGCCGCTTGATCCGATACCTTCATGTCACCGGAGATCGCGCCACACCGAATTCCAACCACGTTCGCGACGGCACCGTGGCACCGCGCTATCTTCACAATTCGACTCTGCTGTAACAGAAGTTCAATATCGGCGAATGCGCCCAGGCGCAGCCGGGGCATTTGTCGCGGGGGCGATTATTGGTGGGAGCACCTATGATCATGGTCGTACATCAAGGCTGAGCGAATGGATCTTCGGCGAGGTCACCAGTGGCTTGATGCGCCAGCCCAAACGTTGTACATCACTATCGCTTTGAAATAATTCACTTTCCGCCACAAATAGGTAGCCGCTTCCGGTCGTGGAGGCGGTCCTGGCGCCCCCCTGATTCCAACAAAGCAAGCCATCCAACTAAGGGATATCCCCTAAGAGACAGACCCGAATTTTCAGATCTGTCACGGTTGTTAGGTTCGGTGCGTAATCAAGGGAGCGCGAGCCATGATCAGCCGAACCCGATTGACCACCGTCCCCCGCGAAGTTAAGGCCGCAGTCGTTACCGCACACCCTTCTCTGTTTAACAATGCGTGGATAAACGGTGTTACAATGCCGTTCGAGCGCAATGTCGAGATCTTCGGAGAGGGCGAGCCTGCCGAATACGTCTACAAGGTCCTGAACGGCTCGGTGCGCACCTATAAAGTTCTGAGCGATGGCCGGCGTCAGATCACCGCCTTCTTTCTTGCGGGCGAGATATTTGGTCTGGAATCCGATGGCGAACACTCCTATTCCGCCGAGGCAATCGATAAAGCAACGATCTTGGTCATCCGCCGTTGCGGTATGTTCAGCGCCGCGGAAAGCAACGGTGAGATAGCGCACCAACTATGGGCGCTGACCGCCGCAGAATTAAAACGCTCTCAGAATCATGCCCTGCTGCTGATCAAGACGGCGAAGGAGCGGATCGCAGCCTTCCTTCTGGACATGGCCCAGCGCCTGGAAGGCAACGGCTACGTGGAGCTTCCGATGTCGCGCCAGGACATCGCCGATTATCTCGGGCTGACGATCGAGACCGTGTCGCGCACGCTGACCTCGTTTTCGGAGGGGTCGACCATCCAATTTATGGGGTCGCGCCGTATTGTATTGCGCAATCGGTCGGAACTGCGCGAACTAAACGCGTGATCGCTGGCTTTTGATATGGCGTATGCAGTACGCGGGTCAAATATGGGATACGCTCCTGCTGTGTCCAAAGCCATCAATGTCAGTAGGTGGACTGATGGAAATCAGGTGTGAAATGGTTTGCCGCTGTATTTAGGTGGGGTTACGCATAGCGATGCCGGTTGGTGGAACTAATGCAGGCGGCGGAACCGGGGCGGGGACGCGCCGTCGTATCGTTATCCTTGGGGCCGCCGGTCGGGATTTTCATAACTTCAATGTCGTCTATCGTGGTGACCCGTCGACCGAGGTTGTGGCGTTTACCGCTGCGCAAATTCCGGGAATTGCAAATCGCCGTTTCCCACCGGAATTGGCCGGTGCCCAGTATCCCGATGGAATTCCAATCGAAGACGAGTCCGAACTAGAGGCGCTCTGCCGCAAGCATTCGGTGGATGAGGTCGTGTTCTCGTACAGTGACGTTCCGCACGCGCATGTGATGCACTTGGGGTCGCGCGCGCTCGCATGTGGCGCCGATTTTTGCCTGCTTGGCCCGCGCCGCACGATGCTGGCGTCTACCTTGCCGGTGGTTTCGATTACGGCAGTACGTACCGGTTGCGGAAAGTCGCCGCTGGCGCGCTGGCTGTCACGCCGGCTGCGGGAACGTGGATTGCGTGTCGCGGTTCTGCGTCACCCCATGCCCTATGGCGATCTATTGAGCGCGCGCATGCAACGCTTCGGGTCGCTGGCCGATCTCGAGGCTGCCGGTGTCACGGCGGAGGAGCGTGAGGAGTATGAGCCGCATATCGCCGCTGGAAACGTGGTGTTCGCGGGCGTTGACTATGCGGAAATTCTGCGGCGCGCCGAATTGGAGGCGCAGCTGATCATTTGGGATGGCGGCAATAATGACTTTTCTTTCATTCGCCCGGACCTGCAAATTACGGTGGTCGACGCCTTGCGCCCGCGGCAAGTGGCAACGCACCATCCGGGAGAGGCGGTTGCCCGCATGGCCGAGATCGCCGTGATCAACAAGGTCGATGCCGCTTCGCAAGTTGACATCGGTGTCGCGGAACACGAGGTGAGGGCGCTTAACCCAACGGCCATCGTCACATATGCTGCGTCTCCGGTGAAATTGGACGATGCCGATGCCGTGAGGGGCCGGCGCGTTCTTGTGGTCGAAGATGGACCCACCATAACGCACGGCGGCATGTCGACGGGCGCTGGCTACCAGGCCGCCCATGCAGTTGACGCTGAGATCATCGACCCAAGGTGTTCGGCGACGCCACAATTGCTGGAAGTGTTTCGGAAATATCCCCATATCGGCGCAGTACTCCCCGCGATGGGCTATTCCGAGTCCCAGCGACATGCGCTTGAGCAGACGATTAATGATGCCGAGGCCGACGTGGTCGTCTCGGGTACGCCGATCGACCTTGGGCGGTTGGTATCGATCAACAAGCCGATCGTCCGGGCGCGATACGAATTTGTCGAAGTGGGCCATCCGTCGCTGTCATCTTTCGTGGATGACTTCATTGCCCGATATGAAGCCAATGAAGGCCGTAGCTGATGCTTGTGGTCGCGGCACTTGGGGGCAATGCGCTCCTCCGTCGCGGAGAGCCCGCTGAACTGGATGTGCAGCGAAAAAATCTCAAATCGGCTATTTTGCAAGGGCTTGCGCCGATCGCGCGGAAGCATCGTGTTGTCATCACCCATGGCAATGGCCCGCAAATCGGTTTGCTGGCGCTTCAGGCCGCCGCCTACAAGGATGTGTCGCCCTATCCGCTCGATGTGTTGGGTGCGGAAAGTGAGGGAATGATTGGCTATCTCATCGCGCAGGCGCTCGCGAACGAAGTGCCCGGGACGCAGATCGCGACGTTGTTGACACAGGTCGAGGTCGATCCGCGCGATCCTGCATTTGCAGCGCCCACAAAGCCGATCGGTCCGATCTATGATGAAGCCGGGAAGCTGCGACTTGAGGCCGAAAGTGGATGGACCTTTGCAGCCGATGACCACGGCTTCCGCCGCGTGGTGCCGTCGCCGGCTCCACTGCGGGTGATTGAAATCGATGCCATCAAGCTGCTGGTGAAGACCGGGACAACCGTCGTCTGCGCCGGCGGCGGTGGAATTCCGGTGGTTGCGCGCGCCGGCGGTCTATACGGCATCGAGGCGGTGATCGACAAAGATCACACCTCCGCTTTGCTCGCCGAAGACCTCGGCGCCGATGCTTTGCTGCTTCTGACTGACGTGTCCGGGGTATGGAGCAGATGGCCAATATCAGAGGGTGCGCGCATTTCTCAAGCGTCGCCCGACGAACTTCGCAAACATTCATTTGACCCTGGTTCAATGGGGCCGAAAGTCGAAGCGGCCTGCCGTTTCGTCGATCGAACCGGGCGCATGGCTGGCATCGGCGCGGTCGAGGATGCCGAAGCGATCCTTGAGCGCAGCGCCGGCACCATTGTCAAGGCAGGCAATCGCCGAGGTCGTGGACGCGACGAGGCCGTTCAATGAGGGTGGGGGCGTCTTACGCCACTTCCGCACGGATGCGCCAGATGGCGCTGATGTCCTCAAACGGATTGGCGTCGAGCAGGACGCGATCGACCCGTTGGCTTGTGGCGATAACTTCTCTGCTACCCGGCCGCAGGAAGCGATCCGCGGATGCCAGAAGTGATAGCGATGAGGATTGGTATTCGGCTCATGATGGATCGATGGCGGCTTCGATGGGCCGGCGCAGCGACGGCGGCAGCGTCGGTCCGCGCCCGAACCGAACGATTAAATCCGGCCGTCGATTGCCAAGCCTGAGATAGGAAGCGATCTGCGGCCTTAGCGACGGAACCTCTGTCGGCTGATTGATGAACGCCTGCCGGATGCCGAGGGTGGTCGCCAGCAGCGAAAAGCGCTGATAGGCGCGGCCGGCTGCAATCCAACCAGCCTTGTCATTCGAAGCCGCCGCGAACACGGCAATGCCGGCCGATGACCGGATCTGCTTGGCGTACTTGTCGTTCTCGCCCTTCTCGGTCATCACGAACCGCAGCAGAGGCCGCGCGATCCATGCCGGCAACGATGGATTGCCGGAACTACGGCCGGAAAGTCCGTCGAGATGCTCGATCCCCATACTGTCATTGAAGCGAATCCAAGAAATCAGTTCCGCCATGAACGCGGGATCGCGCATCTGTGCTGTGTTTCCCTGAACGACATAGTCCAGAATGGCGTCCATGCGCGACCGATCCGTCACTAGCATGCATTGAACACCGTCCAGAGTGCCAGCCGCGCGGACCTTGTCCATGTCCTCCGCATTGACCGCTCGCCCGTCATATTCGGTACGCGTGCATTGGCGCTTGATGATGGCAGCAGCCAACTCGTTATGCGCTGGCTGGCCGCGATCGAGGGTGATCGTGATGCGATCAGAGTTCGAGGCCTCAATCCGTTGCTCCGCCTTGAACCCCAGGGCCGACGCGGCCTGTACCGTGTTTTCGACGGCACAGCCCAACGATGCGAACAGGTGATGGTCATCGGGGTCGACCGACGGGCAGCGCCGGGAGAAGTCGGGCCCGATTGTGATCTGCTTTTCAGATACGGTGAAGCGCCACGGCTGCGTGTTGTGGCTGTTGGCGCCAAGCGTTCCCGCACGAACGATTTCCCGCACTCCGCCAGCCGGATCAAGTGGGCGCCATGTGATCTGGACGGCTGCGTCATAAGTCTTCGGGCTTGCAGTTTCTGCGAACGACGGTCTGGCGATCGCGGCGGCTCCCATGGCACTCGCTCCCAGCAATAAGCTTCGACGGTTCATAGCGACACCTGCACTCAGTGTCTTCTGGGGCTTGCAGGCACTACGACGCAAGCCTCGACTAGCAATATCGTCAAAAACTATGCTGATGTGCCGACAGATAAACTGATGCAACGCAAAATGGACGAGAGTACGACATTTGAAAATGAATAAGATTAGCACTGAGGTGGCGGAATGAGACTTCGAGCACTGGTGCATGCCGCAAAGGCTGGGCTTGCCTACTTCGGTGTCGTATTCGCGGCAGGCTTCCTGCTTGGGACGCTGCGGGTCTTGTTCTTGATCCCGCGACTTGGCGAAAGTTCTGCGGTACTTCTTGAGCTACCGATCATGCTGGCCGTTTCTTGGATGGCTTGCCGTTGGCTCATCACCCGCTTCGATGTGCCGACTGCGCTGGTTGCCCGATTGGTCATGGGTGGGCTCGCGTTCGCGGTGCTCATGACCGCGGAGGTCAGCGTCTCAGTAATTGGGTTTGGACGCACGCTGTCTGCTCATCTGGAGCAGTATCGCCAATTCCCGGCCTTGATTGGGTTGGCGGGACAGATCGCCTTTGCCATGTTTCCGGTCATTCAACAATCGAGTGGACCTCGGTAGAGCGCCTCATCAAAAGCCGCCGATTTGTCTCAATACAGAGATGTCTCAACCACGAGCTGGTTGCCGGATCCTCAAAGCAAGGTCCAAGACAAGCAGGGCTGCGGCAACCGCCAAGCCGAGATCTTCCGGAACGCTGAGCAGAATTGCCGCGCTCGTACCTTCGATTACCCAGAGAATTGGTATGGCGTCCAACCAGGGTACCAACTTTCCGTCTGCCAATATCAACATTCCTATGGTGAAGATCGTTGTCGGGCAGGGCGCGACGCCGAGTGCGGACTGCGCTCAAGCTCCCTTTGACTCGGGGCAAACAATCTCCCACGGCGATTCTTCTTCAACCCGTATCTCAGCCGCGCTCGCAACATGGTTGAGCGGTTCTTCAACAAGATCAAACAGTGTCGGGGCGTTGCAACGCGCCACGACAAGCTCGCGGCCAACTACCTGGCCTTCATCCAACCTGCATCAATCCAGCATTGGTTGCGCGTTAACGAGTCCACACCCTAGAACCGTCGGGCAGGAAACTTGGTTCGCTCCATATTCTTTGGACGGCGTCAGCGGATTGTCTTAAGCCCACATTCCTTCAAACAACGCCATGCCTGCTCGGTGTCATCTGCAAACTGGATGGCTTCTAGATCTGACAATTCGATCATTTTTTCGCCGACCAGAAAATCGAAATCGATGGCTCGTTTCTAGAAATTGGTATCGAAACATACCACTGGGAGTGCAGGCATCTTCCGTGTCTGCACCAAGGTCAAAATTTCAAATAGTTCGTCAAAAGTTCCAAATCCGCCTGGAAAAACAATCAATGCCGCTGCACGCATTGCCAAATGCACCTTGCGAATTGCGAAAGACCGAAACTGAAATGTTAGCTCGGGCGTTGTGTATGGATTCGGCTCCTGGGCACGCGGCAATTGAATGTTAAAGTCGATCGATGGTGCGCCGGTCTCGAACGCGCCGCGATTTGCGGCCTCCATCAACCCTGGTCCGCCGCCTGTGGCAATGACATTGTGCCTCGCTCCATTGGGTGCCTCGTTCCATTGGCCGGCACCATCGCGCCGCCATGTTCCGACACGATCTTTGCAAGATGGCGGGCTTCACAGTACCACCGCGAAAACTGTTTGTCCTGAGATTTCGATTGTCCGGACACGACGGCTGTTCGTGCGCTGCCGAAGACGACGACCGTCGAACTGATTCCCCAGTTTTGCAGCCGTTCTTCGACCTTGGCGAATTCCATGTGAAGCGGCATGCCGCGCATCGATTCGCCAAGAATGAACTCGGTATCCAACTCCGCCGGGACGAAACTGGATGATTTGAGTTGTTTGTCGTTATCTTGCATCGCGGCTGATCGCTCGACCTTCTTGGGGCGCTTACACGCCAAATGGGTAGGTGTCGGGCAAGCCATCAAGCGTCTTTGTCTCGAATGGAGTGATGGCGCTGGTCTCGTCAAACCAGATCAATTCATCAAATTGTTGCGGCAGCACTGCTTGAAAATAGTGGCTGCTCATTTCGGTTTCCGGGCGGTAGACCACGCCAATTGCGCGCTCCAATCTCGGTTTCAACAAGCTGTCGGTGGTGTTGAGCGTCGGCTGCCGAAGGTTCAGGAGAAACGAGCGTATGCCGCTTTGGTGGCAAAGTGCCTCATAGCTTTGCGGCACCGCTGGACGAACGGCCTTTACTTCCATCGGTCCGTCCCAGTTTGACGCCGCGGCCACGGTGCCGTGATCGGTTCCAAACCCAATCAGAGAAACAGCTTTGCCGAATTCGTTGCGGCAGAGGTGGCCAAGATTGTGCTCCCCCCTGGAGTGCATTTCGGTCGCCGCAGAGTCGCCGATATGCGAGTTGTGTGCCCAAACAACGGCCTTGCTGCGTGAGCCATGAAAGTTCATGAGCCGTTTCAAGGTCTCGAACATGTGGCTGTCCCGGAGATTCCAGGACGCTCGTGATCCGTAGTACATTGTTCGATAGTATCGCTCGGCGTTGGCGATCAGACGCGCATTCTGGATCGCATCCAGAAAACGCTCGCCATCGCGCTTCGCGTAGGCTTGGCGCTTTTCAAGCAAATCCTTCAGCACCTGGACGACGTCCGTTTCACAACTCGGATACGTGCCAGTCAGCGCCGCATGCCCATATGTTGCGGGATCGGACTGCCATGGGGTCAAGCAGCCATAGCGCTCGCGTGCCACGCTTGCCGTCGTTGGGTCGACTTCGTCGAGATAGCGAAGAACCGCGCGAATGGATTCATATAGGCTGTAGATATCGAGGCCATGGAATGCGACACGCATATCCATTTTGAGTGCGGTATTGTGATGGCGCAGCCAATCGACGAAGGTCCGAACTTCCTCGTTACGCCACATCCATTTTGGAAATCGTGCAAATGCGGTCCATTCGGACGGCGGATACTCGAAATGTCGGACATAATGATCCACGCGGGCTGCGTCGGGCCAATCTCCTTCGATGGCGACAAATTCAAATCCCTTATGTTCAATCAATTCACGGGTGATCCGGCTGCGCATCCGGTAGAACTCAGAAGTCCCATGCGTTGCTTCGCCCAGGAGTACGATGCGGGCGTCGCCAATGCGCGCCAGCAGCCGTTCGAGTGGTGCGGATTCGATCGATGAGCATGGCTCGCAGGAGTCGGCGATGATCTTCGGCAGGTCTGGTGCAAGGGCACGGCGCGCGGGCCAGACTGCTCGGGTGTTAGGGATCGTCGGATTCTTGTCTGCCCAGCCCTCTGTCCCAATCAGCGGTACAAAGCGCACGTCGGCCAAATCTTCCTGCCGATAGTCATCCGCCGACAGGCGGGTGACTCGGATCAACTCCTGATACTTGGGATTTGTTCCAATTGGGATGACCAGGCGTCCGCCAATCTTGAGTTGGCTCTTTAGCGACTTCGGTACTTTGGGGCCGCCGGCTGCGACAATGATCCCGTCGTAGGGGGCATGATCTTGCCACCCCTTGGTTCCATCATCGTGCAGTACATGGACATTGTCGTAGCCGAGATCGACTAATGTTGCAGCGGCCTTTTCAGCGAGTTGTCCGATTCGTTCGACCGTGTAGACCTCCGCAGCGATTTCGGCGAGCACGGCCGCGGCGTAACCGGAGCCGGTGCCGATTTCCAGGACGGTTTCGCTCCCGGTCAGCGCCAGCGCTTCGATCATGAAGGCGACAATGTAAGGCTGCGAAATCGTTTGGCCTTCGGCGATTGGGAGCGGTGCATCATCATAGGCGAACTCTCGCAGCGAATCTGGAAGAAAAAGTTCGCGTGGGACGCTGCGCATGGCCTTAAGTACGAGCGTGGATCTCACGCCGCGCGCAATAATGGCGCGTTCGACCATTTCTTCGCGAAATTTTGCGAAGTTCGGTGACCGCGCCGGCGCGAATTTGGTAACCGGCCGATCCATAGTCCTCAGTCCTAAAGAGCCATTTCAGGTTGAGCGACCTGATCTTTCTTTGACTCAGGTATTTCGGTCATGGTCGCTTCCGTGAGCAGCAAGACGCTGGCTACCGACACGGCATTCTCAAGGGCAACTCGCACCACTTTGGTTGGATCGATAATGCCGGCCTCAACCAGATCGACATAAGCCTTGCGTCCGGCATCGAACCCATAATTGCCTTGGCCCGCCAGCATTTGGGCAACGACGACGCCACCATCGGTGGCCGAATTTTCTGCTATTTGTCGGGTCGGAATCTCAAGCGCGCGCCGCAATATCTGTACGCCGGTTCGCTCATCGCCGTCGCACTTTGCTTCTTCGCGCTGTACGGCTTCGATCGTGCGCAACAGGGCCAGGCCGCCACCCGGGACAATGCCTTCGGCGACGGCTGCCTTGGTTGCGCTGATCGCATCGTCCAAGGCCTCTTTCTTGGACTTCATCTCAGCTTCGGTTGGGGCTCCGACCCGGATGACGGCAACGCCGCCGACCAATTTGGCAAGCCGTTCCTGTAATTTCTCGCGGTCGTAGTCGCTTGTGGTTTTTTCGAGCTCGCGGCGGATCTGTTCGACGCGTCCCTGGATGCGTGCCCGATCGCCGTTCCCGCCGATGATGGTGGTGTCGTCCTTGTCAACGACGACGCGCGTTGCGCGCCCAAGCTGGTCAAGCTTGACGTGCTCGAGGATCAGCCCCACGTCTTCGGATACCAGGGTTCCACCTGTTAATTCTGCAATATCCTGCAACATGGCTTTGCGCCGGTCGCCAAACCCGGGCGCTTTAACGGCGCAACTCCTGAGGGAGCCGCGCAGCTGATTGACGACCAATCCGGCCAGGGCCTCGCTCTCGACATCCTCAGCAATAACCAGAAGCGGCCGGCCGGATTTCGCAACCTGTTCGAGTAGCGGAATGAGGTCCTTCAACGCACTGATCTTGCGATCCGCAAGCAGGACGTAAGGATCCTCCAGGACCGCCTCCATTTTTTCTGAGTTGGTAATGAAATAGGGCGACAAGAAGCCGCGGTCGAACTGCATGCCCTCGACGACGTCGAGGATTGTTTCAGTGGTTTTCGATTCTTCGACCGTAATGACGCCATCGCCTCCCACTTTTTCCATGGCCTCGGCTACGAGTTCGCCGATCGCCGGATCGTTGTGTGCCGAAATTGTAGCGACCTGCGCTTTCTCCTTTCGGGTCTTAACCGGACGAGACAGCGATCGTAGTTGTTCGACAACTGCTTTGGTGGCGCGCTCCAGCCCGCGTTTGATCTCGATGGCGCTGGCGCCGGCAACGACGTTACGCATCCCGTCGGCGAGAATGGCATGGGCAAGAATCGTAGAAGTGCTGGTTCCGTCGCCGACGAGGTCACCGGTTTTTTCCGCCGCCTGACGTAGCATCTGCGCGCCCAGGTTCTCCTCCGGATCGGTCAGGTCAAATTCCTTGGCGATCGTGACACCGTCGTTACAGACGATCGGCGGTCCCCACTTGCGCTCGATGAGAACCGACTTTGACCGTGGCCCCAGGGTCACACGGATGGCGTCCGCGAGTTGCGTCGCGCCGCGAAGTACCTTCTCACGCGCCGCCGAGCGGAACAGGACATGTTTGTGCGCCATCTGTATCTTCCTTCGAATGGTCGAGGCCTCGAGACCGTTCTCAGTGCGACATCAACGTTGGAACGGTCATTGACGTTAGAAGGCCGCGGGTGACGCCGCCGAGAATAAACTCCCGCAAGCGTGAATGGCCGTAACCGCCCATTACAATGAGATCGGCAGCGGTATCGGCCGCGTGTGAGAGAATGATGTTCGCGGTGTCAACGTCGCCGGCAACGAGCCGCCTGAGTTCAATGTTAAGCCCATGGCGCGCAAGGTGTCTTGCGATATCGGTTCCGGGAATTTCATTGAGCGCGGGCGAGCCATCGGAAACGGTCACAATTTCCGTGGTCTTGGCGCGTTGAAGCAAGGGCAGTGCGTCGGCGATGGCACGGGCGGCCGTGCGGCTGCCGTCCCAGCATATCAAAACGCGATCGAGCGTTAGCCCGCTGCGTTGGATGTACGGCACGACAAGTACCGGACGCCCGGAGCTGAAAAGGGCGGATTCGACAAACAGCGTGTCGTTGCCTGGGCTCTCCGGTCTCGGCTGGCTTACAACCGAGAGATCAAAGCGTCGCGCCGCGCGCGCGAATGTCTCAGGCGCGCCCGCCAGTGTTTCGTCGAGTTGTCGGGTCTCGGCCGAGACGGAGCTACGGCGCGCCGCCTCGGCGAATCGATTCGCGGCATTGGCGGCGAGGCGCTCGCTTTCTTCGCGCTGCATTTCGATGAGGTCGGCGGGAATCGGCATCAACTCGAGCGCCGGAATGATCGCCTCATATACAAAGGACACCGCCGTTACGTGGGCGTTGAGCAGGTTGGCCGTTGAAATGGCGAAGTCGGCAGTCGGATCGGATTTGTCGCCAAGCGATAAATTAACGATCAGGTCTTTAATCATGATGATCTCACTATGCGTGTTTCCCAATAAACTATTGCAAGCGCGCCCGCATTTCACTTGATCTACCGCAAACAAGTACGCACCTGTGGCGCGAAAATGATGCGGCATGATCGACCGGTGGTGAGCGGCAGGTCAGTCGGTCCGCGCGACAGGTTTCGGGGCGGGACGTCCTCTCAGGAGGGTCGAGGGCGTGAGGCGCTTGTCGCTAACCAGGCGCGAACCGCCAGGCCGGTGTTCGAAGACAAGCTTGCGCTGATGCAGGGCCTCCAGTTCGGGCCGATGCGCAATACTGATGATCGCGGCATTCGGTAGTTGTTCGGCCACCAAATTTAGCAACATTTCCTGACTTGCCGGATCGAGGGCGGAGGTTGCCTCGTCCATGACGACGATATCGGGCTCATGCAGGAGCAGCCGGACGAATGCTATTCTTTGCCTTTCGCCGCCGGACAGAATGTGGTCCCAGGCAGCATCGGCATCGAGTCGGGCAATCAGGTGTTCCAGGCCCACGCGTTTCATCAAGCCATCTATTCTATCACTGCGAACTTCATTCGAAGACAATGGATAAGTCACGGCGCGTCGTAGCGTGCCCAGAGGCACATACGGGCGCTGGGGCATCAGAAAAAGCTTGGCCCCGCGACGAATTGAAATCTCACCGTGGCCCCAGGGCCACAGCCCCGCAATGGCCCGGACCAATGTGCTCTTGCCAGTTCCCGACTCGCCGACGACCAAGACGCGTTCGTTCTTGCCAATGATCACGTCAGCGTCATTGATCACAATGGTGCCGTCGTCGAGGGTGACCGAGAGGTCCTGCAGTCGAATGGCCGAATCGTCCTGCTCAGTTCGGTTGATGGCGTCGGGCTCGCCGTTAGTGCCGACGGATTCTAGGTGGTCAACCGCATCGACAAGCCAAGCGGATCGACGTACCGAAGCCATCCAATCCGAAAACCGCGGATAGTTGTCGACCAGCCAGCCGAATGATGATTGAACGTGCACAAAGGCCGCGGCCACTTGCGTGAGCTCGCCCAAGGTCATGGTGCCGGCAATGTATTTCGGGGCGCAAATAATTAGTGGAATCGTTGGGGCGAGCAGGTAGTTGCCATTGGAAATGACGGTCGACCGCATGTGCTGATGACTATAGAGACGCCACGCCGAGACAATCTTATGGATGGCACGACGCAGTCCTCGGTGTTCTTCTTCCTCGCCTCCAAGCAGTGCAATGCTCTCTCCATTCTCGCGCAGGCGGGTGATGGCATAGCGAAGTTCGGCGTCGGCCTGGCTTGTCGCTTCCGAGACCGGAATGAAGCGACGGGCAATAACGGTCATCGCGATGCTGATAGTAATTGAATAGGCGATCGCAGCTATGACCACATAGCCCGGTATGGTGATTGTGCTCTCGGTGAGGCTGAGTTCCAGGCTACCGCCGACGATCCACAGCACCCCGATGAAGGTGATCGCCGTAATGATAGACTGAAATATTCCCAGTGCAAAATCGATCGGCGCATCGGTGGCGATACGGGTATCGTCGGTAATCCGGCTCTCGGGAACTTGAGGTTCGCCGCTTGAAAGATTGAGCTGATAGTAATGACCATGCGCCAACCATCGGCTTATGATTTTATCGGTAACCCAAGCGCGCCATTCGCGTTGCAGCTTCATTCGACCGAAAACGGCGATGACTGCTAGGCCGACGATTGTGATTGCAAGCGGTAGGAAGATGATGGTCTGGGAGAGAATGTCGTCACCGCGTTTTTTCTCAATCGCGTTGAATAGGTCGCGGTTCCAGATATTCAAACGGTATTGCGCGCCGACCTGCACCAAGGCGAGCGTCAACAGGCCGATGGTCAATAGCCAAGCAGAGACCCGTGCCTCCTGGGTCCAGTAGCCGCGTGCCAATCGCCAAAACCGTCGGATGAGCGCGCGGCGCCGTGGCGGCGGTTGATCGCTCATAACGGCAATTGACTACCCTCCAAACGAGACGTGTTTGATGCACATCAAGCAGGATCGCACAGCCGGAAGGGTGAACAGCGGCGCTAACGCCATCGTCTTGTGGCCGAAGCAGCTTTGACGCGTGCCTCCGCGAGCGCAACAGCAGCGGTTCGTGGCAGGTTGTTAGAACGGCGCGCGTCCTCCAACACGCGGGCGGTGTTGGTTCGTATCCGTTCGTCAATGTGGTCAAAAGCGTCCTGCCGGGTGCCGCCGCGATACTCGACCGCCGCGCAAATCACACCGCCGGCATTGGCAATGAAATCAGGCACCACCAGGATCCCGCGATCATGGAGAACCCGCTCGGCCTCCGGCGTACAGGGAATGTTAGCGCCCTGCGGTACCAGGCGCGCTTGTAGCCGGCCGACATTATCGGCCCGAATAACGTCCGGCCGCGCCGCCGGAATCCAGATGTCGCAGGCGACATCCAGAACCGAGTCCGCGCTAAGCCTCTCACCGCGTGAATGGTCATGCAGCGGACGGCCGGCATCCTTGAGGGATATCAGCGCGGCAATGTCGAGTCCCGCGGCGTCGACAATGGTTCCGCCCGTATCGCTGGCTGCCACGAGGATAGCGCCCTGCTCGGCCAGGAACCGGGCGGCGTGCTTCCCAACTGCACCAAACCCCTGAACAACGACGCGGGCGCCTTTGAGATCAAGATTGATGAAGGTTCGTGCCACGTCGACACAGGCCGCTACTCCAAAGCCGGTGGCGCCAATCATATCGAGTGGAATGCCGCCTATCGCTTCAGGCAAGCCGACGGCGCGGCCAATCTCGTCTTTGATCCAAGCCATGCAGCGTTCATCGGTTCCCATGTCTGGCCCAGGCACGTAGTCGGTGAGATCGCGAATTGCGTGGGCAAATGCCCGTATGATTTCCTCCTTTGTTGCAGCGGGCAGTCGGGGATCGCTAAAAATTACCGATTTACCGCCGCCGTGCGGCAGGCCGGCCGCTGCGTTCTTGAGCGTCATGGCGCGTGCGAGGCGGAAGCACTCCTCGACCGACACGTCTGGCGCCATGCGCACGCCGCCAATTGCGTCGCCGCACGCGGTATTGTCGATCACGACAATCGCTCTCAGGCCAATAGCCGCGCGGTGGATATAGACAACCCGCGAGGGGCCAAGAGAGTCTGCGAATTCAAACGGTTCTGGCATGGATCGCTCTCAGCTTGCGTGTTCCAAATCGACAATGATCGCCCGCAGAAAGCGAGCCGCTTGCCCGCCGGTCACGGCGCGGTGGTCGAAGGTCAGGGACAGCGGGAGCGATCGATGCACGACCAAGGTGCCTGCGGCGCGTACTGGCCGATCGGTGACGCGACCGGCTCCCAGAATGGCGAGTTGCGGCGGCATGACAATGAGTGCGGCGTAGGTGCCGGCCAAAGTTCCGAAATTTGAGAGTGTGAATGTGGGGTCGCGCAGATCGCTCGGGGTGAGAGAGCGTTTCTTTACCGCCGTCTTGACGGCCTCGATTCGGGCGCGCCAGTCGGCGGGCGTTGCGCGCCCAACATCGCGCAGCACGGGAACAAACAGCCCATCGGGGCTGTCGATGGCCAGCCCAAGGTCGATCTTTTGATTTGGCCGCAGCTGCAGCGTTTGGGAATCGAATGTGGCGTTGAGCTGCGGTTCGGCGCCGCAGGCGGCGACGATGGCGCGGATCAATCGGACGGTGATGTCTTCTTTCGCCGTCCAACTCTCGATATCGGCATCGTCGTGCAAGGTGGTATGCACGACCTCGCGCCAAGCACGCGCCATATTGAGCGCCATGGTCTTTGCGGCGCCACGCAGGACAAGGGAATCATCCGCGCCGCCGCCGGCGGCCGTTTCGACGTCGGCGGTTGTGATAGTGCGATCGGGGCCGGTGGGTTTGACGCTTGCAAGATCGACCTGCAAGACGCGTGCACGAGCGCGCACGGCGGGGGACGCCCGGAGCCCCGCCGAAGGATCCATGGCTTCAGGCACGTGCGCGCTCGCTGGCCTTGCAGTTGCGGGCGCTGGCTTCGGCAGATCGCCGACAACGGTTCCGCTGTCGGTGGGCGGTCCTTCTTCGAACTGCAATACCGGCGCCCCAACGGCAATCCGCTCGCCAGGCTTTGCCAGAATTCGTGCAATTCGTCCGGAGTGAGGCGAGGGGATTTCGACCACGGCCTTCTCGGTCTCGACCGAGAGCAGCGGTTGATCGGTCACCACATGCTCGCCCTCGGCGACATGCCAAGCGACAATCTCCGCCTGCGCCAGTCCTTCGCCAAGATCAGGCAGATTGAACGCGATCATGAATAGGCAACTGTGCGACGCACAGCCTCCGCGATCCGTTCGGCCTGCGGCATGTAAAGGTGTTCAAGCCGCGGGTAGGGCATCATGGTGTCGCAGCCTGTCACCCGTTCGATTGGCGCCAGCAGGCTGGTCAAGGCCTGGTGCGCGACGCGGGCCGCAATCTCGGCTCCGAATCCGCATGTCAGCGGGGCCTCATGGACGACCACGAGGCGGCCGGTGCGTTTAACGGAGTCGATGACGGTAGCGCTGTCGAGCGGTTTGAGCGTCGCGACGTCGATGACCTCGGCGTCGATCCGGTGATCGGTGGCCAATCGATTCGCAGCCTCCAGTGTATCTTTCACCATGCCCCCCCAAGAAACCAATGTGACGTCGCGACCGGTCCGCAGCACAATACAGCGGCCCAGCGGAATGCTTGCGCCGTCATCAGCGACCTCATCCTTGGCCGAGCGATAGAGCCGGGTCGGCTCCAGAAAAATGATTGGGTCAGGGTCTCGGATTGCAGCAAGAAGCAATCCGTAGGCGCCCTGCGGCGACGACGGTATTACCACCTTGAGTCCGGGAATATGGGCGAACATCGCCTCAGGGCTTTCGGAATGATGCTCGATGGCGTGAATGCCTCCGCCGGTTGGCGAGCGCAGCACCATCGGGCATGTGAGCCGACCCATTGTGCGCTTGCGCAACCGCGATGCGTGATTGAGGATCTGATCGATGCAGGCATAGGCGAAGCCGGAAAACTGGATTTCGAGGACCGGCCGGAATCCCTGCGCGGCGAGTCCAATCGACACCCCAGTGATGCCGGCTTCCGCCAGCGGCGTGTCGAGGACGCGACTATCCCCATACAGCTTCCAAAGACCGTCGGTCGCCCGGAAAACGCCGCCATTAATCCCGACATCTTCGCCCAGGACCAGGACTGTGGGATCGTCAGCCATTGCCCGGCGCAACGCCAAGTTAATTGCCTGCACCAGGTTCAGGTCCGGCATTACAAGCCCCGCAGGTAAGAAACTGCGCCAGTCTGCTGCTCCACGAGGTCCGTCGGGAGCTCAGCATAGGTGTGCTCGAACATCGCTGCGGCAGGCTGGAGTTCGCTGTCAAGATAAGCCGCGGCTGCGCGCTCGACGTCCTGGCCGCAGCTGAGGAGAAGGGCCTCTTCACGCTCTTTGTCCCACGCGCGCAGCGCGAACAAGTAGCTGCGCAGACGCAGGATCGGTTCCTCGGCCCAGTGCTTGCTAACGTCCTCGTCGCTTCGATAGCGGCTCGCATCGTCCGCGGTGGTGTGATCGGACAATCGATAGGTCAGCGCCTCGATCATTGATGGGCCGGCTCCGGCGCGGGCTCGTTCGAGTGCACGCTCGAGCGTCGCGCGAACGGCTATCACGTCATTGCCATCGACTTGGCTACCGGGAATCCCGGCGGCAAAGGCCTTCTGCGCAAGTGTTGGAGCGGCCGTTTGTTTGGCGACCGGTATGGATATGGCCCAGCGGTTGTTGTTGACGACAAAAACGACAGGCGCCTTCCAGACGCCAGCCAGATTCAGCGCCTCGGCGACGTCGCCCTTGGAGGTCGCGCCGTCGCCGAATATGCAGACCGCCGCTCGTGCTTCGTTACGCAGTCGGAAGGCCAGCGCGACGCCTACGGCGTGCGGCGCGTGCGATCCGACCGGCACGCAATTGGGGAAGTCCTCACGCGGTCCGGTAAAAGCGTTACCGCGCTCATCGCCGCCCCAATATAGGAGCAGCTCTTCCAGAGTGACACCGCGCCAGAGCTGAGCGCCATGTTCGCGAAAGCTTGGCAACAGGACATCGCTGAGCTGCATCGCGGCGGCAACTCCAACCGAGACCGCTTCCTGCCCGAGTGAAGATGCATAGGTTCCGAGCCTGCCGGTTCTCTGTAGCGCAATCGCTTTGGTGTCGAAGGTGCGTGTCAACACCATCGCGCGATAGAGTTTTGTGAGTTCATCGACATCTTTGGCAAAGGTGGGGAGTGCGCCGATCGCGCGTCCGTCAGGTCCGAGAACGCGGTAGGGGCTATCCATAATTATCCGGTCTGGCCAACAGCTTTATCGACAGTTAGCTGGAAGCAAGTCAGAGAGTTTGATTTGGCTCAATATGCGCCGAACACGGACGCCTATCATGTAGTAGAAGAAGGAGGTCATCATGGGCGCCGTGGGTCTTGAGGGGTTGGAGCGTACGGTTCATTTGGCCCATGCCTGGATCAATGATCTGAACGAACGACTTGCTTGGAATGACAAGGCGCGGGCGTATCGGTTGCTGAAGGCAGTACTGCACGCGCTTCGTGACTGGCTTGAACTGGACGAGTCGGCGAATCTGGCCGCGCAATTGCCGGGGCTGCTGCGCGGCGCCTATTATGAGCAATGGCGCCCCGCAACAACGCCGGCGAGGAAGCGAAGCCGACAGGCATTCCTGGCGCATGTCGAGAAAGAATTCGCGCGTGATCCGCTTCAGAATCCGGTTGCGTGCGTGTCCGCTGTTTTTCAGATGTTGTCAGAAAAGATCACGCCGGGGGAGATCGAAGACGTCTGGCACGCCTT
Source organism: Xanthobacteraceae bacterium (assembly GCA_022841625.1). Lineage (GTDB taxonomy): Bacteria > Pseudomonadota > Alphaproteobacteria > Rhizobiales > Xanthobacteraceae > VAZQ01. Next base: position 18,235 of record JALHRD010000020.1, read on the forward strand.
GCCTGAGGACATCAGGGACATGTGGCCGCTGATGAAAAGCGCAACGGTCGACGTTGGCCACTGATTGTTGGTGGCCAACATGTCCTATGCCACGATGATGGTGCATATTGATGCGGAGGGCGATTCCAACGGTCGAGTGGAAATCGCTGCGGAGCTTGCCAGGCGATTTCAGTCGACGCTGATCGGCATCGGCGGATGGTCGCCGGGTATGGGATTTGCCACCGACGTCGCGGTGATTGACACCGAGCCGGTCCAACGGCAGCAAGAAGAGCTCACGGCGCTGATGACGGCTGCCGAACAGCGATTCCGCAGCGCCGCACGGGAAATCAAGGCAATCAAGCACATCGAGTGGCGTGGCGAGCTTTGCCTTCCCCTTGATCACTTGATCCATGCATCCCGCGCTGCCGATCTTGTGATCATTGGGCGCGATGCACCGGCCGGACAGCACTGCGTTGCGATCGAGCCCAATGCTGCGAGTTTAAGGATTGGGCGACCGGTTCTCGTTGTTCCGCCCGGCATTGGTGAATTGAGCGCCCGCCGCGTTGCCGTTGCCTGGAAGGATTGTCGCGAGGCGCGACGCGCTGTCAGTGATGCCATTCCGATGTTGCAGAACGCTGAAGAAGTGTTGCTCGCGCAGGTCTCGGAAACAGCCGTCGAGGACAAGGCCCTCAAAGGATTGGACGATGTCGCCAACTATCTGAAGCGACATCGGGTATGCGTTACGACGAAAGTGTATCTGCGCCGCGAGGAAGCGATCGCATCTGACCTCTTGGGCTTTGCTCAAACGGAGGGTGCCGACCTGCTCGTCGCCGGCGCTTATGGACATAGTCGGCTCGGTGAATGGATGTTTGGTGGGGTTACCCGCGATCTCTTTGAGATGTCGCCCATCTGTTGCTTACTTGCCCACTAGCGTTTTCGATCGAAAATAGAAAACCGGCATTCGAGTGCATCGTGCTCAAGCAATGAAGTTAGACCATGATTCAGTTCAGGCTAATCAGGTCGAGTGTGGAACCGCAGCAAAGGGGGCGGGGCGTGCGCTTAAGACCGGTGCAAGAAAGCATATAAGATATGACCTCATCAGCGCACCTTGCGGCCTCAAGTCCCGATATTGATCAAGAACAGCGGCTCTTTGCAGTTGTTGGGGAACTCGCCCGCGAGCTCCATTCCCGAAGCGGTGGAGTTGCGCCCGTCACCGCATCCAGCCGGTTGGATCGAGATCTCGGAATCGACAGTCTGGGTCGGAGCGAACTGATTCTCCGTATTGAGCAAGCCTTTGGTGTGCGGGTTCCCCCGGATACCCTAGCCGAGGCTGACACCGTTGCGGATTTGCTTGCTGCGATTGGCAAGTCCGCGCCGCGCGTCCGCGCCATGCACGCAGTGACGCAATCATCCACAATCACTCCGGAAGTACCGGCGCCCGAGAATGCCGTGACGTTAACCGACGCGCTCGATTGGCATGTCGCTCGCCATCCCGATCGCGTTCATTTAACGCTTCTGGAGGACGAGGACACCACCCTCGCAACCATGACCTATCGGCAATTGGCGGAGTCGGCCCGCGCTCTTGCACGCACGTTGATTTCTCATGACGTTCTGCCGGGCGACCGTATCGCGTTGATGCTGCCGACGAGTCTTGAGTTCTTTACCGCGTTTTTTGGGATTCTCTACGCCGGTGCGACGCCGGTGCCGATTTACCCGCCGGCGCGGCTGTCACAACTCGAAGACCACATGATTCGACAAGTCGGAATCTTGAACAATGCGGAGATCAAGATCCTGATAACGGTGCCGCGGGCGCTTCGTTTGGCGGCCTTGTTGCGCGGGCAGGTTCGCAGCTTGACCTTGGTTGAAAGTGTCGAGAGCCTTTCGGCGCAATCGCAGTCATGTGAATTGCCGCATGTCGCGGACGGCAATGCGACAGCGTTCATTCAATACACCTCTGGGAGTACCGGCGATCCTAAAGGGGTGATACTGAGCCACGCCAACCTGCTCGCCAACATTCGTGCGCTTGGCGTGGCGACGCAGGCGAGTTCGAAGGATGTCTTTGTCAGCTGGCTTCCGCTCTATCACGATCTTGGTTTGATCGGCGGTTGGCTAGGGTCGCTGTATTTTGCGGCGGCATTTTACGTGATGTCTCCGTTGAGTTTCTTGCGACGACCTGAGACGTGGCTTTGGGCGATGCATCGCTATCGCGCCACGCTTTCGGCAGCGCCGAATTTTGCCTTCGAATTGTGCCTCAGCAAGACCGGCGACGCCGATATTGCGGGACTTGATCTGGGCTCGTTGCGGATCGTGGCCAACGGCGCCGAGCCGGTCAGCGCCCAGACGCTGCGCCGCTTCAGTCAGCGCTTTGAGCGTTATGGTTTTCGTCCCGAGGCGATGTGCCCGGGCTATGGGCTGGCTGAAAATACGGTCGTTCTTACATTCCCGGTATTGGGGGGACCGCCGATTATTGATCGCGTCGATCGCGAGGCGTTGAGCTGGAGGGGTGTCGCTCAGCCCGCGCGCGACGGGGATCAGACAGCGCTCGAAATCGTTTCGTGCGGCCGCGCGTTACCTGGGCATGATGTCCGGATTGTGGATGACAAAGGTCGTGCGTGCGGAGAACGCAAAGAGGGTCGTTTAGAATTTCGAGGTCCGTCCGCAACGTCCGGATATTTTCGTAACGACCTCAAGACTCGTGAACTGTTTCACGACGGGTGGCTCGACAGTGGCGATCAGGCCTATATCGCCGACGGCAATATCTTTGTTACTGGCCGCATCAAGGACATCATTATTCGCGCAGGGCGCCATATCTACCCGCAGGAAATCGAAGAAGCCGTCGGCGCGATTCCGGGGATTATAAGGAATGGCGTTGCCGTCTTTGGTATCTCTGATCCATCATCCGGAACCGAACGAACTGTCATTCTGGCGGAAACACTGGAGCCTGAGGGAACTCAGCGTGTCGGATTACTGAGTAAAGTAAGGGAAGCCGCAACGGATATCCTTGGCGCCCCCCCAGATGAAATCGTGTTCGCGCCACAATTGACCGTTCCGAAAACATCGAGCGGCAAGATTCGCAGATCGGCGGCGCGGGAGCTTTATGACAGCGGCGATATCGGTAAGGCGCAACGCTCGGTGCGCTGGCAGGTCGTGCGGTTATATCTGGCGGGTCTTGGGCCACGCATCGCGGACATGGGGCGTTCGGTGGCCGCGCTGCTTTACGCGGGCTGGTGGTGGGTTGTGGTTGCGCTGGCGGGCGCAAGTGGGTGGCTCGCTGTCATGACCCTGCCAAATCTCCGCTGGCGCTGGGCCGCGGTCCGAACCCTTGCGCGAGCGGCCTTGCTTGCGGTCGGCGCGCCGGTCTCGGTAACGGGACGCGAGAAGCTGCCTGACCAAAACGCCGTTATTGTTTTCAATCATTCCAGCTATGCCGATGCATTGGCGGTGGCGGCGGCTTTGACCGGTGAGCCGGCGTTCGCCGCCAAAATGGAACTGAGAGATCAGTTCATCGCCGGTCCGTTCCTGCGACGACTCGGCGTCTACTTCGTGGATCGTTATGACGCCGCGGCGAGCCGGACGGATACCGAGGCCATGATTGGCATGGCACGTGAAGGCCGCCCAATCGTCTTTTTTCCTGAGGGCACATTTAACCGCAGGTCAGGGCTTACCGGATTTTACTTGGGTGCATTCAAGGTCGCGAGCGAAGCCGGGCTTTCGGTTGTTCCCGGCGTCATCACTGGCACGCGCGCCATGTTGCGAGCCGATCAGTGGCTCCCGCGATGGGCGGCCATCGGCGTGTCGTTCCATGATCCGGTCCCTCCGGCCGGGAAGGACTTCGCATCGGTCGTGCAACTCCGAGACAAAGCCCGGAGCGTCATCGCCGCGCAATGCAAGGAGCCGGATCTCGGAGGTCTGGAAAAGCCGGTTGGTCCGGGGACTTAGGGCTTGGATTTATCAATGCGCAATCTCAGCCAGGACATCGGTCACAACCGCAGATACGCACGCCCCAGGTGCTTGAGCATTTCGAGGACGATCAGTACGACAATGCCAGCGGCAAATACCAGTGTCAGATCGTCGGCATGTAGCGGGCCGAACCGAAACAGCGCGCTGGCGCTAGGCCACAGAAGACTCAAGGCCAAAATCAACGTAACCGCCAGAATTATCCATGCAAGTGCGGGATTGGGGCGGCGAAACGCCACGACCAGCGATGCGCTGAACGAGCGGTTTGCCAAAATAAGGCTAACAATCGAGAGCACGAGCGAGAAGAACGTCAGTGCCCTGACCTCGTCCTCGGGCATACCGCTGTGGTGGGCGATCACGAAAATTGCCCCGACCGTACCGAATACAAGCCCGCCCTGAAGTACGCTCCAGCCGATCAGGGACCATGAGAACAAAGGCTCGTCAGGTGCGCGGGGCTTGCGTTGCATCACGTCTTCTTCATCCGTTTCCGCCTCGAAGGCGAGCGCGCACACTGGATCAATGACCATTTCGAGGAAGGCGATGTGAATGGGGCTAAGGATAATAGGCAGGCCGAAGATCAGCGGCAGCAGCGCCAGTCCTGCAATGGGAACGTGCACCGCAAAGATAAAGCCCATTGCCTTGCGCACGTTATCGTAGATCCTCCGTCCCAGACGGATCGCGGTGACGATGGACCCGAAATCATCATCCAATAGCACGATGGACGAGGCCTCGCGCGCCACGTCGGTGCCGCGTCCGCCCATCGCAACACCAATATGTGCCGCCTTCAGGGACGGCGCGTCATTCACGCCGTCACCGGTCATCGCGACGATCTCGCCGTCGGTCTTGAGAGCTTGGACGATTCGCAGCTTCTGCTCGGGCATGACGCGCGCGAACACGCTTGTCGTCCGCATGCGCCGAGCAAGTTCGAAATCATTGAGGGCTTCAATCGCGTCACCGGTCAGAACCTCAGAAGTGTCAAGCCCGGCCTGTTGGGCGATGGCGCATGCGGTCACCGGATAATCGCCCGTGATCATCACGACACGGATTCCCGCGGAGCGGCATTCGCGCACGGCGGCTGGAACACTGGGTCGCAGTGGATCGGCGAGGCCGACCAGGCCGAGAAACGTGAACTGAAATTCAAGCTGTGATTCCGGCCAGCGATTTCCTTCATGCGCAGCTTTCGCCACGCCCAGCACGCGAAGTCCCTTGGTGGCCATGGCGTCCACCGCTTGCCGCACTGCGACCAGTTCCGTCGGTCCAAGGCCGCAAAGGCGGGCGATCGCTTCGGGCGCGCCTTTGGTGGCAACCACGAAGGCGGGGATGTCTTGGCTCTTTTGCCAGATCTGGGTCATGGCCAAGAAATCCGGTCGCAGCCCGTAGCTATGCACGAGATTCCATTCTGGTCCGGGTAGGCCATCCGCCGCCTTTAGTCGGTCCCGGGCGAATTCATGGAAGGCTTTTTCCATTGGATCGAATGGCTCGGGCACGCTGGCGAGCAGACCGTGCACTGCGAGCTCCCGAAAATTGTCCGGTACAGCGGCGGCTGTTTTGCCTACACGGAAGATATCGCTTGCCGGAAGCCGTAGTTCGGCAATGGACATCCTGTTCTCGGTCAGCGTGCCGGTCTTGTCCGTACACAGCACCGTCGCTGAGCCCAGCGTTTCGATGGAGGCAGCGCGCCGGGTGAGCACGCGTGCCTTTGAAATCCGCCATGCTCCCATCGCCATGAATACGGTTAGCACGACCGGAAACTCTTCCGGCAGCATCGACATGCCGATGGCGATCCCGGCGAGTATCGCTTCAAGCCAGCCACCCCGCAACATGCCGTAAAGAACGACCGCCACGACGCTGACGGCCGCGCCACCGACTGCAGCCAGCCGCACCAGCCGCGCGGTCTGCACCTGAAGCCGGGGCGGTTCGGTTTCCAATGCGTAGAGCGATTGGCCGATCTTGCCGATTTCGCTGCGCGGTCCGGTGGCCACGACGCTGGCGAGGCCGCTGCCCCGCACTACCAGCGAGCCGGAATAGACGAAGGGCCGATCGTCACCGCCCGGTCGGGTACCGCTCGGCGGGCTGCCGGTGGCGGCAATTTTGCGCACCGGCACCGACTCCCCCGTTAGCGGCGATTCATCGGCCTGAAGATCATTGGTTTGCACCAGGACGGCGTCAGCAGGGATGCGGTCGCCTTCGGCGAGCACGATTAAATCGCCCCGCACCACTTCGCGGCCGGCGATGCGCTGGCGCACGCCGTTCCGAATCACCAGGGCGCGGGGGCTGGTGAGGTCGCGCAACGCTTCCAGCACACGTTCGGTGCGGGTTTCCTGAACAACAGTGATCGCCACCGACATGATGGCAAACACCATCAGGATGAGCGCCTCCTTTAGATCTCCGAGCAGGAGGTAAACGAGGCAGCCGCCGAGCAGGAGGGCGAACATCGGTTCGTGCAGAACGTCCAGGACAATGCGGAACGGCGTACGTCGATCCTGGCGGGGTAATTCGTTGTATCCTTCGGACGTTAGCCGCGCTTGTGCCTCGACCTCGCTGAGGCCGGACATAGATAAGGGCCAAGTCTCGGATAAGGGCCAAGTCTCGCTAGTTAACATTGCAGTAGAATACGAAAATTTGGAGCGTTTGCGGACCATTATTTGGAGTGGCCCTGTGACGAGCTTGGGGGCAAAAAATGTCTGACGCTATCTGCAGGCGCTGACAGACGACTGAATGTCAGTTATTGCACCGCCTGTTGGAATTACGCTGTTGATCTACCGCAATTGGAAATTGCGCCCGGCAATATAGATTTAGTTAAGTAACACTGAAGCTTGGCCAATATGACTTGTAAGAATGGCGATTAGATGCGTGACCTTTCCCTGCAAGAGTCACAGAGCGCGGCCAAAGTGAATTTGTCTGGGCCAGGGGTTGGCGTCGCTGCGTTAGACGCTCTCCGCCTGTATCGAGCCGCGGATCTGTCGCGACTGGCATTTGAAACGACAGCGGACTTGCAACAGGTTGATGGTCCGGTCGGACAGAGCAGGGCACTCAGCGCCATCAGTTTCGGCACGGGCATCGACAAGACGGGATTCAATCTCTTTGTAATCGGACCCAATGGGGCGCGGATGCAGGAGGCGGTGAAAGCCGTCCTCACCAAGGAGGCTGCGGGTCGTCCTGCGCCCAATGATTGGATCTATGTCAATAATTTCTCCGATCCCGACAAGCCGATGGCGATTGAGCTTCCTGCTGGCCGCGCGCGCGGTGTTGCGCAAGCGATGCACGAGCTGATTGACGATCTGAAAACCGCGCTGCCGACGGTGTTTCAGAGCGAAAATTTTCAAACGCGCCGCAGCGCGATCGATGAGTCATTTCAAAAAAAACAAGGCGAGGCGTTCTCCGTTTTGCGCGACAAGGCTGCAGAAAAGAGCGTGCTTATTGTTCGAACTCCATTCGGTTTCGCGCTCGCGCCGGCTGAAAACGGTCAAATCGTACCGCCCGACCAATTTAACGCCTGGCCCGAGGAGCGCCGGCTGGCGATGCAGCGGGTGCTGGAGGTCCTGGAAAAGGACCTGGAGCGAATTATGCACCAGATCCCGCAATGGGAGCGAGAACGGCGCGATGAGCTGCGCAAGTTGACGCGCGATACCGCAAAGTTTGCGGTTGATCAACTCATCGATGAAACGAAATCAAAATTTTCCGATCTCGGGCGCATTCTCGGTCACATCGAGAAGGTTCGTAGTGACCTTGTCGAAAACGTCGCCATGTTCGTCGCTAAGTCAGATGGCGAAGAATCGGAACCGGTGGAGGCAAAGCCAGGAAGTCCATTTGATCGTTATCAGGTCAATGTGTTTGTTACCCAAGATGGCCAGATTAGCGCGCCGATTGTCGAGGAATTGCATCCGACACTTGCCAATCTCATTGGCCGTATTGAATACGTGTCGTCGCGCGGGGTCCTGGTCACCAACTTTCGCCTCATCAAGGCGGGCGCCATTCATCGTGCGAACGGCGGCTACCTCTTGCTGGATCTGCGTAGCTTGTTGATTGAACCGTTCAGTTGGACCGCCCTGAAACGGGCATTGCGCCGTGGCGATATTGCGATCGAGGACGTGGCACACTTCCTGGGACTAACCAGCACGATTTCGCTCCAGCCTGACCCAATCCCGGTGAAAGTGAAGGTCGTTTTGTTTGGCGAGCGGATGCTCTATTTTTTGCTCGTCGCTCTTGATCCTGAAATGGGCGAACACTTCAAGGTGTTGGCCGATTTCGAGAATGATTTTGAGCGTACGCCAGAGAATGAGGAACTGTTGGCCAGGCTGATCGCGACATTGGCTGGTCGCGAGGGCCTTCGTCCAGTTCACCGCCAAGCGGTTTCTTTGGCGCTTGAGTTTGCGGCCCGTCTTGCAGATCATGCCGGCAAGCTCAGTCTGACGGTCGAACAGCTCAGAGATGTCCTCAATGAAGCGGACTATTGGGCTAAATCGGGGAACTCGCCTGTTATCAATCGGGATCATCTCAGGAAGGCGATTGATGAAAGGATCTATCGCGCCTCACGCGCGCGTGATCGTTCGCTGGAAACCATCGTCCAGAAGGTGGCGCTTATCGACACTGAAGGGCGCCACGTCGGTCAGGTCAATGGTCTGAGCGTCCTGCAGCTTGGCGAGTTTTCGTTTGGGCGCCCAACCCGCATTACCTGCCAGGTTCGGCCGGGCGCAGGCAAGGTCGTCGATATTGAGCGAGAAGTTGAGCTGGGAGGCCCAATACACTCGAAAGGGGTTTTGATCCTGTCTGGGTTTTTGGCCGGGCGATACGCGCTCGACACGACCATGTCGCTGTTCGCGAGCCTGGTGTTTGAGCAGTCTTACGGCGGCGTGGAAGGCGATAGTGCTTCGTCGGCCGAACTTTACGCGCTCCTCTCGGCGTTGTCGGAGGTGCCGCTGCGCCAGGATCTGGCAGTGACGGGCTCTGTCAACCAGCATGGCGAGGTGCAGGCGATCGGCGGGGTCAACGAAAAGATCGAAGGGTTCTTCGATCTATGCAAAGCGCGCGGCCTGACCGGAACCCAAGGCGTTCTGATCCCCGAGGCCAATGTGCAGCATTTGATGTTGCGGCACGATGTCGTTGAAGAATGCGCGGCAGGGCGCTTTGCGGTCTATCCGATCGCTCGAATCGACGAGGGAATTACTCTCTTGACCGGTATTGAGGCCGGTCTGAGAGGTAGCGACGGCCGCTACCCGAGTGGAAGTATTAACCGTCGGGTGGAAGATCGCCTTCGTGCGTTTGCAAGGATACGCAAGCAGCTTGAAGGGCAATCGCAGCAGGTGGATGACGGCGGGCCAACATGACCGGTGTCACAAATTTCCAGCGGGTCATCCTGGGCGTTCGCCACCATGCGCCGCGCGAGGGATTGCGACAGGCCGTCGACATTGCGAATTTTCTCGAGGCCGAGCTGCGGGGTTTGTTTATCAAGGATGAGGAACTCGGCGGTTTGGCTGGACTGCCATTCGTTCGGGAATTTCGTCCGCTGGAAGGCGGGTGGCATAGCATTGACAACACCGAATTGTCCGACGCATTTGATATTACGGCGCGCAGCGCTGAGCGATTGTTCCGCGATGCGGTGAAGCAGTTTAGTCATTCGTGTGAGTTCGAGATTATTCGTGGGCACTCGCTTGCCAAGACAATCGCATCCATTTCACGTCCGGGCGATGTCCTAATTATATCGCAGCCGTCAAGTCCCGCCGAATGCATCACCTTGCAGTTTCGCGCCATGGTGAAGGCCGCCTTCGAGTCACCGGCATCGGTCCTGCTTGTTCCAGCTGGAGTTGTCCGTGAGAGGGGAGAGATCGTTGCGCTTGCCGGCGCGTCTGACGATCCATGCATTGAGGTGGCCTCCAGAATTGCAACTCGCGCAAAGGAGAAATTGGTGGTCATCGATGGTGCTAAAATTGCAGCCGCGCTTCGTTCCCTTGCACGGAATGAAAATGTAGCTGAATCTCCGACCCGAACCCCGGCGCAGCTGTTGCTGTCATCTGCGATTGCCGACCTTCTCAATCCGATGCGCGAGCGTCTGCTAATTCTGTCACGCAACAATTTCGAATATTCCGTCGCCGAATCTATTTCGACGATCCGTCGTGTGCCGGTTCTCGCAATAGAGCCGAGAAGCGATAGGAGTGAACAATGAACGCAGCCGACATAATGACGCGAGAGGTCATGACTATACGACCGGACGCCTCAATTCTTGAGGCCGCACGCCTGATGATGCAGCATCGGATCAGCGGCCTTCCGGTCGTCGATTCCTCACGGAACTTGGTCGGCGTCATTACTGAGGGTGATTTTCTTCGCCGAAGAGAGACCGGTACGCAGCGCCGCAGGCCCCGCTGGCTTGAGTTCATTGTCGGACCGGGAAAGATGGCGACGGAATATACCTACGAAAGCGGGCGCAAGGTCAGCGAAGTCATGACCGGCGAAGTGCACACTGTTGTCGAGGATGCCCCGCTCGATCAGATCGTGACTGTAATGGAGCGCAACCGGATCAAGCGATTGCCGGTCCTGCGCGGACGCGAACTCGTCGGTATAATCACCCGTGCAAATCTCATGCGCGCGGTTGTGCGGCTCGCGCATGAGAGCCACCCGGCTTCGGCAAGCGACGCCGACATTCGAAAGCGCCTTGTCGATGAGCTCAACAAGCTGCCTTGGACGCCGTCGATCAGCGTCGCCGTCAAGGACGGTGTCGTGAAGCTCTCCGGCGTTCTCCTCGACGAACGGCAGCGCGCGGCCCTGCGGGTGGTGGCCGAGAACGTCCCCGGGGTCAAAGATGTCGTCGACGATCTCGTATGGATTGATCCCTATAGCGGGTTTGTTCTTGACGGCCGTTAGTAATGCTAAGGGTGAACCCGACGAAGGGCATGGCCGATTGTAGGCAAATTGAAGATCGGTTTTTCGAGGCGCGCGGCGTGCCCATTCGGTACGTCGACGTCGGGGTAGGATCGCCGGTCATTCTCATTCATGGTTTTGGCGCCAACCTTGACATCAACTGGATTGCGAGCGGTTTCATTGAGGAGGTCGCCAAGACCTATCGCGTCATCGCGTTCGATGTTCGCGGGCATGGCAAGAGCGGCAAACCGCACGCGATGGGTGCTTATGGGCGGGAGATGGTTGAGGACATCGGCCGGCTCATGGATCACCTGGCGATCGCGTGCGCGCATATTGTCGGCTACTCGATGGGTGGCTTCCTGACACTCAAGTTTTTGGCCAGCTACCCGCAGCGCGTCCGATCGGCAACGCTCGGGGGCAGTGCCGGGATCCAGGAGGATGAGACGTTTGCCTGGGGCAATGGGTTTGCCGCGGCCCTGCAGGCTGGCAAGAGATTTGTCGACATCTTTGCGAACCAAGAGGCGCCACAGACGCCCAAGCTTACCGGCGAGCAGATGGCGGTAATCGCGCAGTTGGCGATCAAGGCTGATCCTCGGGCATTCATTGCGCTGCTCAAGAGTTGGCCGGAACTCGTGGTGTCCAATGCGGCATTATCAAAAAACACCGTGCCTACGCTGATCATCTATGGCAGCGAAGAGCTTGCTCCCAGTCGCCAAATGATTGAGCGTCTGCACGCTCGGTTGCGTAGCTCGCAGATCGTCGCGATCGCGGGTGCCGCGCATATCGATGCAATGATGTTCCCCGCGTTCAGGCAAGCTATCATTCGCTTCATTGAGCAGCAGGAGAGTAGACAGTTAAGTGCTTGAAGTCGTCGCAGCGTAAGTGCTCGGGCAGCTCTATCCCGGGCATTGCGTTCCCTGAGCCGCACGGACGCTCACGGCCTGGAATCCCGGTTCGTCGGGAAACGTTCCCTGATAGGCGTCCGAAAAGTCCTTGTTAAGGCGTATCGGCAATTTGACCATAAACATTTGAATTACCACCATTTTTCGGTGTGGAAGGCGTAGCGAGGCTAAATCCTTTGAATTGTCTTCAGCAATCTCCGCATCGGCCACAGCCTCGATGTCATTGCGCAATTTATCGAGGCTAAGGGCGGTCTCGTCGGCTAACCCGCGCGTGCCGTGAGCAAACGTTCAACGATCTTGTGAACGGCAAGAGCGGACCCAATTGAGGAAAGCAGCTGCAAAAGATCGGCGACAACGGTCGTGTCATACAGCAAATTTCTTGGTCAGTCGCTCGCGGGCGATGTGTCCGATCTGCTCAAGCGCATTGACGATCTCGGTCTCGATGTCGTTCGACAATCGGCGCTCCATTTCGTCGATAACGGTATCGCGGGTTTCATGCCGGGCCAGCGCAACGATCACTGGAAAGCCAAATTTCTCGCGGTATCGGCGATTGATCGAACCGACGCGATCAAACTCCGCGCGCGATAGCGCGGTAAAGCCCAAGCGGGCTTGCTCGCTACTTGAATCGCTGGTCAATATTCCGGCCGTGGCCTCTCGTCCTGCAAGCTCAGGATGTGTGCTGATAAGCGTGAGCTTCTCGTCGCGATTCATTGCTTGCACGACGCGCATGAGCGCGCCATGCAGCCCATCCGCGGTATCATGCATGCCAGTCAGGCCGGTCCGATGGGCGCGATCGGCGATCTGCGGAGAGTGTTCGAAAATTTCTCCGAAGCGTTCAATGAATAACGCGCGCGGCATGTGAGATGGCCGATAACCATTCGCAGGCGGATGCGCTGTGATCCAATGCTGTGCAATGTCGTATCGTCGCGCCACCCAAACCTGTTTATGGCCCTGGATGTAGTCGAGAAAGCGTCCAAGTGCCGCCGCGCGTCCAGGTCTGCCGGCGAGCCTACAATGCAGGCCGACTGATAGCATCTTGGGCGTTTCAACACCTTCGGCGTACAGCACGTCGAAGCTATCCTTCAGATAGGCGAAGAATTGGTCGCCGGAATTGAACCCTTGCGCGGTTGCAAACCGCATGTCGTTGGCGTCGAGCGTATAGGGGACCATCAATTGTGGTCCATGCGGCCCCGCGATCCAATAGGGCAGTTCGTCGGCATAGGAGTCGGAGCAGTAGAGGAAGCCCTGCTCCTGCATGGCGATATTGAGTGAGTTGGTCGAGGTGCGGCCCTGGTAGAAGCCGAGCGGACGTTGGCCGGCGATCTCAGTGTGAATGCGGATCGCCTCGGCGATATGGGCGCGCTCGTCGGCTTCCGCGACATCGCGGTAGTCGATCCATTTGAGACCGTGGCAGGCGATTTCCCAACCCGCTTGGTTCATGGCGGCGACAGCTTCGGGGTTGCGCGCCATCGCGCTGGCGATCGCAAACACCGTGACCGGCAGCTTGCGATCGGTGAACATCCGCCATAGCCGCCAAAAGCCGGCGCGCGACCCGTATTCGTAGATCGACTCCATGTTCATGTGGCGCCTACCAGGCCAAGGCTGGGCGCCGACGATTTCGGATAGAAACGCTTCCGAGGCGTCATCGCCGTGCAGAATGCAATTCTCGCCACCTTCTTCGTAGTTGATGACGAACTGCACGGCGATCCGCGCGCCGCCGGGCCAATTGGCATGGGGCACGACGCGGCCATAGCCGATCATGTCTCGAGGATAGGCGCTGTCCATGGGGCTTAGCTACCGCGATAGGTTGAATAGCTCCAGGGCGAGACCAGCAGTGGCACGTGATAATTCCCGGCGGGCTCGGCAATGGTGAAACGAACCGGCACGATGTCGAGAAACGGCGGATTGGATGTCGGCGGGTTCATGTCACGGAAATAGTCGGCGACGTGAAAATTCAGCATGTAGGTGCCGGTTCGATAGCCATCGCCTGACAATAACGGGCTATCGGTGCGACCATCGGCATTGGTTTGGGTGCGCAGCAGAGATGCCCAGCTATCGTCCTGCCCGCGCCGAAGGAGTTCAACCGTCAAGTCACGCGCCGGGCAGCCGCGGACGAGGTCGAGGACATGCGTCGATAGGCGCCCCATAATGCGGCCTCGTGCGGATGACGATAATTTTAGCATAGTGCCGGGAATCTGAAGCATTTTCAAAAAAAATGCGGAAATCCTTTGAAATTTTCGCCTATATTATTGGCTTCCACCGTGCGACGCTCCATGTCCTACTGTGAGTGGACCGGTGCCAGCTTCGATGCGCGGCCAAGCCAGTGCGCCGTAGACGCGGCGCTTACGCAGGGAGACACAGCAATGACGACAATCGATCGGGCGCGCCGGGTGTTCGGGGCGGTCGCGTTGGTGGCGATGACGGCGCTGCCGGCTGTAGCCCAGACCGATCTGAAATTCGCCCTCGATTGGAGATTTGAAGGTCCGTCCGCGCCCTATTTTGTGGCCCTCGACAAGGGCTACTACAAGGCCGAAGGCCTCAATGTCACGATCGACTCCGGTCCCGGCTCGGTTGCCGGCATTACGCGCGTTGCGGCCGGCACCTACCCAATCGGCTTTTTCGACGTCAATTCGCTGGTGCGTTTCCGCGACCAGAATCCCGACAAACAGGTCAAGGCCGTCCTGATGGTCTATGACAAGCCGCCGTTTGCGATCACGACCACCGCACGCACCGGTATCAAGGTGCCTAAGGACTTGGAAGGCCGGATCCTCGGCGCGCCGGCGGCCGATGGTGCGTTTGCGCAATGGCGCGCCTTCGTGCGCGAGAACAAGATCGATGCCGACAAGGTAAAGATCGAGAATATCGGCTTTCCGGTGCGCGAGCCGATGCTGGCTGATGGCAAGGTCCACGCCATCACCGGCTTCTCGTTCTCGATGCATTTCAATCTGCTGCAGCGCGGGCTGAAGCCGGAAGACATCGTAACCATGCTGATGGCCGATCACGGCCTGGTGCTCTATGGCAACGCCATCATGGTCAACCCGGAATACGCCAAGGCCAATCCGAAGGTTGTGGCGGGCTTCGTGCGGGCAACGATCCGCGGGGTGCTCGACACCATCAAGGATCCGCAGGGCGCGGTCCGGTCGGTCATGAAGCGCAACGAGACCGGCGACGAAAAGACCGAACTGGCTCGCCTCGAAATGTCGCTGCGCGATAATTTCGTAACACCGTGGGTGCGCGCGAATGGCTTCGGCGGCGTCGACATGGCGCGGCTCGAGCGGTCGATCGACCAGATCGCGGTTACCTACGACTTCAAGAATCGGCCGCGGGCGGCCGATATCTTCACCAGCGAGTTCCTGCCGCCGGCTGACCAGCGCAAGTTGTAACTGCGAGCGAACGCTTGGTCGGGTGGGGATGACTTTCGGTTCGCATTATCTTCGCGCGCGGGCGACATGGCGAAACCAAGCATTGCGCGGCATGTAGCCGGGATTCGGGGCGATGGATTCATCAGTTGATATCGCCGATGTTACGCTGACCTATCATGGCGGCTCCGGCGATGTTCTGGCGCTCAGGGGCACCAGCCTCAGTGTTCGGCGCGGCGAGTTCGCTGCTGTGGTCGGCCCGTCCGGCTGCGGCAAGTCATCGCTGATGAAGCTCGTCACCGGGCTGGTGCCGCCCGATTCCGGCAAGATCGTTATCTTCGGCAACAAGGTGGCTGGGCCGGTCAAGATCGCCGGCATGGCGTTTCAGAACGCCAATCTGCTGCCGTGGCGGAAGGTGGTCGACAACGTGCTGCTGCCACTCGAAATCGTGGAGCCGCACCGCCGGCAATTCCGGGCTAAGAAGGCCGAGTTTCGTGCCCAGGCGGAGGCGCTGCTCGCCACCGTCGGGCTCGCCGGTTTCGGCGACCGATATCCCTGGGAATTGTCCGGCGGCATGCAGCAGCGCACATCGCTCTGCCGCGCGCTGATCCATGAACCGGCGCTGCTGATGTTGGATGAGCCGTTCGCCGCGCTCGACGCCTTCACGCGCGAAGAGTTGTGGTGCGTGTTGCGCGATTTGTGGCAGCGGATCGGCTTTACCGTAATCCTGGTCACCCACGATCTGCGCGAGGCCGCGTTCCTCGCCGATCGCATCCACGTGATGAGCGCGCGGCCCGGTCGCATCGTGATGTCCAAGGAAGTTGATCTGCCGCGGCCGCGCGATCTGGATGTCTGCTTCACGCCACGGTTCACCGAAATCCTGCATGAATTGCGCGCCAAAATCGCCGAGGTGCGCCAGGCATGAGCAATCTGACCGAGAAATTGGCGCCCTGGCTGTTCACCATCGGCATTTTTGCGATATGGGAGGCCGCCTGCCGCGGTTTCAATGTCGACAAGTTCGTCCTGCCGCCGCCCTCCGATGCGTTCGCCGAGATGGCAAAGCATTGGCGACCGCTCCTGCGTCATTCGTTTGTGACGCTGTGGACCACGATGGCGGGGTTTGCGCTGGCAATCGTCTTCGGCGTTGTGCTGGGCTTGGTCGTCGGCTGGTCGCGCACGATTTATCGCGGCCTCTATCCGGTGATGGTCGGATTCAACTCGATCCCCAAGGTGGCGGTCGTGCCGATCCTCATCATGTGGTTCGGTATCGGCGAAATACCGGCGATCCTGACCGCGTTCCTGATCTCGTTCTTTCCTATCGTGGTGAATGTCGCCACCGGGCTCGCCACCATGGAGCCGGAGCTTGAGGACGTGCTGCGCGCGCTCGGCGCCAAGAAGCTCGACATCATGCTGAAAGTAGGCATCCCGCGCACCCAACCATACCTGTTCGGTTCGCTCAAAGTCGCCATCACATTGGCCTTTGTCGGCACCATCGTGTCCGAGACAGTAGGCGCCAATGCCGGCCTTGGCTACCTGATTGCGCTCGCCGGTTCGAGCTTCCAGATGCCGCTGGTGTTCGCGGCGCTGATCCTGCTCGCGGTCGAGGGAATCGCGATGTATGCGGTGTTCGCTTATGTCGAGGTGCGTTTCACCCATTGGGCGTTCCGATCCTCGATGAGCGCGGCAGCCTGAGTGTGAGCAATGTCGGCGGTGCGCTTTCTGCTAAACGGAGAGCTGCGCGCGGAGCAAAGCGTTTCCGCGACCATGACCGTGCTGGACTGGCTGCGCGGCATCGCGGGCTTGACCGGCACCAAGGAAGGTTGCGCGGAGGGTGATTGCGGCGCTTGCACCGTCGTGCTTGGCCGCATGCGAAACCGCGAATTGCGCTATGAGGCCGTCAATTCCTGCCTGATGATGTTGCCGCAGATCGATGGCTGCGCGGTACTTACGGTTGAAGGGGTGGCGACCGCCGATGGAACGCTGCATCCGGTGCAGCAGGCCTTGATCGATGCCGACGCTACCCAATGCGGTTTTTGCACGCCAGGCTTTGTGATGGCGATGCTTGCCTATCAGCAAGGCGCGGAACCGCCGAGTGACGCGCTGATCCACGAGGCGCTCGCCGGCAATCTGTGCCGCTGCACCGGCTATCGCTCGATCGTTGATGCCTGTCGTCATGTTGCGGTCGATCCATCCGACCGTCGCGGCGTCGCGACCAGCCAGACGGCGACGGCGTTGAGCGGGCTGCCGGCAAGCAAGGACTATCGTTCCGGCGGCCAGGTCTTTCTCACTCCCCGCACGTTCGCTGAACTGCACCAGGCGCTCGCGCAATATCCAGATGCGATCCTGCTCGCCGGCGGCACCGATATCGGGCTGCGTGTGAGCAAGAATCGCGAGGCGATTCCGGTGGTGATCTCAACCGTGGCGGTGACCGAACTTGCGGCGATAACCTCCGACGCGCAGGCGCTGACATTGGGAGGCACGGTCACCTACACTCAAGCGTTGCCGGCCTTTGACGCACATTTTCCCGCGCTTGCCGCGCTGGTTCGCCGGATCGGGTCGCGGCAGATACGCAATCTCGGCACCATTGCCGGCAATCTCGCGACAGCATCCCCGATTGGCGACATGCTTCCCAGCCTGTTTGTGCTCAACGCATCCGTGACACTTGCGTCGCAGTCGGGCCAACGCACCGTGTCGGTGGCAGACTTCGTTACGGGCTATCGCAAGACCGTACTGGCGCCGGGCGAAATCATCGCCACAATCCGCATTCCGCTGCTTACGTCCAAGCATTGTTTTGCGGCATACAAGGTCGCGAAGCGTTTCGACCAGGATATATCCACGGTTGTTGCCGCTTTCCTATTGGCGCGGAGCGGTACGACCGTTCGCGAGTTTCGCGCTGCCTATGGTGGGATGGCGGCGCGAGTCACGCGGGCGTCGCATCTGGAGGCGGCGCTGAGCGGTCGCGCATGGAACGGCGATCACTCGCCGGATTTGGCATCGGCGCTTGCCCGCGACTTCACGCCAATGAGCGATCATCGCGGCAGCGCACACTATCGAATGCAAGTCGCTGTCGGCCTGTTACGGCGATTCCAGATCGAAACGACTTCGGTCGCGCCGGCGCGGGTGGAGGCATTATGACCGCGCCGCTGGGTCGCATTCGTGGCGGTGTTCATACCGCCGTCCGGCATGACAGTGCGGTCGGACACGTCACCGGCTGCGCCCTTTATCTTGACGACGTCGCGAACGCGCCGGGCAGCCTGGAAGCGGCGTTGGTGCTGAGCCCGTATGCGCATGCGAGAATCCGACGCATCGACTTTTCGCGCGCGCTCGCTGCGCCCGGCGTGGCGGCCGTAGTCACCGCCGCCGATATCCCGGGGAAGAACGACGTAGCGCCGATCCGCAGCGACGAGCCGGTGCTGCCGCCGGAGGTCGCCACCTATGAGGGACAGCCGGTGATGGCGGTTGCCGCGGCAACGCTCGATCAGGCGCGGGCGGCCGCCAAGCTGGTCGACATCGAATATGAACCGCTGCCGCCGGTGCTGACGATCGAAGAAGCGATGGCGCGGCAGCTCTATGTGTCGCCGCCGCAAACCATGGCGCGTGGCGACCTCGCCGCGGGCTTTGCATCGGCGGCGCATCGGATGTCCGGCGAGTTGCGCGCTGGCGGGCAGGATCATTTTTATCTGGAAGGGCAGATCGCGCTGGCGATGCCCGGCGACGACGGCAGCATCACGGTGCAGTCCTCGACCCAGCATCCAACCGAGGTGCAGCACGGCGTTGCGCATCTCCTGGGCCTGCCATTCAATGCGGTGACGGTCGAGGTGCGCCGCATGGGCGGGGCGTTTGGCGGCAAGGAAAGCCAGGCCACGATCATTGCTGGCATCGCCGCCTTGCTGGCGTGGAAAGCCCGCAAGCCGGTGAAGCTCCGGTTGCCACGCGACGATGACATGCGCGCGACCGGCAAGCGGCATCCGTTCTTGTTCCGCTACGACGTCGGCTTTGACGGTGAAGGCCGCATTCTCGCGCTTGACCTGACGCTCGCCGCCAATGGCGGCAATGTCGCCGACCACACGCCGGCGGTGCTGACCCGGGCGCTGTGTCATGCCGATAACTGTTACTGGCTGCCCAATGTGCGGCTCACCGGCTTGCCGTGCATGACCAATACCGTCTCCAATACCGCGTTTCGCGGCTATGGCGGGCCGCAGGGCATGCTGGCAATCGAGACGATCATCGATTCGATTGCGCGCCATCTGCGCCAGCCAGTCGAGGCGATACGGCGGCGGAATTATTACGGCACCGATCGCAACAACGTAACGCCCTATGGCATGACAGTTGAGGACAACATTATCGCGCGGGTGGCCGACGAACTCGATCGCAGCGTGAACCTGGCAGGCTGGCGAGCCGCGGTCGATGGGTTCAACCGCGCGAGCCTAACCATCAAGAAGGGCCTTGCCACCATGCCGGTGAAATTCGGCATTTCGTTCAACCGGCCAAGCCTCAACCAGGCCGGCGCGTTGGTTCATGTCTATACCGATGGCAGCGTGCTGCTGAACCACGGCGGCACCGAGATGGGGCAGGGACTGTTTGTCAAAGTGGCGCAGGTGGTGGCGGAGGCGTTCCAGATCGATCTCGATCATATCCGCGTCTCCGCGACGACGACCGGAAAGGTGCCAAACACCGCGGCAACCGCCGCCTCATCCGGCTCCGACCTGAACGGAATGGCTGCGCTGCATGCGGCGGAGCAAATCAAGACGCGCATGGCGGAAGTTGCGGCCGAGCATTTCGGCGTGTCGGCGCATGAGATTGTGTTTGCTTGCAACCGCATCTATGCCGGAAACCGGAGCCTGTCGTTTGCAGAGCTCGCCGCTCTGTCATGGGAAAAACGGGTGTCGTTGTCGGCCGCGGGCTATTACCGGACGCCGAAGATCCACTGGGATTTCACGACCAATACCGGCCGGCCGTTTTTCTACTTCGCCTATGGTGCCGCAGCGGTCGAAGTTGCCGTCGATACGCTCACTGGCGAGATGCGGGTGCTGCGTGCCGAATTGTTGCAGGATTGCGGCGCGTCGCTCAATCCGGCGATCGACCTCGGACAGATCGAGGGCGCGTTTATGCAGGGGATGGGCTGGCTCACCACTGAGGAGCTGTGGTGGGATTCGGACGGTCGTCTGCGCACCCACGGACCCTCTACCTACAAGATCCCCGGCAGCCGCGACGTTCCGCCGATCTTCAATGCGCGGATTCTCGCCGATGCTCCTAATCGCGAAGCGACGGTTTATCGCTCGAAGGCGGTCGGCGAGCCGCCGCTGATGCTGGCGATCGCGGTGTGGCTGGCGATCCGCGATGCGATTGCGAGCACCGCGCCAAACGCGCGCGCGCTGCACATCGATGCGCCGGCGACGCCCGAGCGCATCCTCGGCGCCATCGATGCGCTGCGCGCAACAGCAGCGGCGAATTGATTGGGGCATGATTCTGAAATTTGGGAGCCGGATTTCGGAAAAGGATCATGCCAAAACTATGCGGTCCGGCCAAATCCCGTTCAATCTAGTCGGGTATTGGTCTGGCGCGTGACCTTGCCTGCGCGCGGTGCACGCGGCGCTACGGCGGCATCGATGGCGATCCGGGTCTCGCGGGCAATGAAATCGGCGAAGGCCTTCACCTTGGGTGGCGCCATGCGGCTATAGGCATGAAGCACCGCCAGCGTGACCGATATTGGCGGATGCTTCGGCAGCACCGGCACCAGCGCGCCTGATCGCAGATGGTGGGTAATTTCGAATAACGGTTTTAGGACGATGCCCTCACCTGCCAGCGCCCAGTCTGTGAGGATGTCGCCGTCATCGGCTTCCATGTGGCCGCGAACCGCCACGGTCACGGCTTTGCGCCCGCGCAGGAGCGGCCAGCGGAACTGCTGCGAACCGGGAAACCGTAGCAAGAGGCATTGGTGGCGGTTGAGGTCTTCAATGGCGACCGGCGCGCCATGCCTGGTGAGATAGGCGGGCGCCGCACACAGGATCCGATCGATGTCGGCGATCTTGTGGACGATGAGACTCGAATCCGGCAACACTGCCATGCGGATCGCCACGTCGACCGCTTCGGTCAGAAGATCGACGATGTAGTCGGACAGCCGCAGGCGCACGTCAATTTCCGGATATTCAATCCGAAACCGCGGCACGAGCGGCGCAAGAATGCGGCGACCGAAGCCGAGCGGGGCGGTGACCTTGAGCGCGCCACGCGGCGCCGCGCCAGTGTTGGCGACGCGCGCCTCGGCACGCTCGATCGCGTCGCGGATCTCCAGGCTGCTTTCGTAGAACACGCGGCCATGTTCGGTCGGCGACAGGCGCCGGGTGGTCCGGTTGAACAGACGGCAGCCAAGATGCTTTTCCAGGCTGAGCACGCGATAGCTCACGACTGCCGATGACATGCGGAGGCTGCGGCCGGCGGCCGAGAAGCTCCCGAGCTCAAAAGCCCGCATGAAGACGGCTATATTCTCAAGTGTTGCCATTGGAATGCAAAGATTATCAAAACTATTTTGAAAAACAATCTGCGTTTCGGTGCTATTGCCGGACCTGCAAATCGTCTAGGCAGACCTGCCGCGCAGCCCCTGGAAGCGATCGGGGCGCCGGGGAGAAATTGCTCATGGATGCCATTCTTTACGAATGGACCAGCCTGCTGATCCGATGGTTGCACATGATCACCGGTATCTGCTGGGTCGGCTCGTCATTCTACTTTATGCATATCGATGCCAGCATCAAGCAGATCCCCGATATACCGGCGGGTAAGGGCGGCGAGAGTTGGGAAGTGCATGGCGGCGGATTTTACCAGATCAGAAAATATCTCGTCGCGCCCGCGAAGCTGCCGGCCGAACTCATCTGGCACAAGTGGGAAGCCTACTGGACGTGGATTTCCGGCTTCTTCCTGTTGGTGTGGATCTATTATTTTTCGAGCGATCTCTATCTGATTGACCCGGCCGTTCGTCGGATTTCTCCCGCGATTGCCGCCGCGTTGGGGATTGGCAGCCTGGTGCTTGGCTGGATCGTTTACGACCAGCTCTGCAAGTCGCCGCTCGCCAAAAACGAAGTGGCGCTGGCCGCCGTCGGTTTTGCCTTCATCATCGCGATGGCCTGGGCCTTTCAACAGGTGTTCAGCGGGCGCGGCGCACTCATTCATATCGGTGCATTGATGGCGACCATCATGTCGGGAAATGTGTTCATGAACATCATCCCGAACCAGAAGAAAGTGGTTGCCGATCTGATCGCCGGCCGCGCACCGAATCCGGCTTACGGCCAACAGGCCAAGACTCGATCCAGCCACAACAATTATATGACCCTGCCGGTTCTGTTTTTGATGATTTCCGGACATTTTCCGCTGACCTATTCGACGCCCTATGCCTGGGTCATTGTCGGTCTGGTGCTGGTGGCCGGCGGCGTCGTGCGCCACTTTTACAATCAGCGTCATGCCGGTCGCGGCGATCCCTGGTGGACGTGGGGATTGGCCGCGGCGTGTGTGGTTGCAGCCATCCTGGTGTCGATGACGGGATCGCCGTCTCGGCACGCCGGGCTCGGCTCGGCGCCGCAAGAAATATCTGGAGCGGGCGTTTCGGTTGCGATACCGACGGACGTTGGTGCGATCATTTTAACGCGCTGCTCCATGTGTCACGCCCGCACGCCGCTGTGGGCCGGATTGGCAAGTCCCCCCAATGGTATTCTGCTTGAAACGCCGGATCAGATCGTGCGGGCGGCATATGGGATTCGCGTTCAATCAGTGATGACGACGGCTATGCCACCCAACAACATCACGCAGATGACTTTCGAAGAGCGTCTGACTCTCGCTAGTTGGCTCGGCAAGCTATGATCGGTCTCGTGCAAATTCCGAGCGGCGCGATCACTAAAGCCTGTGCGGGATGGTGGCGATGAGTCGATCATCGCGTCCCGCGCATTCCGGTGCGCCTGCGCTTGGCGAGAAAATCATGCGCCGGCTGAAGGCGCTGGCCGAATGCTCGGATGAGCCAAATGGCATCACACGCCCGTATCTTGGTCCGGCCCACCGAAAAGCCGTGGACCTCATCGGCACTTGGATGACCGATGGCGGCATGTCGCCACGTATCGATGCGATCGGCAATGTGATCGGTCGCTATACGGGTATTGGGCGCGACGCGCCGCTCCTGCTGATCGGATCGCACATCGACAGCGTTCCCAATGCCGGCATGTTCGACGGCACGCTCGGGGTCGTTACAGCGATAGAGGCGGTATCGCATTGCCATGCGGCGGGAAAACGGTTTCCGTTTGCCATCGAGGTCGCGGCTTTCGGGGATGAGGAAGGCTCGCGCTATCCGAGCACGCTTGGGGGATCGCGGTTGCTGGCGGGCATTTTCGATGACGCAATTCTCGATGAAGCGGATGCGCGGGGTATGACCCGGCGCGCCTCGCTGGCCGCATTCGGTTGCGACCCGAAAAGTGTTGCGGCGGATGGGCACCGGTCGGAGCGCATGCTCGGTTACATCGAGGTCCATATTGAGCAGGGGCCGGTCCTTGAATCCAAGGGGCTTGCTGTCGGAGTAGTATCGTCGATCAACGGTGCGAGCCGCGGCATGGTCGAGGTTCGCGGGGAGGGCGGTCATGCCGGCACGATCCCGATGCGCTGGCGGCAGGACGCCCTATGCGCGGCCGCCGAGATGATATTAGCTGTCGAACGCCGCGCGCAGGCAGAAGAAGATCTCGTCGCCACTGTCGGACACATTGAGGTTCCGGGCGGCGCCGTCAACAGCGTGTCCGGATTGGCGCGCTTTACCATAGACGTGCGCAGCCCCTCCGATCATCGGCGTCAGGCGGCGATTGAGGACCTGACAGGGGAGTTGCAAGCGGTTGCCGCACGCCGCCGAGTTGCGATCGCGATGTCGTTCGGATATCAGGCGCCGGCCACACCGTGCGATGCACGCCTGTCGAACCTTCTTGCCGATGCTGTTCGGTCGCAAGGTGTGTCACCGATGAGATTGCCGAGCGGCGCCGGCCACGACGCGATGTCGTTTCGTGACCGGGCGCCGATCGCCATGCTGTTCGTGCGTTGCCGCGGTGGCGTGAGCCACAGCCCATTGGAATTCGCATCGGTCGCGGATATCGATACGGCGGCGCGTACGCTGATAGATTTCCTGGAGCGACTTGCCGCCACGACTTGACGCGCGCTCAGATGCGCGTCGGGTGCCCGTCAAAAGATAAAGGATTATTCTCATGCCCGATGTTCGTGTCATTGCCGGCCCCTTTGCCTTTCTCGGCCGCTTTGAAACCGCGCTCGCCCCGAAGACCTGCGCGGCGTTTCGCAAGCGCATGCCGTTCGAGAGCCGGATCGTGCATGTGCGCTGGAGCGGCGAAGGCGTTTGGGTGCCGCTCGGCGATCTCGATTTCGGCGTCAGCTATGAGAATAACACCTGTTATCCTGCGCCCGGCCAGATCATTCTTTATCCGGGCGGCGTGAGCGAGACCGAGATTCTGCTTGCCTACGGCAATGTCAACTTCGCCTCGAAGGCCGGTCAGCTTTCAGGCAACCACTTCATCACTTTGACCGAGGGACTGGAGAACCTCAACACGCTTGGCCGTAAGACGCTGTGGGAGGGTGCCCAGAACATCCGGTTTGAGGCCGTTTAGCGCCTATCGTCCGGGACGCGCCGGCGCCGTGCCAGTTACGCCTTTCTGCCGCGCCCAATGATGCCGGCAAGACCGGTTCCTGCTCGCCGATGTTTCGCAATGATATTTCGGTGCCGAACGAGAACCAACCCCGCCAAACGCGTGTTTAAGGACCTGAAGGTATTGGGTCGTCCGAAGGCTGCGGCTCGCTCGTATCAGCACCGCGAGCATATGCCTGATATTGATTTTCTTTTCTCCGATGACGCTTTAAAGGTTCCCTGTTCCATGCAGTAGGGCTGCAGGGCGTTGAATTTGCTAAGCAACTTGCTCTTGTTCTAGGTTTCATGCCCGGCAATCGGCAAAAATCCCAGTATTTTTCCCTGATACAAGGGAAATCGTGGCAGAGGCCAGCTCGCGCGGCACTGCGACTTCAGCCGGCCAGTGACCGGGATTTTGGCTGTAGGAAACCGCGCAGCCGCCGGTGGAGTCAGTTAGCCGCTGCGGCCGAATATCTCGTTCTCTTGGATTGCACGTCAGACTTCGAGAGTGACGGGAAGAGACCTCCCCGATGAATTTACCGGCAGACTTCAAAGCGAGATTGCATTGCAAGTTGATGGCCCAGGCACCGTGCGCACATGATTCGTCTCGATAATATCGGCAAGCAGAATGGTCGGCAGATTCTCTTCATCGAGGCCTCGGCGGCGCTCCAAAAGGGGGAGAAGATCGGTCTGGTCGGTCCCAACGGGGCCGGCAAGACGACGCTGTTCCGGTTGATCACCGGCGAAGAACCGGCCGATGAGGGGCAGGTGGCGGTCGAGCGGGGCGTTACCATCGGCTATTTCAGCCAGGACGTTGGCGAGATGGCGGGCCGTAGCGCCGTGTCCGAGGTGATGGATGGCGCCGGTCCGGTGAGCGTTGTGGCGGCCGAGCTCAAGGCCTTGGAGGCCGCCATGGGTGACCCGGTCCAGGTGGACGATCTGGAGAAGCTGATCGAGCGCTATGGCGAGGTGCAGGGCCGTTTTGAGGAATTGGACGGCTACGCCCTGGAAGGGCGGGCGCGGGAAATCCTTGCGGGTCTGGGCTTCAGCCAGGACATGATGGACGGCGATGTGGGCGCGCTGTCGGGCGGTTGGAAGATGCGCGTGGCGCTTGCCCGCATCCTGCTCATGCGCCCGGATGCACTGCTGTTGGACGAGCCCAGCAATCATCTCGATTTGGAGAGCCTGATCTGGCTTGAGCAGTTTCTCAAAGGTTATGAAGGTGCGTTGCTGATGACCTCGCATGACCGCGAGTTCATGAATCGCATTGTCACCAAAGTGGTGGAAATCGACGGCGGCGCGCTGACGACCTATTCGGGCAACTACGAATTCTACGAACAACAGCGCGCGCTGAACGAAAAGCAGCAGCAGGCCCAGTTCGAGCGCCAGCAGGCCATGCTTTCCAAGGAAATCAAATTCATCGAGCGCTTCAAGGCGCGCGCCTCGCATGCGGCGCAGGTGCAGAGCCGCGTGAAAAAACTGGATAAGATCGAACGGGTGGAGCCGCCCAAGCGCCGCCAGACTGTGTTGTTCGAGTTCCCGTCGCCGCCGCGTTCCGGCGAGGACGTGGTCAGCTTGAAGAGCGTTCACAAAGGCTACGGCAATCTCAGGATCTATGAGGGTCTCGACTTCCTGGTGCGCCGCAAGGAGCGTTGGTGCGTGATGGGCGTCAACGGCGCCGGCAAGTCCACGCTGCTGAAACTGGTGGCGGGCGCGGCGCAGCCCGACCAAGGGACCGTGGCTATCGGTGGCAGCGTCAAGATGGGTTATTTCGCGCAGCACGCCATGGATCTGCTGGTCGGCGAGCAAACGGTGTTTCAATCGCTGGAAGATTCGTTTCCCCAAGCGGGGCAGGGCTCGCTACGGGCATTGGCCGGCTGCTTCGGGTTCTCGGGCGATGATGTGGAAAAGAAATGTCGGGTGCTGTCGGGCGGCGAAAAGGCGCGGCTGGTCATGGCGAAGATGCTGTTCGATCCGCCGAACTTCCTGGTGCTGGACGAGCCCACGAACCACTTGGATATGGCGACCAAGGAAATGCTGATTACCGCGTTGTCGCAATACGAGGGCACCATGCTGTTTGTGTCGCACGACCGGCATTTCCTGGCTGCATTGTCCAACCGGGTGCTGGAACTGACGCCGGAAGGCATCCACCAATATGGCGGCGGCTACACCGAATATGTTGCGCGCACCGGCCAAGAGGCGCCCGGCCTACGGAGCTAGGCCAGATTTCGAAACAAGTCACGGCCGGGTGGATTCAATTACTCGTAATGCGCCGGCGAATAGCGGCGCAGCGGAACCTCGCTGGTCTCGTGGCCGATCCAGAGCTGCGCATTGGCTTCCTTGAGGACCTGCTTCATGCGTTCGAGTGCGGCGAGCGATTGCGGAACATTGAAGTTGCGCTCCGGCGCACGGCCGCCGTCCCAGTTGGCTTTGGTGTGAACGGAGTCGCCCGTCATCATCACCGCGCCCGTCTTCGGCAGCCGCACCAGCAGGTTCTGATGCCCAGGTGAATGACCGTAGGTCGCGATCAAGACCACGCTGCCGTCGCCGAACAGATCGTGGTCGCCCTCCGGAGTGATGGCCTTCATTCCGGGCTTGAAGGGCGAAACGCCGACTGGCGGTTTCCATTCGTATTCGGCTTTCTGCACCACGAGCGTCGATTGCATGAACAGGTTCAAATTGCCGACATGGTCGCCATGCGAGTGTGACAGTGCGACATAGTTGATGTCGGCCGGCTTGAGGCCGAGTTCGGCGAGTTGACTTGTCAGTGTCTTCCTGAGTGTCCACACGCCGGCTCTGCTCTTCTGACCGTTGGGCATGTCGACGATGTGGTCGCCGATTCCGGTATCGAACAACACCCAGCCGCGCGCATGCTTGATCAGGTAGCAGGTTACGGTGAGGCGTCCCGGGCCGCTCGCGCCGGGCGTAAAACTCGATGCGTCGTCAAGCGCGATGTCGCCGCAATAAAGCACGTACATGCGTTCGATGCCGGGCTTCTGCGCGAGCGCTGGTTGCGCAAAAGTCATCAGCGCGCAGGCGATTGCCGCCGACGCCGCCGCAAAAACAAAAGCAAGTCGCTTCATTGCCGTCGCTCCCTCAAATCGGTGCGCCTCCGTTCGCCCGTTGTTCT
The DNA here is from genome assembly GCA_022841625.1 of Xanthobacteraceae bacterium. GTDB lineage: Bacteria > Pseudomonadota > Alphaproteobacteria > Rhizobiales > Xanthobacteraceae > VAZQ01. Next base: position 46,069 of record JALHRD010000020.1, read on the forward strand.
TGGCCGGAGGTTTGATCGCGCGGATGAGCATCCGCGCTGGACCGTCGCTGCGCAGTTTACGGCAATTCCGCGCCTTGACCAGTTGGAAAATGTGGGACGGTCGGCGATCGCCGGATGGAGCATTTGGCATTGAAGGCGGCCACCGCCTATCAGGCCGCCTCCCAGCGGCGGTTGCGAGGTCGATCAAATCTGGCACTACATTCGCGCCAACGCGCATCAACAATAATGCGTCGTTTCAGCGCTCGCCGGCAACGACATAGGCCCACAGCGCTTCGATCTCGTCCGGCTTCAGCAAACCGCCCCAAGGCGGCATCTGGTTTTTGCCGCGCGTCACCGAATTGATAAAGCGTTCGCGTTGGTTGTGCGGAAACGTGCGCAGGTCATGCGCGCTCTCCTCGCCGTGCAATCGTGGGCCATGGCATGGCGAGCAGTTGTGGGCGTAGACGGTCGCGCCGCGTTTGATTTGCTCGGAGTCCGCCGTTTGTGCGGTCGCCGATCCGAGCATCGAGAACGCCGCGCACACGGCCGGCACAAGGAAACGCAGCATGCAGTCCGCTCGTTTGAAGGTGCGGATGGCCGGCATGAGGACGACGTCCCGACTGGCCATCCGCGCGCGCGATGACAGGCTTAATCGATCAGGGCAAAGGTCCAGACCGATCCGCCTTGCGGCACGTTTTGCAATTGCTGGCGCGCCGCGTTCCACCATAAGCCGCCGACACCGGACAGGATGGTGACGTATTGCTTGCCGTTGCGGGTGAAGGTCACCGGCTGCGCGTTGACGCCGGAGCCGGTCTGAAACTGCCAGACGGTCTTGCCGGTTTCGATGTCGATGGCGATGAATTCGCCGGTTGTCTTGCCGGTGAACAACAGTCCGCCGCCGGTCGCAAGGATCGCCGACCAGTGTGGATGATCGTGCAGCGGCGCGCGCCAGCGCTTGTTGCCGGTCAAAGGTTCGATCGCATCGACATGGGCAATCGCTGCGCCCGGAGGAGATATCGGCGCCGGCTTGTTTTCAATGAATTGGTAGCGCTGGCCCACGACATACGGCTTGGTTTCAATGTGCCGGTAGATTCCACCACGGTGCATGGTGTTGGCATAGAGCAGGCCGGTTTCCGGATTGAACGCGGCGTGCGGCCAATTCTTGCCGCCGCGCGTCGACGGCCACATCTCGATCGTCTCCATGTTGCGGACCCGCGTGCCGACATCGGTTTCGACCGGACGTCCGGTCTTCAGGTCAATGTGGGTCGCCCAGTTCACCTTTTCAAAGGCATTTGCGGCAATGAGCTGCCCGTTGGTGCGATCGAGCACATAGAGGAAGCCGTTGCGGTTAAGCTGCATCAGTACTTTGCGCGGCTTGCCGTCCACCGGGATGTCGGCATTGATCAACTCCCAATTGGCGTCGAAATCGTAAGGGTCATTTGGTGTGAATTGATAGTGCCAGACGATCTCGCCGGTCTTTGGCCGCAGTGCTAGGACCGACGAGGTGTAAAGATTGTCGCCGGGGCGGCTTTGCGACGCCCAAGGCGCCGGATTGCCGGTGCCCCAATAAGTGAGATCGAGTTCGGGATCGTAGGAGCCGGTAATCCAGCTCGATCCGCCGCCGATTTTCCAGGCGTCGTTGTCTTGCGGCCAGGTTTCGTTGCCCTTCTCGCCGCGCGCTGGGATGGTGTAGCGCCGCCAGAGTAGCTTGCCGGTTTGCGGATCCCAGCCGTCGATATAGCCGCGGATGCCGAACTCTGCGCCCGACATTCCGGTAATGAGCACGCCGTTGGCTACCAGCGGCGCGACCGTCATTGAAAAGCCTTCCTTCCACTCGGCCGCTTTTGACTTCCACAGCTCCTTGCCGGTCTTGGCATCGAGCGCCAGCACATAGGCATCGAGCGTGGTGCGGAAGATCTTGCCCTCGAAGATCGCCGCGCCTTTGTTGGAGACGCCACAACACACCACACGCGGTGTTTCGGGCGGCCAATCAAGCGTGTGACGCCAAATCTGCCTGCCGGTGTCGACATCGATCGCGACCGTGTGCCGTGCATTGGTGACGTACATGACGCCGTCGAGAATGATCGGTTGGGCCTGCTCGCCCCATTGGTTGTCGAGGCTGAGGCTCCAGACCGGCACCAGTCGCTTGATGGTGTTCCGGTTGATCTGGTTGAGCCGGCTATAGCGCTGCTGGTGATAGCCCATGCCGTAGGTCAGGATATTGTCGGTGTTCTTGCCGTCGCTGTTGAGATCGGCGGTGGTCTGTGCCGATGCGGCGGAGCCGGCCAACAACAGCATGGCGACAACCGTAAAGGTTTTCATAGGTATCCTCCCTGAGTTCCCGTCGGTACTACGGGATGGCGGCCGGTGGGTCCCGACCCGCTGCAATCGCGATGGCTCAGACTAGCGCATTCGCCGGAGGTGTCGAGTGGTCCGTGAGTTCGGATATTACTGGCGGCCGCCGCCGTTGGTCAGTTTCAGGAAGGCCTCTTCGATCGTTGCGGTCCCCGTTGCATGAACAAGCGCTGCTGGCGGAGTGTCGGTCAAAACCTTGCCGCGGTGGAGGACAACCACACGGTCGGCGTCCGCCACCTCGTCGCACAGGTGCGTCGCCCACAAGACCGCAACCCGGCGTTCCGTGCGCATGCTCAACAGCAGCTTGAGCAGGTCGCTTCGGCTCGCGGGGTCGAGCCCGACCGTCGGCTCGTCCATCAGCAGGACCCGCGGGTCGTGCATCAGCGCGCGCGCGAGTTCCACCCGCCGCCGGTTGCCGCCGCTGAGCTTGGCGGCCTTGTCGTTGGCGTTGTCCTTAAGCCCAAGTCGCGCCAGTTCGCCATCGATGCGCGCTTGTGCGCTGGCGTGCGGCATGCCGTGCAAGCCGGCGTGAAACAGCAAATTGGCGGTCACCGTCAGTTCCAGGTCAAGCGTCGGTTGTTGGAACACGATGCCAAGCTGTGCCAGCGCCGGCACCGGATCGCGCGACATGTCGTGGCCCACCACCGCGATGCGGCCGGAGTCGGGGACGAACAATCCGGACAGCAGTTGAAACAGGGTCGACTTGCCAGCGCCATTGGGGCCGAGCAGCGCCACAAACTCACCCGCTCGCACCTTGAAGCTGACGCCGTCGAGCGCGCGTAGCGGCCCGTAATTCTTAATGACGTCGTCAATCAGCAGGGCGGGGAGATCCGCGCCTCGGTCGCTTGCTTGGTTCACCGCAGTCCGCCCTTCGCCCGTTCGTTAACGGTGGCGCGTCAAGGCTTCGCCTTGCACCGCCACTTTGTTCGGGCGTACGCTGGCAGCAACAACCGTCATCTGCAAGGGAGGATACCGTCCAATGGGCTTTGTTCGACAGGCGTTGAGCCTCATCCTGGTTGCGACCTTGGCGACGTTTTTGGCGCCGACGCAGGCCGTCGCCAAGACCGGGCTGATCTTTGTCAGCAACGAGAAATCCGACAACATCCTCGTGCTCGATCCCAAAACCTATAAAGTGGTCAAGGAGATCAAGACCTCGCGCCGGCCGCGCGACATGCATTTCAGCGCCGACCGTAGCCGGCTCTATGTCGCTTGCGGCGACGCCGACGTGATCGACATTATCGATGTCGCCAAGCTCGAAGTGATTGGCCGGCTTGCCACCGGCCCAAGCCCGGAAACGTTCGCGATCGATGACGCACGGCGGCGCATTTATGTCGCCAGCGAGGAGTCCGCAACCGTCTCGGTCATTGACATCGACCGGAACAAGATCGTGCAGGCGATCAAGACCGGCGAGGAGCCCGAAGGCGTCCATCTCAGTGAGGACGGCAAGACGCTGTATGTTACGTCGGAGGTCGGCAATCTGGTGCATCGGATCGACACCGAAGCCGGTCGGGCGGTTCAGGATGTCGTGGTCGGTACGCGGCCGCGCCGGTTCGCGGCCACCCCCGATCGCAAGGAACTGTGGGTGACGGCGGAATTGTCCGGCGAGATCACCATCATCGATCGCGCGAAGTTCGCGGTGTCCGGCACGATCGCGTTCTTGCCGCCCGGCATGCGCAAGAGCGATGTTACACCGGTCGGCCTCACCTTTACCCGCGACGGCAAGACCGCCTTTGTCGCGCTCGGCCATGCCGCCCATGTCGCGGTGGTCGACGTGCCGAGTCGAAAAGTCGAATTCTATATCCTGGTCGGCAAGCGCTCCTGGGGCGTCACGCTGGCGCGCGACGACCGAACGCTGTTTGTCGCCAATGGTCTCGGCGACGATATCACGGTCATTGATGTGCGCAGCCGCAAGGCGACGGTTTCGATCCCGGTCGGCCGCGTTCCCTGGGGCGTCGTAATCGATGATTAGCGTAACGGTGTTGGCGCGAATCGTCGTTGCGAGCGTATGCGCTGCTTGTCTTGCAGGTGCCGCCGATGCGCAGGAGGCGCCGGCGCCACAATCGCAAGTCACCGTCGGATATCTCTCGATCGAAGGCGATCCGCGCCACCAGCCGATCCGCGCTTCCGAGCGCCTGATCCTCCGGCCGCGCGAGCATCCATTTGTCGGCGCCCAGGTTGCGATCGAAGAGGCGCAGGCGCTCAGCCGTGTGCTGAGGATCGACTTCGCGCTCGAACGCATCGCCGTGAAATCGGCCGACATGCTCGCGTCCGCGCTTATGCAGGCGCATGAGACCCGCGGCATCCGCTTCTTTGTCGTCGATGCGCCGGCCGAGGCATTCCGGGCGTTGGCGGGGGCGGTGCAGGGGCGCGACGTGTTGCTGTTCAATGCCACCGCGCCCGACGATTGGCTGCGCCGCGAGCTTTGTGTGCGCGAAATCGTGCATACGCTGCCAAGCCTGGCCATGACCATGGACGGTCTGGTCCAGCATTTGGTGTCACGCAAATGGCGCGATATTCTGGTGCTGGAGGGCCCGGCAGCGGCCGATGCGGCCATGGTCCGGGCGTTCGAAGGTTCGGTCAAGAAGTTTGGCGCCCGCATTGTCGGCAAGCGCGAATTCAAGCCCGGCACCGATCCGCGCGAGCGCGAAAAGAACAATCCGCTGCTACTCACGGCGCTCAACCGCGACTACGACGTGATCTTCGTTGCCGACGACGCCTTCGACTTTGCCCGTCAGGTGCCATATCGCACGATCCGCGCGCGGCCGGTGGTCGGCGCGATCGATCTGGAGCCGGTTGCCTGGCACTGGACCTGGGAGCGCCACGGTGGACCGCAGCTCAATTCGCGGTTCCAGCGCGCCGCCGGCGGCCGTCGTATGGAGAGTCTGGATTGGGCGGCGTGGATTGCGGTCAAGATGGTGGTGCAGGCGGCGTTGCGAACCGGTTCGGCCGATTTCAAGGCGCAGCGGGCGTTCATTCTCGGCGGCAACGGCTTCGACGGCTATAAGGGCCTTGCGGTCAGCGTACGTCCTTGGGACCAGCAGTTGCGGCAGGCGGTATTTCTCGCCACGCCCAATGCGGTGGTCGCGAGCGTGCCGGTCGAGGGGTTTCTTCATCGCGTCAGTACGCTCGACACGCTCGGCGACGACGAGCAGGAAACGCCGTGCAAGCTTCATAGGTAGTTGATCATGCAGCTTATCCATATCGTCCGCGCCATGCGCGCCGTCACGATGCGGGAGATCGTCAAGTTTGTGCAGCAGCGCGGCCGGCTTTTGTCCGCGATCGTGCGGCCGCTGATGTGGCTTGCGGTGTTCGCCGCCGGCTTTCATAACGTGTTCGGCGTCTCGATCATCCCGCCGTACAAAACCTACATCACCTATCAAGTTTATATCGTTCCGGGGCTCCTCGGCATTATCTTGCTGTTCCACGGCATGCAGTCATCGCTGTCGATGGTCTATGACCGCGAGATGGGAGTGATGCGGCTGCTATTGACCGCGCCGCTGCCGCGCTGGGTGCTGCTCGCCTGCAAGCTGATCGCGGGCACGTCGCTGTCGGTCATCACCTGCTATGTCTTTTTGGTGGTGAGCATCCCCTTCGGCGTAACGTTCGATGCCATGGGCTGGCTCGCGGTTCTGCCGGCGCTGATTGTGTCCGGCTTGATGCTTGGCGCGCTCTGGCTGTTTCTTTCGGTCTATATCCGGCAGGTGGAGAATTTCGCCGGTGCGATGAACTTCGTGATGTTTCCGATGTTCTTCTTTTCCTCTGCGCTCTATCCGTTATGGAGGCTGCGCGAGGGAGGTTCGGAGCTGATCTATTGGATATCGCTGCTCAACCCGTTCACCCATGCGGTGGAAATGATCCGCTTTGCGCTTTACGGCCTGTTCGAGCCGGTGGCGACGGCGGTGGTGTGCGGGTCGACGGTGCTGTTCTTCATGCTCGCGACCTTCGGCTATGATCCGCAGCGTGGCATCATCCGCCGCGCGGCGCAGCCGGTATGAGCGTCATGCTTGGCTGAGCTTGCCTGCGATCTCTGCGCGCAGGGTTGCCAAGTCGGCCGCCGAGCGTTTCACGCGCGGCCGTGGAATCGGCACTTCGGCAAGGACGTGGGCGGGGCTCTCCGACAGCAGGAACAGCCGGTCGGCCAGGCCGATTGCCTCGTCAATATTGTGCGTCACCAAAAGCGTCGTCACGGGGCGGAAACTCACGAGTTCGGCAAGCTCCTCGCGCAGGCGTGCCGCCAAGGCATCGTCGAGCGATACGAACGGTTCGTCGAGCAGCAGAAGATCGGGTTCGACCGCAAGCGCGCGGGCCAGCGCCACGCGCCGTGCCAGGCCGAGCGACAACTCGCCCGGGAATAGGTTGCGATGGGTTTCGAGACCGAGTGTATGAAACAGCGCGGTCAATGTCGCGTCGCTTGCGCCGGGGGCGGCGAGCCGCACGTTTTGCTCAAGCGTGCGCCAGGGCAGGAGCCGCGGCTCCTGGAATACAAAGCCGAGCCGGCCATGATCGGGCAGGGCGACGCTGCCTTCATAGTCAGGGTCAAGTCCGGCGATGATCCGCAACAGCGTGGTCTTGCCGCAACCCGATGGCCCAACCAGTGCGCCGACCTCGCCGCTCTGGAGCGAAAACGCGAGGCCTCTGATGACATGCAGCGTGCCGCCGGAGGCGGACTGAAACGACTTCTGTCGGACGTCGACCTTAAGCCGCTTTAGGGCGCCAGCGCGAGACATGTCGTTCAAGAGGCTGCACCAAAAATGTTTCGATCACGAGCATGACGGCGACGAAGGCGAGGGCGTAGGTCAGGATTTTAGTAACGTCGAACAGTTGAAATGCTACCCCGATCTCGAAACCGACGCCATTGGGCCGCCCCAACAACTCGACGATCAGCACGATTTTCCAAACCAACGACAATCCGGAGCGTGCCGCGGCCGCAAGATAGGGCGCAAGCTGCGGCAAGACAATGTGGCGCATGCGCGTCCAGGCGCTCATGCCAAACACCTGCGCCATTTCGTCAAGGCCGCGATCGAGCGAACGCGCGCCCTCGCGCACCGTGACGGTGGCGATTGGCAGTTTGTTGAGCGCCACCGCCGCGATTGCGGCAGTCTCGGTGAGGCCGGCCCAGACATAAGCCAGGACGATGATGACCAGCGCCGGCAGATTGAGCAGCACCACCAGCCAGGGATCGCCCAGCCGATCGACGATCCGGTAGCGCCCCATCGCCAGGCCGAGCGCAGAGCCGAGCGCCATGGCGAGAGCAAACGCCACTGCCACGCGCGCCAGCGTCGCGCCGAGATTGAATGCGAGCGCGCCCGAGCGGGCTTCTTCGACGATCATGAGGGCGACCGCCTGCGGGTCTGGCAGCATCCGCGGTCCGGCCAATTGCGAGCCGATAAACCAAGCTGCCATCAGGAGCGCGAGCGAGACGATCCGCACCATCACGGTCGATTCTCCGGGCGGTAGAACGTGCCGGCGTCGAGTTCGCGCGCCGGGCCAACCAGCGTGGTGCCGCCGATCTCGGCGAGGACACGGTAGAGCGCGCGCGCATCGGCGAGTTCCTCGGCAATCGGACGACGCCAGATCCCTTCGCTGTAGCGCTGGCGGTAAATCGCGAGCGCCGCCGGATCGCTGACGCCGATGCGCGGCGCAAGGCGCTGCCATTCTGGGGCGGAAAAGGCGAGGATTTCTTTGGCTTGGCGGGCGGCTTCGAGGAAACGCTCGACCGCCGATTGATTGCGCGCCGCCCATCCGGCGTCGAACGTATAGCCGACGATCGCGACCGGCGCCTTGGCGCCGAGCTGCCGCATGACGTCGTTGACCGTGACGGCGCGCGTGAAACCTTTGCTTTCGAGATCGGCGCAGAAATTCCAGAACGTCAGCGTCGCGTCGTGCTCGCCTTGTAGCGCCTTGTGCGACAGCAGTGGCGGTGCGCCATAGACGATAGTCGCCTGCCGCCGGAGGTCGAGCCCCGAGCGCAGCGCCAACGCCTGAAGCAGCAGCCAGCTCTTGTCGAGCGGGCCACCCGCGACCGCGAGTTTGCGGCCCTTGAGATCGGAAAGGCTCTTGATGGTGGATTGTGCCGGCACCATCACCGCGCCAAGCGTCGAGGATGACGGATAAAACACCAGCTTGTCGCCGAGCGCGCGCTCGCGCGCCACCCACAGCCAGTCGGACAGCATCAAATCGGCGGAACCGCCCTTGAGCGCAATCTTGCCGGCTTCGGTGGAGGCGAGTTCGATCGGTTCGATTGCGAGATTAAACTTGCGATCGAGCCCATGTGTCTTGATGACGTCGAGTTCCCAGGCCAGGGTGCCGGTGCGCTGCACCGCCAACCGAATGCGATCGTCGGCGCTCGCATTGCCTGCAAGGACCATCGCTGCCGCGATTACAGCCAGTCCGAGCCGACGCATGCCAAATCCTCCTCAGGGCACCATTGCTGGTGGTGACGATGCCACAGCGGCCCATCATTGCAAACGCCGTGTGGGGCATTGCGTTGGATCAAGAAGTTTGGCCAGTAGTCGGTTGAAGTTGTCTTTGACGGGCAGGAGATACGACCATGATCGCACGGAGTCTGGTATTAGGGCTTGGCGCCGCAATTCTGATGGCGCCGGCCGCGCGGGCGCAGGACGGCCTCGTCACCTACCGATCGATGAGTCCGGAGCTTGCGCTTGAATTGGCCCGCGCCACGCTGGCGTCCTGCCAGAAAAGCGGCTTTCAGGTTGCGGTCGCCGTGGTCGACCGGTTCGGGACCGTGCAGGTCGTGCTGCGCGACCGCTTTGCCGGTCCGCATACGCCGCCGACGGCGACCGGCAAGGCCTGGACGGCGGTCACCTTCCGCACCAACACCACCGAACTGGTAGCGCTGACGCAGCCGGGAATGCCGCAGTCCGGTCTGCGGAATCTGCCGGGTGCGGTTATTCTGGGCGGTGGCATGACAGTCGAAGCCGCCGGCGCATTGGTTGGCGCGGTTGGCGTATCGGGTGCGCCCGGCGGCGACGCCGACGATGCCTGCGCCAAGGCCGGGATCGAAGCGATCCGCGACAAGATCGATTTCTAATCGAGCTTCGGGGCTGTCTTGCTTTCCGGCGTGACGTCGATTGCCCGGGCGCGTCCGGTCACTTTGGCCGTGCCCGGCGCGCAATTGCTCATGCAGGGGTTCTTGCGCCAGAACGCCCGTTCGGTAGTTTCGCGGTCGTCGTCGATGAAGTTTCGCTCGTTGGGAAGCTTGATGGCTTTGAACGTCGTTGCGTTGAGCTCAAAGCTTTCGTCCCGGATGATGTCGTTTAGATAAAGAACATAGGCGGTGAGTGCGTAGAGCTCATCGTTGGTCAGCGACTGCGCATTGCCAAACGGCATGGTGCGGCGAATGTAGTCAAACAGCGTCGATGCGTAGGGCCAATACGAGCCGACCGACCGGACCGGATCGTGGGTCGCGAGGCTGCCGTTGCCGCCGCTCAGGATCGGCCAGCGGCCGGCGCTCTCGCCGAATTCGCCATGGCAGGCGCTGCATTGCTGCATATAGAGCGCTTCGCCGGCTTTCACGGTGCCGCCGCCGGGCGGCAGTCCTTGACCGTCCGGCCGAACGTCGATGTCCCAGCCGGCGATTTCGTCCGGCGTCGCCGGGCGGCCGATGCCGAGTCGCTTGTGGGCCGCGGAAATCTGCTTGGCGGACGTCTTGGCCGCCGTCGTTTTTTGCTGCGCCGAGAGCGGGCTGCCGAGCGTGACGCCGAGCGCCAACGCGAGAACCGCGCCAAGCGCGACGGTGGGGACTCTAGGAGACCTCGACATTTTCCACCTCGCCGTTCTTGTGGACCTGCCAGGTCTGGATACCGTTGTTGTGATAGACCGAATTGACACCGCGATAGCGGCGCAGCGCGTGCTTGGTCGGCTGCACATAGCCGGTTTCATCGATGGCGCGCGATTGCAGCAGCAATTCGCGGCCATCCCAATCGAATTCGTAATAGAAACGGGTGAGCGCCTTGTCCCACACCGGCCCATCGAGCTTGGCCGGCCGCCAATTGCGGCCGCCATCGAGCGAGACATCGACCCGCGCAATGCGGCCGCGGCCTGACCAAGCGAGGCCTGAAATCACGGTAAAGCCCGACGCATGCTTCATTCGGAGTTGCGGGCTCGGATCGGTGATCACGGACTTGGCGTCCATCACATAAGTGAAGCGCCGCGCCGTGCCATTTTCGAGCAGGTCGGTGTATTTGGAGGTCTCTTCGCGATGATGCCAGGGTTCGTCGCCGACCTCGATGCGGCGGATCCACTTGACCCACATATTGGCTTCCCAGCCCGGCACGACGATGCGCGCCGGATAGCCGTTCTCGGGCCGCAACATTTCGCCGTTCATGCGGTAAGCCACCAGCGCGTCGTCGAGCGCCTTTTGCAGCGGCAGTGAACGGGTCATGGCCGCGGCATCGCTGCCTTCAAGCAGCAGCCATTTGGCGTTAGGGCGCAGTCCGGCCTCGGCGAGCAGCACTTTCAGCGGAACGCCGGTATACATCACGCAATGCACCATGCCGTGGGTGTATTGCGCGCCGTTGAGCTGCGCGCCGCGCCATTCCATGCCGGAATTTGCCGCGCATTCGCAGAAATAGGCGCGATTGACCCGCGGCATGCGCTTGAGGTCGTCGAGCGTGAATACCAGCGGCCGTTCGACCAAGCCATGCAGCATGAGCCGGTAATCTTTCGGATCGAGCTCAGCGATGCCGGCGTGATGGCGCTCAAAGCAGACGCCGTTCGGGGTGATGATGCCGTCAAGCTCGTGGATCGGCGTGAAACTGACCGAGCTTTGGCGCGAGGCTGTTAGCCATTCGACGTCGCGGCGGATGACATGAGCCTCGTGCTTGGATGGCTTGCCATAGGAGCGCACGGCAACGCCGTCGCCGAGCATGCGCGACCAGTCGGCGACATTGGGCGGCAGATTGGCGGGATTGCCGTTGCTCTTGGGCGCGGCGCCGGCTGGACTGGTTAGCGCCGCGGTCCCGCCGGCGGCGAGGCCCGCGCGCAGGAAATCGCGGCGCGATGTCCGCTTGGTCTTGCCGGAGTCGTGCTGGTCCATGCTGGTTTCCGCTGCGCCTGTTAGCTTCCGAGCACCCGAATGTGATCGGCCTCGACCGGCGCAACCGTCCCTTTGCGCTTGATGTAATTCATCGTGACGTCCCAGATCGGCGGGCCTTCGGTGCCTTCGTTGACACTCGCCCATCCGGCCACGACGTAGTCCTTGGCCGGATCGATCGGCTCGCCGCGCGGCCGCAAGGTCAGGCCGGAAATCCGCTGGCCGGCCGGCTTGCCGATATCGATGGTGTAGGCGAGGCCGCCGACACGGACCATGTCGCCGCCTTGCTGATAATAGGGATCTGGATTGAAGATATTGTCGGCAACGTCCTCAAGTACTTCTTTCAAGCGCGCGCCGGACATGGTCAGCCGATAGGCTGCCGGATAGCTGATCGCGGTCGCGTTATAGATGTCCTCGCGGGTGATGCTTTGTCCCGGCAGCAGCGAATTGCCCCAGCGGAATCCGGGCGACAGCGCGATTTGCGCGTCGCGCTCTTCCAGCATTGCGTCGCAGATCAGATTGTCGAGCGTGCCGTTGAAATTGCCGCGCCGGTACAACAGCGTGTCGGTCTTGCCGATGACTTCGCCCAGCATCGCTTCGTGCGGCGCGCGGATCGATCTGATTTTCGCGGCCATTTCCGCATTCGGTTCGATTGCATCGGCGAACACCGGGATCAGCTTGAAGCGGAAGTCCTTAACCTCGCCATTGCGGACATCGAGATCGAGACGGGAGACGAACTTGCCGTGGCTGCCCGACGCCACCAATAACGTCTTGCCGACCCGCACCACCTCCGGCAGCGCGTCATGGGTGTGGGCTGCCAGGATCACGTCGATCCCGGCAACCCGGCTCGCCAGTTTGCGATCGAGGTCGAAACCGTTGTGTGACAACAACACCACCAATTCGGCGCCGTCTTTGCGCACATTGGCGACTTCCTTGCGCAAATCGTCCTCGCGAATGCCGAACGACCAGTTCGGGATCATCCAGCGCGGATTGGCGATGGCGGTGTAGGGCAGGGCCTGGCCGATGACGCCGACCCGAACGCCGCCCCGATCAAGCATCACCGACGATTTGAACACCGGCTCGTTCCATTCGGTGTCGCGGACATTCTGCGCCAGGAACGGAAAACCGAGCGTGTCGACGATTTCCTTAACGCGGGCCTCACCAAGGGTGAATTCCCAATGGCCGGTCATGGCGTCCGGCTTGAGCAGCGCCATGCAGTCGACCATGTCCTGGCCTTTGGTCTGCAACGAGGTGTAGCTGTTCTGCCAGGTGTCGCCGCCGTCGAGGAACAGCACCCGATTACCGCGCTCGGCGCGAATTGATTTGAGGATTGTGGCGATCCGATCGAGTCCGCCGATCCGGCCGTAGCTCTTGGCGAGGGCTGCGAAATCCTCAGCGCTGAGCGCGTAAGCAGCCTGCGACTTCGCCGGAATCTTGTAGTGATCGAGCAGGGCGCGGCCGGTTAAATGCGGCACCAGGCCCTTGGCTTCGCCGACGCCAAGATTGACCGTGGGTTCGCGAAAATAGACCGGCAGCAACTGGCCATGGATGTCTGCGACATGAACCAGTGTCACGTTGCCGACCGAGTTGAACTTCAGAAGTTCGGCCTGGGTCATGCGCTGTTGCGCGAAACTGCGCGACCAGCCGCCGGGGACCAGCGCGGCGACCGCCGCGGCCACTTGCACGAATTCGCGCCGAGAAATCATCTCTCACTCCGAGGCAAAGCTCAGCCGCACGGAGAAATGTCTATCGATCCGTGATGCGTCGGCCGGCAATGTGAAGTCATCAACTGACGGCGATGCTCTCTTCGCCGACAATCGTGCTGCCGTCGTCGTCAAACCAGGTCAGTACGACCTTGCCCGACTCCTGCGCCTTGAACTTGAATTGAATGTAGGGATTGGCGGAAACCGCGGGCTCGAAATCGGCCGCGAACACTTCCTTGCCGTTCACGGTGCAGACGAACTTATTGAGGATCTTGCGCGGCACGATCTTGCCGGATGCGTCCCTGCGCTGGCCGGTCTCCATAACGTGCGAGACCAGGGCCTTCACTTCGACCAATTCGCCCTTTTTAGCCTGCTTCTTGTCCAGTCGGATGCGCGGCCTGACATTGGTTGCCATCTCAATATCTCCTTGGTGGCGGTTGAGCTGCTGGTGTACTTGGCGTCAACCGCCGCAGCCGCCGATGGTGACCTTAACTTCCTTCTTGGCCATGAAGAACGCGCCGTCGTTCGTCTTAGCAACGACGTGCAGCCATTGGGTGCTGGCGAGGCGAATGCGGGTGTTGGCTTCCGCAATGCCGCTGTCGGGCGTGAATCGGAACGTCGCGACGCCGGCGCGTGGGTTGCCGTCGGCCACCACTAGAACTTCGGTGACGTAGGATGCCGGCGTCATCGGGCTTTCAACCATGATGGTCATCGGCACGGTATTGCCGTTTTCGGCGATCTCAGGCGCGTCAATTTTGACTCGACCGACTGTCGGCACCTTGCCGCCGGTGAATTTCTTGATCAGGTCTTCGTAATCATTGGCCGCTGCCGCCGGCAGCACCGAGCCGCCAAGAATGGCCGTGGTGGCTGCGCTGACGCCGATAGCCAGAGCTTGCCGCCGATTCAATGCCGCGATCATTGTGCTGCAACTCCCTGTGTTTTGTTCCACATAACTTAGTGAGGCTGCATTAAGTCTGCCAGATTGGCGATTGATCCAATGGGGCCAACGCGCCGACGCAGAACATATTCATTTCTGTGAAACTATTACCCGATTGCCCGCGGCTTTGCAACAGGGGGGAAGTCCGGCCGGCGGGCGATTTTCTCGCGCCATTACGGGGTAAGCCTTTTCATTCCAAAAAATGCATGTATTCTGAGGGTCTGGGAAGAAGCGTCAGCCTGCGGCAAGCAGGGCAGGAGTGCAGTTCATGAATTGGGGTCGGTGGTTGATTGGCGGGTTGGCCGCCGTCGCGGCGGTGTCGTCTTTGGCTGTTGCGCAGGACGACGAGACTGAAAAGGCGATCGAGCGCTATCGTCAGATGTTGCGTCAGGACCCCTGGAGCAATCCGGCGCTGCTCGATGCTGACCGTGGCGAGGACTTGTGGAAGGCGCCGCGCGGTCCGAAAAATGTTTCGCTGGAACGCTGCGATCTCGGCAAGGGGCCGGGCGTCGTCGACGGCGCGTTTGGCGAACTGCCGCGATATTTTGCCGACGCCAAGAAAGTGATGGACGTTGAGACTCGCCTGCTGTGGTGCATGGAGACGTTGCAGGGCTTCAGCCGCGCCGAACTGATCAAGCGGCCGCATCCGGCCGGCGGTCAACCGATCCGGGAACTTGGCGCGATTGCGACTTATATTGCGAGCAAATCCAATGGCATGAAATTCGCCGCCAAGCTCGATCATCCCAGCGAGCGCGAAATGGTGGCGCTGGGTGAGGCGATCTTCATGCGGCGTTCGGGACCGTTCGATTTTTCTTGCGCGACCTGCCATGCCGAATCCGGCCGGCGGATTCGCTTGCAAGGCCTGCCGTTCCTGTCCGATCCGGAGGCAGCCCGTAAAGTCGTGGGCGAATGGCCGGCCTATCGGGTTTCATCAACCCATGTGATGACGATGCAGCATCGGTTGTACGACTGCTATTGGCAGATGCGCATGCCGGAACTGGAATTGGGCTCGGACGCGAGCGTGGCGCTCGCGGCTTATCTGGTAAGCAAGGCGGTGGGCGGTGACATCGCTGCTCCCGGCCTTAAGCGTTAACCGCGGGTGCGATGATGCGATTTGCAAAACTGACTTCTGTGATCGTCGTTCTGGCGGCATTTGCTTCGAGTGCGCCCGCTGAACAAAAGTCCAAAGTCGATCCGGCGCGCGTTGACACCGCGGTCAAATCGGCGTTTCCGGGCGCGCCGGCCGATTGGCAGGCGCGGTTGACGCCGGATGAGACCATGCAGCAATGCTCGGCCGCCAACAACACGCCGGCGACAAAGGTATTTGAGGCGATTCAGGCGCGCGAGAAAGCTGCCATCAAATATCCGGCGGACGGCAAGTTCGTCGGCGATTGGAAGAAAGGCGAGGCGCTCGCCCAGTCGGGCTATGGCCTACGCTTCACCGATACCGCGCCCGATCGGGTTAATGGCGGCAACTGTTATGCCTGCCACCAGATCACGCGACAGGAATTGAGCTTCGGCACGATCGGGCCGAGCCTGCTGCAATACGGCAAGAACCGCAATTTCAGCGAGGCCGACGCCAAGCGCGCCTATGAAAAGATCTACAACCCGCATGCGACATTTCCCTGCTCGTTGATGCCGCGCTTCGGCACCAACAGTGTTCTGACGATCGCGCAGATTGTTGATATCGTAGCGTTGTTGATGAGCCCCGAAAGCCCGGCCAACAAGTAGAGCGGTCGTGGCATCGTGGGCTTACAGCCGGCAAGCCAGCGCGCTTGTACGAGCTTAAGGCTGGAAACGACAGGCCAGGAGGACGCAATGCTCAAGAACAGACGACAGATCATTGGTGCGATTACCGCGACCGGCGCAGCCATCGCCGCGTCACGGGCGGCGTCGGCCAATCCAACGGAGCTCGACCTTTCGAAGATCAAGAAGGAAACCGATATCGCTTGCCTCTATCACTGCGATTTCGGCGAGCCGCAACGCTTCTCGCAAATGTTGCAAAACATGCTGAACCACTACTCGGCTTATGAATTCGATAATTTCAAGCTCAAGCTGGTCATTGTCGCGCACGGCCCCGGTCTTAAATTTTTTCTCAAGGACCTGACCGACACGCCCTGGGCCAAGGAGACGATCGATCCCGATCTCTACAAGCGCTTTATGGGTCTGACCCAGTATGGCGTTGAGGCCTATCTGTGCCAGATCACCTATAAGCGGTTGAAGATCGATCCCTCAAAGACCAGGACCGATTCCGTTCTGAAGTTCGTGCCGTCGGGCGTTGCGACCGTGGCGGAACTGCAAGCCAAAGGGTTTGGCTATCTCAAGGTCGGCTGAAGGCGATCAGCTATTGGCCTTCAAGAAGTCGAGCAAGGTGCCGCGTTCATAGGCGCGCTCGGCGACAAAGCGGAACGAAGCCAGGAACTGCTGCGGGGCGAGGTAGCCCTGCGTGCGCGTAATCTCGCGTTCGCGGGGTCGCTTGCGATCGAGGCCGTCGGCGCGCTCCGGAAAAAACTGCACCGTTGGCGTAAAGCGGATGCCGTATTTCTCGGCGAGCCGTTTCTCCGGCATTTTCTCGCCGTCGAAGTCGGTCACTTCCCGCGCGCCGACGAGATTGAGTTGAAGAATCTCAAAGCGCGTCTTGATGTAGGCCTCGATCTCCGGCCGGGCGAAATTGACCAGATGGGTATCGCGGCAATAGGGGCAACCCCGCAGTTCCCACATCACCGCAAGGCGTTTGCCAGCCTCGTTCGCGGCTTGCAGGTCGTCGCCGAGTTCCAGGAGGCTCTGCAGGAACCAAGGCTGGTGATAGATGCCATCGTCGCCCAGCACGGCTTGCCCCCGCGCGAGCGCCGGCGTCAATGCGCCGGCCATTGATCCAATCAGAAAGTCGCGCCGTGACAGCATGACGATGATTTCCTGATATTCGTTTTTATAGATGTATCGATGACACCCGCGCTCAGCAAGAGGTGGGGCGGATTTAGCCGACCCGCCCAAGCGCGGGGATCGCATCCAGCAGCCAGTTTCCGACCGCCGGCATCCAGCCGAGCGCAATCGTCAGGCCGGTCAGGACAAGAATCGCACCCATTGCTTTCTCAATCGTTCCAAGATGGTGCCTAAAACGCTGGACCCAACGCAGGAATGGGCCGGTGAGCAAGGCCGCGGCCATGAACGGCACGCCGATCCCGGCCGCATAGGTACCGAGCAGCGCGGCGCCGTATCCGACCGAATCCTGCGCGCCGGCAAGCAGCAGGATCGAGGCCAGCACCGGCCCAACGCACGGCGTCCAGCCGAACCCGAAGGCCAGCCCAACGACGAATGCACCGAGGAAACTGGCGGGCCGGCTGGCCTCGAAGCGCGCCTGCTGCATCAGCAGCGACCACCGGAACAGGCCAAGCATGTGCAGGCCGAGCAGTGCGATCACGCCGCCGGCGATACGCGACAGCCAGGTCAGGTGATCGGCGATGAGTTGTCCAAGGCTTGACGCGCTGGCGCCGAGCGCCACAAAGACCACCGAAAAGCCGGTCACGAACGCCACCGCCCGGGCAAGCGCTCGCAGGCTGACGGCGGCACTGGGATTGTCCGCGAGCGCCGTCAGCGATGTGCCGGCCAGAAAACACAGATAGGGCGGCACCAGCGGCAGGATGCAGGGCGATAGGAATGAGATGACCCCGGCGCCAAAGCTCGCAATCAGGCTGATATCGAACATCAAAGCCTCCCTGGCGAAACATATGCGATTTCTGCTATGTTAGCCACGCAACGTGGAACAGTATGATTAATGCGCCTTTTGCGGGCTGCCATCATCGCCTTGGCCGCGGTGGTCATCGTGGGGTCATCCGCCGACGCGGCGGAACTCCTGATGTATCGCCGCGACGGCTGCCCGTGGTGCCGCGCCTGGGATCGTGAAGTCGGGCCGGTCTATGGCAAGACCGAAATCGGCCGCCGGCTGCCGCTGCGCATGGTCGATATCAATGGTAAGCGTCCGGACATCGTGTTGAAGGGGCCGATCGTTTACACGCCGACCTTCGTGCTGGTCGGGAATACGCACGAGGTCGGGCGCATCGAAGGCTACCCCGGCGATAGCTTTTTTTGGGAGCTGTTGAATCGGCTGGTGCAACAATTGCCGGTCACCCACTGAGGTTGGTTCCGCGCGGCGCGGACCAGGGAAATGGAATGAGATTGCTATGAGCACACAAACCCTTGTTAAGCCGCGCGACGTGGATATGGACGACATGATCGCCAATGCCCAGGAGGCAAGCGAGTTCCTGAAAGCGCTCTCGCATGAGGCGCGGCTGGTGATCCTTTGCCTGCTCGTCGAAGGCGAAAAGTCGGTTGCCGAAATTGAGGAGATGCTAAGCCTGCGGCAGCCGGCGGTCTCGCAGCAACTGGCGCGGCTGCGCGCCGACGATCTCGTGCAGACCCGACGCGACGGCAAGAACATCTATTACTCGCTGGCGCGGCCGGAAGTGCGCGACATCATCGCCGCGTTGCATGCCGCTTTTTGTCGGGCCAGGCGGCAAAAGTGACGCGGTCGCGCTGGGGCCGGCGGCACTGTTGATGTTCAACTTCAGCTGGCGGTGAAGCGATGCTGGAATTGCCGCCGTTTATCGTTCGCACATTGCTTGGCTTTATTCTCGGCATAGCCCTTGGATTTGTTGCGCGGCGCGGGCGCTTCTGCACGCTCGGCGCCATCGAGGATGCGGTGTACGGCAACGACACCAAGCGGCTGCGGTCTTGGCTCATTGCCATCGCTGTCGCCATCGCCGGAGTTCACCTGCTTGAAATCGCCGGCACGCTCGATCTGTCGCGTGCGATCTACACCGTTCCTCGCATCGAATGGGGCGGTGCGGTGGTCGGCGGGCTGCTGTTCGGTCTTGGCATGGCGCTGGTCGGCACTTGCGGCTTTGGCGCACTGCTGCGGCTTGGCGGCGGGGATCTGAAGGCGCTGGTGGTGTTTATGGTCATGGCGTTAACCGCCATGGCCACCATGCGCGGCGCGACCGGACTGCTGCGGGCCCATGCGATCGATCCGCTATCCTATGATCTGGTCGGACGCGCATCGCAACGGATTCCCGAACTGCTCGGGATCACCGGGGCTGCCGGCTGGATATTTCCGTTCCTGGTTGCGGCGACAATCGCCGGTTTGGCATGCACCGCCGGATTTCTTCGTTCCACCCGGTCGATCGCAACCGGCGCGATGATGGGTATCATTGTCGTGGTTGGCTGGTGGGCCACCGGTGTCGCCGGTTTCGATCCGTTCGATACGCGCCGGGTGGAATCATTCAGCTTTGTCGCGCCCCTGGGCGAGACGCTGCTCTATGTGATGCTCGCGACCGGGTTGCGGCCGGATTTTCCGGTGGGCGCGGTGGCCGGTGCGATCCTGGGCGCGTTCTTGGCTGCGCGGTCGGCCGGACAGTTTCGTTGGGAAGCGCCCGACGACGCGCGCGAGATGAAGCGCCATCTGCTTGGCGCTGTTCTGATGGGGTTCGGCGGCGTTGCGGCGCTCGGCTGCACCATCGGTCAGGGCATCACGGGTGTATCGACGCTGGCGGTCGGTTCATTCATTGCCATCACGTCAATTCTGGTTGGCGCGCGGTTCGGATTGTATCTTCTGATCGAACGATAGGCGGTTCGATCAAGCGGGCTGGTCCGGGGCCTGCCGGACACCGACTTTATCGAGCGCCTGCTTGACAAACCGGGTGTCGATCAGTTGTTCGAAATTGACGCGCGGGAGATCGGCGTGCAGCGCGTAGAACAGGTCGAGTTGGGATTGCCAGTGCGCGTGGCTGAGTTCGCCGTTCACCGCAAACCCATTGGCGTCGCGTTCTTGTTCCCAAATGCCCCTGATCTGTTCCTCCGGCACCGACACCTTGACATATTGCCGATAAGTGGCGCGAAAAGCCGTGAAATCGTCGTGTAGCGCCCGCGAGGCGAGAATCATTCCCTTGGCGAGCCGCGCCAGATGTTGAGGATGTGAATCGACGTATTCTTGCCGCGTCGCCAGCACCCCATGGGGTTGCGTTGGCACCAGCCGTTTCAGCTCTGCGAATCCCAGCAGGGTGTGTAGTGAATTGGTAGCATCAAGCGATAGGGCGATTGCTTCTTCGACCCGCAGGAGCGCCGCGTCCACGCTGCCGTCCAGCAACGCAGCGATCCGCTCCGGGGGCGGACCGGCCACGCGCCAGTCGACTTCCGCTTCGGGGATGTTGAGGCTCCGAACGATCAAGCGCGCCATGTGATGACTGAGGGCGCCGACGCCGTCGATGGCCCAGGACGTGTTGCGCAGTTGCGCAGTGCTCTTGATGGGTGCCTGAGCCACCAGGTTCTGTGCCAGCGCCCGCGCCATGGAAACGATGATGCGCGCCGGATGTCCCTCGGAACGGTATTTGATGACAGGGCCCAGTCCGCCGTATGAGGCATCGACGGTGCCATCCATTACCGACTGAATGGCGGCAATTCCGCCGCGCACGGGCATCCAGGTGACATCCAGTCCTTCGTCATACCAAAATCCCAGATGGGTCGCCGCAGCGCAGGCTAGGTCGTCGACTCCAAACGTGGGGCCGGAGCCAGCCGCAAGACGAATGGATAGGCGCTGCATCGCTGAGACCTGCTCGTTGCCTTGCCGAAGGTAATTTTCCGGTTGCTGGGTCGCCGCTTGCCGCGGCTCATGCCGCCGGTAGCTATTGCGGTTCGATCCCCGCCGCCTGCACCGCATCGGCAAAGTTCTGTTGATCGGTCTTGAAGACGGCGGCAACTTCGTCGCGAGACATGCCGCCGGGAACGATACCGAGGTTCACCAGCTTTTTTGTCACATCCGGCATTTTCGTCAGGCTCGCGATCTCCGTGCGCAGTCTTGCGGCGATACCGTCGGACAGACCGTTGGGCGCAAAAAAACCGTTCCACGAAGCAAACACCAAACCGGGAATCGTTTCCGAGATCGTCGGCAGGTCCGGAGCCGCGGCAATTCTCTGCGCGGTGCCGACCGCAAGCAATCTGATGTTTTCGTGGTTGGCATGCTGCAACAGCACCGACGTATTGCCGAAATAGAAATCGACGTTACCTGCCATCAGGTCGGTGACCGCCTGGGGTTCGCCCCGCGATGGCACCATGACCAAGTCAATTCCCGCGCGCTTGAACAGCAACACAGGTCCGAGGTGGCTGATGTTGTTCGCCCCTGCGATCGCGAAGTTGAGCTTGCCCGGGTTTTTCTTGGCATAGGCGATGAATTCCGGCAGCGTTGTTACCGGCAGCGATCGCTTGATCGCGATAACCTGCGTTCCGGTGCCGACATTGGTGATCGGCGTCAGGACCTTGCGCGGATCAAAATTAAGCTTCTGCACCAGCGGCGTCAGCAGCACCATCGAATTTGGCGCAAACAGCAGCGTGTGGCCATCCGCCGCGGCAGTGGCGACCAGATTGCTCGCAACGGCGCCCCCGGCGCTCGGCCGATTGTCGACGACAAACGGCTGCTTCAGCCGGCCGGTGAGATGATCGGCCGCAAGGCGGGCCATCAGGTCGGTGTTGCCGCCGGCTGCGGTTGGGACAACGATCGAAACTTGCCGCGTCGGCCAGTCATCGGTCTGCGCGTAGGCTGCCCCTGCGATAGCGACGATAGCGACAGCGGAAACTCCGGCTCGCGTCAACAGCGTCATGCCCCGTGTCATGGCGTTTCACCCATTCTCGTGGTTCCAGCGGACTGCGTCTATGTTGCCGTGTGGCGCGCGATGTAGGCGATGGCTTCGTCTTCGTGCACGACGTCACCGTATTTGGCATTCATGTCGAACAGGTTAGCTTGATGCGGCGCCGCGTGTCGATCGCCGCAGGCTTCCTCAACAATGATCGGGATGAAGCCATGCGAACAGGCATCGACGCAAGTCGCGCGCACGCAGCCGCTGGTTGTAAGACCGGTGATGATGAGGGTGTCGGTACCCCAGGCCACCAGCGTCGAAGCCAGCGAGGTCCCAAAGAATGCGCTTGGATACTGCTTGGAGATCACCAACTCGTCGTCGCGCACGTCCATTCCCGACGGCCAGCGCCCAAGTGGGCTGCCCGCGACAAAGGCGCGCAGCGGCTTGGCCTTCTGGAAGAACCGTCCGCCATTGAGTGCGTCGCGATGATAGACGACGTTAGTATAGATGACTGGGACGCTCGCTGTTCGCGCCGCATTGCGTATCCGCAGGGCGGACTCAAGCGTCTTCTCGACGTTGGCAAATAATTCGCACGAGCGATCGAAATACGCCTGGACAAAATCGACGAGAATGAGCGCCGGGCGGCGGCCAAACCCGAGCTTGTGCTCGTAGACACCTTTGTAGTTCGCATGCAGGTCGTCGTTCATGCTTCCCGCGCTTTAGCGATTGCGCCTATTGAACCGACTCGACTTCCCGCAATGAAGCTATCATTGACGAGCGCATCAAGTAGTCGCGGTGTTTGACGGGGTCTTCGGCGGTCGCGCGAACCCGATCGTAGAACGCCTGCCGTTTTTCAGGATCGCGCTCGCTTAAATCGATGCGGTTGCGTAGCGCTTGGGCTTGCACGGTATCGATCGCGACCTTGCGCCGTTGCCGTTCATAGCGGGCCAGGAGGGATGGGTTGGCGCCGCGCAGCACAGCGACAAGCTTTTCGCTGAGATTTGCGGCATCGTGGATTCCGCCGTTCATGCCCATGCCGCCCAACGGATTGTTGACGTGCGCGGCATCGCCGGCAAGCAGAATCCGACCGAAAACGTACCGGTCGGCGACGCGCTCATGGACTCTATAGGCGGTCTTGTGCACGACCTCGTAGCGCTTTGGAGACGCGAGCACTGACTGCAATCGCCGCTGGATCTGTGCGTCGGCCATCATTGCGGCATCGGTTTCGGTGGGATCGGTCGGCATCAAAACCCGCCAAAGCGACGGCGTCCGCAGCAGCACCAGCCACTCGTCGGGGTCGGCGATGTAATTTATGTTGGCGAGATCGGTGATCGTGTCGTGGTATGGAAAGGTCGTCGACAGGGAGAGGAAAAGCTCGGGAATTGTCATTCCTTCGAATGCGATTCCGCTTTGGCTGCGGACGGTGCTCCGGGCGCCGTCCGCGCCGATCAGGTAGGTTCCGGTGAACTGCTCCATCGTGCCGTCGACGCGCTCCGCTGTCAGAACGACTTTATCGGCGTCCTGCTTGACGGTGACGGCTCGCGCTCCGTAAATCAGCGTGGCGTCACCACACGCCTCCAATTGCGCGCGCAGCAGCTTGGCCAGTTTCCATTGCTCGCACTGCACACGGTAGGGGAACGCGGTCTCGCCGTGCAATTCCGCCAGATCGAAAGTTGCAATGGCGCCGCTCCGCCGGTCGCGAAACTGCCAATAACGGCAAATGAGGCCTTGCTCAATAAGCTGGGCGGTGACGCCAAGCCGCGCGAGGAAATCCAGCGTTGGCGGGTGAAACGTGGAGGCGCGCAGGTCGTCGGCAACGTCTTGCTGCGTTTCGATCAGCGTGATCGGAATTCCTTCGGCGACCAGGAAGGCGGCTGCAACCAGGCCCACAGGACCGCCCCCGACAATCAAAACGCGATCCTGCGCCATTCAATCCAGTCCCATCTCCTGAATTCTTGTACGGATTGAGAGACCTCGTCAAACCCAAAATGACTGGACAAATCTGTCGTGCGGGCTACCGTGCGGCGGCATTGTCATGAACCAACCGCGACATCGGTCGGCTTACAGCAGCCGCGGCAAGATTGGGCTGATCGTGCCTCCGACCAATACGGTCAACGAGGCGGAGTGGGCCCGCTTGATGCCGGACGGTGTAACATTTCACACCGTTCGCATGCCGATTCACGATCATGTGTCGAGCGAGGCGGATCGTCGCATCCTGATCCGCGACATCGCAGCAAAGGCGGCGGAGTTGACGCCGGCCGGCGTCGATGTGGTTGCCTATGCTTGCACGGCCGGTTCGATGATTTCGCCGCCGCGGTCGCTGCCGGAGGCCGTGAGTGCGCTCGCCGGCGTGCCCATAGTCACGACCGCTTCCGCCATTGTTGAGGCTTTGCGTTTTCTCGGCGCGGCAAAGCTATCAGTCGCAACTCCCTATCACGACGCGTTGAACGCGCATGAGACGGCGTTTCTGACCGCGGCCGGGATTGAGGTTCGTTCGATCAAGGGGCTTGGCATCGGCGCCAACGGGCCGGCCGATTATCCACTGATCGCGCGGACGCCGATCGAGGCCGTGCTTCAACATGCGAGGTCGGCGTTCGTCCATGGTTCCGACGCGCTACTGATCTCGTGTACCGATTTCCCCACATTGCCGTTGATCGATCCCCTGGAACGCGAGCTTGGCGTGCCGGTGGTCACATCCAATCAAGCGACCCTGTGGGAGGCGCTGCGGTCGATCGGTTTGATCGAGCCGATAGCACGGGGCGGAGTTTTGCTTTCAAATGGATCGTTGCGCTCAGAGTTCAGAACAGAGATTGATTGAGGAGGTTGACCGCCGATGGCCGATCCCAGATTTAGGCAAATGTTGCAGGCGCGTAATTTCGTTGTGGCGCCCGGCGTTTACGATCTGATCTCGGCGCTGATTGCCGACCGGATGGAGTTCCCGGCGCTTTATGTCACCGGCTACGGCGTTGTTGCCTCTTATCTCGGTCTGCCGGACGCCGGGATAGCGACCTATCGCGACATGGTCGAACGCGTCGGGCAAATCACGGCCATGACCAAGACGCCGATCGTCGCCGACGCCGATACCGGCTATGGCGGCTTGCTTAATGTCCGCCATACCGTGCGCGGCTATGAAAAAGCTGGCGTCACCGCGATCCAATTGGAGGATCAGGAGTTCCCAAAGAAATGCGGCCATACGCCGAACCGGCGCGTGATCCCGCTTGACGACATGCTTCTGAAAATCAAGGTCGCGTGCGACAGCCGTTCGAGCGCGGACTTTCTGGTGATCGCACGAACCGACAGCCGCACGTCGCTTGGGCTCGATGAGGCGCTCCGCCGCGCCGAGGCGTTCGCCGCGGCTGGCGCCGATGTCATCTTTGTGGAAGCGCCGGAATCCGAAACTGAAATGACGGCGATTGCCAAGCGCATCGACGCGCCGCTCCTGGCCAATATGGTCAACGGCGGGCGGACGCCGCTTTTGTCCGCCGCGAGGCTTACGGAGATCGGCTATGCGGTGGCGATTTTCCCCGCCGCCGGTTTTCTGGCGGCCGCCGCTGCCATGGATAGCGCCTTTGGCGATATTCGCGAAAACGGCGTATCGACCGGCCGCACTCCGATGTATTCATTCGATTCGTTCAACAAGCTGATCGGCTTTCAAGACGTTTGGGATTTCGAAAAGCGGTTCGGGCCGCCCAATCCGTGACAGAACTTTAGGGTTGATCCACGCCATAGATCGTGCGCGCCGCTTCGGTTGAAACATAGCCGCGTCGCACATCGGTACGAACGCGCGCATGGTCGCGCCGGCGCGGGTCGCCATAACCGCCACCGCCGCCGGTCTGAATGATGACGCGCGCGCCGGCCTCCAGCATGGTCGTGTCCTTGAGCGCGGTCTGGCTGGTGCCGTCGGGGCGTTCGATCCGCACATGGGCCGGTTTGGCGTCGTGTCCTCGATTGATGCCCCAGGGCGGACTCATGGTGCGTTCAAATCGAGTCTTCATCCGGCACGGCGCCAACATCAGATAGCGGCGCTCAAGTCCGAGCCCGCCGCGAAATTCGCCATGGCCGCCGGAATCTTGACGCAGACCGAAGCCTTCGATCAGAAACGGGTAATTTGCTTCCTGCACCTCGATCGGTATCAGGCGCGTATCGCCGTGGCACATGGTGCGAAACGGCCCCGGTCCGTCGAGGCCCTGCAAAGCGCCCCAGCCGCCGAAGCCGCTATCATGGCATTGCCAGAACGAGTCGTTGTCCGGTCGGCGACCGGACAGGTGCAGCGTTGCGAAAGTTCCGTAGTGGCCGGCCGCCACCCGATCCGGCAGCGCCGGGCCGAGCGCGCGGATGACCAGATCGATCAGCGTCGGCAAGGCCGAGTTATAGGCGCTCATCGCGGCGGTTGGGCCGGCGCTCACAATGGTTCCCTCCGGCAGGATCAGCGTGAGCGGCCGAAAGGTTCCTTCATTGGCGTCGCCCTCCGGCAAGAGGAGGTAACGAAAGGCCAGACGCGCGACCGTTGCGCCGCCGCCGCTGCGGCCTGAATTCATCGGCGCGCGGGTTTCCGCCGGCAGTGCCGATAGGTCGATCGTCATGCTATCGCCGCTGACAGTCACCGTCACTTTGCAGGGCAGCGCGCCAGGATTGACGCCGTCGTCGTCGAGCATGGCCTCGGCGCTATAGGTTCCGTCGGGAATTGCGCGGATGGCGGTGCGCGCCTCGGCCTCGGACTGGTTCCAGATGATGTCGAGCGAAGCGCGGAACGTGTCGGTGCCGTAGCGCCCGATCAATTCGGCCACGCTGTCGCGGCCCATCAGGCAGCCGCCAATCTGTGAGTTGATGTCGCCCAGCATCTCCACCGGAAAGCGGGTGTTGTGCTCGATCATCCGGTAGATCTCGGGCACCGGCTCGCCGCGCGCGTAGATCTTTACGGTCCTGAACTGGATTCCCTCCTGAAAGATGTCGGTCGAAAACTGTGACAGCGAGCCGATTTCACTGCCGCCGATATCGATCCAATGCATCACCACGACCATGAAGCCCATCAGCGTCGGTGCGTCCGGTGCATAGATCGGCGTGTACATCGTCATGTTGTTGAGATGCTGGCCGATGGTGCCGGCATAATTGGTGATGACAATGTCGCCGGCGTGCAGGTTGTCGCGGCCATAGAGCTTGAGGCCGTCAAGCACCGCCACCCGCATCACATCGGCCACGAACACCGGCATGCCGGCGGTGCATTGGCAGATCAGGTCGCCATCGGCGTCGACGATGCCGACGGCGTAGTCCTTGTATTCGTAGATGTAGGGGCTGAACGCGGTGCGCGTGATGTTGACGTCGACCTCGTCGGCGATCGCGACCAGCCGCCGCCGGATCACCTCCACAGTGACCGGATCGATCGCAGCGCTTGCCGTTGCGGCATCAAGGGTTGCAGTCAATGTCGATCTCCCCAATCTGGCCAATGCTGAACCGATCGCGCGGGCCGATCAATGTGCTCGACCCGTATTCGACGATCAGGGCGGGGCCGCTTGCTTTGAATCCGGGCGCGAGCTGGTAACGATCGTAAATCTGGGTTGGCAGGAAGCAATCGTCGCTGAGAAAAAACACCGGCCGGGTCTTGGTCTCCGGCGATTTCCGTGGATCTCCCGGCCGGCCAAGCCGCGCCAGCTCCGGCCGCTTCATGTGGAGCGTGGCAATGGAGTGCAGCACCACGATCTCGACATCGACCTTGCTATTGGCGTGTCCATAGCGCCGCAGATATTCCGCATCGAAGCGCGCGCGCAGGCGCGGCGCGTCGTCGTCTTCGGCGATTGGAATTTTGATTGAATGGTGTTGGCCCTTGTAGCGCATTTCAGATTCGCGCGCGATTGTGATCGGACCTTCGCCGAACTCGCGCCGCAGCGCGGCGCGGCCCGCGGTTTCAAGCTCGGCGTAGATCGTCGTGACCTTGCTGAGGTTTTCCGGATTGAGGCGGGTCACGAAAGTTTGCGCGGTGTCGAGGCGGGGGTCGGCCAGCAACATTCCGAGCGCCGAAAAATTGCCCGGCTCGGGCGGCACCAGCACGCGCGGAATCTTGAGCGCATGGGCGAGCTCGACGCCGTGCAGCGGGCCGCCGCCGCCATAGCAGAACAGCGCAAAGTCGCGGGGGTCGTAGCCGCGTGCGATCGACACCTTTTTGATGATCGAGGTCATGGTCAAATTGGCGATGGTCAGGACGCCACGGGCCGCGCGCGTTACCGCATCGGCGCCGGCATAGCCGAGCGGCGCGGCGATCCGCTCCATCAATACTGTGCTGCCGTGCTCGGTCGTTAGCTGCATCTCGCCGCCTAAGAAATTGTCTGCGTCGAGTCGGCCCAGCAAGAGATTGGCGTCGGTTACCGTCGGCGCGCTGCCGCCGCGGCCATAGCAGGCGGGTCCGGGCGTCGAGCCGGCGCTGCGCGGGCCGACATGCAGCCGGCGCTGTTCGTCGAGCCAGGCAATCGAGCCGCCGCCAACGCCGACCTCTAGAATGTCGATCACATTGCCCCGGATTGGAAAGCCGGCGTCGGGACCGCCGATGTAATAGACCGACTCCACGGCATAGCGGCCGCGTTCGATCATGGCGCATTTCGACGTTGTGCCGCCCATGTCGAATGCGACCAGATTGTCGACGCCGAGCATTTGTCCATAGCTGCCGGCGCCGATGCAGCCGCCGACCGGCCCGGATTCCACCAGCGTGATCGGCTCCCGGCAGCCGCGTTCAGCCGAGATCACGCCGCCATGGGATCCCATCAGCAGAAGCGAGCCGCCGAATCCGCTCTCGCGCAAACCGGCATCGAATTCGGCGATGTATTTGCTCACTTGCGGGCCGACATAGGCGTTTGCAGCCGCGGTTGCGGTGCGCTCGAACTCATGCCATTCGCGGGTCAGTTCGGTGCCGGTGGTGATGAACATATCGGGCAGGAGACGGCGCAATTCGGCGGCGGCGGCTTGCTCGTGGTCGGGCGCGATATAGGAATTGAGAAAGCTGATCGCCAGCGCTTCGACGTTTTGCGCCTTCAGCGTTTCGGCAAGCGGCGCCAGTTCGGCAACGGCCAGCGGCGTGCGCGCCCGGCCCGATCCTTCGACGCGCTCGTCGACCTCAAAGCGCAATTCGCGCGGGATCAGCGGCGCTTCGCGATGAAAGCGAAGGTTGAACGGCTGGGTGCGGTTGCCGCGGCCGATTTCGAGGATGTCGCGATAGCCCTTGGTAGTCAGCAGCGCGGTCTTGGCGCCGGCTCGTTGCAGCAGCGCATTGATGACCAGTGTGGTGCCGTGCTTGACGAAAGTGGCATCGCGCGCATTGAGCGCGGCTTTGCGGATGCAGTCGAAGATCGCATCGCCGAGCTTTGCGTAAGTCGTCGGACTCTTGGTGTAGGCGACCGCACCGGTGTCGACATCGCAAGCGACAAGATCGGTAAAGGTGCCACCGATATCGATGGCGATGACGTAGGGCACGGGCTGATGCTTCCTGTTGGTTTGGCGAAGGGCGAACGCATTACTGTTTGATCCCGACCTTGCTCACCAGCGCGCGCCATTTTTGGATGTCGTTTTGGATTTGCGCGCCAAGCGCGGCCGGTGGGCCGGGCTCCGCCACCATCCCGACTTCCAGCAGCTTGTCGGTGATCTCGGGCAGCTTGAGAATGTCCGACATTTCGCGATTGAGTCGCTCGACAATGGCAGCGGGTGTGCCGATGGGCGCGCCAAGCCCCATCCACAGCGCGACATCGTAGCCGGCAAAACCCACCTCGGCCAAGGTCGGGACCTCGGCCAGCGTCGCGACGCGTTTGGCGCCGGTGGTGGCGAGTGCGCGCAGCTTGCCTTCGCGGAGCAGCGGGATTGCCGGCGGCAGGGTGCTGAACTGCATTTCGATGCGGCCTGCGACGGCGTCGATCACGGCTTGCGCCGACGAACGGTAGGAAACGTGGTTGAGCTGGATACCGCTTTGCTGCTCGAACAGGACGCCGGCGAGATAGCCGAGGCTGGTGGTCCCGAAGACGCCATTGTTGATTTCCTTCGGCTTGGCTTTGGCCAGCGCCACCAGTTCGGGCACGGTCTTGGCGGCAAGGCCAGGATAGACCGCCAAGACATAAGGCGAACTGCCGATCATGGAAATCGGGACGAAATCCTTCACCGGGTCGTAGGGCAGGTTGGGGGTGAAGATGGTGGCGATGGC
Organism: Xanthobacteraceae bacterium; assembly: GCA_022841625.1. Lineage (GTDB taxonomy): Bacteria > Pseudomonadota > Alphaproteobacteria > Rhizobiales > Xanthobacteraceae > VAZQ01. Next base: position 75,899 of record JALHRD010000020.1, read on the forward strand.
GTGTGTGCTGGTCGTCATCAGCCCGATGGTGTAGCCGTCGGGCGCCGCGCGAGCGATGGCTTCGCTGGCCACCGTGCCGCCAGCCGCGGGGCGATTGTCAAAGACGAATTGCTGTCCCAGGCGCTCGCTGAGCTTTTGCGTGACGATCCGGCATACGGTGTCGGCGGCGCTGCCGGGCGCCGCCGTGACGATGAGGCGGATCGGCCGCTTGGGCCAGTCGGCGGCCTCTTGTGCCGATTGCGCGAGAGCGGTCGCGCCGCACGTCAGCGACAGCAGCGCCCCTAAGAGCGCGCGCGAAACCGTCGATTTTCCTTGGCTTGTCGTCATGGTCTCATCGGGGCGTTGGTCGGCGAGCGTCCGACAAACTTCGAGCGCAGAACCGGAAGGACGTCAAGCGCTCTTCGTCGCATTGCGCAGCGTCTGCAGGTTGCCGCCCCGCATCACCGAGCCGGGCAGCGAATGGCCGACGATATCCTCGGCGAGTTGGGCGCAGTCGATCAGCGCGTCGAGATCGATGCCGGTTTCGATTCCCATTTCGTGGCACATGAACACCAGGTCTTCGGTGCAGACATTGCCCGCCGCGCCCTTATGGCCGGCAAACGGACAGCCGCCGAGGCCCGCGACCGATGAATCATAGCGGGTCACGCCCATTTCGAGGCCGGCAAAGGCATTAGCGATGCCCATGCCGCGGGTATCGTGCAGGTGCAGCGCGAATTCGACCGCGGGAAATTTCGCGCGCAGCACGCCGAGCATGCGCTTGATGGCGAGCGGCGTGGCCCAGGCCATGGTGTCGGCCAACAGAATATATTGCAGCGTGACGCCATGCTCGGACGCGATGTCGCGTTGTTGCTGTACGAGATCGACAACGCGTGCGATCGGGATATCGCCTTCGAAATTGCAGCCGAACGCCGCCATGATGCTGCCGCGTCCGATGGCAACGCCATGCTGTTTGTACAACCGGACGATCGCGTGCTGCGCGGCCAGTTGCTCCTGCAGCGTGCGGTTCTGGTTGCGCTTCAGGAAGGCCGCCGACGCAGCCAGTGTGATCGAGCCCTCAATCGCCAGGCTTCCGACCGCCAGCGCCCGTTTGAAACCTACGTCATTGAGCCACAGCGCGGTGTAGGCGACATCGGGCCTCGGCGTGATGCCGCGCACGACGTCTTCGGCATCGGCCATGCCGGGCACCAATTTTGGGTTAACGAACGACACGATCTGAATATGGTCGAGGCCGGTCTGCGCGAGCCGATCGATCAGTTCGATCTTGCGCCGGGTTGGAATGGCGCCTTTTTCATATTGGAAGCCTTCCCGGGGGCCTTCCTCCTGGATGCGGACACGAACCGGTAGATCGCTCACACAGGCGCTCCATGCCGAGGATGCATATTGCCGATCAGCATATCGGCTCCCTGCGCCGGTTTACAGATCGATTTGGTGTCGGCTGCGGTGGGATCGAAGGATATCGAGTGATGAGCGAACAAGAGCAACATGTGCTTTCGGTCTTGGTCGCGGACAAGATTTGTGCATTTGCCGAACGCCGCGCGCCGATCGGGAGGAGGCGCCAGTGGAGCGGATTTGCCATTCGCTGCCCACCTGGCAGCGAGCACGCGATGCGAATGTCAAATCCAAAACTTAACTAGCAGCCTATACTTGCTAGTGGTCCTTTGATTGTAACACTCGCAAAATCGCGCGCGGAAATGGGATGCGAATGTTAGAATCGAATCTAGCGTTTCGTGCTGTCACGCGGCATTGCGACGATGTCGCGCCGGCGCAGGTCCTCGATGTCGGTCGCGCTCAGCCCAAGTTGGGTCAGGATTTCGTGGGTGTGTTCGCCGACCGCCGGCGCCTGGCGCGACAGTCCGAAATCGTGATTGCCGATCTCGACCGGCAAGCGCGGCATTTTTGCCTGCGCGCCATCGGGAAAGTCGATGCGCAACATGCGATCCTGCGCATTGAGTTGCGGGTCCTCGAACAGATCGCCTGGCCTTGCGACCGGTGAGAATGGCACATCAATCCGATCGAACAGGATCGTGAGTGCGGCCAGCGACTCCCGGCGCAAGATCGCGGCGACCAGCGGACGAAGCGTGGCGCGCTCGCGCACCCGGTCCTGATTGGTGGCGTAGCGCAGGTCGTTGCGCAGGTCGCTACGTTGAAAATGTTCGCAGAACCGCCGCCATTGATTGTCGCTGGTGAGTCCGACGAAAATCTGCCGGTCGTCGGCGGTGGCAAACAGGTCGTAGATGCCCCAGGCGCCTTCGCGCGCCGGCATCGGCGGTGGCGGACGGCCGGTCACGGCCTCACCGGCCATGTGCTGGGTCATCAGAAAGGCGGTGGTTTCGAACAGCGCCGACTTGACGAACTGACCGTGCCCGGTGCGTTCGCGGTCGCGTAGCGCGGCCTGGATTCCGATCACCGCGAACATGCCGCCCATGATGTCGATGACGGAACTGCCGGCGCGCAGCGGTTGCCCGGGCGGGCCGGTCATATAGGCGAGGCCGGCCATGAATTGCACGACCTCGTCGAGCGCCGGCCGATGCTCATAGGGGCCGCTCAAAAATCCCTTGAGCGCGCAATAGATCAAACGCGGATTGATCGCGGCCAACTCCGCATGGCCGCATCCGAGCCGTTCCATGGTGCCGGGGCCATAATTCTCAAGCACGATGTCGGCGGTGGCAGTGAGCCGATGAACCAGTGCGCGGCCGTCATCCGATTTGAGGTCCACCGCGAGGCTGCGCTTGTTGCGGTTGAAGGCATAGAAGAAGCCGGCCGCAAATCCGCGCAGGCGGCGGGTCTTGTCGCCATCGGGGGCGGGCTCGATCTTGATGACATCGGCGCCGAGATCGGCCAGCAGCATACCGGCGCTCGGCCCCATGATGGTGTGGCAGAATTCCAGCACGCGCAAATTAGCGAGTGGCTTGGCATTGTCGGTTGTCGCGCCGTCGTCGGTCATCGGGCCAAGAATTACAAGATCGCGCGGGCCAACGATAGTCAGGTTCCATGCAGGAAATGAACGAGCCCCGCCGATCAGGTGGGGCTCGCGATCGGTTCGCTCAATTCCGCCTTAGGAAACGAGCTGCACGATCTTTCCGCCGCTGTCCTTGCCCTGCGCCCGGTACTGACCGATGTTTCGCATCAGCGCGCCGTCGGACACGGTGTAGAGCACCGCGTCATCTTTGCCGGTATTGGTGTGGCGGCGCCATAGGAAGTTCGGCATCACCAGGACGTCGTTCTTTTCCCATGTAAAGGTCTGGCCGCCGACTTCAGTCTTGCCGGTGCCCTCCATGACCACCACAAAGGTATTGCAGGTCTCGCGCTTGAAGTTGGTCTGTTCGCCGGGTCGCAGCATCTGGGCATAATAATCGTTGGTCGCGTAGACCGGCGTGCCGGTGACCGGGTTAACGAACTGCAGCTTGATGCCTTCGTACGGATCGCCGGCCTCGCCGCGCAGGGCGTGGAGTGCTTCGCGTACATCATCGCCCTTGTAGTGAATGAGTGGCGTCGGATTGTGGCCCCAGCCGCGCTGGTGCGAAACGAAAGTCGGCTTCAGGCCGCCGGCGCCATAGAGCCGCGTCGAATAGCCGTCGGTAAAATCCGTCCGCTGGATCTTGGCATTGCTCTGCGTGCCCGCGCCTTTGTATTCGAGATCGACCCAGGCGATGTCGAGATATTCCATCAGCGGCCAGTCGAGCATGTCGATCCAGATCACCGGCGTATCGGAATCGTTGCCATGATCGTGCCAGGTACCGTTCGGCGTCAGGATCAGGTCGCCGCGCTTGGCCTCGCAACGCTCGCCTTCGACATTGGTGTAGCCGCCTTTGTTGGAGAGAATGGTGCGGCTCGCATTGGCACTATGAATGTGAGCAGGGGCGACATCGCCGGGATTGTACACCGAGATGGCGCAACGCTGCGTGCTGGTGATTTGCAGGCGTCCGCCGAGGCCAGGATTGGTCAGCAGGATGCTCTGTCGGTCAGCGAATTCGATCGGCGAGACGTCGGCGCGGCTGGCGATCGACGACACCCGCTCCAGGAACGGTCCGTAATCCTTCCACCGCCAGAACGCCGGCAAGGTTTTGAGCTGATTGGCCGAGACCCGGCCGCTCGCCATCTCGCCGGCGCCGGTCGCGCCGCCGGGGTCGGCGAACCACGCCCGCTGCGAGGGAGCGTTCATCTCGGTACGGACCCAGATATTGAGCTTCGAGGCGTCGGTGTTGAGCTGTTCCATCAGCGCGCGGGCGCTGACCGTTTCCTTGCCGCGGATCGCGGTGGTCATGAAAATCCTCCTGTCGCAATGGTTTCGCGCAAGCAAGGATCGTTCACGCAGGCGCCCTGCCACTTTGACCTAGATCAAGCGCTTGACAGCCATGCACGCGCGCCCCGCCGTCACAGCCGGGCTGTAGACCGGGCGAGCCGAGAGCTGCAGCTCCGTCACCGGTGGTCGGTAACCTTTTTAGCGGATCCCACGAATGCAGACGGTGCGGGCCGGGGCCCGCCGACAAGCGCTCATTCAATGGGGGTGGCCGGGCCATGACGACCGAACAGTTTTCGCTCGATTCGCAGAAACGCCGGTCAGGAACGGTCGGTTTCTTGGGCCGTACCGGATGCGTGCTTGTCGCCATGCTGCTCGCTTGTGTTTCGTTTGCGCTCGCGGACGCCCATCTCATCGTCAAGAAGAGTCCGAGCTCGGTCTCGGACACGCTCGACCGGTTGGCCGACGTTCTGAAGGCGCGCGGAATTTCCATTGTGGCGCGGGTCGATCACGCGGCTGGAGCGGCAAAGAGCGGCATGACCTTGAAGCCGACGGCGATTCTGATCTTTGGTAACCCGAAGCTTGGGACGCCGCTCATGCAAGCCAATCCCAAAGTCGGCCTGGACCTGCCGATGAAGGTGTTGGTCTGGCAGGATGACGGCGGTCAGGTTTGGCTGGCCTATGCCAAGCCCGAGCGTCTGAAGGCCGATTATGGTCTTGACGGCCAGGATGCAACGCTCGGCCAGGTGACTGCCGCGCTCAACAGCATCACCGACGAAGCGACACGGGTTAAGTAGGCGCGGGTTTAGCTCTCCCTGCAATCATATGATCGACTGACAGCACGCCGGGTCCGCGCGTCAGCAGAAAAATCAAGATCGAGGCCCACAGCAAATGCTCGGGCCAGGCCAGCGGATACACCAGCACCTGGATGACAAGGACCATACCGAGCAGCGGCAGCGTGGCGAGACGGGTCGCGAGCCCGACGATCAGCAAGACGGAGAATGTCAGTTCGTTGAAGGTGGCCAGCACCGCGCCAAGCCAAGGGCTTAACACCGGCAGCTTGTACTCATCCTCGAACAGTTTGATGGCGAATTCCCAGGAATTGATCTTGAGCAATCCCGACTTGAGGAACACCGTACCGACGGCGATCCGCATCGCCAGTTGAATAAGCGCGAGCGGAAAGCGTTCCAGCTGGGCGCAGATTACCCGAAAACGCATGCTCGGGGAAGCGACGCCATGCAGGCTGCGCGCGGTCGTCATTGTCGTCGTTCTCCTGCTATTGCGGCTATCAGACCATTGGCGATGACGGCTGAGAATGCTGCCGCGAGATCAAACCTATCCTCGATCTGGGACGCCGCATGCGCGGCCACGCCGACGGTGCTTCCGTCCGCCAGTGCGCTGCGAAACGCAAAAACGCCTGGTGGCAAGCGCGACAAACCGAACGTCCCGCGCGATCCGCGCAGTTCAAGCCAGACCTCGCCCTGATCGAGCGTGAACGAGTCAGGTGCCGTGTCGGACAGAAACAATTGCATCAGCTCGTCAACCGGCCAATCGGCGCAGAGATAACACAGTCCCGGCTGAAGACCGAGCGTGAGGTCGGGCAGTCGGTCGAGGTCGCGCGCCGCGATCGCGCGCGGTTCGACGTGCGGTTCCTCGATCGCCACTGCGATATGGCCGAGATGCCACTCCAGCGCGCTGAAGTCTTGCAGATAGGGAAGGTGTGCAGTCTCCGGCAGCGCCGCCAGGAACTCCGGGAATTGCGCGCCGTAATCGGCGATGCACGGTGCGGTCGGCGGATGGGCGTGCACGAAGCGGGCCGCAGCGTCGGTCAGCAAGCGTGTTCCGATCAGCCAGGCGGTTGCCGGAAACTTCTGCAGCAGCGCATTGACCAGGCTGGTTTGGTGGTGGCGCCGATGAATTGCGAGCCGCCGCTCCGGTCGGCCTCCACCCGCCAACAGCGACGCGAGCGCCGTTGCGTCGCCGCCGGTCACCGCCTGCCGCACCCGATCTTGCAGTTCAGCCAGCGACTGCATGGCATGCCTCCGCGGCAACCGCGATGATCGAGTCCGCCCGGGTCGCTTCCACAATCAGGGCGGACAATGCCGGGAGTTCGCTGTCGCGTTCGATCAGGGTTGGAATCCGACCGCAACGCCGGACCACGCGGGAATAGAGCGCCCAGGCCGGCTCGCTGACGGCGGTGTCGTGGGTGTCGATCAGCACCGTGCCACCGGTGTCGTCGTCTTCGCGGGTGAAGCCGCCGAGATGCAATTCGGCGATGGCGTCGATTGGCAGGTCGGCAATGTAGCGGTTGGGATCGAAACCCATGTTGTGAGCGCTAAGGTAGATATTGCTAACGTCGCAGAGCAGGGCGCAGCCGGTGCGTGCCACAAGCTCATTGAGAAATGCGGTTTCAGACATGGTCGACTGAGCGAAGCCGACATAGCTCGACGGATTCTCGATCAGAAACTGCCGACCCAGGGCGTTCTGTACGTCGTTGATATGGGCGGCGACAATGTTCAAGGACTCATCGTCATAAGGCAGCGGCAGCAGGTCGTTAAGATAGATGCCCCGATGCGTCGACCATGCCAGGTGCCCCGAAACCAGGAACGGATCGATGCGCGCGATCAGCGCGCGCACCCGGTTCAGGTGTGCGCGGTCGATGCCGGTCGCGCTTCCGACCGAAACGCCGACGGTGTGGACGGAAATCGGATAGTGCCGTGCCACCTCGTCGAGCAGCTCGGCGGCATGCGGATTGGAGAGAAAGTTCTCGGGGTGAATCTCAAACCAGGGAATATCCGGACGGTCAGCCACGACTTCGGCGAGGTGCGCCAGACGGAGCCCGATACCCGTGCGGCTGGGTGCCGGGCGCACCGAGGGCACCGAAGTCATGGCTGCCGATCCGATCGACACAGTTAGGCTTTGGGCTTCAGGCTGCCCCCGACGATTCGCTCGCAATAGCCGGCTGGCGTGTAGATCCATGCGCGTGGGTCGGAATTGGCACGTGAGGTTCCGGCGCAGGAATTGTTGCCGGTCGAGGCGCAGTCGTTCTGGCCAACCCGCGCCAGGCCGTAACATTTCTCAGCCTTGAAGGTCGGCGTCGGCGCCGGGCCTTGGGCCATCAAGGCGGTCGGGGCAACCACCGCCGCTGCCAGTGCTGACGCAATAATGATGCGAGTGCTCATGTCCTGTTCCTCTGCTCGATCGTGCACGATGAAACGGGGCATTGGCCCGATGCCAAGCCCGGCAAGCCGCGCCGGCCTGCGATGTTCCATTCTCTCGTGGTGAGCGGAAGGTTACGCCGGCCAACGACCGGCGAGCGCCGAATAGCGCGGCTTCCTACGCATGCGCGGCGCCAATTCGTTACAGGGTGCCGAAAGGTTACGAGGCGAGGTGAATTTAATGATTGGACGAGGTGCTCTGGTTCGGGCGGCGGTTCACGACACATTGAGTTTGTCGTGACCGGCAAAAGCGATACCACCAATGTTGTAGATCTTCAGGCAACGTACCGTTGCAAGCCATGCCAATCGTTCGAAGTCTTGTCGATGAGGCCCAGCTGGCGACGCTGATGCAGGCGGCCCAACGCGGGGACGACCGTGCTTATCAACGGCTGCTGTCCGATATCGTGCCGCGGCTGCGTTTTCTGATCCGCAAGTGGCGTCCGTTTCTACAGGCGAGCGACATTGAGGATCTTGTGCAGGACGCTTTGCTCTCGCTGCACGCGGTGCGGGCCACCTACGATCCGCAGCGGCCGTTCATGCCCTGGTTGCTCGCAATCGTGCGCAACCGCATGGCGGACGGCGGTCGCCGCTATGTGCGCCGCAAGGCCCATGAGGTGCAAGTTGCGCAGTTGCCTGTAACCTTTTCGGACGATCAGGCAAATAATGACGCGAATACCTACCGCGATCCGGAAGCGCTGCGGCGCGCGGTGGCAGACCTTCCCAAAGGGCAGCGCATTGCGATTGAAATGCTGAAACTGCGCGAATTGTCGCTCAAGGAGGTCGCGGCCCATACCGGAACCAGCGTCGGTGCGCTGAAAGTGTCCGTCCATCGTGGCATGGTGGCCTTGCGCAAGGCATTGGTGAAAGGTAAGTCGCGGTGACAGCGGACAGGCTGATCGTACAACTGGTCACCGGCCTTGAGGCGACGCGGTCGCTGCCGCCGCCGTGGCTGCGGACCGCGCGTTGGTTGGCGCTGTCGCTGTTGTTCGTCGTGCTGGTCGTCATCGTAGCGTCGCCCCGTGGCGACCTGATGGTCAAATTGACCGAAACTCGTTTCTTGATCGAACAGGCCGCCGCATTGCTGACCGCGGTCGCCGCGGCCTATGCGGCATTTGCCTCGACCATCCCCGGCGCCAGCCGCAAGGTCATCTTGGTTCCGGTGGTGCCGCTTGCGGTCTGGCTCGGCGCGCTCGGCCAGGGATGCCTCGATAGGTGGATCGGCGCCGGGCTGGAAGGTCTTGCACTGCAACCGGATTGGATGTGCTTCCCGAACATCGCGCTGGTTGGATCGATCCCGGCGGTCGCCATGGTGGCGATGTTGCGGCGCGGCGCGCCGCTGACGCCGCGGGTGACCATTGCGGTCGGCGCGCTGGCGGCAGCCGGGCTTGGCAACTTCGGCCTTCGGATGTTCCATCCCCAGGATGCCGGCATCATGGTGTTGGTCTGGCAGGTTGGCAGCGTCTTGATCCTTTCGGCGCTCGCCGGATTGGTCGGCCGCTGGCTGTTCAATTGGAACTTGGTTGCGCGACAAGCGTTGCGGAAACCGCGCTATTTCAGCGGTGCATCCGGTTCCTGAAACCAGGCCGGGGTCTTGTCGCCGACGCGGGTGGCCGCCGTAGTGGGCGCCTCACGCCGCTTCGTTGAACTGAGTCTGCACCGATGTCTCGTAGGCCAGCAATTTCTGGACGCTCGGGCGGGCCTTGATCCGTTCGAAAAACGCTTGGCAATTCGGAAAGCCGGACAGGCTGACGTCGAGTTGCAAACCGCGGCGGATGCACCAGAAGAAATGCGCGTCGGCCGCGGTGAAATGGTCGAAGAAGAATTCGCGGCCGGCAAGCAGCCCTTCGGCGATCTGGTAGTTCTCGAACAGAATATCCTTGGAAAACTTGACGACGCTTGCCTCCGCGCCCGGCAGATCGCACACCCGCGCCGGGCCGTTGATCCGCGACAGATAGGGGTGAATGCCTGACGCGCACCATGACAGGATCGAGATCGCCTTGAGCTCCTGCCACGGGTCGGACGGCAGCAGCTTGGCCTGCGGAAAGTTGCGGGCAATCCAGAGCTGAATTGCCACACTTTCGCTCAACGGCTGCCCGTCCACCAGCAGCAGCGGCACTTTGTGCTTGGGGTTAAGCTTGAGATAGTCCGGCGATCTGTTCTGGCCCGTGCGGAAATTGAGCGGCCGAACCTCAAACGTCGCATTGGCCTCGGTCAGCGTGACATAGGGCGCCAGCGCGCAGGTGTTCGGGGCGTAGTAGAGGAGGATTTCCATCGGATGCTCCAAAGAACGCGACCACAATACAACCATTCGATCACAATCCGACGCAAAGTAAAGCGCTCGCGCCGCAAGGACGACAGCGACGGAGAACCCTCAGCCTTCGGGTTGGCTACAGCACGAACATCATGATCAGGATGAGGATAAGCGCGAACAGGGCGATCGCTTCCGTCAACGCAAAGCCAAGCAGGCCGATCTGCTGAACCGCGTCGCGGGAACCGGGATTGCGCGCCACCGAACTGATCCAGTCAGAGAAGATCTTGCCGAGCGCAAGCGCTACCGCGGCGAGCGGAATCATCGCAATCGAAATAGCTATGTATTTTACCGCCAGATCGGACATCGTGCTTTGTACCTTCCTTAGTGCCTCAGTGACTTTCGATCGCCGAACGCAGATAGACGCTGGTCAGCAGAATGAAGATGTAGGATTGAATGAGCACCACGATCACCTCGAAGGCGAAGAAAATGATCATCATTGCGATTGGCAATAGCGCGGCGATATATCCAATCGCTCCCATTCGTTCGGTCATCATCACGGCAAAATCACCGAACAGCTTGATCAGCATGTGACCTGCAAACATGTTGGCAAATAGCCGAACCCCAAGCGTAACGGGTCGCGCCATATAGGAGACGAGTTCCACCAGGACGATGATTGGGGCAATTGCGCCGGGTGTGCCGGCGGGGAGAAACTGCCGGAAGAAGCCCAGGCCGTGCAGCCGTAGTCCGGTATCGATCACATAGACGAAGACCAGAAGGGCCATCGCGCCGGTGACGACCAAATGGGTCGCGAACGTCTCCTTCATCGGGGACAGGCCGATTAACGTGCCAAACAGGATGAAGAGAAAGAGCGTGAAGATGAAAGGAACATGCGTTCTGGCGTCGGGGCCAGCGGTCTCGGTGACGGTCTTTTCGACAAATGTATAAAGCATTTCGGCGCCGGCCTGGACTCGGCCCGGGATCATCTGGGGTCGACGCGTGATCATGATTAAGGAGCCACCGATCACGAAGGTCGTGACCAGCATGGCAGATGACACATTTGTGAAAGAGACGTCGAAACCGAAGAGCTTGAGCGGCACCCAGACTTCGATCTCGAATTGCCGGATGGCGTAGAGAGCGGAAGGATCGGAAGCCATTGTCAACTGCGCCCCAATCGGTTCGGCAAGAGCTGCACTCCAAACGTGGCGCAGCCACCGTCCCGGTTGGGGCGGCGGAGCGTCCTCACATGATCGATCAGATAGTCAGCGATTGCAGAAAGGGCAGTGCTTTCTCATCTGCCAATGACAGCCATGAGAATTCGCGATAGGACGGGCAGGCCGCTGTTGGGCGATGTTTGAGCGACGAGCACGCAAGGCGGCCCATTCATTGGAATGCGCCGCCTTGCGCGGAGGCCTTACGGGGCCTGTGAGCGATCGACCACCGCGCCGCGCAGCACCACCGAAGCGAGGCGCCGCGTGTTGGTGATGTTGTCCAACGGATTGGCGTCGAGCACGATGAAGTCGGCGCTCTTGCCGGCTGCGAGCGTGCCGGCGTCCTCGATCTGCATGAACGCGGCGCCGGTGCTGGTTGCTGCGACCAGCACTTGCATCGGCGTCATGCCGGCGAGCACCATGTCTTCCATTTCCTCATGCGCACCCCATGGGCGGTTGCCGTCGGTGCCCATGGTGATGCGGACTCCGGTGGTATTCATCCTGGCGAGATTGCGGGCCTGAATGCCGTGGAACGCCTGGGTTTTTGGGCGATCGGTATTTTCGGCTTCGAGCTTGGCGAATTCGTCGGCCGACATGCCGGCGCGCATCCAGCTCCGATCGACCTTCACGCCGCGATCTGGCAGGTTTGGTATCACGAACATGCTCGCGCGCTGCTTGAACAGGTTCAAGGTCTCGTCGTCGAAGTCGACGTCGCGCACGCCATGCGCCAAGGAGTAGATGCCGGCGCGCATCAGACCCTTGGCGTCAGTCATATTGAAAATGTGGGCGGTGACGCGGAGATTGAACTTCTTGGCTTCCTCGATGATGGCGGTGTATTGCGACGGCGTTATCTTGTCGACTTTGCCATCGCGGTTATCGACCCAGAACTTGATGATGTCGGCCTTCCATGCCGCATTTTGTTGAACCGCCTTGCGGGCTTCGTCATCGCTGTTGATCTGGAACGTCGGACGCAGCGGTTCGGTCCGGGTGATGCCGCGGCCGGCGCTGAAGAAGCGCGCGGCGCCGGGAATCGTTTCGCTGCGCATCGGCAGCAATTCGACATTGTCGGTGCCCATGCTGACGGCGGCGCTGACGCCCCAATAGGCGCGCTGCTTCAGGTCGCGGATCATGGTCTCGCGTTTGCCGGTGAGGTGCACATGGGTGTCGATGATCGTCGGCATCACGGTCTTGCCGGTGAGGCTGACGCGCTTGGCGCCGGCCGGCACTTTGACATCGGCGGCGGCGCCGGCCTGCGTGATCCGCGTGCCGTCGACGACCAGCGTTCCATTCTCGATCACGCGGCCGTCGCCCATGATCAGTCGGGCGCCCTCATAGGCGGTTTGCGCGTGCGACGATGTCGTGAAGCCGGCAAGAACAGCGAGCGTGGCTGCCGCGGCGGCGGCATTTACGCGGTTCATTGGATCCTCCCATTATTTGTTATTTGGCCCATCATTGTAGCGCGTCCAGAGGTTGAGGGGGAGGGGCTCCCCGGCATCCGGCGAGCGGTCTATGATGAGCGGTAAGCGAGCGCGCCGGATCAAGCAGGCGCGCCGTCGGGGAGGCCCACGCATGCGAATCCTCGGTCTGGCTGTTGCGGGCGTGCTGATAGCGGCGGCAATGAGCGCTGCTTCGCAGGCCGGCGCGCAAGCCTATCCATCGAAGCAGATCGATCTGGTGGTGCCGTTCGTCGCGGGCGGCACCACCGACAATATCGCCCGCCTGATGGCGCAGCGCTTCAACGAGAGCTGGTCGCAGACCGTGATCGTCAACAATCGGCCGGGCGCCGGCAGTGCGATTGGCACCGCGGCGGTGGCACGGTCGGCGCCCGACGGCCATACGCTTCTGGTGACAACCTTTGCCTTTGCCGCGGTTCCGGCATTGCAAAAGATCGCCTTTGATCCGATCAAGGACTTCGCGCCAATCACCGAATTGGCTTCGCTGCCGATGATGCTGGTGGTGCATCCGTCGATTCCCGCCAAGTCTCTGAAGGAGTTGATCGCGCTGGCCAAGGCGACGCCCGGCGGATTGGATTATGCGACATCGGGCCCCGGCACCTCGACGCATCTCGCGGCGGAGATGTTCAATATGATGGCCGGCGTTCGCTTGGTGCATGTGCCCTACAAGGGCAATGCCGAAGTGTTCAACGCGCTGCTCGGCGGCCACATCAAGATACATTTCAGCCTGGTGCCGAGCGGCATCGCCCATGTGCGGGCCGGCACTTTGCGGGTGCTCGCCGTCACCGGCGAAAAGCGCCTGCCGTATTTGCCGGATGTGCCGACCATCGCCGAGTCCGGCTTCCCCGGTTATGAGATCAGTTCTTGGCAAGGTGTGTTTGCGCCCGCCGGCACCAGGCCGGACATTGTCGGCAAGATCAATGGCGAACTGATCGATCTGCTCAAGACGCCGGCGATGCGCGAGCGCATGGCGAAAGAGGGCGCCGATCCGGTCGGCAGCACGCCGCCGCAGTTTGCCGCGCGCGTGGCGAGCGAAGTCGACAAATGGTCGAAGGTCGCCAAGGCCGCGGGTCTGACGGCGAACTGACATCGGCTGCTCATAAATCCGACAATCCAAGGATGCCGTCGGTCAGGTCGGCGCTGGTCATCAGCCGCTTGCCGATCAGATCGCGCAAGGTTTCGGAGGTACCGCCGCCGAGGCTGCCGTAGCGCGCTCCGCGATAAAGCCGCGACACCAGGCAATCGTCAGTGAAGCCGTAGCCGCCGAACACCTGCACCGCTTCGCTGGTGACGCGCAGTGACATTTCGTTACAGAACACCTTGGCCTGGGCGGCGAGCAGCGGATCGGGAAACGGATCGGCGCTGGCACAGGCGCGGTACAACAAGCCGCGCCCGGCTTCGATGTCGTTGAACATGTCGGCAAGCTTCCAGCGCATGCCCTGGAATTCGCCGATCGGCCGGTTGAACGCGGTGCGCGCGCGGGCGTAGCGCAGCGCCTCGTCGAAGGCGCCTTCCGCAAGCCCGAGCGAAATGCTGGGGTTGAGGCAGCGTTGAGTGTTGAAGGCGGACAACAGCTTTTTGAGTCCGCCCTCGCCCAGCAGAAGATTTTCGGCCGGGAGTTCGCAATCCTCGAACCGAACCTCGTGCAGATACTCGCCGCCCATGGTGTGAAACTTGCCGGACAGCACCAGGCCGGGCGTATCCTTTTCCACCAAGACGCAGCCGATGCCGTCGCGGCCGGGCGTGCCGTCGATGCGGGTGAATACCACAAAGGCGCGGGCTTCCTCGGCGCGGCTGCAAAGCGTCTTGACGCCTTTGAGACGCAGCGTCGCGCCGCGCCGTTGGGTGTTGGTGGTGTAGTTCGCGACATCGGTGCCGGCATGCGGTTCGGTCATGCAGATCGCGAGAATGCATTCGCCCTTGCATACGGCCGGCAGCAGCCGGCGTTTGACCGTTTCGGGAGCATAGGTCGCGATGATGCGGGTCTGCACGCCGACTTCGCCCAACACCGCCATCGCGGTGACATAACAACCCTTGGCGATTTCTTCGAGCACCAGCGCGGTGTCAAACACGGCGAATTCCGAGCCGCCATAGGTCTGCGGCACTGCCATGCCGAGAACGCCGATATCGGCGAGCGCCCGGATATTGTCCCACGGAAACGCGCCGTTCATATAGGCGAGGCCGCGCTCCTTGAATTGACTCTGGGTCAGTTCGCGAACGGTGCCGACGATCTGGCGTTGCTCGTCGGTCAGCTTGAAACGAAATGCATCCGTCATCGATGTGCTCATCGTATTGTCGGTTATCGCACCGGCTGCGTGATTGCAGCTGCCGGGGCCATCGTTCCCGCGACATCCTCAACGATATCCCGCATGGTCGCATGGACGCGAACGCCGGCGGCGCCGAGCGCGGCGGTTTTCGATGCCGCGGTGCCGCGCGTGCCATGGATCAGCGCGCCGGCATGGCCCATGGTGACGCCCTCGGGCGCGGTTGCGCCGGCGAGAATGGCAAACACCGGCTTGGAAAATCGCGCGCGGATCAGTGCATCGGCGAGGTCCTCTTCCTCGCTGCCGCCGATTTCGCCGATCACCAGCAGCGCCCGCGTTTCGGCGCGCTGTTGAAACAATGGAACGAGATCGCCAAAACGCGCGCCCTTGACCGGGTCGCCGCCGCCGCCGATCCACAGCGACTGGCCGATGCCGCGCTGCGCCAGCCGATAGCAAAGCTCATAGGACAGGGTGCCGCTTTTCGAGACCACGCCAAGCGGCCCCGGGATCAGCGCCGTGTCGGGCAGGAAACCGATCTTCATGCGGCCCGGAATCGCGATGCCCGGTGTCGAGGGGCCGATCAGGATTGCGTCATGCGCGCGCGCCATTTGCACGATTTTGAGAGCGTCATGCACCGGCACGCCTTCGGTGACTGCGACCAGAAGCGCAATGCCGCCAGCCAGCGCATCCTCCACCGCGGCCAGCACATTGAGCGGCGGCACCATGATCAGGCTGGCGCGCGCGGCGGTTCGCGCGACCGCCTCGCGACATGATCCAAACACCGGGATACTGCCGATCGGATCGCGTGCCGCCGACGCGGAGGCGACCACGCCACCAACCAGATTGGTTCCGTAGCGCTGCATCAATTGCGCATGGGTGCGGCCGGCGCGTCCGGTGATGCCTTGAATAATGACCGGCACATTTGGCTCGAACAATGTACTATCCACGGCGGATGTCCTTGCCATCGAGCGCGGCCAAAGTCAGCGCAATGGCGCGATCGAGATCGGGCTCGAGCGTCACCGTGAGGCCCGAACTGGCAAGAATCTGCCGCGCCTGATCGAGATTGCGACCGATCAAACGGGCAACGATCGGCACGCGCAGTTCCGGCACGGCTTGCGCGGCCTGCACCAAAAGGTTGGCGAATTCGGCAAGGTCGGTAATGCCGGCGAAAATGTTCACCAGCGCGACCCTGACGCTCGGGCGCGACGCAATCCAGCGCATCACCGCGATCAGCCGTGCCGGATCGCCGCGGAACTGGCCGGAGCGGATGTCGCAGAAATTCAAGGGGCGCCGACCTTGCGCCTTCAGTTCGTCGATGAGCTGCATGCTCAAGCCCGCCCCGGTGGTGATCAGACCGATCTCGCCACGCGGATCGACCTCGACATAGTCGAAACCATGGGTGAGCTTGCGCGCGCTTTCGGGATAAATGTCGGGATGCCGTTCCAATAGCGCATGGATCGCGGGCTGCCGTTCGATCGCATTGTCATCGATGACAAGCTTAATGTCACCGATCAGCCAGCTTCCGTCGGCGCGAATGAACAGCGGATTGACCTCAAGCAGGAGCGCTTCGTAACGCTGAAAGAGATCGGCGAGCTTGGGTGCGACATCGATCAGAGCATTGCGCACCGATGGTGGCAGCCCGTCGCAAAGCGTTCTTGCCGTGTTTTCGATCTGGTCAGGCTGCGTCAGCGCCGAGCGGGTATCGGCCTGCGTCTCCACATCGACGCCGCCTTGCGCCGCGACCAACAGCCGCAAGCACGCAGCCTCGGCATCGATCGACAGGCTGACATAGGTTTCGCGCTCAAACGCGACGCGCTGTTCGATGCGAAAGCCATGAATGGTCTTGCCGTTGAGCATGGCGCGATCGAATCCGGCAATGAGGCGGGCGGCTTCGTCGCGTGAGGCCGCCGGTAAAACCCCGCCCGCCTTGCCGCGCCCGCCGGCGGCGACTTGCGCCTTTATCATCAGCGGTCCGTCGGGCGCATGGCCGAGATTGCCACTGGCGGTCACGAACACGCCGCTTGGCACGGGAATGCCGTGCGGCGCCAGGAGTTCCTTGCCGTGATGCTCAATCAGAAACACGTTCGGGACCTAGATGACGCCATGACCTTTGATCTTATTCCGGCGCATGGTTGGCGAGGTCACCTGATCGGAAATCGGGACGTTCCAAATTTCCGCACTGTCTTGCATTTCGTAGTCGCGCAGCATGGCTGCGAGCCGACCGAGATCGGTCACATTGGTGCCGCGCAGGCCGAAGCCGTTTGCGATCGCGCCGAAATCCGTGCGGCCGAAGATGGCGCCGGAATCGTCGAGCCCGTCCTGGCGCAGTTTATGAATCTCGGCGCCATAGGCGCCATCGTTAAGCACGCAAATCAAAAGCTTGATGCCGTGCCGGCGCATGGTTTCGAGTTCTTGGATATGCATGATCAGGCTGCCGTCGCCTTCGATCAGCAGCACCTTGCCGTTCTTGCGGGCGGCGGCGACGCCCATGGCGATCGAGATCGAATTGCCGATCGCGCCAAACTCGCGCAGCACATGGAAGTTCTCCGGCTTGCGGCCGCGCATATGGGTCTGGAAATAGGCCTGGTGGCCGGAGCCCGAAACCAGATCCCAGTCCTTCGGGATGACGCCATCGAGTTGCGCAATCACCTGGCGCGGATCGAAAGTGCCGGGCGCGATCGCGAATTCGGTCGTGTCGATCGGCATGGTTGCGATCCGCTCTGCGATCTTGGGCGAGCGATAGCCGGCGTTCTTAATGCCGCGCTTTTGCAATTCCTGCGTCACGGCTTCGGCGCCGGTTTTGGCGTCGGCCTTGATGAACAGGTGGGCGGCCTGCATGCCGTCGCGCAGTCCGAGCGGCCGCTCGTCGATTTGCACCGCGGTGGCCTTCGGGAACAGGGCGCCGCCGTCGACCGTGTAATAGGTCAGGCTTGCGCCGATCGCGATCACCAGATCGCTGTCGGCGAACAATTCGCGGGCGCCTTCGCCGGAAAATCCGCCCGCGACCCCGATGGAAAACGGGCTGGCGTCGAACATGCCGCGCCCCGGCAAAGTGGTGGCGAGCAGCGCGCCGGCGGTTTCCGCCAGCGCTTCGATAGCGGATCGCGCGCCGGATGCGACCGCGCCGCGCCCGGCAATGACAATCGGCCGTTTGGCATTGGCGATCTTGTCGGCCAATAGCGCAACCGAATCGGGATTCGGCGGCGTGCGGCCAGGTTGCGGAATGTAGGATGCCGATGGTTTGTAGTCGCCGCCGGCAAAGGTCAGTTTCTGCAAATCATAGGGCACGCCAAGCACGGTCGGCCGACGCTCATAGCGCGCGACATAAAATGCCTCGCGGACATATTCGTGCATCAGTTTTGCGCTGTGCGCGCGCACATAATGCGCGCCGGTGGCGGTGACCAGCGGCGCCTGCTCGATCGCCTGATTGTACCATTTGGCGTTGATCGGAGTTTCACCGGCAAACACCACCAGCGGGACCCGCGCCCGTACTGCGGTCGAGAGCGCGGTGATGATCTGGGTGACGCCGGGGCCGCAGGTCACCGAGGCGACGCCGGTTTTGCCGGTCGCGCTGTAATAGCCGATGGCCATGCCGCAGGCGCAGTGCTCGTGCCGGGCATGAAACACCTGCATGCCGTCGATCTTCGACATCGCGGTCGCCCAATGCATGTTGCCGTCGCCCATCAGGTTGAACAGCGCGTCGACGCCCTCGCTGGCAAAGGCCTGCGCGAGCATCTCGTAGATCGGCAAGTTGCTGTTGCTCATGGGGTTCCTGTCGATGCGGCGGTTACGGGCGGGGCGGGAGGGCGAACTCTCACATTATAGATAGCGGCCGGATAGATAGCGTCCGGATCGTGTTCCCGGCCGGAGCATCGCCGGGTGTCGCAAGCTGCGCATTCTTGGCGCAAGATTTTGGGGCAAGATCTTGGGGCAAGATCTTGGGGCAAGATCTTGGGGGCACGATCTTGCGCGATCTTACAGTCTTACAGCAGAATCGAAAAAGCCGGGATTCTTGTGCTCTGCCATAGACTTGCACCGTCGATCTTTCACCATCTTGCAGCATGCTGTAAGACCGAAAAAGCCTGAATTCATTTGTTTTTTCAATTGCTTGAGCCATCGATCTTACACTCTTTCAGTTTTTTTGCTGTCGCACCGGCTGCGCGTGCCGGAGGCGCGGCGCAGGCCTTCCGCGGCGGACTGCAAGTGACAGACCTTGGCACCGCAATGCGGTGAAGCCATGAAACGTCACGCAACGATGGGGACGTGTGGACCCCGTGGCGGTGCATAGCGTCGCGCCGCGCGCATCGCCGATGCATGAGAAGTGTCGATGCCGCGCGGCCAAGGTGCGCGTCGCGCGCTATCCCCATAAATCGTCATGAGAAGTGGGCCGCATACGCGCAGGGTCTTTGACCGGTCGCGATAGGGTTACCGAATGCTCAGCGTGATATCGGTATGTTCGCGAAGCATCTCAGGGAATTCGGTCCTAATATTCGCCCTTTTTGCTTGACACCCGGCGGGGCTGCTAGAAAGCATGCCACTAACCGCAATCGATATCGCAACCGACCGCTGAAAGGTGGAAAATGCTCCGCTCATTGACCGCAGCTTCGATCGCCGCGTTTGCGTTGCTGCCGTGCGTCGCTTTGGCTCAAGGCCAAGCCAAGGGGCCGCCGCCGCTGCCGGAGGGCGCGGGCAAGCAGCAGGTCGAAGCGGTTTGCAGCGGTTGCCATGTGACCGGCCTGATCAATAACAGTTCCGGCTATACCCGCGATCATTGGCGGCAGTTGATCGCCACCATGATGGACCTTACGCCGTCGGCGGATACCCACAATGCAGTGCTCGATTATCTCGCCACCAATTTCCCGCCCCATACCCGGCGCGCGCCGACCCTGGTGTCGGGCAATTACGACATCAAGCTCACCGAATGGGTGCTGCCGCAGCTCGGCCAGCGCACGCGCGATCCGATCCAGCATGCCGACGGTTCGATCTGGTATGCCGGCCAATATGGCAACTTGATCGGACGGCTCGATCCGCGCACCGGCCAAGCGAAGGAATATCCGCTGCCGCCGAATGCGATGCCGCACACCGTGGAACTCGATGCCCAGGGACGCCCTTGGTATTCCGGCAACAAGAACGGCACCATCGGTTGGATCGATCCGGCGTCCGGCAAGGCGACCGTTTACAAGATGCCAGATCCGAAGTCGGATCCGCACACGCTTGCCTTCGACAAGAACGGCATCGTGTGGTTCACATTCCAGGCGTCCAACTTGATCGGCCGGCTCGATCCGGCGACCGGCGACTTAAAGGTCGTCCCGGTCGCGGCGCAGCGCTCGCAGCCCTATGACATCAAGATCGACGCCGAGGGCACGCCTTGGGCCTCGTGCAATGCCCGCCCGTGCCTGCTCAAGGTCAATCCGACCACCATGGAAGTCACCGAGGTACCGCTGCCGCTGCCGGGAACCACCGTGCGTCGTTTTGCGATCGCGCCCGACGGCATGATCTGGTTTGTGAATTCCGGTCGCGGCCAACTCGGCCGGCTCAATCCGAAGACCGGCGAGATCAAGGAGTGGGCGTCGCCATCGGGCTCGCGCTCGCATCCTTACGGCATCGTCTTCCTGGATGGCGCCGTCTGGTACAATGAATCGGCCATGCGGCCCGACGCGCTGGTGCGCTTCGATCCGGCGACCGAGACCTTCCAGAGTTGGCCGATCCCGTCCGGCGAAATCTATGCCGGCCATCTGCGCAATGCGCGCACCACGCGGGAAGGCAATATTCTGATCCATCAAACGTCGACCAACCGGATCATCCAGGTGACGCCGCAGCGCCGCGCCGCGCCGCGGCGCGGTAGTGGAGTGGATTTGACATTCGCTACCCACCTGGCAGCAAGCACGCGATGCGGATGTCAAATCCAAAACTCCACTAGCAGCATATACTTGCCAGTGGTCCTTTGATTCTAACATTCGTAAAATCGCCCGCGGAAATGGGATGCGAATGTTAGAATCGGACCGCCAGGCTCCCGGTCGCGCAAGCTCGATGGGTCCGGTCCCCGCGCGGATCGGGCCCATCGCATTTTAGGCGCCTTCCAATTGTGCTTGGGGATCAATTCCTTAAGGCATTCCTTAACAAGCGCTTGTGTTTGCAACATTAAATATCGGCGTCTGCTGTCGATATTTTTACGAATTGCCACTAAATATGCGTAGTTCGGGCGCCTGATGGAGGTTCTGGACTGTCAGCGCGTCGATGCTTAGATTCATGCTACGTGTAATACGATTACGATTCCCGGTGAACCTGTGAGCCGTCGCCTTCTTTCACTGTTCGGACGTTGGACCGCCGGTTTGGCGGTGGCGGCCGTGTTTGTGCTTGGCGCCGTACCGGCGCTCGCCCATTCCGGTCACCAGCATGCGGTGTCGGCGCCGGTGTCATTGAACGATCACAATCAGCAGCACCGGAACTATTGGCACGACGCGTCCGGTGATCAAGCGGTCGCAAGCGATCATCAAGCGGTTGCGAGCGACATGTGCGACGGCTCCCAAGGTGCCGGCGCGCATGGTTCCGGCGCCGATTGCTGCGCATGCTGTGCGGTCGCGGCGCTGTCCTGCCTTGCCGCCGAGGTCGCGCCCTTCGTGCTGTTGCAAGGCACGCTCGCCGCCAGTACGCGTCGCGGCGACGGCATCGTGCCTGACGGCCTCCAGCGGCCACCAAGACCCATCGCAATCACCTGACCGCGCGCAGCTCCGGTGCTGCGACGCGGGTCGCGGCATTTTCTGGGGTTGTAGATGATCAATACGCATTTAATTCGAGCCCGTGGTGGCTCACGTCGTGGCGCTTTAGGCGCGATCGCCGGCCTGGCGATGGCGTTGCTCGCGGTGCTGATGCCCGTCGGCTTCGCGCACGAAGGGCACGACCACGGGCCGTCCGAAACCGCCATGGGTCCGATCGCGCCGCGCGTTGCCGCGCATTCCGATGCTTATGAACTGGTCGGTGTGCTGCGCGGCGAGCGGCTGCTGATTTACCTCGATCGGTTCGCGAGCAATGAACCGATCGCCAATGCTTCGGTCGCGGTCACGGTCGGGGACGACTCCCAGGCGATCGATGCCGAGGCCACCGCCACCGGCGCTTATGCCATCACGTCGCCGCGTTTCCGGACCGCCGGTCGGTTGGAACTGGTGTTCGCGATCACCGATGGGGCGGACAGCGACCTGCTGGTCGGAATGCTGACCGTGCCGTCGGTCGCCGCGGGCGGCGCGGCTGCGCTGCGCAATTGGCTGCCGGTTTTGCCGCTCTGGCAGACAGTGCTGCTGGCGGTGGCGAGCGCGGGCTTCGCATTGTATGGCGGCTATCTCTTGCTGCGGCGCTATTTCTTACAGGGCGTGGCGACCGCGATGATCGCGGTCGCGGGCCTTGGCCTGCTGTTCGAAACCGCGCGCGGCCATGGCGGCGGCAATAATCCGTCCGCCGCCGAGGCAGCGGCGGTGGATTCACCGCGCCGGTTGCCGGACGGGCATGTCTTTGTCCCTAAGCCGACCCAGCGTCTGCTCGACCTGCGCACCGAACAGCTCACGCCGCAGGCGGCGCAACGCGCCGTCAGCCTGATCGGGCGGGTGATCGCTGATCCGAACCGCACCAGCCTGGTGCAAAGCATCAATGGCGGCCGGGTGATCGCGCCCGACACCGGCCTGCCGCGGCTTGGTCAGGTGGTGCGGAAGGGTGACCTGTTGGCCCGCATCGAGCCAACGGTGCCGCAGGCGGATCGCACCACCATCCTGGAAAAACTTGGCGAGGTCGAGCAATTGATCGCAGTCGCGGAAGCGCGGCTGCGCCGTGCCCGCGTGCTGGCGGAAAAGCAGGTGGTGTCGCAGAGCCAGGTGCTCGACTCCGAGATCGAGCTCGACGGCCTGCGCCGGCGGCGGCAAGTGCTGCTCGAAATCCGCACCGAGCCGGAAGTGCTGCGCGCCGCGACCGGCGGTGTCATCGCGGCGGCGCGGGTGGTGCCGGGGCAGGTGGTGCAGGCGCAGGATGTCCTGTTCCAGATTGTCGATCCCACAAGCCTGTGGGTCGAGGCGCTGGTGTTTGGCGAGATCGACCCGGCTTCGCTCGGGCAGGCCACCGCCAGCGCGCCCGGCCGGCCGGCGCTGAACCTGCGGTTCCAGGGCTTCAGCCACGCCCTGCAGCAGCACGCAACGGTGGTCCAATTCGCGATCGAAAATCCGCCGGCCAATCTGAGTGTCGGTCTTCCGGTCAATGTCATGGCACGCAGCGGCGCGCCGGTGACCGCGTTGCTTGTGCCGAAGGATGCGGTCGTGCGTAGCGCCAACGGTGAAACCATGCTGTGGCAGCATGAAAACGCGGAGATGTTCGCACCGCGGCCGGTGCGGATTGCGCCGTTCGATGCGGCGCGCGTGATCGTCGAAGACGGCGCTTCCAAGGGCGAGCGGATTGTGGTGCGCGCCGCCGATCTCGTGAACCAGGTTCGCTAGGAGCGCGGGATCATGTTCAACATCCTGGTCTCGGCAAGCCTGCGCAATCGGCTGTTCGTTCTGGCGGCGGCGCTGATCCTGGTTGGCTACGGCGCCTTTGTGCTGCCGCGGATTCCGGTCGACGTGTTTCCGGATCTCAACCGCCCGACGGTGACGCTCTTGACCGAGGCCGAGGGCCTGGCGCCGCAGGAGGTCGAGCAGCTCGTCACCTATCCGATCGAGACCGCGATGAACGGCATGCCCGGCGTGATCCGGGTGCGCTCGGTGTCCGGCGTCGGCCTGTCGGTGGTCTATGTGGAATTCGACTGGGTCACCGACATCTATCGCGCGCGCCAATTGGTGTCGGAACGGCTGGCGATGATCCGGGAAACGCTGCCGCGCGGCATCAATCCGCAATTGGGGCCGGTGTCCTCGATCATGGGCGAGATCATGCTGGTGGCGCTCACCAGCGATGGCCGCGCGTCGCCGATGGAGGTGCGCGAGATCGCCGATTTTATCATTCGCCCGCAGCTTTTGGCGTTGAGCGGCGTGTCGCAGGTGATCCCGATCGGCGGCGAAGTGCGCCAGTATCGGGTCACGCCGAACGTTGCCACCATGCAGGCGCTCGACGTTGCGCATGAGCAGATCGAGCAAGCGGTCGCGCGCTTCGGCACCAATACCGGCGGCGGCTTTGTCGATCAGAGCGGCCGCGAATACCTGATCCGCAATGTCGGCTTGACCCGGCGGCTTGAGGATCTCGCCAATACGGTCGTGCTCTATCGCAATAACCAGCCGATCTTGCTTAAGCAGGTCGCGGCCGTCGAATTTGCGCCGCGCGTCAAGCGCGGCGACGCCGGTTATCAAGGCGAGCCGGCGGTCATTGTCGGCGTTCAGAAGCAGCCGAATGCCGACACTGTGGCGCTGACCCGCCGGATCGAGGCCGCGCTTGGCGAGATTCAGAAAACCCTGCCGCCGGGCGTGTCGGCGACCAACATCCAATTCCGCCAGGCGACCTTCATCGAAACCTCGATCGGCAATGTCCAGCGCGTGCTGATCGAGGCCGCCATCGTGGTCGCGATCGTGCTGTTCGTGTTCCTGATGAATGTCCGCGCCACCGCGATTTCGCTTATCGCGATTCCGATCTCGATCCTGATCACGGTGCTGGTATTCCGCGCGTTCGATCTGACGATCAACACCATGACGCTCGGCGGGCTGGCGATCGCGATCGGCGAGCTGGTCGACGACGCGGTGGTGGGGGTGGAAAACATCGTGCGGCGGTTGCGGCAGAACCAGCTGTTGCCGAATCCGCGCCCGGTTATCGAAGTTGTCGTTTCGGCGAGCCAGGAGGTGCGATCCGGCATCATCTACGCCACCATGATCATCGTGTTGGTGTTCGTGCCACTGTTCGCGCTGTCCGGGATCGAGGGTCGCTTATTCGCGCCGCTCGGCATCGCCTATATCGTCTCGATATTTGCCTCCCTGGTGACGTCGATCACGGTGACGCCGGTTCTCGCCTACTACCTGCTGGCGGGACGCAGCCACGCCAACGAGGGCGACGGCTATGTCGTTCGGCATTTGAAGCGCGGCTATGCCGCGCTGCTGCAATGGGCGTTCGCGCATCGATCGGCGGTGTTCGGCACGGTCGCCGCCGCCGTCGTGGTTGCGGCCATCGCGGCGATGCTGATGCCACGCAGCTTCTTGCCGCCGTTTAACGAGGGCACGCTGCTGGTCACGGTCCAGTACAATCCCGGAATCTCGCTCGCGGAATCGCACCGGCTCGGTTTCATCGCCGAACGGATTGTCGCGCAGGTGCCGGAGGTGCGCTCGGTCGGCCGCCGGACCGGCCGCGCCGAACTCGATGAGCATGCCGAGGGCGTTCACAACAGCGAGCTGGATATCGACCTCGCCCGTTCGGCGCGCCCCAAGGAAGCCGTCTATGCCGAGATCCGCGCGCGGCTTTCGGTCCTGCCATTGTCGATCAATATCGGCCAGCCGATTGCCCATCGTCTCGACCACATGCTGTCCGGCGTGCGGGCGCAGATTGCGCTGAAGATCTACGGCGAAGACCTCGACACGTTGCGACGTCTGGCGGAAACGCTGCGCGTGCGGCTCGCCGGCGTCGCCGGCCTGGTCGATTTGCAGGTCGAAAAGCAGGTGCTAATTCCGCAGGTCCGTGTCCGCATGGATTACGAACGCGCGGCGCTTTACGGCATGACGCCGGCCGCGATCGGGCAGGCGCTTGAGGCGATGTCGAATGGCCGGCGGGTGTCGCAGATCGTCGACGGCAACCGCCGCTTCGACGTGGTAATGCGGCTTGCCGATCAGGACCGTTCGACCACCGGTCTTGGCGATCTCTTGATCGCAACGCCGTCCGGCCATGTGCCGCTGCGGTTTCTGGCGGAGATCGAAGAGGGCGACGGCCCCAACCAGATTCAGCGCGAAAACGCCCAGCGGCGCATCGCGGTGTTCGGCAATGGCGACGGCAAGCGCGACATGGCCGCGATCATCGCCGATATCCGCCGCATCGTGGCGGAGGGTAACTGGCCGCAGGGCTACACCACCCAATTGGAAGGCACGTTCCAGGCGCAGGAGGAAGCCTCGCTGCGGATCGGGGTGTTGTCGCTGCTGTCGTTGGCGCTGGTGTTCATCGTCCTCTACAGCCGCTACAGTTCGACCACGCTGGTCCTGATCATCATGGCGAACATTCCGCTTGCCCTGATCGGCAGCGTCATCGCGCTTTATGTCGCGGGTCAGTCATTGTCGATCGCTTCGATGATCGGATTTATCACGCTTGCCGGCATCTCGGCGCGCAACGGCATCCTCAAGGTGTCCCATTACATCAATCTGGCGCTGCACGAAGGCGAACAGTTCGGTCGCGATCTGGTGGTGCGCGGCTCGCTGGAACGTCTGACGCCGGTGCTGATGACCGCGCTGGCGGCGGGCCTGGCATTGACCCCGCTCTTGTTCGGCGCCGACGAAGCCGGCCGGGAAATTCTGCATCCGGTCGCGGTGACGATCTTTGGCGGTCTCTTGAGCGCGACCGCGCTGGACGCGCTGTTGACCCCATTGTTGTTCCTGGCGTTCGGCCGCAAGCCGTTGCAGCGTCTGCTCGAGAAGGCGCAGGCCGCGGGCATGAAATCGGCCGAGGCCTATTGATCCAGTTCCCATCCCAGCAAGGAGAATGACCATGATCTTACGTTGTGTGATCGCTCTGGCAGTCGGCGTGTTGCTGATCGCGGCTGCCGTGGCGCAGACCAAAGGCCCCAATGGCGGCACTGTGGTCAGGGCGGACGATCATCCGGTTGAATTCGTGCTGCGCGATCAGGAGATCGTTTTCTATATCGGCGATCATGACGGCAAGCCGATGCCGACCAAGGGATTAAAGGCGCGCGCGATCGTGCAGGATGGCGGCAAGACGACGACGATTACATTGTCTCCGGCGGCGCCGAACATGTTTGTCGGCAAGCTCGCGGCGCCGCTCGGCGCCAAGGCGCGGGTGGCGTTTTCAAGCGCGGTTGACGGTCATTCGCTCCAGGCTCGGTTTGTCGCGCCATAGTCGGCGTCCGATTGCCAGGTCGGCGCAATTGCGTTAGATCGCCTGCGATCGATCGCGATTGACAGCGCGCGCCTGGGACGGCCGATACGGTGGTCCGGCGCCGGAAGGGGACGATATGGATCTCGGCATCGCCGGACGGACGGCCATTATTTGCGCGTCAAGCCGTGGGCTCGGGCGCGCTTGTGCGTTCGCGCTGGCTGAAGCGGGCTGTCATGTGATCGTCAACGGCCGGGATGCCAATGTCCTGAACGCCACCGCCGACGCGATCCGATCCAAGACCGGCGTCAAGGTGACGGCGGTGGCCGCGGATGTGGCGACCGCGGAAGGGCAGGCGGCACTTTTTGCGGCGGCGCCCGAGCCGGACATCCTGGTCAACAACAATGCCGGTCCGCCGCCGCGCGATTTTCGCGAGCTGACGCGCCAGCAGATGATCGATGGGGTGATCGCCAATATGGTGATCGCGATCGAACTGGTGCAAAAGGCCATCGTTCCGATGACCGCCAAGAAGTTCGGCCGCATCGTCAACATCACATCGGGCACGGTCAAATTGCCGCAGGCGGGTCTCGACCTGTCGTCGGCCGCGCGCGGCGGTCTGACCATCTTTCTTGCGGGCGTCGCCCGCAGCGTTGCCGCCAGCAATATTACCATCAACAATCTGCTGCCCGGCGCCTTCGAGACCGATCGGCTGAAATCCGTGCTCGGCGCCGCCGCCAAGCGCAAAGGCCAAAGCTACGAGGACGCCCGGGCCGAACGCATCGCCAGCATCCCGGCGCGCCGGCTGGGCGATCTCGAGGGATTCGGCGCAACTTGCGCGTTTCTATGCTCGGCGCAGGCCGGTTTTATCACCGGGCAGAACGTGACGATCGACGGCGGCGCGTTTCCCGGCGTGTTCTGAGGAGCGCCGGTCGCGGTATGGCGGTGTGTCAGATGGCTGTCACACAAGGGGGCTCTCCTTGTGATTCTTATTTCCTATTTCGAAAATTGATCGCTGTTGTTTTTTTGAATGAATCGCGTGGCATTCCGCGACGATGGTGCCACCTTCTGTTACCTACCCATTCCCCGCGATGATGCATGGTGCCGTCGCGGGGTTGGTAGGAATTAAGGGTGGCGTAGTCTCCGGGGTGTTCAACCTCGAATCATCCGGCGTTGAAGCGCCGGACTGGAGACCACGCCATGACAAGGCATACCACGA
>JALHRD010000021.1 GCA_022841625.1 Xanthobacteraceae bacterium
CACTCGGCGGCAGAAGCTGCGCCTCATCGATCTTCCAGAAGCGAAAATCCTTGCTCATAGCGCCGCAAGGAATCAGACTCGCCCCCGCTTGACCAGTAACTACTCAGACAGGCTCCTAGCGGACGCCCGATTCGCCCCCTCGCCGGGAGGGGGACCATTTCAAGAACTCCTTTTCACCCGGACCAAGAAGGTTCTACGCTGGTTGACTCGCTCCGCTTTGAGTTCGCCCTGTGCGCGCGGCCGGCATCAACACCGGTACTAGTGGTGCGGCGTCGATGCAAGTGGCGCTGCCATCATGCCGGGCTTCCAACACCGCTACCAGCACCTCATTGCCATCGGAAATCGGCACCGCAACGAAGGTTGGAAAACACCTTCTCCTCCAAACTTCGAAGGTAGTACGAGTTACAAATAGAGGGCTGTCTATTCGAACGATCCAACACCACTACGGTACTGATATTGGACGCTGTTCTGCGTAGGAACATTGACCAAATTGAATGACCTGCTGACCTATAGTCCACTAAAATGGCAAAATATATGTTCGATGGCTCAATGGCTCAGCGGTGAAATGACAATGATTGGCACTATAACCACCGCCACCATCGTACGGCACCGGGTACGAAGTCCGTCCAGGCTGGACCATTGGTGAGGCAACCCCGCAGGTACGGCGCGTGATCCCACAGGCTTTGCGAGCGAGCCCTCGCCAAGGTGCTCTCGCTGAGGATGCATCCCTCGTCCTGAATGGCGCGGGGCAATAGTCTGAGCAGTAACTTCTTGGCGTCGTCCACGGTGCGCAGTGAGCCGTGTTGACTGCGGCCTCGTACATTGAACCGGGCGAATTTCACGATCGACCTGTCGAGTCGCTTACCGTCGATGAACAGGATCTTCGCTTCACGCTTCAACAGCCGCATCACGTCTACAGTTACGAGGTCTGCCAATTCGCCCAGGCCAGCGGCCTTGCACGCGTCCGCACCTGTGAACCGCAATTCGAAGTGGGAGCACGCGCCCGCCCCCGTCTTCGACAGACGATCGCCGTAGTGCGCTATGTTGCGAGGCCTCTTACGATCGATGTGCGCATAGGCCGTATTTGCTTCCAAGTGTGACTTGTAGCCACGGCGGCGCCATTTCTGCACCGTCCCACGCTTCAGGAAGTTAGTTGCGCACTCAGCTTGACGCCGATCAGGACATACGAAGTCCGTGGCGATGTGGACAGCATGTACAACGAACCGGTCCTGTTGGATTGTGCGAAGAAAATTCAGCGTTGCGGTTTTGGGTTGCTGGATCGTTACAAACCAGCAGCTGCGCCTCAGGCGGGGGATCACATACTCCTCTACTAGGAGTCGACGCCCGTACTGTTGGCGGAGCGACCCGACCACACCTTTTGGTAATGGACGCCAGCAGTACAGAACCAGTGAGTCTACATAGGCCACTGCATCGGTGACCACGAATCCGGTGCCGGGGCCGTCCCAATCACCAAAGTAGCGGCGCGTCGCATGGGTCGCCGACATGGCGGATCACTTCGCCGGCGGCGCAATAGGGTCCGTGAGACGACGCGGCATGCGCGCGGCTTCCGTCGTATTCCTCACGCGCCGCGCTTGAAGCCACCCGATCAAATCGCTGCGGCGGTAGCCTATCCGGCGGCCCAGTTTGAAAAAGGTGGGGGAGCCGCCCTTGCAGCGCATTTTTGCCATCGTGGCCACCGCTACACCGAGGAAGCGCGCTGCTTCCTGTGCATCAAGCATCGGATCGTCGTTGATGTGTGACATGCGAGTCCGCGTTCTCTGTAAGCCCGTGCGCGCTGGGCATAGCCGGTCATTGCCAAACATACATGCGTCTCAACGCGCTGACTCCGGCAATAAATCGAGGGATTTGTTATCGCTATCGCTTCTGCATTCGACGCTTGATAGTCGTCATGGCGAGGCCGTGCGTCTTGCTGAGCTTGGTGAACGCTTCTGTGGCGGCTTGCTCTGTAGCCTGGCCCCTCGGCACACCGGCCGCGATCAGCTTGGCCTTTCGCACACGCGCTTGAGAGACTACTACCGACTCTTGGACACGAGCGCGCCCGCTTATGGGTTGACGCCCGCGGGGTTTCCGGGCGCGCTCAGCTATCCGCAGCACCGCCACCGCAAGCGCGGTGGGTAGCTTCACTCTTCGCTGCCCGGCCATCACGGAGCCCTCAACGATTCGCTTAAACACTTGGAGCAGATCGGCGGGGCTAGAGCTACGTGCGGGCATCACCGGCATCTCTGAACGGTTGCTATCGTAGCAACCCGAGCCTAAACGCTCGGACGTCAGTTCAGTTTAGTCAAGCGGTGCGACGCAGTTGTACGACGTCAGCCGTGTCAATGCGCCCCGCCAGGGCTGCGGCGATGCGATCCGAAACGGTGTCGGCTGCGCTGATCAGGGCCGCGTCAAGGTGATGGATGTAGCGGCTCGTCGTCGTATGCGTCGCATGACCAAGAAGTGCAGCAATCGTGGGTTCAGCGTAGCCAAGATCGGAGGCCGTCGACGCATAGGCGTGACGCAGGCCATGCGGCGTCAAGTCCGCCAGCGCGGTCTTTGCCATAATCCGGCGCCAAGCTTTTGGCAGGCCGGAAAAATGAGTACCTGGACGGCCGGACAACACGAACTGGCTCTCCTGGTGTAGCGTCGAGATCAGTTCAACGGCGGCTCGGCCAAGCGGGCGAATGCTCCTCCCCTCCTTGCTGTTTGCGAGTCGGAGACAGTGACCGGGCAGGTCGACCTCAGCCCACCGCAGCCGCTCGATTTCACCGCGCCGGCATCCGGTCAGTGCAAGGAGTTTAACGGTGACGATGGCGATAGGATTTTCACCGCCGGCCTTCGCCAACACCTGCCCAAGCAGCGCATATTGCTCCGGTGACAACCGAACCTCCCGGCGCTGATCCGCCGGTCGTTTGATACCGCGCGCGGGATTTGTGGCAATCACTCCCTCTGACACCGCAAACGACAGGATGCCGCCCAGCAGGCCGACGGTCCGTGTAGCGGTGCCCCTGCCACCCTCTACAATTGCGCGGCCCCGAACGCCGGTCTTGACGTCGGCGGCGGTCTTGCCGGCCGCGACCGCCCTCATGAATCGAACAATGTCTGGCGGACCGAGATCACGTACAAGTCGGTGGCCGAGAAGCGGCAGTATGTGACGCGTGATCCGGCCACGATCCACATAAAGCGTTGACGCCCGTTTTGGCTGGCCCCGCTTGCCCAGGATGAGGCCCTTATCGGCGGCCTCAAGATAAGCGTGGCAAAGATGGCGCACCGTCATGGCGCGGCGGTCCTCAGATCGCTTTGCGGCCGGATCACCACCCTTGATCACGTCCGCCAGCGCGCGCTTGGCCAAGTTGCGCGCTTCTTCAACGGTTAGCACGCCAGCTTTCCCAATTGTGATGCGGCGGCTGATGCTGCTTGCGTTCCGGTATTGAACAATGAACGAGCGCACGCCACTCGACTTTACGCGCAAACCAAACCCGCGCACCTCGTCGTCCCACAAGAACAGGTCGCGCAACGGATCGGGCTCGATGTCGGCAATGGTGCGCTTGGTGAGCTTCATATGCGCGTCGGCCAGGTAAGCCCGGGGTAAGCACGGGTAAGCAAACTCGGGCATTGTACGGATAACGTTGCCGACAACAATAGTCGATAATTGTGTTGAAAAATCGATAACTTAGGAACGATGGGCAACCTCGGGCAATGTCCGGAAAACCCTCGTCCTCTGCCCTCCGAAGGCAGAGGTCACAAGTTCGAATCTTGTCGGGTGCGCCAATGTACGCCAGGTCACGCCACGGCACCCCGGCCTCAACACTACTGTGCTGGTGTTCGCTCGCAGCCAGCGCGCCGGTCCGATTGACGTACCATGTGAGGCGTTGTAGCCTTATGAAGTGATCCGCTCGTGGGGCAATTCGGCGACGCGCCGGCTGTTCGAGTCCGGCAAGTCCCGATTTCGCGGCCTCGATGTCGAATCGGCGCTGGAGCTGTTGTCAATCTTGAACGCGGCCGAACGACTGAATCACATCGGCCCGCTTAAGAGCGTCGGGCTGCACCCGCTCAAGGGCGACCGAAGAGGCCGATGGGCGATCACAGTCAACGGGCCGTGGCGCATTTGCTTTCGCTTCAAGGGCGGCGATGCCTATGAGGTAGAAATTGTAGATTATCACTGAGGAACAGCGATGGTTCCAATTCATCCTGGCCGCGTTTTGAGGCGCGAACTGAACGCACGACGCCTTTCGGCCAATGCACTGGCACGGGCGCTGCGTGTGCCATCAGGCCGTATCGTCGATATACTGAACGGTAAACGCTCGATAACGGCTGAGACTGCGCTGCGCCTCGGCCGTTATTTCGGCAACGCTCCGCAATTCTGGATCAACCTGCAGGCTCAGTACGATCTCGCCGTCGCCATGCGCGATGTTGGCCGGCTTGTGGAGCGCGAAGTCCAGACCGCCGCGTGATCGGGCGCCACCGCCGTGCCGGACGCTTAGCCGTTCGGCGAAGCATGAAAGCGGAAAAGTTATCGGATAGGACCGCGGGAACTCGCGCTCGCCATCACAGCGCCACGGAGAAACAACAGTATTCATCTTCATCGACCGTGGCGCGCCACTGTACGATTTTGCACGATGCATCGCGATTTCGTCGCGGCCGACCCTAAGAACACCGCCGCATTGTCCCCGCATCGCCGCGGCTCTCGTGCCGAATCCTTTTCACGCGGCACGCGCGGCATGTTCGCCAGATCAGGCGGGCGCGCCAATCCTCCCTTTTAACCTTCGGCCGCCTTAGTTTCTCGCGCACCTTTACGCGGCTGCTGACCTGGCCGCCGTGCGCCGCCTGTTCGACGGCGGTCTAGTGGTCCAATTCTAACATTCGCATTCCATTTCCGCGAGCGATTTTGCGAATGTTAGAATCAAAGGACCACTAGCAAGTATAGGCTGCTAGTGGAGTTTTGGATTTGACATTCGCATCGCTTGCTCGCTGCCAGGTGGGTAGCGAATGTCAAATCCACTCCACTAGCGCGCGTGCCCCACGCTCACGACCACGCTGCCCCGCTTGCGCCGCGTTTCGACATAGGCATGCGCTTCGGCCATCTGCGCAAAGTCGTAGCGCCGGTCGATCAGCGGGCGCAGCACACCGGCCTTCGCCAGCGCGGCAAGCTGCTGCACGTCTTCGGGCCGCTCCTCCGCCGGTCCGGCGATCACCCGCTTGCTGCTTGTGATAGGCGCCCACAGCGCGGAAAGCATGTCGGGCAACCCGCCGGCAATGACCAGCAGGCGCCCCTTGTCCCTGAGCGCATGCTTGCAGCGGGCAAACGAGGTTTCGCCGACCGTATCGGCGATGATGTCGTAGGTTGCTCTGCTCTTGGTAAAATCCTCTTTGGTATAGTCGATGACCCGATCGGCGCCGAGCGAGCCGACCAGCTCAAGGTTGGTTGTGCTGGTCACGCCCGTTACCTCGGCCCCAAAATGTTTTGCGAGTTGCACCAGCGCGCTGCCCACGCCCCCCGATGCACCGATGACCAGCACTTTCTCGCCGGCCTTGACATCGGCCTTGCGCAGAAAGTGCAGCGCCGTCGAACCGCCAAACGAGAGCGACGCCGCTTCCTCGAATGAGAGATTTGCGGGCTTGAGCGCCACCGGACCGTCCTCGGCCACCGCACGATATTGCGCATGGCAACCCATCTTCCCGCCGGGAAAGGCGAACACCGCGTCGCCGGGTCTAAAGCGCGTCACGGCCTTGCCGACCGTCTCGATCACGCCGGCCAGTTCGGTGCCCAATATCGGCTGACGCGGGCGCGTGATGCCGAGAGCAAGGCGCGCAACGAGCCCAAGGCCCTTCGGAACGTTGAGCGTCCGCACCCGCCAGTCGCCCGACGTGACCGTGGTCGCAAGAATTTTGACAAGGACTTCTTTGTCCTTCGGCGTCGGCTTTTGGACATCCGTAAGGTCAAGGACCTCAGGCCCGCCATAGCGGCGACAGACACAGGCTTTCATGGACTCGCACTCCAATGTTTGACGCATCAGTCGTTTTCGGGCTGCCGGCCGCGCAGCATCCTCAATGCCGAGCGCTTCGGCGGGCCTCTATTCCTTGG
The DNA here is from genome assembly GCA_022841625.1 of Xanthobacteraceae bacterium. Taxonomy (GTDB): domain Bacteria; phylum Pseudomonadota; class Alphaproteobacteria; order Rhizobiales; family Xanthobacteraceae; genus VAZQ01. Next base: position 6,086 of record JALHRD010000021.1, read on the forward strand.
CTTGGCGACACCGATGCGGGGCGCGACATTCTCGATGCTGAGCGCTTCGGGCAGACCGTATTGACGGTTGGAAGCGACTTTCATGGTTTTCTCGATTTTGGCCGGCTGGTGCGGCGTTGTGTTCGGACGCCAGGTTGTAGCCATACAGCTATGGGATAAAAATCGACAAAGTTTGTATTTTTGATATGCATTACTGTATGGATTGGCGATCGGTCGCATTCGATTGGAACCAAGCGCGGGCATTTCTTGCCACCGTCGAGGAAGGCTCTTTGTCGGCTGCGGCGCGGGCGCTTGGCATGACCCAGCCGACCCTTGGCCGCCAGGTTGCGGCGCTCGAACAAGAACTGGGCGTGGTGTTGTTCGAGCGCGTCGGGCGGGGGCTGACGCCGAGCGGCCTGGAACTCGTCGATCATGTACGCGCGATGCGCGATGCGGCCAGTCACGTGTCGCTCACAGCCTCCGGTCAATCCCAGACCATCGCGGGATCAGTTTGCATCAGCGCCAGCGAAGCGGTGGCTGCCCACCAACTGCCGCCGATCCTTGCCAGGCTGCGCGACATTGCACCGGCCATCGATGTCGAGGTTGTCGCCTCCACCGCGGTCAGCGATCTCAGGCGACGCGAAGCCGATATTGCGGTGCGCCACTTCCGCCCGACGCAGCCGGACCTGATCGCGCGAAAAATAAAGGAAGTGCCGGCTTGGCTTTACGCGACACCTGGTTATCTGGAACGGATCGGCCGCCCAGCCGCGCCGGAGGATTTCTCGCACGCGGCATTCGTCGGATTCAGTGGCTCCGACCGATTGATGGATGGATTGAACGCGCTTGGATTTAGGCTGACACAGCGCAATTTTAAGCCGATGTCTGAGAGCGAACTGGTGCGCTGGGAAATGGCCAAGCAGGGCCTCGGCATCATCGTCATCACCGAGGATATCGGCGACCGCGAGCCGCTCCTGCAGAAGGCGCTGCCGCGCATGGCGCCGATCATGGTACCATTCTGGCTCACCACCCATCGCGAACTGCACACCAGCCAGCGTATTCGCTTGGTGTACGACTTACTTGCAACCGAACTTGGTCATGGGTGAACGCAATATCAAAGCGCTTCCCGAAACGGCGCTGTATTCACTTCCATCCAGCGCAATGCACCACTATACGACCCGCTTTGATGACTCAGGTGCTACATGGTGCAAGACATCGCGCTTTATTACGACGAACTGCATCGCTGGACCGCGAAGGACAAGGAATTCCAGGTGTTCTCGGGGCACGAGAACGACACCATCCATCGCTTTCTGATCGACCCCGAAACCGGCGCGTTCTCGCCCGGTACCATCTACCGCTTCATCGATCCTTATATCGCCGCGCTGCCCGCGGTGCGTGGGCTCGACGCCGGTTCGGGCTATGGCGGCACCTGCTTTCGCTGCTTGGGTGTCCATGGCGGCCACTGGACCGGCATTACCATCTCGCCGGAGCAATCGGCGCACGCCACCGGAATTGCCAAAGCGCGCGGGCTTGAAGACCGGATCGACTTTCATCTCCTGTCCTACGACGCCCCGCTGCCGGGCCGTTACACCGTCGTCATCGCGATCGAGAGCCTGATCCATTCGGCCGATCCCGCGCGCACGCTTGCCAATCTTGCCGCCGCGCTCGATCCCGGCGGTCGGCTCATTATCGTCGACGACATGCCGGTCGATAAGGTTCCCGAAGCCGACCGATCATACCTTGCCGACTTCAAACTTTTTTGGCGCTGCCCGGTAGCGCCAAGCGCGGCCGGCTGGATCGCCGCCGCGGCGGTGGCCGGCCTGCGCGTGATCGCCAATGATGACCTTTCGCATCTGATGCAACCGCGCGCCGAGGCCGATCTCGATGCCGCCTTCGCCGATATTTCCGCGCAGGCCGCGCAGAAGGCCGCTGCCGGTTTTAGCCGGCTGTGGGAAGCTGAGATCGGCGGGCTGCATCTCGAACGCCTGCACCGGCGCGGCAGCATCCGCTATGCCATGCTGGTGTTTGAGCGGGCGTAGCGGCGCATCAAGCGAGGGCGATCCGGCCTTCCGCCGCTGCGACATAATATTCCCAGGCCCGCACCGGCTCATGCACGCGGTCATCGCCATGGCGACGGGCGGCGCCTTGCGCGGAATAGAATTGCGGCGCAAGGCCCGCAGCCTGGGCGCGCAATTGCAGCTCCGCGGTTTCCTCCAGGAACAATGCTTGTACGCAGGCATGCGGCACCGACTGGCCGACCGCTAGCATGCCGTTGGATTGCAGGATCACGGCCTCACCGCCGCCGAGCACGGTGGCAACGCCATCCGCCATCTCGCCGGCGGTGATCAGATAGGGTTCGCGGAACACCGGCACTTCGGCGCCGAGATTGGCGCCGAAACCATGCGCGACCTTGAGCGCCGCGCCGGCGCAGGCATAGGCCGCGACATTGCGCGGATGGCCGCGCGCAATCGCCGCCACCTCGGGACGGCGGCGGTAAACCGCAAGATGCATCGGCACTTCGAGCGGCGGCCTGCCCTGCCCGGCTACTTGGCGGCCGTCGAGGTCGAGCTCGACCAGCTCGGCTTCCGTCACCAGAGCGAGCGCGCGACGCGGCGTAATCAAGACGCGCTCCGCGCCGATGCGGGCGCTAACATGCCCGAAGCCCTCGACGATCCGGAAAAAGCTGAGCACGCGGCACGCCGCCAGCACTTCACCGCGCAGCTCGGAAGTGGACGCAAACGGCATCGACGCCTCCGTCGGTTGGTGACCTAGACCGGCTTGATGAGACGGCGCGGATGGGTATCCGCGCCACGCTGAGTATCCATCACCCATTGCGCGACCGCGCCGAACGAGGTGAACCAGACATCGTCGTGCCGGCGCATATAGGCGAAGAGTTTTTCATATACCGCCGTGATCATCGGCCGGCCGCCAAAGTGACAATGCATCGACAGCGCCAGAAAAGCCGGCGGCTCGCGTTCGCGCAGATAATCGAACGTCTCTTTGTAGACATCCCAGATATCCTGCGGGCTTGAACGGATCACGCGGTTGTCGGTGAAGTCACTGCCCGGAATCTGCACAATCGGGCCGGCCTCGGTTTCGACCAGGCTCGGCAGGTCGGTATCGCGGGCGTCGCCATGCCACAGCAGCTTGTCGGCGGCGAGAAACCCGCGGGTGTGAGCGCTGAACGCGGTCACCGGACTGATCCAACCGAGTGGCCGGCGGCCGGTCGCGGTTTCGAGGATCGCAAGCGATCGGCGGATGCAAGCCTGTTCTTCCGCCGGCTCAAGCGCGGTCAGGAGTTGGTCTTGCAGATAGCCATGACCGGCGACGTCATGGCCGTGTTCGACAATGGCCGTGACCGCCTCCGGGAAAATCTCCGCGCAACGCGCATTGACGCAGAACGTGCCGCGGATGCCGTGCCGGTTGAGCAGCGCGATAATTCGCCAGACCCCGACTTTGCCGCCATAACTGCCCCAGGCAATGCCGCTGTGATCGATCGTGCCGGCCTTGGGCGAGGCCTGCACGCCATAAGGCGGCGCTTTGCCCTCCGACCAGGTTTCCAACATGGCGTTGACGGTCACCGCGATGCGTTTGCCGTCAGGCCAAGCAAAGGCGCGCTCACTCATTATTTGCCATCCCCGATCTCCCGCGGATTTTCATCGGTCACCGCCGCCGCCGCGTCAAGCGGGGCCGCAATCCTGTGACCTACGATACGATCTGCCATGCATTGATCGCGTCCCCGCTAGTGGAGTGGATTTGACATTCGCTACCCACCTGGCAGCAAGCACACGATGCGAATGTCAAATCCAAAACTCCACTAGCAGCCTATACTTGCTAGTGGTCCTTTGATTCTAACATTCGCAAAATCGCCCGCGGAAACGGGATGCGAATGTTAGAATCGGACCACTAGCTTTCCTCAATCGAATCTGCCGAAGATGGCGTCATGAGACGAATGATGGCATCGCTGTGCATCTGCTGGCTCGCCTGGTGCGGCGCGCCACGGTCGAACACCGTGCCGCTGGCGATCGGCATGACGCCCGATCAGGCCTCGGCCGCGCTGGGACTGCCGCTGATCTATCATTCCGGCCGGCCCAATGCGGCGATCTACATCGCTGCGGGCCCCGCCGGAATTCCCGGTTTTTATCCGGTCGACCACGGCATCGCCCTGCAGTTTCGCCGCGGCCGGCTGAGCGGTTGGAAGAAGGACTGGCAATTGCGCCAGCCGGGGCCATTCTGATCGAATGGCCGCGCCGCATATCCCACTATCGATCCTCGATTTGTCGCCGGTGTCGGCCGGTTCGTCCGGCGCGACCGCGCTACGCAATTCAATCGACCTCGCCAAGCACGCCGAGCAGCTCGGTTACCATCGCTATTGGGTCGCGGAACATCACAATCTGCCATCGGTTGCGAGTTCCGCGCCCGAGATCATGATCGGCCAGATCGCAGCGGCAACCACGCGGATTCGCGTCGGCTCCGGCGGCGTCATGCTGCCCAATCATGCGCCGCTGATGGTGGCGGAGCGGTTCAAGGTGCTGGAAGCGCTGTTTCCTGGACGCATCGATCTCGGGCTCGGCCGCGCGCCCGGCACCGATCCCGTCACGTCTTATGCATTGCGCCGCCGCCAGCAGGTGGAGACCGAAGACGATTTCCTTGAGCGCTTTCAGGAACTGATCCTGTTCGAGAGCAATGCCTATCCGGAGGGCCATCCGTTTCGCAACGTCCGTGCCATGCCGGCCGATATTGCGTTGCCGCCGATCTGGCTGCTCGGGTCAAGCGGCTATAGCGCGCAGCTGGCCGGAATGGTCGGCGCCGGCTTTTCCTTTGCGCATCATTTTTCCGATTATGACGCGGCGACGGCGATGCTGAGTTATCGCGCGCATTTCCGGCCGTCGCAGGCGCGCGACCAGCCCTATGCCATGCTTGCGGTGGCGGCGGTGTGCGCCGACAGCGATGTGGAAGCCGATCGGCTGGCGACCACGCTCGACCTCAATTGGGTGCGCCGTGCGCGCGGCGAATATGAGCCGCTGGCAAGCCCCGAGGACGCGTCGAGCTTTCCTTACACGCCGGTTGATCGCGAGCGGATCCGCCACCGGCGCGCACGGCTGTTCACTGGCACGCCGCAATCCATTCTGGCGAAGCTTGCGCCGCTGATCGATGCGACCAAGGCCGACGAGGTGATGGTGACGACAATGACCTTCGATCACCCGGCGCGGCGGCACTCCTATGCGCTGCTCGCCGGCGTATTCGACCTCGCCGGTCGACAAAAATAAGGAGCCCCGAACAATGCCGGGGCTCCAGTCTTTGATTGCTCTTGCTTGTTCTTGTTAGGTGTTACTGCGCGGGCGGAGCAAGCTCGGCGGCCCGAGCCGGCGGGTTCACTGCGGACTCATTGGTGCACACGTCACGGAACAGGACGGCGCCGGTCGGCAGGTATTCCTTCACCAGGCAGGTGCAGCTTGAAGCGACCGGGCGAGGCGTGACAATCGGAGCCACTGGGTAGGCCGCATAGTGGCGCCAATGCCAGTGAACATGCCGGTGGCAGTGGTGATGGAAGTGACCGCCATGCCGGAAACAGTGCCGATGGCCATGCCAGTGGCGGTGGTGGTGATGAGCATGCCGGTGGTGATGATGGTGGTGACCATGATGGTGGCGGTGGTGAGCGTGATGGTGGCGGTGGTGACCGTGATTATGGATATGACGGTGCATTTGATGATGACCGCCGTGGCCGCCGGCACGATGACCGCCGCCGTGGCCGCCGCGATGCGGATTTGCATCGGCAACGGAAGAGACGAGCGTCGCCACGCCAATGACGGCGGAGCCAACGAGAGCGAGGACTGCAGAACGGTTGAACATGGCTATAAACCTTTGGGCTTGAGTTGAGCCATCCGAGCATTGGTCGGTCGAACCCCGCGCCAGGTTCAAGCAATTGATTTCCGCCGATTTTTCGTTCATCAGACATTCATCGATGGAGCAATGATGTGGCAGGCCGGCGCCAATGCCGGATTGCAATTGTTCGCGCAACGTCGTGAAATTGGCCGAAACGCGCGTGTTTCGGGCCCATCCAAGGATCGTCAGCCAGTAGCTTCAAAGGAGGTTAATTTGGGTAAGCACTTCACACTGACCGCCGCCGACAGCCATCAACTAGGCGCCTATCGCGCCGACCCTGCGGGCCCATCGAAGGGCGGCGTGGTGGTCATCCAGGAGATTTTTGGCGTCAACCAACACATCCGCGCGGTTTGCGACCGGCTCGCGGGCGAAGGCTATACCGCCGTCGCGCCGGCGCTGTTCGATCGCACGCAAAAGGATTTCCAGTGCGGCTATACGCCGGACGAGATCGCCAATGCGCGCAAGTTCGTCGCCAATCCGAATTGGGACGCGATGCTCAAGGACACGCAGGCGGCGATCAACGAACTCAAGAAGGAGGGGCCGGTCGCGATCGTGGGCTTCTGCATGGGCGGCAGCATCGCATTCCTGGCCGCGACACGCCTGAGCGGAGTCTCATGCGCGGTCGCCTATTACGGCGGACAGATTGCGAAGTTCGCCGACGAAAAGCCCAAGGTGCCGATGCAAATGCACTTCGGCGAGAAGGACCAGGGCATCCCAATGACGGATGTCGAGGCGATCAAATCGAAGCGGACGGAAAGCGAAATCTACGTCTATCCGGACGCGCCCCATGGTTTCCATTGTGACGAGCGCGGCAGCTACCATGAAGCATCGTCAAAGGCCGCCTGGCCGCGCTTCACGGACTTTCTGAAAAAACATCTGAAGAAGTAAGTCAGCCTAGACCATGATCCGATTCGATTGAATCGGATCATGGTCTAGCTTCATTGCTTGAGCATGATCTTTTCCGAAAGCCGGTTCCCACTTTCCGCGATCATGCTCTAACAGCCAATGTCCCGGGCTCGCGGCCCACGCCGCGCCCGGGATTTTTTGCACGACCGCGCTACTCCTTGCCCGCCGATTTGGCCGGTTCCGATATCCGGTCAGCGATCACGACCGCCAGCAACGAACCCAGAAACAGAACGTGGATGCCGACCAGCCAGGCGAGCTTGACGTGGTCGGGCGAGCCGCCGCTTTGTTCGATGTTCATAAAGGCTTTCAGCACTTGGATTGCCGAGATCGCGACGATCGAGGTCATCAGCTTCTGCTTGAGACCGCCGAAATCGACCTTGGTCATCCAGTCGGGACGGGTGTAGCCGCCCGCTTCAAACTTCGACACGAAATTCTCATAACCCGAAAAAATAACGATCAGCACCAGATTGGCGGTGAAGGTGAGATCAATCAGGCTCAAGATGCCGAGGATGACATCGGATTCGGTTGCGGTGGGCATTTTGACGACAAAGTGCAGCAGCTCGCGGCCGAAGTGAAACAGCATCAGCAACAGACAAAACGCCAGTCCGAGATAAAACGGCGCCAATGTCCAACGGCTCTGGAACAAAATGGCTTCGATGATGCGCTCAAATCTTGGCATGGCCCGTCCCCCGCTTGATCGTTATCAATAATAGCAGCGTCCCGAGAATTTTACTGCCAGCCGCGCGAGAGGCGCGGCGCGCGGCCCCCGAAGGATCGCGGGTAACGCAATAATGGTGCTAGGTCAGTTTGACCGCGGTCCCGATCGGGCAACTCACACCGGTGCCGCCGAGGCCACAATAACCCATCGGATTCTTTGCCAAATACTGCTGATGATAGTCCTCGGCAAAATAGAACGGCGGGGCGTCGAGGATTTCCGTCGTAATGGCGTCAAAGCCACCGCCTCGCAACGCATTCTCATACATCGTCTTAGACGCCTGCGCGGCTTGGCGTTGCGCCGCATTGGCCACATAGATGCCGGATCGATATTGGGTGCCGACATCATTGCCTTGCCGCATCCCCTGAGTCGGATCGTGGCTTTCCCAAAAGGTCTTAAGCAATCGCTCAAAGGCAATGCGCTTGGGGTCAAACACCACGAGCACGACCTCGTTGTGACCGGTCTGACCCGAGCAGACCTCCTCATAAGTCGGGTTGGGCGTGAGGCCGGCGGCGTAGCCGACCGCCGTCACATGAATACCGTCGCCCAATTCCCAAAACTTGCGCTCGGCGCCCCAGAAGCAGCCCATGCCGAACATTACGCTCTCTGACCCCACCGGATACGGGCCCTTCAGCGCATTCTGATTGATGAAATGCTTGGCCGCCGTCGGTATCGGCGTCGACCGTCCTGGCAGAGCCTCGGCGGCGGATGGCATGGCTGGCTTCTTGCGGAGCATGAACATGACGTCTGGACCTCCCGGACCGGCGTGATTGTACCGGAAATATAGGCCAACCGGGGCGGTTGCGCAGGGGTATCGCACCACTGGCAACGCCCCGGAACGATCACACTGCCGCGAGATCCCGACCGCCGGCGCGCTAAATTCCCTTTATTAGCGGGCGTAGCCGATCAGAGGGCGACGCTTGCGGCCGAGCACCAAGAGAAGTGTGCCGACAATGACCAATATCACGCACATTGGCGCATCGAGAATGCCGCTGGCGAGCGGATCCCAAAGCCATGTCGCCAGCCCTTCGAGCGCTGGCCTCACCTGGGCGAGGCTGCTCTCATGGAACGTCGCCCACACCTCGGCGACCTTGGTCACATACCAGCGCTGATCCGCAATCGACTTGGTCCCGTCATAGACAAAGAAGACGAAAGCCGACGCCAGTAATATGAGGCCGACAAACCGCAATAGGAACCGGATCATTGGATTGTCACTGTGGTGCCCGAAAGTCTTAAGGATTACTCCGGTCGCGCGGCCCATTCAATGCGCTCCAGGGTACAAATTCGAAGGTTGGCGCATCACATTCGCGTCGCGAACGGCTAAATCGCATACAATGTCCCGGCTGCCTTGAGGTAACGGCATCCAATCCGCTAGTTTGCCCGAACCGGCCGCCGCATGTTGCGTCTGGTGGGGGCTCAGAAGAGGCAACAAAATGTCAGGCAAGGGCGGCGGCCATCGGGGTCGCCCAGTATTTACCGACCAGGAAGCGCTGCTGTTTCACAGCCAGGGCCGCCCAGGCAAGCTTGAAGTCGTCGCGACCAAACCCATGGCAACGCAGCGCGACTTGTCGCTGGCCTATTCGCCCGGCGTCGCCATACCAGTGCTGGCGATCGCAGCGGACGAAAGCAAGGCATACGACTACACCACCAAAGGCAATTTCGTCGCCGTCATTACCAATGGCACCGCTATTCTCGGCCTGGGCAACCTGGGCGCACTGGCCGCCAAGCCGGTGATGGAAGGCAAGGCGGTGCTGTTCAAGCGTTTCGCCGACATCGATTCAATCGATTTGGAAGTATCGAGCGAAGACCCGGACGAAATCATCAATTGCATCAAACTCCTCGGCAAAGGCTGGGGCGGCATCAATCTCGAAGACATCAGGGCGCCGGAGTGTTTCATCATTGAGCAGCGGCTGCGCGAGCTGCTCGACATCCCGGTCTTCCATGACGACCAGCACGGCACCGCGATTATCGCCGCCGCCGGCCTGCTCAATGCACTCCATCTCACTGGCCGCAACATCAAGACCACCAAGCTCGTTTGCAACGGCGCCGGCGCTGCCGGTATTGCCTGCCTCGAGCTGCTCAAGGCGATCGGCTTCGCGCCGCAGAACCTGATCCTGTGCGACACCAAGGGAGCGATCTACAAGGGCCGCACTGACGGCATGAACCAATGGAAATCGGCTTACGCGGTCGACACCAAAGCGCGCACGCTCGCCGACGCGTTTAAGGGCGCGGACATCGCCTTCGGACTTTCGGCCAAGGGTGCATTTACCGCCGACATGATCAAGTCGATGGCGGCAAAGCCTATCATCTTCGCCATGGCCAATCCCGATCCCGAGATCACCGCGGAGGAGGTCGCCACAATCCGTGACGACGCCATCATGGCCACCGGACGATCGGACTATCCGAACCAGGTCAACAATGTGCTCGGCTTCCCCTACATCTTCCGCGGCGCGCTGGACGTGCGCGCAACCACCATCAACATGGAAATGAAGATCGCCGCGGCCCGCGCGCTTGCCGAACTGGCGCGCGAGGACGTGCCGGACGAAGTCGCCGCCGCCTATGGCGCGCGGCCGAAATTTGGCCCCGACTATATCATTCCGGTGCCGTTCGATCCGCGCTTGATCTCGCACGTGCCACCGGCGGTCGCCAAAGCCGCCATGGATACCGGCGTGGCGCGCAAGCCGATTGTCGATATGGACGCCTACCGCGCGCAACTGCGTTCGCGGCGCGATCCCGTCGCGGGCGTGCTTCAGCAAGTCTATGAGCGCCTGCGCCGACGGCCGCAGCGCGTCGTCTTCGCGGAGGGCGAGGAGGAACAGGTGATCCGCGCCGCGGCAAGCTTCGTCCAGCAGGGACTTGGCACCGCGCTGCTTGTCGGCCGTGAGAACCGCGTGCGGGAGACTGCCGCCCAACTTGGCGTCGAACTCGGCGACAGCATCGAGATCATCAATGCCGCGCTGTCGCAACGCAATGCTTCCTACGCAGCCTATCTCTATGAACGGCTCCAGCGCCGTGGCTTTCTGCTGCGCGACTGCCACCGGCTGATCAATCAGGACCGCAATCACTTCGCCGCCTGCATGGTGGCGCTGGGCGACGCCGACGCCATGGTGACCGGCGTTACGCGCAACTTCTCGGTTGCTCTCAATGACGTGCGCCGCTGCATCGACCCCAAGCCAGGCCACCGGATCATGGGCATATCCCTGGTGCTTGCGCGCGGGCGGACGGTGCTGGTCGCTGATACCGCTGTGAATGAAATGCCGGACGCGGAAGCCCTGGCCGATATCGCCGTCGAGGCCGCGGGCGTCGCCCGCCGGCTTGGCTACACGCCGCGGCTCGCGCTATTGGCATTCTCGACCTTCGGACATCCGCCGGGCGAGCGCGCTGCCCATGTTCAGAAGGCGGTGCAATTGCTCGATCAGCGGCGGGTCGATTTCGAATATGACGGCGACATGGCGGCCGACGTGGCGCTGAACATGGAAATGCGGGAGGCCTATCCGTTCTGCCGGCTGACCGAACCGGCCAATGTCTTGATTATGCCGGCGTTCCACTCGGCGTCGATCTCCACAAAACTGCTGCAGGAACTCGGTGGCGCGACTGTGATCGGGCCGATCCTGGTCGGCCTCGACCGGCCGGTGCAGATCGTCCCGCTATCGGCCAACGATACGCAAATCGTCAACATGGCCGCATTGGCTGCATTTAATGTGAGCGGATGAGATCGCCGCCGGCAGCCAACCGATGTTAAGTCGCACGACATTTGTTGACGCCACGGCGCGCTGAAGACACGACACCGAGACCCAAGGCCCAAAACTTCGGAGACGCCATGGCCGGCACCATCCTTTCAGGCGTAATCGCCGCCATTGCTACCCCGGTGGATGAAACCGGCGAGCCGGACATTGCACGCGCGACCAAACTTGCGCGGTTCTTGCTCGAAAATGGCTGCGATGGGCTCAATGTCCTTGGCACGACCGGCGAAGCAACATCGTTTTCGCTGGATCAACGCAAGCGCGTGATGTCGGCCTATCGCGACGCCGCAATACCGTTGGATCGGCTGATGGTCGGCACCGGCGCGGCGGCGGTCGCGGACGCGGTCGCGCTGACCCGCCACGCAGCGGAACTTGGTTTCGCCGGCGCGCTGGTGCTGCCGCCATTCTACTATAAGGGCGTCCCCGACGATGGCCTCGCCGCCTATGTCGACACTATTGTTCAGGCAATCGCGGCAACCCCCATCGCCATCTATCTCTATCACTATCCCGCCTTATCGGGACTGCCCTGGCCAATCGCGCTGGTCCGCCGGCTCCTTGCAAGCCATGGCGGGCGTATCGCCGGCCTCAAGGATTCCTCCGGTGATATGGACTATGCCCGCGAAGCGGCGGCGATTTCAGCCGAATTTAAGGTCTTTCCCTCAACCGAGGCGGTTCTCGCCGAGGCGCGCGCAGGGGCGTTCGCCGGCTGCATCTCCGCGACTGCGAACCTTAATGCCGATTTATGCGCGCGCGCATTCCGTAGCGGCGACGCTGCCGCCCTCGCCGCGGCGGTTTCGATCCGCAAATTATTCGAGGGTAAGGCCCTGGTCCCGGGTGTTAAGGCGCTCCTGTCCCATATTCACCATGACGCGGCCCTGGCGCGGGTCAAACCGCCGCTAACCGCGTTTCAACCGGCCGACCAAACCGCCGTGTTCGCCGGTTATGACGGCATTCGGACAGCCAACGCCCCCTGATCCGACCCCTCCAGGGCAGCTTTGACTTGCCCAGCCGTCCTGACTATAAACCGCGCCAACCGGCGGCGGGCTTGCCCGCCGCGTATGTTTATTGGCGTCGCGCCGCCGCTCGGCGGATCGACCCCGACAGATCGATCAGAGAACCAGCATGGCGAATACAAGTTCAGCTCGAAAGGCTACGCGAGTCATCGCGAAGCGCACCGCGGTCAATAAAGCCCGGCGCTCGCGCCTGCGCACCACACTGGGCAAGGTCGAAGAGGCGTTAGCCTCCGGCGACCGCGCCAAGGCTGCATTGGCGCTCAAGGAAGCCGAGCCTGTCATTATGCGTGCGTCGCAAAAAGGGATGCTGCACCCGAACGCCGCGAGCCGGAAAGTATCGCGCTTGACCAAGCGATTGGCGACGCTCGGAAAGTAAGCACGCTCACTTGAGAGGCGGCTGGCGGCTCGGCGGCAACGCTGGGCCGTTTTGTTTTTTACGGTGGGCTTCGCAACAACAACCGCGGCATTGTCGATTTCCGCCGCAAATGCCCCTTTTTAGGTCAACCGCTGTTGCATAACTGTCACGGGCTGAGTCAATTATTGTCATGCTGCCGTTGTGGCGTCGTCAAAGCGGCATTTTTCGCGGAGCTGCGCCGCTGCACAACCGGACTACCTTTCGATTTCGATCAGAAAATTTGCTGAATTCAGAATACGTTAATGGGAAAGCGTTTCGTTGGGCTTGGATTTCCCGCTGGTAACGCGGTCCGACGCCGACACATAATTCGCAAGCATTCGCCACATTATCCGTCGCGCAATAGCACTGTCACCCATCGCAATAACGACACCGCATCAACGAGTTATTAAAATTTATCGGCAGCAGTCGCGGCCGCGATAGCAATTTGCAGCCGCAATCCGAACGGAACCGGCGACATCCACAATCTTGCGCCCAGTACGCTTCGTGTTATCAGTTTCCCACATCACGCCGGGCTCACCGACGGATTTCAGTAAATCGAATGTAGTCGAGGTTCCTCGAAACGGGGATGGTTGGCTGTTGCCTGAATGGAACCGAAAGGAACGTCGCGCAGTGTTTTTGCAGTGTTTATAGCGTGAGAGCAGAGGACAGAAACCAACGACAACACGAGCCAACGGCCGATTGCGGTCGAAGAATGCAGAAGACCATCGTGAGTATGCGGCTCGATGGGAACAGGGGGCATTATGGCAAGTTCAATCCATTCCAACGTCATTCAACGCGGCGCCCGCCGGTTGCGAAGTGCGGACATCGTTATCGTGCGAGGACTGGCACCGCCTGGCTGCTAGGCCGGAAACGACGTCTATCGAGCTTGTCGACATTCATCATCACACGCTGAGTTTTCGTTGCATCCGCGCTTTCCAGTACATGGCGGCAAAACGAGTTCAACGCAGAACCCTTCAAGACAGAGACTGAGACGGCGCAATGAACAATGTGGAACAAGACCTATGGAACCGGGTGCGGGAGCGCCTCAAATCCAATGTTGGCGACGATATCTTCAACAGTTGGTTTGCCCGAATGGAGCTTGAGGCGATCGACGCCGACACTGTCAGAATGTCAGTTCCAACGCGTTTCCTGAAGAGCTGGGTACAATCCCATTACGCCGAGCGCTTGCTCACCTGCTGGCAGGATGAACAGGCAGCCATCGCGCGGATCGAACTCACCGTCCGTTCAGCGGTGCTTAAGCCCCTGCCACCGAAGATGAAGCTGCCCGAGATTGCGCCGGTCGCGAGCGACAGGCGCGATACCCGGACCGGCTTTGAGTCTTTCCGTGGCGGAACGCCGATTTCGGCTGCGCATGATGCGCTCGGTGGTTCGCCGCTCGATCCGCGGCTTTGCTTCGAATCCTTCGTCGTCGGCCGCTCCAACACGCTCGCGCACGCCGCTGCAAAACAAGTTGCGCAAGGACGCCGCGGCGACGCGGTCATGTTCAATCCGCTTTATATTCACGCCGGCGTTGGGCTCGGCAAAACCCACCTTCTTCAGGCACTAGCCTGGGCGGGCAATGCCGCCACCGAGCGGAAGGTGCTTTATCTCACCGCCGAGAAATTCATGTACGGCTTCGTGGCCGCGCTGCGCGCACAAAACGCACTCGCGTTCAAAGAGGCGCTGCGCACCATCGATGTCCTGGTCATTGACGATCTGCAATTCCTGCAAGGCAAATCCACACAGGCTGAGTTCTGCCACACCCTTAATGCGCTGATCGATTCCGGCCGGCAGGTGGTCATCGCAGCGGACCGTCCCCCCTCCGAACTCGAGACGCTGGACGAGCGCGTGCGCTCTCGGCTCGCCGGCGGCCTGGTCGTCGAAATGGGTTCGCTCGGCGAGGAACTGCGGTTTGAGATCCTGAAGGCGCGGGTCACGGCGGCAAGACTGCACCATCCCGGGTTCGACGTCCCGAGCGCCGTCCTGGCCTATATCTCCAAGGCGGTCACCCATAATGGCCGCGATCTGGAAGGTGCGCTCAACCGTTTGCTGGCTCACAGCAAGCTGACAGGCCAACCGATCACCCTGGAAATGGCGGAGCGTGAGGTTCGCGACCTGATCCGGCCACAAGAACCGAAGCGCATTAAAATCGAAGAGATCCAACGGATCGTTGCTAGGCAATATAATGTGAGCCGCGCCGATCTGTTATCATCACGACGCACCGCCAATGTTGTGCGTCCCCGTCAGGTTGCGATGTACCTCGCAAAGCTGATGACCTTGCGATCCTTGCCGGAGATCGGGCGGCGCTTTGGCGGCCGCGACCACACCACCGTGCTCCACGCGGTTCGGAAGATCGAAAATCTCGTACACTCCGACACCTCGCTGGCCGAGGAGATTGAGATCCTGAAGCGGCAGCTCCAGGACTAGATGGTCGCCCGTCCTCGGCGGCGGCTCCCAAATCGTTTCATGTCCAAGCCTTGGTTTGAGGCTGCGCGTTGGCGCAGCCTCAAATTTACGTCGGCCAGCCGCGTGGAAAAAGGCCGATAAACCCTTGCGAAAGGCGCGCCCACGCGCCACTTTGACGGTCCCTCCGGCCAAAGAAATTCACCCTCGGGGTCCGCTAATGAAGGTCACCGTCGAACGCGCCGCGCTCCTAAAGTCGCTTGGTCACGTGCATCGCGTGGTCGAACGACGCAACACCATCCCGATCCTGGCCAACGTATTGATCCGGGCGGAAGGCTCGAAACTGTCATTTAAGGCCACCGATCTTGACCTTGAAATCACTGAAACCATTGCGGCCGAGGTAGCGCCAGGCGGGTCGACGACCGTGCCGGCGCATATGTTCCACGAAATCGTTCGCAAACTGCCGGAAGGCACACAGGTCGTCCTCGAGAGCTCCGGCGACCGCACGATGCTGGCGCTGCGGGCCGGCCGTTCGCGCTTTACGTTGCAGACCCTGCCCGAAAGCGACTTTCCCGACCTCGCCGCCGGTGAGATGACGCACAGCTTCAAGGTTGGCGCCGCCGACCTCAAACGGCTGATCGACAAGACCCAGTTCGCGATATCGACCGAGGAAACCCGCTATTACCTCAACGGCATCTACCTGCATGCCGCCGGCAGCGGCAAGGCGCAGACCTTACGGGCGGTGGCGACGGACGGCCACCGTTTGGCGCAGGTCGAACTGCCGCTGCCAAAGGGAGCGGCCGGCATGCCCGGGATCATCGTTCCCCGCAAAACCGTAAGCGAGGTCCAGCGCCTGATCGAAGACAACGATGCCGATGTCGCGATCGACCTTTCACAAGGCAAGATTCGCTTCGCCATCGGCGATGTCGTGCTGACCTCCAAGCTGATCGACGGCACCTTCCCCGATTATAGCCGGGTCATTCCGTCGGGAAACGACAAGGAACTGGTGGTCGACAAAAAGGAATTCGAGCAGGCGGTGGATCGGGTCTCCACGGTATCGAGCGAGCGCGGGCGCGCCGTGAAGCTGTCGCTCAGCAGTGGGCGGCTGCTGCTCACGGTCACCAATCCCGATTCCGGCAGCGCAACCGAGGAACTCGAAGTTGAATACGCCGCGGAACCGCTCGATATCGGCTTTAATTCCCGCTATTTGCTCGACATCGCCTCGCAGATCGAAAGCGAAACCGCCATCTTGCGGCTGGCCGATCCCGGTTCTCCGACCCTGATCGAGGATAAAGACGCCAAAGGCACGCTCTACGTGCTGATGCCGATGCGGGTTTGATTGCGCCCGGTATCCGCCAGCCGGCGCCGCCCCGCTGGGTGCGCCAACGGTTGTGATGCCCACCGGCATGATCGCTCGGCGCCGCCGGGCCACGGTACCGCCGGATTGCCGTCACAGCGACCTTCATGACCGCCACGCAGATCCACCGCCTGACGCTGAACAACTTCCGCAGCTACCGCGCGGCGCAGGTCGTTGTTGGCGCGCCGCTGGTCGTGTTGGTGGGCCCCAATGGCGCCGGCAAGACCAATTTGATCGAAGCCATCTCGCTGCTGACGCCTGGCCGCGGCCTGCGCCGCGCGACGCTCGACGAATTGGCCTTTGCGGAGGGCGACGGCTCCTGGGCAGTGTCATGCGATGTCGAGGGTGCGCTGGGATTGGCGTCGCTCGGGACCGGCATTGAAGCGCCCCGCGGTGACGACGTTCCAACCGCCCGCAAGTGCCGCATCGACCGCGAGCCGGCCTCTTCGGCAACGGCCTTTGCCGACCATTTACGGGTGATCTGGCTGATCCCCGCCATGGACTCACTGTTCAGCGGCCCGGCCTCAGAACGCCGGCGCTTCCTCGACCGGCTTGCGCTGGCGATCGATGCCGAACACACCGGCCGCGTCTCGGCGCTAGAACGGTCGCTGCGCGCACGCAATCGGCTGCTGGAAGACCCGCGGCCCGATCCGCATTGGCTGAATGCGATCGAACACGAGACCGCCGAACTGGCGGTCGCGGTCGCCGCACAGCGGGCCGAAACCGTCGCCCGCCTGCAAGCCGCGCTGGCCGGGCGGCGCGATCCGGCATCGGCCTTTCCTCCCGCCGAGATCGCGCTCGACGGCTGGATGGAGAAGCTCATTGCCGGCCACCCAGCCGCCGAAATCGAGGACCGCTATCGCACCGTCCTAAAAAACAATCGCGGGCGCGACGCAGCCGCCGGGCGCACGCTTGACGGTCCTCATCTGACCGATCTCCTGGTTGCCTATGCCGCCAAGAATATTCCGGCGGCTGACGCCTCGACCGGCGAGCAAAAGGCGCTGCTGATCGGGCTGGTGCTGGCGCATGCCGGCTTGCTGGCGGAGATGTCGGGATTTGCGCCCGTGCTGCTACTCGATGAAGTCGTTGCCCATCTCGACCCGGGACGGCGGACGGCGCTCTATCGGGAGCTGGAAGTTCTAGGAGCGCAGGTTTTCATGACTGGCGCCGACCCCGCCGCTTTCACCGAAATCGTGCGGCATGCGCAGCTATTTCATGTCACGCCGGGGCACGTCAGCGCGCAAAATTGACCACCACGCACCAACATTGATTCGCGCTTTTTCACCACCCATTCCGATTGCAAATTCTTCACCATCTAGGCCTTAAATTTTGCAAATAAATCAATATATTAGTGCTGACCATTTGGCCTTGTATGGGCCGCTCTTTTGGTGTCAAACAATTCGCAGATTCACGCGCATTTTGAGCGCGATTCGAAAGCCCCGAACATGGCTGAAGCCGCCCGCCAAAACCCCGATTCATCTGACTACGATGCGGAATCCATCAAAGTCCTGAAGGGTCTCGATGCCGTCCGCAAGCGACCGGGCATGTATATTGGCGACACCGATGACGGCTCCGGCCTGCACCACATGGTCTACGAAGTCGTCGACAACGCCATCGACGAAGCGCTCGCCGGCCACGCCAGCGATGTGACCATCGCGCTCAACGCCGACGGTTCCTGCACTGTGCGCGATAATGGCCGCGGTATCCCGATCGACATCCACAAGGGCGAAGGCGTATCGGCGGCCGAGGTCATCATGACCCAACTCCATGCCGGCGCAAAATTCGACCAGAATTCCTACAAGGTATCCGGCGGGTTGCATGGCGTCGGCGTCTCGGTCGTCAACGCATTATCGACCTGGCTCAAGCTTACGATCTGGCGCAACGGCAAAGAGCACTTCATAGAGTTCCGTGACGGCGTGCCGGTCGCAGCGCTCGCGGTCGTCGGCGACGCTGGCGACAAACGCGGGACCGAAGTGACGTTCATGCCGTCACCGCAGACTTTCACCAAGACCGAATTTGACTTTGCGACGCTCGAACACCGGATGCGCGAACTGGCCTTTCTCAATTCCGGCGTTTCGATCGTGCTGTCCGACATCCGCCATGCCGTCGAAAAGCGCGAGGTATTGCACTACGACGGCGGGGTCGAAGCCTTCGTAAAATATCTCGACCGCAACAAGACCGCGCTGACGCCGAGGCCGATCATGATCAAGGCCGAGCGCGACAATATCGGCGTCGAATGCGCGCTGTGGTGGAACGACGGCTTCCACGAGACTGTGCTGTGTTTCACCAATAACATTCCGCAGCGCGATGGCGGCACTCACCTTGCCGGGTTCCGCGGCGCGCTGACGCGCCAGGTGACCGGCTATGCCGAAACCGCGGGCGTGGCGCAGAAGGAGAAGGTTGCGCTCACCGGCGACGACTGCCGTGAAGGCTTGACCGCGGTGCTGTCATGCAAGGTTCCCGATCCGAAATTTTCCGCGCAGACCAAAGACAAGTTGGTGTCGTCGGAAGTCCGGCAGGTGGTCGAAAGCGCCATCAACGACGCGCTCAAGGCTTGGTTTGAGGAGAACCCCGCGCAAGCGAAGATCATCGTCGGCAAGGTCATCCAGGCGGCGGCGGCCCGCGAGGCCGCCCGCAAGGCCCGCGAGATGACGCGCAAGAGCGCGCTCGGTCACGCTTCGCTGCCCGGCAAGCTCGCCGACTGCCAGGAGCGCGACCCTGCCAAATCGGAACTGTTCATCGTCGAAGGCGACTCCGCCGGCGGCTCCGCCAAGCAGGGCCGCAACCGCGAATTCCAGGCGGTCTTGCCGCTGCGCGGCAAAATCCTCAATGTCGAGCGCGTCCGTTTCGACAAGATGCTGTCATCGGAACAGATCGGCACGCTGATTACCGCGCTCGGCACCGGCATCGGCCGCGACGAATTCACCGCCGACAAGCTGCGCTATCACAAGATCATCATCATGACCGACGCCGATGTCGACGGCGCTCACATCCGCACTTTGCTGCTGACATTCTTTTATCGGCAGATGCGCGAGATCATCGATCGCGGCCACCTCTATATCGCGCAGCCGCCGCTCTACAAGGTGGCGCGCGGCAAGTCCGAGCAATATCTCAAGGACGAACGCGCGCTTGAGGACTTCCTGATCGATGAGGGCGTCGACAGCGCGACCTTCAACCTCTATTCCGGCGAAACCCGCGCCGGTGATGATCTTCGCAAGCTGGTCCAGGATGCGCGCTTCATTCGCAATCAGTTACGCAACCTGCACAATCGATACAATCGCCAGGTCGTCGAGCAGGCCACGATCGCCGGCGTCCTGAGTTCCGGCATATTCGGAGACCCGACCAAGGCCGCGGAGGCCGCGATCTACATCGCTAAACGCCTCAATGCGCTGGCGGAAGAAACCGAGCGCGGCTGGCAGGGCAATTTCAGCGAAGGCGGGGGCTTCCTGTTCGAGCGCACCGTGCGCGGCGTCAAGGAGGTGGCGGCCATCGACCACGCGCTGCTGGGTTCGGCGGATGCCCGCAAGCTTGACGAATTCGCGGCCTCGCTGCAGGAGGTCTATCAGCGCCCAGGCACTTTGCGGCGGCGCGACGAAGCAACCGACATCTTTGGTCCGGTCGACCTGTTCGATGCCGTCATCGACGCCGGCCGCAAAGGCTTGTCGCTCCAGCGCTACAAAGGCCTCGGCGAGATGAACCCTGAGCAGCTGTGGGAAACCACCCTCGACACCAACGCCCGGTCGCTGCTGCAAGTGAGCGTGAAAGAAATTGACGAGGCCAATACTCTGTTTGACGAATTGATGGGCGACAAAGTCGAGCCGCGCCGCGTCTTCATCGAGCAGAATGCGCTGCGGGCGAGCGTCGACGCTTGAGGTCGATCGCTGGACGGGCGGCTCGCCTTGTCATCAATTCTGCCCCGTCGTCGCCGCTCTGAGCGTTGCGAGCACCCCCGGCTGGACGTCGGCGAGCGAACGGAACACGCCGCGGCCGCGTTCCACATTGATATAGGTGTACGGCATTCCATAGCGCTTAGTGGATTCGGCGATGAATTCCGGATCGTTCGACGCGGCTTCGTAGGCTTTACGCAGGATCGCAAGCGGCTCCGCCTGCGTCGCTGGCGGCGCCAAACCGACAAAGGTGAGTTCGCCAGTCTGGTTGGTCAGCCAGTTCAGCGCCTCCCACATCGCGCCCGACGGCATCGCGCCCCGCACCTGCTTGTAGAGATCGGGGAAGGCCGGCATCTCGGGAATGAATTTGCTGGTCTCATAGCGACCGCCAGCATCGACCGGCACCAGATAGGCGATGCCAAGTCCCTCGCCGGATTTCACGAAGGCGGCGTTGCGCCCGCGAAAGGTGGTGATGCTGGTCGAGTGGACATTGACCTCGCCACGCTGCAACGCGAGGAATACATCATTGCCGCCGCGATAGCCGACCACCAGCCGATGCTTGATGTCCAGCGTGCGCAACGCAAGGTGCGGCAGCAGTCCGGAAATGTCGGTATTGTTGAGCGCACCGAGAACGATGGCTGGCGCGTTCGCGATGTCGGCCGGCGCCTTGATCCCGCCGGGCACCGCATCGCGCCGGGCGTAAAGCACCCGGATGTCGCCGGTGCCGCCCAGGAACTCGAATTTCTCGTAGCGGGCGCGCAACCCCTGATCGGCCAGAGCCTGGGCCAGCGGATCCCAAGGACCGTAAAGCATGGTCAAGCCATCGGGGGCGGCACGTTCAAAAACGTGGTTGGTCGCGGTCTTGCCGCCAGCGCCCGGCATGTTCTGGACGATGATGGTCGGATTGCCCGGGATGTGCTTGCGCAAATATCCGGAAAACGTCCGTGCGAAAGTATCGACCGTGCCGCCGGCTTCAAGACCGACAATGACGCGCAGCGTCTTCCCGGCAAAAAAGTCGGCGGTCTGCGCGGCCGCGGGTTGATCGATGGCCACAAGCGCGATCGCGCCCGCGATGGCCGCCAAGGTCCGTTTCATACCGCCCTCCCAGAACCGGATTTACAGTCCCATTAGCATTCCGCCGGACAACTGTCTCAGCCCCGTGGCGGAAGCAATTTCATCCGGCCGCGTAATCGGCTAGCGTCTTGCGTAACGTGGCCTTTCGCCGGCCACCGCAGGAGGTGACGCCCCGTGAATAAGCCCTTCAGCAACCGCGACGCCATGATGTCGGAGGCCCTCGGCAATCTTCGCAAATGCCTGGAGTTCGCGGAAGAGATTGGCGACGTCGAGTTCGTTGATGGCGCCGACCCAAACCTGGAGATCGGCGCGCTTTATGAACTGAGCCTGCAAAAGGCCCATCCGCCGGTGCTGGTGTTTCGCAACATCAAAGGCTTTTCGCCCGACCACCGCATTGCAATGAATGTTCGCTCCTCGAAGGTGTTCGACGGCGGCGAGCAGGGCCTTGAACTCGTCAAGCGCTACCGCCGCAGCCGCCGCGCTTCGGCGGCGCCGATCCCGCCCAAGACCGTCGCCGACGGACCGCTGTTGGAGAACGTCATCGAGGGCGCCGCCGTCAACGCCCTCACCTTTCCCGCGCCGAAATGGCACGAGGGCGATGGCGGCAATTATATCGGCACCGAATGCATCGTCATCACCCGCGACCCCGACAGTGGCTGGGTCAATCTCGGCACCTATCGGGTCCAGGTGCACGATCGCGACACGCTGAGCGTCTTCATTGAGCACGGCAAACATGGCGACGTAATCCGCCGAAAATACTGGGCGCGCGGCCAACACTGTCCGATGGCAATCAGCGTGGGCCAGTCACCGGTGCTTGGCGCCATTGGCGCCGCCACCCCCGGTCCCAATGTATCGGAATACGACCTTGCGGGCGGCCGTCTCGGCCGCGCCATCGAAGTGGTCAATGGCCGGCACACCGGGCTGCCGATCCCGGCCGATGCGGAATTGGTGTTCGAGGGTTTCATGCCGCCGCCGGAAGAACTGTCGGTGCCGGAGGGGCCGTTCGGCGAATGGCCCGGCTATTATGCGTCGAGCTCACGCGCCGAGCCGGCGATGAAGGTGAAGGCGATCTATCACCGCAACCAACCGATCATCGTCGGCGCGCCGCCGGTCAAACCGACCATGCCGGCACTGCAAGGCGGCGCCATCGGCTCGGTTCCGCTGCGCGCGGCCGCGCTTTGGGACGATCTCGAAGCCGCCGGCGTGCCGGGCATCAAAGGCGTCTGGAAAATGCCCGGCGGCGGCGCGCGCTTCATCAATGTCATCGCGATCGATCAGCAGCACGCCGGCCATGCCAAAATGGCTGGCCTGGTCGCCGCCGGCTGCGGATCGAATGCCTATCTCGGGCGCATTGTGATCGTGGTCGACGACGACATCGACATCACCAACAGCGTGGAGGTGATGTGGGCGCTGGCGACGCGCTGGGACCCCAAAACCGCCACCGACATCATCGACGGCTGCTGGACCGGCCACATCGATCCAACCCTGTCGCCGGAAAGCCGCGACGTCAGTTCGCCCGTCAACAGCCGCATTATCATTTACGCCGTACGGCCGTTCCACTGGAAGGACCAGTTTCCGAAGGTGAACGCGGTGCCGGCCGACTATGCCGAAAGCGTGCGGGCAAAATGGGCCGGCAAGCTGCGCTTTCTCAGTCGGTGAGCCGCATGATGAGATTGTTTATCGTCTGCTGCCTCGGCGCGCTCGCGCTGGGCGCCAACGACGCCCAGGCGCAAACTCGCACGGTTAGGATTGTCGTGCCATATGCGCCGGGCGGCTCACCCGACGCGCTGTCCCGGCTGCTCGCCGAGCGGATCGGCAAGACGCAGGGCGTATCGGTGGTGGTCGAAAACCGTCCCGGCGCTGGCGCAATCATCGGGACCGAGACCGTGATGCGCGCCAGTCCCGACGGCAATACACTGCTGGTGGCTGCAAATGCGTTCCTCACCAACCCGCATTTGCGCAAGGTCAATTACGACCCGATAGCGAATTTCGAGCCGATTTGCCTCTTGGTCAGCGTGCCGTCGCTGATCGCGGTCGCAGCGGCCTCGCCCTATAAGACCTTGGGCGATCTGCTCGGCGCGGCGCGCGCCAATCCCGGCAAGATCACGCTTGCAAGTCCCGGCCCGGCGACAACCTTTCACATCGCTTATGAAATGCTCAGGCGCACTGCCGGAATAGAGATGACCTACGTTCCCTATCCGTCAACGCCACCCGCGCTTACCGCGCTGATCGGCGGCCATGTCGCATCGGTTTTTTCCGATTATTCCTCAATGGCGGGACAATTGAAGGCCGGCGCGATCCGCGCGCTCGCCACCGCCGGCCCAACCAGGCTGACGGTACTGCCGGAGGTTCCGACCGTCGCCGAATCCGGCTTCAAGGACTATGAATCGGAGGTGTGGTTCGGCATCGTTGCACCGGCAAAGACTCCCAAAGATGTGACGGCGGAGCTGATCGCGTGGTTCTCGGCGGCGCTGCGCGCCGACGATGTCCGCGCAAAACTCACCGACCAGGGCCTCAATCCGGTGGGCCGCTGCGGCGCCGATTTTGCCGTCCATCTTCGCACGCAATTCGATACCATCGGCCGCACTATTCGCGACGCAAACATCAAGGCCGAATGAAATAGCGACCTTGGAATGACTGAACCCACGGAAACTTCGGTAATCATCGTCGGCGCAGGACCGGTCGGGCTGGGGCTCGCCTGCGAGCTTGGCCAGCGCGGCGTCGATTGTATTCTGATCGAGAAGCGCGACGGCGCCATCAACGTGCCCAAGCAAAGCATGGTGAGCGCGCGCAATATGGAATTCTGCCGCCGCTGGGGCGTGGCCAAGAAAGTCCGCACCGCGGTCTGGCCGGAACACCATGCGCGCGATTTCGTGTATCTCGAAAACATGCGCGGCCAGGAATTGTTACGCTTCAAGGTGCCGTCCTATGCGCAACGCGATCCGCGCGACTTCACGCCGGAAGCGGCGTGCCCCTGCCCGCAAATCTATTTTGACCCGATCCTGGGCGAACACGCACGCGCGCTGCCGAGCGTGACGCTCGCCTACAATACCCGGCTCGATACCTTCCAACAGGACGCTGGCGGCGTGACCGCCCAGCTCGCCGACATGACGAGCGGCCAAGCGCGGACCTTGCGCGCCCATTATCTGGTCGGCTGCGATGGCCCTTCGGGCCTTGTCCGCGACGCACTCGGCATCGGCATTGAAGGCATCGGTGCCATTGCGCACAGCATCAATTTGTTCTTCCGCTCCGCCGCATTGGCCGCCTCGCACGACAAAGGTTGGGCGCGGTTCTACCGGGTGATCGACGAAACCGGCTGCTGGGCCGAACTGATCCCAATCGACGGCAAGGAATTGTGGCGTCTGACGGTGTTCGACAAGCCGCTGAGCGCGGCGGATCCCGATTTTCTGCTGCGCAAACTCGCCGGCGGGCCGTTCGACTATGAAATGCTGTCGGTGTCGCCTTGGGAGCGGCGCGACTATGTCGCCAGGAGCTACCGCCGCGACCGCGTCTTCATTGCGGGAGACGCCGCCCATGAATGCTCGCCGACCGGCGGCATCGGCATGCATACCGGCCTCGAGGAAGCGGTCAATCTTGGCTGGAAGCTCGCCGCCATGACTGAGGGCTGGGGCGGGCCGGCGCTGCTCGCCTCCTACGAGATCGAACGGCGGCCGATCGCGGCGCGCAACGTTGGCCTCGCGACACGGTCCTTCAATGCCATCGCCGCCATCCCCGGCTGGCATGCGGGGACCATGGATTGGAAAGCCGACCCGGCATGGCTGTCGGTGCCCGAGCATATCAAGCTGCACTACGGCTACGACGGTTCGCCGATCTGCGTGCCGGACGGCACACCGCCGTTCGAACCGGAGCCGGCGCGCTATTTGCCCTCAACCCGACCGGGGACGCGCGCGCCGCATTTCTGGCTCGATGACGAGCGATCGACCCTCGACCTGTTCGGCGACGGCTTTGTGCTGCTGCGACTGGACGCCAAGCCGCCCGACGCAACCCGCCTGACCGACGCCGCCAAAACGCGCGGCGTGCCGTGGCGCGAGATCGCGCTACCCAACCCAGAACTGGCTGCGCTCTACGAGACCCCGTTGGTTCTGGTCCGCCCGGACGGCCATGTCGCCTGGCGTGGGAACGATTGCCCGGCCGATGCGGGCAGCCTGGTGGACCGGATTCGCGGCGCCGAGACCCAGGCAATGGCCCAGCCGGATCGGTCGCGCGAAGCATCCGCGCCGCGGGCGCATTTGCTATAGTGGCTGGATCGTCCCTGGAGATACCCATGAGCGCAACCGACCCTGCGACATCGTCCGGCGACCGTCCCTATGAAGAGATCCGCAAGGCTTGGCGGGCCGCGAACCTCGCGCCGCTTTGGGAAAACCCGGTCGCGCACAAGGCCCGCGAGGGCGGCCCGGCGCCGACTCTCTGGAGCTGGAAGCGGATCAGGCCGCTGGTCGACGACGCCTTGAAGGTCGCGACACCGGCCGCCATCGAACGGCGGGTGCTGACCTTCACCGATCCCGACCCCGCCGCCGGAGTCGGCAGCACCACGACCAATCTCACCACCGCGCTGCAAATCCTTTTGCCCGGCGAGAAGGCCCGGCCACATCGCCACACCATGAATGCGTTGCGCTTCGTGATCGAAGGCAGCGGCGCCTCCACCATTGTCGATGGCAAGGACTGTCCAATGGAGGAAGGCGATCTGGTCATCACGCCGGGCTGGACTTGGCACGAGCACGTCCATCGCGGCAGCGCGCCCATCATTTGGCTCGACGCCCTCGACGCGCCGCTGCATCGCTATCTCGGCACCGACCGGTTCGAACCGGGGCCGGTCCACGACCTGCCGAACATGCCGGATGACAGCGCGTTTGCCGTGCCCAATATCGTTCCAGAGCTCAGCGGAGAGGCTGCGCCGTTCTCGCCGGTGTTCCGCTATCCCTGGAAGGACGCCCGCAATGCGGTGCGCGCCGCCCCGACCTGGAAAGATGGATCGCGCCGCGTGCGTTATATCAATCCAATCACCGGCGGCTCGACCATGCCGCTGATGGATTGCTACCTCATCCAGATCGACAAGGGCACCGAGACGGTGCGCTTCCGCACCACCAGCAACGCCGTATGCCTGGTATGCGAGGGCCGTGGCAGCACCCGTGTCGGCGAAGACATGCTACGTTGGGAAGCCCACGATGTCTTCAGCCTGCCTCACGGCAACTGGATCACCCACAAGGCCGACGAAACCGCAACTCTGTTCCTGGTCACCGACCGGGACGCGCTACGCCGGCTCGATCTACTCAAGGAACAGTTTGGCAATGAGTTCTAAATCATGACCGAAGAAATCAAGACACGGCGCGGCGGCCCCGCGCGCAAGGCCAAGCTTGCCGAAAAGAACTACTGGGACGAATTGCAAGCGATCCGCGACGAGCAGCGCGTCCAGATCCGCACCGGCATCCAGGTGGTCAAGGAATCCGAATTGCCGCTGGAAACCAATCGGCAGGGCCTGATGCGCTGGTACATGCATCCGACCATCAAGGATACCGCGCTATCGACCATGATCTTCTACCAGCAGGAGATCCCGCCCGGCAGCCGCTCCGGCCGCGTCAAATTCCAGGGTGGCCAAGTGATCCTGATTCTGGAGGGCAAGGGCTATACCCTGATCGATGGCGTGAAACATTCCTGGGAAGCCGGCGACGTGCTCAATCTACCGCTGCGTCCGCGCGGTATCATTGTGCAACACTTCAACACCGACCCCGCGGTGACCGTGAAATTCGTCGCCACCGAGCCGAACTGGACCGAGTGCACGTTCGTCGATCGCGGTTCGGGTTTCGAACAATTGGAGGATGCGCCGGAATACCGGCGCTGAGCGATGGACGACCGCACCCACCAACACGGCACCCATACCCATGACGGGCGTCCGCATGTCCACGCCAGTGTCGATCATCTCGCGACCACCACCGGACACAGCGCTCGGCTGGCGATCCGCCTCGACAGCGCCTTGATGGAAACCTTGAACGTCGCCACTGACGGGATCGTGCGCGTGGCGACCGATCGCGGCCGCAGCGTTCTGGCGCGGCTCGATCCGCCGCTCGATGCCGATCGCGGCACCGGCACCGTGCGCCTCGATCGTTTTGTGCGGCAGGCACTCAAGGCTCATCTCAACGAACCGGTGGAGATCGAAAAGGCCGAGGTTGGCCCGGTTCAACGCGTCGAACTCAATCCCGCCGTCGACGTTTCGATGGCGCATGATCTGGTGCCGCACATCAAGCAGGTGCTGTGCGAGGCGCGCACGCCGATCAGCATCGGCGCGGTGCTTTACGTGCCGTTTCCTAAATCCCATGCCGGCACGACATACGATGTCCAGCAAATCGGTGACGGCCCCGGCTATGTCGACCAATCGACCGAGATCGTACTGCGCTATCACGATTCCCATCTGCCGGATGGCGCGTTCGACGTCACATTCGAAGATGTTGGCGGCCTGGGCAAACAGATCAAGCTGATCCGCGAATTGGTGCAGCTGCCGCTCTCGCATCCGCAGGTCTATCGCCATCTCGGCATCAATCCGCCGCGCGGCCTGATCCTTTACGGCCCGCCGGGCTCCGGTAAATCGCATCTTGCCCGCGCGGTCGCCAACGAGATCGATGCTCGCCTCTATTACATCAACGGCCCCGACGTGATCGGCACCTATACCGGCGAGACCGAGGCCAATCTGCGCCGGATGTTCAACGAGGCCGGCCATCACGCGCCCTCGATCATCTTCATTGACGAACTCGACGCCATGGCGCCCAAGCGCGGCGAGACTGGCGCGCATGCCGATACCCGCACCGTGACGCAGCTCCTGGCCCTGATGGATGGCCTCAAGCGCGTCGATTCCGTCATCGTCATCGGCACCACCAACCGCATCGATGCCGTCGATCCGGCGTTTCGGCGGCCCGGCCGGTTCGACCGCGAAATCTTCATTGGTCCGCCGGATGTTGCCGGCCGGCGCGAAATCCTCGAAATCCACACCCGGGAAATGCCGCTCGCCGAGGATGCGCAGGCCTATCTCGACGAGATCGCCAAACGCACCCACGGCTTCCTCGGCGCCGACCTGATGGAATTGTGCCGCGACGCGGGCCTGTCCCGCCTGCGCCGCAGCGCCGGCAATTTGCAGGATCATCGCGCCGCATTCCGCATCCCGCTCGAGGATCTACGGGTCGAGCGCGAGGACTTCGAGCTTGCGCTGTCGCAGATCCGCCCGTCGGCTTTGCGCGAAACTTTGATCAGCGTGCCGGATGTCTCCTGGAGCGATGTTGGCGGGCTCGATGCCGTGAAGCGCCGCTTGCAGGAAACCGTCGAGCTGCCGCTGCGCAACCCGCAACTCCTGACCGCGAGTGGCCTGCCGCCCCATGTTGGCGTGCTGCTCTACGGCCCGCCCGGCACTGGCAAGACGCTGCTTGCCAAGGCGCTCGCCAATGAATGCGGCGTAAACTTCATCTCGGTGGACGGCCCGGAGATATTCACCAAATGGCTGGGCGAATCCGAGGAAGGCGTGCGTCAGATTTTCCGGATCGCGCGCCAGGTGGCGCCGACCGTGGTGTTTTTCGATCAGCTTGAAGCGATTGCGCCAATTCGCGGCACGCATGCCGGCTCGATGACCACCGATCGCGTGGTCAGCCAGTTGCTGGCGGAACTCGATGGCGTCGAGCAGCTTTCGCGCGTGATCGTGCTCGGCGCGACCAACCGCATCGACCTGATTGATCCCTCGATCCTGCGACCCGGCCGCTTCGGTGTGCATATTCCGGTGGGGCTGCCGGACGCGGACGAACGCAAATCGATTCTCCGAGTTTGCCTGCGTAGCCAAGAAGCCGCCGGCAATATTGACGCCATCGTCGATGCGATCGCTCCGCTGACCGCTGGCTATTCGGGAGCCCGGCTTAAGCATCTGTGCGACGACGCCAAGCGCGCCGCGATCAAGCGCACCAATTTTACCAAAGTTGCCGCGCCGACGGTCGCCGACATGCAGGAGGCGATCGCGGCGGAACGCGCCGAAAAGAAACCCGGAGACTAGTGGTCCGATTCTAACATTCGCATCCCATTTCCGCGTGCGATTTTGCGAATGTTAGAATCAAAGGACCACTAGCAAGTTTAAGCTGCACTAGATTTAGCAAGTTGTGAGTGTCCTTCGATTCCGAAGTTCGTGTCGGAGGCCGCTGCGAAATGGTACGAACTTCGGAATCGGGACACGAGCCATGGCAGAAATCGAACGAACCCGTGAACGCGAGCGCCCGCCGCTGGCCGACAATCCCTATGAGCGGACCATGCGGGCGCGCGCGGCGCAGCTTGAGCGCAACAAGACCGGCCCGATTGTCGTGCGCAAATCGGAACGCCCGATGTATCAGGCGCGGCAAGGTAAGCTGCGCTACTACCTCGAACCGATCACTCACCCCGATACGCCTCTGCAAATGTGGCGGGTGTTCACCCACGAAATTCGCACCAAGTCCGGCAAACATCGTCATCAAGGCGGGCTGGTGATTTACGTGTTGGAGGGCAAGGGCTATTCGGTGGTCGAGGGCGAGCGCCTGGATTGGGAAAAGGGCGATCTCGTGCTGCTGCCGCTGCATCCCAACGAAGTTGAGCACCAGCATTTCAATCTCGACCCGGAGAAACCCGCGGTCTGGTGCGCCTTTATCCACCTGCCGATCCAGGAATACCTGGCGTCCGACCTTCAGCAGATGGAAAACTCCCCGGATTTCAAAGGCTAGCGAGCAAGCCCCGTTTCCCCAATGTTTTCCCGTCATCACGCGGCGCGGGGCAGATTCCATCTCGACTCGAACGCCGTTTGAACCGACAATTCCTCCCAAGCGCAAGCGGATGCCTCGTCGCGAGGTGCCGGCTTGACGCACACACGGGAGGGATTTCCATGGACCGACGCGATTTCTTGCTATCCAGTTCGCTCGCTGCCGCAGCAGCCGCGACTGTGACCGCGACATCGAACGGCCCGGTGCTTGCCCAAGCCACGCCGCCGTCCGAGGTCGGGGTTAATCCGGATCGCCCGAATACGCCTTATGAAGGCAGCAAGGCCAATCGGAAACTCCAGATCGTCAATCTTCTCGATCTCGAACCCGAGGCGAAGAAGATCCTACCGGTCGGCGGCTACGACTATATTTTCGGCGGCTCCGGCGCCAATTGGACTCGGCGCGAGAACGTCGAAGCATTCAGCCGCGTCAATATCGAGCCGCAGGCGCTGAGCGGAACCAGCCAAGTCGACCTCTCCACCGAAATACTGGGGTCGAAGCTGTCAATTCCGATTTTCGTGCCGCCGATGGGCAGCCACGGCCTTGCCCATGTCGACAAGGAAGCCGCGACCGCGCGCGGCGCCGCCGCGGTTGGCACGCTGATGGCCACCTCCACGGTATCGAACATGAGCATGGAAGAAATCGCATCGCATAATCCGGGACCAAAATGGTTCCAGCTCTATGTCCCGACCGACCGCGGCTATACCCGCGAACTGGTTCAGCGCGCCAAGGCCGCCGGCTACACCGCAATCGCGCCGACGGTTGACAATCTCTGGTCCTATCCGCGTGAGGAGAACATCCGCAACGAATTTCGGCCGCCTTCGACGCTTGGGCGCGGCAACCTGCCACGCGGAATGGACCCGGCGGCGGGATCGAAGATGCTCAGTGCGCGCAAACGCGATCTCAACCTTGACGATCTGGAATGGATCAAGAAGGAAGCCGGGCTGCCGGTCATCATCAAAGGCGTGATGTCCGCCAGGGTCGCCACCGCGGCGATCAAGGCCGGCATGGACGGCATCTGGGTTTCCAATCATGGCGGCCGCGCCTTCGACGGCGTGCAGGCCACCATCACCATGCTGCCGCGGATCGCGCAGGCTGTGGATGGCCGCGTGCCGATCGTGCTCGATTCGGGCGTCCGGCGCGCCGACCATGTATTCAAAGCGCTGGCGCTTGGCGCCACCGTGGTCGGCTGCGGCCGGCCGATCATGTACGGGCTGGCGCTTGGCGGCGCGCTTGGCGTGCAGAGCGTGCTTGAACATCTGCGCGACAACTTGACGATTATCATGCGGCTGGCCGGCACCAAGAACGTCAAGGCGATTACGCGCGACTATCTGGCGCCGCCGGCAATCGCGTAATCGCGTTCTCCACTCATGCCCGCTGGAGCATGATCCCGAAAAGTGGGAACCGGTTTTCGGAAAAGATCATGCTCAAACAATGAAGTCAGACCAAGATCCCTTTCAATCGAAACGGATCTTGGTCTAGCGGCCACCCGTCCAACTTGCCGCCTTGCGACGCGCGGCGTCGATCCGCCGCCAATAGCCCTGCCAATCGTCGGTCGGGCCGATGCCGTCGATGGCGGCGGGACCCGTCAATGTCGGCGCCGATGCCGCGTTCGGCACCAGGGGCGGCGTGCCGCCGTCCGCAACATCGTCGATCGCACGACGCAGGATGCGCCGATAGGCGCTGATCGCTTTGTCGGATTGCCCGAGATGTTCCTGGGTGCGGTCCTGGATCGGCCCCATGGATTCGCAGGCCCATTGGTCGTGGACATTAATGTCGGCGCCCATGCCGGTGTAGGTCTCGTGCGCCTGCTCGTGCGGATCGTAACCGTAATTGTTGCGCTTGTTCTTGCGCGGAACGTAATCCGGCAATTCGTAGAGTGCGAGCCGCTGGCGCCGCATCTCATCCTTGTCCACCGGTTCGCCGAAACTGGTGAAGATCGCGTACCAATAATGCGAGGTGTCGTCGGTCGGCACATGCCATTGGGTGATGGTCATCTCGCGGCTGAGCGGGATGTGGAACGCATGCGGGAACAAGAGATTGGTCACGCGAATATGCGTGCTGGCGTCGCTCAGGCGCCGCGTCGTCAGGATGCGCAGGCCATAGTCGGTCGGCTCGACATCGATCCGCGGCCGGGTGTGCTCGCGCACAATCCGTGTGATCGGCATGTCCGAGTCGGCGGACTTGTCGCGAAACAGCCGCCCATAGGTTTCGCCGGATTCGTCGTCGTTGAAAAACCGGTGCAGGAATGAGGTATGGGCGGGATCGATGCCGACCTCCAGCGATTGCAGCCAGTTGCAGTCGATCAAACCCTTGAACGCAAAAGTGTGGCTGGCGGGCGCAACGAAGCAATCGAAATGCGGAAACGGCGGCGGCTCGCCCGCGCCCAGATAGGCAAATAGAATGCCGTTCTTCTCGACCACCGGATAGGCCTTGTGGTGGATGTTGTCACACATCCGGCTGCCTTCCGGTTCGGCGGGGGTCTCCAGGCAACGGCCGCCGACGTCGAACAGCCAGCCATGGAAGGCGCAGCGCAGGCCGCCATCCTCAAGCCGCCCAAAAGCGAGATCGGTGCCGCGATGGGGGCACGCGCGCCCCATCAATCCATAACGGCCCTGCCCATCCTTGAAGACCACGAGGTCCTCGCCGAGCAGGCGCACCGGCTTGATCGGCCGATTGCCGCCGAGTTCATCGACCAGCGCGGCTGGCTGCCAATATCGCCGCATCAATGCACCGGCCGGCGTTCCGGGGCCGATGCGGGTGATAAGATCGTTTTGTTCCTGGCTCAGCATGACCGTTTCCCGCAGATGACGCTGCTTGCTTTATACGATCGGGCGCGCGCGGACACCACTCGGCAAGGTCAGCGGCCCGGCAGGACCATGACCTTCGGCGTTGACGGCAGCATCGCCTTGGACAGCACGGCTGACGGGACCGGCGCCATCTCGACATCCCAATTCAGCTCGCGCGCGCCGTTCAAGAAGCGGTTCAGCGTCCCAGAGCTGAAATAATGCATTGGAATGACCAGCGGCGCCTTCAGCGATTGCAAGACTTCGATCATCCCGCCGGAGTCGAGCGTCATCGAACCATCGACCGGCGCAAACACGACATCGAGACGGCCGATCTCGTCGAGCTGCTGCTGATTGAGCGTATGATGCAGATGGCCGAGATGACCAATGCAGAGCTGCGCAACCTCGAAGATAAAGATCGAATTGCCGTGCCGCTCGGTGCCGCCGTCAAACCATGAACGGATATTGGTCGGCACATTGCGCACCCTTACGTCGCGCACCGCCAGGTCGTAACGCGCCGGCTGTTCGGGACTTGCGCCCCAGCCGCGCAGCACATGCGCGATCCGCGGGTCCGGCCGATCGGTGTAATGCGTGGTATGGGCGCGGTTCATGGTGACGATGTCAGGCAGCGCGGTCGGCCTGACATAGTCGTTGTAATCGGTGGCGATGCGCACGCCCTGCGGGCTTTCGATCAAAAAAGTCGAATGGCCGATGTAATTGATCCGAATCTGATCGGCGTTAAGCGCAAGCCGCAATGACGCTGGCGTGGCACGCGCGCGGTTCGCTGCGATCAATCCGGGACAGCTTTCGACCATTTCCGGCTTGGCCGCCGACGGCTGCGACCTCTGGGCGCTAGCCGGGCCGCCAATCGTCACGATGGCGGCGGCAATCGCCGCCGCGGCCATCGCCATGCGAACCGGACCTGCCACAGTGATCCTCCTATCTTGGCGCGCTCGACCGTGGAGGCGACAAGTGTGGCATGGAATGCGTGCTGAGAAAATGACAATGCCCGGGCCTGAGCCCGGGCATCGCGCGAACTAAAATGTCAAATCGGGACGGCTCAGCGCAGCGTCGGCGACGCAATAATGCCCCTGGAGGTCAGCACCACCCAGCGTCCGTCCTGACGGCGGATCGCCTCGATCCGGCCGATACCCGGCACAACGTCGCCGGCTTCGACCTCGAACATACCGCCACCCTGACCTTGGATGGAGGCGACACCACGGTTGACCTGACGTACCACCCAGCCATCAATGGCGGGCTGACGCGGGGTCGCGGCCGGCGGCGTGGCCTGTTGCGGCCGAACCGATCCGGTCGAGATCCGATCGATGCGCTCAAGCCGTTCGGTGAACCTGGCGAACTGCGCATTGGCGTCGCGATTGCTGCTCTCGACGCTCGACCGCAGCGCGGCAATTTCCGATCGCAGATTAGCAGTGACATCCTGCACCAGCGTAAGATCGAGGGTCGCGAGCGATTCCACCGTCGGTCCGGAGCGCGCGATCAAGGTGCCGCCGAGAGCGCCGGTTATCACGCCCAGCATCGCCGAGGCGGCGAGCAGCGCATAGCGGCTGAAACGCGATTGAGCGTGCGCCGCATGCGTTGCGGCGATCTGCCCCGTGGATGATTGCTTGGTGTCGGTCGCCTTCAGCGCCTCGACAGCCTTCATGGCGACTTCGACCGGCGACGTAACATGGCTATTCGCGCTCATGGCAGTTCCCCATTCGTAGTTGACGAATAGAGAACCATTTCGGTTACCAAAGCCCTACGGACAGTGCGCCGCCAAGCTATGACCGCCGTTTGGTTGGAAATTGCCGCACGCAATCTTACAACAGGGTTACCAGCGAACTAACGCACCCGGATCACACGCCCGGATCACACGCCCAAATAACGGTGCTGCACCTCGGTTGCGCCCGCCAGCATCGCCGACGTTCCGCTCCACACCACCCGGCCACGCTCAATCAGATAGTGCCGATCGGCGATGCGGGTAAGCGTTGCGACATTCTTGTCGATCACCAGAATCGACTGGCCCTGAGCTTTCAAGCGGCCCAAACATTGCCAGATTTCCGCGCGCATCAGGGGCGCAAGCCCTTCGGTCGCCTCATCGAGCACCAGCAGACGCGGGTTGGTCATCAATGCGCGGCCAATCGCAAGCATCTGCTGCTCGCCGCCGGATAATTGGTGACCCATATTGCCTAGCCGCTCGGCCAGGCGCGGGAACATGGCGCCTATCTTGTCGAGCGTCCAAGGATCGGACGACCCGCCGCGATTGGCGGCGGTGGCAACCAGATTCTCCCGCACCGTCAGATTGGGAAACACTTGTCGACCTTCCGGCACCAAACCAATACCAAGCTTGCCAATGCGATAGGACGGCCAGTCGCGGATATCGTAGCCGGCGAAACGGATGACACCCGCCATCGCCGGCGTCAGGCCCATGATCGAGCGCACCGTCGTGGTCTTGCCCATGCCATTGCGGCCCATCAGCGTCACCATTTCGCCAGCCGCAATGGTGAGCGAAATGCCGAACAGCACCTGGCTGCGCCCATAGCAGGTCTCGATGCCTTCGATTTCAAGCAATGCGTCAGGCATGTTTGCCCTATTGGCCGTCCTGTTCGCCCAAATAAGCCTTACGCACCTCTGCATTGGCGCGAATTTCCGCCGGCGCCCCTGAGGCGATAACGCGCCCATAGACCATGACGCTGATGCGGTCGGCCAGTGCGAACACCGCATCCATGTCGTGCTCGACCAAAAGAATGGTCAATTCGCTCTTGAGCGCGCGCAGCAGCGCGATCATGCGCACTGACTCTTCGGGGCCCAAGCCGGCCATGGGTTCGTCGAGCAATAACATGCGCGGGCGGGTGGCCAGCACCATGGCGATTTCGAGTTGCCGATGCTCGCCATGGCTCATACTCGAAACCAGGATCTGCTCGCGACCGGCGAGCCCAACCCGGGCCAATGTTTCGCGCGCCGGCTGCCGCAGCGCCGCCTCGCTGCGCGCGTCATGCCAGAAATGAAACGAATGTCCGCTGTGCGCCTGAACCGCCAGCGCCACATTGTCGAGCGCGGTGAAATCGCTGAACAGCGACGTGATCTGAAACGAACGCGCGAGCCCGCGCTGGCTGCGCGCATGAACCGCCAGCGTCGTGATATCTTCGCCGGCGAAGCCGACGCGACCGGCATCCGGCGCGATTTCGCCGGTTAATTGGCCGATGAGCGTGGTCTTGCCGGCGCCATTCGGACCGATGACGGCGTGCAACTCGCCCGGCTGTACCGCAAGATCGACGCCATCGGATGCGGTCACGCCGCCGAAGCGCTTGGTCAGGCCTTCGATCTGGAGCAAGGCTTCAGTCACGGCGCAGGCTCACCAGCAGTCCGTTGATGCCGCCGCGCGCGAACAGCACCACCAAAAGGAACAGCGGCCCCATGACGATTTGCCAATATTCCGCGGCGCGGGTCGCCGCCGAACCGACAATCGGGGTCGCCACCAGCTTGATCAGCACCGGCAGGACTTCCTCCAACACCAATAGCGTCACCGCGCCGATCAAAGGCCCGAATGTGGAGGCCATGCCGCCCAGCACCACCATCACGATCAGATCGCCCGAGCGCGTCCAATGCATCATGGCGGGACTGACAAATTCGGTGTGGTTGGCGAGCAGCACGCCGGCCAGTCCGCACATCGTACCGGCAATGACAAAGCAGATCAGGCGATAGCGATAGGTCGGAAAGCCAATCGCCTGCATGCGGCGATCGTTCGAGCGCGCGCCTTGGATCACCAAGCCAAAACGCGAATTCACAATGCGCCAGGTGAGGTAGATGCTCGCGACCAGCAGGACGAAGCAGCCATAATAGAACTGGGTGCGGTTGGAGAGGTTGATCGGATCGGCGAACTGGCTGCGCCGATAAAGCTGCAACCCATCATCGGCGCCATAGCGATCGAGACCGACGCCGAAATAATAGACAAGTTGCGCAAAGGCTAGCGTGATCATGATGAAATAAAGCCCACGGGTGCGCAGGCTCAGCGCGCCGACGCCGAGCGCGAACAGAGCGGAGGCGCCGATCGCGATCGGCCACTGGACAAAGCCCGAACCGATGCCTTCATGCGCCAGGATGCCGATGGCATAGCCGCCGATGCCGAGATAGACGGCGTGGCCAAAGCTCACCATGCCGCCATAACCCAGAATGAGGTTCAAGCTGGTCGCCGCCATCGCCAGGATCACGATGCGGGTGAACAACGTCATCAGGAAGGCGTTGCCGGTGAGCGCGGAATAGACCGGCACCAAGGCAAGGAACGCCAGCAGGACGGCAACAACGACATTGCGCGGCGTGAACCAGGCGCTCATTTGCCCGCCACCGGGAACAGGCCTTGTGGCCGCACCACCAGAACCACCGCCATCACCAAATAGATCATCATCGACGACAGCGCGGGCGCGACGGTTGCCGCGCCGCGCGAGGTCATGACCAGCTTAAGAAGGTCCGGCAGGAACGCCCGCCCGATCGTGTCGATGAGACCGACCATGATCGCCGCCAGAAATGCGCCACGGATCGACCCGATACCGCCGATGATGATCACCACAAAGGCCAGGATCAGGACGTTCTCGCCCATGCCGATCTGCACCGTCAGAATCGGCGCCTGCATCAGGCCTGCCAGGCCAGCCAGGGCCGCGCCCAGTCCAAACACGACGGTATAGAGCAGCTTGATATTGACGCCGAGCGCGCCGGCCATTTCGCGGTTGGAAGCGCCGGCGCGGATCAACATCCCAAGCCGCGTGCGCATCACCAGAATGTACAGCAACAGCGCAACCGCAAGCGCGGTGACGATGATGGCAATGCGATAGGTCGGATAGGCCAGCCCTGGAAGCAGCGGCACTGCGGTGTTGAGCCAATCCGGCAACGGAACCCGCAGACCGGCGGGGCCCCAGACCAGCCGCGCCAATTCATTGAAAAATAGCACCAGCCCGAAAGTGCCAAGCACATGGTCGAGATGATCGCGACCGTATAACGGACGGATCGCAACAACCTCCAGCAACATCCCGACCAGCAGCGTGGCGCCGAGCGCGATCACCGCGCCGATCAGGAAGTCTCCGGTCCAGGCCACAAAGGTCGCCGCCAAATAAGCACCGATCATGTACAGCGAACCATGCGCCAGGTTCACCATGTCCATGATGCCAAAGATCAGCGTCAGGCCGGCGGCCAATAGAAACAGCAGCAGGCCAAATTGCAGCCCATTGAGGCATTGTTCGAGAACGAGAAGCATGATGCCTGACTTTGGCCTGATCCGCCGCACCATCCCGGCCGCAAGACCAGGATTAGGTGCAGCGTGCCTCGCAACCGACGCACGGCCTCACACTTCGAGACGACGCACCACAACGCAGATTGCATAAGCTATCCGCGCTGCGCCGCCTCAGAATAAGGCCGGCGACAGAACGATCACCACTTCATCGGACAGACCTTGTGGAATTGATCCTGGCTGTCCTTGACGATGGTGGTGACGGTCTTGAGTGTGAGATTGCCCTCGGCGTCCTTCACCACATCCTGAAGGTAGAAATTCTGAATCGGGAAGTGGTTATTGCCGTAACGGTAGGGCCCACGGACCGAAGCGTAATTGGCCTTGCGCATTTCATTGCGCATGCCGTCCTTGTTGTCGAGATTGCCCTTCACCGCGACCACGGCGCTGTTGACAAGATTTGCGGCGTCATAGGCCTGCGCGCCATAGAACGATGGATAGGCTTTATGGCGCGCGCGGAAATCCGCCACGAATTTCTTATTAGCTTCGTTTGGCAGATCATTGACCCAGTGCTGGGTGCCCGGCACGCCGAGCGCAAGATCCTTTTGCAGCGGCAATGACAATGAGTCGATGGTGAACGCGGTATAGAGCGGAATCTGGCCGCGCAGCCCCGACTGGGCGTATTGGTTGAGGAACTGCACACCCGCCGCGCCGGGATAGAATACGAATACCGCATCGGGCTTGGCGGCACGCACCTTGGACAACTCGGTCGAGAAGTCGAGTTGCCCCGGCCATTGGGTCAGGTCCTCGCCAATGATCTTGCCTTTATAAGTCGAACGGACGCCGGTCAGCATGTCCTTGCCGGCGGCGTAGTTCGGTCCGATCAGGTAGACCGTCTTGACCCCGCGCTGGTTCATATATTCACCCATCGCCTGCGGCGTCTGGTCGTTCTGCCAAGACGTCGAGAAGAAGAACGGCGAGCACAATTCGCCGGCAATCTGCGACGGGCCGGCATTGGCGCTGATCAGAAATGTCTGTGAGTCGACCACCGGCTTGAGCGAAGCCAGCAGCACATTGGACCAGATATAGCCGACGACAAAATTAACTCGATCCGACTGGATCAACTTCTCGGTTTTCTGCCGGCCGACATCGGGGCGCTGCTCGTCGTTCTCATAGATGACCTCGACTGGCAGGCCACCCATCCTTCGGCCGATGTGGTCGAGCGCCAGCTCGAAGGAATTGCGCATGTCGTTGCCGATCACAGCGGTCGGGCCGCTGAACGTGCTGACAAAGCCGATCTTAACGCTCTTTTGCTGGGCGGGCGCGGGCATCGCCGCAAACACCCCAAGAATGGCCGCGCAGGCGGCGACTTGTCTCAACATATTTCTTTCCCTCCCGAACCAGAACCGAGTGCAATACTAACTGAACCATCTGGCGGCTAAAAGTCCCGTCCGGCCGGGAATTTCCGTACTATTGGCTTATTGCGGACCGCGGCTTATAAAAACGCCATCCTCAACGAAATGGCCCTCACCATCGAACAGGACGACGGCAATGCATGAAGTAGGCGAAAAGACCCACTGGCACGAGCCGACAGGCATCGATCGGGCCGGCGTCGGCAAATTCGGTCGCCCCAAGACGCCCTACGACATGTTCATGGAGTCCGATGGCATCCCGATTTTCCGCGACGTCGGACTGAAGTCCGTCCTCGATCTGCCGATGAAGCCCTGGAAGCGCCTGGGCGGTAAAGGCACCTACATCCAGCTTTTCGGCACGGAAGGAAAATGGGGCTGCTACGCCGTCGAAATCCCGGGTGCCGGCGCGCTTAATCCGGAAAAGCATATTTACGAGGAGATCTATCTGGTCGCCGAGGGCCGCGGCACGACTGAAGTATGGCTCGACAACGACACCAAGAAGCACGTGTTCGAATGGCAAAAGGGTTCGCTGTTCTCGATTCCCGTGAACGCCACGCACCGGCTCATCAATGCAAGCTCAGCGCCGGCGGTGCTGATCGCGGGCACGACCGCGCCGAACCTGATGAACCTCATCAACAACACCGACTTTGTTTTCAATGCGCCCTACCAATTCAAGGACCGCTTCTCGGGCGCCGACGACTTCTACAAATACAAGGACGACATCGAACCCGATCCGGTGCGCGGCCTTGCCATGCGACGCACCAATTTTGTGCCGGACGTCATCAATTGCGACCTGCCGCTCGACAATCGCCGCTCGGTCGGATGGCGTCGCGTCGAACCTTTCATGACCGGCAATACGTTCTACCTCTGGATCGGCCAGCACGAGGTTGGCCGCTATTCCAAGGCGCATGCCCACACCTCGGCGGCCGTGCTGATCTGTCTGAAAGGCAATGGCTACACTTACACTTGGCCGGAGCGCAACGGCGTGACGCCATGGAAGGACGGCAAGGCGGACGAAGTAAAAAGAGTGGACTATTCCCAGTTCGGCATGGTGTCGGCCGCTCCCGGCGGCGCGCGCTGGTATCACCAGCACTTCAATGCATCCAAAGAAGGCTTCCGGCTGACCGCATGGTTCGGTCCGCACAATCCCGGTCGCGAGCCCGGCCCGCCCGGCGAGAAGCACACCGATTACACCGCCATGGACATTCCAGAAGGCGGCACCGCGATCCCCTACTATATGGAGGATCCGTATCTGCGCGATGAATTTGCCGCCAAGCTCAAGGCCGAAGGCGCGGAAAACCGGATGGAACCCGACTTCTACAAGAAGGGCACGGTGGTCCCGAAATTCGTGGGTGCGTGATCGGTCAATTCCATCTTCACAGTCGTCATGCCCGGGCTTGTCCCGTCGTCAACGACTCTATAACGACAGCTTAAGGCGTGGATGGCCGGCACAGGGCCGGCCATGACGGATGGTAGACGCAAGCATGACTGACGAAGCCCAGGGCGGCCGCATATTTTTCTCCTCAACCGGCCGCTCGCTGGTCGACGAAGATGAGATCGTCGTCCTGAGCGTCGGCGTCGATATCGGCTCCTCCACCTCGCATCTGGTATTCTCGCGCATCGTGCTGGAGCGACTCGACAGCCGCTACGTGGTGACCACCCGCGAGACCTTTCACGAATCCGACATCCTGCTGACACCCTATTCCTCCGGCGAAACCATCGACGCCGACGCCCTCGGTGCGTTCATCGAGCGACAATACAAGGACGCCAAAATCGATCCCGACGAGATCGACACCGGCGCGCTGATCCTTACTGGCGTCGCCGTTCGCCGCAGCAACGCACGCAAGATCGGGGAATTGTTCGCACGCCAGGCTGGCAAGATGGTGGCCGTGAGCGCTGGCGACAGCCTGGAAACCGTGATGGCCGCCTATGGCTCCGGCGCGGTGGCGCGTTCGATCCGCGATAATGCCGTGGTCATGAATGTCGATGTCGGCGGCGGCACTTCTAAGATCGCGATCTGCGCGGAAGGCAAGGTAATCGACCTCACCGCAATCGATGTCGGAGCGCGCCTGATCTGTATCGACAATGCCAGAAAGATCGTGCGCATCGAAGAAGCCGGCCGGCGTTTTGCCGCCGAACTCAACATTCCGCTCGAAATGGGCGCGACCCTGTCCCCGGAATCGGCGCAGGCGCTTGCCGCCCGCATGGCCGACCGGCTGTTCGAGGCCATGAAAGGCGGCGCGCCGGCGATCGACGGCTCCGGCCTTTGCCGGCTCGACCCGCTCAAACCCGGCCGCGGCATTACTGAAGTGACGTTTTCCGGTGGCGTCTCGGAATATATCTATGACCGCGAGACCCAATCCTATGGCGACCTCGGCCAATTGCTGGCGCAGGAAGTCCGCACACGCCTCAATGGTTGGGGGCCGACGCTTGAGCGCTCGAATGAAGGTATCCGCGCCACCGTGATCGGCGCCTCGCAATACACCACGCAGGTTTCTGGCAGCACGATCTATGTCGCACCGATGGAAACCTTGCCGCTGCGCAATGTACCCGTGATCGCGCCCACCATGGCGCTCGATGACGAAGTCATCGATAGCGGCGCCATCGCCGAGGCGATTAAAGGCGTGCTCCGGCGGCTTGATCTTGGCACCGGCGACAGCCCAGTTGCCGTCTTCGTGCCTTGGCGCGGATCGGCGACGTTTCAACGGCTCGACGCATTCTGCAAGGGCGCGGTCGATGGGCTTTCCGACGTGCTCGCGAAAGGGCACCCGATCGTGCTCGCTGGCGATGGCGACGTCGGCGGCCTGCTTGGCATTCACCTGCGCGAGGAGATGAAGGTCAAAAGCGGCATTGTCTCGATCGACGGACTCGAACTCAAGGACTTCGATTTCATCGACATCGGCACAATGCTTCCGGCATCGGGCGCGGTACCGGTTGTGATCAAGTCGCTGATTTTCCCAACCTCCGCCGCCACTGGCACGGACTGGCAGCCCGCGCCACGCGCGGGCGGCGAAACCGCCGTAGCTGGCTGAAGACAATCGATGAGCCGATTTCGCGTCACGGTCGATACTGGCGGAACCTTTTCCGACTTCGTCTATCTCAACGAAGACACCGGCGAAGTCTCAATCTCCAAAGTGCCGTCCACGCCGGACGACCCCTCGCGCGCCATTCTGCAGGGCGTCGAAACGCTGCTGAACCAACACGTACGCCCCGGCGACATCGCCTTTTTCTGTCATGGCACCACGGTCGGCACCAATGCGCTCCTGGAGGGCAAGGGCGTGCGGACCGGGCTTCTGGTGACGGAAGGCTTTCGCGGCATCTACCCGGTCGGCGAGCAGGCGCGGCCCTATGGCGCGCCGATTTTCGATGTCATGTACGACAAGCCGGCGCTGCTGGTGCCACAAAGCCTAACTGGCGAAGTGCGCGAGCGGGTGGATTATCGCGGCGCCGTCCTGATCCCGCTCGACGAAGCCGCGCTACGCGAAACGCTGCGCGACCTCGCCGCGCAAAAGATCGAGTCGCTGGCGGTCTGCCTGCTGTTCGCGTTCCTGCACCCGGACCACGAAGCGCGCGTGCGGGAAATTGTGCTTGAGGAAATGCCCGATTGCAGCGTCTCGCTGTCATCGGAAGTTATTCCGCAGATCCGCGAGTATTATCGCTTGAGCACGACCGTCATCAATGCCTATCTACAGCCAATCCTGGCGCGCTATATCGCGCAGCTCGAACGGCGGCTCAATGGAGCGGGCCTGACGACGCGACAGAAATACATCATGCAGTCGAACGGCGGCATGGCGACATTTTCCGCCGCGGCGCGCAAGGCCGTAACCACGGTGCTGTCAGGACCGGCGGGCGGCGTGACCGCCGGCGCCTATGCCTGCCGCATGACCGGCTTTAAGAACATCATCACCTTCGACATGGGCGGCACCTCCTGCGATGTCGCGCTGATCAAGAATGGCGAACCCGCGGTCGCGAGCCGCGGCAAGATCGACGGCCGCGATCTCGCGGTGCCGATGATGGACATCAACACCGTGAGCGCGGGCGGCGGCACCATTGCGAGTGTCGATCGTTTCGGCGTGCTGAAGGTCGGGCCCGAAAGCGCCGGCGC
Source organism: Xanthobacteraceae bacterium (assembly GCA_022841625.1). Taxonomy (GTDB): domain Bacteria; phylum Pseudomonadota; class Alphaproteobacteria; order Rhizobiales; family Xanthobacteraceae; genus VAZQ01. Next base: position 49,732 of record JALHRD010000021.1, read on the forward strand.
TATGCCCGGCCCGGCTTGTTATTCGCGCGGCGGCGATATGCCGACCATCACCGACTGCAATCTGGTGCTCGGCCATCTGAGCGCGGACAACTTCCTCGGCGGCAAGATGCGGCTCGATCCCGCCAAGGCGCTGCGGGCAGTCGAGAGCAAAGTGGCGCAGCCGCTCGGCATGGGCGCGCTCGAAGCCGCCGAGGGGATCACGCGCATCATCGATGTCAAAATGGAAGAAGCCATCAAGGCAATTTCCACCATGCGTGGGCACGATCTGCGCGATTTCATGCTGCTCGCCTTCGGCGGCGCCGGCCCGGTGCATGCCGGGCGTATCGCACGCGAACTCGGCATGGCCGGAATGATCGTGCCGCTCTATCCCGGCGTCTATTCCGCCATCGGACTGGTGATGTCGGACGTCAAACATGACTATATCCAGTCGCGCATGACGCCGCTCAGCGCGCTGACCCCGCAGGCGGTCAATGCCATGTTCGAGCGGCTCGCGGCGACCGCGCTCGATGATTTGCACGCCGACGGATTCGGACAAGGCCAAATTCGTATCCAGCGCGCGCTCGACATGCGCTATGCCGGCCAGGGCTATGAAATCACCATGCCTTGCGACGACACGCCGCTGCAGAACGACGGCCTGCCCGCATTGCGCCGGCAGTTCGACGCGCAGCACAAGGCGATGTTTGGCCATAGCGCACCCGAGGAGCCGGTCGAGATTGTGTCCTATCGGGTGCGCGGTATCGGCCTGGTGCCGCCGGTCGAAATGCCGAAGTTCAAGCCGACCGGCGCAACTTTGAAAGATGCCTTGCGCGAAACCCGGCGGGTGCGCATGGACGGCCAGGATCTCGACTGCCCGGTGTACCAGCGCGACAAGCTCGACGTCGGCCTGAGCTTGACGGGGCCGGCCATTCTCGATCAGTTCGATTGCACGACTGTGATCTATGCCGGCCAAACCGCACGGGTGGACGACTACAAGAACCTGATCGTGACGTGATGGCGGGCGCGATGGCGAGTGGATGTGTAGGGTGGGCAAAGGCGCACGCGCAAAATCGGACAGTCTGCTCGACTGTCACCGCGCCTTTGCCCACCGGTTGAGTCCAACAAAATAGACCACCATGCCGCAATATCTTCGTGCGAAAATTGAAGGAGGCTTGTTTTTCTTCACCGTGACGCTTGCTGATCGTTCGAGTGAACTACTCCTACGCCACATCGAGTACTTACGGAACGTTTACAAAGCGGTCGAGGGCCGCCACCCGTTCGAAACAATCGCAATCTGCGTGCTTCCCGATCATCTCCATACCATCTGGTCGCTCCCATCGGGCGACAGCAATTTTCCAGTAAGTTGGAGCCAGATCAAGAGTGGGTTTTCTGAGCCATCCCCGAATCCACATCGCGGTCAACAAGCAAAGTTTTCAAGCGAGAGAAAGGAATTTGGCAGCGTCGTTATTGGGAGCATGTGATCCGCAATGATATCGACCTTGCACGTCACGTGGACTATATCCACTTCAATCCAGTCAAACACGGGTACGTATCGCGCGTCCGCGATTGGCCTCACAGCAGCTTTCATCGATATGTGGTACGAGGCGACCTACCGGTCGATTGGGGCGGCGACGTTCGTGAAATTTCAGGCGCGTTCGGGGAGTAACGGTCAGATGGCGAACATGCATACTGTTGATCGCGTGGTGGGCAAAGGCGCGCAACACCGTGCGCTACCACACCGTCCACCAACCGCCTTTGCCCACCCTACAGTTTCGGAGGTTTGATGCGCATCGACGCGGTCGATCTCGAAGTGGTGAAAGCGAGTCTCGCCGGCATTGTCCGGGAGATGCAGAACTCGCTGTTCCGCACCGGCTTCTCGACCATCGTTCGGGAATCGCAGGACGCGTCGTGCGCTTTGATGAACGCCAAGGGCGAGGTGGTCGCGCAGCATGTCGTGCTGCCCCTGCACATCGGCGCTTTCCCGGCCTGCTGCGGCGCGGTGATCGCGGAATTCGGCGACGATATTGCCGAAGGCGACGCCTTTCTGATCAACCACCCCTATTATGGCGGCAGTCCGCATGCGCCCGATATGTGCGTCCTAAGCCCGGTGTTTGTCGACGGCGCACTGTTTGGCTTCTGCGGATCGATCGCGCACAAGAGCGACATCGGCGGGCCGGTGCCGGGAAGCTGCTCCGGCCAAGCGCGCGAGATATTCAACGAGGGCCTGCATCTGCCGCCGGTGCGCTACCAGCGGCGCTATCAGCCGCTTACCGACATCGAGCGCATTATCGGCGCCAACAGCCGCACGCCGGAACTGGTGCTCGGCGACATCCGCGGACAGCTCGGCTCCGACCGGCTCGGCGAGCGCCGTCTCAATGAACTCACCGCCAAATATGGCAAGGCCAAGATATTGGCCTGCTTCGACCGCTTGTTCGAAATGTCGGAGACCCGCCTGCGCCAGGCCTTCGCGGAGTGGAAGGACGGCCGCTTCGAGGCCGAACGTTTCGTCGACGACGACGGCATCGACCTGGAGAAGCCCGTCCGCATCCATGTGGTCGTCGTGAAACAGGGCGACCGCGTTCATTTCGATTTCTCGGGCTCGGCCGACCAGACCAAGGGCCCCGCGAATGTGCGTCCGCCGCTGGTGCAAGCGGCCTGCGCCTATTGCCTGATATCGCTGATCGACCCGCAGACCTTTGTGAGCCAAGGCTTGCTGCGCGCCTTCACCATCGCGGCGCGCGATGGCAGCGTGCTCAATCCGCGTTTCCCGGCCCCGGTCAATACCTACAATCCGACCGTTCATGCGCTGGTCGACGCGGTTTATGACGCTTTGAGCAACATCGTGCCGGACAAGGTGCGCGCCGACGGCTCCGGCAGCCGCTCGATCATTCTGGGCGGCCGCAGCACCAACACCGGCAAGGGTTATGTGCAATACGAGATCATCGCCGGCGGCGCCGGCGCGCGCGCCACCAAAGACGGCGCATCGGGCATCACGGTCAACCAGAGCAACGCCATGATCGCGCCGATCGAGATTATTGAGAGCGAATTTCCGACGCGGGTGGTGCGTTTCGATCTCATCAAGGATTCCGGCGGCGCCGGGCGCTATCGCGGCGGGCTCGGCATTCGCCGCGAATATCTCAACCTGGAAGACGCCCGCTTCTCAATCCGCTCGATGAAACACGTCATCCCGCCGAACGGTTGCTCCGGCGGCGGCACCGGGCGGCCGGGCGACATTTGGATCAATCCGGACGGCAAGGACGCCAAACGACTGCCGACCCGCTACGCCGACTACCCCCTTAAGAAGAACGACGTGTTTCGACTCGATACGCCAGGCGGCGGCGGCTATGGCGACGCGCGCAAGCGCGAGGCCGAACGCGTGCTCGAAGACGTGCGCGAAGGCCAGATATCGCCAGAAGCGGCCGAACGCGACTATGGCGTCGTCGTCAAGCGCGACGGCGGACATTTCGTGGTCGATGCCGCGGCAACGCAGGCCAGACGCGCCAAGGCGACGACGTAGGCAGGGGGCGGACGATTCAGACTCTTAAGCGACTGCGAAAAAAATATTCCGCGCGCGAACTCGGACATTCATCGCTCGCAGCATGCATCGGGTTTTGTGGGCAACGATTGAGGAGGTATGAGGCATGAAGACTGTGGGTTTCATCGGCACCGGCGGCATGGGCAGCGGCATGGCGGCCAACCTAATCAAGGCCGGCTATCGTCTGGTCGTAAACGATCTCAGGCGCGAGCAGGCCAGGGGACTGGAGGGCGAAGGCGCACAGTTCAAGGACTCGCCCAAAGCAGTGGCCGAATCGTGCGAGCTCGTGCTTTCGATGCTGCCGAACAACGATGCGGTCAGGGCCGTCGGCCTCGGCAAGAATGGGCTCGCCGAGGCGACCGCCGGCTCCAAGGTGTGGATCGATTTCAGCAGCATCGATAAAAAGACCATCGTCAGCGTTAGCGATGAACTCAGCCAGAAGGGCTGGATCGTCGTCGACGCTTCGGCCGGCGGCGTCGAGGAGGTCGCGGCGGCCGGTGAGTTGGCGCTTTGGCTTTCGGGTTCCAAGGCGGTGTTCGACGAGCATCAGCCGATATTCAAGGCAATGGGCAAATCGATCCTTCACGTCGGCGAGCTCGGCAATGCCAAGCTGGTCAAGAACGCCATGGCCATGTTGGCCGCTGTCCAACACCTGAGCGTTGTTGAAATCTGTAGCTGGCTCAAGAAGGGCGGCCTCGACGAGGCCACCTTCCAGACTATTGTCAAGAACTCTCAGCAGGATTCGGTGGCGACCCGGCGCATCATGGAAATTTTGGTGAGCCGCAAGTTCAAGCCGCGCAAGTCCTGGATGCCAAAGGACGTGGGCTTCGGGCTCGATATGGCGCGCGACATGGAGGTTCCGATGCCGTTTGTCGGCCTCGCCTACCAGATGTTTGCCATCGCGCAGGCGACGGGTCAGGACGGCTATGAGGCGACCGGCATCGCCTGCAACCTCTATGACGTGATCAACGGCAATAAAACTAAGCCCAGCTGAGGTGGCGTTCGTTATGGTGGCTAACGACAAGCAGATCCTCGGCGTGATCGGGCGCTCGAACTGGCGCAGAACGCCAAACAGCCGACGCCGCTCGCCGGGCTTGTTGACCAGTTGGTCAAGAATCTCAATCAGGAGCGCAGGCAGGCGCCGCTGTCGTAAGCCGCACTCACTCGGCCTTGATGCCGAGTTCCTTGGCAAGCCGCGCGTATTTCGCTGAATCCGCGCGAAGCAGCGTCGCGAACCGTGCGGGCGGGCCGCCGATCGGCTCATTCGCCGTCTTGAGCATGCTGTCGCGGACTTTTGGATCGGTCAACGACTTCGCATATTCGGCATTGAGCCGCGCGATAATGTCCACCGGCGTGCCGGCTGGAACGAACACGCCGAACCACTGGTCGAGCACCAAGCCCCTGAAGCCGAGTTCCTGGAAGGTCGGAACGTCGGGCAAAGTCGGCGAGCGCGTCTCGGACGACTGCGCCAGGAAGCGCAAGGTCTTGTTCTCGAAATGCGGCATCATTGCTGTCGGGCCGAGGCAAGCGATCGGCACATGCGCTGCGATCAGGTCGTTCACCGCCTGGCCCGCGCCGCGATAGGGCACGTGATCGAGCTTGATCCCCGCTTCCTTGAGAAACCAGGCGCCCAGGAAGTGCTGGTTCGATCCGACGCCCGAGGTGGCGAAGCCTTTGCCCGGACTTTTCTTCATCGCCGCGATGAATTCTTGTAGCGTGTCGATCTTGAGCGAAGCGTGAACCGCCCAAACCAGCGGCTGGCGCGCGATGAAGATCACCGGCTCCAGATCCCTCTGGTAGTCGCCGTTCACTTTCAGAAGGTGCGGCGCGCTGGCGATATTGTCATTGGAGAACAAAACCGTGTAGCCGTCGGGCGGGCTTTTGGCGACCGATTCAATTCCGATCGTTCCGCCCGCGCCGGTCCGGTTCTCGACGGTAAACTGCTGCCCGACCGAGCGCGAGACGAACTCGCCGGTCAGCCGCGCCAGGAAATCGGTTCCACCGCCGGCCGCCAGCATGACAACGACGCGCACCGGACGGTTTGGATAGTCCTGAGACCACGCAGGCCGCACGACCGCGGGAGCTGCAAGCGCAGCGCCGGCAAGCGAAAGAAAGCGGCGGCGAATGAGTTTCATAACGGTTCCTCCCAAATGCGCCGAAATTGACCCACGGCGCTTGCATTGCAACCTAGTCTACCGACCACGACAGCCATCGTGGGGTGTCGGATTCCGGCTGTGCCGGCCTCCGACCCGCGGACCTGCCGTCGCGTTACTTGGTCGTCGCCTTCTGGCGCTTGAAGTGGCCAAGACCGGGACGATAGCTCTTTTCGTCGAGGAATTGCTTCATGCCCTGCTGACGGCTGTTTTCCTTGTCGTTGTGCTTGAGCGCATCGCTCTTGGCGTTGAGATAGTCCGCCGCCTGCGGCTCGTTCATGAAGCGCACGGCCCGGATCGCCTCCTTGGTATAGAGCAACGCCGCCGGGCTCTTCTCCTGCAGCTTCTTGGCAAATTTGATGGTCTCTTCCCGGAGCTTGGCTTTGGGGAAGTGCAGGTTCACGAAGCCAATCTCCTTCGCCTTCTTGCCATCGAAAGTGTCGCCGGTCATGGCGTAATACATCGCATCGCGGAAATTCATCATATTCACAACGTTCCAGGAGACGATGCCGCCGGGCAGGATGCCCCAGTTAACTTCCGAAAGGCCGAACTGCGCTTCGTCGGCGGCGATGGCGAAATCGCATGCCGATACCTGGGTAAAGCCGCCGCCGAAGCAGAATCCGTTGACCATCGCGATGGTTGGCTTCGGAAAGGTCGACAACCGCTGCCAGCGCCATTGGTTGGAGGCGCGGCGCGCCTTGGCGCGCGTCTTGGGATCCTGTTCGGTCCCGCGGAAATAAAGCCGGATATCCTGGCCCGCGCAGAACGCCTCGTTACCGGCGCCGGTGAGAATCAGAATTTCGGTTTCTTCGTCGGTCGAGAGATCTTCCAGCGCGTCGTCCATGTCGAGATGAAGCTGCGGGCTCATGGCGTTGCGCTTGTCAGGCCGGTTCATGATCAACCAAGTGATGCCTTCGCTCTTTTCGATCAGAACCGTCTCATACTTCTTAGCCATTCTCTTCTCCTTGCTTGTGACACTTCGCTACTGGTTGAAGATGTTACGGGTGAACTGCTTCGAGGGCTCGATCGGCGGTGTTCGAAGGCGGGCGCGCTATCGTTGAAGGTCCTTTTCTACGACACCTTGCCGGGCAAAGCGACAGTCCGCTCCGGCGCGAACAGAAGGTCAACCTCGCCATCGGCCGGCAATGGCAGATCGGCGGCGGTGGTCACCTGCATGATGAAGCTGTCGCTCTCCACGTCGACCCGGCGCGTCGCCCCCAGGAAGGTGACCGCCCTGACCGACCCCGAGATACAGTTGTCACCGGCCCGAACCGGCCCGCCGGAGCGCGGCACCAGCCGGATGCTCTCGGGCCGGATCGAAACCGAAACCGCCTCGGGATCGGCGATCGCGCCCGGCACCAGACAGCGGATCGCTCGATTGTCCAGCACCTTGACGCTGCCGCGGCCGTTGTCGGCCTCGATCAGCCGGCCGGCCAGCAAATTGGTGGCGCCGACAAAACGGGCGACGAACGGATTGGCCGGCCGGAAGTAGATGTCCTGCGGCGAGCCGACCTGCCGGACGCGCCCTTGGTCGATCACTGCGATCTGGTCGGACAAAGCGAGCGCTTCCGACTGGTCATGCGTGACATAGACCGTGGTGATGCCGATCTTGCTTTGCAGGCGCTTGAGCTCGCCGCGCATCTCGTCGCGCAGTTGCGCATCCAGATTGGACAGCGGCTCGTCCAGCAGTAGCAGGCGCGGCTCATGCACAATCGCACGCGCCAAGGCGACCCGCTGTTGCTGGCCGCCCGACAGCCGCGGCGCCGGGCGGTCCTGAAATCCATCAAGATCGACCACCGCCAGAGCCCGCGCCACCGCCTGCTCGATCTCGCTGCGCGTATGGCGCCGATGCTTCATGACGGTGAGCGGAAACGCGACATTCTCGGCCACGGTCATGTGCGGCCAAATGGCATAGGACTGAAACACCATGCCGACGGCGCGTTGCTCGACCGGCACATTCATTTTCATCGGGCCATCGAACAGCACCCGGCCATCAACCGAAATCACGCCGTCATCCGGCGTTTCAAGGCCGGCAATGCAGCGTAGCGTCGTGGTCTTGCCGCAGCCGGAAGGGCCGAGCATGGTGAAAAATGTTCCGGGCTCCAGCGCGAAGCTCGCCTCACGAATGCCGCCGGCAATCTGATCGGTGGAATTCTCGAAAACTTTGGTCAGTCGCTCGACACGAAGCATAGGCAGGTCCTTAACCGCGGCCGAGCGCGCCGCCGGACGAGCGGCGTGCGACGATGTAGAACACCAGTGCAATGGCGGTCATCAGCATCGACCACATCAGCCCGAGCGCGGCAAGCTCGGTGCCCTGGCCATTGCCCCAGAGATCGAACATCGCGACCGCCATGAGCTGCGAGCGCGGCCCCGACAGCAGGATCGGCAGCGACAGCGCGCGCGCCGACATCAAAAAGATGAACAACCAGCCCGCCAGCAGCGCCGGCGCCAACAGCGGGGCGACGATCCGACGCAATCGGGTGATCGGCGTGGCGCCGCAGATCGCGGCCGCCTCCTCAAGCTCACGGTGGATTTGCAGCATGCCCGAGGAACTGTAGCGCATGCCATAGGGCAGGTAATTGATCACAAAAGCCCAAACCAGGATTCCAAGCGTGCCATAGATCGGGATCGGAATCGCCAAAAACAATTGCATCACGGCGATGCCGAGGATCAGTCCGGGAAACACCAATGGGATCGTCGCCAATCGATCGACAATCCAGCCTCCGGGCGCGCGCCGCACTGCGAGCCACCCCGCCAGGAAGGTAAGACCGACCGCGAGCGTTGCGGTCGTGACCGCCACCGTCAAAGTGTTGAGCATCAGCTCAAACTGCCCCGAGTCCAGCACCGTGCGATAATTGTTGAGGCTTATGAGCTTGAACGCGGCGGCGCTGACCGGCTGAAAGAACGGCAACAGCGACACCCAAACCAGCATCAGCATGGGCACCAGCAGCAGCAAGACGAAATTGAAAATCAAAATGCCGGCCGCGACGTAGCGCAGCCGTCCGAGATCGAACGGGCGCGGTCGGAAGCCCTTACCGGTGATGGTTGCGAAACGTTCCGCATGCCGCGACAGGCGGCCATAGATGTAGAGCAGCACAAACACCACCAGCAGCATCATCACCGACAGCGCACTGGCGCCGCCGACATCGGGCGGGGCGCGGGCGACCATGTTGGTGTAGATGTCGGTGGTGATGACCGAGATGCGGCCTGGCAGCCCAACCAGCGCCGGCACTTCGAACGCCTCGACGGCGCGGATGAACACCAGCATCGACAGCGCCATGATCGACGGCAGCGACAGCCGCATGGTCACCCGGCGAATCGTCTGCCAGACACCGGCGCCGTGCACGCGCGCCGCCTCCTCCAGTTCCGGATTGGCGTTGCGCAAGGTCGCGCTGACCAGCAGAAAGGCCAGCGGCGACCACAGGAAGCCCTCGACCAGCACCATGCCAAACATCGAATAGATGTTGATGATGACGTCGGTATTGCCGGTGAGCGTCCGATAGAGGTGATTGACCGGCCCGGCCTTGCCAAAAAACAGAAGCCAGGCCGTGACGTAGAGGATGTAGGGCGTGCCCAGCGAAATAATCGCAGTCAGATAAGCCAACGGTTTGAGCGGCGTATTGGTGCGCTCGACGATCCAAGCCGTCACCCAGCCGACCAGCAGCGCCAGTGCGGCGCTGGCTGCCGCAAAGACCAGCGAATTGATGGTGGTGGTGACAATGTGCCGCCCCTTCAGCACCGCCTCAAAATTCGCGAGTCCCCAGGTCGCGGCGCTTGGCGTCGATCCGGCGACGGTGAAGCTGCCCTGCACCAGGAATAGGAACGGCGGTACCACCAGCGCCAAGAAGATCACGATCAGCAAAGTGGACATGATCGTGATCTGCCGAGCGGACCAGCGCGAGTGCGCGGCGACCGCTGACGCAGCGGGCACGCCGGCACTGCCAACTCCTGCAACCTCCGCGCTTGTGGTCACTGTCCTCCCCCAATCATTATTGCCGCCATATTGCAGGCACGGCCGCGGCGGAGCCAGTGATTATTTCGCCTATTCCGACGCGAGAGCGTGGTGCGGAAGCATTGCCCGAACCCATGCAACCGCGCGAGGTTATCGACCACGCCCCCGTTCCCGAAACCGCCGTGACGCTGGTGCCCCTCGATTCCGAAGTTCGTTACTGAGCGCGCTGCAAGGCCATACGAACTTCGGAATCGAGGGGCACTAGCCCGTGAACCCATAGATCCGCCGGGTGGACGGCTTGCCAGAGTCCGCTACGCTCCGATAGCGGACCAAATTCCGCAATGCAGCGAAACGACGCGATGGGCCACGCGTCACTTCGTACCGCAGAAAAGCAGCAGCAATATCTAATGGCCGTTAGCCGTGGACAGTCAATCCGTTGGCAAAGTCAGTTCAAACTCGCCGTTGATCTCGACGGGAATTCCATGCGGCAGTTCGGCGAGGCCGACTGCCGACCGCGCATGCTGCCCCATCTTCGGCCCAAGTAACTCGTAGAAGAAATCGGATGCGCCATCGATGACTTGCGGCATGCGGTCGAACCCAGGCGCTACGTTGACCATGCCGAACAGTCGGATTAGCCGCTTGACCCGGTCAAGATCGCCGAGCTCAGCCTTGAGGCTCGCTAGGATCGAAAGCGCCACGGCGCGAGAGGTCGCGTAACCTTCATCGATGGTAACGTCCTTGCCAAGTTTGCCGCTATGCTTCACGCCCGGCAGCGCCGGTAAGTCGCGCCCATGACCCGAAACAAAAACGACGGAGCCGACAACCACGCAACCGGTCCGATTAGGATTTGGGAACTTGAAGGGAGCGGGCAGCGTGTATCCCATCTTCTGGACTTTGTCCTCGATCGCGCTCATCGGCATTCCTCCGCGTTGTCACCGTCACCCGTGGGCTAAACCTTGCGATCGTCGACCCGGATCGTCACACTAATTTGTCGCACCTCAGCGCCTTCACGGCCACTCCCAGTTTCGCGAAAATTCAAGACAAACGCCGGAAAACGAGCATGCCGTCACCAACAAAAAAATCTTCCGTCCAAGCGATTCTTCCGGTGGACATACCGGGTACTGCTCATCGCTTGGCGCGCGGTATCCGGGCTGGCCGCTGGCTCTTCGCCACCGGACAGGCGGGCGCCGATTACCTCCATGGACTCGCGCCCGAAGTCCTGCAATCCGGTCACCCCTTCGACGGGCCATCGAAGGCGCACCGTGAGGCGCAGCGGTTGTTCCGCAACGTCGACGAAGTCCTCGCCGCCGGCTCGTCCAGCGCGGCAAACGTCGTGCGTATCGATCAATATTACACGTCGGCCGACGCGGTGCCCGCCTATCACGAGACACGACGCGAGTACTTTAAGGGCAAGATTCCGCCGTCGACCTCCAATCTGCACCGGCGCCTTACGCGCGCGGGTCAGTCAATGGAGGTGCAGGTTATGGCAGCCGTCCCAGGGCCGGATTTCGAGGTTCGCCACGAAGCGGGCGCTGTTGCCTACAAGATCCACGCCAGTTCCGGTTACAGCCCCGCGCTGACCGCGGGCGACTTCCGATTCGTTCCGGGGCAGACCGCCGAGGCGTTGGACGAGCACGAGCCTGGCGTCGATCCCGAGGCGCGTCGCGGCCGTGGCCTGTGGAAGGGCACGCCGATCAAACTCGAAACTGACTTCATTATTCGGCGCAAGATGACGCCGACGCTGAGGGCCGTCGGCGCGGACCTCGACACCGTCTTGAAGGCGCAGGTCTATCTGCGCGACCAGGAAGACATTCCATACTTCCGCGAGGTCTGGGCCAAATACTTCCCCGTCGAGCCCGCCACGACAATCATCGCCACCGAGACACCCGGCTTCATTATCCCGGAATCGCGCATAGAGATTAATGTCATTGCACTTGCGAAGGATGGGAAAACGGAGAAGCAAATAATCTCCACAGTCCCGCCGCTATTCACCGGCGCGACGACTGCGGTACGCGCCGGCGACCTCCTGTTCATCTCCGGGCTTATGGCTGTACGTAACGGCGCGCTTGTTCCGCAGGCGAAGGCCGATCTAGCGCAGCCATTCTATGCAATCCCTGTTAAGTCAGAGTTGCGCGAAATTCTCGCGCAAGCGCAAGCGATCTGCGAGGCCGTGGGAACCGGCCTTCAGAACACGGTTCGAATTCAGCAATTCCATTCCCACCTCACAGATTTGCCAGCTACGCTTGAAGTGTGGACCGAGGCGCTTGACGGAATGCCGCTTCCACTCTCTCCGATCGAAGTGCCTTGGCTTTCAGTTCCAGACGCTCGTTTGCACGTCGATCTGTGGGTTTACATTCCGGAGTAGTGTGGTCCAATGTTGTTTTTCTTGGTCTGGGTTTGTTTTTTTGAGACAAGTGCGCGCGGGCGCGAGCGAAGGAGAGGATGATGAATCTGAAGCAACTGGCTGCATCGGTGGCTGCGTGCGCGGCGCTGTTGGCTTCGGCAACCCCGGGATATAGCCAGCAGTGGCCGACCCGCTCGGTAAAAGTAGTTGTCCCTTACGGCGCCGGCGGCGTCACCGACACAATGGCGCGCATTACCGCAGACCGGCTGAGCAGGACGCTGGGCCAGAGCTTTGTCATCGAAAACCGGGTCGGTGCCGGCGGCGCGATCGGAATCGACTATGCAATGAGCCTTCCACGCGACGGCTACACCATCCTGTTCGTCGGCAGCACCCTTTTCACCGTGCTTCCGCTGGCGCAGAAGGTGAACTACGAGCCACTGAAGGATCTGCTTCCGGTCAGCATCACGGGCACCAACGGCATGGTCATGGTCGTGCCGAAGGACTCCCCGTTCAAGACCCTGAAGGAGTTCGTGGACTACGCCCGCGCGAACCCCGGCAAGATCACCTATGCAACTGGCGGCCCCGCCACTAACAATCATCTGGCGACCGCCTATTTTGCCGGCCGCGAAAAGCTCGACATGGTCCACGTGCCTTTCAAGGGCGGCCAGCCGGCGTTGACCGCGGTGATGTCGAAGTCGGTCGACATGCTGTTCAGCAATTCATCTGATCTGATCGAGCCGGCCAAGGCCGGCACGGTACGTGCGATCGCCGTCTCGACACCGAAACGCATGCCGCAACTGCCGGACGTGCCCACAGTTGCGGAAACCTATCCCGGCTACGAATACATCGCGTGGAACGGCTACGCAGTGATAGGCGGAGTGCCGCAGGAGGTCATCAAGCGCCTCGCCGAAGTGCTCATACCGATTACTCGCGATCCGCAAGTGGTGGCGACATTCGACAAGCTCGGAATCGAAGCGCTCGGAACCACGCCGGAAGAGGCGCTAGCCACCATCCGCAAGGACATTCCCATCTATTCGCAGATCGTTCACATTGCGGGCGTACGTCTTAAGTAACGCCGGTCTTTTTGATCGGCATTACGTTTCATCCGCGCCGCACAACGAGCCTCGGCGAAATGACCGATGTGGGTCATTCACGACCGAGTCGAATCGTCAGCAAGTCCGGCCATGTCCGCTGTTTCACCGGAAGCGGCGAATTTGGCTAAGCGGGCCCTAGCTCAGCGGAAGAATTCATCGAATACCAGCTTCCACTTCACCATCTTTTCCTCGGTCTCTTCCGGCGAGAAGAAGTGCGCGCGGAATTTGCCTTCCGATGGCTTCAATGTCGGCACGGTCGCCGCCACGTCCGGATGCGCCGGGATATAGTCCGCCTGCGCAAAAACCTCCTGCCCTTCGCGCGAGATAATGAAATCCATCAAGAGCTTTGCCGCATTGGGATGCGGCGCGCGGCGCAGCACCGAGATGGTCGACAGCGTGACGGTTGCCGGCTCCATCGGAATCCAATCGACCGGCGCGCCTTTCTTGGCGCTGATCACCGCATGATGATTGAATATCTGCAGCGCCAGCGAATACTCGCCGGCAATCACCTGGTCGAGCACCTCGCGCGCCGAGCCGCGCAGATTGGCGATCTTCTGTTTCGCGAGTTCACGCAGGAAGGCTGTGCCCTTCGCTTCGCCCATCTCGGTCAGCACCGTCCCAATAAAGCCGCCCGCGCCTGAACTGGTCGGAAATCCGTTCCATGCCATCTTGCCGCGTAAGGATGGATTGAGCAGATCTTGATAGGTCCGCGGTTCCTTGCCGCGCGCGATCGCGCCGGTGTTGAAGCCCGGGACGATCACAAACAAATTATTGGCGACCCAGTAACCTTGCGGGTCCTTCACCAGCGCGGGGTACTTCTTGGCCTCGTCGGGAGACCATTGCAGCACATGGCCTTCGGCCTTCAGCGGCACCACCGTCGTGGTCCCGTCAAAAAGATCGGCCTGCAAGCGCCCCGCCTTGGCCTCGTTGAGGATCTTGACCGCGGTTTCGGTGGCATTGGCGCGGGTCGCACGCACCTTGATCCCGGGATATTTCTTTTCGAAGGCGGTGGTTATCGGACGCACCAATTGGCTGACAATCTGGGTCGTGTACCAGACCACCTCGCCTTCTTTCTTCGCCGCCGCGATCAGCGCCGGATCGGCGGCGCCAACCGCGCCCGGTACTGCCAATATTGCGATTCCAAGGGCCGCGGCCCGTAACGCTGCGCTTTTGTTCCACCCGACCATCGCCATCCCTCCCGCTGTTACCGCCATCCTCGCACGAGCCTTGCTCGGCTTGAATAGGTCATCTTGTACCGACGGCGCGTGCATTGCGCCGGCATCGGTATCGCCGCGGGCGTCGCAAAATGGACCAAATGGACTAAGTGATTGGTAAGGCACCGTTTCTACAGGCCAAGCGGCTATTCCGTCGCAGCCACAAAATGCTGCTTCAGGTTGCGACCAACTCCGGCTAGGCTGTCGGACAGCGCGTAAGGCAGCAATTGCTACGCCCAGCTTTCTTTTCATGGGAGGACCGGAATGATCTCACTGACCATCAATGGCCAATCGCACAATGTCGACGTCGAGCCCGATACGCCGCTGCTCTGGGCGATCCGGGAGAATGTCGGCCTGACCGGCACCAAATATGGCTGCGGCGTCGCGCAATGCGGCTCCTGCACCGTCCATGTCGACGGCGTCGCCATGCGCTCCTGCGCGGTGCCGGCGAGCGCCGCCATCGGCAAGCGCATCACGACAATCGAAGGGCTCGCCGAAAACGGCGTCTTGCATAAGGTGCAAAAAGCCTGGGTCGATCACGAGGTCCCGCAATGCGGTTACTGCCAGAGCGGCATGATCATGGCGGTCGCGGCGCTGCTTAAGGACAAGCCGAAGCCGACCGACGCCGACATCAACAGCGCCATCACCAATATCTGCCGCTGCGGCACCTTCCAACAGGTGCGCGAGGCCATTCACGCCGCCGCCAGCGCGTGACGAGGGGAGAAACAACCATGAATTTCGTTCCAAAGATTGATCGCCGCGCCTTTGTCGTCGGCACCGCTGCCGCCGGCGCAGGCTTCTCACTCGGCATGAGCCTCCCGATCGGCCGCGCTTACGCGCAAGGAACGCCGGAACTCAATGCCTGGGTGGTGGTGCGTCCCGACGACACCGTGGTCGTGCGCATTGCGCGCTCCGAAATGGGCCAGGGTGCGCTCACCGGCCTGTGCCAGCTTGTCGCCGAGGAACTCCAATGCGACTGGGCCAAGGTCACCTGGGAATATGTCGACCCTTCGGCGAGCCTCGCCCGCAAGCGGATCTGGGGCAACATGAACTCGACCGGCAGCAACGCCATTCGCCAATCGCACGAATATGTGCGCCAGGGCGGCGCCGCCGCACGGCAGATGCTGGTACAGGCGGCCGCGAATGAATGGAAGGTCGCGGCTTCGGAATGCACCGCCGCCAACAGCGTGATTACCCACGCCGCATCGGGTCGCAAGACGACCTATGGCCAGGTCGCGCTCGCGGCCACCAAGATCGAGCCGCCGGATCCCAAGAGCGTCGTGCTCAAGGATCCCAAGAACTGGCAGCTGATCGGCAAGCCAATCAAGCGGCTCGACACCGCGGACAAAGTTACCGGGCGCCAGAAATATTCGACCGACACGCAGATGTCGGGCCTGTTGAACGCCGCGATCAAGGCCTGTCCGGTCCGGGGCGGCAAGGTCGTAAGCTTCGATGCCGCCAAAGTCAGCGGCATGAAGGGCGTCAAGAATGTCGTCAAGGTCGGCGATACCGCGGTCGCCGTTGTCGCCGACACGTGGTGGCATGCCAAGAAGGCGCTCGACGCCCTGCCGGTGGTTTGGGACGAAGGCCCCGGCGCGAAGGCATCCAGCGCCTCGATCGCGGCCTTCCTCAAGGAAGGTCTTGAAGCGGAGACACCATTCGTCGGGAACCAGGCCGGCGATATCAACGCCGCGCTTGCGGGCGCAGCCAAGAAGGTCGAGGCGGTTTACGCCTATCCGTACCAGAACCACGCCTGCATGGAGCCGCTCAACGCCACCGCGCGTTATACGGCGGAGAAGTGCGAGGTCTGGACCAGCACGCAGAACGCCGAGGCGGTGCTGGCCGCGACGGTCGAAGCGTCCGGCCTGCCGTTCAACGCCTGTGCCGTTTCGGTGGTGACCGCGGGCGGCGGTTTCGGCCGCCGCGCCCGCACCGACTATGTCACCCAGGCGGTGCTGATCGCCAAGCAGATGCCCGGCACGCCGGTCAAGCTGCTGTGGTCGCGCGAAGAGGACATGACCCAAGGCACCTACCATCCGATTACGCAATGCAAGCTGACCGCGTCATTGGATGCCAACAACAACATGACCGGCCTGCGGATACGGATCTCGGGCCAGTCGATCCTTGCCGGCATTGCGCCGGAACGTCTGGTCAAAGGGCGCGATCCCGCAACCTTCCAAGGGCTCAACCCCGGCGGCGAGGAAGGCCGGCTCGGCTATGAAATCCCGAACATCCTGATCGACCACGCCATGCGCAATCCGCACATCATGCCGGGCTTCTGGCGTGGCGTGAACAACAACCAGAACGCCATCTATCTTGAATGCTTCATCGACGAAGTGGCGCACGCGGCCGGACAGGATCCGCTGGCGTTCCGCCGCAAGATGATGGCGAAACATCCCAAGCATCTCGCGGTGCTCAACGCCGCCGCCGAACGCGCCGGCTATGACAAGCCGCTGCCGAAGGGTGTGTTCCGCGGCATCGCGCAGCATATGGGCTATGGCAGCTATGTTGCGGCAGTCGCGGAAGTCTCGGTTGCCAGCGATGGCCTCATTACCCTCCATCGCATCGTCGGCGCAACCGATTGCGGCTATGTCGTCAACCCGGCCCAGGTCGAGCGACAGATCTCCGGTTCGTTCGTCTACGGATTGTCGGCGATCTTCTACGGCAGCTGTACGGTGAAGGACGGGCGTATCGAGCAAACCAACTTCCACGACTACAATTCGATGCGGCTCGCGGCGATGCCAAAGGTCGAGACGGTGCTGGTGCCCTCCGGCGGGTTCTGGGGCGGCGTCGGCGAGCCGACCATCTTCGTGGCGGCGCCGGCGGTGCTCAACGCCATCTTTGCGGCAACCGGCAAGCGCATCCGCTCGTTCCCGCTGAAGGACCAGGGCTTCCGAACCGCCTGATTTTATCCCTGCAAGAATTGAAGCGGCGGTCCCTGGGGCCGCCGCTTCTGCGTTTGGAGGTTAGGCTCAGAACGCTCCGAATCGGCACGTGGGAACAACAATTCACAGCCGTTGAGCGAGGATCGAAGTTGACCGCCATCTGCCTGTTTTGTTGACTTGAAATCGCCGTCAGGCCATTCGATTCTCCCGTCGGATTGTTTCGGCGCTCGTTCAAGAAGGGCGAAGAATGGCGCTCCTGACCGTCAACGGCCGCCAATACGATGTGGACGTCGACCCCGACACGCCATTGCTGTGGGTGTTGCGCGACACGCTCGGCTTGGCCGGCACCAAATTCGGCTGCGGTATTGCGCAATGCGGCGCCTGCACGGTGCATATCGATGGCGCCGCCATGCGCTCCTGCGCGCTGCCGCTGCGCGCCATCGCGGGCAAGAGCATTGTCACAATCGAGGGACTCGCGTCCGGCGGCCTGCTTCACCGGGTCCAACAGGCGTGGATCGATCACGATGTTCCACAATGCGGATACTGCCAGAGCGGCATGATCATGGCGGTGGCAGCGCTGCTCAAAGACCAGCCGCGTCCCACCGACGCCGAGATCGATGCAGCGATCACCAATATCTGCCGCTGCGGCACCTATCAGCGTATCCGCGCCGCGATCCATGCGGCGGCCAACACGTAGCGGGGGCGGACATGAACGCTGCTTCCGGGATCGATCGACGCGCATTCTTGGTCAAGGTCGCCGCCGCCAGCGGCGCCCTGACGCTAGGGTTCGACGTCACCCAAGCCGCCGCCGGACGCGCGCCCGAAATCACCGCCTGGATCGTCATTCAACCGGACGACACCGTAATCATTCGCGTGGCGCGATCGGAAATGGGGCAAGGCACGCTAACCGCCCTGCCAATGCTGGTCGCCGAAGAGCTCGAATGCGATTGGAGCAAAGTGACGGTGGAATTCCCGCGACCGGATGAAAATCTCCGGCGCAATCGCATCTGGGGCGACTTCTCAACCGGCGGCAGCCGCAGCATCCGCAACTCCCAGGAGCCCTTGCGCAAAGCGGGGGCCACGGCGCGCGACATGCTGATCGCCGCCGCCGCCGCGCGCTGGGGCGTGGCTGCCAATGAATGCCGCGCACGCAACAGCGTGATCACCCACGGCCCGAGCGGCCGCACGCTGACATTTGGTAAGGTCGCCACGGCGGCGGCAAAGATCGCTCCGCCAACGGAGGTCACACTCAAAGACCCAGCGCAGTGGCGTCTGCTCGGCACGCCGGTGCGACGCCTCGATGTCACCGACAAGGTCATGGGCAAGCCGATCTACGGCATCGACGTCAACCTCCCCGGCATGCTGCACGCGGCGCTCATGCAGTGCCCGGTGTTCAAGGGCACGCTGAAATCGGTTGATGAATCCGGCATTGCTGCGATGCGCGGCGTCCAAAAGGTCGTAAAGCTCAAGGATGCCGTCGCGGTCGTGGCGGAAACCTGGTGGCTCGCCAAGAAAGCGCTCGATGCGCTCCGGATCGAATGGGACGATGGCGGCAACGGAACTACGTCCGGCGACAGCATCCGCGATTTCCTGCTGGGCGGACTGGCTGCCGGCGAAGCTGGCATTGGACGCACGGACGGCAACCTTGCCGAAGGCTTTGCCAACGCTGCCCAACGCATCGAGGCTGACTATTCTGTGCCGTTCCTCGCCCATGCAACGATGGAGCCGCAGAATTGCACCGTGCATGTCACCGGCAATACCGCCGAAATCTGGGTGCCGACCCAGAACGGCGAAGCCGCCATGGCGTCCGCGGCGCATACGCTTGGCATCTCGTCGCAAAACGTGCGGGTGCACAAGACCATGCTTGGCGGCGGCTTTGGACGGCGTGGCGCCACGCAGGATTTTGTGCCGCTCGCGGTTCTCATCGCCAAGGAAGTCGACCGACCGGTGAAAGTCGTTTGGTCGCGCGAAGAGGACATTCGGCACGACTATTATCGCCCGGTCGCAATGGCGCGTATGTCGGCGGCGCTCGATGCCGCTGGCATGCCGCGCGCTTGGCATGTCCGCATGACCGGCAATTCAATCTGGAGCACGTTGATGCCGACGGCCTTGCGCGGCGGTGTCGACCGCCAGTTCCAGGAGGGATTCCTGGCCGACATGCCCTACGACATCCCGCATTATCTCGCCGACTACGCCATCCGAAACACGCATGTTCCGGTCGGCTTCTGGCGCTGCGTCAATCACACCCAAAATTGCTTCTTCCGGGAGAGCTTCATTGACGAGATGGCGCACGCCGCCGGCGTCGATCCATTGGAATACCGCCGACGCCTGATCGGCCGGCATCGTCATGCCAAAAAATTTCTGGCTGTGCTCAATGCCGCCGCCGACCGCGCCGGCTGGAACACGCCGGCCGCGCCACAGACCTATCGGGGCCTTGCCGTGAACGAGGCCTACGGCACTTTCGTTGCAGCCGTGGCCGAAGCGTCGGTCGGCGCCGACGGCACAGTGCGCACGCCGCGGATCGTCGTCGCGCTCGATCCCGGCACCATCGTCAATCCGCTGACCGCCGAAATGCAGTCCGAAAGCGCCGTCGTCTTCGGCCTGACCGCCGCGCTCTACGGCGAGATCACCATCAAGGATGGACGGGTCGAGCAGTCGAATTTCGACAATTACCGGATGCTGCGGCTGGCGGAAATGCCCAAGGTCGAAACCGTGTTGGCGCCGAGCGGCGGATTTTGGGCCGGCTGCGGCGAGCCACCGGTTGCAGTTGTTGCGCCGGCGCTGTGTAATGCGATCTTTGCAGCGACCGGCAAGCGTATCCGATCGCTGCCCTTGAAGAATCACGATTTGAGAAAGGTCTAGGCCGCGTCAGACGGCCGTGGAAACGTCGCCTTGGTCACCGAGGCGTTCGGGAGGAGCCGACATGAAGCCAAGCATTTTCCTTGCCGCATGCGTCGTTCTCTGCCTGTCGACGGGGGCCGCTTCGGCGATTGACGTTGCACCGGCGGGCGCGGCGGCCTGCTCGGGCTGCCACCCGGTAAGCCGCGCCATTGAGACGCCATTCACGCCCCTGGTGGGACGCAACCCCACCGAAATCGTGACCGCCATCCAGGAATTCCGCAGCGGACAGCGCCCCGGAACGGTGATGGATCGCATCGCCAAAGGTTTCACCGACGACGAAATCAAGACCATCGCCGCCTGGTATGCGGCCCAGAAGGATTGACCGTCATGACACGCCATCCTGTGAGCCGACGCGATTTCCTTAGACGCACAGCCGCGACCGCAGCGACTTTAGGCTTCGCGACGCCCGCGCTCGCACAGCCGACCGCCGGCCGCGTGGTCGTCGTGGGCGGCGGATTCGCCGGGGCAAGCTGCGCGCGCGCGCTCAAGCGCATCGATCCGCGCATAACGGTAACGCTGGTCGAAGCCAATGCGACGTTCACCGCCTGCCCGCTCAGCAACGCCGTCATCGCCGGGCTGCGCGACCTTCCGGCGCAGCAGTTCGACTACAAGCGGTTCGCCGCACAGCGCATCACGGTCACACTTGCACCAGCGGTCGGCGTCAATGCCGACGCTCGTACGGTGATCCTCAACGACGGCGTCCGGCTGCCCTATGACCGCCTGGTGCTTGCGCCCGGCATCGAGATCCGCTGGGACGCCCTCCCCGGCTATACCGAGGCCGCCGCCGAACGCATGCCGCATGCATGGCGCGCCGGCGATCAAACGATGCTGCTGCGCAAGCAGCTTGAATCGATGGAGGATGGCGGCTTGGTGGTGATGTCGGCGCCGGCCAATCCATTCCGCTGTCCGCCGGGCCCCTATGAGCGCGCCAGCCTGATTGCGCATTTCCTTAAGACGCGAAAGCCGAAGTCCAAGCTGATCGTCCTGGACGCCAAGGACGCATTCTCAAAGCAAGGTTTGTTCCTGAACGCCTGGAAGGAACTCTATCCCGATCTGATCGAATGGGTGCCACTGTCCAAGGGTGGTAGCGTCACCTCGGTCGATCCCAAGACCAATACGCTGACGACGGAATTTGGAATCCACAAGGCCGCCGTCGCCAATGTGATCGCGCCACAACGCGCCGGGCGGATCGCGGAGCTTGCCGGCGTCGCCGATAAGAGCGGCTGGTGCCCCATCGACCCCGTGACCTTCGAATCGAAGCTCAGGCCCAACATCCATGTCATTGGCGATGCCGCGATTGCCGGCGCCATGCCGAAGTCGGCCTTTGCGGCCAACTCCCAGGCCAAGGTCTGCGCCGCTGCCTTAGCCAAGCTGCTCGCCGGCGAAAAACCCGACGAGCCAAAACTGATCAACACCTGCTACAGTCTGGTCGCGCCCGACTACGGGATTTCGGTGGCCGGCGTCTACGAACCGCGTGGCGGGCTATTGGCCGATGTCAAAGGTGCCGGCGGCGTGAGCCCGGCCAATGCGTCACCCGACGTGCGGACGCTTGAAGCGAATTTCGCGAATGGCTGGTTCACGGCAATCACCGGGGAAGTGTTTGGTTGAGCGCGGGCGATTGCTGGTCGCGGGTCTCGCTGCCGCGCTTGCGTGCAGCCCGGCGGTCGATGCCCGCGCTGAACTGGCGTCCTATGCGGTGGTCGGCGACGCCATTCCGGTTTCGTTAACCGGCGCCGGCGGCGACCCAAAAAAGGGTCGTGCCATTGTCGCCAACCGGCAGGTCGGGCTCTGTCTTCTGTGCCACTCCGGCCCGTTTCCCGAAGAGCGGTTTCAAGGCACGCTGGCGCCCGACTTGAGCGGCGCCGGAAGCCGCTGGTCGCCCGGACAATTAAGGCTGCGAATTGTCGATTCCACGCGCATCAACCCCGCCACCATCATGCCACCCTATTACCGTATCGATGGCCTAGAGCGCGTTACCCCTGCGTTTACCGGTAAACCGATATTGAACGCCGAACAGGTCGAGGACGTGGTAGCTTACCTGGCGACATTACGAGACGCGAAACAATGACCGACCACAAACCCATGGTTACGACCCGACGCCGGTTCCTGCTCGGCGCGGCCGGCGTCGCGGGCGGCGCGGCGCTGATGACGCTGCTGCCCGCCGGTCGTGCCGGCGCCACCCCCGCCGCCATGCAGGCTGCCATCAAGGCGGTCATTGGCAGCGCGCCGATGCGCGAAGGCCGGGTCAAGATCGAGCTGCCGCCATTGGTCGAAAACGGCAACGCGGTGCCGCTCAGCATCGCGGTCGAGAGCCCGATGACCGACGCCGATCACGTCAAAGCGATCCACATCTTCACCGAAAAAAACCCGCAACCCAATGTGGCGAGTTTCCATCTCGGGCCGCGCGCCGGAACCGCCAATATCGCGACCCGCATGCGGCTGGCCGACACGCAATTTGTGGTGGCGGTCGCGGAAATGAGTGACGGTAGTTTTTGGCGCGACGAGATTGAAGTGGTCGTTACGCTCGCCGCTTGCCTTGAGGAAAGCTGATGGCTGCACGCGCCCTTATCAATGTTCCGCCGACGGCCAAACGCGGCGAAATCGTCGTCATCAAGGCCCTGATCTCGCACGAGATGGAGAGCGGCTTTCGCCCGAATGCGGTCGGGCAACTGATCCCGCGCAACATCATCAAGGAATTCGTCTGCACCTATAACGGCGTCGAAGTGTTTCGCGCCGAGTTCTTTTCCGCCATCTCCGCCAACCCGTTCTTGTCCTTCACCACGGTGGCGACCGAGAGCGGCACCGTCACTATGACCTGGAAGGGCGACAACGGCTTCTTCGCCACCGAGTCGGTCGCCATCGCGGTCGAGTGATGCGGATCGGGCACGCCGCCGCCGCGCTTACAATCCTCGCTGGGATCGTTCCAGCCGGCGCCGAGATTGCGACGGCGCAGCGCAAATCCGGCTACGATTTCATGGCGCGTACAACCCAAGCGATGCAGGATGGCGACACGTCAAACCCTGGCATGCTGTGGGTGCTCGATGGCGCAGCCTTGTGGGACCGCAAGGCCGGCGCCGCCAACCGGTCATGCGCCGACTGCCATGGCGACGCGCCAACCAGCATGAAGGGCGTTGCCGCGCGTTACCCAGAATTCAATGCGACGCTCGGACGGCCGATCAATATCGAGCAGCGCATCAACCTCTGCCGTGCCGACCGACAACAGGCCAAGCCGTTGCCCTACGAAAGCAAGGATCTTTTGGCGCTCACCGCATTCGTGGCGCGGCAATCGCGCGGGCAGCCGATTGCCATTGCGGAAGATGAGCCCACGCGACGCTCGGTTGAAACCGGCCGCGCCGCGTTTGTGCGCCGGCAGGGCCAGCTCAATCTGTCCTGCGCGCAATGTCACGATGACAATTGGAGCGGCCGGCTGGCGGGAAATCCGCTGACCCAGGGCCAGCCGACCGGCTATCCGATCTACCGCCTTGAGTGGCAGAGCCTCGGATCGCTGCAACGGCGGCTGCGCAACTGCCTCACCGGCATGCGCGCCGAAGCGCCCGCGCTCGGTGCGCAGGAACTCGTCGATCTCGAACTCTATTTGATGTCGCGCGCGCGCGGCATGCCGATCGAGACGCCGGCGGTGCGCCCCTAATCCTGCTGACCGACCGGCGGGACGCCTGAGCCACGGCGATACTCCGGCAACGGCGGCAAGCCCCAGATGGTCGATTCCGTCCGCTTCCAGGTCTTCGGATATTGCGGCGTGTCGCGGTGCCACGGCCGCGGATCGAAATAGCCGAGCGCTTCGTCCTTCATCTGGTCAAGCTCGATATAGAGTTCGACGGTGTGCTCATCCGGATTGCGGTGATAGGTGGCAACGTTGTGGCCCGGGCCATGACGCACCGGCCCCCACAAGAGCCGGATTTTTTTCGTCGCAAACATCTCGCAGGCGTTCTGCATGTGCGACATGTCCTTGAGTTCGAATGCGATGTGATGCAGTTCCGATTTGTCACCCTTGATGAAATTGACGGTGTGGTGATCGGTGTTGCAGCGCATGAACACAAACCAGTCCTCGATCCAATCGGAGACCTTGAAGCCCAGCACCTTGGCATAAAACTCCGAGACCGATTTGACGTCGGGGCAATGAAACGCGATATGCCCGAGCTTGAGCGGGCCGATGCCGCCGACCTGATGGTGCGAGCCGAGATATTTCCAGTCGGTGAACAGGTCGATGCTGGTGTCCTTGTTGTCCTTAAGGGTCAGGACCTTGCCCATGCCGGGGATGGAGTCGTTGCGCAGTTCGCTCTTAACTCCGTCCTTCGCCAGCTCACGCGCAAGTGCGTCAAAGTCTGAATCCGGCGCGACCTCGAATGACAGCCGGCTGCAATGGTTGCGCTCGGACTGCTCGAGCTGGATCGACAGGAGGCCGGTCTTGGACGCCAGGAACGCCCGTTTTTTCTCGCGTTCCGCCAACACCAAGCCGGCCACTTCGGTCCAATAGGCGATCTGCTTTTCAATGTCGGTGGTCTCAAAGGTCGCGTGACCGACGCGCCGTGGCTTGATCATTGTTATCTCCACTCCGGTAACTGTCATGTTCGATGGGGCCGCGCCGGCAGCCCTTGGCTTCGCGCCGACTATAGCCCACTCTTGCCTTCCGCGCATGATCGCGGTTTGTTGTTTCGGTGTTTCGACCCGAGCGTTCTGATCTGGAGCAATGACCATGGCCGGCTACAAGCTTGCAACCTACCAAACTGCCGACGGACCCCGCGCCGGCCTCGTCGTCGACGACAAGGTCTTTGACGCCGCCAAGCTGACCGGCAAGGCGGCCTATGCGACGGTGCTTGGCATTCTCAATGATTGGCGCGCCGCCCAAGGGGTGCTCAAGGCCGCGGCGGTCAAGGCCGCCAAGAGCAAGGGCAAGAGCCTGCCGCTCGGCAAGACCAAGCTCCTGGCGCCGATCCTGTGGCCATCGGCGATCTATTGTGCGGGCGCAAATTACCAGGACCATGCCAACGAAATGGCGGCCAAGGACAACCGGCCGCCACCGGCCGATCCGCATACGCTGGGTCTGGAATCCTGGCATTTCATCAAGGCGTCCCGCTCAATCTCCAATCCCGGCGCGACCGTAAAGATTTCCACTTACTCCAAGAAGATGGACTGGGAAATTGAGCTCGCGGCGGTGATCGGGCGGCCGGCCAAGGATGTCCCGATCGAAAAGGCGCTGAGCTATGTCGCCGGCTACACCATCGCCAACGACCTGTCGGCCCGCGACCGCGGCCGCCGGCCGCATATCCCCGACACTTCGCCGTTCAAAGCCGATTGGGTGGCGCATAAGAGCTTCGACGGCTCTTGCCCGCTCGGCCCCTGGATCGTGCCGGCGAGCGATATCAAGAACCCGCAAAAGCTCGCCATGAAACTCTGGGTCAACGATGTCCTAAAACAGGACTCCAATTCCAGCCAGATGATCTTCAACCTCGCCGAGCAGATCGCGCATCTGTCCTCGCGCCTGACCCTGCATCCCGGCGACCTGATCCTAACCGGCACGCCCGCCGGGGTCGGTGCCGGCCGTGGTGAGTTCCTCAAGGCAGGCGACACTGTCAAATTGTGGATCGAAAAAATCGGCGAGCTTAGCAGCAAGATGGCCTGATGGCCCTCACGGGCCCGGCCGCTTCGCCAGGCCGGCTGGCGACAATACGTTTCCGGACCCCGGCCATGCAGTTCCGTGGTGCCGGCCGGCCCGGCCCTGATTGCGTTCTCGCTTGAGAAAAGGCATATATTTTAAGCTGCCGGCATGAACCGTGCTGGCCACTCATGACACGGCGGACCGCCGCCAGATAACGTCAGCAACGCACCAAGCAGAGCAGGATCACCGAGTATGGCCGAGCAGTTCGTGGGTAAACTTTCGGAATTCAAGGACGGCGATCGCCGCATCGTCTTTGTCGGGGACAACGAGATCGGCGTGTTCCGGCACGATGGCAAATTTTACGCCTACAGCAATTATTGTCTTCACCAAGGTGGCCCGGCTTGCGAAGGCTTGACTATCGCCAAGGTCGAAGAGCGGCTGCGCCCGGACAAGACCTCCGAAGGGTTGTTCTTCTCCGACACCGAAATGCACTTTGTCTGCCCGTGGCACGGCTACGAATACGACATGAAGACCGGCGAATGCGTGTCGGATCGCAAGCTCAGACTGCGCAGCTATAAGATCGTTGAAAAAGGAGACGAAGTTTATGTCGTCGCCTAAGCGCGCCGCTGCAAAGCCGGCGCCGAAATCAAAACCCGCTGCTCGGAAGTCGTCGGCCAAGGCTACCGCTGCCAAGCCTGCCGGCAAGGCAGCGGCCAAACCTGCCGCTGCCAAGCCCACCGCTGGCAAACCTGCGGCGGCCGCAACCGGCACGACATCCAGTGACGCGACGCGGTTGGCGGCCGAGATCGAACGTGCGCTTGCCGGCGGCAAGCTCGATAGCCTGACACCGCAAGCGCTGCATGCGCTGATGAGCGCTTGCTGCAAGACCTATGCGATCCGGATCGAGGCAGGTGAGGACCTGCTGCCGCTCGCGCAACGCACCACTGTTAGTCCAACCGAAGTGATGGTGACGGCGAGCGGGCTGTTGCGTGCCGCCAATCTGGCCGTATTCGAGCTCGGCATGTGGCAGAGCTGGACCGGACGCTGAACAAGAACGACAGTTTCAATAGGAGACGAACCCATGGACCTCCTCGCCGAACGCGGACGACGGGTCACCGTCGATGAGCTCAACACCACGCGGCTGCTGGCGCACGCGCGCAAGCAGGCAGTGCAGCGCAAGTTCGACGACGTTCTGATCGTCGACGTCGACGCCCACCACTACGAGAACGAGCACTACGGCGAGATTCTCCCATTCATGGAGAACGAGGTGCTCAAGCAGATCAATATGGGCGGCCGCGCCAAGGGCGGACGCGGCACGCTGGTGCCGACTCATGCCGGCTTCACCCAGGACATGGGTGGGCGGGTGACGCGCTATCCGATGCGCGGCACCGAAAAGACCGAGCCTGGCCGGCATCGCGACATCCAGCTTGGCGAGCGTTGGATGGACGCCATGAGCGTCGACTATTCCTGCCTGTTCCCGACCGGCATGCTCAATATCGGCATGCATCCGCAGAAGGAAATGGAAGTCGACCTGTGCTGGGCCTACAACCGCTGGCTCACCGAGAAAGTGCTGCCGGAATCGAACAACCGCTTCTTCTCGATGTTGTGCATTCCGTTCTCCGACCCGGAGCAGTCGCTGCGTCATGTCGAGACCTTTGGCGACCGCAAGGGCGTCGGCGGGTTCATGGTCACAACCGTGCGCAACCTGCAGGTCAACGACAACGCCTATATGAAGGTCTATCGGGCGATGGAAGAACGCGGCCTGGTGCTGTCGTTCCATTCCGGCCCGAACTGGTCGGAGCCGGTGTTCCGCGCCTGCAACCGGTTCTTGTCGGTGCATGCGCTCGGCTTCAGCTTCTACAACATTCTTCATTGCACCAACTGGGTGATCAACGGCATGGGCGAGCGCTTTCCCAAGCTGCCGGTGGTCTGGATCGAATCCGGCCTCGCCTGGGTGCCGTTCCTGATGCAGCGGCTCGACCACGAATACATGATGCGGCCGTCGGAGGCGCCGGTGCTGAAGAAGAAGCCGTCCGATTATATGCGGGACATGTATTATTCGTCGCAGCCGATGGAGATCCAGGACATGGCGGCGATGGAGCAGACCTTCCGCATGATCAATGCGGAAACCCAATTGCTCTATTCATCGGATTATCCGCATTGGGACTTCGACTTGCCCTCGACCATCTGGGACCTGCCTTTCGTGTCCGAGAAGGCCAAGCATAATATCCTCGGCGGCACCGCGGCGCGGCTGTTCAAGCTGCCGCCCCGCAACGCGGCGCAGAAGGCCAACCTGCAAAAGTTCGGCAATCTCGTTACCGCCTAAAGCCGCATTCAAAGATAACAAAGCGTCAAACAATGACCGCCTCCCGGGTGACCGGGAGGCGGTTTTATATTTGGCGCCTTGTCGCTTGCGGACTACCGCCGCAGCGTCTTGGCCATGATCTCTTCGCAGCGCTTGCCGGCTTCCGGATCGGCAACCGACATGTCGCCGGACGCGGCCGCCTTGAAGCGATTGGACGGCATGCCGGCCATGCCCCAGCGGCACGGCCGCATCGGGAATTTGCGCCAATATTCGGCGTCGTGCGCCTCATAGGTCGCCTCGTCCACCTGCTGAACCTCGGCAGTATATTCAACCACGAAGCCGTTGGGCTCGACGAAATAGCCAAACACATTGTCGCCGGGCCCGTGCCGGCCGATGCCCCACTCGACATTGAAGCCGTGCTTCTTCATCCGGCCGGCGCCGCGCATCAAGCCGTCGATGCTCCCGACCTCATAGGCCATGTGGTTCAGCGAGGGCCCGTTGCCGCGCGCCATCGCGATCGAATGATGGTCGGCGCTGCAACGCACGAAATCCATCATGTCGGTTCTATCCGAGAGCTGGAAGCCGAGCGTGTCGATAAAAAACGACGTCTGCTGCTCGATCTTGGCGCTGTTGAGAACCACATGCGAGAGCTTGTTCGGCACCGAGCTGTCACTGTTGACGTTCTGATGCCGCGCCACATCGGATGCGATGTTGAGCACATGACCCTCGGGGGTCTTGAACTGGAAGCCGTAGCCGCCACCGGCGCTGCGCGGCAGTTCGGCCGGCGCGGCGGCAACATTGACGCCGGCTGCCTTGGCCCGGTCGTGCAGCGCGTCGACCGCCTCGCGGTTCATTGCTGCGAAATGCACGCCCAACAACCCAGCGGTCGGGCGCTCACGCAATGTCACGGCATGGTGTTCGGCGCCATTGCCGCGCAGATGGATGGTCTCGCCGTCCGACACCACCGGCTCAAGCCCCCAAACCCGGCCATAAAAGGCCGCCGACTGGGTGAGATTGGTGACGCCCAATTCAATACTGCGCAGTCCGGTGATCCGTGCGTTGTTCATGGGGGAAGCCTCGTTTGATTTCTAAAGCGTGCGCCATTGTAGCATGGGTCGCGGGCGAGTGAAGCGAACGCGATACCGCCACCGGCTAGGACGGCAGCGCCACGCATTTTTGGGGCGAAACCCCGATATGCACGACCTGGCCGATCTGGAATTCCGCCTCAGGCTTCGACCGGATACGGACTTCGCCGTCGCCCGCATCCACCAGATAGTCGACCACCTCACCGAGAAACACCCGGTGCGATATTTTGCCGGTGAACGCGTTAAAGCCGTCGCCGGGCGGCTTGTCCGATAGCATCAGGTCTTCCGGCCGCGCGCTGACCAACACGTCCTGGCCGGCCGTGACGGCCTGCCCGAAAATGCAGCGGAACAGGCCGTGCCCGGTCTCGACCAGGGTGGTGTGATCCGCCACCTGCACGTCCTTGACCCTGCCCTTGATAAAGTTCGCCGAACCGATGAAGTCCGCGACGAACTGGCTCTTGGGCTGACGGTAGATTTCTTGCGGCGTCCCGCGCTGGATGATCTTGCCGAAATTGAACACCGCAATCTCGTCGGACAAGGCCAGCGCCTCGGATTGGTCGTGGGTGACATAGACCGTGGTAATGCCGAGCCGGGTCTGAAGCTGTTTGAGCTCGACCCGCATCTGCTCCCGCAACTTGGCATCGAGATTCGACAAAGGCTCGTCGAGCAGCAGGATTTGCGGCTCACGCACCAAGCCGCGGGCGAACGCAAGCCGCTGCTGCTGACCGCCGGAGAGCTGGGTCGCCGGACGGGTTTCGTATCCCGACATCCGCACCATATCGAGCGAACGCAGCACCCGCTCCTTAATCTCATTGGCCGAATATTTGCGGTCGCGCGCCACCCGCAGCGGGAACGCCACGTTCTCAAACACCGTCATGTGCGGCCAAATTGCATAGGACTGGAACACCATGCCGATACCGCGGTCGCTGGGCGGAACGAACAGGCCGTTCTCGGTATCGCAGACGGTTTGGTCGGCGATGACGATCTTGCCGGATTCCGGCCGCTCAAGGCCGGCCAGGCAGCGCAACGTCGTGGTCTTGCCGCAGCCGGATGGCCCGAGCAGCGTGATCAATTTGCCGGTGCCGATGCCGAGGCTGATACCGTCGACCGCGTTGACCACCACATTGCCGGGCGCAACGAAGGTCATTCTGAGATTCTCAATTGCGAACATGGAACTCCTATCCCACGGCCTGGGCCTTGGCCGCGGCCGCCTCGCTGCGGCGCTGCACCCGTAATTCAAGCCAGCGCAAGCCGGCGACAATCATGATGAGCGGGATGATCTGAATGACGCCAAGGGCGGACACCGCGCCGTAACTGCCGCCCTCCTCCCACATGGTCAAGCTGATGGTGCCAAGCACATGGGTACCCGGCCCGACCAAAAACACCGAGGCGCCAAGCTCCCGCACCGCCAGCACGAAGATATAAATCCAGGCCGCCAACAAAACCGGCGCAAGCAGCGGCAGCAGGATCCGCAAGAATATCTGCCGCATGCGCGCGCCCGATACCTCGGCGACCTCCTCAAGCTCCTTGTGAATTTGCGTGAGCCCGCTCGAAATGAAGCGCATGCCATAGGGCAGGTAGAGCGTGACATAGGCGATCAGGATGATCCAAACCGTGTTGTAGACCGGGATCGGCAGCATCAGATAAGCAAACAATACCGCCGCGCCGACAATGACATGCGGCATGGCAATCGGCGTAAAGGCCAGTGAATCGAGCACCCAGCCCGACTTCGGCGCCGCCCGCAGCGCAATCCACGCCATCACGAAAGTGAGCACGACTACCAATGTCGCCGACATCGCGGCGAGGAACACGCTGGTCTTCACGGCGTCGAGGAAGATCGGGTAGCGCAGGATGAATTCGTAGTTCTCCCAGGTCGCGGGCGAGGTCGAGCCGATGAACGGCTGCGCCAGATTGCGGAAGAACGATTGCCACACCAGCGTTAGCAGCGGCAGACCGAGCGCCAGGAAGAACAGGGCCATAATGGCGATCGCCACCGGCCAGCGCCATTTTCGCAGCTTGATGCGGGTCGGCATATAGCCCTTGCCAGTAATGGTCGCGAACGCCTCCGCATTGCGGGTCGCACGCCGGTAAAAGAACACAGCAACCACGCAGATCAGCAGCAGCGTCATTCCAAGCGCGCTGGAAATTCCGAATTCAGGCGGGGCGTTCTGGATCGCGGCCTGAATCTCGGTGGTGAAGACATCGATCCGCGCCGGCCGGCCGATCAGTCGCGGCACCTCGTAAGACGACATGCCAAGCATGAACAGCAACAGCATTGTGGAGAGGATCGCCGGACGCAACAGCGGCAGGGTGATCTTGGGCATCACCTGCCAATAACGCGCGCCAGACACCAGCGCCGCCTCCTCCAATCGCACATCGAGCACGCGCAATGCCGGCCCGAGCGCCAGATAGGCGAGCGGGAAATAGTGGCTCGACAGCGCCCAGATCATGCCACCCATGGAATAGATGCTGAACGGCGCCTCTTTCAGCCCGAACCACTCCTTCATCAACGCATTGACCCAGCCGATATTCGGGCTGAGCAAAAAGATCCAGGCCATCGATGTCAGCAGACCCGGGATGGCGAAGGACAGCAGTGCCAGCGAGTGAAACAACGGACCGAGCGGCGCATCGGTGCGCTCCACCACAAACGCCACCAGCCCGCCCAGCACCAGCGTCAGGACCGCGGTGCCGGCGGCGAAAATCAATGAGTTTCCGAACAGACGGACGATGTGCCAGCTCGAATAGGCCTGGACGAAGTTCGACAGCGACGCCGGCCCCGGCCCGAAGCCGGTGTCCTCGGTGAAGGCGGTGTAGAACAGCGCCGCCAGCGGCACAAACACCAGCCATCCCGCGATTAGCACGCAAGCCATCAGCGCCAGATTACGCGGCCGCAGGAATATCGCGAGCGCGCGCGCCAGCACGCCGCCGCCCTCCGTACCAAGTTGAACCGTTGTCACAACCCGCCCCGCTTCAGCGCTGCCTGAACAATTCGGTGAACTTGCGCTGCCAAATCTTCTCTTCTTCCGGCGTCAGGATCGCTGGAATGACCTTCTGCTTTTTCATCATCGCCGAGATCCCCGGCGGATTATCGCTGACATCGCCGCGGGTTGGGAACCGGCCAAACTTGGCCAGGAATTGCTGCGATTCCTGGCTCAGCATGAAATTGGCGGCCAGCCGAGCCGCATTAGGGTTGGGCGCCAGCGCGCTGACGCCGACCTGGCCGAACATCAGCGCAACCGGGTCCATCGCCCAGACATCGATCGGACCGCCAGAGAGCTTCACATTGATCGAGAGATTGACGTAATTGTTGAGAGAAATCGCATATTCGCCGGCGCCGGTCGCGCGCGCCATCGCCAAATGGCCGTCAGTCAGGATCGGTTTGAGCGTCGTGACGATGCCCTTGACGATCTCGGTGGCGCGCCGCTCGCCATAGTGATCGAACATCGCCTTAAGCCACTCATTATCGGTGCCGTCGATCGCAACCCGATTCACCCACTGCTTGCGCGAAATGAATTCCTCGTAGGTCTTGGGCAAATCGGACGGCTGCACCAGCTTGGTGTTATAGGCGGGCGCGTTGTAATTGGCATAGGCGCCATACCAGCGCCGGCCCGGATCGCGCGCATCCGGCGAAATGTGCTTGGCCTCCGACAAGTCGATCTGCTCCAACATGGCCGGCGGGACCTTGTTGATGGTGGTGGTTTGCAGGAGATCCCAGGCCTTCTGCTTGGTGCGGTATTCGATCGCGATGCGCCCCATCAGCGGCGTATCGGCGGCCCGCACATAGCTGACCTTAATTCCGGTCGCCTCAGTGAATATCTTGAACAGTGGCAAGCCTTCCTGCTCGTTCATCGACGAGTAGACGACCAGCGCGCCTTCTTTCTGGGCCGCCGCCAGGAGCGTGGGATCGAGCCAAGGCCGCTCCGGGATCTGGCCAATGGCGGGCGCGGCGCCTAGCGCTACGACCAGGGTGGCAGGCACGCCAAGCCGGGCGACCGCGCTGCGAACTCCACCCATCCCATCCTCCCCGACCAAGCCAATGACGTCGCGAATGGCGGCGCCATCGCTCCGCGCCCACAACGCCCTGTATTGACGATCCGTCACTTGATGGTCGCTGCTGGCAGCATAACAAAGGCCACCGCATTGACAAACCGATCAAATGCCCGCGCGTAGCCAGAACACCGCGGCACCCGCTATCGTTTTCGGAGCAGCGCCTCGAATTGCTGCCGCAGGCGCTTCTCCTCCTCCTGCGAGAACTGCGTCCGCACCACCTTGCGCACCTCGATCTGCTTGATGATGCCCGGCGGATTGGTCTCGACATCGCCGCGTGTCGGCAGACGGCCGAATTTGGCGTAGAATACCTGGCAATCCCGACTGAGCATGAAATTGGCAGCAAGTCTTGCAGCATTAGGGTTTGGCGCCATCGCGCTGACTGCAACCTGCGCATAATAGAGCGGCACCGGGTCGAGCGGGAAGAAGTCGATCGCCCCGCCAGCAAGCTTCACATTCAAGGTCAGATTGACGAAATTATTAAGGGCAAAAAGATACTCGCCCGCCGCCACTGAGCGCGCCATGGCGAGGCGCCCATCGGTCAGCACCGGCTTGAGATTGGCGGCAATTTCACGCACCAGCGCGGTGCCCCTCTGCTCGCCATGGAACTGCATTATTCCACGCAGCCACTCGATATCGGTGTGGTCGATCGCGATCTTGCCGGCCCACTCCTTGCGCTGCGCGAATTCCTCAAAGCTCTTCGGCAAATCCGCCCGCGACACCTGCTTCGTATTGAACGCCGGCGTGGTGTAAATGGTGTAGACGCCATACCAGCGCCGGTTCTGATCGCGCGCCAGCGGAGCGATATGCTTGGCCTCCGGCGGATCGAATTGTGCCAGCAATTGCTGCGGCAATTTATGCGCGTTGGAAATATGAACGATATCGAAGGACGGCTGCTTGGCCCGCGTCTCGATGGCAATGCGCGAAGTTAGCGACGCATCATTGCCGCGGATATAGTTGAACTTGATGCCGGTGGCGTCCTCGAAAATCTTGAACAGTGGCAGGCCTTCCTGCTCGTTGGTCGAGGAATAGACCGTCAGCGGCCCCTCTTTCTTGGCGGCGGCCAAGAGCTTCGGATCGAGCCAATCGCGGCCCTCCTGTGCCTGCGCGGGGAGCGTGCGCGCCAGCGCCAGGCCGGCGAGGCCGGCGGCCACGCCGCGACGGGATATCTTGAAGGAATGATTCACCGGCCCCTCCTTGCCACGGTCAAAGCCGCCGAACCAAAGGCCCAAGCAGGACGACCTCCCGAGACTTTTCCTTGCGCCACAGCATAGCCCGAACGCGTGGCCCAGCAAGCCATTGCATTATCGCGGCCGCCGACCGGTGGGCCGCAAAGGTGGGTTGCGATCACCCGGTCCCGCCGACTATCTATGCGGCAGCGCAACCGGCGGCTAGTGGAGTGGATTTGACATTCGCTACCCACCTGCCAGCAAGCACACGATGCGAATGTCAAATCCCAAACTCCACTAGCAGCCTATACTTGCTAGTGGTCCTTTGATTCTAACATTCGCAAAATCGCCCGCGGAAACGGGATGCGAATGTTAGAATCGGACCACTAGTGTCCCGATTCCGAAGTTCGTATCATCGTGCGGCGCGCTCCGTAACGAACTTCGGAATCGAAGGACACTAGCAACTTATTGAATCTAGTGTGGCTTTGGTTCAGAAGTCCGCATGTCGAACTCGCCGCGAGAATGATGCGGACTTCTGAACCGCCACACTAGGAGACGACAACACCGTGTATTCCGTGACTGCGCCGGCAGCGACAGCGCCGACCGATTCCTTAATCGAGGTCCGCCTTATAGCGATCCAACCGGTGGCGCGCGACACCAGCCTGTTTTCGTTCCAGAGTCTCGACCGCCGGCCGCTGCCAAACTACGCGCCCGGCGCGCATATCGACCTGCATTTGCCGAACGGGTTAATCCGCAATTACTCGCTCACGGACGCCGCGCCGGAGCCCGCGACCTATACCGTCGGCATCAAGCGCGATCCCGCGAGTCGCGGCGGTTCGCGATTCATTCATGAAGAATTGCGCGTCGGCACCGCCATCGCGATCAGCGCACCCCGCAACAATTTCCGGCTGCGCGAGGATGCCGCCCACACCATTCTGATCGCCGGCGGCATCGGCATCACACCGATCTGGTGCATGGTGCAGCGGCTCAATGCGCTCGGTCGCGGCTGGCAGTTGCACTATGCCTGCCGATCCCGCGCCGATATGGCGTTCCGGCAGGAACTCGAACGCATGCCGCAAGCGGCGCTGCATTGCGACGACGAGAGCGCCGGGCAATTTCTCGATGTCGCGGCGATTGTGGCCGGCGCGCCCAAGCACGCGCATCTCTATTGCTGCGGCCCGGCGCCAATGCTCCAGTCATTCGAAACCGCCACCAAGGACTGGCCGCGCGACCAGATCCATGTGGAATATTTCACCGCCAAGGAACCGGCGCCGTCTCGCAAGGGCGGATTCACCGTGGAACTCGCGCGCTCCGGCGTCGAATATTTCATTCCCGAAGGCGAGACCATCCTCAACGTGCTGCTCGATGCCGGTATCGACATCGACTATTCCTGCGAACTCGGCATTTGCGGCGCCTGTGAGCAGCGGGTGATTTCGGGGATTCCGGACCACCGCGACTCGATCCTCAGCGAAGAGGAGCAGGCTGAAAACAAGCGCGTGATGATCTGCTGCGCCGGCTGCATCAGCGAGCGGCTGGTGCTCGATCTTTGAGCCGGCCGCATCCTGCAATCGGCATAGGGGCGCGGAGGTAGTGCCTCCGCGTCCCCTGCCACACCACCCGGCATGCGGGTCCGCACCGGGCGGTTCGATGGGTTGAGGTTAGCTGGTCAGTTTGGGAACTCCCAGC
>JALHRD010000022.1 GCA_022841625.1 Xanthobacteraceae bacterium
CACCGTCGATGCCGTCTGCGCAGCAATCGGTCAGCTTCTCGGTGGATTCACACCTGGCGAATGCGCCAACTATTTCCGAAACGCTGGATATGAACTAACCTAAATGCATACCGCTCTAGCAACTCATTGAGTCTAGTGTGGCTTTGGTTCAGAAGTCCGCTATTCGGACTCGCCGCGAGAATGGTGCGGACTTCTGAACCGCCACACTGGACGGCGCTCGAACCACCGCCTACATCCTCGCGCGCATCAGGGGCGAGGATATTTGCCATGGCACAATCGACGACGGCCAGTCTGCGCGACCCAGCCGCCTTGGCGGCGGCGGGCTTGATTCCACCTGACCGCATTGGCGAACTTGAACGGGTGGCAGCGCGCTATGCGGTGTCGCTGACGCCGGACATCGCGGCCTTGATCGACCCTTCCGATCCGCTCGATCCGCTCGCGCGCCAATTCGTGCCGGACGTTGCCGAGCTTCGAACCGACGCCGACGATCTGGCGGATCCGATCGGTGACGACGCCCACAGTCCGGTCGAGGGCATCGTCCACCGTTACCCCGATCGCGTGCTGCTCAAGCTCGTGCATGTCTGTCCGGTCTATTGCCGGTTCTGCTTCCGCCGCGAGATGGTCGGTCCGGGCCGCCGGCAGTCCTTGTCGCGCGCGGCGCTCGCAGGCGCGCTCGACTATATTCGCGCGCATCCGGAGATCTGGGAGGTCATCCTGAGCGGCGGCGATCCGTTGATTCTATCGCCGCGTCGCTTGCGTGACGTTATGCGTGACCTTGGCGCCATCGCACACGTCAAGATCATCCGGGTGCATACGCGGGTGCCGGTTGTGGCGCCGGATCGGATTTCGGCGGGGCTGGTTCGCTCGCTCAAAGCCAGCGGCAAGGCGATCTATGTCGTGCTGCACGCCAATCATCCGCGTGAATTATCCGAGGCTGCGCGCGCGGCTTGCGCGCGCATGGTCGATGCCGGCATTCCGATGTTGAGCCAAAGCGTTCTGTTGGCGGGCGTCAATGACAATGCGGAAACGCTTGGCGCGCTGATGCGGGCTTTTGTCGAAAACCGCATCAAGCCGTATTATCTGCATCATGGCGATCTTGCGCCAGGGACCGCGCATTTGCGCACCACGATCGAGACTGGGCAGGCGCTGTTGCGCATACTACACGGGCGTTATTCAGGACTGTGCCAGCCGTGTTATGTGCTGGATATACCTGGCGGGCATGGCAAGTCGCCGATCGGCCCGCGCTATCTCGATCCGAAGGCGAACGGCGCCGCCGGCTATGTGGTGGAGGACTTCAGGGGCCATCGACACGACTATGCGCCACGCGCGACGGTCGGCGTCAACGAAGAGCGATAGCGTATGCTCGGCCACGGCTGGCGGTATATTAAACCGTCTGTTACCATTCCAATGGTTCCAGAAATTCGGAGGGATGTCCGGTGAAACGTGGCTTGCTCGCGATTGCGTTCGCGCTCGCTGTGCTACTGCCTGCAACCAAGGTTTCGTCCGCTGCGGAGTTGCGCCTGCTCTGCTCCAATGCGTTGCAGTCGGTGATGGTCGAACTCGGCCCACGGTTTGAAAAAGCAACTGGGCATAAGCTGCTGATTACCTACGGTTCGACTGGCCCGCTGCAAACGGACATTGAAAAGGGCGCGGCGTTTGACGTCACAATTCTCGGTCCCGCCGCGATTGATGCCCTCATTAAGCAAGGCAAGCTTGCGGCCGCGTCGCGCGTCGAGCTGGCGCGCTCCGGCATGGGGGTCGCGATCCGCAAGGGTGCGCCGAAACCGGACCTCGGCTCGACCGAAGCGTTCAAGCGCGCGCTGCTGAACGCCAAGTCGATCGCCTATAGCGAAGTCGGTCTGACCGGTATCTACCTCAAGGGTCTATTTCACCGCCTGGGTATCGCCGATCAGTTGAGCGGCAAGACCAAATTCGGCCGTGGCGCTGAGATGGTTGGCAAAGGCGAGGCCGAACTCGGGTTGACGCAGATCAGCGAAATCCTACCGGTCGCCGGTGCCGAATTGGCTGGCCCGCTGCCCGCCGAAGTTCAAAGTTACACGGTGTTCCCGGCCGGGATCGCGGTTTCGGCACCGCAGCCGGATGCCGCCAAGGCGCTGCTAACGTTCCTTACCTCGCCCGAAGCTGCCCGCG
This sequence comes from Xanthobacteraceae bacterium, assembly GCA_022841625.1. Classification (GTDB taxonomy): domain Bacteria; phylum Pseudomonadota; class Alphaproteobacteria; order Rhizobiales; family Xanthobacteraceae; genus VAZQ01. The sequence goes on from JALHRD010000022.1 coordinate 2,152, forward strand.
TCATCCGAGCGCATGGACTTGAGCCGCGGAGTTAGCCCCACGTTACGCGCTGAGGCGCTCGGCTCTCGGGCCCCGCTTTGGCGTCGTGATCGCCATGCGTGCGGCGCGATTTACAGCGGGATTGAGGGTCTTTAGGCTCCCGCGTCAAACGAGAGACCCGGCCGCATGCAATCCTTCAATTTCAGCCGCAGCATTCCTGTCGAGGAAGGCTATGACGTTCTGGTCGCCGGCGGTGGTCCCGCCGGCAGCGCCGCCGCGGTCTGCGCCGCGCGGCTCGGCGCGAAGGTGCTGCTGGTCGAGGCGACCGGTTCGCTCGGCGGGATGTCCACCTCTGGCCTGGTGAACACCTTCGGTCCGATGGGTGACGGCGAGCGGACATTGGTCGGCGGCTTCACCCGCGAACTGATCGAGACCATGCACGCGCGCGGCTATCTCGGACCGGAAGTGACGCCGGAATATTGGATCACGCATTACAATCGTTGGATTCCCTTTGACCCCGAGGCGCTCAAGCGGCTGCTTGATGAATATTGCGTCGAGGCTGGGGTCGAAATCCGCTACTTCACCCGCGTAATCGACGCTGACGTTGACGGACGCACGGTCAATGGCGCGATCATCAGCAATATCGAGGGGCTGCGCTTCATCAAGGCGCGCACTTTCATCGACTGCACCGGTGACGCCGTGCTGGCCGATGCCTGCGGGGCCGAGTGCAAAATCGCCGGGCGCGACTGGCCGTTCCAGCCGGCGACGGTCTGTTCGACCTTCAGCGGCATTAATTGGGACGATCCCGCCTATCGTACTAACCGCGGAACCGACGCCGTGCGGGAAAAGGTCAAGGAAGAATATCTGCCAAAAGCCAATGCTGAAGGGCATTTCAGCCATCCCGATCACTTCATCGCCGGTATGAAAAAGGTCGGCCGGATGACCGGCAATTTGAACGCCGGCCACATCTACGGCCTTGACGGCCTGAGCGCTAAGAGCCTGTCGGAAGGCATGATCCATGGCCGTAAGGTCGCGGTCGAATACATGGAGTTCTACCGGAAATATGTTCCGGGCTGCGAGCGCATCGAGCTTGCCGCGACCTCGCCGGTGATGGGCGTGCGCGACACCCGCCGCATCGTCGGCGAGTTCGAATTGACCGTCGAGCATTACAGCGCGGCGCGGCAATTCCCCGATCAGGTCGCGGTTTACAATCGACCCGCCGATGTGCACTCGACCAATAATTCGAAGGAAGAGTTCGAACGCTTCATGAAGGACATGCACGGCACCGGCAAATTGCCGCGTGGCAAGAGCCTCGGCATTCCCTACAGCATCCTGGTCCCCAAGGGCTGGGACAATCTTTGGATCGCGGGTCGTTGCCACTCCAGCGATACCAAGGTGCACGGCTCGATCCGCTCGCAATCGGCGGCGTTCCTGATGGGGCAGGCGTCCGCCACCGCCGCGGTGCAGTCGATGCGGACCGGCCAGCCGGCCTGCGATCTCGATACGCTTGAATTGGTCGAGAGCTTGCGCGCCGCCGGCGCATATCTGCCGCAGACCACTCTCAGTCGGACCATGACGCGCAGCTAAGTCTGGAGTCTTGATGAAGTCTCGCAATGCGAAAATCGGGGTTGGTGCAGTGGCGGCTCTTGCGCTGCTCGTCAGCGGCGAACGTGCCATCGCGAACGATTTCTACGCCGGCAAGACCATCAATTTCATTGTTGGCACCGATGTCGGGGGCGGCTTCAGCATCTACGGTCGCTTGCTGGCGCGTCATCTCGGGCGTTTCATCCCCGGCGCCCCGACGATTGTCATGAAGAACATGCCGGGCGCGGGCGGCGCCACCGCGTCGAGCTATTTCTACCGGATCGCGCCCAAGGACGGCACCGTGATCGGCTCGGTCGCGCCCAACGCGATCCTCGGCCGCCTGCTCGACGGCAATGTCAGCCAATACGACCCGGCGAAGTTCATCTATCTCGCCGGCGCCGAGCGCGGCACGCGGCTGTGCATGACCTTCGAGCACTCGAAAACGAAGACATTCGCCGACGCGCTCAGGCAGCGCACCGTCATCGGCGCGACGTCGGCAGGCAGCCCGACCCGCGAATACGCCGCCATGGTCAAGCACGCGACCGGCGCGCAGTTCGAGATCGTCTCCGGCTACAAAGGCCCGCCCGATCTTTTCCTCGCGATGTCGCGCGGCGAGATCGATGGCGTCTGCGGCCTCGACTGGACCGCGCTGAAGTCGCAGCAGCCGGACTGGCTGCGGGACAAGAAGCTCAACCTCCTGGTCCAGGCGTCGATGGCGCCGCATCCTGAGCTCGCCAAGCTCGGCGTGCCGGTGCCTTGGCCTTTCATCAAGAACGACACCGACCGCCGTGCGGTCGAGGTGATGGTCGGCTTCGAGCAGGCGTTCGGCAAATCCTATCTGGTGCCGCCGGAGACGCCCGCCGACCGCGTCGCGATCCTGCGCAAGGCGTTCGCGGCGGTGCTCAAGGACGAGGAGTTCCTGGCCGAGGCCGCGAAGCTGCGCATCGAGATCACCGCGCAGAGCGGGGAAGAGGTGCAGCGGGTGGTCGAGCGCGCCTATGCTTCGACGCCGGATGTGATCGAACGATTGCGCAAGATCGTGGAGCCATAGGGTTCAGCGAAGCAACTCTTATTGCGCTTGCTGTGTTTCGATGATAAGCGCAAGCCTTGCGCTTGTCGTCGGATGTGCAAGGCGCCGATCCTGGTCAAACCAAAAACCAAGATCGGATTTTCGCAGAGGACCAAGTCGTTCTTCCAGAGGTACGAACCTTGGTTCTCCGATCTCGCCATCGCGCTCGCGAGCGACGGACCGGGCGCGAAACTCGTCTGATGTTAGTTTGAGTTCGACAAAGACGAGCATGACGGTATTTATCAAGCTCCATTCAATTCCGAGGCTGGCCGACTTGATGGAAAGTTCACCCCTCGTCAAGGTGACACCAAATTCTTCTCGAAATCCTCGAAGAAGGCATGTAACGATTCCGTCGCCCGCGTCGATGTCTTCCAGCTTCATTTGCTCTTCAAAGGACGGAGCCCAGGCACTAGGCGCGTAATCACTCCTAGATGATCGTTGGGCCTCGATGAGGTTGCCGTCTGAAAGAACGGCCGTGCAGTGAAGTGTTGCTATCGACGGGACTTCGATAGCTCCCTCGAAAGCGACGTATAGCTGTGCGATTGCATCGAGATATGCAACGAAAGGTAAAGACTCTCGGTCTTTCCACGCCTGCCATCCCGGCCGGAAAAATTCTGTCAGCTGGCGCAGGCGTTCATTGGTAGCATTTGCGCGCGCGGCGGCTTCAATCTCCCAACTGGCTGTAAACTCGGCCGGCCGGCGCTGGTCCATTGCCAAACGCTTGAAATATTTTCCGCGCTCGCGCAGTGCGAGGTGCAGGAGTCGTGGTAATCTCCACGATGACCGCGCAAAGCGGATGGCACCGGCATCGTTGACGTAATTTGTCTCGAAGGCGAGTTTTGCCTCTACGTCCTCGCCGACGTTTCGCTGGCGCTCCTTCTCGTTGAGCCATGTCGGCAAGACCGCAGGCGACGCCGCCACGTTTTCCGCCATGGATGGGACGCCCGACCGGAAGCGCTGCAGTTCGACATAATGCTCGGTGATGAGCATCTTCGATGGCGGATCAAGCAAGCGAAGCAAGCCGGCCAGTTCGTTGACTCGCTGATCGCCGACGAGGCGATGCCGGACTGCGATTGCACGGACCAGAGCAAGCATGAAACGGCGGCGTTTCGGTGCGTTTCCAACGAGATGACTCGCCTGCCGGCTCAATGCCTGGATGATTTCCGTTTCAAGGCCGTCCCCCGACTCAAAGGTGAGGACATGCAAAAGAATGGCTCTGGCGAACGGATGGTCGATGAAGCCAAGTGTATGTGCCGCTTTTTCATGGCATCTGGAATGATGGTGCCACAGACACCGGCCTGCGGCCAAAATAATCGCCTCGTGCGATCGTCCAGCGAGATGACCTTTCGTTTCCTTCAACTCGGCAAGGTAGCGTTCGACGATGACCCAGTCCGAGAATTGGGGGGCAGAGCGGGTCGGGTCGAGGTTGCTCAGACCCTCGATGAATTCCGCAACCGTGAAGGGCGTCGCCTGTGGCCGCGGCCCGCCGGCCAAATCGGCAACCTCGCGCTCGGCCTCTTCGATATCGCGTTGGATTGTTGGAAACTGTTCCGGAAAACTCACCGACCACGTTGCCTTGAGGCGCGTCAGCACATTCTGGATGGCCGGGGTGTGACAGCGCGCACCGCGCGCGGCGTCCTGAAGCGCCCGCGCGATGTACCGTACGATGGCAGCATCCTTTTTGATCATCGCCGCATTGCTCGCGAGATCGGCCAATAGCTTGACCGCGTCGGCTGGCCGATTCACCTTTGCAACCCCCTCGATCAACCGTCCCTTCAACGAGACATTTGGATCGGCAATATGACGTGCAAGAGATTGCAGAAAGTTGCCCGTAGGGTCGGCGATTGACATTGATCGTTGGCCACCTAACATCGAACCGACCGAACTCATTGCGTCTTGCGTGAGCCCGTTTAGATCGCTCAGGCGGTCAGTTGCCGAGCGCGCCGGCGATTTTCCGAGATATTTGCCAGCGAGTGATTGCTGGATGAGCTCAGCGAATACCGGAAATCGCGCTGTGATGACGTATCCGCAGTTCCAGCCAGTCGCCTTGAACGTCGAATCCGGCTGATCCTTATTGTCCACAAGCCTGAGATACTCGAGGAAGAACGTGTGAATGAGTTTCCACTGCTGTCGATCGTGAGCGTATTGGACAATTCCCTCGAACATTACTTGCCCGAAACCGAGATGCAACTTGCCCTGCGAACGGCTTTCCGGAATGCCAAGGACCTTCGCGAACAATGCAGGTTCGATACGGGCGATGAGATGGGCTAGGTTGTGGGAATCGATGACATCATGGCGCAGCCTGATCCGTTTGTCCTCTTCAACCCCGGTGACGATGGCGAAGGGGCGGTTGAGGGTGAGATAGTCAATTGCGGATTGGTGATCGGCGCGTAGGGCTGATAAACTCACGTCGAAACGGCTTTCGACAAGCTGCCGCTGTGCGAGGCTCTCCAGGAATTTCTCATTCTCCCTGCGCGCTTGATCGATTTCAGGGGCGGGTCGTCCTTGTTGCGGCCTGCTGCTGAACGCCTTGAACTTATCCAGCAGATCGCTCTCGTTCGAAAGCTCCGAGCCGTCAAATCGGATTTCGGGCGGCTGCTGCCGCGCAAGGTAGGCGGCGATATCAAGGAAGACGGGGTTGCGCAGATAAGGCCGCTGGTGAACGTCCTCGACACTGCGCAGCTTGAGGTACGTTGCGACGTCGTTGTCGCCGATCTCGCTGAGGTCAATCACATCGGCCGCGTCCACAGCAAGCTGGTCCTTGGCCTTGGACCAAGCCTCGGGGCGCGTGGTGACGACCAACTTGCTAACGGGTCGCAACCGATGAAGTTGACGCGCGGTCGCGGCAACGTCATCGGCACGCTCCAGGCTATCGGTGACAAAGCACAACTTGTCCAGAAACCATTCGAGGCCTTCGTCGGGCAACGATACTGGCTGACCGGCGTCGAGCCAGGTGAGGCCAAACCGCTGGCGTAAGGTCTGGTCGAGGTTCTTGATGTCCTCGTTGGTTAGAACGATAGGGAAAAATGGCGTCGCATTCGTATCCAAACTCGCGAGTAGAGACTGGGCGACTTGCATTGTCTTGCCAAGCCCGCCAGCGGCTACGGCCACCACGGCTTTGCGGTTCGACAGCGCCAGCGTTCTGACGGCCTTGTCAAGGGCGTCTCGCGACTGCTGGAATTTCGCGAAATTGTCATCTTGGCATAGACGATGTCTGAGAACATCTTTAGCCCAGTCTTTCGTGGCATTTCGCTCCTCAATCATCTTGCGGAGGAAGTATGAGCGTACGCTGATTACGATTGGGCGACAGATGTCGTTCCACTGACGATTGCTAAGGTCCGGCGTCAGCAGGCTCGGATCGAATACGCGCGGTTGATGAAGGCGATCAAGGTGCTCCATTAGGCCGGGACGCCCCATCTTGCGTGCCTTCTCACTTAGGCGGTTGCGCAATTCTGGCCATCCACGATTACCGAATTGCAGCACGACAATAGGGTTGTGGCGAGCGGGATCCGTCGGTGTCAAAGCCTCCCAGATCTCGTCGACGACGATGTCTCCGTCGGGTCTCGGATCGCATGCAGCGTTGGTAGCAATGACGATGATGGTCGGTCCCAAGTCTGCGGCCAAGGTCCGATCGACTGGAAAGTCGAGTTGCTGGCGCCAACAGGGACGCCATTCCGAGCCGTACTTGTGTCCCTCCTCGTCGCGAAAACAGTCGATAGTATAATGCTTTTGCAGCCGGCGCCTAAGCGCCTCTGCAAAAGCGCTGTCGGTTCGGCGATAACAGATTAGAGCTTGGTTCGGCTCCTCGCAGGCCCTGTGCATTTGAAGTGTGTCTCGTAATGCGGCACTAGCGCGAAATGTTAAGTTCAGTGAAGTGCAATGCAAGGTTGGATTAGCTTGGTGACCACGGTTTCTGGCTTCACGAGTAGGTATGAAACTGCGATTGCATAGGAATCGCGATTCGTGAATTCGAGTTAATCCTCAGCTCTCGTGGCCCGCGCGTACCGTCTGCGCCAATACGCCGGTTTTCTTGCGTTTGCGGATAAACGGCAGGAACAGCGACAGAACCACCAAGACCCACAGCACATTTGCCAGCGTCGAGGAGAACAGGATGGTCAGATCGCCCTGACCAAGCCGCATTGCGCGCAGGAAATATTGTTCGAACAGCGGCCCCATGATGACGCCGATCAGCATGGCGCTGACTTCATATTTGCCTTTGCGCGCCAGATAGCCGATCAGCCCGAAGAACAAAGCGAGGCCCATATCGAAAATATATTCGCGCTCGGAGAAGGCGGCGATGGTGACCAATGACAGGATCAGCGGCACCAGGAATTTGGTCGGGACCCAGACCACCCGGCTCATGTAGCGGGCCATCGGCAGGATCAGCAGCGCCATGAAGATGTAGCAGACCAGCATCTGCATATAGACCGAGTAGACGAGATCGATGCGCTCGATGAACAGCCGCGGTCCGAGCACGACGCCATGATAGGTCAACACGAGCATCATGATGGCGCCGGTGGTGCCGCCAGGGATGCCGAGCGCGAACACCGGCACCAGCGTGCCGGAGGTGACGCCGTTATTGGCTGATTCCGGCGCGATCACGCCCGGCGGATGGCCGGTGCCATAGAGTTCCGGCGTTTTCGAAAGCATTTTCGAATAGTGATAGGCAAGGAAGGCGGCAATGGTCGCGCCGGCGCCTGGCAAGATGCCGATGATCAAACCGATCAGCGAGGTCCAGACCGTTTGCCACCAGTAACGGCCGTTGATCCATAGCCCTTCCAAAGTATCGACCCAGCGGGCGGCCTTGGCGGTTTTAAGGTCTTCGTTCCGCACGATGGTCTCGCTTTCGAGCATCACGAAGGCTTCGGAGATCGCAAACAGCCCAATCAGTGCCGGGATCAGCGGAACGCCGTCATAGAGTTCGAGGAAGCCGAAGGTCGCGCGCGGCGTGCCGAACACCGGGTCGACGCCAATCGCTCCGATCATCAGGCCGAAGAATCCGGCGATCAGTCCCTTGAGCAGGTCCTGCGCCGCGATCGCCGCGATCAAGGTGAGGCCGAACACCATCACCGCCACCATTTCGACGCTGCGGAAATAGAGGCCGAGTTTGGCGAGCGCGGGCAGCATCGCCATGGTGATGATGGTGGTGATGAGGCCGCCGAAGGCCGATGCCGCAAAGCAGCACACCAGCGCCTGCTGCGCCTGGCCCTTCTTGGTCATCGGGTAGCCGTCGAGTACGGTCGCGGCCGCGCCACCCTCGCCCGGCATGTTGAACAGGATGGCCGGAATGCCGCCGCCGAGCTGGGTCGTGCAGTACAAGGAAATCATCAGGGCCATGCCGGCCTCGATGTTCATATAAAGCGTCAGCGGCAGCAGAATGATCAATGTGTTCTGCGCGCTGAATCCCGGCAGGATGCCGACGATGGTGCCCAGGATCATGCCGGGCAGGATAATCCACCACAGCGCAAGCGAGCGGCCAAACAGATCGAGCAGGACCGTGTAGGAGACATCCACGGTCAGCCCCCAATCCCGAAGGCCCAAGCGATCAGCCATTCGACCGGACCGTGCGGCAGCCGGCTGCTCACCAGATACATCAGCAAGACGTAGACGATCGCCGCGGTGATTGCGGACGTTGCCAAGAGCGCGCGGATGCTGGTCACGCCGAGCATTCGCATTGTCGCGATCAGGACCAGAAACAAGCCGAGGGTCGTGCCAGTCCAGGGCAGCGCGATGATGAAGGTCGTGATCAGTACGATCAGCACCAGGCGCTGGCGGTTAAACGGCGTGTTGGCGAACATGTCGCCACTCGAAAAACTGCCGCGGCCCTTGGCGATGCGGTAAGTCATCCGCGCCATATGGAACAGGCACATGGCGATCAGCGGAACGCCGACCACGACGCCGGCCGAGCGGGCTTCCCAGACCAGATCGGTGGTGGTCGCGAGGTAATAGCCGGCCAGTCCACAGCCGATCAGCGGAATGATGAAATCGGCGGCTAGCGGCTCGCGCGCTCCCGAGCGCTCGCTCCTGTCAATATCGTTAGTCACGCCATTCCCCCGCCAGCCGTAGATTGGCTGTCCGTTCATTGATCCAAACGCCGCCCCTGGTGGGCTAATCTCGATCAAGTTGGGCGCATTTGGCCACAGATTGGGCGGCTCTGTCTCGCCCAGTCTGCCGATCATCGGGGAAATTCGAAGTTTTGGCAAAAAATGGTGCGCCCTACGGGAATCGAACCCGTGTTTCCGCCGTGAAAGGGCGGCGTCCTAGACCGCTAGACGAAGGGCGCTAAAGGCGCCGCGACATATAAAGAGCTTTGCGCGGACGGGCAACCGCTCGAATTGCCCTGCCGTAGGGCGACTTATGGCTACCAATGCCCGGTATTGGGCATCGATTGCCAGGGCTCGCGCGGCGGCAGGGCGGCGCCCTTTTGCAAGAGTTCGATGGAATGGCGGTCCGGGGACCGCACGAACGCCATGGTGCCGTCCCGGGGCGGGCGGTTGATCGTGATGCCAGCCTTCATCAGCCGTTCGCATGTTGCGTAAATATCGTCCACTTCATAGGCGAGGTGGCCGAAATAGCGGGCCTCGCCATAGTCCTCGCCGTCCCAATTGTAGGTGAGCTCGACCTGCGGCGCGTCGCGGCCCTTTCGCCTGGCCTCGCCGAGCAGGCTCTCGTCATCGGCTGCGGTCAGAAACACGAGCGTAAAGCGGTTCTTTTCATCGACGCGTCGCCGGGTCTCCTTGAGACCGAGCGCATCGCAAAAAAATCCAAGCGCGCGGTCGAGATCGCGCACGCGCAACATGGTGTGCAGATATCGCATGGCAAATCCTCGTAGGGCATACGCGATAGGACGGAGAACGGCTTAAACTTACATCACAACAGGTAGACGGCGGCGGGGAAAATCATTCAATATTCGGGGCCGGCGGCACTCGGAGCGTGGAATGATTGCGGCAAGTCTTCAAGACGGCACGGCGGGATTGCTCGCGCTGATCGACAAAGCTGAGTCGGTGGTGCCGTTCACTGGCGCCGGCATTTCAACAGAGTGCGGCATCCCCGATTTCCGTTCGCCCGGCGGCATCTGGACCAAGATGCGGCCAATCCCATTCGATGAATTCCTCGCCAGTCAAGAGATGCGTGATGAGGCGTGGCGACGCCGCTTTGCCATGGAACACCATTTCGGTAACGCCAAGCCGGGACGCGGGCACCGCGCACTGGCAAGTCTCTATCGAAATGGCAAAGTTCCGGGGGTCGTCACGCAAAACATTGACAACTTGCATCAAGCTTCTGGGATTTCAGCAGAAGATGTCGTGGAGCTGCACGGCAATAGCACTTATGCATCGTGCCTGGACTGCGCAGCGCGGTATGAATTGAGCTGGGTCAGGCAACAATTCGCCGCTGCTGGTGGGCGAGCGCCCGACTGTCCGACCTGCGGTGGACATATCAAGACCGCGACAGTGTCATTCGGGCAGGCGATGCCGGAGCCCGCGATGCGTCGCGCCGAAGAGCTCACCCGCGCTTGCGATCTGTTTCTGGCCGTCGGCTCGTCCCTGGTGGTGTGGCCGGCCGCGGGGTTCCCGCTGGTGGCCAAAAAAAATGGCGCGCGTCTGGTGATCGTCAATCGTGAACCGACCGAATTCGATCAGATCGCCGATCTTGTCATACACGAGGACATCGGGACGGTGCTTGCCCCGCTGATTTCCCATTGAGCGCGCATGTGCCGCCGATTTGAATTCCCAGGTCCTCGCCGTACCTGCCGTGAGGCCACTTAAATCGAAAAGCGGCACTAGAATCATAGAGTTGGAGTACGGTTTGGTTTTCGAAATGCCTGTTGGGGTTCGCCCCCAGGGTCGCACGAGATGTGGAAGCGGGCACGAGGTGCGTTGTATGTCTGCAACTATCCAAAAAGAAGTGCACAGACGCCCAAGTGATCCACTGGACATTTTGGCCCGGGCCTAGCCAGCCCGTTGTTGGGTGCTATCCTCATTGTGGGATCACTCTTCGGATTCGGCGAAACGCCCGAAAAGAGGCGATAAAACAGGTGGCAGCGTGCGGCGTCATGGCGTCGGACGATTTTGAATCAAAGGGGGCCGGCAGCGGTGTTGGGCCCAACCGTGAAGCGCTGGGCGAGCTCGCTGACGAGGCGACGAGCGTCATAGAGCTTAGCGGGGTCATTAAGTGGTTCGATGTGTCCAAGGGTTTTGGATTCATTGTTCCCGACAATGGTCTGCCGGATGTGCTCTTACACGTAACCTGCCTGCGCCGCGATGGCTATCAGGCAGCGTACGAGGGCGCACGCGTGGTCTGTGAGGTGCTGCAACGGCCGCGTGGCCTGCAGGCATTCCGCATTCTTTCAATGGATGACTCCACGGCGGTGCATCCGGCGCAGTTGCCGCCACCGCGGACGCATGTGACGGTCACGCCGACCAGCGGCCTCGAGCGGGTGCAGGTCAAGTGGTTCAATCGCTTGCGCGGGTTTGGTTTCGTGACACGTGGCGATGGCTCGCCGGATATCTTCGTGCACATGGAAACGCTGCGGCGCTACGGGATCACTGAACTGCGTCCTGGTCAATTTGTGCTTGTCCGCTTTGGGCCTGGCCCAAAAGGCTTGATGGCGGCGGAAGTGCGGCCGGAAGGCGTGTCGAGCGGGCCGTCGTCCCACTAATTCCCCCGAAATGGCGTGGCGGCGGCGGTTATCGAGGGCTGCCGCCCCTTTTATCGGCTATATTTGGCGGCCGCCGAAGGCTGACTTGCTGGGCGATTCCGAACCGTGTATCGAGTGCCGGCGCGGCATCCCGGGGTATAGCGCAGTCTGGTAGCGCGTCTGGTTTGGGACCAGAAGGTCGCAGGTTCGAATCCTGCTGCCCCGACCAGGCCGCATCGCGGAACTCAGTGTGCATGAACTCAGTGTGCATGGCGGAAGACTGAATATGACCGCGCGGATTTACCGACCGACCAAGACGGCGATGCAGTCTGGCACCGCCAAAACCCGGCAATGGGTGCTCGACTATGAACCCGAGCAGCCGCGCGAGATCGATCCACTAATGGGTTGGTCCTCGTCCGGGGACATGCGCCAGCAGGTGCGATTGCGGTTCGACAGCGCCGCCGAAGCGATCGCCTATGCCGAGCGGCAAGGCATTCCCTATCAGTTGGTTGACGCGAAGATTCCAGCGCGGCGCGTGATGGCCTATTCCGACAATTTCGCCTTCAAACGTCGCGGCGCCTGGACTCACTGACGCATGTCCAGACGATCGGCCTTTGGCCTACCGGCTCTTGAACCTTTCAACTATCCGAAGCCTGAGCGCGCTGGCTTGCCAAGACGCGCATAGACGTCGCCCGAATTGGCTTCGGCCGGCAGTGCCGCAAGCCATGCGGAAATTTCTTGGGCATCCAGCCATTCTGCGTGCGTGAGCGCTTGGCTCTCGCCAAGCGCGGCGTTGAAGTGCCGAAACCCGAGCGCGGCGCACCGCACGACGCAGGCCGCCGCTAATTCGCGCTGGATGGTGGTGAATTCAAATGACAAAGCGGGAACGGGCTGCGTCAAGCCGGCCAAGGCCTCAACCTCGAACCCTTCGACATCGAGCTTGATAAAGCTTGGCACGCCATGCCGCTCGATCATCGCATCGAGCGTGGTGACCGGAACGCGAACGGTCTTGGTCCACCGTTGCCCCTCCCAGCCAGGCGCTCCCTCGGCAGCCTTAATGAAGGCGTCGGAGGCGCTCGATACGGTCGGATTGGCCAGATTGACCTTGAGGTCGATCGATCCGGCATTGCGTCCGACCGCGACCGCTTCGATCGCCACAGTGCTATCGCGGCCATAGAGAATGCGGAGGATCCGCGCCAGCGCCGGTTGCGGTTCGACCGCCACCACGCGCGCGCCGAGTCTTCGGAAGGAGGCAATGCGGTCGCCAACATGAGCGCCAATGTCGAACACGATATCGCCCGGACGAACAAAGCGGCGGTAAAGGTCGTCCATGGCTTGGCGGTGGCCGCGGCGACCGTAATAGATGTACAGCGAACGAATAACGCCTCGGATCGTCTGGTATGTCTCAAGCAGGCTCACGCGGGCCGTCCGTTGGCCAATTCGATCGCCGGCAGGGCAAGCGCCGCCATTTCCCGCGGCGGAGCGGTTTCCTCGGGCAGTCGCCCAAGTCCGATCCGCACCAAGGCATGCCCAAGCGCGGGCGAGGCGCTCAAGACCGCGAACGGGATCGACAATAGCGGCCCACCGGCAATCAGGAAGAAGTAGGGGATCGCAGCCGGTACGGTCAGGGCCAACAGGCCAAGCGGAACCGCGCCGAACAATGTGTGCAACCAAAATTGCCGCGCTGCCAACGACCATGGCACTTGATGGTCGTCGCGGGCCTGCGCGCCCCAGCCCACCGGTCGCCCCGACAGGAGCCGTGCGAAATAAAATGTGTGCGCGAGCCACATGAGTGAATTTAGCAACTGGGAGACGATCACTTCGGTCACGACGCCGGCGGTGAAGCGAATTCCGCCGCCGAAGCGAGACCTCAGTTCCGGCCGCAGGAGGATGTCGATGACGGTCGCGACTTTGGGCGCGTACCACATCAGCAGCACCAGAGCCAACACCAGATGTCCGAGGTCCGCATGGATGACGGCTTGCCCGGATCCTGCCGCGGCGACGACGGCCGAGCCCAGCAGCAGCAACCCGATCCAGCCCGGCGAACCTAAGAACATCAGAAGGGCGAATGTCAGTTGGTAGCGGCTGATCGCCTTGATTCCGGGCATTGTCAATAAATGCCAATACTGCATATTGCCTTGGCACCAGCGCGAGTCCCGGCGGACAAACTCGATCAGTGTCGGCGGGTTTTGCTCAAAACTTTCGCCTTCCTCCGCCAGCACGCGCACCTCATAGCCGGCGCGCCGCATCAGCACCGCTTCGACCTGGTCATGGCTGAGGACATGGCCACCAATCAGCGCACCTTCTCCGAGAACCGGCAGGTCGCAGTGCTTCATGAACGGTGCGATCCGCAGGATGGCGTTATGCCCCCAATACGGTCCGCAGTCGCCCTGCCACCAGGCGCTGCCGGTGGTGAAGGAGCGCATGCCGAGTCGCATGCCGAACTGGAAGATGCGTGCAAATGCGCTGGTCGACGGCATGCCGATGACCAGACTTTGCAAGATTCCAAGCTGCGGGCTGATCTGCATGATGCGGACAAGGCGCAGCACTGAATCGGCGGTCATCAGGCTGTCGGCGTCGAGCACCAGGGCATAGTCGTGCAAGTGACCCCAGCGCTCGCAGAAGTCGCGGATATTGCCGGCTTTGAACCCAGTATTGATTTCGCGGCGACGGTAAGAAATCGTCATCCGCCCATGCCAGGCGCGCGCCAATTCTGAAAAACGCCTGGTCTCGATCGCGGCGTGCGCGAGGTCGGCGGTATCGCTCAGCACGTAGACATGAAACTGCGGCCCGACGCCACGCGCCACCAGCCCCTCGATCATCGGCGCGATGTGGCGGATGACGCGTTCTGGCGGTTCGTTTCGGATGCAAACAAGAATTGCGGTCGAAGACACAATCGGTTCGTGGCCATGGACGCGCCCGGCTGCCGGCGTTACCGCCGCTGCCGGGTCCGGCGAAAAGCGCATAATGACCAAGCCGATGGTGGCGTTCCAGAAGCCGATGACCAGCCAGGGCAGCGTGATCGTGAACAGCGCAACCAATAACAGGTCGATCGGACTGAAGCCGCCGGCGGACAACGCGCTGGCCATAAGCCCAATCATTGCCATTATCGTTAATCCGACCAACGTAAAGAAAACGATGCGTCGGGCGGTTGGCGGTGCGTCGGATACCAATTCAGGAGTATGGCGTTCCAGCATGGCTTTCATTTCCAGGATATATCGATATAGCTCAATTTCTATTAAGTGGGCATGGCGTTTGAGCAAGGGATATGGCGTCGAAAGCTCTCTGGTATGTCGCGCGGCATCGCGCAGAATTGCGCGACGAAGTGGTCGCTACGCCACGCGGTGACGAACTGCTTGTTCGCGCGCAGTTTGGCGCCCTCAGTCGTGGTACGGAGCGGCTCGTCTTCGAGGGGCGGGTGCCGGGCAGTGAGTTTGAGCGGATGCGCGCGCCGTTCATGGCGGGAGAGTTTCCATACCCGGTCAAATACGGCTATTCAGTCGTCGGCACGGTAGCGGACGGCGCCGACCGTGGCCGTAACGTGTTCGTACTGTATCCACACCAAAGTGAGTTTGTTGTGCCGGCGACCGCCGCCGTCGCGGTTCCCGACCGGGTGCCGGCCCAGCGCGCGGTGCTCGCCGCCAATATGGAAACGGCGCTCAACGCGGTCTGGGACGGTGCGCCCGGTCCGGCGGATCGGATTGCCATTGTCGGGGGCGGCGTTGTCGGGCTGCTTGTCGCACGGTTGTGCGCGCGGATGCCTGGTGCAAATGTGACTGTGGTCGATATCGCGCCGCAGCGGGCGGAACTCGCGCGGGCTTTGGGCGCGGGATTTGCGCTGCCGGCTGACGCACCGATCGATTGTGACGTCGTCTTTCATACGAGCGCCAGCGGCGGCGGTCTCGCAACTTCACTCGGCATTGCCGGCGAGGAAGCGACCGTTGTCGAACTGAGTTGGTATGGCAGTGGCGAGATTACGGCGCCGCTCGGCCAGGCGTTTCATAGTCGCCGCCTCAGACTTGTCTCCAGCCAGGTGGGCAAGGTGGCCGCGTCGCGTCGGCCGCGCTGGTCGTATCAGCAGCGGATGGCGGCCGCGCTCGCGCTGCTCGACGATCCGGCGCTCGATGCCCTATTGGCACCGCCGATTGAATTTGCAGACTTGCCGGCGCGCGTGCCGGCGCTGCTCGCGGCTGATGGCGACGCGCGCTGTCCAGTGATCCGTTATTCTTAAGCTCGGCGAATGGAGGTGCTCCTTGTACGCGGTTGAAGTCTCGGACCAGATCATGATTGCCCATTCGTTTCGTGGCGCAGTGTTTGGTCCCGCGCAAGCATTGCATGGTGCGACATTCGTGGTCCGCGCTGCGTTTCTTTCCGAAAGTCTTGATGAAAACGGAATCGTGGTCGATATCGGCTGCGCCCAAGACATTCTTAAATCGGCGCTGGCGCCGCTAAATTATCGTAATCTCGACGATCTGCCCCAGTTCAAGGGTGTAAACACCACAACCGAATTCCTTACCAGATACGTCTATGATGTGCTGGCGGATGCGGCCCGGGCGGGTAAGCTCGGTCGGTCGGCTGTTGAGCTTGCCTCCATCCGCATCACGGTTGCGGAATCGCCTAATGCGCGCGCCTGGTATGAGGCGCCGCTGCGATGAGGCAGGTGACTTTTGCAGTCCCGGGCGATCTTGCGAATCCGACCGGCGGCTATGTTTATGACCGACGGATTGTTGCGGAACTGCGAAAATTGGGCTGGCAGGGCGAGGTGCTCGATATCGGCGCGAGTTTTCCGCGCGCATCTGCGCGCGAGCAGGCGATGGCGCGTCAGCAGCTTTCAGCGCTGCCGGCAGGCCGGCTAATCGTCATTGATGGGTTAGCGTTCGGTGCAATGGCGGAGACAGCTGAGATTTTGCATCGGACCCATCGGTTGGTGGCGTTGGTCCATCATCCGCTCGCGCTCGAAAACGGGTTGCCGGATCACGAGGCGGCCCAATTCAGAGCCAGCGAGCGGACGGCGTTGTCGTTTACGCGGCGCGTTGTCACGACCAGCGCGACAACCGCGCGTTTGCTAACGCAATTATTCGCGGTGCCGCAGGAGAAGATCAGCGTCGTTTTGCCGGGCAATGACCCTATCCCGACCCGGCTGCGGATTGGCGGGGATGTTGTAAATCTTCTAGCGGTCGGATCGATCGTGCCTCGCAAAGGCTATGACGTGCTGATCGCAGCGTTGGCCGAGATTTCCGGACTACCATGGCAGCTTGTGATTGCCGGCGATCCCGGCCGCAGTCCAGCGACCGCGACGGCGCTGACGGATCAGGTGGCGGCGCTGCGGCTTGAGGATCGCGTGGTGTTCGCCGGCGTGGTATCGGAGGCACGATTGTCGCGCCTTTATGCCGATTCCGATGTGTTCGTGCTGGCGTCGCGCTACGAAGGCTACGGCATGGCGTTTGCCGAGGCGATCGCGCATGGCCTGCCGGTCATCGGAACGACCGCTGGCGCCATCCCCGAGGCCGTGCCAACCGGCGCGGGCGTGCTGGTGGCGCCCGACGATGCCCGCGCGCTGTCGGCGGTTTTGAGGCGCTTGATCGAAGATGCGCCTGAACGCACGCGCCTGGCGGCCTGCGCGCGCGCTTCAGCGGCGCAGCTTCCCACTTGGAGCGAAGCTGGCAGACAATTCTCGCAAGCGTTGGATGCGGTTGCATGAGCGGATTTTCGTCAGAGTGGCTGAAGCTGCGCGAACCTTACGATCTTGCGGCCCGCAATGCGAAGGTGCTTGATGCCGTCGTTGCGGCCGTCCGGGGGCAGGGATCGATTTCGGTGGTCGATCTTGCTTGCGGCACTGGAGCAACGCTGCGCGCCATTGGCGCGCGCTTGCCGGTACGACAGAATTGGCGTCTGGTCGATAACGACCTTGGCCTGCTGGCGGCGGCGGCAGCGCTTGCGCGCCCTCCTAATCTTGCCGTGACCGCGCTTGCGATTGATCTCGTGCGCGATCTTGAACTTGCGCTCGATGGCCCGATTGATCTGATTACGAGTTCGGCGTTGCTTGATTTGGTCTCGCGGGATTGGTTGGAGCGGTTGATCGTCGAGGCGGCCGCGCGCCGGCTGCCGATCTATGCTGCGCTATGCTATGATGGGTCGGTTGTGTTTGATCCGATCGACTCTTTCGATCAAGAGATTGTCGTGGCGGTGAATCGACATCAGCGCGGCGACAAAGGGTTTGGTCCCGCGCTTGGTCCCTCGGCGGTTAACCAGGCAGGTGCAATCGCCAATCGGATCGGCTACGCGTTTGTCGAGGGCATGTCAGACTGGAGCTTTGGTGTAACGGACCAAGCGATCCAGCGCGAAGTTCTGAACGGCTTTGCGAATGCCGCCAGCGAACTCGGCACGCTTCCCGCGCGCCGCGTTGCGGATTGGTTGGCATGGCGCCTGGAGCGGGTTGTATCCGGTGCGTCAAGCATGAAAGTCGGTCACACCGATTTCTTCGCGATGCCGACGCCAATCCGCTGAGCCGACAGGTCGCAATCCAATAGCACTTCGTCGCCAAGAATATGCGCGCGCATCGGCGCCCTGATCGCCTGTTCAATCCGGTCGATTGGCGCCAAGCTTACACTCGATGGGCCCGCGCCAATGATCATCGGCGCGATCACGACATGGAGCCGATCGAGGCAACCGGCGGCTAGAAATCGTGAAACCGTGTTCGCGCCGCCTTCGATCAGGATGCGACGAAAGCCGCGGTGCGCGAGCAGAGCAAGAATTGATACCGGCGCCAGCTGACCTTTGGTGGTGGCGAGTCTGGCGACTTCGATATCGGGCGAGAGGTCGATCGCGGCGTCCGGACCGGCGATCACCAGCCGGCGGACGCCGTCATTGGCCAGCAAGCGCGCGCGCGGCGTAAGCCGGCCACTCGGGTCGATCACGACCCGAGCCGGGTTCGGCCCGGTGACGCGGCGGACGGTGAGTTGGGGGTCGTCGGCCTGGGCCGTGCCGACACCGACGACCACGGCATCCACCAGGGCCCGGAGGCGGTGGAGGTGGGCAAGGCCCGCAGCGCCGTTAATGTAGTGCGAATGTCCGCTCGCGGTGGCGATCCGGGCGTCGATCGATTGTCCGCATTGCCCGATAACCATAAGGCCGTCGACCGAGCCGGCCCGCAGGGGGCCGAAAAGGTCCTGCCAAGGGGGCGGCAGCGGCGTTTCCGATTCCCGAATAATCCGAGGGACTTCCGTCCATGTGTCGGGGTTAATAATACCATCGGGCTCGGCGGCATCGTGCGGCATGGGTGCGTTCGGCAAGGTCACCGTTGTGTCATGATATTCAGAAATCGTTACCCTGAAAACGCCGGCTTTGACATTGATACCGACGACTCCCGCGGGGAGCGCGGGCCGGAGTTGGGGTGGAGAGACTTTCAGTGATTGAAACTAAGCGCACTGCGACTGTGGTTCCATTTGGGCCGGCAGCTCATATCGCTGTCGAGCGTGGTCTGGCGGAGTTCCGGTCGGGACGCCCGGTGGTCATCGATTCGAGCTCTGGATCGGTTGCTGTGATGCCGATTGACGGAGTTACCGACGCACGATTGGGGGCGTTCCGGCAGCTCTGTGCGCCAGTTCCCCCGCAGGTCGTCATAACGGCCAGTCGGGCTCGTGCGCTGGGATACGATGTGGCAGGGCCGGTCAGTCTTACCGCCGCGGAACATGCGAATGCGGCGACGCTTCTGTCGCTGGCGGTGGATGTTCGCACCGAGCGGTCCGTCGGAGTGCTGAAGGCAACGGCCAATGCTGAGGCGGCGATCGAATTGGCCAAGCTCGCGCAGCGTTTGCCGGCATTGCTGGTTGCCGATATTACGGCCAATGCGGCCAATACCGGCGCATTTATGCGGGTTGGCGCCGATGCGATTTTGCAATTCCGACGATTGGCGATCGAATCGCTGACGGTCGCGGCTGAGGCCGAGGTCCCACTCAACGGCGGCATTGCGGCGCGTTTCGTGATTTTTAGAGATGCGATCGGCGGTAGTTCGACCGCCGTCATCGTTGGTGAACTAGACAAGACAAGCCCGGTGCCATTGCGGCTGCATTCTGCGTGTCTTACGGGCGATGTGTTCGGTTCACGTCGCTGCGATTGCGGCGACCAATTGCGCCTTGCCATCCATCAGCTCGATGAAGTGGGCGGCGGGATCATTCTCTATCTTGAGCAAGAGGGCCGCGGACTCGGTCTTGCCAACAAGATGCGCGCCTATAAGCTCCAGGATGAGGGTCTCGATACCCTCGATGCCAATACCATGCTCGGCTTTGACGACGACGAGCGTGACTATGGCGTCGCCGTGAAGATGCTCCAGATCCTGGGATGTCTGCGGGTCAAGCTCTTGACCAACAATCCCGCCAAGCTCGATTGGCTGACCAGGGCGGGAATTGAAGTGTGTGGCCGGATTCCCTTGCAAGGTCCTGTCAATGCCGACAATCGTCGGTATCTGACGGCGAAAGCGACGCGGGCAGGTCACAAGCTTGACCATCTGCTGCCGCTGGTATCGGATTCGACGACCGCGGCGCCCGTCGAACCGATCGACAGCCGTCCAGCTGAATGATCGTGGTGTGAGCAGGGGAGGAATGTAATGACTGCGGTGCCTGGCTATACTGCGACCGCGCGGGCGCTGCATTGGATCGTCGCAGTGCTGGTGCTGCTGATGATCCCGCTCGGCGTGGTGATTACCAATGAATGGGGCGGGCCGGCGCAGATATTCCTTTACAATCTGCACAAGTCGATTGGCGCGACGCTGATCCCAATTGTTTTGTTTCGGCTGTTCTGTCGCCTGAAAAATCCGCCACCGCCGTTGCCGAGCGATATTCCTGCGATTCAGCAATTCGCAGCGAGCGCAACACATTGGGCGCTGTACGGGCTGATCCTGGCTCAACCGATCGTCGGCTACATTATGACATCGGCCTACCCGGCGCCGGTCCCGTTTTTTGGCCTGTTTAATCTTCCGGCGATCTGGCCGGCGAATCGCGCATTGTCGGAACAGCTATCGGTGGTCCATCTCTATCTGGGAATCGCTATAGCGGTGGTCGCGGCCGTGCATATTGGTGCGGCGCTGTTTCATCATTTCGTGCGCAAAGATCGTGTCCTCATGCGCATGATCGCAGGCTAGGCATTGGTGCGATTGATGGCGGGCGCTCCGACCAATCGCGTGCTGAGCGAACTGACGTCTTTCGAAGTAGGGCGGGCGGTTAAGGAAACGTCGGTACTTTGCCTACCGCTCGGCGCAATCGAGCAGCACGGGCAGCATTTGCCGCTCAATACTGACGTGATTGTTGCCGAGGGGCTGACCGGACGTCTGCTCGGTCGGTGGGGCGCCACATTCGATCTCTGGCAATTGCCGACGCTGTCGATCGGACTTTCGCGGGAGCACGATTGGGCGAGCGGTACGTTGAGCCTGTCGATCCAAGGCTTCGTCGGGTATTTGCGCGACCTTGCCGGCGCGATCGTTCACACGCTGCCGGCGCGTAACCTTGCGATCATCAACGGTCACGGCGGCAATCGTGGCATTCTCGAAAGCGTGCTGCATGAATTGCATGGCGATTTCGGCTTGAACGCGGTTGTTTTGCACCCGTTCGATCTGGCCGGCGCGAATTCAGCGGAACCTGATGTCCATGGCGGCAAGGGCGAGACTGCGGTGATGCTGGCGCTCGCGCCCCAATTGGTGCGGCGCGATCAGATCGGCGTTGGCGGGCCAGCCGACGCCAAGGCGACGCAGGCGCTGATTTTCGATCGCGGCGCGACCTGGGCTTGGCGCAGCGACGATCCGCGGCTCGCCCGCGACGGCATCATCGGCGACCCCAGCGGGGCGACCGAGGAACTCGGCGTCGCGTTGATTGAGCGCATGGTTACGGCGGCCGGCGGCGTTTTCCAGCGGTTGCAAGAAAACCAAAAGCTCATGCAGCCGCGCGCTCGACCGTGATCCGATTCGGTTGAATCGGATCACGGTCTGACTTCCTTGTTTGAACTTGATCCCGAAAACCGGTTTCCACTTTTCGGAATCATGCTCGAGCGCGCCGTCCCGCCAGGAGTGCGACCGCGCCGGCGAGGCTCGCCAATACGCACCAGTAGCCGTAGCGGAAATCGGCCGCGACCCCGAACGGGAAATACGACAAGACGTAGACAATGGCCGAACCGCTCACGCTGACGGCAAACGCGCCCGGCGGTGCGGCGCGCAAGGGCCAAGCAAGCGCACAGACCGCGGTGGCGACGGCGAGCCAAAACCCGATGAAGAACAGCCAAGTCGGCTGCAACGCATCATGAACCGCGATCATCGCCATAAAGAAGCGATTTTGCGCATGGACCTGTCGTCGCGGCAGCGAGAGTTCTAGGACCGGCAGCACCAGCAGGGGTTCGGCCAGAAGCGTCCGCATGAAGGTTGCGCGATGCTTCAGATAGGCGATTGGATTTGCAAGGACGGCATCGCGCCAGGCATCGACCAGGCGCGGCGTACCGAAGATCCTGTCATCCTTGCGTTCCAGGCGCTGCATGACGAAATCGCAGGGCGGGATGTGCCAATAATAGTCCCAGCGGGTCGGGTTGTAGCATTTGCCGGTGAACAGCATTGCGTTCTGCTCCGGCGGAAACACCACCGGGAACTGACTGGTCTTTGAGAAATAGCTGATGCCGCCAAGGTCAAAGACAAAGACCGAATGCAGCGGGTACTGACGCTCGGCGTTGAGGACCGTGTAGTAGACAGAGTGGATTAAGGCATAGCTTGCAAGGATGCCGGGGATCAAAATCAGCACCGCTCGTTTCCAATGAAATTCTGACGGCCACATCGCATAGGTGGCCAATATCGGCGCCGCGAAAATGGCGTTCGGTCGCAACAGGACGCCAAGGGCGATCAGGGCGACCGCAAAGATTTGCGTCGGCCATCGGACGGCCGCCGACCGGTTTGCCGTTGCGAAAACCAGTGCCGAAGCGCAGAGCCAAACGCCGGCGAACAGCACATCCCGCCAGATCATGCCAATAAAGACGAACGCCGGCGGGGTGAATGCTAGCAGCACGGTGACGACGCCCAGCCATGCCGCGTAGCGCGCCACTGTAAACGCCACGAGCGCAAACCCGCCCCAATAGAGCGCAGCCATCAGCAGGAACATGCTCATCGAGCCGGGAGCAATCGGATCGATAAAACCCCACAGCGCCGACATGACCGGCGACTGCCAGTCGCCTCGCATGCCGCTGATGCCCTTGTAGACCCAATCCGCGTCGATGTTCATGTAGCCGGGATAGAATACGGCAATAGTCAGGGCGAAGCCGGCTGTTAGCAAGGCCGCGATGACGACGCGTAGAGCGGCGCTCGCATGCGGTCGCTCGCTCATGATGTGCCTCGCCTCAGATCGTCCCGGAACAGGGCGTTGAGCTCGCGGCCGGGCGCGCTGTCGTTGAGGCCGTCGAAGCGACCTTCGTTCGCGATCTGCGCGGCGACGCGCATGACCGCACCCCAGCCGACGCGCGCCAATGCGCCGCCGACGCTAATGCGGCGCACGCCGAGCCCGGCCAAGTCGGCGACCGTGAGCGGCGCAGCGCCCGACGACATCAACACGTTGACGGGCTTCGGCGCGACAGCGTCAACGATCGCCACGATCTGCTCGCGGGTCTTGATCGCGGGAGCATAGAGGCAGTCGGCGCCGGCATTCGAATAGGCCTTCAGTCGCGCAATGGTCTCGTCGAGATCGGGGCGGCCAACCAGAAAGCATTCGGCGCGACCGACCAGCAAGACGTCGGCGCCGCTTTTGTCAATCGCCGTTCGCGCAGCCCGTATTCGCGCGACCGCGTCGTCGATGGCGTAGAGTTTACCGTCGACCGCATCCTCGATTGAAAGTCCCGACACGCCGGATTCCACGCAGAGACGGACGCTTTCTGCGACGCCCACGGGATCTTCGGCATAGCCGGCTTCGAAGTCGGCGTTGAGCGGAAGATCGGAGGCGTGTGCCAACTCATGCAGATGGGCCAGCACGGTATCGCGTGGGACGGCGCCATCGGGAAATCCTTGCGCGAAGGCGAAGCCGGCGCTGGTCGAGGCGATCGCCTTAAACCCGAGATGTTGCAGATAGCGCGCGCTTCCCATGTCCCACGGATTGGGAATGACGAAGCATCCGGACTGATGCAATGCGCGAAAGCTGCGGCGCTTGTCGGCGATGGTCGGCATGGCGGTATGATCCGTCAGTGGCTATGGCGCGGGGTACTCACTTGTGCGACCCGCTGAAACTTGACTGCTGGCTTAAGCACCATCCCTTCGCAAAGTTGATCGACAATGCCGCGTTGGATTTCCTGCCAGGGCGTTTGGCTTTGCGGATAGGGATAGCCGCCGCTTTTTTGCAGTTCCGCGCGGCGCTTTGCGAGTTCCGTCGGTGCGATCAAGATATCGGCGGTGCCCCTGCGCAGGTCGATGCGCACGCGGTCGCCGGTTTGGAGCAAAGCGAGGCCACCGCCGGCTGCTGCTTCCGGCGACGCATTGAGGATCGATGGTGATCCGGAGGTGCCGGATTGTCGGCCGTCGCCAATGCAGGGCAGCGAGTCGAAACCTTTTTTGATCAGCGCCGCCGGTGGCCGCATGTTCACGACCTCAGCCGATCCTGGATAGCCGATCGCTCCGACGCCGCGCATGAACAGGATTGTGCGTTGGTCGATCTTCAGCGCGGGATCGTCGATCCGGCGGCGATAGTCTTCCGGGCCGTCGAACACCACGGCGCGACCCTCGAAGGCATCGGGGTCCTTGGGATCGGAAAGGTAGCGCTTGCGAAAGTCGTCGGAAATGACGCTGGTTTTCATGATGGCGGCGTCGAACAGATTGCCTTTGAGCACCTTGAAACCCGCGCGCGGCATCAGCGGTTTGCTATAGGGGTGGATGACGTCGGTATCGGTGATCTCGGCCTCGCGTACATTCTCGCCCAGGGTCTTGCCATTGATTGTCATGGCATTGGCGTGCAGGCGCTTGGCCTTACGCAATTCGTTGAGCACCGCCGGCAAGCCGCCGGCGCGGTGGTAGTCCTCGCCGAGATAGTGGCCGGCCGGCTGCATGTTGACCAGGAGCGGCACGTCATAGCCGACGGTTTCCCAGTCCTCCACGGTCAGCGGGACGCCGGCATGGCGGGCAATCGCATTGAGATGGATTGGCGCATTGGTCGATCCGCCGATTGCCGAGCAGGCGACAATGGCGTTCTCGAACGCCTTGCGGGTCAGCAAATCGAGGGGCTTGATATCAGCAAGCACAATCTCCACAGCACGCACGCCGGTCTCGTAGGCGATCTGGGCGCGCTCCTTGTACGGCGCCGGGATTGACGCGCAGCCTGGCAATGACAGCCCGAGCGCTTCGGCGATCGCATTCATGGTTGAGGCGGTGCCCATTGAATTGCAGTGGCCGATCGAAGGCGCCGCCGCCGCGATTGAATCGACAAATTCGTCGTAGCCGATTTCACCGGCGGCGAGCCGCTTGCCCATGGCCCATTTGATGGTGCCGGAGCCGGCGCGTTTGCCCTTCCACCAGCCGTTCAGCATTGGACCGCCCGACAGCACAATCGCGGGAATGTTCACAGTCGCAGCCGCCATGATCGCGGCGGGCGTGGTCTTGTCGCAGCCGGTGGTCAGCACCACGCCGTCGATGGGGTAGCCGTGCAGCACTTCGACCAGGCCGAGATAAGCAAGGTTACGATCGAGGGCCGCGGTTGGCCGTTTGCCGGTTTCCTGAATCGGATGCATGGGAAATTCGAAGGCGATGCCGCCGGCGGCGCGGATGCCATCGCGCACACGCTTTGCCAGTTCCAGATGATGGCGGTTGCACGGCGAGAGATCGGAACCGGTCTGGGCGATGCCGATGATCGGCTTGCCACCCATGATCTCGCCGCGGGTCAGGCCGTAATTGAGATAGCGCTCGAAATAGAGCGCGGTGGCGCCGGGATCTTCGGGATTGTCGAACCATAATTGTGAGCGAAAGCGCGGCTTGCCGGGTTGCGGCGCTTTGCTACCGGACTTTGTTTGACTTTTCTTTGTCATAGCTTCTCACTTTGCTTGTGGGTCGGCGCCCAAGCCGGACGTTCAGCACTTTTCTTAGAGAAGAAGCAAATCGCGCTTGGGGCGCGTTGCAACTCAATCGATCAAAATAACACTCATCCAAGCATGAACCGCGCGGCTTGTTTGGCGGTCATTCCGACCTTGACACCAAGCTTGGCGGCGGGTGCGTTGACCACCGAGATGATGCCGTCGTTCCAAGTGCTCAGGCCTTCGCCGAGCCGCGCCGACATTGTGGCGACGGCCGCCGATGGCACGCCCTTTTCTTCCAGCAAGGTCACTCCTTCAACCGCAGTATTGTTGCGGGCAATGCCGGCGTCATTGGCAATCGAGCCTTTGGCGCCGATGCGCAGGATTCCATCGGACGACACCCGGCTTGAATTGGCGCCGCTGCAGATGATATCGTTTGGCACTTTTTCGACGATTGCGGTGGTGCCGGGCGTTGCCCAGATGCGGCCCTTGGCGGTTTCTTCAACGACCACTGGCGCATCTTCTTTTCCAAGCGGCGTTGGAATGGTTTTGCCGGCCGGGGCCTTGGCAAGCCGCGCCGCGGCCTCATAGGCGATCATTCCGATCTCGACGCCAAGCGCGCGGGCCTGGGCGTTGGCGCGGCTGATGGTGCCGAGCAGCAGCGTTTCTCGCCCATTGGAGGTCTCAGCCGACATCGCCGCAATGGTTGCGACCGGCACGCCAATGGTTTCGGCGTGCAACAGCCCGCTGATGCCGGCATTGTCCTTGCCGATCCCGGCGTCGGTTGCGATCACCGCCTTGACGCCGCGGGTGAACATCGGCGCGAGAATCCGCGTGCCGCAATATGAGCCGACCACGATGACGTCGTTGGGTAGGGTTTTGTGCGGCCCGAGATAGCTCGACGAATCAAAGGCGACGATGCGACCGGCGGCATCCTCGTGAACCACCAGCATCTCACCGCGCCCAATCGTCTTGCCACTTGCGATTGTGGCCGGCGGCGAAGCCGATGCGGTGTTGATCAATGCGATCGATGCGACACCGCCCGCGAGAAAACGCCGGCGTGGTAGCAGCAGTTTGCTGGCCATTGCATGCTCCCTCAGCCGCTATCGGGCTGACTATCGCGGCATTTTAGGGCCGTCGTCTTGAAGTTCCTACAGCCGATGCACGCCGTGCGTTGCATGCGTCGCGACACGGCCAACGCCCCTTCCATCGGTCACAGTCTTACATCTTACAGTTCGTTTTACGCCCCTGTAAGATTGCAAAAAACCAGAATTCGCATGTTTAATCATTGGCTTAAGAGCTTCATCTTACAGTCTTTCACGATTTGCACACACTGCGCCGTGTGCGTGCGCCGCGCAGCCTTGGTGGACGGATCGGTAACCCGTGCACAGCGACAAGCGTTGCACAGCAATGTGGTGGCTCAATGAAGCCGACCAAAAGCTGTGGACGTGTGGACCCCAACTCAGTTGATAACTTTGCGCAATGCGCATCGTGAATCCGTGCGAAGTGCCGATGCGATAGGGCCAACTTCCACGTCGCGCCGTATCCACAAAAATCGTTCCGATCACGCCCCCGCTTGGCCCTGCGCAAGGCGACGCGCCCGCCTATGCGCGGTTCGGGCGATGGCGGGGGCGTCGCAGAAGTCGCATACGGTGCTATAATTCGATGGCGCTAAAGGCGCATAGGGAGGTTGGAATGGTGTCATTGTTTCGTGTCTTGGCGGTGATCTTGGCGGTGATGGGGTGCATCGCGCTCGCGCTTGCTCCTGGCATGGCGCAGGCCCAGGAGTATCCAACGCGGCCGGTCACGCTGGTTGTGCCGGCCGCGCCGGGCGGCGTCATTGACCGCCTCAGCCGTATTCTGGCGCAACGGTTCTCGGAGACCTGGGGCAAGCAGTTCGTGGTCGAGCACCGCCCCGGCGCCAACAATCAACTCGCGGCCGAATACATCACCAAGGCGCCGCCGGACGGTTACACATTGATGGTCAGTCCGGAGGTTACCTTTGCCGTCAATCCGAGCCTCTACAAGCGATTGAACTACGATCCGTTTAAAGGGTTCACACCGATTACCGGGCTGGTGATCATCAATCATGGGCTGATCCTGCATCCCTCCATGCCGATTGAGAACGTCAAGGAGTTGATTGAGCTCGCGAAGAAAAAACCCGGCGCGCTCAATTACGGAACGTTCGGCGCCGGTTCCACGGGGCACTTGAATATGGAAATGCTGCAGAGCATGACCGGAACGAAATTCACCGCCGTACACTACAAAGGCGCCACCCCGGCTTTGACCGACGTGATCGGCGGCCATATTCAGATGATGTTCGTTAGCGTTGGCACCGCGGTGCCGCAGTGGCGCGAACGCAAAGTGAAATTCATCGCGGTTGGCGCCGCGCAGCGCATGCCGCTGTTGCCGGAAATGCCGACCGTCGCGGAGAGCGGTGTGCCGGGCTACGAAGGGGTGTCGTGGTTCGGTCTGTTCGGGCCGCCTGGCATGCCGGCCCCGGTCGTCAACAAGCTCAACGCGGAAGTCCGCCGTATGTTTGCCGATCCGGAACTGCGCAGCGCCCTCGACCGCGAATATTTCACGCCGATCGTCGGCTCGCCGGACGAGCTAACGGCGCGCATCCGGGCGGATGAACCCAAGTGGCGCAAGGTGATTCAGGATGCCGGATTGCCACCACAGTGAATTGTGAGGGGTGTGAATCGGGCAAGATGGTCGATGAGTAATAACGGCCAGATGCGACTTGGCGCGTTTTTCAACCCGACCGGCCATCATGTGGCCTCGTGGCGGCATCCGCGCGCGCAGGCCGATGCCGGGATCAATTTCCAGCATTATGTTGAGATCACACGCACGGCCGAACGCGCCAAATTCGATATGATATTTTTCGCCGACAATGTGTGCGTGCGCGAAGCCAATATGGAGGCGTTGTCACGCTCGGCGCAATACATCGCGAATTTTGAACCGCTCACCTTGCTTTCGGCGCTCGCTCCGATGACCAGCCATATCGGCTTGGTGGCGACCGCCTCGACAAGTTACAACGAATCGTTTCACGTCGCGCGCAAATTTGCCTCCATCGATCATATCAGCGGCGGCCGGGCCGGTTGGAATTTGGTGACTTCGGGTCAGGAGGCGGAAGCCAAGAATTTCGGTCGCGAGAAGCATTACGGACATGGCGAGCGCTATCAGCGCGCACGCGAATTTGCCCAGATCGTGACTGGACTATGGGATAGCTGGGACGATGACGCCTTTGTGCGCGATAAGGCCAGTGGGAGATTTTTCGATCCCGACAAGCTCCATTCGCTTAATCACAAGGGCGAGCACTATTCCGTGCGTGGTCCGCTCAATGTGCCGCGCGCGCCGCAGGGCCGGCCGGTGATCGTGCAGGCGGGCGGTTCGGACGACATGATCGCGGTGGCGGCGGAATTCGCCGAAGTTATCTTCTGCGCGCCTTTGTCCCTGGCGCATGCCAAGAAATTTTACGCCGAGCTCAAGGGCAGGGTGGCGAGCCATGGCCGCGATCCGGATCAGGTCAAGATCATGCCCGGTCTGTCCTGCATTGTCGGTCGCACCGCCGAAGAGGCGCAAGCGCATTACGACCACCTGCAGTCGCTGATCCATCCGATGGTGGCGCGGGAAGTCCTCTCCATGGTCATGGGGAACGTTGACCTCTCGTGTTATTCGCTTGACGATCCGATGCCGGAAGACCTGCCGAAGTCGAATATGAGTCGGAGCACTTTCGAAAATGTGATGGACATGGCGCGCAAGGACAAACTGACCATGAAGCAGGTGGCCCTGCGGGTCGCTGGCGCGCGCGGCAAGGCGGTAATCAAAGGTTCGCCGAACGAGATCGTCGATCAGATGGAGGAATGGTTCCGTGATCGGGGCTGCGATGGCTTCAACCTGATGCCGCCGTTCCTGCCAGGTGGGCTCGACGATTTTGTCGAAATGGTGCTGCCGGAACTGCGGCGGCGGGGGCTGTTCCGAACGGAATACGAAGGTCGCACCTTGCGCCAGCATCTTGGTTTGCGGCGGCCTCCGAGCCGCTATGCCAAGGCAGGCCAAGCGGTGGCGGATGCCCAAGTCGTTATTGGCTGATCGCGGGCGTTCCTTACCCCCTTGTCGCCTTCGCAAAACCGTTCCATTCTCGGCGCGTGATCGCATGAGAAGTGTGAAGGAGTGCCGACAATGAGAATGTGGAAGCTGGCGATTGCCGGTTGCGTAATGGGATTGAGCTTGTTGCCGGCAGCCCATGCGCAGTTCAAGCCAACCCCCAGTCCCGGCGGCGGCCCGCCTGGCCCCACGACCCAGCCGGCGGGCGATCAGTTCGTGTTCAAGGTGTGTAATCGCGCAAAGATCCCACTGTTCGTGGCAATGCTCTACAAAGTTGAGGGCAACGCTTGGCGGACCGTGGGGTGGGTAGATTACAAGCCTGGCACCTGCGCGCCGGTGCGCGGCACTTTTCCGCGCAATGATTTCTTCTGGTACGCGGAGGATAGTCCTGGCAAGGTCACCTATTCCGGCAAGGATGCTTATGGCTGCATCAATTCATCTGACGGATTCGACCGCACCATTACCGGCGAATACCAATGCGCGCCGAACGAGAAGGTCGTTGGTTTCACCAAAATCGACGCCGCCAGCATCCGCGACGGCATCACCTTGACCGATTGATTGGCGGCAATAGTCCTGGTCGAAAGACCGTAAATACCAAACGATCAGGCCTGCGATATCGCATTGCGACATCGCAGGCCTTTTATTTCGTGGCTGTCTAGTGGAGTGGATTTGACATTCGCTACCCACCTGGCAGCGAGCAAGCGATGCGAATGTCAAATCCAAAACTCCACTAGCAGCCTATACTTGCTAGTGGTCCTTTGATTCTAACATTCGCAAAATCGCGCGCGGCAATGGGATGCGAATGTTAGAATCCGACCACCAGCGAATGCGAGCGTCAGTTCGGATTACGCGAGCGTCCGGACTGTCCGACATCCACCGGCGCGGCTTGGGTGCTCGACTGCTGCTCGGCGCTGTCCTGGGTGCGGAAGCTCTTTTGCACCGCACTGGGATTGGGCTGGGGCAGCGCGCCCGCTGCGGGCTTGGGTGTCGGCGGCGTGCTTGCAGATTGCGCCAGCGCCGTAACCGACGCGGTTCCGATGGTCGCAGCCGTCACGGCAGCCAGAATGGTAGAGATTTTCATCGCTAAGAGCTCCGATCGGTTAAAGCCGTCCCTCGTCGGGACTAAGGGGGTGTCGCCGAAGTGTGTTGCACATACGTTGTCCGAAAGGTCGCCCTACGCTTTCGGCCTGGTCGGGTATTGCCGTTACACTATCATTCTACAGAGTTTTTTGTCTGTCGAAAGGGTTGGTCTTTATTGTGGCCTGTCCGGCAGCCAGGCTGGTCTAACCAAAATTTAATGTGTGCGCTGGCGACCCCGGGAGGAATCGAACCTCCGACCAACAGCTTAGAAGGCTGCTGCTCTAATCCGCTGAGCTACGGGGCCGTATCGGGCGCTCGGACCTTTACCAGGGCGCGTTTGTACCCCAGCGGTGGCACACTCGCCAGCGCACAAGTTAATGTTTTCCGTCACTACCTCGACACGATTCAGCGATTTTCTTTGCGCTATCCTGCGCGGTGGTGGCCGGCGGGGATGGAGGTCCACCCATGATTGCGTCCGTTCGCGCCGGCGTGCTTGCCGCGCTCGTCACCCTTTTGTCCATTGTCATGGCATCTGTCACGATGTCGGGCGCCGCCCTTGCCCAAAAGCCATTTCATCGTGACGATCTGGCCGATGCGGCGATCAAGCTTGAAGCGCAGATCCGGGCTGAATCGGGTTCGGTGACGCGGAGTGCAGCCGTCTTGCGGCGCGATGCCGATGCGGCGTTCCAGCGCAACGATGTTCGTGGCGGTTTACGGATTCTCGGCCAGATCGCGGTGGTGACACCTGACGATAGCGCAAATTGGTTGCGCATCGCGCAATCGGCTTTGCAGAATCGACCGAGCAATGATCGCGAACGCACGACCCAGCTAGAGCGCGCCGCGGCCGCCGCCTATATCGCCTATCAGCGTTCCAAGCTGCCCGCCGAAGAAGCGGCAAGTCTGGTGATCGTCTCGCGCAGTTATGCCGACCGCCAGTTGTGGCGTCCGGCGCTCGACTCGATGCGGCGGTCGCTTGAGCTTCGGGAGGTCGCAGACGTAAGGCAGCAATACGAGCGCATGCGCGCGGATCATGGCTTTCGCTTGCTCGATTACTCGGTCGACGCGGATGCCTCATCGCCGCGAGCATGTTTCCAGTTCTCGGAAGAATTGCCCGGCCGGCGCATGGATCTCTCGCCATTTGTCGCGATCTCCGGCCAGGATCGCCCGGCCTTGTCGGTCGACGCGCGCCAGCTCTGCGTCGAGGGCCTCAAGCACGGCGAGCGCTACACCGTGACCTTGCGTGCCGGAATTCCATCGACTGTAAGCGAGACCTTGGCGAAACCCGCCGAATTCAACATCTATGTTCGCGATCGCAAGCCGATGGTGCGGTTCGGCGGTCGCGCCTATGTGCTGCCGCGGGTTGGGCAGCGTGGCATTCCGGTCATCAGTGTGAATGCTCCGGCGGTGGCGCTTGAAATCTATCGGATCGGTGACCGCAATCTGGTCACCACCGTACTCGGCCACGACTTCCAGCGCACACTCAACCGCTACGAATTGGCGCGGCTGCGCGAGGAGCGTGGCTCGCAGGTCTGGAAAGGCGAGATGAAGGTCGACCCCGTTCAGAACACGGATGTCACCACCGCCTTCCCGGTGACTGAGGCGATCCCGGGTCTGTCAGCTGGCGTCTATGTATTGGTCGCCAGCGCTGTGGGAACGGTCGGCGAAGATTTTATCGATCTTGCAACCCAGTGGTTCGTCGTCTCGGACTTGGGCCTTGCGGCCTATTCCGGCAATGACGGCATTCATACCTTCGTGCATTCCTTGGAGACCACGCAAGGCGGCGGCGGCGTGGAAGTGCGGCTGTTGTCCCGCAATAACGAAGTCCTATCGAGCAAACGCACCAACGCGGCCGGTTATGTGCAGTTTGAGGCGGCGCTAACGCGCGGCGAGGTCGGTGCGGCGCCCGCGCTCTTGGTCGCGACCGATGCCAGTGGCGACTACGCGTTCTTAAGCCTGCGGTCGCCGGGATTTGACCTGAGCGACCGTGGTGTGTCCGGCCGTAATGCGCCTGCCGGCCTTGATGGGTTCGTCTTTACCGAGCGTGGCGTTTATCGGTCTGGCGAAAGCGTCCATGTCACCGCGCTGCTGCGCGATCCTCGGGGAATGGCTGCGGTGGGTATCCCGCTGACGCTGGTGGTCGAGCGTCCCGACGGGGTGGAATATCGCCGCGCAACGGTCGCCGACCAGGGCGTCGGCGGCCGAAGTCTAGAGGTCCCATTGGTGCCCTCGGCGCCGACTGGCACTTGGCGGGTGCGCGCCTTTACCGATCCGCGCCGCGCCGCGGTCGGTGAGGTCACCTTCATGGTCGAGGATTATGTGCCGGACCGGTTGGAATTCGAGTTGAATTCCACTGCCAAGAGCTTGTCGCGATCGGAGCCTGCGCGACTCGCGCTGGAAGGTCGCTATCTCTACGGCGCGCCGGCCGCCGGGCTTGAAATTGCGGGTGAATTGGTCGTTGCGCCGGCGACCGAACGTGCGGGTTTTACGGGCTATCGGTTCGGCCTGTTCGACGAACAGATCGAGGCGACAAGAAATCCGTTGGAGGGGCTGCCGACGACAGACGGCAATGGTCGGGCGAGTTTCCTTATCGGACTTGAAAAAGTGCCGCAGGCGACCCGCCCCTTGGAGGCGCGGGTGACGCTCCGCCTTGCCGAGCCCGGCGGCCGAGCGATCGAACGCAAGCTGACGCTGCCAGTGACACCGGCCGGTCCGATGATTGGCGTGCGGCCGTTGTTCTCCGGACGTTCGCTTGGCGACGGCGAGCAGGCAGGTTTCGATGTGGTCGTGGTCGGGCCTGACGGTGCGGCGCTGACGCGCAGCGGTTTACGCTACGAATTGTTACGGGTCGAGACCCGTTACCAATGGTATCGCCGCGACAACAGTTGGGACTTCGAACCGGTGAAGTTGACGCGGCGCGTCGCCGACGGCCAGCTCAACGTCGCTGCCGGCACGCCCGCGCGGCTATCGCTGCCGGTGCAATGGGGTCGCTACCGTTTGGAGATATCAAGTGGTGAACGGGACGGTCCGGTCACCTCACTCGGGTTCGATGCGGGCTGGTACACCGAGGCGACCGCCGACACGCCCGATATGCTCGAAGTCGCGCTCGACAAGCCCGAATACGCGCCCGGCGATAGCATGACGGTCGCCATCACCGCGCGTATGGCTGGCAAAGTGACGCTAAGCGTCGTTGGTGAGCGCGTGCTAACGACGATCACGCAGGACGTGCGTCCCGGCACGGTGCAGCTGCGCGTGCCGGTCGGCAAGGATTGGGGCACCGGCGCCTATGTGGTGGCCACCTTGCGCCGTCCGCTCGATACCGAAGCCCAGCGCATGCCGGGTCGCGCGATCGGCGTCCAGTGGTTCGGGATCGATCGCGCCGCCCGCACGCTGGCGGTGAATATGGCAACGCCGCAACTCGCCCGCCCAGGCAACGCCTTGCGCATTCCGGTCAAGATTGGTGGCCTTGCCGCTGGCGACGATGCGCGCATCGTCGTCGCGGCGGTTGACGTCGGCATTCTGAACCTGACCAACTTCCGGCCGCCGGCGCCAGACGACCATTATCTGGGGCAGCGCCGCCTCGCGGTGGAACTGCGCGATCTCTACGGTCAACTCATTGACGGTATGCAAGGCACGCGCGGCCAGATCAGAAGCGGCGGCGATATTGCCGCGGCCGAATTGCAGGGCAGTCCGCCGGCTCAGAAACCGCTGGCGCTGTATTCCGGTCTGGTCGCGGTGAAGCCCGATGGAACCGCGGAGGCCGTCTTCGATATCCCCGCGTTTTCCGGCACCGTCCGGGTGATGGCGGTGGCATGGTCGCGCGACAAGGTCGGTCGCGCCAGCGCCGACATGGTCATTCGCGACCCGGTCGTGGTAACCGCGACGCTGCCGCGCTTCCTGCTCAATGGCGATCGCGGCACCATGCATCTCGACATCGACAATGTCGAAGGTCCGTCGGGCGAATACCGCGTCGATGTGCGCAGCGACGGCATCGTTGTGACCGGTAATGCCGCGTCGCAGACCGTGCGGCTCGATGCCAAACAGCGCAGCTCCGTTACGCTACCCTTGACGGCACCTGCTGTTGGGGTGGGGAACGTCACGGTGCGCGTCAGCGGGCCTGGTGGCTTTGTGACGGAGCGCGGCTACGCGCTGCCGGTCAAGCCGGGCACGCAAATCCTGGCGCGCCGAACAGTGCAGACGATCGCGCGAGGCGAAAGCGTCACGCTGTCGAACGATGTGTTCGCCGATCTCGTTCCGGGGACCGGAAGCGTATCGGTTTCGGTCGGGCTGTCGACGGCGCTCGATGCGGCCGCGCTGCTGGCAGCGCTCGATCGTTATCCGTTTGGATGCACCGAGCAGATCGCCAGCCGGGCATTGCCATTGCTCTATGTCAATGATCTCGCCGGCGCGGCGCATCTGGCGCTCGACGACACCGTCGATCGCCGAATCCAGGAATCGATCGATAGGTTGTTGGCGCGTCAGGGGGCGAACGGCTCGTTCGGCCTTTGGTCGGTCGGTGGCGATGACGTGTGGCTCGATGCCTATGTCGCCGATTTCCTCACCCGTGCGCGTGAACGCAACTTTACGGTTCCCGACGCCGCCTTCCGATTGGCGTTGCAGCGATTACGCAACTTCGCCGGCAATGCGGAGGATCCGAGCCGTAATGGTGGCCGCAATCTTGCCTATGCGCTCTATGTGCTGGCGCGCAACGGCGCGGCGCCAATCGGGGATCTGCGCTATTTTGTCGATTCCAAGCTCGACGATTTCGTGACCACCATTGCCAAAGCGCAACTTGCAGCGGCGCTTGGCATGCTTGGCGACAAGCTGCGCGCCGAGCGCGTTTACGCTTCGGCTCTGCGTTCGATGGCGCCGCGGCCGGCATTGGAAGACGGTCGCCTCGACTACGGTTCGGCGCTGCGTGACGGGGCGGCGTTGATTACCTTGGCGTCCGAAGGCGGCGCTTCGCGCGCGACCATTAGCGGTGCGATCGAGCGGGTAGAGGCGGCGCGTGGTTTGACGCCATATACTTCAACCCAGGAGAACGCATGGATGGTGTTGGCCGCGCGAGCGCTTGCCAAAGAAGCAACCGGTGTGTCGCTCGATGTTGCTGGCGAACGGAGTCAGGGCGCTCTCAATCGCCGATTTTTGCCAAGCCAGTTGCAGTCACCCTTGCGGATCGCAAATGCCGGGGAAGGGGCGCTACAGGCGGTGGTGACGGTCAACGGTGCGCCGCTGGTGCCGGAACCGGCGGCCGAACGCGGCTTCAAGATCGAGCGGCTATACTTCACGCTTGACGGTAAGCCGGCCCATCCTTCGAAGGCGAGGCAGAATGAGCGTTTCGCCGTGGTGTTGCGGATTACCGAGCCGAAACCGCAATTTGGCCGCGTCATAGTCGCGGACCATTTGCCGGCCGGGTTCGAAATCGACAATCCGCGGTTGGTGTCGTCCGGCGATGCGGGCGCGCTGCCGTGGATTTCGGACGGAGTAATTCCGGTCCATGCGGAATTCCGCGACGATCGGTTTAGTGCGGCGTTCAACCGGACGAGCAACGATCCGGCGGTGTTTGCCCTGGCCTATGTCGTGCGGGCGGTATCGCCGGGTACCTATGTGCATCCTCAGGCGTTTGTAGAGGACATGTACCGGCCCGACCGTTTTGGCCGTACCAGCACCGGAACTGTTACGGTGACGGCAACACGATGAGCCGCGGTGATGCCAGCAGCATGGTGCTCGCCGTCCGACCGGCGGGGCGGAGACGTGGCGTGAGGCGTCTCGCCGCCGCGGCCGCGCTGCTGACAGCGGCAATGGTTGGGGGTGCAGGATGGTGGATCGCGTCGCTCGGTCCGGTGCCGCGCGGCGAGGGGCTGGCGTTCTCCACCTTGGTCGTCGACCGGGAGGGACGGTTGCTGCGGCCTTACACGACCCCAGAAGGCCGCTGGCGGCTGCCGGCAACGCGCGCGGATGTCGATCATCGTTTCTTGGCGATGTTATTTGCCTATGAGGATCGCCGGTTCCAAACGCATCGCGGGGTCGATCCGTTGGCGCTCGCGCGGGCATTCTCACAACTCGTAACGAATGGACGAATTGTCTCGGGTGCTTCGACTTTAACGATGCAGGTGGCGCGGCTGCTGGAACCACGCAGCGAACGCAGTTTTTTGGCCAAGCTTCGCCAAATCGTTCGTGCGATCCAGCTTGAGAGGGCCCTGAGCAAAGATGAAATCCTCGCGCTTTATTTCAGCCTTGCGCCCTATGGCGGCAATTTGGAGGGCATCCGCGCCGCATCGCTAGCCTATTTCGGCAAAGAGCCGCGGCGGCTGACGCTGGCGGAGTCCGCGCTCCTGGTGGCGTTGCCGCAATCGCCGGAGGTCAGGCGACCTGACCGTTCGGTCGCTGTCGCCCGTGCCGCCCGCGATCGGGTGCTCGATCGGCTCGCGGCGGCCGGTGTCGTGCCCGTCGACGAGATCGAGCGCGCCAAGCAGGAGGCCGTCGCCGAGGGCCGCCGTCCAATGCCGGCGCTGGCGCCGCATTCGGCCGACGCAGTGGTGGCTGCAATACCTGGCCGTGCGATTCATCGGCTGACCATTCAGGCACCGCTTCAAAAGAGCCTCGAAGATCTTGCGCGTGAGCGTGCCCGCGCACTTGGTCAGTCGATCTCGGTTGCCATTCTTGTGATCGACAACGAAACCGGTGAGGTGCAGGCGCGGGTTGCGTCGTCGGATTATTTCGATGCAAGCCGCGCTGGCCAGGTCGATATGACGCAAGCCTTGCGTTCACCGGGATCGGCGCTCAAGCCATTCATCTACGGCTTCGGATTCGAGGATGGGCTGATCCATCCGGAAACCCTGATCGACGATCGTCCGACCCGTTATGGCGGCTATGCACCGGAAAACTTCGACCTGAGTTTTCAGGGTACGGTGACGGTTCGCCGGGCGCTGCAACTCTCGCTGAATGTGCCCGCTGTTGCGGTGCTCGATCGCGTTGGAGCGAGCCGCTTCACGGCTCGATTGGCGCAAGCCGGGGGCGCTTTGGTGCTGCCGCGTG
This sequence comes from Xanthobacteraceae bacterium, assembly GCA_022841625.1. Lineage (GTDB taxonomy): Bacteria > Pseudomonadota > Alphaproteobacteria > Rhizobiales > Xanthobacteraceae > VAZQ01. Next base: position 39,657 of record JALHRD010000022.1, read on the forward strand.
GTGAGGTGCCCGGGCTGGCAATGGGGTTGGGTGGCGTCGGCGTAACGCTCAACGATCTGGTGATGCTCTATGCCGGTGTTGCCCGTTTGGGCAATGCCATTGCTTTGACTGAGCGCATTGACGAAACCGGCCAAGCGCCGTCATCGCGTCGCCTGATGGAGCCGGTCGCGGCGTGGTATATTGGCAATGTGTTGCTCGGTACGCCACCACCGGAAAATGCCGCCGGCGGCCGCATCGCCTTCAAGACCGGCACGTCCTATGGCTATCGCGATGCCTGGGCGGTTGGCTTTGATGGCAAACGGACCATTGGCGTGTGGGTCGGCCGGCCGGACGGCGCGCCGGTGCCGGGCCTGATTGCGCGCAGCGCCGCAGCGCCAATTCTGTTCGACGCCTTCGCCCGCACGGGTAGCCTGCCGATAGCCCTGCCTGCCGCGCCGCGCGGCACCCAATTGGCAGCCAATGGCCGTCTGCCCCCACCTCTGCAGCGGTTTCGACCCTTCGGTAGTTTGGGGGAGGGAGCGGAGACACCCGTTCGGATCATGTTCCCGCCCCAGGGGGCGCGCCTTGAGCTTATCAACAGCGGCGAGGGCCGCCCGGATCCGATTGCTCTCAAGCTGGTGGGCGGGGTTGGTCCATTGACCGTATTGGTCAACGGTTTGCCTGTGGATACGCCCTCCGGTCGCCGCAATACGGTATTTTTTGAGCCGGAAGGGCCCGGGTTCGTCCGCCTGACTGTGATCGATGCCACCGGCGCGACCGACAGTGTGACGGTGCGGCTGCAATAGGCCGGGACTCACGCTTCCCCCCGCACGCTAGGTTTCCTATTGTCGCGGTGCGCTGCAACACGTGGGGAACTGGAATGGCCGTCGCGGCCGACAATCAACCGGGCCGGATCGGACCAGCGTTCGGCCTCAAGGCGGTCGTCGACTTCGCGACCGGTTCACACGCGCGCGCGGCGATCATTCTCGTTGTCGTGGCGCTGCTGAGCATGCTACCGGGCTTTTTTGCGATTCCTCCGACCGATCGTGACGAGTCGCGTTTTGCTCAAGCCACCAAGCAGATGATTGAGACCGGCGATTTTGTCGATATCCGGTTCCAGGAGACCTCCCGTTACAAGAAGCCGGTAGGAATTTATTGGCTGCAGGCCGGCGTCGTCCAAGCCGCGCAATGGATCGGTGTGCCTGACGCGATGACCGCGATCTGGCTGTATCGCGTGCCTTCGCTTATCGGTGCGGTGGGAGCGGTGCTGCTAACATATTGGGCTGCGCTCGCCTTGGTTTCGCGGCGTGCGGCGGTCTTGGCCGGACTGATGTTGGCAAGCTGTATCTTGCTCAGCGTTGAGAGCCGCATTGCCAAGACCGATGCCGTTATGTTGTTGACCGCGGTCGCGGTCATGGGTGCGATGGCGCGGGCCTATTTGCCCGAGCAACGCGCGCGGCTCGAAGGTCGCTGGACCTGGATCGTGCCGGCGATCTTTTGGACGGCGCTGGCCGCTTCGGCGCTGCTGAAGGGGCCGGTCATTCCGTTGATCGTCGTTTTGACCGTGGCCGCCGTCGTGATCTCGGACCGATCGGCGCGTTGGCTACTTTCGCTCCGTCCGTTCATTGGGGTGGTGTACTTCGCGATCCTGGTCATGCCGTGGTTCGTGGCCATCACCCTGCGCTCGGGCGAGGGATTTTTCGCGGAATCCGTTGGACAAGACCTCATCAGCAAATTGTTCCAAGGACAGGAATCGCATGGTGCGCCACCGGGATATTATTTCCTGCTGTTCTGGGCCACGTTCTGGCCCGGTGCGACGCTTGCCGGCATCGCCGCGCCAGCAGTGTGGGCCGCGCGTCACGAGCCCGGCGCGAAATTCCTGCTGGCGTGGATCGTTCCAACTTGGATCCTATTCGAATTGGTCGTGACCAAGCTGCCGCATTACGTCCTGCCGCTCTATCCCGCGATTGCCATCTTGATTGCCGGCGTCGTGGATGCGCAGGTTGCCACGTCAAAGGCCTGGCTGGTGCGGGGAACGATCTGGTGGTTCATCGTGCCGATGATTTTGGGTCTTGTCGGGCTTGTCGGGCTCGTTGTCGTTGGCAAGCAGTTTGGCTTTCTGGCTTGGCCGTTGATTGGTGCGTCGATTGTCATGGGGTTCCGTGCCTGGCAACTCTTTGACAGCGATGGAATCGAGCATTCGCTGTTGCGCGGCGTTGTTGCCGCGTTATTGATCGTGACAGCGGCTATGGGGCTGATCATACCGTCGTTAAACCCGGTATTTCCGAGCGGTGCGCTCGCCAAGATCATGCAGGAAAGCGGCTGCCGGGATCCGCTTGCGGCGTCGGCCGGTTACGGCGAGCCGAGTCTAGTCTTCCTTGCCGGTACCAATACCAGGCTGACCGACGGCGCCGGCGCCGCGGAATTTCTGCGGGGCGGAGAGTGTCGGTTCGCCTTCGTTGAAGCGCGACAGCAGCGAAATTTCGCGCAACGCGCCGATGCGATTGGTCTGCATTATTCATCCGGTCCACGGGTTGAAGGTTTCAACATGGGTAACGGCCGCGCGATAGCGATTGCGGTCTATCGCTCCGGTAGCCCTCCGTGAGCGCGCCGCCGATGGCAGTGCCGTCGCCGTCACGACTGCGCTGCGCGTCCGAAAATGTTGCGATTGCATTGCGCCGCCTGTTGCGGCGCCGGCGTGGCGCTGCAACGCCAATTTGGCGCGCTTATGCGCGACTGGCGGCGGGCGCCGCCGCCGCGACCGTGGCGCTGCTTCTTACCATGATCTTTGTCGATGCCGCCGCTGTCAGGGCTGCGAAACAAGCACCGGCGTGGTTGATTGCATCATTTCAGTTTGCGACCGATCTTGGTCTGTCGGGATGGTTCCTGTTTCCGCTTGGGCTGGCGCTTATCGTTTTGGCATTTGTCACGGTGCCGACGCTGTCGCGCATGAACCAGCGCGTGCTCGCGGCGCTATCGGTGCGACTGGGGTTCTTGTTCCTGGCGATCGCAATACCGGGGCTTGTTATCGCGGTCATCAAGCGGTTAATCGGCCGCGCCAGACCGATGGTCGCCGGCGAGGATGTGTTTCTTTACAAATTGTTTGTCTGGCGCCCGGAATACGCCAGTTTTCCCTCCGGCCATGCGACCACCGCATTCGCAGCGGCGGTAGCGTTCGGCGTACTTTGGCCGCGTCTGCGTCCTCTGATGTGGAGCTACGCCTTGGTGATCGCTGCAAGCCGGGTGATCGTGACCGCCCATCACCCGAGCGATGTAGTAGCAGGCGCCATAGCTGGCGCTGTCGGCGCGCTGTTGGTTCGAGATTGGTTAGCGGCACGCCGACTTGGGTTCACGGTTCGCACCAATGGTGCGGTTGAGCCCCTCGCAGGGCTGTCGTTCGGTCGGATCAAAAGGGTTGCCCGGGGCCTCTTCGGTCAATAAGAAGCTGACGGCAGAGCGGCAGCGCCGTTGCCGATGAATTCGCCCTTGAGACTACAATATCGACATGGTCATGCCTGAAAACCAAGCGCCGCCGACGGTCAGCGTGGTGGTCCCGGTCAAGAACGAGGCCGGGAACATCGCACCGCTGGTTACCGAAATCGAACGCGCATTGAGCGGAATCGCGTTCGAAATTGTATATGTCAATGACGGCTCGACCGATGGAACGGAAGCTGAAATAGCGGCCTTGAAGACATCGCGCCCATGGTTGCGCCAGATCAGGCATGCGGCGTCGTGCGGTCAGTCATCGGCGGTACGAACCGGCGTCATGCACGCGCGTGCGCCGGTGGTTGCCACGCTTGACGGTGACGGTCAGAACGATCCCGCATTTGTGCCAAAACTGCTGGCGGTGCTGACCAACAATCCAAGGATCGGGCTGGTCGCCGGCCAGCGTGTCGGCCGCAAGGACACCGGGTTTAAAAAATTTCAGTCGCGTTTGGCCAATGGCGTCCGCGGTATGGTGCTGCGTGATGGAACCCGTGATACCGGATGCGGTCTAAAGGCATTTCGTCGCGATTTGTTTTTATCGTTGCCTTATTTCGATGGGCTGCATCGCTTCCTGCCTGCGCTGGTCAAGCGCGAGGGTTATGAGATCGGCTATGTCGATGTGCTGGATCGTCAACGCGGCCATGGTGTATCCAATTATGGATTGTGGGATCGGTTATGGGTCGGGATCCTTGATTTGTTCGGGGTTTGGTGGCTTGTCCGCCGCAAGAGACGTGTGCCGAACGCAACGGAGATCAGTTGATGCTCATTCAGTTCGGCACCGAGATCGGTAACTTCTTTCGTGAGACGTTCGTTGATAAGTTCGATTTTTGGCTGATCTTTGGGCTGGTTGCCCAATTGGTGTTCGCGGCGCGATTTGTGGTGCAGTGGCTATCCAGCGAGCGCGCAGGGCGCAGCGTGGTTCCATTTGCATTCTGGCTTTTTTCGATGGTCGGCGGGTTGATGACGCTGGTCTACGGCATCGTAAAGCGTGAGCCGGTGATCATCTTCGGCCAATGCGTTGCCACTTTGATCTATATCCGCAACATCATGCTGATCTACAAAGAGCGGCGGACGAAACAGACGCCTGATCCAAGCTGAGCCTATCGCGCCGCCGCCAATGCTGCGAAGCCGCGTTCAAGATCGGCGATCAGGTCGGCGACATCTTCGAGCCCGATGTGGAAGCGTATGGTGGGGCCTTTGGGTGACCACGTCGTCGCGCTGCGAACATCGTGGCAATCAAACGGGATCACAAGGCTTTCGAATCCGCCCCAGGACGCGCCGATGCCAAATAGCGTGAGCGCATCGATGAAGGCATGAACCGCTGCTTCGGGCGCGGGCTTGAGCACAATGCTGAATAGACCGCTCGCGCCGGTGAAGTCGCGCTTCCAGATTGCGTGACCGGGGCAGCTTTCAAAGGCGGGGTGCAGGACTTGCGCGACTTCGGGTCGTTGTGCAAACCAGTGTGCCACGGTTAGTCCGGCTTGATAGTGCTGCGCCAGGCGAACCGCCATGGTGCGCAGGCCGCGCAGGCCGAGATACATGTCGTCGGGGCCAACGCAAAGGCCCATGGAAAACACGGTCGCGCTGAGTTGCTGCCAAGTCGCGGCATTGGCGGCGACCACGCCCAGCATCAAGTCGGAATGGCCGCCGATATATTTGCTGCCGGACTGGATGGCCAGATCGACGCCCATTTCAAGCGCGCGAAAATACAAGGGGCTTGCCCAGGTATTGTCCATGAGGACAGTTGCATTGCGTGCATGGGCGGCAGCCGCGATGGCAGGTACGTCCTGCACCTCAAACGTGAGAGAACCGGGAGACTCCAGGTAGACCACACGGGTGCTGGGCTGAATCAATGCTGAAATATTGCCGCCGATCATTGGATCGAAATAGCTTACAGTGACGCCGCAGCGGCCAAGGACGGTGTCGCAGAAGTGGCGGGTCGGACCATAGACATTGTCGGTGATGAGGGCATGGTCTCCGGCGCGCAAGGCCGATTGCAGCGCCAGCGAAGCGGCGGCTAGTCCGGAGGGTAGCAATGCCACCCCGGCGCATTGGGTGCCTTCGATTTCAGCAAGCGCGCTTGCCAATGCCTCCGATGTAGGCGTGCCACGCCGACCATAGGTATAACGACCACGGCGGGCGATATAATCGTCAACCGTGGGATAAAGGACGGTCGACGCGTGAACTACCGGCGGATTGACGAACCCGTGAAATGTCTGCGGATTGCGGCCGCTCGTGACAAAGCGTGTCGCGGCGTTGGTGCCGGAATGGGTGCCGCTGGCGGGTTTCTTGGTCATTGAGCGTCCTTCATGCCGAATGCGCGACTTTGGGGCAAGGAGGCATGATTGCAGCACGGTTAATCGTTCGGGGGTATTGTCCGGTTGGGCATATACCGATCCACTTGATATCATCGTCAACCCCTTGACCGCGATGGCTGGTCGTCCTCAGATGGCGGGCCGTTTGGTGTCGCTTGCGCAGGAGGGGGCGTTTGAGCGCTAAAACATCCACGCAGACCGCATCGAATGGCTCAAAACAGGAAAAGGTTGCGTGATGAAACGTGTCATCGGCGTGGTTTCACTGGCTGTGGCAGCCGGGTTAAGCGGGCTGGCCGAGGCTCAGGTCCTTAAATCCGTCAGGGATCGCGGAGCATTGCACTGTGGGGTCAGTCAGGGGCTACCGGGATTCTCCAATCCCGACGACAAAGGCAATTGGACCGGGTTCGACGTTGATTTTTGCCGGGCCATCGCGGCGGCCATCTTCAACGACCCTACCAAAGTGAAGTTCACGCCGCTGTCGGCCGGAGACCGGTTCGAGCCACTGAGGTCGGGCCAGATCGACGTACTATCGCGCAACACCACCTGGACCAGTTCGCGCGATGCGCTGTTTAATTTTGTCGGCGTCACCTATTACGACGGCCAGGGATTCATGGTGCGCAAGGCGCTCAAGGTCAATTCGGCGCTCGAGCTCAATGGCGCCAGCGTGTGCGCGCAGACCGGCACTACCACCGAGCTCAATCTTGCGGATTATTTCCGCGCCAACAATATGAAATACGAGGTGGTTGCGTTCGGTACTGCGGACGAAACCATCAAGGCCTATGAATCGGGCCGCTGCGACGCCTTCACCACTGACGTGTCCCAGCTTTTTGCCGAGAAACTCAAACTGAGCAATGCCAGCGACCATGTGATCTTGCCGGAGGTTATTTCCAAGGAACCGCTCGGGCCTCTGGTACGGCATGGCGACGATCAATGGTTCGATCTGGTGAAGTGGGTTCACTTTGCCATGCTCAATGCCGAGGAGTTAGGCGTCTCCTCCAAGACGCTCGACGAGGCGCTGAAAGCCAAACAGCCGGAAATCCGTCGTATGCTGGGCTTGGAGGGAAGCCACGGCGAGCAACTGGGAATGACCAGGGATTGGGTCGTCCGCATTGTCCGCCATGTCGGGAATTATGGCGAAGTATTTGAGCGCAATGTCGGCACCTCGTCGAAGCTCGGAATCAGCCGGGGCCTCAATCGGCTGTGGACCAAAGGCGGAATCCAATATGCGCCGCCAATCCGTTGAACCCGCGCCGATGCGCGGTCCCTGTTATCGAGGACGGTAGCGCCGCGCTGAAGGTTTCCGGCGTCAGCTGGCAGACGAGGGCAGGGCCGTGACGAAGACTGCCTTCTACAACAAGCCGCGATTTCGCAGCGCTGTCTATCAGCTCGCGGTGTTGGCGGTTGTCGTTTGGCTCGCCATCGAGTTTGCCATCAACGCCCGCGTCAATCTTGAAGCGCAGAATGTCCGCTTCGGGATCGGCTTTCTTGACGATCCGGCCGGATTTGGCATCAGCCAAGCGCTGATCTCCTACAGTGAACAGGACACGTATCGGCGCGTATTTTTTGTCGGACTTCTCAACACGTTGTTGGTGTCGGTACTCGGCATTGTGTTCGCGACTTTCCTTGGTTTTGTCATCGGGCTCGGGCGGCTAAGTCCCAATTGGCTGCTCGCGCGCCTGGCGGGGGGCTATGTCGAGCTCCTCCGTAATTTGCCGCTGCTGTTTCAAATCTTGTTCTGGTACCTCGCTGTCTTGTTGGCGATGCCTGGACCGCGTCAGAGCATTGCCATCGGATTGCAACCGATCCTTCGTTCCATCGCTGATGGTCTTGCGCTGGTGGAGAGCAGCGGTGCAGCCGGGGCGGTTGCGCAGTGGCTGCGAAGCCTCGCGGAATGGGCCGGTTCGCCATCGATGTTTTTGAACAATCGCGGGATGTTCGTGCCGCGGGCAGTGTTTGCGGACGGCAGCGGCCTGGTCGCGGCGGCGTTTGTTGTTGCCATTCTTGCCGTGGTCGGCCTCCGCAGGTGGGCGCGTCGACGCCAGGATGCCACGGGCGTGCGCTTCCCCGTGTTGTGGACTTCGCTGGCCCTGCTTGTTGGGCTGCCGGCAATCGCGACCCTTGCGGTCGGTTCGCCGGTGAGTTTTGAGGCGCCCGAACTGCGTGGTTTCAATTTCGTCGGCGGCCTGCGGGTGATCCCGGAGTTCACGGCGTTGTTGATCGCGCTGTCGACATACACCGCAGCGTTCATTGCCGAGGTGGTTCGTGCCGGCATCCTTGCGGTGCCGAAGGGGCAGAGCGAAGCCGCCATGGCGCTTGGGTTGCGGCGCGGGACCGCGCTGCGCCTGATTGTTATCCCCCAGGCACTCCGGGTGATGATCCCGCCGATGACCAACCAGTATCTCAATCTGACCAAGAACTCCACGCTTGCCGTTGCGATCGGTTATCCGGATCTGGTGGCGGTTTTTGCCGGAACGACCCGAATCCAGACGCATCAGGCAATCGAGATTGTCGCCATCACCATGGCGGTCTATCTCGCGATTTCCTTAGCCACCAGCTTCGCGATGAATCTGTACAACGCCCGCACGCGGTTTGGCGAACGGTGAGGCAAGCATGAGCGCGGCTTTCGTCCGTCAGCAACTGATTGATCCAAAGACGCCGCCCCTATTGAGCGTCGGGATACCGGCTTGGCTGCGGGAAAAACTGTTCAGCAGTATTTTCAACGCGGTCGTCACGCTGCTGAGTGTCGTTGTGCTGGTTGCTCTCATCTGGCCAGCCGTCAAATTCATGCTGATCGACGCGGTATGGCAAGGAACGAGCCGGACTGATTGTTTGGCCGAGACCGTGGGGCGCCCGGTTGGCGCTTGCTGGCCGTTCATTGCAGCCAAATTCGGCCAGTTCATGTACGGATTTTATCCGGGCGATCAGGTTTGGCGGGTCAATCTGACTTATGCGATAGGGGTGGCGTTGCTGGTCCCGCTGATGATCCCGCGGGTGCCGTACAAAGGTGTCAACGCACTGCTGTTCTTCGGTGTGTTTCCATTTTTTGCGTTCTTTCTGCTGGTGGGAGACGTGTTCTCCCTGCCGCATGTCGAAACGCGAATGTGGGGCGGACTGTTGATCACGCTGGTCATATCGTTTGTCGGGGTCATCGGCTCGCTGCCGATCGGCATCGTGCTTGCGCTCGGTCGGCGTTCGTCGCTGCCATTGGTGCGCTGGTTTTGCATTTTGTTCATTGAAATCTGGCGTGGCGTGCCGCTCATTACGGTGTTGTTCTTTGCAACCTACATGCTGCCGTTCTTTCTGCCGGAGAACTGGGCGTTCGATCCGCTGGCGCGCGTGTTGCTTGGTGTCGTATTGTTCGCCGGCGCCTATATGGCGGAGGTGGTGCGCGGTGGCTTGCAGGCCATTCCGCGCGGGCAATACGAGGCCGCAATGGCGCTTGGCCTGGGCTATTGGCGGATGATGACGTTTGTCATCCTGCCGCAGGCGCTGAAACTTGTGATCCCCAGCATGGTCAATTCGTTCATCGCTCTGTTCAAGGATACGACGCTGGTGCTAGTTGTCGCGATCTTCGATCTGCTTGGTCAGCTACGCGCAGCCTTTGCAGATCCAAACTGGGCCACGCCGGTGACGTTGCTCACTGGATTTGCGTTCGCCGGGCTAATCTATTTTGCGATCTCCTTTGCGATCTCACGTTATGCGCTCTATGTGGAGCGCCGGTTGAGCACGGATTTGGTGCGATGACCATCATGACCGACAGCGTTTCCGGTACCTCCGGTCCGGCACGCGATATCCGCACCACCAACAATGCGGTCGCGATCGATATGGTGGGTGTCAACAAATGGTTCGGCGCGTTTCATGTGCTGCGCGATATTGATTTGCGTGTCATGCGCGGGGAGCGGATTGTGATTTGTGGCCCGTCGGGCAGCGGGAAGTCGACGCTGCTGCGCTGCATCAACCGGCTTGAATCCTGGCAGCGGGGTCGCGTCACGGTTGATGGCGTTGAATTGACCGAAGATCTAAAATTGATCGATGCCGTCCGGAGCGAGGTCGGCATGGTGTTCCAGCAGTTCAATTTGTTTCCGCATTTGACTGTGCTTGAAAATTGTACGCTGGCGCCGATATGGGTCCGAGGCATGCCGCGCAAGGAAGCCGAGGCGGTTGCACATCATTATCTTGAACGGGTGCGGATTCCGGAACAGGCCGCGAAATATCCGGCGCAGCTTTCGGGCGGTCAGCAACAGCGGGTCGCGATCGCGCGAGCGCTGTGCATGCAGCCGAAGATCATGCTGTTTGATGAACCGACATCCGCGCTCGATCCCGAGATGGTCAAAGAAGTGCTCGATACCATGGTCGGCCTGGCAATGGATGGCATGACCATGCTGGTGGTCAGCCATGAGATGGGATTTGCGCGGCAGGTGGCGACCCGGGTGGTGTTTATGGACGTCGGCCAAATCGTTGAGGTCAGTGAACCGGAGCCATTTTTTTCCAACCCTCAGCACGAACGGACCAAGGCTTTTCTCAGCCAGATCTTGCGTTAATAAGGGTCTTTTCGATGGCCAGTATTGTCTTTACCGAAGCCTCGTCACATTACGACGGCCGGGATCTTGGCAAACGGCCGCTCCGTGGCACCGAAACGTCCGTTATTCGATGCGCGCAGGAATTGGCCAAGCGTGGTCATCAGGTTACGGTATTTTCGAATTGCGACGGTCCGATCGAGCACGAAGGTGTGAGTTGGCGACCGCTATCGGATACGCCGCCGCGTGCTTGCGATCTCTACATCTCCTGCAATTGGCCACATCTGTTGTCGTTCGTGCGATCACCAAAGCGGCGTGCCATTTGGGTGCTGTCGCCGGTGCGCCAGCATCGCCACTATAAGAAGATTTTGCGGATGTGGCGCTACCGGCCGATCCCAATTCTGACGGCGTTCTATGAGGCGCAGTCCTATTCGTCATTCCTGCCGCGTCACACCCCGAAGATCGTTCTGCCGCATGGCCTGGCCGATGAAGTGAGGGGGCATTCGCCGCTTGTAAGCGCTCCCCCGCCGCGCGTGATATTCGCATCGAATCCAGCCCGTAACCTGCGTCGGCTGGTTGAGATCTGGGCGTCGTCGATCCTGCCGCGGGTTCCCAATGCGACGCTTGATGTCTATGGAATTGGCAGCGTGCCGGCTGACGGAAACGCGTGGGGGGCCTGGGAGGGCGTGGCACTTCCCGCCGGCATGAACGCGACCGTCAAGAATTCGATTCATTTGCAGCCATCGGTCAATGGCGAAACGTTGATCGCGGCTATGCGTGGATCTCGGGCCATGCTGTATCTCGGTCACAAGTCCGAATCGTTTTGCTTGGCGGTGGCGGAAGCTCAGGCGCTCGGCGTGCCGGCCGTGGTCGCGCCGGTGACGGTGTTGCCGGAGCGGGTGATCGATGGCGTTACTGGCTTCGTCAGGGCGGATGAAGGCGAATTCGCGGAGCGCGCCGTGGCGCTGCTGACCGACGACGCATTGTGGCGTAGTCAGCACGAGGCTGCGCTACGGTATCAGCAAGGGATCAGTTGGTCGGAGCACGCTGGCCGGCTTGAGGCGGCCTTGCTGGGCGACATGATGCCGATCTACCGGTCGGTGCTGGCGCTGCCGCCGCGCTGAGAGCTGCCGTCAGGACTTCTGCGACACGACGCCGTTTGCCTTCTTCCACGCATCGATCCCGCCGTGGATATGGCAGGCGCTGCCGATGCCGACGTCCTGGGCCGCCTGCACCGCCATGGCGGAGCGTTCACCGAATGCGCAATAAAACAGGATGCGCTTGCCAGTGGCGTTTGCGAGTTCATGCAGCATGCCGCCCGGTCGGATGTTGTCCTGCAGGTCGGGGTAGGGCGCATGCAATGCCCCCGGGATGACACCGTCTTTTTCGCGTTCCGACGTTTCGCGCAAGTCGACCATCGTTACTTCGGGCCGTCCAAGGAGTTTGATTGCGTCGCTCGCGCCGACCGCCCAGCCGCGCTGCGCGATCGCTTCTTGCGCAAAGCCGACCCGCATATTGGCGGGCACCGCGACATCCATCATCTTGGGATTTGGCAGGTTAAGACCATTCATCAGCGCGACATATTCGTCGAGCGATTTGACTCTGAGGCGTGGGTTGAATGCGCGCTCTTCGCCGATGGTGGAGACGGTCTCGCCCTTATAGTCGTGGGCCGGGAACACCAGCGTTTCATCCGGCAGCTTCAAGAGCTTATTGAAGATCGAGTCGTATTGGGCGCGCGGATCGCCATTCTGGAAATCGGTGCGGCCGGTTCCGCGGATCAGCAGCGTGTCGCCGGTGAACACGCGGTCTTGCATCCGGAACGAATATGAGTCGTCGGTATGTCCCGGCGTGTATAGAACATCGAGTGCAACGCCATCGATGGTAAGTTTGTCGCCTTCGCGCAGCCGCATGGATACGACGTCGACTTTGCTATGTTCACCCATCACGGTGATGCAGCGGGTGCGATCGCGCAATGCGCCGAGGCCGGTGATGTGATCGGCGTGTAGGTGTGTGTCGACGGCCTTGACCAATTTGAGGTCAAGCTCATTGATGAGCTGAATATAGCGATCGACCTTTTCCAGCACCGGATCGATGATCAGCGCCTCGCCGCCTGCGCGGCTGGCAAGAAGATAGGTGTAGGTTCCGGACTGGCTGTCGAAGAGTTGGCGGAAGATCATGGGTGCCCTATCGTAATAGTCAAAACCCGCGACCGTAGGTGCGTCATTACTTCGGTCCGGCCGCGGCAGGCAAGTCGCTGCGCGATCCCCACTCCGACCAGGATCCATCATAGAGCGCCGCCGGTTGCTTGCCGAGCGCGTCGAGCGCAAGCCACATGGTGGCGGCGGAAATGCCAGAGCCGCAGCTTGTGATAATCGGCTTGTCGATGTCGACGCCGCCGGCGACGAAGGCGCGGCGCAGGGCGTCGGCGGGCAGCAGCGTTCCGTCTTTCACGAGTTCGGTATAGGGCACGCTCAGCGAGCCTGGGATGTGTCCCGGCCGCACGCCGGGCCGTGGCTCCGGCGCATCGCCCCGAAAACGGTCGGCGGGCCGTGCGTCGACCACCTGCGCCTGGTTGCCGGCGAGCGCCGATTGAACCTGCGGCAGCGCCGCAACAAGCCCGGCATTCAGGCGGGCGTTGAACGGCCGTGGCGGCCGCTGTGCCACGCCACCTTCGGTCGGTCGGCCTTCGGCTTGCCATTTTGGCATGCCGCCTTCGAGAATGAAGACTTTCGTTGCGCCAAACAGCCGGAATGTCCACCAGACCCGTGGCGATGAGAACATGCCCAGCCCATCATAGACCACGATGGTATCGCCATCGCCGATGCCGAGCCCGCCGACCTTTGCCGCAAAGACTTCGGCGGAGGGCAGCATGTGCGGTAGGCTCTGGGCGTGATCGGAAATGTCGTCGACATCGAACCGCACGGCGCCGGGGATGTGACCGGCGCTATAATCGGCGGCCGCATCGCGCTTGTGCGCCGGCAGATAAAACGAGCCATCGACCACAACGAGATCGGGCGCACCGAGACGGGCGGCGAGCCATTCGGTCGTCATCAGCCAGCGGCTGGTGGGAGCGGGATCAGACATAGGGAACCTTCAGGCTCGATTGGCGTTCCAGCCAGGCCGGCACTGGCAGGCCCTTGGCGCGCAGGAATACCGGGTTGAACAGTTTCGATTGATAGCGCGTGCCGTAGTCGCACAGCACGGTCACGATGGTGTGTCCGGGTCCGAGATCTTTGGCGAGACGGATTGCGCCGGCGATATTGATCGCAGTTGAGCCGCCCATACAGAGGCCTTCATGTTCCAGGAGATCGAACAGCAGCGGGATCGCCACTTCATCCGGGATCAGATAGGCGTTGTCGACTTTGATGTCTTCGATCATCGGCGTGATGCGCCCGAGACCAATGCCTTCCGAAACCGAACTTCCATCGCTCGCTTTGGCTTCGGCGTGGGCGAAGAAGTTAAACATGGCAGCGCCTTTCGGGTCGGCGACGCCAATGAGAATATCTTTTTTCTTCTCGCGCAGGAACATCGAGACGCCGGCGATCGTGCCGCCGGTGCCGATCGAACAGATGAAGCCATCGACCTTGCCCTGGGTGTCGCTCCAGATTTCGGGGCCGGTCGTGAGATAGTGCGCTTTGCGATTGTCGAGATTGTTCCATTGGTCGGCGAATAACACGCCATGCTGCTCGCGTTTGCGGAGTTCGTCGGCTAGCCGCCGTCCGACATGCTGATAATTGTTGGGATTGCTGTAGGGCACCGCCGGCACCTCGATCAGTTCGGCGCCACACAGCCGCAGCGTGTCTTTCTTTTCCTGGCTCTGGGTATCGGGCATCACAATGACGCTGCGGTAGCCGCGCGCATTGGCGACCAGCGTGAGGCCAATGCCGGTGTTGCCGGCGGTGGCCTCGACCACCAGCCCGCCCGGCTTGAGATCGCCGCGCTTTTCCGCCTCCAGGATCATTTGCCGCGCCGGCCGATCTTTGACCGACTGGCCGGGATTCATGAATTCAGCCTTGCCCAGAATGGTACAGCCGGTCGCCTCCGATGCCCGCGCGAGCTTAATCAGCGGCGTATTGCCGATGGTGTCGACGATTCCATCGCGAATTGGCATGCGTTCTCGATCCACAGGGTTGAGACCGCAACCTAATTGGCCGGCTTAGGGCGGACAAGACCGTGCAACGGACTATTGCAGCAGGTCCATGGTCTTGCGCACCACCGGCGCCGGTGTCTGGTAGATTTCCTGCACCAGTTTTTGAATTGCCAGGCCGGTTACGCCACGGATCTCGAACCTGGCTTTGGCGGCGTCGGCCAGGAAGTCCTTGTCCTGCATGGTCGCCGTAAAGGCCGTGCGCAGCGCGTCAACCCGTTCCTGCAGAACGCCGGGTGGGGCAGCGAATGGCCAGGCCATAACTTGTCGGCCGAAGATCAGCTTGAAGATGGCCCGGTCCTCGTCGGTCTTGGCGAGGTCCATGATCAGCGGCGTATCCGGCAGTTCGGGATGCTTGGACAGTCCCATTTGGAACAGAATGTTGAATTTCTTCTCCGGCAACCAGGTCGGGTGTGTGGCCTTTACGCTCGACCATGACCAGCCGCAGCGTCCCTGCACCTCCTGACGCTCCATCGCAAGATCGATGTCATTGCCGCCCGGATAGCCGGTGACAATGCGAAATTTGGTGCCGAGCACGCCGTTCGCCACTTTGGGAAACTGATAGGTGTCCGCGCCGGTGCCCGATGCGCCGACCACCAATTCGCGCTCCTGGACCTGCTGATAGCGGACGACTCCGGCGGTGTGCCAGGCGACGCAGATGCTGATCTCGTCATTGGTGCTGCCGATCCAGTTGAACTGGGTGGCATCGAATTGGGCCGCCTTGTTGCCCAGAAGCGGCTCAAAGCCGATGCCGCGATTGAAGGTGCCGAACACTGATCCGTCCTTGGGCGCGGCATTGTAAAGAAAATTGGCAAGCCTGATGCCGCCGCCGCCGGCCAAATTCTTCGGCACCAGCACTGGATTGCCCGGAATGTATTTGCCCATATGGCGCGACAGGATGCGGGTATAGGCGTCATAGCCGCCGCCGACGCTGGTGCCGATATAGACCTCGACGGCCTTGCCTCTGTAAAAATCGGCCACTGACTGCGCATGTGCCGGCGCGTTCGCGATCAGTAGCGCAAGGGCAGCAATGCGAATCGTCACGGACAACACGCCAGGCTCCTGTGTTTAAGGCTAAACCGCCTGCGCGAGCTTGCGCGCGCCCAGCTTGAGATTGAACAGCCGGTCGGCATTGCCGCCAAGAATGTTGCGTTTGGCCTCCTCGCTGAGGAACGGCAGATCGTAGATTGTCGACGGCAGGTCGAAATCCCAATGCGGATAGTCGGACGAATAGAGCAGTTGGGTTTCCGCGTTGATGACGCGTAAGGTCTCCTTAAGCAGCCCCATGTCGGTGATTTCCATCGGCTGGGAGGCCCAGAACATGTCGCGCATGTAGTCGGATGGCATTTTCTTGAGGGCAGGGGCCTCCGATGTGCGCATCAGGTATTCATTGTCGAAGCGCTGCATCATGAACGGAATCCAGGCGAGGCCGCTTTCGAGCCAAATCACTTTGAGCTTGGGAAACCGCTCGGGCAGGCCGTTGATGATCCAGTTAGCGAGATGGATCATGTTGTACCAGACGAACCCAAGCGCATGCACTGAGATGAAGCGGTTGAGCATGCCCTGTGCCTGATCGTGCCAGTGATAAGAACCATGGAAGGCAATCGGCAGGCCCATTTCTTCCAGAAGGGCGTAGGTTTTCATGTATTGGTTGGCAT
Source organism: Xanthobacteraceae bacterium (assembly GCA_022841625.1). GTDB lineage: Bacteria > Pseudomonadota > Alphaproteobacteria > Rhizobiales > Xanthobacteraceae > VAZQ01. The sequence goes on from JALHRD010000022.1 coordinate 55,759, forward strand.
GCACCGGCCGATAGCGCGTCGACGTGATCAGGAAGCCGACCACGCCCTTCTTCTGGCCGAACTCCTTGACGAAATCGTAAGTCGCGTCCGGATCGTTGAACGGCAAATATAGCATCGAAACCAGCCGCTCCTCATGCGCCAAAATCTTGTCGCAAAGCCAGCGGTTATAGGCGCGCGACAGAGCGATTTCGACTTCGACCTGCGGATGTACGCCAAGCGCCAGCATCGGTGTCGGGAACAGAACCGCGACATCGACGCCAACTGCATCCATCCAACGTTTGGTGAGCGCTGCGTCACGCTGGGTCTCGCCGGCGGGGGTTTTCTCAAAACTGCGCTGGCCGTAGCGCGGGATGCGTCCACCCATGTCCTGATAGCCGACCATGGTGTTCATGATTCGCGCGTTTTTGGCGTTTGGGCGGGAGGTTGCGGTCGCCAGTTGCTTGAGAACCGGATCGTCGAGGTATTCGAGAATTTCCGACATCGATTCGGTTTCATAGTGGTGTGAATCGACATCGACAATCGGGAAGCGCTGGTAGCCGCGCTCTTTGGCCTGTTTGGACGCGTGCGCCAGCAATTTTGTCGTATCGAATTCTTCGACCGACATGCGGCGGAAATCGTTGGGTTGCAGGTCCATGATTGTCCTCGTTATCCGGCGACCACGTAGAGTTCGTCGTCGCGCCGGCGGATTTCGAACGATTTCAGGCGGAGTTTGCGGTTGCCGACGCATTCGCCGGTTCGGATATCGTATTCGTAGCCATGCCAGGGGCAAACGAAATGGGCATCACTGGCCGAGAACTTCTGCCCGATCCAGGTCTTGTCTGGGGCGAGCACGTCCTCGACCTTGTGCATGATGACGCCCTCGCAGCAGGGGCCGCCCTGATGCAGGCAGAGGTTTTCATAAGCGTAAAAATTGCCCTGCCAGTGGAACACGCCGATCTCCTGGCCGCCATGGAACACGATGCGGCGGTCGCCCTCGGCGAAATCTCCGATTTTTGAAACGAATACTTCCGGCATGTCCGTCCCTTTTGTTCTTGCGTCGGTTTTCTTTAGCAAAGCATGTGCTTGGTGCAAATCAAGCTATTTGAGCATCTCGATTGTCGTTTGAACGATTGGTGCGGGTGTTGCGTATAGTTCAACGATCAGCCGCTCGATATCCGCGCCGGCGGTCGGCATGACGTCGAGTTTGGCCTTGGCGGCATCCGCGAGGAAAGCCGGGTCCCTCATGGTTGCATCGAACGCTTTGCGCAATGCATCAATGCGGTCTTTTGGCAGTCCGGGCGGGGCGACAAAAGGCCACGCAATCTCCTGACGGGCGAAGACAAGTCTTGCAATGTCACGTTCTTCGGACGTTCGGGTGCTTTCGATAACGAGCGGGACGTGCGGTAGATCGGGATGTTTGCTGAGCCCGAGTTGTAGCAAGATATGCATCTGCTTTTGTTCGACCCACGATAGGCGCGTCGCCTTGACCGCGGACCATGACCACGCGCATCGGCCACCGAGTTCGCCGCGTTCAAGTGCCAGTGAGATTTCGTTGCCGCCAGGGTAACCGGTGACGATCCTCATCCGCGTGCCGAGCACGCCGTTGATGACCTTGGCAAATATGCTGGTGTCCGCATTGTTTCCGGTCGAGCCGACGACAAGCTCCTTGTGCCGTAGATCCTCGATTGAGGTTACGCCGCTGGTGTGCCAGGCCACGCAGATTGAAGTTTCGCTGCTGGTGCTGCCAATCCAGATCAATTTGGTCGGGTCGAATTGAACGGCTTTATTGCCCAGGAGGGGATCGAACGGGACGCTGCGAAAGACGATCCCAAACGTCGTGCCGTCGCGGGGCGCGGAATTGTACAGGACGTTCGGCAGGCGCACGCCGCCCGCGCCTTCGACGTTTCGGGGCACGACCGTCGGATTGCCAGGAATATGTTTGCCAATGTGGCGGGCCAGAAGCCGGCCATGAAGGTCGTAGCCGCCGCCAACGCTGGCGCCAATGTCCAAATGAATGGTCTTGCCGCGGTAGAATTCGGCGGGTGTCTGGCTGTGCGCGGGCAACGAGAATGCGAGCGCGATTGCGACGGCGCAGGGCGTTATGATCGGTCGCATCTCAATCCTTTTGCCCGCAGCGCTGCGAAACCAGCACCAGGACTTGTTCGCTACTTCAGCATTTCCGAAGTCTTTTCGACAACGGGCGCTGGGGTCGCGTGGAGTTCGGCAACCAGTCGTTGAGCCTCGCCGCCGGATACCGGCAGAATTTCAAGTCGCGCTTTGTGGGCGCCGGCCAGCAGCTCAGGATCGGCCATGGCCTTGAGAAATGCCGTCCGTAAAACCTCGACGCGATCCTTCGGCACGCCCGGCGGTGCCAGGAACGGATAGGCGATCTGCTGACGGGCGAACACCAGGCGCAGGATGTCGCGTTGCTCGTCGGTCTTGGCGAGGTCGATCACCAATGGGACATTCGGCATGTCCGGATGTTTGCTCAGGGCCAACTGTGTCAGGAGATTGACCTGCTTGCGTTCAAGCCATTCACGGCGGGTTGCCTGGACGCTCGACCACGACCAGCCGCAGCGGCCGCCAACTTCGCCGCGCTCCATCGCCAATAGCATTTCATTGCCGCCACGATAGCCGCCGATCAACCGCATGCGGGTGCCAAGCACGCCATTGATGATCTTGCTGAACTGATAGGCGTCGGCGCCGGCTCCGGAATGGGCGACCACCAGTTCTTTGGACAGCATGTCATTGAACGTCGTGACGCCACTGCCATGCCATGACACGCAGAGGCTGACTTCGCTGCTGGCGCTGCCAATCCAATTGAATTGCGTGGCGTCGAACTGTGCGGCCTTGTTACCGAACAACGGTTCAAAGGCGGTGGCGCGGTAGATGGTCCCAATGCTGGTGCCGTCGCGCGGCGCCGTATTGTAGAGCAGGTTGGCGAGCCGCAACCCACCGGCTCCGTCGATATTTTTGGCGACAATCGTTGGATTGCCCGGGATGTATTTGCCCATCGTGCGGGCAAGCAGGCGCGCATGGGCATCGTAGCCGCCGCCGACCGTCGAACTGATGCCGATTTCGATGGTTCGTCCCTGGTAGAATTCCGCCGGCGTTTGCGCCTGCGTCGACGCGACGGCGTGAAACAACGCCATCGCCACACTGGTCGGGCCGATCAGATATCGCACGCCACCCTCGTTATTGCGCAGTCCAGAAATCAATCCTGCTTGATCTGGGTGCTGGTCGCGGGGCCCATGCCGGTAATGAGCACCATCACTTCTTCGTCCTTGGCGCCGTCGAAATGGATACCGCGGCCGAAATGGGTCACGAAGGTTCCGGTTGGCATTGGCACGGTGTTGTTTTGATCGAATTTCGGACCGCTGCCGACCCACCAGATTCCCTTCAGGACCGTGATGAAGCGGTCATTGGGATGGAAATGCGGACGGCTGAAAGCGCCGGGCGAGAACCGGTTGATCACCATATAGGGCCCCTCCTTCGACGGATCGCCGTACAGGATGACCTGATTGGTCGGCGACTTGTTGAAGGGGTCGCGCCATTTGTACTGATCGGGCGCGAGGTAAGTCACGGCGGTGGGATTGAGCGAACTGAATTTCCCCTCGGTTTCGGTGGCGCGGGTGCTTGCCGCTGGGCCGACGCCGGCGATCAAGAGCACCGCATCTTCCTCCTTGGCGCCGTCCCAATGCACGCCATTGGCGAGATGGGTGACGAATGTCCCGGCGCGCATGGGGATGGTGTTCGGGGGATCAAACGCCGTGCCGGTGCCGTTCCACCAGGTGCCACCGAGCACAAAGATCATGCGATCGTTGGGGTGGGAATGCGGCCGGCTGAAATTGCCGCCTTTGTTCCATTTGGTGAGGTTGACATAAAAGCCGCTGGTGCCGTCGCCATGGAGCGATACGCCATTGGCCGGCGACTTATTGAACGGGTCGCGCCATTTGAACTGGTCTTGCTTGAGATAGACAACCGATTTTGGATCGAGCTCCACCGCCAACGCGGCGTTTGCCAGCATGACGGCCAGCGCGGGGAGCGTAAACGTCAAAAATCGGCGCGTGGTGGTCATTGGCGCCCTCCCATGTCTTATTTGTTGCAGCCGGTTCGGCGCCGGTTTGTCGTCAGCCTAACGCCCCTGCTAGCGCGGGGAAAGCGCCGGATTTCCGAATTCCGTTGGGCGGGCGAGTTGCTATGATTGGCGCTGGCGAGGCGAACTGAGATCAGGGGAGAGATGAATGCGACGGATGGCGGTTGTGGCGGCTTTTGCATTGGCGATGACGGCGGCTTCGGCTTATGCGATCACCGGCGAAAAGGCCGAATTCAAGAAGGTTGCCGACGATGTCTATGCCTTTGTCGGCAAACTCAATGACGCCAATGCGCTGGTGGTCGTGACCTCCCAAGGCGTGGTCGTGGTGGACACCGGCAACAATCCGCCGGAGACACGGCTGTTGCAGCAATTCATCCGTGGGGTCACGAGCCAGCCGATCCGCTACGTCATCATAACGCAGAACCACGGCGACCATACCGGCGGCACGCCGTTGTTCGCGCCGCCCGCGACCGTCATCGTGCATGATCGCGTCGCCAAGGATTGGGCAAGCTGGAAGCCACATCAGATAAAATCATGGCGCACGCGGTTTCGCGAGCGCACCGAGGCGATGAAGAATGTTCATCCGCTCGATCATGTCGTGAGCTTTAGCAACAACATGTCGCTGAAGCTCGGCGGCAAGACCATTGAGCTGCTCTACGTTGACGATCCGCACAATCCGGGCGACATCGCGGTGTGGTTGCCTGAAAGTGGCGTCATGCATGCCGGTTTTGTCGGCTATATCGACCGCCATCCCGACATTCGTCCGGATTACAGCCATGGCACCACCTGGGGAATGCTGCGGCAGCTTGAGGTGTTTAGCGCGCTCAAGCCGCGAGTGATGGTCCCGGCGCACGGGCCGCTCGGCGACGTCAAGGACTTACATGCTTTGACCGATTACCTCTTGTTGGCCCGCAAGAAGGTTCTTGTCATGCTGCAACAAGGGCTGCCGCTCGCTGACATCATTAAGCAGTTTCACATGAACGAGTACAAAGGCTGGGACCGCGAGTCGCATTTTGCCTGGATCGCGGAAACGCTCTATCGCGAACTGCAAGGCATGGGGCCGCAGCTTGTGACGCTGGTCGAGGAGCGGCTCAGCGGTACGATCACGCAGGTCGGTCAGGAGGGACGGCGGCTGACCGTTCGCACCGATGCCAGTCGGGAAATACGATTGCGCGTCACCTCCGATACCGACATTACCGGGGCGGCCGATCGCTCGCAGCTTAAGGCCGGCATGAGGGCGAGCGCGCTCTATGTTGTGCCGCAAGGCGCCAACGCCGCGCTCGGCTTTGATGTCTATGAGCTGGGCGTGGCGCCGTAGTTGCGGTGGTTAGAGGCCGGCCAAGCCGGCCAATGCCGGTTTGAGCTCGATGATCCCGCGGTAGCACATCTCGAGCGCTACGTAGAGAATGACCGCCAAGCCGACATAGGCAATCCAGCGGTGCTTCTCCAAAAGCCGCGCGATGTAGGCGGACGCAATCCCCATCAACGCGATTGATAGTATAAGCCCGAAGACCAACACATAGGGATGGTCGCGGGCGGCACCGGCGACGGCCAGCACATTGTCGAGCGACATCGATACGTCGGCGATCAGGATCTGCAAGGTCGCTTGACCGAGCGTCTTACGGGGCGCCCCCCCGGCAATAGTCCCGTCGGCGTTGAGGTCGCGATCGCTGACCGCCTCGACGGCAGCGTGCTCGGCCTCGTGCGAGACGCGCAGCTCGCGCCACATCTTCCAGGAGACCCACAGCAGCAGTATCCCGCCAGCGAGCAAAAGGCCGACGATCTGGAGCAGCTGTGTGGTGACGGCCGCAAAGCCGATGCGCATCAACGTGGCTGCCGCGATGCCGATCAGGATGGCCTTGGCACGCTGGTGGGCCGGTAGACCGGCAGCTGCTAGTCCGATGACAATGGCATTGTCGCCGGCCAGCACCAGGTCGATGATGACAACTTTAACGAACGCCGAAATTACGTCGGCGGAAAACATTCCTTCCAACACGGCTGGGTGCGCCTCCTGCGCTGCGATGTAAGGAGGGCCTGCGTCGCGTAACGCTCACAATCTCATAATCTTGAGTCATCCAGCGTCCAGGGAGGACAACTGGAAAACCACGCGGGCTGCTCCGACTGAAGTCCAGTCCGACATCGCAGCCCATGTGGACTGCCAGAGGGGCCCGGCCTGGAAGGTTTGAAGATTTAGAGAATATAGCATATTCCGAGAGTGAGAAAAGTGATATCCGGAGTTTTCGCACCGTAGTTATACGAAGTGAAAAACCCGCATGGTTTGGTTGCGGGGGGTGAAAATCAACCTCTACGTTGCAAGCCATCGCCGATGGTGGCTGATGTCGCTCGTATACGGCCGCAGGTGCAAGTGGTATTTCTGACACGGCTCCGTCGCTGAAGGGGGCTCGGTGCGAAGAATTGTGGGGTGCTGCGGGCTTCGTGCGTCGGATCGACGGGGCCCGTTTTTTTTGGGTGATTTTGGTTGCGCTTGCGTTCGTGGCGCTGGCCGATCCGGTCTATGCGGCGGCAGCCACCGCCGTTAAGCCGGTCTATGTTTTCGGAATCCCGGTTGATTTCATTCTGTTCGGCCTGACGCTGCTGGGTGTCGCGCTGTTTCACAATCATACGCTTCTGGTTGCGCTGACCGGCCTTGCGGTTATTTCAGCCTACAAGCTCATCGTCACGGGTTTCAAATTCGGCGCTGGATTGGCCGGATTTGCGCTGCACATTCAGCATGAGTGGGTGATCCTGGCGAATTTGTTCCTGCTGTTGATGGGATTTGCACTGCTCTCGCGGTATTTTGAAAAAAGCGGCGTGCCCGATGTAATGCCGGCGTATCTGCCGGACGATTGGAAGGGTGGTGTGGCGCTGCTCGCGATCGTTTTCGTGCTGTCGAGCTTCCTGGACAATATTGCCGCCGCTTTGATCGGCGGCACGATGGCCCGTCACGTTTTCCGCGGCAAAGTTCATATCGGCTATCTAGCGGCGATCGTCGCGGCTTCGAATGCCGGCGGCTCTGGCAGCGTCGTGGGCGATACCGCGACCACCATGATGTGGATCGATGGCATCAGTCCGCTATCGGTTGTCTGGGCCTATGTGGCAGCAGTCGTCGCCTTGGCGGTCTTTGCGGTGCCGGCGGCGCTCCAGCAGCATCGCTATTCGCCAATCGTAAGGGACGCGCCGTCCGGTCTGCGCATTGAATGGATCCGCGTGGGCATTGTTGCGGCCATCCTGATCTTTGCGATTGGCGCAAACGTAACCGCAAATCTGCGGTTTCCGGCGCTTTTAGATATGCTCCCGGTCATCGGGCTGGCGGTGTGGGTGGTGATCCTTGCTGCCGCGCCGTTGCGCCAACCGGATTGGGAGATCATGCCCGAGACATTCAAGGGCACGATCTTCTTGTTGGCGCTGGTCACCAGTGCGTCGCTGATGCCGGTTGAAGAGTTGCCGATTGCCTCATGGCAGACGGCGCTTGGCCTCGGCTTCCTCTCCGCCATATTCGACAATATCCCGCTCACCGCGCTTGCGTTGAAGCAGGGCGGGTACGATTGGGGCTACCTGGCCTATACGGTCGGGTTCGGCGGTTCGATGATCTGGTTTGGATCGTCGGCCGGCGTCGCGCTCTCCAACATGTATCCGGAAGCGAAATCGGTCGGATTATGGATTCGCCACGGTTGGCACGTTGCGCTCGCCTACGTTATTGGGTTCTTCGTGATGCTGGTCATCCTCGGGTGGCATCCGCAACCCGACCATCGCAAGCGTGTCGACCTGCCAAGAATTCAGGCGTCGCCGACTGTTGTGATGGATGGAAACATCGTGCGGCGACACGCAACCTGAGTTCGGCGTAGGTTATGGATAGACCGGCGCCACGATTTTAAATTGGGTCGCCACCCCCAGCGTTTCATTGCCGAGCAACTCGCGTACGACGACAACTAGCTTGGAACGCGCGTGTCCAGCCTGATCGTTTATGCCGCGTATCGCAACTCAGGTTGTTGCGGTGGTGACGAAATAAATCAGAATCTGATCGGGCTTGCTCAGCATCGCCGCAGCGAAGCCAATAAACGTCAACGCGCCGACGATATCCCAGGTGGTAACATGTCGGGCGTTACGGTCGATATTTAGCCTCCAGGCAACCAGCGCAACGATCGCCGCGCCTGTCAGGGCGATAAGACTGAGTACCGGAAGTACGAGGGGTCGCGGTAGTTGCGACGCAAGTAACAGTAGTGGCAGCGCTGCGGTCACAGCCATTGCGACAAGCATGGCTTGCGCACGCAAAAATGACGGCATCCACCCTGGAGCGTTGTCCCAAATCGATTTTCTACGACGCATGCAGGATCCACTGGGACGACATACCCAATGAGCCAAGACTATGCGGATCCTACCGCAACGGGCACTGGCATCAGTTCGCTAGTATTTCTACGGCGTTATTCGCCCCAGACGGATAGCCTGCCGGACCAGTACGGCGACGCTCTCTGCCTGCATTTTTTCCATGATCTGGGCGCGATAACTTTCAACGGTTCGAATGCTGAGATTCAGCTTGGCGGCAATGGCCTGGCTGGTAAAGCCATTTGTAACGAGATCAAAGATCTCGATCTGGCGCGGGGTTAGGCGTGAAAAGCTCTCGCCTAGTTTTTCCAGCGATTGTTTGGCCAGTTGTTGTTCAAATGTACGGGAAAGTCCGCGATTGATCGCAGCAACAAGCAATCGATCATCGATCGGTTTCTCGATGAAGTCCTCCGCGCCCGCTTTGATCGCTGCGACGGCCATTGGCACGTCGGCGTGACCGGAAATTAGCACGATCGGTAGAGAAAGATTGCGACACGACAATTCACGCACGAGATCGATACCGTCGATTCCAGGCATCCGCACATCCGAGACTACGCAACCGGCGCGCGACAAATCGCTCTTTAGAAATTTGTCTGCGGATTCGAACAATTCAACCCTGAAGCCAAAGACGCTCAGCATCTCGCCAAGAGCGCGGCGAACTGAGTCCTGATCGTCGATGATGAAAACGGTGGTCATGTGGCGGATGCCTATTCTATCGGGAGCCAAAATCGAAATTCGGTTGCGCCGGCGGTTGACGCGTGAAGCCAAAGGCGCCCGTGATGCGATTGCAAGATGGCGGCGCAGATTGAAAGACCAAGACCGAGCCCATCTTGTTTCGATGTCGTGAGTGGTTGGAATAGCCGGCTGGCCAGTTCGGGCGCGATGCCGGCGCCGTTATCGGAGACAGAGATTTCGATGCGTTTGGGATCTTGCAATACGGTCGCAGCGATCCGGATGCGTCCATTATTGTTGCCGATTGTGCGAATTGAATCGATTGAATTCTGTACCAGGTTGAGGATGACTTGTTGCAGTTGAACGCGGTCGGCGTGAAGCGGAGGCAGATCGGATGGAAGTGGCGTCTCAATTGTGACGTTCGCGCCGGACGCCTCGGCACCTACAAGGATCAAGGCGTCATCGATCAAGGTCTTAGCATTGATGGTACTGAGATGCGGTTCGCCGCGCTGGATGAATGCCCGCATTTGTCGGACAACATCGGCGGCATGGTCAATTTGCGCAATCAAAGTCGAGAGATTGTTGTCAATGCGGTCACGGTGATCGCCCTCGCTTCGGAGCAGGTGTTGCGCGGCGCGGCCGAGTGCGCGGGCAGCGGTGATCGGTTGATTGATTTCATGCGCCAAGGCCGAGGCCATGCTGCTGACGAGATTGATTCGTGCGGCCTGAGCAGCCTCAGCTTCTTTGGTGCGAAGCAAGGCTTCGACTTCGCGGATCGCGCGATTGGCTTGTTGGCGCTCATTGACAATGACGCCCACGGTCAGGCCGGTCGCGGTCAGGACTAGCATGAGGATCTGAAAGTCGGTGAAAATCTTGGTGTCAAAACCATGCCAATGTAGGAACCCAACCAGGCCAAATTGGGTCAAAGCGAGGCCGAGGCATGCGCCGTCAAGTCCATGGCGAATGGCCGCCACCACCAGCGGCAAGAAAAACAGATAAAACAATTTCACGCCTGTTTCGCTTTCGGTCACGCCAATGAACCATAGGAGCAGCATCACGACAGCGACATAGAGCGCCGCTTCCGGTGCAACGGTCCGCAGAGCGCGTAACGATAGATGCGGCATGTGAAGGATGAGGCGGAGAATGAGCGGTGTCATGACCGCAATGCCGATGGCGTCGCCGACGAGGATCGGAACCCACGCAGCCGCGAGGTCGGATGGGCTAAGTTGTCCGGTGACAATCAGCAGCGCTGGCAGGAGTAGCGCGACAACAACAGCGCCAATGGCGCCCGCAAAAAGCAGTAAGAAAATGTCACGCAGGCGATTGAGGCCTACGTCAAGTCTGCCACGGACAGCATAGGCAATGGCGCCATAGCCGAGCGCTATGGTGACGGCGATACCGACAGTCGATGGCCAAGGCAGATTGGTTCGCAAGACTGCGATTTCGGCAAAGAGTGCACCGATGAATAAGACGGCGCCATAGCGCGCGCCAGCGTAAAGCATCAGCGCAAACACCACACCGAGGCCTGGATTCCAAGGCGTGACCGGCAGGCCTTTGTATTCGTGGATGAAACTGATCCATTCGAGCGCCACATAGGCGCTCAGGAAGATAATGCCGGTCAAGATAGCGTGGAACCACCCCGGTGGTGAACCGGGGGGAGCAAAGGCGACGTTTGGCTGGGCGTCTTCGTTCTGCACCCTCAAAATATGCCTGAAAATAGTGGCTCCAGCCAAGGTGGCTGGCTGCGACATCGGGCTGCTGGCAGATCCAAGCATTCCCTGATAATAATACCATGGTACAAATACCTTAATCTCGGAGGGTGCAAGGTGGAACTGGGCCTCAATTTCCCGTCAATGTTGGAACCGCAATTTTGGATTGCGGCCGGAAAAATCATTTGGATCAACATTCTGCTGTCGGGCGACAACGCGGTGGTCATCGCGCTGGCGTGCCGATCGCTTCCGCCGCGCAAGCGCTACTGGGGTATCTTGTTAGGTGCCGGTGCGGCAGTGGTGCTGCGCATTTTGTTCACCGGTATTGTTGCTCAGGCGATGGAACTGCCGTTCCTGAAATTGATCGGCGGCATTGCGCTGCTCTGGATCGCCGTCAACCTGGCAGCCCCCAGCGATGCGCAAGATGAAGGCTCCATTGAGGCCGGTACGAGTTTGTGGCGGGCTGTTCGGATTGTCGCGGTCGCTGACATTGTCATGAGCCTCGACAATGTCATCGCCATCGCGGCGGCCGCGCGTGGCGATTTGGTACTAATCGGTTTTGGGCTTGCGGTCAGCATCCCGATGATCGTCGCCGGCGCCGCCTTGCTGACGACGTTGCTCAACCGTTTCCCAATGCTGGTCTGGGCGGGCGCCGCATTGCTCGGCTGGGTCGCAGGCGAGATCATAATCGAGGACACGGCAGTCGCTGGCTATTTCGGCGCGGAGGTCGCGAGTGGCTTCCGCTATTTTGCTGCGGGAGCGGGTGCGGTCTTGGTGATTGGGGTCGCGCATCAAGTGACCAGGATGATGAAGCAGTATAGCCACAAAGTGACCGTTGAAGCGGTTCCGGAGACGCTTAGAGCGGAGGAGGTCCATCGTCACAGCCTGTGACTGCGGACAACACTGCATAGCTGAATCCCGACGGCGCACCCTAATGGTGCGCCGTCGTCGTTTGCTTGGCGGGTTGTGGCCCCGCATGGCTGCCTGTTACAAGCCCATCAGCCTACCAGAACCCGTCAGGACAGCATGCAACGCAGCACCGATCGCATTCTCACCACCCATGTTGGCAGTCTGATCCGGCCGCCGGCCTTGCAGGAATTCCTGCGCGCCCGGCAAAAGGGCAGTGGCTTCGATCAAGCGGCCTATGATCGTTGCCTCACGGATTCGGTGGCTGCCATCGTTCGCGAGCAAGCGAACGCCGGGATCGATGTGGTCAGCGACGGCGAGTTCGGCAAAGCGATCAGCTGGTCGCAATACGCGCTGGAGCGTTTGAGCGGTTTTGAGCGGCGGCCGTTCCGGCCCGGCGACAATCAGTTTCAGCGTGGTGCCGATCGCGAGAAATTCGCCGAATTCTATGCAGAGCTCGATGCCCGTGAAGGTGTTGCAACCACCTTGGATTCGGTCTGCGTCGGTCCGATCAGTTATAGCGGGCAAGCGCAGCTTCAGCGCGACATCGATAATTTCAAGGCGGCGTTGAACGGCGGCAAGGTTAGTGAGGCGTTCATGCCGGTGGCCGCGCCGGCGAGCGTTATCCCGGATCGCAAGAACGAATTTTACAAGAGCGAAGACGATCTGCTTGAGGCCATCGCAAATGCGATGCGGACCGAATATCGTATGATCGTAGATGCGGGATTTCTGGTCCAGCTCGACGATGCGCGCAATGCCGTGACTTACGACCGCATGGTGCCGCCGGCGAGCTTTGCCGATTATCGGCGATGGCTCGAACGGCAGATAAACGTGATCAACCATGCGATCGCAGGATTGCCGGTCGATCGCATCCGCTATCATGTCTGCTGGGGAAGCTGGCCGGGACCGCATACCACCGACGTTCCGCTCAAGGATATTGTCGATCTAATTTTGAAAATCCGCGTCGGCGCCTATGTCATCGAAGGCGCCAATCCCAGGCACGAGCACGAGTGGAAAGTGTGGCAGGATGTCAAACTGCCGGCGGGAAGCGTGCTCATTCCGGGTGTGATCAGCCATGCCACCAATGTGGTGGAGCATCCCGAACTGGTGGCCGAGCGCGTGGTGCGCCTGGCCAAGCTCGTCGGCCGAGAGAACGTGATCGCGGGGACTGATTGCGGCTTCGCGCAGGGGCCGTTCCATCGTCGCGTCCACCCCTCGATCATGTGGGCAAAGTTCGAGGCCTTGGCCGCCGGCGCGCGGCTGGCGAGCCGGGAATTGTGGCGTTGAAGTTCGGGAATTCGGTCGGATTAAAGCGAATGTTATCTGCGAGACCGCTGCGGCCATCGGGTCGCATTGAATTGGCTGCCGCGCTCGCCTATCAAGCTCTTAATGCCTTTTCCGGGAGGATGGATATGACCGCTCTGCTGCGCGTTTTGGTGATGTTGGCATTGGTCCTGGTCGCGGGGAGCCGTGACACTTGGGCGCAAAACTATCCCGACAAGCCGGTGCGGGTGATCGTGCCCTTCGGCGCCGGTGGTCCCGCCGATGTTTTCGGCCGGGTTTTGGCGCAGCACCTCCAGGAGGCGCTCAAGCAGAATTTCGTGGTTGAGAACCGGCCTGGCGCCGGCGCCATCATCGGCACCGATGCGGTCGCGAAATCCGCGCCCGACGGCTACACGCTGCTGGTGATGTCGAATACGCACACCGCTAACGAGTCGCTGATTCCGGTCAGGCCCTATCAGCTCATGCGCGACTTCGTGCCGGTTTCGCCGATCAACGAGTCCGATGTGATGATGGTGGTCAACGCCGCCGCCGGCGTGAAGACGCTGAAAGAGTTTATCGCGCTCGCCAAAGCGAAGCCCGGAGAGCTCAATTATGCATCGTCCGGTCCGGGCACGCCCTATCACATGGCCGGTGAATTGTTCAAAGCGATGACCGGCACCAACATCGTGCACGTCCCGCACAAGACTTCCGGCGATATGCGCACCAGTGTGCTTGGCGGGCATGTGCAGATGATGTTCGACGCGATCACGGTGCTCGCGCCGACGGTGCGGGAAGGCAAGCTGATTGCGCTCGGCACTAGCGGCAAGGTGCGCTCGTTGGTGATGCCGGAAGTGCCGACCATCGCCGAGGCCGGCGCGCCCGGCTACGAGTCGACCATCTGGCTCGGCGTTATGGCGCCGGCGAAAACCCCGCAGCCGGTTGTTGACCTGCTCAACGCCGAAATCCGCAAGATGATGGTGCGACCGGACATTCAGGCGGCTTGGGCCAAACAGGGCGCCAACCCCATGAATATGTCGCCCGCCGAATTCGACAAATACCTGCGCGCCGATATCGAGAAATGGGCGAAGGTGGTGGCGTTCGCGGGGCTCGCGCAGCCGAAGTGAGGTATTGTCTTCGCTCTCCGCTCGCTCCGGCCTCAGCCCGAGGAGCATTGCCATAAGCGCGTTTGCGCGCGTCTTCGACGCGCTATGGCAACGCGTCTCAAAGGCGGAATGGCTTGGACTGGGGCCTGAACGGTTCGCGACGCTCGGCCTTCGGCCTCGCTTCTCACCGTGAGGATCAAAAGCGCTTGGCGTGGCCTCATTGTCGTGATTCGATGCCCGCCGCTTACCGCCACGCGTCGATCGACACCGTCTTGCGATATTTCGCGCCCATGATGCGCCAGTAGGCGTTGGCCTCGCCGCCGACCACGACCACGTTGATATCCTTCTCCGGGAAAATCCGGATCGGCTCGTCCGCTTTGGCTTTGAGCCAGCTCGCCATCGGCTCCTGGCCGAAGGTCGCCCACGGGTACACGTAGTTCTGCACCAATTGCAGGTCCCAGTAGCGGCCGGCCGGCATTTCCGCGGTCTCATGAATAAAGCGGATCAGCTTGGCTTTGGTGTCGAAGCCGCCGCGATCGATGAATTGCTGCGCGGTCAGGGGATCGAGCAGCAGGCATGGCGTCGAATTGCCGTCGATGCCGGCCAGCATGTCACGCACATGTTCGCGCCAATATTTCTCGCGTAGCCCCAAACAGAAAGTGGTCGAGCGGCCGCCGTAGAAAATACTCACCGCGCTGTCGGTCGGTTTGAAGCCCTTCTGCACATGCAGGGGCTCCCATGGGCTGTCGTCTTCGTTCTCGGCGAAAGTGATGTTGTTATACGTGTAGCTGTTGCCCTGCGAGCCCATGAAGGAGACGCCCGGCTCGGAACCGCCTTGGAGATTCTGCGACAACAGCCCGTAGGCTCGCCCGATGGTGGCGTTGGCGTGGTTGTAGGGGCCCATCGCGCCGATGCCCCAGTTCATTTTGAGTTCTTTGCGGATCGGCCCGTTCACCACCACCATCGCCGCCGATGATGAGGTGGTCG
This sequence comes from Xanthobacteraceae bacterium, assembly GCA_022841625.1. Classification (GTDB taxonomy): domain Bacteria; phylum Pseudomonadota; class Alphaproteobacteria; order Rhizobiales; family Xanthobacteraceae; genus VAZQ01. Next base: position 70,797 of record JALHRD010000022.1, read on the forward strand.
AACCGCGCGCAGACACTCCCGAAGCGGCCAGCGCCAGGATGACCGGGAAATATTCCGGCTGAGCGCCGGCCATCACCGCGTTCACCGCCACTTTTTCGACCGTGTATTCCCAGGCGACGCGGAATTCGGTCGGCGCCATGCGGCCGACCACTTCGTCGGGCTTGTGGCTGGTGCGCGCCAGCATCTCCTGTACGCGCTTCTCGGTCGGAAGCACGATTGGGAGGAAGTCGGTCCAGCCATTGTCGTGGAATTGGCGCTGGAGGTTTTCTTCGGTGTCGGGCTCGACCAGTCGCGGCGTGGTGCGCTCGAACTCAGCGGTACTGACGTGTTCCGACATATTCTGGTGCCCCGCTTCCGAATTTCGCGATACCTCGCAGCACCCCCTGGACACGAACTTCGGAAGCAACGGGGCGCCAGCAAAGTTTTGGTTTTAGTACCGCTTTCGATTTGAAGTTCCTGATGAGTTTGCGGCGTCCGCTACAGGAACTTCAAATCGGCGGCGCTAGCCGTTCAGCGCGGTGGTAAGTCCCGCGATGACCTCCTGCATGACCGGCTTACCCGTGATCGGGTCCTTGCCATAGACATAGTCGCGCAACTCCGCTGCGGTCTTGCCCATCACCGGCATCGGCACGAAAGCGCGCTGCGCCTCCGGCAGGCCCGCCATTTTTGTCACCGACTGCACCACGCGGTCGAATTTGTCGGTGTGCAGCGCCACCGTCGGCACGCCGTATTTGGTCTCGATCGTAATGGCATGGGTGGCGACCGCCGGCGCGCAATTGCTGCAATGGCCGACACCGACAATGGCCGCATCGCCATGGGCTTTGATCTCTTCCCAGGTCGTCTTGTCGTCGTGCTGATAGGTCGCCGAAAGTGAGATCATCTTGGTTTTGACGGCCGGCATATGGTCGGCAAACCAGGCTTGGATCTGTTTGAGCAGATCGATCGAGTCATCGAAGCGGCAGTCGACCAGATAGATGGTCTTGCCGTCGAGACTCTCGGGCCGCGGCGCAAGCGTCTTCTTGTTGATCTTGGGCGGGAAGCCGACCGGATTCAGAACCGTGATTTTCTCGTCGAACGCGGCGCTGTTGGAGAGTTCATGCGGCGTGGTCGGCTTGTTCATGGCGAATCCCTCTACCTGGGCGGATTGATCGTAATTATAGGTCCGAAGGGGCGGCGGTGCCAGCCGATGGCGGACGGATTGATGCCGGTCAGGCGCGCGCCTTGAGGTAGCGCCAGGCGGCGATGGCGGCGGTGGCGCCATCGCCGGCGGCGGCCGTAAGCTGAGCGACCGAATGCGCCCGGATGTCGCCGGCCGCGAAAATGCCAGGAACCGAGGTCCGCATCATGCGGTCGGTCTCGATCTGGCCGTTCGCATCGAGCGCCACCAACGGGCCCAGGAATGCGGTATTGGCTGCAAGCCCGACATAGACGAACACGCCCTTGACTGGACGATCATAGGTCGTTGCGGTCGCGAGGTTGCGCAGGTTCACGGCCGCAACTCTATCGTCGCCGAGGATCGCCTCGACCGCGGTCGAGAGCGCGATTTCGATCTTGCCATGGGCGGTGACGCGATCGATCAAGACGCGTTGCGCATCGAGCGTTGTGCCGCGATGGATAATGGTGACATGGGCGGCATGCTCGGCCAGCACCAGCGCCTCGTCGAGGGCGGAATCGCCACCACCGATCACGCATACGTCTTGGCCGGCGAAGAAATGGCCGTCGCAGGAGGCGCAGTGCGACACGCCGCGGCCAATCAGGGCGGCTTCGCCCGGCACACCGAGCGGGCGCGGCGTTGAGCCGGCCGCGACAATCGCCGCGCGCGCCTTGATGGTCTCGGTTGCGGTGGCGACCATGCGCCAATCGCCATCGACGGCGATGCCGGTCACGTCGTCGAGAATGAATTCAGCGCCGGCCGCCTCGGCTTGCTCGTGCAGCAGCGGACCAAGTTCGGCGCCGGACAGGGCGTGCGGCAAGAAATTCTCGATCCGCTCGGCCGCGGCGATCTGGCCGCCGACGCCCATGCGCTCGACCGCCACCACCGTCAGGCCGTAGCGCGCCGCGTGGGTGGCGGCGGTCAGTCCGGCAACGCCGGCGCCGATCACGACCAGATCGATTTCCCGCATGTCGTCATTCCTGATAGGAGCGATGAACATGCATCGCCGTGGCTTCGACGGCAACGCGTGTCCCAATGCGGCGCCTCTATCAACCGCTATGCACCGTCGCGGTGGATGGTTTTTGCTGCCACGCCAATGGCATGGCGGACAGCATCATAATTTCGGTCGATAGTGGCTGACATTGCTTGCGATGTTGTCTGCTGGCCTCATAATTCATTCTCCGGCCCGTCCGCGCGATCAATGGCGGCCAGCATTGGCGACGCCGCTGCAATTGCATCGATATGCCGTAAAACTGTAAGATCGTCTCTCTAAGATATTGATCTAGAAGGTCAATCGATCGATTTTTGCGATCTTACACCGCCCCGCGGCAGGTGTAAGAGTGTAAGATTATGAGGGCGGCGGGGCTTCGCGCTCGCCGGAGATTCCGCATGAAGTTCAGGGCGTGCGCAAGGCTTGTTGCCGCAGCGGTTGTGGCGTCGGCGATGTTGGTTGCTGCGCCGGCGCATGCCGATGAAGAAGTGGCGGCATTTTACAAAAGCAAGACCGTAACCATGGTGGTCGCGACCGCCTCGGGTGGCGGCGTCGACCTGATCGGCCGGCTGGTGGCGCGGCATCTGCAAAATCATATCCCCGGCAAGCCGGTGATTGTGGTGCAGAACATGCCGGGCGCCGGCGGTGTGCAGATGGCCAATAATTTGTTTAACGCTGCCGCTCGCGACGGCACGGTGATCGGCGCGCCGCTCAATGGCATGCCGACCAGCCCGTTGCTGGCGCCCAAGATCTCGCGCTTCGATCCGACCCAGTTCCACTGGCTCGGCAGCATGTATCGTTCCAACAACGTCGCCTATGTTTGGCACCAGGCGCCGGTGCAAAGCCTCGACGACCTCAAATCCAAGGAAGCGATTATCGGTACGGCGGGCCCGGGCTCGGGCTCCTATGATCTCTCAGTGCTGTCGCGCGAAGTCCTCGGGCTGAAATACCGTTTGGTGCGCGGCTACAAAAGTTCGACTGACATCAATCTTGCCATGGAGCGCGGCGAGATCCATGCGCAGATCGTCGGCTGGGACAGTCTCAAGGCGCAACGGCCGGAATGGGTGCGCGACAAGACCATCACCGTCATCGGACATTTCAGTCTGGAGGACCCGCTGGAGTTGCGTCCGTTCGCTCGCATTGTCGATCTTGCGCAAACCGATGACGACCGGCAGGCGCTGCGGCTGGTGCTGGCGCGCCAAGCCCATGGGCGGCCGTATTTTCTGCCGCCGGAGACGCCGGCCGCGCGGGTCAGCGCATTGCGCCGCGCATTCGACGCCACCATGCGCGATCCCGCCTTCGTGGCGGATGCCGCGGCCATGAAGGTCGACATTGACCCGATGACCGGGGAGGCCGTACAGGCGCTGGTGGGGCAGGTGCATCGCACCACTCCCGCCGCGGTGGTCGAGCGGGTCCGCAAGTTGATGGAAGCACCGTGACGGTGCAGGGAGAGACGATGGATTCACGCGGCGCATTGGACGGAGTTCGCGTGGTCGAGCTCGCGAATTATGTCAGCGGTCCCTATGCTGGTATGATGCTTGCTGATTTCGGCGCCGAGGTGATCAAGGTCGAGCTGCCCGGCAGCGGCGATCCGTTCCGCGGCTGGGGTACGGTCGATTACAGCCCGACTTTCGGTTCGGTGAATCGCAGCAAGAAAAGCGTCGCGCTCGATCTCAAGAGCGCCGCAGGCAAAGCCGCCGCGCTCAAGCTGATCGCCACCGCCGATGTGGTGATCGAGAATTTCCGTCCTGGCACGCTGGAGCGGCTGGGGCTGGGATACGAGACCTGCCGGGCGGGCAATCCGCGGTTGATCTGGTGTTCGATCACCGGCTTCGGCAATGTCGGTCCGTTGTCGGATCGGCCGGGCTACGACACTGTCGGTCAGGCGGTGGGTGGATTGCTCAGCGTGCTCACCGACATGGACAATCCCAAGCCGATGGGCATTTCGTTTTCCGACCATCTCGCCGGCATGGTGGCAGCCAACGGCATCCTTGCCGCCTTGCAGGCGCGCCATCGCACCGGCAAAGGCCAGCGCGTCGATACGTCGTTGTTGGAAGCAACCGTGTCGTTCATCGGCGAGAACGCCGCGCGATTTTTCGAGAACGGCAAGGCGCCGAACCGCGCCACCCGCACCCACACCGCCCAGGTCTATGCCTTTGTCGCGGGCGACGGAAAGCCGTTCGTCGTGCACCTGTCATCGCCGGAAAAATTCTGGCAAGGCCTCACCCGCGTTGCCGGCCATCCTGAATGGCTCGACGATCCGCGCTTTAACCCGCGCAAGGCGCGGCAGAAGAACTATGACGTGCTGCGCGGCGCGCTCAGCGATATCTTCCGGACCCGGGAGCGTGACTACTGGCTGCAGCGGTTGACCGAGGAAGACGTACCATCGGGGCCGCTCTATGATTTTGCCGAAGTGTTTGCGGATCCACAGGTCGAAGCGCTTGGCATGCGAGTCAGCGTGCCGCATCCAAAGCTCGGCAAGGTTGATCTGGTGCGCAATGGTGTGCGGATGTCGGAAACACCTGTGCGGATCGATCGACCGTCGCCGGAATTGGGGGAGCACAATCGTGAAATTCTGGGCGAGTAGTCTGCGTTGGCGTGGCGTCGCGGCGGGCCTGGTCTGGCTTGCCATGTCCGCGGTGGCGTCGGCGCAGACGCCCGCGGAGTTCTACCGCGGCAAGCGACTGACCCTGATTACCTCGGCGTCGGTCGGTGGCGGCTATGACCAATATGCGAGGCTCTTGGCCAAGCACATGCCCCGGTTCATTCCCGGCAACCCGTCATTTGTGGTGCAGAACATGGTCGGGGCCGACGGCATTCGGGCGGCGAATTATTTATACAAAGTGGCGGCGCAGGACGGCAGTGTGGTTGGCGGGCTTTCGCGCAACAACGGTGTTGCGAAATTCTACGATCCCAACAATGCCGCGGTGCAGTTCGATGCCGGCAAGTTCCATTGGCTGGGATCGCCGCAGCAAGAGATCGGCCTGTTCATCCTGCGGACCCAGAAGGGCGCCAAGACAATCGACGACCTCAAGAAGATTGAAGTGGTGGTGTCGTCCACCGCGCGCAACTCTCCGACCTCGATCTATGCGCGCATGCTCAACGCGCTCTATGGTACGCGGATCAAGATCGTGGAGGGCTATGGCGGCTCGCAGGAAGCGCTGCTGGCGGTCGAGCGCAACGAAGTCGACGGCCATGTTTCCGGCGGTTCGTCGGGGGCATTCCGTGCTCGCATTGCGCCTTGGCTCAAGAGCGACGCGGCGGTGATCTTGCAAATGGGCATGAGCCGGGATGCCGCCTTCCCTCATATTCCGACCGCCATCGAAATCATGCCAACCGCCGAAGGCAAACAATTGTTTGAGATCGCTTTCGCCGAGCAGGTGATGGGCCGGCCGTTTGTGCTGCCGCCCGGCGTGCCGGCCGATCGTGTCGCTGTGCTGCGCACAGCCTTCGATGCGGCGGTCAAGGATCCGGCCTTGCTGGAAGATGCCAAGGCGCAAAACATGGAAATCGACCCGGTCACCGGCGCGGCGATCAATGCGCTGATCGATCGGGTTTATGGCGCGCCCGAAGCCATGGCGGCGCGCCTGCGCGAAATGGCGCGATAAAGCTTGATGCGGATGGAGCAACAATCATGATCGATCCTTCCCGTGACCTGCGCGATGCCTGCGCCATTGTCGGGGCCGGCCATAGTCGGCTCGGCCGGGTGCCAAGCGTGTCCAGCCTCGATCTTCTGGTCGAAGCAATGCGCAACGCCATTACCGATTCCGGAATGAGTGTGCAGGACATCGACGGCATCGTCTGCCGTGGGCCCGACGACATTTACAGCCATCACCAGCAGATCGGTGCGCGGCTTGGCATCAATGTAAAATTCTCGACCTCGCTCGACAATGGCGGCGCGAGCCAGATTCTTGCGGTGGCGATCGCCGCGATGGCGATCAAGGCCGGCATGGCGACAACGGTGATTTGCGGTTACGGCCGCGATTCCTGGTCGCGCACCCATTCCTCGGAAGAGGCGCGGGTGAAGAACCAGACCACGCCCGACGACCAATTGCCCAAGGAGTTTGCGCCCGAATACGGTTATTTCGGTGCGGTCGCAGCGCATGCTTTCGGCGCCACCCGCCACATGCATCTTTACGGTACCACGCGCGAACAGTTTGGCGCGATCGCGGTGGCCTGCCGCGAGCATGCGCTGCGCAATCCCGACGCGCAGATGAAAAAGCCGTTGAACATGGCGCAATACCATGAGGCGCCGCAAATCGTGGCGCCGTTTGGCCTGTATGATTGCAGCCTGCGCAGCGACGGCGCGGGCGCGGTGATCGTGACCAGCCGTGAGCGCGCGCGCGATCTCAAGCAGCCGCCGGTGTTGATCAAGGGCTTTGGCAGCTACAACAATCTGCGCGGCTGGTTTGCCGACGACAACATGGTGACCACGGCCGCCAAGAAAAGCGGCGAGATCGCCTATGGCATGGCTGGCCTTGGCCCGGACGATGTCGACTGCGCGCAGATCTACGATTGCTTCACCTATATGGTGCTCACCCAGCTTGAAGATTACGGCTTCTGCAAAAAAGGCGAGGGCGGCGATTTCGTTGCGTCCGGCGCGCTGCGCATGGGCGGGCGGTTGCCGACCAACACGTCGGGCGGGCAATTGTCGGAGGCCCATGTCGAGGGCATGCTGCAGGTCGTCGAGGGTGCGCGACAGATGCGCCACACTTACCCGGCCGAGCGGCAGGTCAAAGATGCCGAGATCGCGCTGGTGTCCGGCCATGGCGGCAACCAAGTCTGCCACTCGACCTTGATCCTGGGGAGAGCGTGATGAACGAACCAGCCCGCGCGAAGGCGGCAAAGCCTCTGCCCAAGCCGGCGCCGGAATCGGTGCCCTATTGGGAGGCCGCCAAACAGCATCGCTTGGAACTACCGAAGTGCAATGCTTGCGGAAAGTTCTGGTTTCCGCCGTCGCAATCCTGTCCGCATTGTCTCGCCGCCGACTTCGCCTTCACGCCGGTGTCCGGGCGCGGCAAGGTGTTTAGCTTCGTGACGTTCCATCGCGTCTATCATCCGGCGTTTGCCGGCGAAGTTCCGTATGTTGTGGCGCTGGTGGAGCTCGACGAGGGGCCGCGGCTCTTGAGCAATGTCGTTGGCGTCACGCCTGATAAAGTGACATGCGAAATGCCGGTGCAGGTGGTGTTCGACGACGTCGCCGCCGATGTCGCAGTGCCCAAGTTCAAGCCGGTCTGAGCGTCAGCGCAGCGGACGGCGCGTGCCTTTGCGCTCGACGATCACGGTCGGCCGCGCTGGGCGGGCGAACGGCGGGGGCGTGGTGGATGCGCCGGCGCTCTCCCCCTCCTCGCGCAAGTCGACCGGATAGGTCGGGACCGTTGTGGTAATCGAGTGCTTATAGACGATCTGCTGCTCGCCGTCGCGTTCGAGCAGGATGCAGAACGCGTCGAAACTGGCGATGACGCCTTGCAGCCGTACCCCATTGTTCAGGAACACCGTGACCGGAATCCGCCGGCGCTTTAGGTGATCGAGAAACGTGTCCTGCAGTCGGTGGATATTGTCTTTAGGCATTGGGGCCTCTGCCGTTCTTATCGCTCCCGCCAGTGCCAGTGTCGACGGTAAACGCGTCGGGATGATGACAGTTTTTCCAGAAATTGTGCGTAACAAAGCAATGTCAAACGCGCAGGGGAGCTATCTCCTATGTCTATAAGCGGGCGATTTATGCTGGGTTTATCAAGACTTTGTTTGTGCCTGTCCCGATTAACACTAACAACGAAGCGGGTTTGACCAGCCTTCAACCGTGCGCCTATGTTTACGCACAAATGACAGCCTTCATGTTGCAAGCCGGGATCGTGCCAGGCGCGCTGCCGGCGGTCGAGACCGATCGCAAAAAGATTGTCGCACGGCTCGAAGACGCGGGATGGATCAACCGCGCCGTCGATCGCCAAGGCGATCAACGAGGCGATCAAGCGGTCGATCATGACGTCTACACCCACCCGGCGCAGCCCGATGTGCGCATTGTGGTGTTGCGGCGGCGCGTCGTGACCGGCGCGGTCGCCCGCATGATTGCCAAGCAAGCCGGCTGGCGCTGAGAGCGCACGGCAACCAAGTCAGGAGAAGTGATCGCATGGCACGCTATGGCGCCTTTGTTGATGGCATGCGCGGCGCTTATGGCGTCGTCATTCCCGATCTTCCTGGCTGCACCGCGATGGGCAAGACCATCGACGAAGCGTTGAGCAATGCCGTGAGCGCGGCCGCCGCCTGGGCCGAAACCGCGCGCGCGGACGGCGTTGCGATCCCAAAGCCGCGCCCGATCGAGGCGCTCCGCAGCGACCCTGACGTGGCGGCCGAACTAGCCGCCGGCGCCGCGCTCTCGATCGTGCCGCTGATCCTGGAAGCCGGCCGTCCGGCCAAGGCCAATCTGTCGCTCGATGCCGGCTTGCTGCAAGCGATCGATGAGGCTGCCGAATCCAAGGGCCTGACCCGCTCGGCCTTCATTGCCAGTGCCGCGCGCGAGAAGATCGTCGCTGAGGGATAGGGGCGGGCGGCGCCGGCAGGAGAAATTGAAAAAATTGGCTCCCCGGGCCGGATTCGAACCAGCGACCAACCGGTTAACAGCCGGTTGCTCTACCACTGAGCTACCGGGGAACACTGCCTCAGAGGAAGTGTGGCGTCTTAACAAACGGGTCTGAGCTTGCATAGCGCCAAATTGTTGAGCGCTGTGCGCGGGTCGTCGGCACTTAACCAGTCCCGCAAGCATGACAATGCCGGCCTGCTGGGGGGGCAGAGGCCGGCATTGGTGGTGCGGGTGATACGTACAATACCCGCGCCCGGGGAAATTGGGATCAGGCGCGGATCGAGAGCTCAAGCACCGCGCGCGGAATATCCTGGCGGGTGAGTCCGCGACTGGCGAGCTGTGCGTCGCTCATCTGGGAAAACGCCCGATAGCGCTGCGCCATCACGCGCGCTTCGTCGAGGCCCTCGAAGAACGCGACAATCCGTTGGGCGACCCGCTCCAGAAACGCCGGAGCCTCATGGATGAGTTGGGATAATGCAATCGTGGTCATGGCAGTCCTTTTCGTTTTTTGTGGTTGGCTTATGGCTCTATATAGTCTGGTATACCAATTATTTCACGATGAGTTATCGCATAGCAGCAATTATTTGCTGCATAGCAATATTAATGATTTGTTTATGAGGGGTCAGCAGAATCAGATACCGGCCTCCGAACGAATTCAGATCGTCCAGACTGGCGCCTAAAGTATTGTTTTAAAAAGAAAATCAGGCGCCCTTTGCAACGCAAAGGGGCGGCGGCACCTGCTCCCATCCATGGGCAGGGAACTTGCCATATTTCAACGAAAGATTTGGAGGCCACGCCCGGAATTGAACCGGGGTACACGGTTTTGCAGACCGTTGCGTAACCACTCCGCCACGTGGCCGTCTCAAAGGCTCATTACAGGACCATTCCCGACCCGGCAACTCACCGCTTCACCTGCATTCTTCCCTTGTTCTTCCCCTGCGTCGGCATTGTCTCAGTTTCATTGTGGCACCGCGTCAAGCATCGCCTGACGCTTCTCGCTGAGTATCTTCGCCTCGCGCGCATCGATCATTGCAACGAGGTCGCTCATTTCCATTGGCGACTTGGTGAGACCGGCAGCCATCGCGGGCGTGAGCCTATGCGCCTTGTGAGTGCGAACCCAATTGTACCAGAAGAAGTACAGCGCCAGCGCGTGACAGTGGTTTTCGAATTTTTTTGAGAACGCATTGTTGAGTCGCGTAATGCGGCGCATCGACATACGCATCGTGAGATTGTGCCGCTCGGCATAGGACGTGTTGATGTAGGCCGGATCGGGATTGCCGCGGATCGTTTGCGTCTTGGTGCCGATGACAACGGGCGGGCTATAGCGACCAGGGCCGGCGCTTTCCCTGCCGAAAATCTTGATCAGCATTGCGTAGTCAGCATTGAAGTCGAGGGCCGCTACGGCGCTCAGATAAGCCTTATGGCCGTCTGTGGTGAGTTGAACGCGAGTAGCGAGGCGAGCGCGAAGGTCGCTCATGAATTCCAAGCCAGCACCATGATGGCGGTCGCCAACGTGCCACGAGATGATCAGCTTGGAGTCGGCGTCGATGCCGGTCCACGTCCATACGTCGCCTGAACCAATCGGCACGGCCTTCGCTGTGCGTAGGTTCTTCGCCTTGGCGTAGGCGAAGCTCCAAATCTCGTCGCACTGTACGCTCTGCGATCGCACATCGCGGACCTGTTCGTGGTGAAAGGCCGCGGCAACGGTGCCGGCGTCCACCAAGAGCTTCGACACGGTGTTGATCGACACGTCGCACACGCGAGAAACCGACCGCATAGACGATCCCTCGCAGAGCATCGTGAGGATTTGGACGCGCTTCTCGATAGGGAGCTTGTTCATGAGTGCATCATACACTCAATGCCCACTCGGTCAAGCATAAGTTCATTTTATCTAAGGCATTGAAATTATTGCGAAACGAGTCCTTGAGTGGTTTAATTTGACTTGTTGGATCAAAGGCTTATACTATTTTGCGCGATGGCCCCGCTGGGCTTGGTCCGATGATGGCCCCCACGGCAGGATTCGGACCTGCAACCTCCGGCGTAGCAAGCGCGGCGCTCTATCCTTTGAGCTACGTGGGGATCATCGACCGAACCGGCCGCACGACCTTGCGGATCGTGCGACCGGCCCGGAAACGGGCGGCAGCTAGATGCTGCTCATGTACCACCTACCTTTCGAGCCGCTTGCCGGCGGCTTCCACACTTGGTTCATCCAGACCGGGGCAGAAATGCCCCGGTTTCATTTCGTGCTCAGGCGGCGTCGGCGCGCTGCGGAATCACGCGGCGCCAAGTGCCAAACCCAAGATTTTCAACCATTTCACGGCTTCTCATGCTCATCAGCGTGCCATGCACCTTGCGACCAAAGTGTCGTTCACCGATGCCGAAGCCTGCGCGCTCAAGTTCGTCCCTGATGACGGTATGTCCCCTCGGTTGGCCGTCCTGGAGCAGGACTAGGATCACCGACTCCAGCTTATCCTTGGCCGACACTGATAGTTGCGGCCCCACCATGTCGGGCGGTGGCGGCCCGTCGAACGCCAGTCGGGGCTGCTCGGCATCGGCGCGCTTCTCTTCCATGTCGAGCAGCGCGCTCAAGTGCTGTTCATAAAGGGCGATTTCGTCGAGCTTGGCTTGCAGCTGCGCTTGTAGCAGGTCGCGCTGCTCGCGAAGGCCATGCAACCGTTCTCGCAGATCGTCTCGAATGTCGCGCATGGGTGCAACTCCTGATCGTCAAGCTAGGACGGAGTGGTCCAGGAGTCCAGCCACTCGTCAACCACTCTGGGGATAAAACCCGAACATAGTCGGCAATCGTTGCTTACTCAGTCACAATAATGCTGTTGATAAATGCAGATTTACTTGCGTTTCCAGCGGCTTGCAGCGGCCCTGCTGGCGATCTTGGATCGCTCGTCGGGGCTAAGCTTGGCGGCCCGGGCTTTACCGCCCTTGGCCCCGCCTCGCTTCCCGAGTGCCACCGCATGGGGGTCTTTTCTGACCACAGCCGAATCACTCGCGTCGCCGGTGGCGATCCGCGCGATTAACACGGCATTGCCGATCACGTCGGCGGGGCGCTTCTGGCCTTGGGGTCCCTTGGGCATGGAGGTATTCTATCACAAATCAAGGCCACGCGCTCTGCCACAATTAAACTGCGACATGACCCCTGCGTCGGTTAAGCCCTGCCTTGCATTGCTATTGGCGCTATCGCTATGACAAAGCATTGCGGATCGCTTGCGCCTTCATGATTCTTCATTCTTCCGACGGATACCACCGATGTTCGATTTTGCTGCCGCGCGCCGCATGATGGTCGATGGTCAGGTCCGCACCAGCGACGTTACTGACCAGCGCATTATCGCCGCCATGCTGGGCCTGGCGCGCGAGCGGTTTGTTCCCGCCCAGAACGCCGCCTTGGCCTATCTCGACCTCGATGTGGCGGTGACCGCGGCCGCGCCAATGCGCCGTTTGCTCAAGCCGATGGTGCTCGCCAAGCTGATTCAGGCAGCAGAGATCGGTCCGCAAGATCGCGTTCTCGATGTGGGGTGCGCCACCGGATATTCAACGGCGCTGCTGGCCGGTTTGGCCCAGCGTGTCATCGGACTCGAAGAAGATCCGAGCCTGGCGGCGACCGCGCGCGGAAATCTGGCTGCGGTCGGGGTTGAGGTGGTCACTGGGCCACTGCCGAATGGCTGGTTGGCGGGGGCACCTTATGACGTCATTCTGCTCAACGGCGCCGCCGAGGTAGTGCCCGAACGTTTGTTGCAGCAGCTCGCGGACGGAGGACGGCTGGTGGGTGTCGTGGGACGGTTGCCGGCGACCAAGGCGACGCGTTACGTCGCTACCGCTGGCAAAGTGAGTCCAGTGCCGGTCTTCGATGCTACCGCGCCGGCGTTGCCCGGATTTGCCGAAGCGCCAGCGTTTGTGTTTTAGGCGAATCACTCCACGCAATACGATCACGGTAGCCCGGTAAGTCGGTTATCCACATGGGGTGTGGCACGAAAACCGCACCCCTTCCGCAAACTCCAGGCGATTACGGACTTGAATTCGCTCAGGGGTTTAACGCTTGGCCAAAGCGGCCTACTCTAAAAAAAAGGGCGGGCGGAGTCGGCGATTCTGGCTGAGCCTGTGGCCTTGACCGCTTAGGGTCGTCGACGTGGCAGGGCTACGGGACGGACCAGCGTGGTTGCGTTCGGGGTTTGGGATGGCAATTAGGCAAGAGCCGCCAGGAACGGTCGGGCGCAATGTCGTCGCCGCCTTTGCCGCAGCGACCGCGGTGGCGGGCGTATTGCTTGTCGGCGCCAATGCCAACGAAACTCCGGCTTCGCGCCGTCAAGCAGCGCCGTCGGGAACGACGACCATGCACGCTGCATTGGTGCAGGCCTATCAGAACAATCCTCAACTCAATGCGCAGCGCGCCGCGACGCGCGCGGTCGATGAAGGCGTCGCGATCGCGCTTGGCGGCTATCGACCACGCGTCACCGCCACCGGAAGTTTGACCGAAACGCATCTTGAGAACTTCGCCAAGGGTGCGACGGGCTGCACCGGCACGACTTGCGGCAATGTCGGCGCGGCAAGCTATGGCATCACCGCTACACAAACGCTGTTCAACGGTTTCCAAACCGGCAACCGCACGCGCCAAGCAGAGGCTTCGGTATTCTCGGCGCGCGAAACGTTGCGCACGACCGAACAGAATGTGCTGTTAAGCGCGGTGGCGGTATACATGAATCTGCTGCGCGATAGTGCGGTACTTGAACTGCAACGCAGCAATGTCGCCGCGCTCGAACTGCAACTGCGGCAGACGCGAGACCGGTTTAATGTTGGCGAGGTGACCCGTACTGACGTGGCGCAGTCGGAATCGCGGTTGGCCGCTGGGCGTTCCGCTTTGCTGACGGCGGAGTCCAATTATGTCACGGCGCGCGCAAACTATCGGCAGGTTATCGGCATCGAGCCGGGCCGGCTGGTGGCGGCGACTCCGGTGGACCGGTTCTCGCCGAGCAATCTTTCCGCCGCGATCGAGCGCGCCCGCACCGAACATCCCAGCATCACGGCGGCTGCCTATAATGTCGACGCAGCGAATTTTCAGGTGAAGATTGCCGAAGGCGCGCTCTATCCAACGCTGACGCTTCAGGGGGCCGCCAATAAGACGCACGGTTCCACCACCAACTTGACCACCGCGTCGAGTTTGTCGGCGTCTGCCACCGCCCTGCTTTCGGTTCCGCTCTATCAAGGCGGCAGCGAATACGCGACCATCCGGCAGGCCAAAGAGACGCTCGGGCAACGCCGGCTCGATCTCGACACTGCCCGCGATCAGGTACAGTCGACCGTGACGCAGGCCTGGGGTATATTGCAGGCTGCCAAGGCGCAAATCGAGGCGACCAAGGCGCAGGTCGCCGCTGCCGTGATTGCGCTCGATGGCGTGCGCGAAGAGGCCCGTGTTGGCCAGCGCACGACACTCGATGTGCTTAACGCGCAGCAAGACCTGGTGAATGCGCGTGTTGCCGGGGTTACCGCAGAGCGCGATCGCGTGGTCGCCTCCTACACGGTGCTGGCAGCAATCGGCGGCCTCTCGCCGCGCGTGCTCGGGTTGGGCACGCCGAGTTATGACGCGACGGTGCATTATCAACAGGTGCGCGACAGCTGGATTGGCGTGCGCACACCTGACGGTCGATAGTCGCCGCCAGCGAAATTCTGACAACAACAATGCTGTGCACGAGCGCGCGACCAGCTTGCGGTGGCGCTTCGGTCTCCCGTATTGATTATCGTTCAGCTTGGTATGGCGGTGCGCGGCTGAAGCTGGGGTAAGCGTCGGAAGTTGCTCTGTCGATGCGTGCGGCGAAGCGCGGGTTCTGCAAACGACCTCTCTGCAGGCGATTCGCTCCCAAAACATTGGATGAGCGTAGTTTCCAGATTGCAGCCCGGTATTCAATCACCCCAAATGCGCGCTACTCTCTAGTGCTGATTCGCGCCAGTTTGTTCGGCGCAACTCAGGCGATGGGGACCTGAGCTGAGGACGCGGCCAATGACGCAGCCGGCGAAAGCACAAGAGCCGTCGATGGAGGAGATTCTCGCCTCCATTCGACGGATTATTGCTGACGACGACCCTGGCAAGGCGCCGCCCAAGGCGGCCGAGCCGGTGCCGCCGCCGCCAGCGGCGCGTCGCCCCGAG
>JALHRD010000023.1 GCA_022841625.1 Xanthobacteraceae bacterium
ATGCGAATGTCAAATCCAAAACTCCACTAGCAGCTTATACTTGCTAGTGGTCCTTTGATTCTAACATTCGCAAAATCGCCCGCGGAAATGGGATGCGAATGTTAGAATCGGACCACTAGTGGTTGCGTTGGCTTTCTTAACCATAGCGCGAGCGCCCGGCCAGGGGCGGCGGCCGTCCGGCAAATTTCGTTAACAAACTCCCCGCAATGTCGGCGGCATGGCGCGTTGTGTGCGTAAATGTCTCGCCGGCCTGGTCGTTGTCGTCGGTCTCGGCGCGCTGGCGGCATGCACCGGCGGGCGGTTTTTTGGCGAGCGCGAACCCTGGCGCAAGGAAGCCGAGGCGCGTTGTCTGGGCGCAGGCGAAGTGCGTGAAGGCCCGGGCGTCGTGCGCATCAGCCCGATCAACGGACCCGGCATGTGCGGCGCCGATTATCCGTTCCGGGTGTCTTCGCTGGGTGTGGCCGGTGCGCTCGGTTTCGATCAGGCGCTACGGCCACCGGGCGCCATCCCGAATGCCAATATGAGCCGCGCCCCGCCCCGCTGGCCGATTGCCGAAGCGGACGGGCCGCCAGGGGGAGGACGACCGATTGAGACCCGGCCCTTGCCGCCGCCATCGTCCAATTCGACGCCTGAGATTCATGATTTCCGCCGGCCGCATGGCGGCGCGCCACTCGGTCGCGCGCCACGCGCGCTGACGGCCACAACCGTCACAGTGACGCCGCACGCGACGCTCGCTTGTCCGTTAGTGTCGGCGCTCGACCAATGGGTCGCGACCGCGGTGCAGCCGTCGGCGATGCGCTGGTTCGGGCAACCGGTGATCGAGATCAAGCAGATCTCCGCTTATTCCTGCCGCGGCATGAACGGTAATCCCAATGCGCGCATCTCCGAACACGCGTTCGGCAATGCGCTCGACATCGCCGCTTTCATGCTCGGCGATGGCCGGCGCATTACGGTCAAAGATGGCTGGCGCGGCCCGCCGGAGGAGCAGGGCTTTTTGCGCGACGTGCATGGCGCGGCCTGCGATCGTTTCACGACCGTATTGGGGCCGGGCTCAGACGCGTTTCATTACGATCATTTCCATTTCGATCTGATGCGGCGCGCTAGCGGCTACCGGGTGTGCAATCCGCAGGCGGTGCCCGGCGAACAAGTGGCGGCGCGGGTGCGCCGGCAATATTCCAATGCAAGCCACGTCCGCGATCCGATCGTGACCGGCACGGTGGCGCCGCGCCGCGCGAACACGCCGGCTGGCGGCCTGGCCGCGAAAGACAAAGTCGGCCATCAATTGCCGTTCGCCATCCCCGGCGAAGACGGCGCCGATTAAGGCCGCTTGGCGCATCTGCAAGGTATCCGTCCGGTCCGGTGGACGGCCGGTTGGCGTCCAAGGCGGTTAACCGCGCCTGAACCTTTTTGCGGCCGGCGACGACCAACAATTACCGAGACCCACGGGATAGGGGACAGACAATGACCGCCATCATCCGCGTCGCCGCCGCCACCCTCGCGCTCTCGATCGGCATGGCCTTCGGTCCCGGCGCGGCCGCTTCGCCCGCCCAATGCAAACACAGCGCTTCGGAATATGCCCAGGTTATCAGGCACTTCGAGAGCGAATCCGCGCGCGCCCGTGCAGCCGCCGAGCGCAACCCGCTGTTTGAGAGCGACGTCGCCTATTACGCCTCGGCGCTGGCCGCGGCCCGGGCCTGCACCCGCACCGTCGGTCCGATGGCGTCGCGCTAAGGCGACCGAAGGACTATTTCCCGGCAAAGAGTGGCTGTGTACAGGGGGCAAGGCATATCGCCGCCCCCCTTAAATTGTCGTAAAGTGATGCCGATATAGGTGCTATACAGAGGCACTATACCGGATAGGCTCTGCACGGGCCGGCCGGGCCCCCAGGAGGACTGCAATGTCTCGCACCCGATTTCGTATCTCGCTTGCAATCGGCGCAGCCGTTGCGGCGTTTGTCATGATCGCCGCCGATCTCGCCGATGCCCGTTCGCGCCAAAGCGGCGGCAGCCGCGGTACGCGCACCGATGCAGCGCCCGCAGCGACCACCACCGCGCCGACCGCGCGGCCGATGGAACGCACCATGACCCAGCCGACCAACCCGGCCGCCAATGTTGCGGCTCGTCCCGGGATGCAAAATTCGCCGGCCGCCGGCCTGATGAGCCGTCCCGGTTTCATGGGCGGCATGTTCGCCGGTCTGCTTGGCGCCGGCCTGATTGGCCTGCTGCTCGGCGGCGGCCTGACCGGCGGTCTCGGTGGGCTCGCCTCGTTCCTGGGGCTCGCGCTGCAAGTCGGCATTATCGCGCTGATCGGCTGGCTGTTGTTCAGCTGGTGGCAGCGCCGCAACCAGCCCGCACCCGCAACCGCAATGGGCCCGTCAATGCGCGACCTGCCGTCGTCGCGGCCGCAGTCCTATCAATTCGGCGGTCTCGGTGGCGGTCTCGGCGCAGGTGCCGGCAGTGGTCTCGGCGGCTATGGCGCGGCGCAAGCGCGGCCGTCCAATCCGGACGAGATCGGCACCACGCCGGCCGACTTCGAGACTTTCGAGCGATTGCTTGGTGAGGTGCAGACCGCCTATGGCGCCGAGGATCTCGCCAAATTGCGCAATCTGGTGACGCCGGAAATGCTGTCCTATTACATGGAAGAGTTCAACGCCAATGCCAGCCGCGGCGTCGTCAATCGCATCAGCGACGTCAAGCTGTTGCAAGGCGATCCGGCGGAAGCCTGGCGCGAGGGCGACACCGAATACTGCACGGTCGCGGTGCGCTATTCGCTCAAGGATGAAACCGTCGACCGCGCCAGCGGCCGCGTGATCGAAGGCGGCGCCGACGAAGCGGTGGAGATCTGGACCTTCATGCGCGCGCGCGGCGGCAATTGGATCGTCTCGGCGGTGCAACAGACCGACTGACGCGGTACGATCGCAAGTAACTGCGATGCAATGGCCGGGGCGCAAGCTCCGGCCATTTCGTTTGGGTTGTCCATCCGTAAAAACAGGCGAGGGCCCGACGGGTTTTTCCCGCCGGGCCCTCATATCTATCAGCCGACCTATAAGCCGGGTTTTGTAGGGCGCGGTATTGCATAAGACGCGCGTGAACGCGCTTTTGCTCGCCGCGCGTGACGGCCATTCCTCTGGGACGCCGGTTGCCCGGCGCCTCTAGCAACCTACCCGGACGGCCGGACCCGGATATCGATCCCGAAACTTGCGTTTCGTGCCGTCCCTATTCGGTCTTGCTCCCGGTGGGGTTTGCCCTGCCGCCGACGTTGCCGCCGGCGCGGTGCGCTCTTACCGCACCTTTTCACCCTTACCGCCCCCTCCCTTTATCCCTCCCCCGCAAGCGGCGGAGGGTGGGGTGGGGTCGGCGGTTTGTTCTCTGTGGCACTGTCCCTGAGCCGGCTCCCCGCTTGCGCGGGGACAAGCCCGCCGGACGTTATCCGGCACCGTACATCCATGGAGCCCGGACTTTCCTCCCCGGCCACCTTTCGGCATTGGCGCGGAGCGGCCGTCCGGCCGACTGACCCGATAGGAATGGGGGTGCGGCGGGCCAGCGTCAAGGGCGGGGTGCCGGAAGGGTAAACCGGGGGTGTGGTTGCGGTCGCTCAGCCGTTCTCAAACAGCCAGGTTTCGTAGTCCTGCGCGCCATGCAGAACGTGGAGGATTTCAACACAGTCCTTCCTGACACGGTAGAAAATCAGGTAGTCACCATGAACGCGGCGGCGGATGTTGCCGTTTTTCCGATGCGGAACCACCGGGAAAGCGCGCGGCATTGAGCCGAGTTCGGCGCACTTTTGCTCCAGTTCCTGAACGAAGGTCTCTGCCCGCGCCGGGCTGTGCTGTTTGATGAAACGGCCAATCGCGATCAGGTCGGCTATCGCCGTCTGCGCGACAATGACCTTCATCGACGCTTGCTCTTGCCCTTGAGGCCGATGCCCTTGAGGCTGAGATTGCTCCGGACGTGGGCGAACGCTTGCGCTGCCGGCATCGACCGTCCGGCACCGATGTCGGCAATACCGCGGTCCAGCGCCGCGTCGAGCTCATCGAGCTTCTGGCGCTTGTAGCGTTCGCGCAGGGCTTCGCGGATCACCTCGCTGCTCGAAGCGTAGGTGCCACGCTCAACTTCGTCGCGCACCAGCTTCTCAAGGGCTGGCGTCAGGGTGATACTCATTTGTCCAGCAGGCTTCATGACGACCTCGAATATCAGATTATAATATATTACACTATTTCTTAGCACCCATGAAGGGCCTTGAGTTTCAAAAAGCCATGACACCTGCATCCTTCATCGAACAACACGAACTGTGGACCGACGACCAGAAGCGGCGGGCGGCCGAGCTCAAGCTGTTTCTGGATAGGACCAAGCTGCAATTCGTGCGCATTGCCTGGGCCGACCCGCATGGCGCGTCGCGTGCCAAGGCGGTGACGGTGCCGGCGTTCCTGGCGGCGCTCGAGGCCGGCTACAACATCAACGTCGCGACCACGACGCTCGATTCCGCCAATGCCCGCACCTTCGCCTCGTTCACCCGCGGCGGCGGCATGGGCCTGCCGGAGATGACCGGCTCGCCGAACCTGACCATCGTGCCGGATCCCATGACCTTTCGCGTGCTGCCCTGGGCGGAAGCGCCCGGCGGCGGCGTCGGTTGGATCTTGGCCGACGAATATTTCAATAGCGGCGTGCCGTTTCACTTCTCGCCGCGGCACCTGCTGCGCCAGCAATTGCGCCGTCTCAACGAGCGCGGCTGGAACCTGGTCATCGGCCTTGAGGTCGAATGGTATCTTGCGCGCGTGGTGCAGGACGAGCTTGGCGACGACAATATCGGCGCGCCCGGGCTGCGCGGTGTGCCGGTCAAGACCGCGCCGATCGAGCCCGGCTATTCCTACCATTCCGAATCCAACATGGACCTGATGCAGCCGGTTCTGGCGGCGCTGGCGCAAGCGTTCGAAAAAATCAATCTGCCGTTACGCTCGGTCGAGAACGAGTGGGGGCCAGGGCAGGTGGAATGCACCTTCGCGGCGCGCGACGCGCTCGAAGCCGCCGACAACATGGTGCTGTTTCGCACCGCCACCAAGCAGATCGTGCGGCGCATGGGTTGCTTTGCCACATTCATGTGCCGGCTGGGGCTCAAGAGTCATTATTCAAGCGGCTGGCATCTGCACCAATCACTGACCGACGCCAAGCACGCCAACCTGCTCATGCCGTCGCGCGACGGCGAGGGCCTGTCGCCGCTCGGGTTGAATTATCTCGGCGGCTTGCTCAAGCATGCGGTGCCGGCGACGGTGTTCGCGACGCCGACGGTCAACGGCTTTCGGCGCTTTCGTCCGAACTCGCTGGCGCCCGATCGCGCCGGCTGGGGTTACGATCACCGCGGCGCGATGCTGCGCGTGCTCGGCGCGCCCGGCGATTCGGCGAGCCGGATCGAAAACCGCAGCGGCGAGCCCTCGGCCAATCCCTATCTGTTCATCGCCTCGCAGATCGCCGCCGGTCTCGACGGCATCGACAACAAGGTCAATCCCGGCCCGCGCGATGACGAGCCCTATGCCGCCGACCGACCGCTGCTGCCGAAAGGTCTCGCCGCCGCGCTCGATGCGCTCGAACGGTCGCCGCTGTTCCGCAAGGAATTCGGCGAAGTATTTGTCGATTATTATCTCAAGCTCAAGCGCAACGAGGCCGGCCGCTTCCAGCGTTGGATCGAAGCCGGCGGCGTGCAGCCGCCCGACGACGGCACCACCGATTGGGAGCAGCGGGAGTATTACGATTTCTTCTAGCGGCGTTTTTCCTGCATCGCCCGCGCGAATTTTGGGGACAGCGCGCAACATGCGCGCGAGCCCGATCGCGCGGGGATTTCCGGTCGGTTGAAGACACACAGAGCGCGGCGTTGTCCACCGCGTTGGGTCCAGCTATCCACATCGCTCATTACCCCGACATATTGTCGTGCGACAGTTGTCCCGCCGGCGGTTCTGGCGTGCGAAGTCACTCCGACCGCGCCCGGGTTTCGCGGCCCTTGGCCGATGTGTTGCAAAACTCGGTAAGAGTGTAAGATAAATCGCCTAAGTCTATGGTCTAGTTCATGAATATCGAACTTTCGCGATCTTACAGTACGGTTTTTCTAGGTGTAAGATTGTAAGTGGGCTTCGCCGATCTGCGACATGTTGCAAGTCACCTTGCAAGTCACCGATGGTTTTGCCCGGCCCGCCGAATATGATGGGCGCGTAGGATTTGCCGATGCTCGAAAAGCTGCCCACGGCCTCAATTGGTTCGGTCAATGCGGCCGAGCGCTATGATTGGGACGCACTGGTCCAGGAGGATCGCGTTCATCGGCTAATCTATACCGATCCCGCGATTTTCGAGGCGGAACTGACCAATATCTGGGGCGCGGTCTGGGTCTATCTCGGCCATGACAGCCAAATCCCCAACAACAACGACTTCATCACGACGAAGCTCGGCCTGCGGCCGATCATTCTGATCCGCGACTCGGCCGGAAAAATCCGCGCGCTGTTCAACCGCTGCACCCATCGCGGCACCACGCTCTGCCGCAAGGAGCGCGGCAACGCGCATATGTTCACCTGCCCGTATCATGGCTGGAGCTATCTCTCGACCGGCAAGCTGCGCGCGGTGCCGTGGCCCGATGGCTATGCTTGCGACTTCAAGGACGCAAAATTCAACGTCGCGCAAGTGCCGCGCGTCGACAGCTATCGCGGCTTCATCTTCGGCACGCTCAATCCCGACGCGCCGCCGCTGATCGATTATCTCGGCGGCATCACCGGCCCGATCGACGAATGGCTCGATCGCAATCCGGGCGGCAAGGTCGAGGTGTGTGAAGCCAACCGACTCAAATACCGGGGCAACTGGAAACTTGCCTACGACAATTCCGGCGACGGCTATCACGTCGTGTTCTCGCACCGCTCGCTGTTGGAGATGGAGAACCGGCTGGCCGACGAAGCCAACAAGGGCATGTCCTATTACAAGGGCTCGCCGGATTCGAAGGCGATGTATATGCGCTATACCGGCAACGGCCATCACTTCAAGGACAAGCGGCCGAACATCGAAAAGCGCGCCGGCGGTTTGTGGGCGGTGGAAGGGCCGGCGCCTGGCAGCGAGCACATCGAAGCCGATTTCCGCCGTCGCTTCGGTGCGCGCGCCGACGACATTCTCGATCTCGCCGGCTCCGAGCCGGTCAATATTAACGTGTTTCCGAACCTGTCGCTGTTGGGCAATCACATCCAAGTATTCGATCCGGTCTCGGTCGACGAAACCGACGTCACTTGGTTTGGGACCCGCGTGGTCGACGCCGACGGCACGCTTGGCGATGCACTCGGCGAAATCAACGCGCTGCGCATGCGCACCCAGGAGCAGTTTCCGAATTTCGGCGAGGTCGACGATCTTGCCAATTTCGAAGAGATCCAGCGCGGCCTGGCGTGTCTTGAGGACGAGTGGGTCTACATGCACCGCGGGCTCGGCATTCCCGGCCGCATCAAGACCGACGCCAAGGGCGAGGTCACCGCGCCCGCCACCGACGAAGCGTTCATGCGCGAATACATTCACGAATGGAAACGCCTGATGAAGGCGTCACCCAAGCTCGTGGTGCAGCGGGAGGTGTGATGTGGTTTGAAACGATCCCAGACCTTATGCTGAGGAGCGACCCACAAGCGCGTTTACGCGCGTCTTTCGACGCGCTATGGGTCGCGTCTCGAAGCATGGCCGCAAGTTCCGAGCGTGCCGCCATCCTTCGAGACGGGTGCTACGCACCCTCCTCAGAGGATGAGGGCGGAACAGAGAAGGCGTCATTTGAAAATGCAGCCCGCCCGGGATCCATCGCTCACATCCTATTACGTCACCGATACGTTCTATCGCGCACTGGTGGCGAGCTTTGCCGATTGGCAGCGCGACGATCGGGCGGTGACCGATGTCGCCGAACGCGAGCGTTTTCGCGCACTGATCGAACGCGAGGCGCGGCTGCTCGATCAGCTCAATTTCGACGATTGGCTCGCAATGTATGCGCCCGAATGCATCTATTGGGTGCCGGGCACGCCGGATGGCGGCGACCCGCGTCGCGAGATCGCGATCTCGTTCGACGACCGCCGCCGCATGGAGGATCGCATCTATCGGCTGCGCACCGGCTATGCCTGGTCGCAGGCGCCGAAGTCGCGCACGGTGCGGATGGTTTCGAACGTCGAGGTGTTCAAGACCGCAAGCGCTGACCGGCGCATGGTGCGTTCGAATTTTCTGATCAGCGAATTTCGCCCGGACGGCATTCGCTTTCTGTCGGGCTGGTGCGGCCACCGTTTTGTCGAGTGCAATGGCCGATGGGACATCGAAGTGCGTCAAGTCAATCTGATCGACTGCGACCAGAACCTGCGCAACCCAAGCATTGTAATTTAGCGGCGGTTCGGCGCGGGCTTGACGGTCGGGCGCGTCGCGCGCGCGGCCAGCAGCGCGCCGAGCGTTGCAACCGTCGAGATGTCGGCGATTCCGTCGACGCGGGCGGGACGGAAATGGCGCTGGAACGCGGCGACCACCGCCATGGTCTCGGAGTCGTAATGGCCGGAGCTCGCAATGCCGTATCCGAAGTTGCGCAGCGACATCTGTAGGGTTTCGACTTCCGCATCGCGGTCGCCCAAGACGAAGATGCGGCCGCTATTGTTGATCGGCGCCGGCTTGACCCACAGGCCGACGCCGGAATCGTGCAGCAGCCGCCAGGGGAATTTTTCGCCGGGGTCGGATTTGCGCGCGGGCGCGATATCGGAATGCCCGAGCACGCGTTCGGGTGCGATGTTGTGGCGGGTGAAGATACCGCGGCACAAGGCGATCAGTGCTGCGATCTGCCGCCGCGGAAAATCGGGATAGCCGTAGTCATGGCCGGGGTTTGCGATCTCGATGCCGATCGAACAGGAATTGATGTCGGTCTCGCCGGCCCAGCTCGACACGCCGGCGTGCCAAGCGCGCCGGGATTCCGGAACGCATTGGATAATGTGACCGTCTTCCATGACGACATAGTGAGCGGAGACGTCGCTCGCGGGCGAGCATAAATGCTCCAGCGCAATCCGCGAGTCGCGCATGCCGGTATAGTGCAGCACCACCATGTCGGGTTTGGCAGCGCCCTTGCGTTCGCCATGGTTGGGCGACGCCCTGACTTCGGCGACAACACAAGAATCCGGACGGAATTCTGACACGAGCATAACCATACGCGGACACCGAAATTGTTCGATGAGCCGGCTGGCGTGACGCGTTACATGAACGCCGCGGCGGAAAAGTACGAAATGAGTGTGCAGAAACCAGCTTCGCGCCACAAGCATTGCGGCCGACATCGCCGCGTCGGGCGAACCGCAACTGTGGATATGTCGTGGCAGTCTGTGGATATCGGACAGCCGGGTGGCGGTTGCCGGTTCCATACCCGGCGCGAAGATTCGCCGCCGACCGCGGACCCTCAACCATTCCTTAAGCGCCAGGGCCGTTAATGAGCTGTTGCCACCGCCGGCGAGGGCGACCGCGCCGGCCCATGCCGGCTGGATTGACGCCCAATAAATCCCATGATAGCCCATTATATCCCATACGGTACGGCTGGTCGGCCTGCTGGCTTGGGAGAGGTCGCTGCGCCCTCGGCCATTTCAAGGCCGCGCGGTGCCGCGCCGCAGGCGGTGGGTCGGTCGAAGGGGCGTCATGGACCGCTTTGTTTCCCATTACATGCTGCGGCTCGACGCCAAGGGCCGCGTTTCGATCCCGGCGTCGTTTCGCGCGGTATTGGCGCGCGATGGGTTCGACGGGCTTTATTGCTATCCGGCGCTCGACCGGCCGGCGCTCGATGCCGGCGGCAATGCGCTGCTCAAGGAAATCGAGACGCTGATCGAGCGCTTTGCACCGTATTCGGAGGAGCGCGAGCAGTTCTCCGCAACGCTCTATGGGACCAGCGAAATCCTCAAAGTCGACGGCGAGGGCCGGGTGGTGCTGACCGAGCCGTTGAAGTCGCATGCCGGCATTGCGGACGCAGTGGCGTTCGCGGGCCATGGCCACAAGTTTCAGATCTGGGAGCCGGAACGCTTTCGCGCGGAACTCGCGGAGGCCACCGAGAAGGTTCGCGCGCTCAAAAAGCAACTCGGCGCCCGGGTATCGGCGGAGGGTCCGCACGGAGCGCGGGAATGATGACGAGCCGCGGCGGCGGGCAACCGCCGGCCGATGGCGGACTGGCTCGTCACATTCCTGTGCTCGGCGGCCCTGCGTTGGAGTTTCTCAACGTCCGCGCCGGCGGCGTCTATATCGACGCGACCTTTGGCGCCGGCGGTTACGCGCGCGCGATTCTCGCAACCGCAAACTGCAAGGTGATTGGGATCGATCGCGACCAGCAGGCCATCGCTGGCGGTTTCGATCTGGTGGCGGACGCGCAAGGCCGGTTGGTGCTGATCGAGGATCGCTTCTCCCAGGTCGCGGACGTCGCGCGCGCCTGCGGCCACGACGCAGTCGATGGGGTCGTGTTCGATGTCGGGGTGTCGTCGATGCAGCTCGACGAGGCTGCGCGCGGCTTTTCATTCCGTTTCGACGGCCCGCTGGACATGCGGATGGGCGGCGCGGGGCCGAGCGCGGCCGATGTGGTCGCGCATGCGAGCGAGCGCAATCTCGCCGCGATCATTGCAACGCTCGGCGAGGAGCGGCACGCCCGCGCGGTCGCTCGCGCCATTGTGCGCGCCCGAGAGCAAGCGCCGATCAAGACTACCGGCGCATTGGCGGACATCGTCGGCCGCATTGTCCATGCGCGACCCGGCGCCATTCATCCGGCGACCCGCACGTTTCAGGCGCTGCGCATCTTCGTCAACGAGGAACTCGACGAACTTGTCGCCGGGCTGCACGCCGCCGAGGACATCTTGCGGCCGGGCGGGCGGCTGGTCGCGGTGTCGTTTCACTCGCTTGAGGACCGCATCGTTAAATCGTTCCTTGCCGCGCGCGGTCGTCGCAGCGCCGGTTCGCGTCACGCGCCGGAAGCGATTCATGAGCCGGCAAGCTTCCGCATTCTCACCAGCCGGCCGGTCGTGGCCGATGACGCCGAAGCCACGGCCAATCCGCGCGCGCGCTCCGCCAAATTGCGCGCTGCCGAACGGATCGATGCGCCGGCCGGCGCATCGATCGCCGACGCGCTCTTGCCACGACTGCCGTCGCTTGCCGACGCCCTGCGCGAAACGACGGGGCGCCGATCATGATGCGCGTCCTCAATTTTCTGGTCATCGCCGCACTCGTCGCAGCGGCGGCGCATGTCTACAGGATCAAGTTCGAATCGACGCGACAAATGGAGCGTATCGCCGAACTGCGTACGGAAATCAGGCGAGAGCAGGACACGATTGCCACCCTGCGCGCGGAATGGTCGAAGCTCGATACCCCGGCGCGCATCCAAGAACTTGCCATCCGTCATCTTCAGCTCAAGCCAGTCGATCCACGGCAATTCGACACGCTGCGAAACTTGCCGGCGCGTCCATCCGTTCTCACGGTGCCGATGACGGACGATCCGATCGCAGCGCTGCTTGAAAGTTCCGATGCGCTTGAAATTCCAACTTCAAGCATTCCGGCCCCACGCGTTCGGAGGTAGGCCATGCAGTTGTCCGCGTTGGAAAAGCCCGGCTGCGAAACGCCGAAGTTCTGGCGCCGGTGGTCATTGCGCAAGCTATTCAGCGGCAGCGGGCAGCCGGTCGATCGAGCGACCAAGGCGCGGGCGCGGATCGTCCTCGCAATTATGGTGTTCGGCCTTTGCTATGCGGTCATCGCAGGCAGGCTGGTCCTGTATGCGACCAGCGACAATACGACGGTCCGTCGTTCGTATTCGGCCGATGCGGTGGCGACGGCGCGCCCTGACATTCTCGATCGCAATGGCGAGGTTCTTGCCGTCGATGTGCGGGCGCCATCGCTCTACGGCGAGCCGCACCGCATCGTCGATAAGGATGAGGCAGTCGAATTGCTCGCGACCGTAATACCAGATCTCGATGTCGCCGAGGTACGCGAACGATTGTCTTCGCGCCGCCGCTTCGTCTGGCTGCGGCGTGAGATCACGCCTGCCCAGCGTCAGGAAATCCATCGTCTGGGGCTGCCCGGCATCGGCTTCATGCACGAGAACAAGCGCGTCTATCCGTCGGGACCGCTAATGTCGCATTTGCTTGGCCACGTTAACATCGACAACCAGGGCATTGCCGGTATCGAGAAATGGCTCGACAGTCGCGGGCTTGCCGACCTGCATCTCGCTGGGCTGGCGCGTGATCGTTTGCAAAAGCCGGTGGAACTCGCGGTCGACATGCGGGTGCAGCATGCGCTGCGCGATGAATTGCTTAAGGCGCGGACCAAGTACAAGGCGCAGGCCGCAGCCGGTCTGGTGCTCGATGCGCGGACCGGTGAGATCGTCTCGATGGTGTCGGTGCCGGACTACGACCCGAATAGCCCGCGCGAGGCGCTCGATCCCAGCCGCATCAATCGGCTCACCACCGGCGTCTACGAGATGGGTTCGACTTTTAAGGCGCTTACTTTGGCGATGGCGCTCGATTCCGGCCGGATGAATCTGAACTCGATGTTCGATGCACGCACGCCGCTGCAATACGGCAAGCACACGATCAACGATTATCGCGGGCAGAAGCGCATGCTGTCGATGTCGGAAGTGTTCACCTATTCGTCGAACATCGGCACGGCGCGCATGGCCTTGGCGCTCGGCGTCGAGCACCACAAGCAATTCCTGCGTCGGCTCGGCCAACTCGATCGGTTGCGCACCGAATTGCCCGAAAGCGCCGAGCCCTTGGTGCCGCGCCGCTGGGAGGAACTGAACACGGTGACGATTGCCTTCGGCCACGGGCTGTCGGTGTCGCCCTTGCAGGCGATGATGGCCAATGCGGCTTTGGTGAACGGGGGTCTTTTGATCCCGCCGACCTTCCACAAGCGCAGCGAAGAAGAGGCAATGCAGATTGCGACTCGCGTTCTTAAGCCCGATTCCAGCGAGAAGATGCGCTATCTGATGCGGCTTAACGCCGAAACCGGCACCGCCAAACGCGCCGATGTTGAGGGCTTTTATGTCGGCGGCAAAACCGGAACCTCTGAAAAGGTCGTCAACGGCCGCTATTCGAAGACCCGGCTGCTCAATACCTTCACAGCGGTCTTCCCAGCCGACAAACCGCGCTATCTCCTGCTTGTCATGCTCGATGAGCCGCAGATAATCCCGGAGACCAATGGTTACGCCACCTCGGGCTGGAATGCGGCGCCGACCGCCGGCTTAATTATTGCACGCATCGCGCCGTTGCTCTCGATCGCTCCGCGTTTCGATCTGCCGCCGGCGGAGAAGTTAATATTGGCGAGCGCGCGGATTCGTTGACATCGCGACGGAATTGCTTGATGGCCATTCGCGACCGACGCGAGAAGGTGCTAGTGTGATGCAAGCTCCGTTACCCTCCCCGGGAGGGGGAGTATGACGGAGCAAGCGGCGGAAAACGTGCGTCACGATGAACCTTGCCAAGCTTCTTACTGTCGATGCTGTCAGCGATGCTCGGTTTGCGGGCCTCGACATCCGTGCGATTACCGCTGACAGCCGAAAAGTCGCGCCCAATAGCCTGTTCGTGGCGGTGGCGGGGACCAGGGACGACGGTCTGCGTTTCGTCAAGGACGCAGCGGCCGCCGGAGCGGTCGCAATCATGGCGGAAAAAGTGCCGCCGCTGCCGCTGCCCGATGGCGTTGCCTTTGTGCGTGTCGGCAATGCGCGTCGCGCGCTCGCGATCGCCGCGTCGCGACTGTTCAAGTACCAGCCGGAGACCATTGCGGCTGTCACCGGCACTAGCGGCAAGACCTCGGTTGCAGCTTTCACGCGTCAGATCTGGCAGGCGACTGGGGAGGCCGCGGCGAGCATCGGCACCATCGGCTTGGTGGCGCCGGGACGCGAAGTCTATGGATCGCTGACCACGCCGGATCCGGTTGCGCTGCATCAATCGTTGGACAAGCTTGCGCGCGACGACGTGACTCATCTGGTGCTGGAGGCCTCGTCGCACGGTCTCGACCAGTTCCGGCTCGATGGCGTGCGCATCGCAGCCGGCGCGTTCACCAATATCAGCCGCGATCATCTCGACTATCATCCGACATTCGAGGCCTATCTCGCCGCCAAGCTCCGCCTGTTTAGCGATCTCGTGCAGCCCCGCGGCGCGGCGGTGATCGTCGCCGACCACGCGCATGCGAATGTTGTGGTCGCGGCTGCGAAGGAGCGCCGTCTGCGGTTGCTGACGGTCGGTCGGCAGGGGGAGGGCATCCGCCTCGAGGACAGTACCGTCGAGGGATTCGCGCAAGTTCTTAAGCTGACCCATGCCGGCACCCGTTACACGGTGCGGCTGCCGCTGGTTGGCGGTTTTCAGGTTGAGAATGCATTGACCGCGGCGGGCCTTGCGATTGCAACCGGCAGCGAACCGCGCGCGGTGTTCGCCGCGCTTGAATCCTTGCAGGGGGCGAAGGGCCGCCTTGATCTTGCCGGCGAGCGCGACGGTGCGCCAATTTTTGTCGACTACGCCCATAAGCCGGATGCGCTCGCCAAGGCGCTCGAAGCGTTGCGGCCCTATACCTCGCGGCAGCTCATTGTGGTGTTCGGATGCGGCGGTGACCGCGATGCCGGCAAGCGCCCGATGATGGGGGCGATCGCCACCGAAAAGGCCGACCGCGTCATCGTGACTGACGATAATCCGCGCAGTGAACAACCGGCGGCGATCCGTGCGGAAATCCTTAAGGCCGCGCCGGGGGCCGTCGAGATTGCCGATCGCGGCGAGGCCATTGCCCGCAGCATCGCCGAATTGCGCCGTGGCGATGTATTGCTGATTGCCGGCAAGGGCCACGAAACCGGCCAGATTGTCGGCAACCAAACGCTGCCGTTCAGCGATCATGAGGCGGTCGCTGCCGCGTTACGGGATAGGCCGGCATGAGCAGTACGCAGCTTTGGACTGTCGATGCGATGGCGCAAGCCATGCGCGCCACCCGCAGCGGGCCGCTGCCGGCGTCAATCACAGGTATTTCCATCGATAGCCGCAGCATCGGTCCGGGTGAGGCGTTTTTTGCGATCAAGGGCGACGCGCGCGACGGACACGAATTCGTCGCCTTGGCGCTCGCCAGTGGCGCCGGGCTGGCGGTGGTCGCGGCCGATAAACGTGCCGCATTGCCAACCGATGCGCCGCTGCTGGCGGTGCCGGATGTGCTTGAAGGGCTGCGCGATCTGGCCCGCGCGGCGCGTACGCGCGCACATGCTAAAATCATCGGTGTCACCGGATCGGTCGGCAAGACCGGTACCAAGGATGCCCTGCGGCATGTGCTTGCTTCTTCGGGCGAGACGCATGCCTCGGTGGCTTCTTACAATAATCATTGGGGGGTGCCGCTGTCGCTGGCACGCTGCCCTGCCAGCGCGCAGTTTGCCGTGTTCGAGATGGGCATGAATCATGCTGGGGAGATCGAGCCTTTGTCGCGCCTGGTGCAGCCGCACATTGCGATCATTACCACCATTGCGCCCGTGCATCTTGAGCAACTCGGTACCATCGAGGCGATTGCCGACGCCAAGGCGGAAATCTTCCGTGGCCTCGTCCCGGGCGGAGCCGCGGTGATCAACCGGGATATTCCGCAATACGGCCAGCTCGCGCGCGCGGCCAAGCAGGCGGGTGCGCGTGTCGTATCGTTTGGCGAGCATGCCGAGGCCGATGCCCGTTTGTTGGCATCGTCGCTGCATCCGGATTGCTCGACCGCGCAGGCGAATGTCCTTGGCACCGACGTGACCTATAAAATCGGCGCGGCCGGGCATCATGTGGTGGTGAATTCGCTCGCGGTGTTAGCCGCGGTCTCGCTTGCCGGCGCGGATCTGGCGCGTTCGGCGCTTGCCCTTGCCAGCCTCACGCCGCCCGCCGGGCGCGGTACGCGCAACGTACTCGACTTGCCGGGCGGGCGCGCGCTGTTGATCGACGAGAGTTACAACGCCAATCCTGCTTCCATGCGGGCGGCATTGGCGCTGCTTGGTCAAGCGGAAGTCGTGGGACGGGGCCGTCGCATCGCCGTGCTAGGCGATATGCTGGAACTTGGGCCCCGCGCGGCCGACCTGCATCGCGATCTGGTCGAATTCGTGGTCGATCAGGACATAGACTTGGTTTTCTGCTGCGGTTCGTTGATGCATTCGCTGTGGGAAGCCCTTTCCTCCGAGCGCCGGGGCGGCTATGCGAAGGACACAGCGGCGCTTGAAGCCCAGGTGCTCGCCGCCATTCGCCCCGGCGATGCCATCATGGTCAAGGGATCGCTCGGATCGCGAATGGGCCCAATCGTCAAGGCGCTGGAGCGACACTATTCCCGCAACGCATTCGCGGCGCCGAGCCGAGGTTGATCGATGCTTTACTGGCTGTCGTTCCTTTCAGATCAAATTAATCCGCTCAATGTGTTCCGCTATATTACCGTGCGCACCGGCGGTGCGATGATAACCGCGCTGGTTTTCGTGTTTCTGTTTGGGCCGCGGATCATCGACAAGCTTCGGTCCTTGCAAGGCAAAGGACAGCCAATCCGCACCGATGGGCCGCAGTCCCATCTCGTGACCAAGAAAGGCACGCCCACCATGGGCGGGCTGATGATGTTGCTCGGTATCGTGGTGGCGACGCTGCTATGGGCCAATCCGGCAAATCGGTATGTTTGGATTGTGCTGGGCGTGACGCTGACGTTCGGCGCGATCGGCTTTTACGACGACTATCTCAAGGTCACGCGCCAGACCCATGCAGGTTTTTCCGGCAAGATTCGCTTTGCCATCGAGATTCTGGTTGCAATGGTCGCCTGCTATTTCTTCGTTTCGCTAGGTCGCGAGCCGTTCGCTTCGTCGATGACGTTCCCATTCTTCAAGGATCTTCTGTTGCCGTTGGGATGGTTCTTTCTTGTGTTCGGCGCGTTCGTGATCGTTGGCGCCGGCAATGCGGTGAACTTGACCGACGGCCTTGATGGGCTTGCCATTGTTCCCGTGATCATCGTGGCGCTGAGCTTCGGTTTCATTGCCTACCTTGCCGGCAACGTGTCGTTGTCGGACTATCTGCAAATTCACTATGTGGCGGGCACTGGCGAACTCGCGGTTCTATGCGGCGCCGTGATCGGGGCCGGGCTTGGATTTCTCTGGTTCAATGCGCCGCCGGCCTCGATCTTCATGGGCGACACCGGCTCGCTCGCGCTGGGCGGTTTGATCGGATCGGTCGCGGTCGCCACCAAGCACGAGATCGTGCTGGCGGTGGTGGGCGGGCTGTTCGTGCTGGAGGCGGTTTCCGTGATCGTGCAGGTGGTGTCGTTCAAGCTCACCGGCAAGCGTGTGTTCCGCATGGCGCCGCTGCATCACCACTTCGAGCAGAAGGGCTGGACGGAACCGCAGATCGTGATCCGGTTCTGGATCATCGCGGTTGTCCTGGCGCTCATCGGCCTGTCCACGCTGAAGCTGCGCTGATGATCCCGGTCACCGGTTTTGCCGGCAAAAAGGTCGCGGTTTTTGGCCTCGGCGGCTCCGGGTTGGTCAGCGCCAGCGCGCTGCTTGCCGGCGGGGCCGATGTCATTGGTTGGGACGACAATGCCGACACCGTCGCCAAGGTGACAGCGGCCGGCATTCCGTGCGCCGACCTTCGCCATGTCGATTGGTCGAAGATTGCCGCACTGGTGCTGGCGCCTGGGGTGCCGCTCACCCATCCCGCGCCGCATTGGACGGTGGGCCTGGCGCGCGCCGCTGCGGTCGAGGTCATCGGCGATATCGAACTGTTCTGCCGCGAGCGCCGGCGGCACGCGCCGGATGCGCCGTTCGTCGCCATCACCGGAACCAACGGCAAATCGACCACCACCGCGCTGATTGCGCATTTGCTCCGCAGCGTTGGCTACGACGCGCAACTCGGCGGCAATATTGGCACCGCGATCTTGTCGCTCGATCCGCCTGGCGCCGGTCGGGTGCATGTCATCGAGGTGTCGTCGTATCAGGTCGACTTGGCGCCCTCGCTGGACCCGTCGGTCGGCATCCTGATCAATGTCAGCGAGGATCATCTCGACCGCCATGGTACGCTTGCGAATTATGCCGCGGTGAAGGAGCGTTTGGTGGCCGGGGTGCAGAACGATGGCACGGCTATTGTCGGGGTTGACGATAACTGGTGCCAGGCTACGGCCGACCGCATCGAGCGCGCGGGCAAGCGTGTCGTGCGGGTGTCGGTGCGCCGCCCGCTTGCGGATGGAATCTACTTTGAGGCCGGCCGGCTTATTCAGGCCGCCGGCGGCAGCGCAATCGAGATTGCACCGCTCGGCGGCGTTGGCTCGCTGCGTGGTGTGCACAATGCGCAGAACGCAGCTTGCGCGGCCGGGGCCGCGCTCGCGCTCGATTTGTCGCTCACACAAATTCAAAACGGCCTACGGTCATTCCCCGGTCTGGCGCACCGCATGGAAGAGGTCGGCCGCAAGGGTCGGGTGTTGTTCGTCAACGATTCCAAGGCCACTAACGCGGATTCGGCGGCGCAGGCGCTGGCCTGCTTCAGCGATATTTTTTGGATTTTGGGCGGCAAGCCGAAGACCGGCGGGCTGTCGACACTGGCGGGTTTTTTCCCGCGCATCCGCAAGGCCTATTTGATCGGCGAGGCGGCCGCGCCCTTCGCCGCCGAGCTCGACGGCAAGGTGCCGCATGTCGAGGCCGGAACTCTCGATCGCGCGGTCGCGCTCGCCGCCGGCGATGCCGAGGCATCGGATGCAGCCGAGCCGGTGGTTCTGCTGTCGCCGGCCTGTGCGTCGTTTGATCAATATCGCAATTTTGAAATACGGGGCGATGCGTACCGGCAATTGGTGCTGGCTCTGCCGGGTTTGGTGCCGGTCAAGCCGTAACGACCGGAGCGTGGTTGATCGGCGCCAACGTTCGTGGACAACCGGGCGATCGCGGCTTAAAAAATAGCGGCGCGAGGAACCATGGCGGACATCTTTATCTCCTACAAAAAGGAAGACGCCGGCCGTGTGATCCGGATGGTCGAGGCATTGCGTGCCGAGGGCTTCGATGTTTGGTGGGATCACGGCATCAAGGCCGGTACCGAATGGGATCGTTCCATCCATCAGGAGCTTTACGCGGCCAAGGTCGTGCTCGCGATTTGGTCTGAAGCCTCGGTTGCCGCGCCTTGGGTCAAGGAAGAAGCGACGGTCGGCAAGAATCGCGGCGTGCTCATTCCGGTGCGGATCGACGATGTCGACCCGCCGCTCGGCTTTATGATGATCCAAGCCGCCGATCTGGTGGGCTGGAACGGCGACCGCGCGGACCAGCGCTGGGCTTTCCTGCTTGACGCGGTGCGCGGCATCCTGCGCGGCGGTTCGGTTTCAGCCGCAT
This sequence comes from Xanthobacteraceae bacterium, assembly GCA_022841625.1. Lineage (GTDB taxonomy): Bacteria > Pseudomonadota > Alphaproteobacteria > Rhizobiales > Xanthobacteraceae > VAZQ01. Next base: position 19,315 of record JALHRD010000023.1, read on the forward strand.
CTGGATCGTCGGCGCGCCGCGCCGAGGCGCCGCCGCGCGCACGGCCGGCGTCGCGCAGTCAAATGCCGATCCTGTTGGCTGTCGCCGGAGTCGCGCTGGTCGCCATTCTGGCGCTGGTTTGGATGTTGATGGCGGGGCGCGGGCCGACAACGGTGACGCCCGGCCAGCCATCGCCACAACAGCAACAATCACAACAAGTGCGGATCAGCGACGGCGAGCAGAAGTTGTGGGATCAGGCCGTGGCCGAGAAAACCCGCCAAGCCTTTCAATCTTATCTGGTCGCCTATCCAAACGGGGCCTATGCACAACGGGCACGTGACACGCTGCTGACCTGCCGCACCGAAACCAAAGAGGTCTGGAAACCGGGGCCGGACGTCGCGAACCAGATGGTGCGCGGTGTTTCCGGCGGTGCATTGTCGTCCGGCGTGACCGCCGAGCAACATTGCAGCAAGGCCAAGGCGGACGTGCATGCGCGCGCCAAGCTTATGTGCGAGACCATTGTCACCAATGGCGGCTATCGCAATGCCAAATGGACCGTGGCCGACGCCCCCTGCGATTGCCAAAAGCCTAACACCGTGGTGATGAGCTGCATCGCCGATCTTGCCTATTCATGCCGTTGGGAAATGCGGGTCACCGAGCGGACCGAGATTTGCGGGTAATGCGGGCTTTAATCCGGTTTGGCTTAGTCGTGGGTTCGTATTGGGAGTGCTCCGGTGATTAGTCGAGGTGATCGGTGTGTCGTTCTCAAAAATCCGACTGCCATGGCGGCGCGTTGGGGCGTGGGCCTCGCGAGCCTGCTGATGGTCGTTGCGCCAGCCAATGCGCAGGAGGCGGTGGCGCAGTTCTACAAGGGCAAACAGGTTCGGATCGTGGTCGGCACTGGCGCCGGCGGCGGCTACGACGCTTATTCGCGGCTGATTGCGCGCCACATGTTCAAGCACATTCCGGGCAACCCGACCGTCATTGTCAGCAACATGCCAGGCGCTGGCAGCAACACCGCGGCCCATTACATCTATGCGGTCGCACCCAAGGACGGCACGCAGATTGGGTCGGTTTTTGCCGGCGCCTTGATCGAACCGCTGGTCAGCGCCAAGGCGCTGCAGTTCGATCCCAGCCGCTTCCTGTTTCTCGGCAGCGCCAATGAGGACGTATATGTTTGCATCGCGCGCAAGGATGCGGCGGTTCAAACCTTCAAGGACGCTTTGACGCAGGAAATGGCATTGGGCGCCAGTGGCTCAAGCTCCAGCGCCGAGGTTGCCACACTGCTCAAGAATCTGCTCGCCACCAAGTTCAAGATCGTGCTGGGCTATGTCGGCAGCCGATCGATTGCGCTGGCGATCGAGCGCAACGAGGTGCAGGGCGCTTGCGGATTTTCCTGGCCGTCGATCTCGGTCACCAATGCCGGATGGTTTGGGCCGAATGGTTTCATGCGCGTCCTGGTGCAGACCCATGCCACCGGGCACGCGGAACTCAACGCCGAAAAAATCCCGCTGGTGACGAATTTCGCGCGCACACCGGATGAGCGGGCGATCATGGAGCTTTATTTCAGTCACACCATGTTCGGTCGACCCTATGTGGTGGCGCCTGAGGTGCCGCCCGAACGGGTGGCGGCGCTGCGCGCGGCATTCATGGCAACGATGAAAGATCCGGGCTTTGTCGCCGAAGCGCGCAAACTTGGCATGGACATCGATGCTGTCGATGGCGATGCGGTGCAGCGGCTGGTCGGCGCCATATATGCGGCGCCGCCCGATCTGATTGCCAAGATGAGAACCGCGTTGCAGCCGTCCAACTGACAATCAGTAGCCGCGCCGCTTCTTTTTGTTCTTGGCGGATTTGCGGGCTGCGTAGCGCGCATCGCGGGTGGCCTTCTGCTCGGCCTTCAGCGCTTCCTCCTGCTCGGCCGCGGCGGCCGCCTCCGCGGCGGCCCGTTCGGCTGCAAGACGCGCGGCTTCCGCGGCCGCCGCCGCCGCAATCTGGGCCTGCCGCGCAAGCTCGAGTTCATGGTCGCGTCGTGCGGCCTCGCGCTGCGCGGTGCGTTCCGCGCGCGCGGCAGCAATGGCTTCACGCTCGCGGCGCTTTTCAATGGCGGCAGGATTGCTGGGATCGACGTGTTTCTTGAATCGGGCCAGCAGGTTTTTCTTGGCTTCGGATGCAAGACTAAGACGGTCTTCAAGGCTGGGGTCGTAAATGGGCATGGGTAGGTGCTATTGCTCCTCTAGGGTCCCTCGGGATCGACTTTGGATGGTTGGGGTGGCGTAGGAGGGGAGCGCGACTGATTAATCATGGCGCACTCGGCAGTCAATCTCCATTCCAACGATAGCGATGCCAAACGCCAAAAGCCAGTAGAATGTGCCAAAGGCCTTCCTTTTTGGCTCCGAATCGTGTCCGGCTTGAACCAGCGCATGCTGCGCCACTAACAACGGGAGTTTCATATGGCACCTCAGAAGCCCAAAGCCAGCCGACCGGTCACTCTGAAGCATCTTGCGGCAACCCTGGCCGAGGAACATCAGATGACCAAACGCGACGGTGAGGCCGTGCTCACCAGCTTGGTGACATTGATCACCAAGCATCTCAAGAAGGGCGAGAAAATTCGTATCACTGGCTTGGGGATCTTGCAGGTTCGCAAGCGCGCAGCCCGCATGGGGCGGAATCCGGCGACCGGCGAAGCGATCAAGATCAAGGCCAGCAAGAAGGTTGCATTCCGCGCGGCCAAGGACCTCAAGATGGCGGTCTAATTTTCGACCGTCGCAATCGCGTTCGGCAATCAACCCCAGCAGCCACGCTGCCGGGGCTTTTGCTTGCGGCGGGCCGTGCCGTCATCCGCCGGCGAGTTCCTCGCGCAGGATTTCAAGCGCCAGCCATTGTTCCTCGGCGGCCGCGATCTGGCGCTGCAGGTCGCCGAGCGCAAGGCTGGCTTTTTCAAACGCGGCGCGGTCGCGCGCATAAAATTGCGGATCGCCGAGCCGCACACCCAGAGCATCGGCCTCACTGCGTAGCGCGGCAATGGTGGCGGGCAGCGTTTCCAATGCGTGCTTGTCCTTGAATGTCATGCGCCGCATGGCGGTTTCCGCGGCTTCGGCCACCGGGCGCGCGGTCTTTGGCGGCTTCGGGCGATCCGGTGCGCGCGCTTCGCGTACCAGATCCGCGCCGCGCTGCGCCAGCATGTCGCTATAGCCGCCGGCATATTCGCCCCACCGTCCGTTGCCCTCAGGCGCGATGACGCCGTTCACCAGGCGGTCGAGAAAATCGCGATCATGGCTGATCAACAATACCGTTCCCGGATATTCGCCGAGCATGTCTTCGAGCACTTCCAGCGTTTCCATGTCGAGGTCGTTGGTCGGTTCGTCGAGCACCAATAGGTTGGACGGCTTGGCAAGCGCCTGCGCCAGCATCAGACGGCCGCGCTCGCCGCCGGATAGCTTGCGCAGCGGCGTGCGCGTCTGCTCGCCGGTAAACAGGAAATCCTTCATATAGCTGACGACATGGCGGGACTGCCCATTGACGTTTACGGTGTCGCCGCCGCCGCCGGTGAGCGCGTCCGCGACCGTGACATTGGGATCGAGGCTGTCGCGATGCTGGTTGAGCGTTGCAACCGCGAGATTGGCGCCGAGCCGCACCGTGCCGCAGTCGGGCGACAAGCCGCCGATCAAGAGATTGACCAGCGTGGTCTTGCCGCTGCCATTGGGGCCGACAATGCCGATGCGGTCGCCGCGCCGGATGCGGATCGAGAAATCGCTGACGATCGGGCGGCCTTCATAGCTCTTTGCGATGGCGCTCGCCTCGATCACCAATGCGCTGGATGCGGTTGCGGAGCCGGCCGCAATGGTGGCGTTGCCTTCGTTGGCGCGGTAGTTGCGGCGTTGTTCGCGCAGCGCCCGGAGCTCGCCGACGCGCCGCATATTGCGCTTGCGCCGGGCGGTGACGCCATAACGCAGCCAGTGTTCCTCCGCGACGATCTTGCGGTCGAGCTTGTGCTGATCGCGCTCCTCCTCCGCCAGCACGGCGTCGCGCCATTCCTCGAAATAAGCGAAGCAGCGCTCCAGCCGCCGCGTCTCGCCGCGATCGAGCCAGACCACCGCGCGCGACAGATTGGACAGAAAGCGCCGATCGTGACTGATGATCACCAGCGCCGCGCGCCGCGAATCGAGTTCGCGCTCCAGCCACTCAATCGTGCTCAGGTCGAGGTGGTTGGTGGGCTCGTCGAGCAGCAGGATATCGGGCGCGGGCGCCAGGACCCGTGCGAGCGACACGCGGCGCGCCTCGCCGCCGGACAGATGGGCCGGGTGTTCGTGGCCGGCGAGACCGAGTTGCTCCAGCAGAAAGCGGGCGGCATGGTTGTCGTCGGCCGGACCGAGCCCGGCCTCGACATAGGCCAGGGCGGTCTCGAAGGAGGCGAAATCCGGCTCCTGCGGCAGATAGCGGACCGTCACGCCCGGCTGCACAAACACCGTGCCGCGGTCCGGCTCGACCGTTCCGGCGGCGATCTTGAGCAGCGTCGACTTGCCCGAGCCATTGCGACCGACCAGCGAAACCCGTTCGCCGAGCGACACCGAGAGCTCCGCGCAGGTCAAAAGTGGCGTGCCGCCAAAAGTCAGCGCGATATCTTTAAGCTGCAGCAGGGGTGGAGACATGTAACGTCGCTAAGCCGCGATCATGCGCGTGCGGCCGGGGTGAGCCAAACACTGAGCAGGCCGGTGGTGGAAACCAGGGTGTGAAGCAGCGTATCGAGTCGATTGAAGGCGGCCAAACCGAGGAAGTCCGGCATCACCCAGCCGACAATGGCGACGCAACCCCAGAGAAAGCCGTTGGTCAGCGCAAAGGCGCGGTATTGGCGCTCCCGCCTCCGCGCAACGATGCTCACCGCCCAGATGCCGAGCAGCACATGCAGCGCCTTGTGCCCGGCCTCGAGCGTGATGCCGGCGCCGATCAGCTCCATCGCCAAGGTGTAGCCGACCGCGACCAGAAACAGGCCGCCGACCACCCAAGTGTAGAACTTAACAAAGTTCATCGATCACCGCCTCCGCGCGGCCCAATCAGCGGAAAAGCTGTTCGATGATCTTAGCCGAAGCTTCGGTATAAGTGTTCAGGTTTTCGGGGCTGACGAAATTTTCCGCAACGCCGGCGCGTGCCGGCACAATCGGCGCGATCTGCGGCAGCGGTTCGACATCGGCGCGCACCGGAAGATATTCGGCGGCCGCCAGAATTTCCTGACCTTCTTTGGACAGAAGAAAATCGGTCAGCAGCAAGGCTGCGTGCGGATTGCGCGATCCCTTGGGAATGACCAGGGTACCGGACGCACTCGCGACCGGCGGCAGCAGCCGCGCTGCGACCGGTGCGCCTTTGCCGGCGCTGATCAGCGGATGATGGGCGAAAATCTGGATCGCGATCGGGTATTCTCCGGCGATCACGCGGTCCACCAAAGTGCGCGGATTGCCGGCGCCGAAATTGACGATGCCCTGCGTGCGCAACCGCTGCAAATAAGCCAGCGTCTTGTCCTCGCCCCAGGTCATGCGCAGATTGGTGACGAACAAGGGCGCACCGATGTGGGTCAAGAGCGGCCAGGCCATCTTGCCCTTCCATCTCGGATCGAGCAGGTCGTCATAGCTCTGTGGCGCCGCGCTGGCCGGGACAAGGCGGGTGTTATAGGCAATGCCAAAATAGCTCATGCGGGTCGGCGCCCAAAGCCGGCGCGGATCGCGCATGCGCTCGGGAATGGCGGCGAGTTCGGGCGACCAAGTAGGCTGCGCCAGGTTAGCCCCGACCGCCAGTTCGCCAATGCCGGTTCCCTCGACCACGTCGACCATGAGTTTGTTGGCGCGGATCTCCGCTGTCATCCGGGTGTGGATGTCTTCGGAGTCGCCGCGCCAATAGGTCATCTTGATAAATGGATATTTCTTCTGAAACGCAGCCGTCAGCGGTCGCAGCGCCTGATTGACGATCATCGCCGAGTAGTAGGTGACTTGCCCTTCGCGCTTGGCGCCCGCGATCAGCCGTTGCGTGCGGTCGGGGCCGGCATAAGTGAGGATGCCGTCGTCCGCCGATTGGGCGAAGGCTGCGCTCGCGGTGAGCGTCCATGCCAAGGCCGCGGCCAAGACATGCCGTGGCCAGCGCTTGACGCGGCGGGCATTGGCGGCGTCCGGCATGTCAGGCGCTCTTGCGGCGGCTGTCGGCGACGGCCTTTGGCGTGACGCCGCAGCCGATTGCGTCCGAAAGATGCAATACGCCATCGGTAAGCGTGAGACCCTCCCAGGGATCTTCCGCCAGACCGTCGAACTCCGACAGCTCCGACGCGTACCAGATGCCGGGCAGGGCGGCGGCGAGTTGCATGGCGTGCGCGGCCAGCAGCATCGGGCCGACATGGGCGCCCATGCGGTATTTCACCCCGCCGGCCTGGCAGATTTGCGCCGCCGCATAGGTTTTCCGCAGGCCGCCCAGCTTGGTGATCTTGAGGCTGATGGCGTCGACAATCCGCTCGCGCACCAGGATCATGACCTGGTCGAGCGAGTAAGCCGCTTCGTCAGCCTCGATGGTAATCGGAACCGCCTGGGTGACCATCTTCAATCCCGCGAGGTCGCTCACCTGTACCGGCTGTTCCGCCAGGTCGATGCGATAGGGCGCCATCTGAGTGAGCGCGCGGATTGCGTCCTTGGGCGAATAGGATTGGTTGGCGTCGATGGTGAGGTTGGCGCTGGGCCCAAGTTCGGCGCGGATCGCCTTGACCCGCTCCACATCCTCTTCGACCTCGCCATGCACCTTGATTTTGAAATGCTTGACGCCCTTATCGGCCAAGGCGCGCGCGTTCTTGGCCATGTCCAAGGGCGACTTGATTGGCAGGATTCGCAGTGACGGAAATTTTCGCACCGCAGGGCCACCAAACAGATCGCAGACTGGAATGCCGAGCTGGCGCGCCCGCAGGTCGTGCAGGGCGCAGTCGATGCCGGACTTCGCTTGATTGTTGCCCATCATGGCTTTGTCGAGATCGTCGAGGATGCTGGCAATCTCGCGCGAGTCGCGGCCGATCAGGCGTTTGGTGAGACGATCGAGCGCGCCCTTTACCGCCTCATGCGGCGCGCCATAGTGGTTCATGGTGGAGGCGTAGCCGTAGCCCGTGGTTCCATCGTCGGTCCGGATGTTGACGATCCAACCTTCGGTCGCCGGGTTTGCGGCCAGGGCGAACTTCCAATCCTTGTCCTTTTTCGGCAGGACCGACTCCTCGATGCGAACCTCAACGATTTTCATTGGCGTTTCTCCCCGTGTCCCTTGTGTGCTTGTTATTCAGTCGCGGCGGTGGCGCGTTGTTGCTGCTGACGCAGGCCTGCACGCTCCATGCGCGGCAACAGTTCATCCCGGATCGCCGGGAAATCGTTGACGTAATTGATCATGCCCAGCGCCAGGCCATCGAGGCCGGCGCTGCTGAGCCGCTGCATGGTTTCCACCGCGTCATCATAGCTGCCGACAATCGGAAAACCGGCGCCGCTGATCAGGCGGGCCTTCAACTTATCTTCGTCCGCCTTGAGCCATGTGTTGATCCGCGAGCCGCGCAGCTTGAACGCGTAATCGGCCGACTCCCAATCGCCTTGCTCATAGACGATATAGTGGTGGTACTCCTCCGCCTCTTTGCGGGTGCGCCGTATCATCAGATGCGAGCTTGCAAAGATATTGCGCAATTGGCCGGTCGGCGCCGCGTCGCGAAAGAATTTGAGCTTCTCCTCGAGATCCTCATGCTTGGGCGGAATGGTGGTGAACAGGCAATCGGCATTGTTCGCCGCGAATTCCCGGCCGACCTCCGAATTTCCCGCGCTCACCAGGATCGGCCGGGTGCCCCACCACGGCTTAGGTTTGCCGAGCACGGCTTTGAGTTTGTAGTGGCGGCCGTTGAAATCGAACGGCTGATGTTCGGACCAGATGCGGTTGACGATTTGCAGCCATTCCTCGGCATAATCGTAACGGCCGTCGTGATCTCCCAGCGCGACGCCCATCATGCCGAATTCGATCGGGTTCCAGCCCGACACCACGTTGAGGCCGAAGCGACCGTGGCCGATGTGGTCGGCGGTGACCATTTGCTTGGCGGCAAACACCGGATTGACGAAGGCGACGTGTAGCGTGCCGAATGTGGTGATTTCGTTGGTGGAGGCGAGCAGGCCGCACGCCCAGGCGAGGGTCTCGAAAGTGGTGCCCTGGGTGTCGCTCTCGCCTTGATATCCATGCCATCGGCCAATCGGCAGCAGGAATTCGAGCCCGGCTTCGTCGGCCAACTTGGCAGCCTTGACGTTGTGATCCCAGGACGCGTCCCAGCGTTCGGGCGCCTTGGTCAGGCTGAGGCCGCCCTGACAGTTCATCCCGAACAATCCGAGTTTGAATTTGTTCTTGTTGTAGATGCGCGTTTCATCACGATTGTTCAGCATAAGTTAGGCTCCGTTCGTGCCATGCTGGCTTAGATAGTCAGCTGACGGCGCCGCGTCATGACATGGAACAACGTGCTGACCGCGGTCATCAGCAACATCCACAAAACCCCCATCGATGCGAGCTCGGTGACCTGGCCATTCTGCCAGAGTTCGAACAGCGTGACAGCCATCACCTCGGAGCCCGGGCCGACCAGCAGCAATGGCAGCGCGACCGCCTGGACCGACAGCAGGAATACCAGCAGCCATGAGTTGAGCAGGGTGGGCGCGAGCAGTGGCACCACAATGCGGCGAAATACGGCGGCGCGGGAGCCGCCGGAAATCGCCGCTTGCCCTTCGAGATCCGGATGGATCTGCAGGGCGCCAGCATAGGCGTAGCGCATGCCATAGGCCAGATAGCGCACCGAGGATGCGATGATCACCGACAGCAGGGTCCCGTACAGCGCAAACGGCATGTTCACGAAGATGTTGAGGAACGCCACGCTCAAGATGATCGCTGGAAACACCAACGGCAGCGTGACGAGGTGATCGAGCAGCGACGCTCCCGGTACGCGCCGCACCACCAGCCAGGCGCACAGCGCGGTGAACGGCACGACAATCGTTGCTGTCGCGGTGCCCAGGACCAGCGTGTTCACGATCGAATCGCGGAACGAACCAGGGCCGAACAAGACCCGATAATTGTCCAGCGAGAACCGGCTGAATGCTTCGATCCTGACGCCATCATAAAACGGCTGGAACGACGTGAATACGAGCATGAGGGCCGGAATCACCGCAACAAACAGGAAGATCAGGATCGAGACCGCTGCGGTGAGATAGCGCCATGGTCCGAGGTCGACAATGCGCGGCCGAAAGCCTTTTCCGGTGATGGTCTGGTAGCGATGGGCGTGACGCGCCAGGCGAGTTTGCCAGATCAGCAACACCGTGACGATCAGGATCAGGCAAATCGAATAGGCACCCGACTCGCCGTAATTCGGCACCCCGGTGCGGCGCGCGCTTTGGTAGATCGTAGTCGTCAGCACGTTGATATTGCCGGCAAGCCCGACCAGCGCGGGCACTTCGAAGGACTCAAAGGTTCGCACGAAGATCAGCATCCCCAACGCGCAGATCGCGGGAATTCCCATGCGCAGCGTAATCGACCAGAACGCCTGCAGCGGACTGGCGCCGGCCATGATGGCGGCCTCCTCGAATGAGGCGTCCATCGAACGCAACACCGCCGACATCAGCAAGAAGGTGAGGGGGACAAAGCCGATGCCCTCGATCAGGATCATACCCCACATCGAATAGACGTCGATCGCCTGCGGGTTTTGTGTGAACAGCGCGATCAAGTCATTGATTGGCCCGGCACGGCCCAGCAGCAGGAGCCACGCGACCGTGTAAAGAACGTTCGGCACGCCAAGCGAAAGGATCGCTGCAAGGAACGCCAGATCGCGGCCGGGCGTATTGGTTCGCTCGACGATTACCGCCTGCACGGTGCCGATCACGATTGCGATCACCGCCGAGCCCAGGCTGTAGATCACGGTGTTGCCGAGACTCGGCAGGAAGAACCGCCCCGAAAACAGGTCATGGTAGAATCGTAGCGTGAACGCGCCCAACGATCCGTCGGGCAGCGTTTCGTGCAGGCTGATGTTCAGAAGGAAAATTGCGGGCGGAACGATCAGGATCAGCAGGACGGCGGCCAACAAGGCCACGACGGGAGAGATGGTTCCCATTTTAGCGATCATCGCAAGAACGGGGGCGGTAGGGGTGACCGCACGAACTTCGGAGCGCAACGTCACTGACTGAACCTTTTTTGTCGGCACGGATGTTGGATTGCCGTTATCGGAATAGCTCGTCAAATATTTTTTGCGAGCTCTCGGTGTATTGATTGAGCTGATCGGAGTTCAAGAACAGTTCCGGCACGCCGGCTCGGCTGGGAATGACCGGGGCCAGTACATCGTTAGGCGGGGTGTCGGTGCGTACCGGAAAATAGTCGGCGTTGGCGAGGATCTGCTGTCCTTCCTTCGACAGAATGAAATCGGCGAGCAGCAGCGCGGCATGCGGATTGCGCACGCCGCGCGGCACGATCATCGTTCCGCTGGTGCTTGGGACCGGATCCATGAGTTGCGTGTTGACCGGGGCGCCCTTGGCCCGACTGATCAGCGGGTGGTGGGCAAAGATGTTCAACGCGATTGGAAACTCGCCGGCGATGACGCGATCGACCAGCGTGCGGGCGCTGCCCGACCCGAAATTGATGACCTTTTGTGGCACCAGCCTGCGGAAATAGGCGTTGGCTTTTTCCTCGCCGCGCGCCAGCCGGATAGTCGACAGAAACAACGGGGTGCCGCTTGAGGTGCCGATGCGCCAGGCGAGCTTGCCCCGCCATCGTGGGTCCAGCAGGTCGTCGTAGGTCTTCGGCACCTGGTCGGGCGGCACCAGCCGGGTGTTGTAGGCGATGCCGTAATAGCTGATCCGCGTGCTGGTCCACAGATTACGCGGATCCCGGTACTGTTCGGGCATGGCGGTGACCATGGGCGAGAAGTAAGGCACGGCCAGCGTCGCCTCGACCGCCAGTTCGCCGACTCCGGTGCCTTCCACCAGATCCGCGACCAGATTCTTGGCGCGCACTTCGGCGGAGAGTTTGGCAATGATCTCCTCGGAGTCGCCGCGCCAAAAGCTCATCTTCACGAATGGGTACTTCTTCATGAAGGCTTCAGCCAAGGGACGCAGCGCTTGGTTGACGATCGCCGCGGAGTAGATCACCACCCGGCCTTCCTTGCGCGCGCCGTCGAGAATGATCCGCTCGCGGTCGGCGGAGCGGTTGGTGAGAATCTCTTGCGCGCCGGCAGTGCCGAACGCCGCACCCATCGCCAGCGCGGCAAACAGCGCAAGAGTATTGGTCCTCAGCGCTTTACGAAGCGTGCCATTCAAAAACGGACTCATTCGCATTTTTCCTTGTAGCCAGCGCCGCATATTCTGCTTTGATGATGCTTCTGTTTTGACGACGCGCTTGGCGAAGCGGTCTGGTCGGCAATTACTCTAGCCGAGAGCGGATCGTGAGGCCAATCGGGTGACCCTAGGTTGCCATTCGCCGAACGTGCGTCGATTGGCGGCACAAATAGGTTGTTGTTTTCTGCGCCCATTGCGCGGGGACGGCGTTCTGGGCACTTGACGGCCTGCGAGGCTTCGCAGAGCATCGACCAATTCCGGGGCGGGCGATCAGCCATTCTTTGGATACCCTGAATATGGCCGCGCAAATAACCGACTGACGGAACGATCACTTGCCTGGGCGTATTCCCCAGAACTGGCCGAGAGCGCAATGCTGAAGTTAGAAGGTCTGACCAAGACTTTCGGCGCGCTGGCGGCCGTGAACGATGTATCGTTCGAGGTGCCGGCCGGTCAGATGCTGGGGATTATCGGTCGTTCGGGCGCGGGCAAGTCGACCCTGCTGCGGATGATCAATCGCCTTACGGAGCCGGCTGCGGGCCGCATTATTTGTGGGGACCGAGATGTTTCCGCCCTCAGGGGGCGTGCACTGCGCCTGTGGCGCCGCGAATGCGCGATGATCTTTCAGCAATTCAACCTGGTGCCGCGCCTCGATGTTCTCACCAATGTTTTGATGGGGCGGTTGAGCTATCAGCCGACGCTGCGCTCTCTGCTCAAGCTGTTCACGCCGGAAGAGCGCGCGCTTGCAGTCGTCACCCTGGAGCGGGTCGAGATGGCGGCTTCGTTTCTTCAGCGAGCGGACCAACTCTCCGGCGGCCAGCAGCAGCGCGTCGCAATTGCCCGCGCATTGGTGCAGGAACCGCGCATCATCCTGGCCGATGAGCCGATCGCTTCGCTCGATCCGCGCAGTGCGGCACGCGTCATGGACATTCTGCGCAGCATCAATCGTGACGACGGCATGACCGTGATCTGCAACCTACATACGATCGACACGGCGCGAAGCTATTGTGATCGGGTGATAGGCATGCGTGCCGGCCGCGTGGTTTTTGATGGCCTTCCAAGCGCCTTGGATCGCGAACGGATCAACAACATTTACGCGGCGGAAGGTGCCGACGAGGATATCGACGAGAATATCACCTCAACCGCATTGCCGGTTGGCACCGATAGGGATCGAATCGGGCATGCCGTGACGGCTGCGTGACTTGAGAATTCAAAATTGTAAGTGCCTTGCTGAAAACGAAAGTAAGATTGCGATAGGGAGACGTATCATGAAGTCAATCAAGATCATCGCGGCGGGTTTGCTTGTGATGCCTTGTGCCATTTCCTTTCTTGCCAAGGCAGCGGAAGCGCAGGACTGGCGCAAGCAATTTCCAAAATTTCGTTATGGCGTGCAGGCGGTGGAGACTCAAGCCGCGGCGCTGACGCGCTACAAGGGCTTTGGCGCTTATGTGAAGCAAAAGCTGGGCATTGAACTCGAACTGTTCCTGTCGGCGGAATATGCCGGCGTCATTCAGGCGATCGGCGCAAAACAACTCGATGTGATGGATATGGGCGCGAGCGGCTACGCTGCGGCGCATGTGGAGACCAAAGGTGCCGTTGAGCCGCTGGTGGTCCCGACCAATCCCGATGGCACCATTGGCTATTACGCAGTAGCCTTCGTGCGAGCCGACAGCCCCTACAAGTCGCTCGATGATTTGAAGGGCAAGATCTGGGCTTGGGTGGAGCCGAATTCGGCGTCCGGTTATCTGTTCCCGCTGGTAGGCTTTCGCAACAAGGGTCTAATTCCCGAGAAACACTTCGGCAAGGTGGTGTTTTCCGGGGGTCACGAACAGAGCATCATCGGTGTTCTCGATCGTGCCTATGATGGCGCGATCACCTGGACTAACGATATTGAGAAACACACGCGCGGTGGCCTTCACATGATGCTTAGCCGCAAGGTTCTCGACATCAAAGACATTCGTATCATTTGGGTGTCTGAGGTGATCCCCAATCCGGTCATCGCCGTCCGCTCCGATTTGCCCGCACCGATGAAAGCCGATCTGAAGGCGATGTTCCTCAACATGCACAAGGACAACCCAGAAGTTTTCCGCGAGGTGGTGCGTGGCGATTCGCAGGGCTATCGTGAAGTCAAGCATGAGGTCTATCAGATCGCCGTCGATCTCAGGAACCAGCTCGCCAAGGAGCGGCGCAGCCGCTAACCCGGCGCTGCCGATGGGTGGAGTTGTGCAATGATGGCGGTGTCGTAGGGCTTTGCAGTCGTTTGGAAGATTCATTGTGACGGTGCATGTCTAGCCAGGCCTCCGCCGCGATTGCGCGATTTGAGGAAGAGTTTGCTCGCCTGCGGCGACGGCAGCGAATTCAGTTGCTGGTCTTTGCGGCGATCCTTCTGGCTTTGTTTTTTGGTGCCGCCGAGGTCAGCAATTTCCGGCTTGATCGTTTGCTCGCCGGCCTTCCCAGGATCGGCGAATATATCGGCAAGACCCTACCTGAGATCCGGATCAATTCGTTCTTCGGAGATATCGCATATTGGTATTATGGCTTCTTTCGTTGGCTCGGCCTGTTGCTTGATACTCTGTTGATCGCGCTCATGGCGTTGCTGTTCGGGTCGGTCGGCGGGTTCCTGTTGTCGTTTCCCGCCTCACGCAATCTTTCAGGTAACGTGGTCGTCTACTTTATCTGTCGACGACTGGCCGAGATCGCCCGCACCGTGCCGGAAATCGTCTATGCGTTGATCTTTGTCGTGGCGTTTGGGATCGGGCCGCTTGCCGGCTTTCTGGCGCTGTCCGTCCATGCGGTCGGTGCGATGGGAAAACTCTATGCGGAGGCCAATGAGAATATCGATGAGCGCCAGCTCGAAGGCATTCGCGCAGCTGGCGGCAACTGGTTTGAAATGATCCGGTTTGCGGTGCTGCCGCAGGTGCTACCTAACTTCATGACCTACACCTTATGGCGGCTTGAGCTGAACATCCGATCGGCGGCGATCGTTGGCTTTGTCGGGGCGGGCGGGATCGGGCAAGAACTCTATACCGCGATCAGTTTCAATTATTACGAAGACGTCAGCGCCATTGTCCTTATGGTGGTGCTTACAATTATGATCATCGACCTGGTCTGTGAACGGTTGCGCCACAAAATTATCGGAAAGGACAACCTGCAATGAAAGGCGGCGCGCGTTGCATCGATGCGGCCCAGCTTGCCGTGTTGCGGGAGCGTTATCCGCGGGCATTCGCGCGCACGCCACGCGAGCGCGCCGTGTTCGCGGCGATCTTGGTTGGCCTCGCGGCTTTCGTGATGTTCGGGCTCTATCAATTCGATGCCTCACCGGTTCGGATTTGGAACGGTCTGGAACGCTTCGGAAAGATTGCAGGTGCGCTGTTTCCGCCGACGCCGGGGGATGCGTTCTGGGATCTGGTCAAGGCCATGCTGGAAACCATTGGTATGGCGTTTCTCGGTACCTTGATCGCAACGTGCATCGCATTTCCACTTGGATTTTTTGGTGCGCGCAACGTCGTCAAGCTACCGTTGTTCCGATTTCCAATCCGTCGCTCGTTCGATTTCCTGCGCGGCGTTGATGCGCTGGTTTGGGCGCTGGTCTATGTGCGTGCCGTCGGCCTTGGTCCGCTCGCGGGCGTGCTGGCGATTGCGACGACGGACATCGGGATTCTATCGAAGCTGTTTGCGGAGGCTATCGAGAATGTCGACCGCAAGCAGGCGGACGGTGTCCAGGCGACCGGCGCCAATGCGGTGCAGCGGCTGCGCTTTGGCATTCTGCCTCAGGTGCTGCCGATCATGATCTCGAATGCGCTCTATATGTTTGAATCGAACACGCGCTCGGCGACGATCCTGGGTATCGTTGGTGCCGGCGGTATCGGATTCCACCTCTCCGATCGTATCCGCGCCCATCGTTGGGATGAGGTTGGTTTCATTATTATCATGATTATCGTCGTCGTAGCACTGATCGATTTTATCTCGCATATGCTGCGAACGCGTGTGATCAAGTCGGGAACTAATCGGGCGCTGCTGCTCGAAACCTATCACGAGCAGCAGCGCGCGGGCGTGCGTTAGAGCGATCAGGAGATTTCATCGCGCAGCACCTTGGCGGCGGCAACTTCATTGCAGAGTTTGTGGTACGCTTCATCGATGCTGACGACGGCGCCCGACCCCGGCGCAAATCCGCAGTCGGGATTGAGCACGATCCGCTCCGGCGCCAGGAATTTCATGGCCTGCCGCACGCGGTCGGCGATGGTTTCCGCGGTATCGATCCGGCCGGGCTCGACGCTTACGCAACCGAGCCCGATTTCGAAATCCTCGCGCAGCTTTTTGAATGTTGCCGCGTCGCCCGCTCCGGGCGTCGTGAATTCCATGGTCAGGTGGTGTGCTTTCAGGCGGTTCAATTGCGCGATGATGGGTTCGTAGCTGCCTTGAAATTGCGCTTCACCGCGGACCCTGGCGCCGGCCCGTCGGCACAGGTGCACCGCGAGACGAGCGGTTTGGTTTCCTGCCAGTACGGCATTGACCATATCCACCGCGAAATCGGCGGCGGCGTCGGGATTTGGGTATTGGCGGCGGACGTCCGGATCGACAAACAGGCAGAGATGCGGATCGTCGATCTGGATGATGTCCGCGCCGGCCTGGCGGATCAATTCGACCTCGCGCTGAAGGATTGGCACGCAATCGCGCACGAAGTCGTCACGCTTGGGGTAAGCCTTGGCTGACTGTTCGGGATGCCACATGCGCTCGCCGAGCAGCGCCGGTGCTGGCACGGTCGCCTTGATGGCGCGTGAGGTGATGGTTTTGAGATAAGCGATCTCGCGTGCGATGAAGCCAGGGTTCTTGGGTGCGAGCTTGTCAACCACAATCGTCCAGGGACGGTTGTCGGCCGGGTTGTGGCTGAGCGCAAATCCGTGCGCGAGTTCGGCGATGACCCCGATATAGGATTTGCGCCGCCACTCGCCGTCGGTGACTACATCGAGACCGGCGTGTTCCTGCATCGCGACGATGTAGCGGATTGCTGCGTCCATTTCGGTTTCGTAGCGCTCCGATGACAGCGGTGGTTTCTCATTGATCAAATCCTGGACAAATGCTGGGCGCGGCATTGAGCCGACAACGGACGCGGGGAAAAGCCGTCTTGCCATTATGCGCCACGCCAAAAGTTTTGTGCGTACTCAAAGTCCTGCTGCGTATCCACTTCGATGTAATTGCCCGGCGTATCGGCGTGAGCCATTGCGGTGCCGCCTTCGATCATGTCCTGCAGGAGATGGATAAGATAGGCTTTCTCGAACGCCGCGGCTTCGCGGAACGGCTTGCCGGCATAGGCTTGCCGGCGGCGATGATAATGCGTCTTCAAAGCCGCTGCGCCGTTCGGCGAGAACTTTGCCACGCCGGTGAACTCGCCATGCGCAATCGCCGGTTCAATTTCGCGATGAACGCGTGTGACTAAGCCATTGGCGACGGTCACCTTCTCGGCGTCGGTCGGTGGATGTTCGGTGCGGTGTTGGTAGCGCGCGAGCCAGTCGGTATCAACCGACAGGGCGATGTCGGCGGAATGCGCCAACAGACGCCGCACCACATCGGCGGTGAAGAGAGTGTCTGAATAAGTGCACAGAAATGGTTGATCCATCAGGTCCTCCGCGCACATTAAAGAGACCAGAATGTTGTTGTTCGGCCAGTTGGTGTTTTCACGGAACACAAACCGCGCGTAGTCGGCGCGCACCTTTTCGATCTGATAGCCGCCAATAAAGCAGATGTCGCTGATACCGTTCGCGGTGAACGCCTCCAGGGTCCAGTCGAGCAGGCGCTTGCCTTTGACTTCAGCAAAGCATTTGGGCACATCGGTCGTGGTCGGCATGAGGCGCCGGCCGCGGCCGGCGCCGATGATTATGGCTCGCATGGTCCGCCGAGAAAATGAGGGAAACTCATCGAATGCTATTTCGCTGGCCTATAGGCCGCAAGTGCTTCCAGCCGCAGCGGGAAAATTCGCCCGTTAACCTGTCTTCAACGAACGCCAGTCAGGAGTTATCTGGCGAGTGTCCGGAAACCGAGATTTGCCCCGTGCCCTGCCGCCACGGGTCGTGAGCCTCCGCGCCGAACACGCGCCCTGGGGATGCCATGGTATCGCGTATAGAACGCACGCCCTTTGCGGCCTGGCGGTGGACGGTCGACCGGCTCATGCTGGCGGCGATCCTCGGCCTTATGCTTGCGGGCGTTGTGCTTTCGCTGGCGGCGAGCCCGCCGGTTGCGGTGCGGCTGGGACTTGAGCCATTCTACTTCGTGAACCGCCACATTTTATTTCTCGTTCCTGCACTGGTGGTAATGCTCACGACATCGTTTCTGTCACCGCAACAAATTCGCCGCATTGCGGTTGTCGTGTTTGCCATCAGCCTGGTTCTTCTATTCCTCACATTGATCTACGGCGCTGAAGTGAAGGGTGCGCGGCGCTGGCTGATGATGCTCGGCATCAGCATTCAGCCGTCGGAGTTTCTCAAGCCCGCCTTTGTGGTTCTGGTCGCGTGGCTGTTCGCGGAATCTGCGCGCCGGCCGGAAATGCCGGCCAACACTATTGCGTTCGGGCTTCTGGCAACCGTGGTGGTGGGATTGATGTTGCAGCCGGACTTCGGACAGACCATGCTGATCGTGGCGGTCTGGGGCGCGCTGTTCTTTCTGGCCGGCATGCGGCTGATCTGGGTGGCGGGTCTTGGCGGGGCGGCGATTGTCGGTTTGAGCTGCGCTTATTTCACGGTCCCGCATGTGGCGCGGCGCATCAAGCGTTTTTTCGACCCGGCCTCCGGCGACACATTCAATATCGACCAGGCGGTGGAATCTTTCGTGCGCGGCGGCTGGTTCGGTCGCGGTCCCGGCGAGGGTACCGTGAAGCGCATTCTGCCGGAAAGCCATGCCGACTTCGTATTCGCGGTGGCGGCCGAGGAGTTCGGCATTGCACTTTGCCTGGTGCTGCTGTTGTTGTTCGCCTTTATTGTGCTGCGCAGCCTGTTGCATGCGTTGCGCAATCACGATCCGTTCCAGCGCTTCGCAGTAGCCGGACTTGCGATCCTGTTCGGCCTGCAATCCGCCATCAACATGGCGGTGAATGCGCACCTGATTCCGGCGAAGGGTATGACATTGCCGTTCGTCTCATATGGAGGCTCGTCGATGGTCTCGCTCGCCTGGGGCATGGGAATGCTGCTGGCGCTCACCCGCGAACGTCCGCGCACCAATTTCATGGCGGCCGATCGCAGCCCGGTTGCCGCGGGGAGCCGGGCGTGAGCCAGACAAGCGGCGCGCCATTGGTACTGCTGGCGGCCGGCGGTACTGGGGGCCATCTGTTTCCGGCGGAAGCTTTGGCGGAGGCTTTGGCGCGGCGCGGCGTCGCCGTCGATCTCGCCACCGATCACCGGGCCGAGCGCTATGGTGGGCGCTTTCCAGCGCGTGCCGTCCACATCATCCCGAGCGATACGGTGCGCGCGCGCAATCCGATCGCGCTCGCCCGTACCGCGCTTGCGCTTGGCCGCGGACTGTTGCGGGCTTATTTCCTGCTGCGACGGATCAGGCCGGCCGTGGTCGTCGGTTTTGGCGGTTATCCGACATTGCCGCCGCTCGGCGCTGCAACGGTGCTCCGGATTCCGAGCATCATTCACGAGCAGAACGCGGTGATGGGCCGCGCCAATCGGCAGCTCGCGCCGCGCGTGACCGCCATTGCGACTTCGTTTGAGGGTGTGCTCGACGCCGAACCGGCACTCTTGGCCAAGGCGAGGCGCACCGGCAATCCGGTGCGGCCGGCGGCGATCGCGGCGGCGGCGACGCCATTCGTTCCGCCGGCAGCGGACGGGCTTGTGCGATTGCTGGTGTTCGGTGGCAGCCAGGGCGCGCGGATCATGTCCGAGATCGTGCCCGGCGCGATTGAGATGCTCGATGCCACATTGCGCGGGCGCCTGCTGCTTGCGCAACAAGCGCGCGACGAAGACCTCGCGCGGGTGCGTGACATTTATTCCCGCCTGCGGATTGCCGCGGAAGTATCGCCGTTCTTCTCTGACATGCCGGCGCGCATTGCGGCGGCGCATCTGGTGGTGGCGCGGTCGGGTGCGTCGACCATTGCCGAGCTCGCGGCGATCGGCCGGCCGTCGATTTTGGTGCCGCTGCCGGGCGCGCTCGACCAGGATCAGTTCGCCAATGCCGGCGTGCTGGCGGCGGCTGGGGCGGCTATCCGGCTGCGTCAGGACGATTTCACGCCCGCGCGGCTTGCCGCTGAGATTGCCGTGCTTGCCTCGACCCCGCAAAAACTCGTAGCTATGGCCCAGGCCGCGCGCACACAGGGGGCGCCCGACGCCGCCGACCGGCTGGCCGATCTGGTGCTGGCGACTATGGGCACGAAAATGGATGGGAAAGGCGCCACCTCATGAAACTGCCGCGGGATATCGGTCCGATCCACTTTGTCGGCATCGGCGGCATTGGCATGAGCGGCATTGCCGAGGTGCTGATCAATCTCGGCTATGCGGTGCAAGGCTCGGATGCAGCCGACGGCGCCAATATCAAGCGGCTGCGCGACAAAGGCGCAAAAATTGCGATCGGTCACGCCGCGGCCAATCTTGGCGCCGCTGAGGTGGTCGTGGTGTCGACCGCGATCCAGCGCGACAATCCGGAATTGGTCGCGGCGCGCGCCAAGCGATTGCCGGTGGT
Organism: Xanthobacteraceae bacterium; assembly: GCA_022841625.1. Classification (GTDB taxonomy): domain Bacteria; phylum Pseudomonadota; class Alphaproteobacteria; order Rhizobiales; family Xanthobacteraceae; genus VAZQ01. The sequence goes on from JALHRD010000023.1 coordinate 39,309, forward strand.
GCGGCGCGCTGAGATGCTTGCCGAATTGATGCGCTTGAAAAGCTGCATCGCCATCGCAGGCACCCACGGCAAGACCACAACCACCTCGATGGTGGCCGCGCTGTTCGATGCCGGCAATCTCGATCCGACCGTCATCAATGGCGGCATCATCGAGGCCTATGGCACCAATGCGCGGCTGGGCGGCGGCGACTGGATGGTCGTTGAGGCCGACGAATCCGACGGCACTTTCCTTAAGCTTCCCGCCGATATTGCGGTCGTCACCAATGTCGATCCCGAGCATCTCGATCATTTCAAGACCTATGAGGCGGTACAGGAGGCGTTCCGCAGCTTTGTCGAGAATGTGCCGTTCTACGGTTTTGCGGTAATGTGCAGCGACCACGAGGTGGTGCAGCAACTCGTCGGTCGGATCGAGGATCGCCGAACGATTACCTATGGCGAGAACCCGCAGGCCGATGTGCGGCTGGTCGATCTCGATCATGTCAGCGGTGCGTCGCGCTTCGCCGTGACGTTCCGCAACCGCGCCGGTGAGGACGTACACGCCATCCGAAATCTTCGGCTGCCGATGCCGGGTCGCCACAACGCGCTCAACGCCACGGCGGCGATTGCGGTCGCACATGAACTCGGCATCGCCGACGATGTTATCCGCAAGGCGCTGTTGGATTTTGGCGGCGTGCGCCGCCGCTTCACCCGCACCGGCGAATGGAACGGTGTGCCGATCATTGACGATTATGGCCATCATCCGGTCGAGATCGCGGCGGTGCTGCGCGCCGCGCGCGAATCCACCAAGGGGCAGGTGATCGCGGTCATGCAGCCGCACCGCTATACCCGGCTTGCGACATTGTTCGAGTCGTTCTGCACTTGCTTCAACGATGCCGACACGGTGATGGTCGCGCATGTCTATCCGGCGGGCGAGCAGCCGATCGCGGGCGCCGATCGCGATACGCTGGTGCAGGGGATGCGCGCCCGCGGCCATCGTCAGGTGATCCCGCTCGATGGCCCGCAAGATATCTCCGGCATTGTGCGGCGGTTGGCGCGACCGGGCGATATTGTTGTGTTTCTCGGCGCCGGTAGCATCACCCAATGGGCCTATGCGCTGCCGGGCGAATTGGCGGCGGCCGGCAAGGTGGCGTGAGCGGCCATCGATGGCCTTTTCCGACATCATTCCCGATCTGAGAGCGAAGCTGCCGCAGCTGCGCGGCCGGCTGCTGCCGAACGAGCCGTTGGCGCCGCTGACCTGGTTTCGGGTCGGCGGGCCGGCGCAGGCGCTGTTCATGCCGGAGGACGAGAACGATCTGGCCTATTGCCTCGCCAATCTGCCGCCGGACATTCCCGTCACCGTCATCGGGCTTGGCTCCAATCTGATCGTGCGGGACGGCGGGGTGCCGGGCGTCGTGATTCGGCTTGGGCGCGGTTTCTCCGAAGTCGCGGTCGAAGGCGATCGCATCCGCGCCGGTGCGGCGGTGCCGGATGCGCGCGTGGCGCGGGCGGCGCAGGAGGCCGGACTTGCCGGGCTCGCCTTCCTGCGCGGCATCCCCGGCGCGATCGGCGGCGCATTGCGCATGAACGGCGGCGCCTATGGTCGTGAGACCAAAGACGCGCTGATCGAGGCGCGTGGGATCGATCGCTTTGGTAAAATTCGTGTCCTCTCCAATAGCGACATGCGCTTCAGCTATCGCCATTGTAGCGCACCCGACGACATTATCTTCACCGCGGCGCTATTCCAGGGTGCGCCCGGCGATCCAGTCGCAATCGCGGCCGAGATGGAAAAGATCACGGAATCGCGCGAGGCGACGCAGCCGGTCAAGAGTCGCACCGGCGGCTCGACCTTCAAGAATCCGCCCGGCCAAAAGGCCTGGCAGCTCATCGACGCCGTCGGCTGCCGTGGGCTCGTGGTCGGCGATGCGCAGGTCTCCGAACTGCACTGCAATTTCCTGATTAATCGTGGCAATGCCAGTGCCGCCGACATCGAGGCGCTGGGTGAAGCCGTGCGCGAACGGGTGCAAGCAAGGTCGGGCGTGACGCTTGAATGGGAGATCAAGCGGATCGGCGTCGCCGGCTGATCTGACGCTCGCCATGCGCATTGGCGTCATGAACCCCAGCGCCGCGACGGATTTTCAGAATTGTCCGCGCATTGTATCGTGGCGCCAATCGATCGGTTGGCGGGGGTAGCGTTGTCGTCGAATTCCATCCTCATCGTTGGCGGGGGTTTGGGCGGCCTCACCGCCGCGCTTGCGTTGGCGCAACGCGGCATTGCGAGCCGGGTGCTCGAAGGCGCACCCGAATTTGGCGCCATCGGCTATGGCATTCAATTCGGCCCGAACGTCTTTCACGTGCTCGATCGCATTGGCATCACCGACGCGGTTATGGAGAAGGCCGATCGGCCGCCGGCAGTGCTGATGCGCGATGCGCTCACCGGCAACGAACTGGTGCGGATTCCGACCGGCGCATCGCTTCGCGCGCGCTTCAAGCATCCCTATATCGTGCTCCACCGCATCGACCTGCACAATGCGCTGCTCGACGCCTGCCGGCGCATGCCGGAAATCACGCTGGTTTCGGACGCCATGGTTACCGGCTTTGAACAAAATGACGAGGCTGTCATGCTCGCCACCGCGGATGGCCGCCAATTTACCGGCCCCGCCCTGGTCGGCGCCGATGGTCTGCGCTCGCTTCTGCGGGCGAAGCTGATCGGCGATGGCGAGCCGCGGCCGATTGGCTATGTCGCGCACCGCACCATTGTGCCGATGTCGGAGTTAAAAGCCGACGTGCACCGCCAGGAGGTGGTGCTGTGGGGCGGTCCCGGTTTTCACATCGTGCACTATCCGCTGCGCCACGGCACGCTATTCAACATTGTCGCGGTGTTTCGCACGTCGACCCATGGTGAACGGGCTGACGTCGAGTCTTACCGGGCTGAACTTCAGAATACCTATCGTGACGCCCATCCGGCGATGCACGATCTGCTTGCAATGATGGATCTCGGTCGGCGTTGGCAGGTTGGCGACCGTGACCCCGTGCGCCTTTGGTCGCAGGGACGGGTGGTGCTGATGGGCGATGCCGCGCATCCGCCGCTGCAATCGTTCGCACAAGGCGCGTGCATGGCGATCGAAGACGGGCTCTGCCTGGCGGAGATGATCCATGGGGCGGGCGGCGATTTTGCCGGCGCCTTCCGCCGCTTCGAGGCGGCCCGCATTCTGCGCACGTCGCGCCTGCAATTGGAGTCGCGCGCGCTTTGGACCTTCTACCACGCCGAAGGCATTGCGCGGGACGTCCGCAATGCGACCGTGGCGGGCTGGGATGAGGCTCATCTGCACCGCTGCCTTGCCTGGCTCTATGACGGGTTTTCGCTCTCGGATGGGGCCGGCCGTAACTGACTCCTCATGATCGTTGCCCGCCGGCCACGCCCGCCAAAATTCTTCATGGGACTCTCGACGGTTCGCTTGATCTCGATTCTAGTGAAGTTTGGTGCGAATCAAATTGAGCTGAAGCGGGGGCATGAGCAAACACGTCGCGGTCTTGATGGGGGGCTGGTCGGCTGAGCGGGAGGTCTCGCTACGGTCGGGCAAGGCATGCGCAGAAGCGCTCGCGCGGCTGGGCTATCGGGTAACCCGCATTGACGTCGGCCGCGACATCGCGAAGGTGCTGGGCACGGTCAAGCCCGATGCGGCGCTCAACTTGCTGCATGGTCGGCCTGGCGAAGACGGCACTTTGCAGGGGCTCCTGGAGATTATTGGGGTTCCTTACAGCCACTCCGGGGTGCTCGCCTCGGCGCTGGCGATGCAGAAGGACATGGCCAAGGCGGTCCTTCGCGCCGCAGGGGTTTCAGTGCCGGAAGGGACAGTGGCCAGCCGCTTCGAGGCCGCCAAGCAACATCTTCTACCGCCGCCTTATGTGATCAAGCCCATTGCCGAGGGGTCGTCGGTCGGGGTTTTTGTGGTCTCCCCAGCCCATGCCCATCCGCCGCAGGAGCTGACCCGCGAGGATTGGACCTTTGGCGACCGGGTTATCGTTGAAAAATACATTGCCGGCAAAGAGTTAACCTGTGCGGTGATGGGAGAACAGGCGCTCGGCGTGATCGAGATCGTGCCGACGACGCAGTTTTACGACTACGAGGCGAAATATGCGCCGGGGGGCTCCCGCCATTTATTACCCGCGCCAATTTCACCCTTTGTTTACCAACTGGTCCGAGAACTAGCGTTGGGGGCACATAAGGCTCTCGGCTGCCGCGGCGTAAGTCGGGCGGACTTCCGCTTTGACGACAGCCTCGAGGGGACGGAGGGACTGGTCTGTCTCGAGGTAAACACACAACCTGGCATGACCGAGACGTCGCTCGTGCCCGAGCTCGCGGGTCACGCGGGCATTACGTTTGACGAGCTTGTGCGATGGATGGTCGAAGACGCATCGCTCAATCGATGAATCCGATCGCGCGATGGCGCGAGCGCCCGCCGATTGGCGGCGGCGCAGTGCGTCCGCATGCGTACCCGCAGGATTTTATGGATTCAAAAAGCGTCTCGGATTTTCGGCGGCTGATACAGCACTGCTGGATGTGGCTGGTGCGCGTCAAACTCCCGTACGGCATTGGTGCTACGGCCACGGCGCTCGTCATCCTCGGCAGCGTTGGTTATGGCGTTATCAAGGGTGACCATGTTCCGAATATCGTTGCGACTCTGGAAGACGCGCGCGATCAAGTGGCCAATGCGGTTGGCTTTGGCATCGCGGATCTCAGGGTGAGCGGGCACAACCAGCTGACCCGGGAAGAGGTGCTGGCCGCGGCCTCGGTGACGGGGCGGTCGTCGCTTTTGTTTCTCGATGCCGATGCAACCCGCGAACGCCTGAAAGCCAATGCCTGGATCGGCGACGCCACGGTTCGAAAATTGTTGCCGGGCCAGTTGCAAATCGAAATCAAAGAGCGCGAGCCATTCGCGCTTTGGCAGAAGGATAGACGCGTTTCCGTTATCGCCGACGACGGCACGGTGTTGGAGGGCTTTGTCGCACCGCAACTGTTGACACTTCCATTGGTGGTCGGTGTTGGCGCGGAAATCCGCTCCAAGGGTTTCCTCGCTCAGCTCGACCGTCATCCCGCAATACGCGATCAGGTGCGCGCTGCGATCTTGATCGGGGAGCGCCGTTGGAACCTGCGGCTGCGCAACGGTCTCGATATTCGCCTGCCGGAAATCGAAGTTGCCGGCGCCCTTGAACTGTTGGCGACCCTCGATCGAGACGCCAAGCTGCTCACACGCGACATCGCTGTGGTCGATATGCGTCTGCCAGATCGCGTCACGGTGCGCCTGTCCGAACAGTCGGCGCAGGCGCGTGAGGAACAGATCAAGGAATTGATCAAAAAGAGCAAGAAGGGAGGACGGGTATGACCGTTCTCCAGTTCAGCCACATTCCCATGGCAAAGTCGGTGTCGCCGAAGCGCTCAGCGCTGGTCGCCGCGCTCGATGTCGGAACCAGCAAAATCGCCTGCCTGATCGCTCGGCTCAAACCGAAGATTCCGCAGGAGGCGTTGCGCCAGCGCAGTCACAGCATCGATGTCATCGGGTTCAGCCACATCTCCGCCCGCGGCATCAAAGGCGGCGCGGTGGTCGATTTGCAGGCCGCCGAGGCGGCGCTGCGCCAGTGTATTGATGTGGCGGAGCGCTCGGCCAAATTGCAGCTTGAGTCGGTGATCGTCTCGCTATCGGCCGGCAAGCCTATGAGCGAACTCATGGCGGCTTCGGTGACGGTGGAAGGCGCCTCAGTGGCTGACCGCGACATTGCGCGCGTTATGGCCGCAGCGCGCCAGCATTCGGCACGACCGGGCCGCGCCATCCTGCACTCGCTGCCAATTGGCTACCGGCTCGATGGCGTATCCGGCATCCGCGATCCACGCGGGATGTTGGGGCATGATTTCGGTATCGACATGCACGTGATGAGCACGGACATGTCGGTCATCCGTAACCTGATCTATGCAGTTGAAAGCTGCCATGTCAGCGTCGCGTCGATGGTGGCGAGCCCTTATGCGGCTGCGTTGTCGGTTCTGGCCGATGACGAAGGTGACCTCGGCGCCGCGTTGATCGATATGGGCGCCGGCACGACAACGATCGCCGTCTTCAGCGGGGGGCGATTTGTGCATGGCGACGGTTTTGCGCTCGGGGGCAATCACGTCACGACGGACATTGCCCGAGGTTTCAACACTGGCGCCGCCGATGCAGAGCGGATCAAAACGCTCCACGGCAGCGTGCTTGTCAGCGCCTCAGATGAGCGCGACCTGATCTCGGTGGCGTCGCTCGACGAGCATGACACGCCCCACTTCGTGTCGCGTGCGCAGCTTGTGCGCGTCATCAGGCCGCGGGTCGAGGAGACCCTTGAAATGATCCGGGATCGCTTGGCGGCGTCACCGTTCGCAGCCGAGCCGCGCGGACGCGTGGTGCTGACGGGCGGCGCATGCCAGCTCGGCGGTCTGGCCGATCTCGCAACGCAGGTTCTGGGACGGCCGGTTCGCATTGGGCGGCCGCTTGGAATCGGCGGCCTGCCGGACGAGGCAAAGGGGCCAGCGTTTGCGGCGATTGCGGGATTGTTGGTCTACCCGCAAGTCGCGCATCTTGAGCCCAGTGGCGAATCGCGCCGATCGCGGCGCGCGATGACGGGAACTGACGGCTATTTCGCAAAGGTCGGACAATGGCTTCGCGAGAGTTTCTAATGACTGAGATTTCACCCATGCAGCCGGTGGCGGACCGGCGCCACCGGCGACATCGCAAGGCCAGCGACGCTCGCGCAATGAAGAGGCAGCCATGACGATTAATCTGAAGATTCCTGACATTCGTGAGCTTAAGCCACGGATCACCGTGTTCGGGGCGGGCGGCGCCGGCGGTAATGCGGTCAACAATATGATCGCGAGCGGCCTTCAGGGCTGCGAATTCGTGGTCGCCAACACCGATGCCCAAGCGTTAACCGCCTCAAAGGCGGAGCGTGTGATCCAGATGGGCGTGCAGGTCACTGAAGGGCTCGGCGCCGGCTCGCATCCGGAAGTTGGCCGTGCGGCCGCCGAGGAGGGGCTCGACGAGATCCGGGACCACCTCCAGGGCGCGCACATGGTTTTCGTCACCGCCGGTATGGGTGGCGGCACGGGCACTGGCGCCGCGCCGGTGATCGCGCGGTGCGCCAAGGAGCTTGGCGTTTTGACCGTCGGTGTCGTCACCAAGCCCTTCCACTTCGAGGGGCTACGCCGGATGAAGATTGCGGAAGCGGGCATCGCGGAACTGGCGAAGGTCGTCGATACGCTGCTCGTGATTCCCAATCAGAATTTGTTCCGGGTGGCGAATGAGCGGACGACCTTTGCCGACGCTTTCGCGCTGGCGGACGAAGTGCTGCGTGCCGGCGTTTCGTGCATTACCGACCTGATGGTCAAGGAAGGGCTGATCAATCTCGATTTTGCCGATGTCCGCGCCGTCATGCGCGAGATGGGCAAAGCAATGATGGGAACCGGTGAGGCTAGCGGCGAAAAGCGGGCGCTTTCAGCTGCCGAGGCCGCGATCTCCAACCCGCTCATTGACGACGCGTCGATGAAGGGGGCAAAGGGTCTGCTGATTTCGATCACCGGTGGACGCGACCTGACGCTCTACGAAGTCGACGAGGCGGCGACCCGCATCCGCGAGGAGGTCGACCAGGAAGCCAACATCATTGTGGGCGCGACCTTCGATGAGAGCATGGAGGGCATAATCCGCGTGTCGGTGGTGGCGACAGGCATTGACAATGTGGCGAGCGCGAAGGCGCCTCGACCGATCACGACAATGGTATCGTCCGCGATGCCGCAGTCCACGCCGGAATCGCGGCTGGCTGAACTCACGCAAAAGCTGCGCGCCGACCAGCAGCGGCTGGCGGAGCGGATCGAACGGGCCGAACGCGACGACCAGGCGCCGATGCTGCCGGCCACGGCGCTTACTCCCGATGCAATCGGCAATGCTGCCAAGGCCGCGGTGGCGGCGGCAGTTCTGCCGATGAGCACGGACGAGGTCACGATTCGGCCAATGCAACCGAAACCTTCGCTGTTTCCCGAGTCGGCCGGCGAGCCATTGGCTGCGCAGGAGCCGCCAACCTCCGAGACGTTCATTCCGCCAACACCGGAACGCCCAGCCAGTCGTGGGCAGCGAATGCCTAAGATCGAAGATCTGCCGGTGCCAGGACAGAACGAGCTGCGCGCTATGCGCGGCGAGGAATCGCCATTGGATCCACCCGAGAAGCGGCGGATGGGCTTGTTGCAAAGGCTTGCCTCGGTCGGCCTCGGTGGCGGCCGTCGGGAGGAGGAGGCTGCGGGGTCGGCGCAACCGCCGCGGCCGCGGATGGGGCCTATTCCCGAGCCGCCGGCACGCCCGTTACAGCCCCGGCCGGCATCGCGCCCGCCCGAGTCGCCCGTTTCCGAATACGCCCGCCGGCCAGCGCATCAGGGCCTCGACCCGATGGGCCGGCAGGCTTCTGTGAATAATTCTTCAGATGAGGATCAGCTCGATATCCCGGCCTTCCTTCGTCGACAGGCGAAATAGGCAATGCGCTCGGGGGTCGGCCGGTTAACGGATGCAGGGGGACGCCGACCAGCCCCAATTCCTACCCAGGTTTGGAGCCAACTCATTGTTGGAAAAATTATATTTTTTGTTGTGAGGAGTTACTCGCCGGTCCCAAAAAATGGGCGATCGGGCAATATTCCAGTCCTAAATTGGGGCTGGTTGACCCATGCGGATGGCGTTTTGCGACGCTCCGGGGGCGCCAATACGGCTGGATCAAGGTAACAGTCGGTAAGAAAGCGTGAGTTTGCGTCGCCGATCGGCCGGACTAAGCTGCGTCAACAAAAGGGGATTTCGTTGGGGGACTGGGGTGCAGCAGTGTTAGTGCTGCGATTAGGTTCGTAGTCGATCCTCGTCCCACAGATGGTTGTAAGACGGCAATAAGCTGACACGCGTATGTCGCTTTTGTTGCGATTGCCGGTCCCTCCAATGGGGGGCCGCTAGGTGGGACGGACATGAAGATTGGCAAGCAGACGACGCTTCGCAATCAGGCCGTTTTAACCGGCATCGGCGTTCATTCCGGCTTGCCGGTTACGTTAGCGCTGCACCCTTCCGAAGCTGACTCCGGCATTCGTTTTCTTCGCACTGGCCTTGGTACCCGTGACCGTGAGGTTCACGCGGACATCCGTTCGGTCACGGCAACCGAATTTGCCACGGTCTTGGGAGATGCGTCAGGCCCGTTGGTGTCGACCGCAGAGCACGTCCTCGCCGCATTGCGAGGGCTTGGCGTGGATAACGCCTTGGTTGAGCTCGATGGTCCTGAAGTGCCGATCATGGATGGCAGTGCTGCTGCCTTCGTGCATGCGATTGATCGCGCTGGGCTTGAGATGCTTGGCGAGCAGCGCCGTTACATCCGGGTGCTCAAGCCGATTTCCGTGACCATCGGCCAATCGGTCGCAGAATTCCGGCCATATCCGCGGGGCTTCCGGATTGAGGCGACAATCGACTTCGATCATCGGTTAATCGGTCGCCAGTCAGCCGTCTATGACGGCCGGCCGGATTCTTTCCGGCGGGATTTTGCCCGCGCGCGCACCTTCGGCTTTATGCGTGACGTGGCCAAGATGTGGAATGCGGGTTATGCCCTCGGCGCGTCGCTTGAGAATACCTTGGTGGTCAGCGACAACCGTATTCTCAATGCTGAAGGAACGCGATTTCCGGACGAGTTCGTTCGGCACAAGGTGATGGACGCGATCGGAGACTTGGCCTTGGCGGGTGCGCCAATTTTAGGCCTTTATCGCTCGATTCGCGGAGGTCACCGGATCAACCACGCTGCCGTTTCAGCCCTGATGGCTGATGCCAGTGCATGGACGCTGGTTGAAGCTGAGCCGATGCGCCCGGTACGTGGGCACGGCGATTTGGCTGCCGGGTTGGCCATGCCGGCATATGCGCCGGACGTGTCTTAAAGCGCCCAATTTAACCCAATTTATCCAGTAATCTAAAGGGACGACGGCCTTGTCCGCCACATTGCGGGCCGATTGTGTGCCTATTCGATTGGTGGCGTCGGGGGTTATCGGGTATTCTTACGGTGCCCGCGGGCCGGTCGGCCAGGGGATTAATTTCAGCGGCTTCAGTTCCAACGGCTTCAAGGTGCGTATGCTGTTTTCGCCGAGCAAGACTAATCGACGCGCCAACTGGATCGCGCGCGTGGCCGCACTGCTTTTGCTCGCTCCGGTCCTGGGCGGCTGTGAATCGCTGACAAGCCTGTGGGGCGCGCGTGAGGAGCAATTCGATGAGCCGGCGGACAAGCTTTATAATGAGGGTCTCTTTCTCCTAAACAACAAGCGCGATCTGCGCACCGCGGCGAAGCGCTTTGAAGAGGTCGACCGGCAGCATCCGTATTCCGACTGGGCGCGCCGTTCGCTGATCATGTCGGCTTACACCTATTACCAGGCCGGCATGTACGAGGAGTCGATCACTGTCGCGCGCCGCTACATTCAATTGCATCCCGCCAGCCCGGATGCCGCCTATGCGCAGTATTTGATTGGCTCCTGCTACTTCGACCAAATCCGCGACGTCACCCGCGAACAGGATCGCACCGAGCGTGCGATGTCTGCTTTCGATGAGGTGATCCGCAAATATCCCAGCTCCGAATACGCGGTCTCGGCCAAACGCAAGATCGCCGTGGCGCGCGATCAACTCGCTGCGCGCGACATGATGATCGGCCGCTATTATATGGAGCGCCGCGACTATTCGGGCGCGATCAATCGCTTCAAGATCGTGGTGACGCGCTACCAGACCACCCGTCATGTCGAAGAGGCTCTGCTGCGGTTAACGGAAGCGTATCTGTCATTGGGCATTGTCGGCGAGGCGCAGACTTCCGCTGCTGTGCTCGGGCACAATTTCCCCGACAGCCGTTGGTACAAGGACGCCTATGCCTTGGTTCAGCAGCGCGGCCTGCAGCCGTCCGAGAACCGGAATTCCTGGATCAGCCAAGCGTTCCGCCGGTTGGGTGTTGGCGGCACCGGTTAGGCGCTGCGCCGGGTCGTCGGTTTCTACGAAACAACGGCTATTCCACGGTCGGGGCAGGCCGAACATTCGGCGTGGAACGGCTTGCGAATGCTGGTGCGCTCTTCAATGATGACAACGAATCTGCCAGCAATCGACGTCCGGCCCTGGTCGGGCTCGTAAACAGACGCGGCCATGCTCACCCGGCTCTCAATCCGCGATATCGTCCTGATCGACCGGCTCGACATCGATTTTGCCGAGGGGCTTGCCGTGCTCACCGGCGAGACCGGCGCCGGCAAGTCGATCCTGCTTGACGCTTTTGCGCTGGCGCTCGGCGCGCGCGGCGATGCCACCCTGGTGCGTCAAGGCACCGAGCAGGGGCAGGTGACGGCCGCGTTCGAGCTGCCGCGCAATCATCCGGTGCGCTTGCTCGCCGCGGAAAGCGGCATCCAGGCCGACGATGCGCTGATCCTGCGGCGCGCGCAGTTTGCCGATGGCCGAACCCGGGCCTTTGTCAACGACCAGCCAGTGAGTGTGCAGACCTTGCGCTTGCTCGGCGCGGCGCTGGTCGAGATCCACGGCCAGCATGACGACCGCGCACTGGTCGATGCCGCGACCCATCGCACTTTGCTCGACGCCTTTGGCGATCTCGACGCCGATGCGCAAGCCGTGGCGCGGCTTTGGAGCGAGCGCCGCACCTGCGAGGATACGCTCGCTGAACATCGCGCCGGCGTCGAGCGGGCGCAGCGTGAGGCCGATTGGCTTCGCCACGCCGTCGAAGAATTGCGGAAGCTTAGCCCTGAGCCGTCTGAGGAGACGGGGTTGGCCGAGCGCCGCACCGCGATGATGCAGGTGGAGAAGGTCGCAGGCGACCTGCGTGATGCTCGCGATGCGGTTGCCGGTGCGCAGTCGCCGGTGCCGGCGCTTGCGGCCGCCGTGCGGCGGCTCGAGCGCCGGACGGTGCAGGCGCCCGGACTGATTGAACCGGCAGTCAAAGCGTTCGATGCCGCATTGACCGCGCTCGATGAGGCGCGTGGGCATCTCGAAGCCGCTCTCGCCACCGCGGACCACGATCCGCATGAGCTGGAGCGCATCGAGGAGCGGCTGTTCGCGCTACGCGCGGCCGCGCGCAAATACAGCGTTCCGGTCGACGGCCTCAATGCGCTGGCGGCGCGTCACGCAGCCGAACTGGCGCTGATCGATGCTGGCGCGGAACGGTTGGTCGTGCTCGAAAAAGCGGCGGCTGAGTCGGCCGAGCGCTACCGTGTGGCGGCGGCGGCGTTGTCCGGCAAGCGCCGTAAGGCAGCCGAAAAGCTCGATAAGGCGGTCAATGCCGAGCTCAAGCCACTCAAGCTTGATCGCGCGACCTTCACCACCGATCTCGCCACCGACGAGGCCGCCGCTGGCCCGCACGGAATCGATCGGGTCGAATTCTGGGTGCAGACCAATCCTGGCACGCGGCCGGGTCCGATGATGAAGGTGGCCTCGGGCGGCGAACTTGCCCGCTTTCTGCTTGCACTCAAGGTCGTGTTGGCCGACCGCGGCTCGGCGCCATCCTTGGTCTTCGATGAAATCGACACCGGCGTCGGCGGCGCCGTCGCCGACGCCATCGGCGCGCGGTTGGCCCGCCTGGCGCAGCGCGCACAAGTTATCGCTGTCACCCATGCACCGCAGGTCGCGGCGCGGGCCGGGCGGCACTATCTGATCAGCAAGGATACGCTCGACCGCGGCAAGCGGGTTGCGACCCGAGTTGCCGAGCTTGCCGCGGAACGCCGCCGCGAGGAGATCGCGCGAATGCTCTCGGGCGCCGAGATCACCACCGAGGCCCGCGCCGCCGCCGCGCGGCTGATCAAGGCGGCGGGGTAACTCTCGCGGCTACGCCATCGTTGCAGCGGGTTCCTGCATTTCTGACGCAGTAACTCTAGGCCCGCCGCACCATTGCTGGAACCAGATGCTTGATTGTTGGCGCGCCCATCTGCTGCATCATGCCGGACAGTTCGATCCGCAGGAGTTCGAGCACGCGCTCGACGCCCGGCTGCCCGAACGCACCGAGGCCCCAGATGTACGGCCGGCCGACGCACACCGCGGTCGCGCCCATGCACAGCGCCTTGACGATGTCGGAGCCGCGCCGGAAGCCGGAGTCGACAAAGATCGGTATGCGGCCCTTCACTGCTTCGACGATCTCCGGCAGCGCGTCGATGGTCGAGCGGCCGGAGTCCTCGCTGCGTGCACCGTGATTGGAGACGATGATGCCATCGATTCCGTTGTCGGCGGCGATCACGGCGTCCTCCCAGGCCAGGATGCCCTTGATCACGATCTTCATCTTGGTGGTGTCGCGCAGCCGCTTGAAAAAATCCCAGGTCATGCCGGACGACTGCGTGTTGGTGAGCTTCGAGACATCGACCCCTTCATACATGGAGCGGCGCCTGAGATTGGCGGCGAGACTCGATCGGTCATGACACTCATTGCAATTGCGGGTGTCGGTGCGTTCGAGCCGGAACAAGGTCTCCTGGTTGCGGCCGCCGTTGCGGTCCACCGTCACGGCCACCACCGGGCAGCCGGCGCGTTCGGCGCGGGTCACGAAGGTCTTCGCAACATCCCAGCTGTTGGTAGCATAGAGCTGGTACCAGATCGGTGCGCCGCGCGCCTTGGTCACGTCCTCGGGGCCACTGGTGGTGGCGGTTGAGAGAATCTGAAGGTGGTTGCCGGCCTTGGCGCCGCGGGCGGTGTCGAGTTCCCCCTCGGGATGGAACATCCGATGACCGCCGACCGGGGCGAGCATGATAGGGTTCGGATAGCGCTCACCGAGAATATCGACGCTCATGTCGACTTTGCGCACATCGACCAGGCGGCGCGGCCGAAGCACGAATTTCTGGAAGCCTTCGCGGTTGGCGCGCAGCGTCATCTCGTCGTCGATGCCGGACGCCATGTAGCCGAAATGCGCCGGCGGCTGGTTGCGGAACATCACCGGCTCGAAGTCGAAGACGTTGATCGCTTCCTTCGGGCTCTCGATCAGCCGGTCGAGGCCGCGGTGGCCCCACAGCATGGGGTCCGGCAGCAGCGACGGCGTCTCCGCCGCCATGGCGGCAAGGTCGGAACCCGCGAGCAATGGGCTGGCGGCGAGAAATTGCAGAAACTTGCGGCGGCTGGTGGCTTGATCGTCAAGCGGCATGGTGAGACCTCCCTAGGGTCGCGCCGTCATGCCTCATGGGACCGGGCATGGTCGTGCGCGCTTAAACTCATCCTACTCCTGCCATTCAGCTGTGGAAATCGCCCTTTCACCAGGGGGGCTCAATGACCTAAATACGGACATGGCACGTCAAGACCCCAGCGTGATCGCCGTCGACAAATTGACCGCCAAGCAGGCGAAGGCCGAGCACGCGCGGCTCGAAGCCGGAATCAGGCAACACGACCAAGCTTACTACCAGAAAGATGCGCCGACGGTATCGGATGCGGCCTACGATGCGCTGCGCCGCCGCTACGAGGCGATCGAGGATGCGTTCCCAGACCTGCGCACCCTGGAGAGTCTTTCTCGTAAAATTGGCGCAGCGCCGGCGCGTGGCTTCGCCAAAGTGCGTCATGCGGTGCCGATGCTGTCGCTACAGAACGCGTTTGATGCGGAGGAGGTCGCTGACTTCGTCGGGCGGATCCGGCGTTTTCTTAATCTCAGGGAGGATGAGCCGGTCGCCTTCACCGCCGAGCCGAAGATTGATGGGCTTTCGATGTCACTGCGTTACGAGTCCGGCGTACTGGTTACAGCCGCGACCCGTGGCGACGGTTCCGAGGGTGAGGACGTCACCGCTAATATCCAGACGGTGACCGAAGTTCCGCATCGGCTCAAGGGCAAGAAAAATCCGCCGGTCTGCGAACTCCGTGGCGAGATCTATATGACCAAGGCCGATTTTCTTGCGCTCAATACGCGGCAGGCGGCCGCAGGTGAGCCGGTGTTTGCCAATCCGCGCAATTCGGCGGCCGGATCGTTGCGGCAAAAGGATTCCAGCGTGACGGCGTCACGCCCGCTGCACTTCTTTGCCTATTCTTGGGGCGAGATCAGCGAGATGCCCGCCAACACTCAGTCCGGCATGATCGAATGGCTCGATGAGATCGGCTTTAAGACCAATCCGCTCTGGAAGGTGGTGCGCACGGTCGACGAAATGCTCGCTTACCATCGTGACATGGAAGCCAAGCGCGCCAAGCTCGACTACGACATCGACGGTGTCGTCTACAAGCTCGATCGGATCGATTGGCAAGACCGCCTCGGCTTTGTATCGCGCAGCCCGCGCTGGGCGATCGCGCATAAGTTTGCGGCCGAGCAAGCGACCACCGTGCTGCGCGACATCGAAATCCAGGTCGGGCGCACGGGCGCGCTGACGCCGGTTGCCAAGCTCGAGCCGGTGACGGTCGGCGGCGTGGTGGTGCAGAACGCCTCGCTCCACAACGAGGACTACATCAAGGGCATCGGCAACGATGGCGAACCGATTCGTGACGGCCGGGATATCCGCATTGGCGACACCGTGATCGTGCAGCGCGCCGGCGACGTGATCCCGCAGATCGTCGATGTTGTGCTCGACAAGCGGCCGAGGGCGGCCAAGCGTTTCGACTTTCCGGCCAAATGCCCGGCCTGCGGCAGCCACGCGGTGCGCGAGGACGGCGAGGCGGTGCGCCGTTGCACCGGTGGGTTGATCTGCCCGGCGCAGCAGGTGGAGCGGCTGCGCCATTTCGTGTCGCGCACGGCGTTCGACATCGAAGGGCTTGGCGAAAAGCAGGTGCAGGCCTTTTTTGCCGATGGCCTAGTGATGGAGCCCGCCGATATTTTTACGCTCAAGGCGCGCGACGCTCGCGCGGCGAAAAAACTCGCCGACCGCGAGGGCTATGGCGAAATCTCGGTGCGCAACTTGTTCGATGCGATCGACGCGCGCCGCACGGTTTCGCTCAATCGTTTGATCTATGCGCTCGGCATCCGCCATATCGGCGAAAGCAATGCCCGGCTCTTGGCAAGGCATTTTGGAACCATCGAAGCGCTGCGCGCCGCGCTCAAAGAGGCGGCCAAGGGTAAGGACAGCGAAGCCTATGGGGACCTGACGGCCGTCGGCGGCATCGGCGAGGTGGTGGCCGACGCGCTGGTCGAGTTCTTCAAGGAATCGCGCAACAATGAGGCGCTCGACCGCCTGCTCGCCGAAATCACCGTTGAACCGATGGAGGCGGTGAAAGCCGACTCGCCGGTCGCCGGCAAAATTATAGTGTTCACCGGCGCACTCGAAAAGATGACACGCGACGAGGCCAAGGCCATGGCCGAGCGGCTCGGCGCCAAGACCGCGGGTTCAGTGTCGAAAAAAACCGACTATGTGGTGGCCGGCCCCGGGGCGGGCTCGAAGCTTGGCAAAGCCAAGGAATTCGGCGTCGAGGTTTTGACCGAGGACGAATGGTTTGCGCTGATCGGCGAGCGGCGTTGACGTGGGCTTATTTCCCGGACGAACGGCGGCGGCCGAGCGGTCGTGTCGCGGCATTCAGCCAATTTTTGGTCGGTCGATCGACCAGGGGCGCGAGCGTCTTGCGCACCCACGCGTGGTATGCGTCGAGCCACGCAATTTCGGCGGCGGCGAGCAAGCTGCGCTGGATAAGCCTGCGATCGATCGGCGCCAGTGTCAGCGTCTCGAACGCATGGAGCGGCTTTTCGGCGCCCGGAACTTTCGGCGCTTCGACGACCAGCACGAGATTTTCGATGCGGATGCCGAACGCGCCGGCTTTGTAATAGCCGGGTTCGTTTGAAAGAATCATGCCGCGTTTGAGCGGCGCGCTGCCGAGCTTGGAGATGCGCGCCGGTCCTTCATGGACCGACAGATAGCTGCCGACGCCGTGGCCGGTGCCGTGGTCGAAGTCGATGCCGGCCTGCCAGAGCGATTGGCGCGCCAGCGAATCAAGCTGCGCGCCGGACGTGCCGTCCGGGAACACCGCGGTCGCAATCGCGATGTGGCCTTTGAGCACGCGGGTGAAGCGATCGCGCATCTCCGCGGTCGGCTTGCCGACGATGACCGTGCGGGTGATGTCGGTGGTGCCATCCTGGTATTGGCCGCCGGAGTCGATCAGGAACAGATCGCCCCGCGTGATGGCACGGTTGGTCTTGCGGGTGACGCGGTAATGCACAATTGCGCCATCAGGTCCAGCGCCGGCGATGGTCGGGAACGAGACATCGCGCAGGAGATTGGTTTCGCGGCGGAAGGACTCCAATGCCTCAACCACGCTGATCTCGGTCAGCTTACCGCGTGGCGCTTCGCGGTCGAACCAGGCCAGGAATCGAACCATGGCCGCGCCGTCGCGCCGGTGGGCGGCGCGTGCGCCTTCGATCTCGACTGAATTTTTGATCGCCTTGAGCAGCGCGATCGGGTCCGGTCCTTTGGCGATCTTGCCGCCGGAGCCGGTCACGATCCGCGCCAGCGCATCGGCCGCCGTGGCCTGATCGAGGCGGATGGTCTTACCGGCAGCGCCGAGCGCGGACAATGCGGTGCTGAAATCGTCGGGCGCGGACAGGTCGGCGAGAGCTTCGAGCCGGTGTCGCACATCGTTCGAAAGCTTCCGCGCATCGATGAATAGCGACGGGCGTCGGTCGCGTGGGATGATGGCGAAGGCCAGCGGCAGCGGCGTGTGCGACACATCGGCGCCGCGAATGTTGAAGGTCCAGGCAACCGCATGCGGGTCTGACACCACCAAGGCGTCGGCATTGAGCTTCGCGATTTCCGGGCGGATGGTCGAAAGCTTGGTTTCGGCGGCTTCGCCGGAAAAGCGGATGTTGTGCAGCGTGACCGCGCCGAGCGACGCGGCGGGGCGGTCTTGCCATAACGCGTCGATCGGGTTGGGTTCGATCGGGACTGAAGTCGCGCCGGCATTGGCGCAAGCGCGTGTGAGCTTTTCGGCGCCTTCGACCGTGTGCAGCCAGGGATCGAAGCCGAGCGTGTCGCCCTTTTTGAGGGTGCGCTCGAGCCATTGATTGGGCGGAGTTTCTGCCAGATGCACGATCTCAAACAGCGCGGTATCGGCCTGCTCGTGCGCTTGTAATGTATAGCGGCCATCGACAAACAACGCCGCCTTGTTGATCAGCACGATCGCGGTGCCGGCCGAACCGGTGAAGCCGGTGAGCCAGGCGAGGCGTTCCTCCGACGGCGGCAGATATTCGCTCTGGTGACGGTCGGCGTGCGGCACCACAAAACCCGTGAGTCCGCGCCGTGCCAAAGCGGTGCGTAACCCAGCCACGCGCGGCGCGCAGGCGGCTGAACCGGTCGGATCGTCAAAAGTCTGGAATTTGGCTTCGAACATAGGCTCAATCTATCACATTCGTTTGCGCCGCCTGGGTAGGGGAGCGCTCGATTTCGGGGCGCGCAACACCAGCGTTGACCAGCCGTCGAGCACCACGTGGCGTTCGAGCACGAGGCCTTTCTGGCGATAGGCGGCCAGCGCGGCGCTCGCCTGCGGCGTCAACAGGCCGGACAGCACGATCCGCGCTCCCGGCGTTACAAGCCGCGCCATCGGCGTGGCTAGGCGTTGCAGCGGATTGAGCAGAATATTGGCGAGCACAAGGTCGAACGGCCCGCGGTCGCGAAACTGCCGTGAGCCAAGTCCGGCGGCGCAAATGACAGTCACACCTTGGGCGCGATTGCGCCGGGCGTTTTCGCGCGCCACGGCGGCTGCGCGTGGATCGATGTCGCTTGCCAATACCGGATGGCGCAGCGCACGCGCCGCTGCGATCGCCAATACGCCGGTGCCGGTGCCGATATCGAGCACACGACGGGGGTGGCGCGCCTTAAGAAGATGGGCGAGCGCCAGCAGGCATCCCCGTGTGGTGCCGTGATGACCGGTGCCGAAAGCAAACGCCGTCCCGATCTCGATGCCGATGCGGTTGGTGCGCACGCTGGTGCGGTAATGCTCGCTATGAATGACAAATCGCCCGGCTTCGACCGGTGTCAGGCTTTCAATGCTTTCCTTGACCCAGTCCCGGGCGGCAAGGCGTTCGAACGCCACCGTATTGGCGACGTCGGTCCCGGCCGCCAGTGCAACCAGCGCACGCACGGCCGTCTCATTGGGCGGTTCGTTGAAGTGGATGGCGACCATCCAGCCTTTGCCGGAATCATAGCTGGATACGACCGCCACAGAGGAATCGAAGACTTCCGCCAGCCGATCAAGCAGGACGCCAGCGGCGGCAGCGCTGGTTGCGAGCCGTGCGACAACCGTCGGTTCTGACAGCGGATTTTCAGCCGCAAGGGCGGAGTTCATGACGTGGTTATCTGCCCGATTCACAGGCTATTGCCCACAGCCCAGGAGCCGATGAGCCGTAAAATATCGACAATCTATCCACCGCATATCCCATCCGTTACCCCCAGAACCATCCCGCCGCTTTTCCTCAGTTCATCAGCAGGGCCGCTAGCCGGTTTGGCACTGGTTTGGCACAGGTTTGTCCACGCCGCAGGCGGCTGTCCTGCGCGGATTTGGGGCCTTGCCCTGCCGGCCAAGGCCCGTATCGTGCGGGATTGTGGTTGCGCGCGGCACCTCTAGTGACAGGAGCAAATCCATGCGATCGAACGGATGGCATCTTTGGCTGCGCCCAGTTGTCCTGAGCGGCGGTTGCGTTATTGCGCTGCTGAGTTCGCTCCAGCCCGTCGCCGCCTATCCCGACCGTCCGGTATCGATCATTGTGCCATTTGCGCCGGCCGGGCCGACCGACATCATTGCGCGCGTGCTGGCCAGTGCGCTGTCGCAGCGGCTCGGTCAGCAATTCGTCGTCGACAACCGGGCGGGCGCCGCCGGCAACACCGGCATGGCGCAAGTCGCGCGCGCGGCGCCGGACGGCTACACGTTGATGGTCACGTCCACCGCGATCGCGGTCAATCCGGCGCTGTTCAAGAAACTGCCCTACGACCCGTTCAAGGATTTCGCGCCGATTTCGGAACTCGTCAACGCGCCGAACGTTTTGGTGGTGCGTGGGGACTCCAGCATCAAGTCAATCGCCGATTTGATTGCTCAGGCGAAAGTCGCCGGTGCGAATTTCAACTATTCGAGCCCCGGCGCCGGCACCAAATCGCATCTCACTGGGGAGTTGCTCAAGTTGCGCGGCGGGATCGACATGGTGCATGTGCCATACCGCGGCGCCGGGCCGGCGGCACAGGCGGTGCTTGAGAAAACCGTTCAAGTCGGCTCGGTAGCATTGGCGGCCGCCGAATCCCTGATTCAGGGCGGAGAGCTGCGCGCGCTTGCGGTCACCAGCGAGAAGCGCTGGTTCTCGCTCCCCAATGTTCCGACCATGATCGAGGCCGGCTACCCGGATTTCGTCTCGGACACGTTCAACGCCTTCTTCGCGCCGTCTCGCGTTCCGGCCGATGTGCTCGCACTGTTGGTGAAAGAGAGCCGCGCCGCCTTCCAGCGCCCCGACGTGCGGGAAATGTCGCGCAAAGCGGGCTTCGAGGTGGTTGCTGGGACGCCGGACGAACTCGCTGCGCGCATTAAGGCGGAGATTCCGGCGGTGCAGGAACTGGTCGCCAAGGCCGGCATCCCGCTGCAGTGAGGTTGAAAGGGAGGCGCATCATGACTCTGACGCGACGATCGGTATTGCAGGCATCCGCTGCGCTTGCGGCCTCGCCATTGCTGCCGGCGCGCGCGCAGGACTGGCCGACGCGACCGCTGCGGATTTTGGTCGGCACCGCGGCCGGCGGCAGTCCCGATATTGTGAGCCGGCTCATTGGCGACAAGCTCGCGGAGCGGCTCGGCCAAACGATCACGATCGAGAACAACACCCAGGGCGCCGGCGCAGTCGCCCAGCAAACCGTCAGCCGCGCGTCGCCCGACGGCACCATCGCGCTGATGATGACCGCGGGTTATCCGCCGCAGATGGCGTTGCGCAATCTGGGCTTCGATCCGATTGACGGGTTTTCTTATGTGACATTGGTCTGCGGCTACCCGATGGTCTACGCGGTCGCGCCGGAATCGCCGATCAAGTCGTTTCCGGATCTGCTCGCGCGCGCCAAAGCCAACCCCGGCCGACTGACTTACTCGATCACCGCGCTGGGTGCGATCTACCACGTCTTGACCAAATGGATCGAGCTTGAGTCAGGCGCCGAAATGACGCCAATCCCCTATCGCGGCACATCACTGGCGCTACAAGATGTGCTGGGTGGCCGTGTCGATGTGATGGTCGATGCCGCGACCTCGATGTTTCCACGCATCCAGAGCGGACAATTGCGGATGCTCGCAGTGTCCTCGCCGCAGCGTTATCCGTTGATGCCGCAAGCGCCGACCATTGCGGAAACCGTGCCCGGCATCGATTTCATGTCTTGGCTTGGGCTGGTCATGCCGCCGGCAACGCCGCGCCCGATTATCGATCGGTTCAATCGCGAAGTGCATTGGGCGCTGAAACTGCCAGACATCGTCGCCAAGCTGGCCGAGGCGGGCAATATTCCGACGCCGTCGACGCCGGAGGACTATCGGGCGCATGTGGCGCGCGAAATCAAGACCTGGAGCCGGGTTATCGCCGCCGCCGGCATCAAAGCGGGGTAGCGGCGCAATGTCTGTCACACGTCGAACGTTATTGGGAACTGCCGGTTCGTTGGCGCTGGCGCTTCCGACCCTGGCGCAGACGCCGCAAGCGTGGCCCTCGCGGCCGGTGCGTATCGTCGTCGGCACTGCGGCTGGTGGCAGTCCCGACATCGTCAGCCGCATGCTGGGCGAAAAATTCTCCGAGCGGCTCGGCCAGTCGTTTGTGGTCGAGAACAATACCCAGGCTGCCGGCATCGTCGCTGAGCAGGCCGTCAATAAATCGGCACCTGACGGTCACACCATGGTGATGCTGACCGCCGGCTATTCCGGACGCGCGGCACTGCACCAAGGCTTGGCGTTCGATCCGCTCGACGGCTTCTCATTCGTCTCCAATGTCTGCGGCTATCCGTTTGTCTATTCGGTAGCGCCTAATTCGCCGATCAAGTCGTTCAGCGACTTGCTTGAGCGCGCCAAGGCCAAACCCGACACGCTCACCTATACGATTAATGCGCAGGGCTCGATCCATCATTTGCTCACAACCTGGATAGGGATGGAGGCCGGTGCGTCGATGATCCCAATCCCGTATCGCGGCGCCGCCCCCGCGATTACCGATGTGCTCGGCGGCCGGGTGGATGTCATGGTCGAGCCGGCGACCTCGGCGTTTCCGCGCGTGCGCGCGGGTCAGGTCCGTCTGCTCGCGGTGTCCTCAACGGGGCGTTTTCCGTTGATGCCCGAGGCTCCAACGGTGGAAGAGTCCGTGCCGGGCGTCAGCTTTATGTCATGGCTTGGCTACGCCATGCCGCCAAAGACTCCGGCTGCGATCGTTGCGCGGATGAATGCGGAAATCCGCCATGCGCTAACGCTGGCGGATGTGCAAATCAAACTGACCGAGGGTGGCAATGTTGCAACGCCGTCGACGCCGGATGAATTCCGCGCGTTAATTGCACGTGAGATCATGACTTGGAGCCGCGTCATCGCCGCGGCCGGCATCAAGGCGGGGTAGGGGATCGTAACGCGTATGACGGTTGCTGACAAAATTGCCTGTGCCGATGTCATTGTGTCCTGGGGCCTGAACCGCGATCAGCGTCGCTGGCCGGAACTGCTGGCGACCTTTCATCGTGACGGCGAGATTGCCGTGTCGTGGTTTCGTGGGCCGTTCACCGAATTCGTGGAGCATTGCAAGCGTGGCGGGGCGTCGAAACATCTGATCCTGCCGCCCTTGGTGCAGGTCGATGGCGCGCGCGCAACTGCCGAGACTTCGGCGGTTATTCTGGTGCGCCAGTCGATTGCGGGTCTTGCCGTGGATATGACCTCGCGGACGCGGTTCCTCGATCGGCTTGAACGCCGCGCGGGCGAATGGAAAATTCTGGAACGTGCCGCGGTCTACGAACAGGATCGCCTCGACCCGGTCGTGCCATCGGAAGATTTCGCACGCATGATGCGGGACGCGCCGGTGGCGCAGTATCCAGAGCCCTATCGCTATATGGCGCTGCGGCTCGCTGCCGTCGGTCGACCGCTGGCGGAGCCCGTGCATTTCGACGGAGCGCCGCATACCGAGGCGCTGATTGCGCGCTATGCGGCTTGGCGCGCGGGCTGATCTTGACAATGGGCCTGACGGAGTTGTTGCGATGAATCGTTTGGCCAGGCTCGCGCTTAGTTTGATTGCGCTTGTCGCTGCGTGGCCTGCGATGGACCATTGGTCCGCGATGGCCCAGGAGTGGCCGACCAGAACCGTGCGCATCATTGTGCCGTTTGCGCCAGGTGGCGCGGCGGATACCGCGGCGCGGCTTTATAGCGAGGCTCTCAGCCAAGCTCTTGGCAAGCAGTTTGTGATCGAAAATCGTCCCGGCGGTGGTGGCATTCCGGTGGCGGAAGCCATGGTGCGCACCGAGCCCGACGGTTACACGCTGATGGTGTCGGGCGTTCCGATCATCGTGCTTGGGCCGGCAATGAACAAGAACGTCGGCTACGATCCGATGCGCGATCTGACGCACATTGCCTATTTTGGCGGTACGCCCAATATGCTGGCCGTGCATCGCTCGCTTGGCACCCGGACCTATGCGGAATTTCTGGCCCATGCGCGCAAGCAGCCGACCGGCACCGATTATGTTTCGGCGGGGCTCGGCACCATGGGCAATTGGGCGGCGGAGTATTTTGCGGCGCTCGAAGGCCTCAAATTCAATCACGTTGCCTATAAGGGCGGCTCGCAGGCGATTGTGGATTTGATCGCGGGGCACGTCAAAACGTCAGTGCTAACCTGGACGGCGCTCGAACAGCATATCCGTGCCGGAACGCTGACGGCGCTCGCAGTGACATCGGCCAATCGGCTGCCATACCTGCCGGAGGTTCCGACCTTCCGTGAGCTTGGTTACAAGGATTTCGTGTCGGTCGCTTGGTTTTCGCTTTCGGGACCGCCGAATCTGCCGCGCGCGATTGTCGAGCGGATCAATGCCGTGGTGATCAAGGCGATGGAGCGGCCGGAAATCCGCAAAACCATCGAGCGTGACGCGATTGAGACAATGCCACTGACCGCTGCCGAACTGAACGCGTTCGCACAGGCCGAGATTGACCGCTGGACGCCCTTGGTTCGCCGCATCATGGCGGAACGGCAGAGGTAGCCGGCCGCTTGGTCTCGCGGCTGATTCGCTGAACGGCTGGGCGACTCCGGAGCCAGCCGAGGCGCCCGCCCAGTCATTCCCGCGCATGACGCAGTCGCAATAGGGCCGAATCGCAGTTCATGGTATTTTATCCAACGAATCACTTGGGATACCGAGGGGTTGCCCATGAATGTCATCGTCTTCGCATCGCGCAAGGGCGGCTCAGGCAAGAGCACGCTGACTGCGCATTTGGCCGCGCACGCCTATAAGCCGTCGCGGTCGGTGCTTTTGGTCGACGCCGATCCGCAGGGCTCGCTTACGCTCTGGCACAAGCTGCGTGGCACCAATGAACCGCCGCTGGTCGACGGCACCGATGGCGTGCGCTCGATCGTGGCGTCAGCCAAACGCCAGGGCTACGAGTGGGTGTTTATCGATACGCCGCCGACCATGTCGGCGGTGGTCACCGACGCCATTCATGCCGCGACCCTGATCATCATTCCGGCGCGGCTCACCTTGTTTGACTTGGCCGCGATTAAGGAGACGATGGATCTCGCGCGCCAGCTGCGGCGGCCCTATGCGGTGGTTATCAATGGCGTGCCGCCGCGGCGCGACAACACCGAGTCGCCCTTCGTTCGCGAGGCCCGCGCGGCGCTCACCAGCCTCAATGTTCCGGTGTGGTCGGGTCAGATCACCACCCGCAACAATTATTCGCTGGCGTTGGCCGAAGGCGAGGGTGCCGCCGAATATGAGGCTGGCTCCGAAGCGGCATCCGAGATTGCAAATCTTTGGACGGCAATCGAAAAATCGGTCAAGGCGATCCACGGCCATTATTCCGGTACCGCAATGCATCGCGTGGCGGCCTAGTGGAGTGGATTTGACATTCGCATCGCGTGCTCGCTGCCAGGTGGGTAGCGAATGTCAAACCCAAAACTCCACTAGCAGCCTATACTTCCTAGTAGTCCTTTGATCCTAACATTCGCAAAATCGCTCGCGGAAATGGGATGCGAATGTTAGAATTAGACTACTAGCGGATACGGCCCTTCCATTACCTTAGACATCGCGTTGCATGCGGCGCGGCCAGGGGATGACCCTGGTGCCTGGAGCGCTGCCGTGTGCTAAGGCACGTCAAAATGTAGGGAGGTTTCATGGCAATTCGCCACATCGCTTTTGCTTTTACCGCCATTGCGTTGGTCGCCGGCTTTGGCGCCGGTGCGCAAAACCTGCCTGATTACGCCGCCATTATCGCTGCGCCCGACCGCAGCGAAAACGATCGCAACATCGATAAACGCCGCGATCCAGCAAAATTGCTTGCATTCACAGGCGCGCGGCCTGGCATGACGGTGCTCGATATGGGCGCTGGCGGCGGTTATTCGACCGAACTGATGGCGCGCGCTGTGGCGCCGAGCGGCAAGGTCTATGCGCAGAATCCGGCAGGCGGATCGCCGAAGGCGAAGGCGAACTTCGAAGCGCGAATGCAGACGCCGGTCATGAAAAACGTGACCGTATTGGAACGGCCGTTTGACGATCCGATGCCGCCCGAAGTGCGTGACCTCGATCTCATCACCTTCTTCTTTTACTACCATGACGTGACCTATATGGAGGTCGATCGCGCGGTCATGAACAAGAAGCTGCTGTCGCTGCTCAGGCCCGGCGGCATCATGGTGATCGCGGATCATTCCGCGGCGGCGGGCGCTGGTGCGACGGTCGGCAAGAGCCTGCACCGCGTCGAGGAAGTGACGCTACGCCGCGAAGTTGAGGCCGCCGGTTTCAGGCTGATCGGTGAAGCCGATTTCCTGCGACAGTCGGGCGATACGCGTGACTTTCCCTCCACCCGACCGACCGGTCCGGTCGACGAATTCATTCTGAAATTCCAACGACCGAAGTAACTATGACGGCGGGGCGTTATGGCCCCACCGGTTCAAGGCCGCCTTTGATCCAGATCGCGCGGGTTTCGTCGCGTCCGAGATAGCGCGCCAAAGCAAGCGCCGGTTCGGGCGTCGCGTTACCGGTCGGCACCGCTGCGTCATAGACGATATAGACCTGCACTGCGGCGGGCACTGCGCCGGCAAGCACCACGCCCTTGGCGCGCGGAATCTCGCTGACGTTATAGAGTCCGATGTCGATTTCGCCTTGGGAGATTAAGTCCTGACCGTTAGGCGCGGGCTTGAGCTTGTCCTTCACCGCGTCTGCGATGCCGAGATTGCCCAGCACCTTGCGCGCGTTGGGACCGCTCAGGCCGCCGGTGCTGGCGTCAGAAAGCGTGAGCGAACGTGCATCGAGCAGCGTCTTGCGCGTGCTCTCAACCGAGGAGAGATCGAGCTTGGTGCCTTCGCGCACCGCCAGTCCGATGCCGACCCGCACCAGTGATGCGCGGGTGCCCGGTCGCCATAGGGTCTCGCGTGCCCGGGCAGCTTCGGTCGCCATCACCACGAGATCGAATGTCTCGCCGGCCTTGAGCCGATCATTCACTGGCCCGGGCGAGCCGAAGGTGAATGTCACCTGATGGCCGGTTTCCTTGCTGAATGCAGCGGCGAGTTCGCGCGCCGGAATATTGATCGCATTATAGGCAAGAACCTTGATCTCGGCCGCCGCGGCCGGCGCCGTGCATAGTGTCAGCAACATCAGTGCTGCAAACCGGATGCGCATTGGCGTTCCTCCCGTCATTGCTAGCGCGTTATTTTTGTCTTACGGCAACGGCTTGCCGCGCACATCGGCGGCGCGTTCGATCTTGATCAAAACGCCGATGCCTTTGTCGGCGCCGTCGTGTTCTTGCTCGCGCTTGGTCAATCGTTTGAAGATTGCTTCGCGGGTCGGGCCGGACTCGTAGAGTTCGGCGGTGCCGTAGAAGCGCAAGAAGCCAGAATCCAAAACCTTGTCTTGCTGTGCCTTCATGTTGGCGTAGATCACGGTTACGCGCCGGTCATGGCCGAGATTGGCGAGCGCCTGTTTCTTGGAGCGCTCCCAATAGGCGAGGTGACCGTCGTCATAGACCAGAAGCGACCCCTTGGGCGAAATGTTCGGCCCATCCGGTCCAGCCGTCGCAAGCAAGCAGCAATAGCCGTCGACCCAGGCATTATCGATGAGTTTGCGGACTTTCTCGCTGATCGGCATGGCGCAAATGGTTCCATTGATGGTGGGGCGCAGACTGTAGAACAGGAACCGATGTCAAAGCCATCCTTGGAAAAGATCGTTCTGAAACAAGGCGCTAGACGACGATATTGAGTCGGCCGGATCGGTTCGCCCATTCCGGCCGCATGGCCGTGCCGCCGGCGATCGCGACGCAAAACCGCGGTGTTAACCCGCCATTTACCATTCCGGCCCAAGGCTTTCAGCTCCCGAACCATGGGAGCGCCTCGATGAACGTCATTACGGTGGCTTCGCGTAAAGGCGGCGCTGGCAAGACCACGCTTTGCGCACATCTCGCCGCATTCGCCCACGCCAAGGGGCACAAGTGCCAGATCGTCGATGGTGACCCGCAAGGTTCGCTGACGCTGTGCAATCAGCTGCGCGGCGACGACCCGCTGCCGCTGGCGACGTGTGAACGCGGTCTCGATCGGGCGCTGGCAATGGCGCAGGTGGCGGGCATCGAATGGGTGTTCATCGACACTTCGCCGACCATGTGGGTGGTGGTGCAGGAAGCAATCCGTTCCGCGACGCTGGTGTTGATCCCGGCGCGGCCCGGTTTTCTCGATCTCGATGCGGTGCGCGCGACGGTGAAGACCGCGCGCGAGCGCAACAAGCCTTACGCGGTGGTGCTCAACGCCTGTCCGGTGAAGCGCGACGAGCGCGAAGCGCCGACGGTGGCCCAGTCGCGCGCCTTTCTCGAACGCGAAGGCGTGCCGGTATTTGCCGGCCAGATCAGCCATCGGGCTGCGTTTACATTCACGCTCGCGGCTGGCGCCAGCGCCGGCGAGTCCGAGCCGGCCTCGCTCGCGGCCGCCGAGATCGAAAAGCTGTGGCTTGCGGTCGAGCGAAGCGTTGCCGCAATCAACAACGCTTATGCGGACGCCGCGGCGATCGCCAGCCTGACGCAAGGACAGGCGGCTTAGGCGTTCACCAGCGGCTCGCTTCCTCCTCCGTCGGCAGGCGGCCCTCGGGCGTAAGTTGATCGACGAAATCCGGCAGGTTTTGGCTCAGCCCCGCAAGCAGATCGTCCTGCGAAAGGCCGGTTTGTTCGGCCAGCGCGTTGATGGTGTCGGCGCCCAGCGCCGTGGCGAGGTCGTCGGGCGCGATGGCTTCGTTTTGGCCGCGGCCGACCCAGGATTGCGCGGCCTGTCCATGGCCGCTGCGCTGGAGGTCTTGCAGGACCTGGCCGAGCCCGCCATTGAGCACGTTGCCGGCGCCACCGCCGCCCAGCATCCCGCCGAGCAGGTCGCCCAGACCGCCGCCGCCAGGCGCGCCACCGGTGCTGCCGAACCGGCCGCCGAGCATGCCGCCGAGAATGTCACCCAAACCGCCGCCGGGTGCCTGACCCATTGGTGGTGCGCCACCGGGAGCGCCGCCGCCGAGGATGCCGCCCAACCCGCCGCTGCCGAGCGCCTTATAGGCGAGCAGGCCGAGCAGCGCGGTTAAGATCGGCGACATGCCGCCGCTTGATCCCGAAGGCGCCTGGCCTTGGCCACGCGGGCCGTTCTGCATTCCAGTCAGTATATCGAGCAGTCCCATAGGCGGTCTCCCAGTGAATCGTGCGGGCGATGTGCTGCTCTAAGTTTTATAAGCCTTGAGCGGGCATTTCCAAGGCTGCGCCGCGCAATGTCCCGGATTAGTGTTACAAACGTCACATGCGCCACATGACCCTTCCGGATTCCGCCGGCCGCTTTGCGGCGATTGCGCCCGCGGTCATTGCCGCCACCGCCTTTGCCTTCGCCGATGTTTCCACCAAGGTTACGCTGAATGCGGAAGCGGATGTGCTCACCATGGCACTGTTCCGCGGCATAATCGGCGTGCCACTCCTGCTGATTTGGATCAATATCGGTGCGACCCCAAGACCGCTGACCACACCGGCGCGGCATCTTGCGCTGTTTATCGGCCTCCTGTTCGCCGGCAACGTGTTCTTTCTGTTCAAGGCGATCGAGGCCATGGAAGTTCCGATCGCGATCCTGACCTATTTCACCTATCCATTGCTGACCGGGCTGGCGGCCGCCGCGACCGGGGTGGAGCGGCTCGGCCTGGCCGGCGTATTGGCGGCGGTAACGGCGTTCCTCGGCCTCGCGCTGATGATCGGCGCGCATCCCGGCGGTGTTGCGCTCCTCGGCATCGCTTTTGCCTTATTGTCCTCCTGCAGCCGGGTGGTGATCCTGTTGTTGACCCGCGCCAAGCTGCAAGGCGCCGACGCGCGGCTGATCAGCCTGTGGTCGCTGATCGCGGCGACCGCGGTGTTTGTAGCGGCTGCGCTCGCGACGCTGAATTGGCAGCCGCCGGTGACCGCGCTCGGCTGGTTCGCACTGATCGGCTCAAGTGTCGCGATGGCGATCGCGGTGCTGATGGTGTTCATTTCGACCGGCCGGGTTGGGCCGTTCCGCACGGCGCTGTTCATGAATCTCGAGCCATTGCTCGCGACCATCGGCTCGGCGGTCTTTCTTGGCGAGATGATTACGCCGCTGCAGGCGCTTGGCGGCGCGGTGATGATCGCATCGCTGGTGGCGTTTCAGTTGCGGCGGTGATGGAGCGAAGCGCGGCTCGTCAATGCCGTTTGAAATACTGCACCGCGCGCTCGTGCCGTTCGGCGGCAGCGCGGGAGCGGAACGTGCCGAGGTTGCGCCGCTTGCCGTTCTTCGGGTCCTTCTTGCGCGAATACAGCCGATAGCGCCCCGACGGCAGTTTGCGGATCATAGAGCTTGTTCCCGGCGCCTACATCGGCCGCCGCGCGGCCTGCGCCTTTCTGATATTGGCGAGCTGCGCGCGTCGCATGGCGGCGGTCGGCTTTTCGCTTTCGGGAATGTCGCGCCGCGGCTTGGCCTGGAAGCGGTCGCCCTCGATGTGTTCCGGCGATGAGCCGAGGCCGGCAAACAGCGTCTTTGCTTCGTCGGAATCCGGTACCAGCCGGCCGTTCTCGACATGGGCGTGGGTTTTTTCGACCAGCCATTTGGCGGTGTCCCAGCTGCCGCTTGCGCGTCGTCCTGCGACCCGCTCGACGCCGCCCGGCCCACCGACATCCTGTACGCGGAATGTTTCGAACTCGGCCGCCGGCCGCAGTTCGATGTGAAAAAAACGGCCGCCGCCACGGCTGCCGGGTTTGGCGCGTTTGCGGGGAGCGGATGCCATGGTTCATTCTCCCGAGTTTTTTCAATCGAAGCAGGGCGCGCGAAACCAGTGTTGACTTACATCAATGCCAGATCTGGGCGTCGGCGCTTTTTTGTGATTGTATTCAGCATAGGAGGTTTGTCATGAACCTGAGATCGCTCATTCCCATCGGGCGCAACCGCGATGTCGCACGGCGCAATTTCGATCAGCCGTTCGGCACGCTGCAGCGCGAGATCGATCGCCTGTTCGAGGATTTTGGTCGCGGCTTTCCAGCGCTTGGCACGCGCGGTGGTGCGCGCGAGTTGATGCCGGCGATTGATGTGACCGAAACCGACGGCCAGATCGAGATCACCGCCGAACTGCCGGGTCTTGAGGAGAAGGACGTGCAGGTCAACGTCGCCGACAACGTGCTCACCATCCGCGGCGAGAAGAAAGCCGAGAAGGAGGACAAGCAAAAGGACTACCATGTCATCGAGCGCAGCTACGGCTCGTTCTACCGCGCGTTTGAATTGCCAGCCGGCGTCGCCGCCGACAAGATCCAGGCCGACATCGCCAAGGGCGTGCTCAAGGTGACGGTGCCGAAATCCGCGCCGACGCAGGCCAAGAAGATCGAGGTGAAAACGGCGGCGTAGGCGGGGTCAGTCCCGAACCGCTTGCGCTGGCTGCAAGCCGAAGGCCCGGGATGCCTCCCTCCCGGGCTTTTGACTTGGCGTTTGCCGCGCGGCTTTGAGCATCACGCCCGATCCACAAAACTATCGACCACGCGCTTCTCGCCAGCCTTGTCGAAGGCGATGGTGAGCTTGTTGCCATCGACCCCGACGACATTGCCGTTGCCGAATTTCTGGTGGAACACGCGGTCGCCGACGGCAAAGGTGGAGATGGTGCCGGTGGATTTGGCGACCAGGTCGCCCTCGATGGTCAGGGGGCCGCGGCGGCGAGCGGCGTTGCTGTCGATGCCTGCGTTCACACCACCCCCGTCCCTTGCCTGCAAGGGAGGCGGGGAGCCCGGGGAACGCGTCGCCGCTTTTACATGTGCCGTACGCGCGGCGCGCGTATGCATGTCGGTGCTGTCTCCCGCCTCGTAATCCTGGCTCTCTTCTTCGAACGCCGTGCCGCCGCCGCGGCGTTGCGCGCGCTTCCATCCGGGCGTGCTGTAACCAGAGCCGAAATGCGTCATTTCGTCGAACCGCGAGCCGCCAGTATTGCCATAGGCGCTCATGCCGGCGGCGAAGCCGCTCTTGGCCTCGGTGACCTCGACATCGGCCGCCGGCAATTCGTCAAGGAAACGCGACGGAATATTCGACGACCACAGGCCATGCATGCGGCGGTTGGCGGCGAAGTAGATCTTGGCGCGGCGGCGCGCGCGCGTGATGCCGACATGGGCAAGACGCCGCTCCTCCTCAAGCCCGGCGCGCCCCTGGTCGTCGAGCGTGCGCTGGCTCGGGAACAGGCCTTCCTCCCAGCCGGGCAGGAACACGGTGTCGAATTCCAGCCCCTTGGCGGAATGCATGGTCATGATCGAAACCGCTTGCTCGCCTTCGCTCTTGTCGGCGTCCATCACCAGCGAAATGTGTTCGAGAAAACCCGCGAGGTTCTCGAACTCGTCCATCGAGCGCACGAGTTCTTTCAGGTTCTCCAACCGGCCGGCGGCATCGGCGGAGCGGTCCTTCTGCCACATCTCGGTGTAGCCGCTCTCGTCGAGTACGATCTGCGCCAGCTCAGTATGCGGCGTTGCGTCTTTCATGGCGCGCCAGCGATTGAAATTCGCGACCAGCTCCCGCAGCGCGTTGCGCGGCCGCGGTTTCATCTCGTCGGTCTCGATTATGGCGCGGGTCGCTTCCATCAGCGGGACGCGGCGCTTGCGGGCGTGGCTGTGCAAGACATTGAGGGTGGCGTCGCCGAGCCCGCGCTTGGGCACATTGACAATGCGCTCGAACGCCAAGTCATCGGCGGGTTGGGCAATCAGCCGCAGATAGGCCAGCGCGTCGCGGATCTCCATGCGCTCATAGAAGCGCGGGCCGCCGATCACGCGGTAGGGCAAGCCGAGGGTGACGAACCGATCCTCGAACTCGCGCATCTGGAACGAGGCGCGCACCAGAATGGCGATTTCGTCGAGATTGTGCGGCTGGCCGGTCCCGTCGTCGCGCTGGAGCTGTTCGATTTCATCGCCGATAGCGCGGGCTTCTTCCTCCGAATCCCAGCAGGAGGTGACCTGCACCTTCTCGCCGGGCTCGTCCTCGGTGCGTAGCGTCTTGCCGAGGCGGCCTTGGTTGTGCGCGATCAGGTGCGAGGCGGCGGCCAGGATGTGCGCGGTGCTGCGGTAGTTGCGCTCCAGGCGAACGATCTTGGCGCCGGGAAAATCGTGATCGAAGCGCAGGATGTTGTCGACCTCGGCGCCGCGCCAGCCATAGATCGACTGGTCGTCATCGCCGACGCAGCAGATGTTTTTCTGGTGGAGCTTTGGCGCCTCGGCCTCATCCTTCGAGACGGCGCTTCGCGCCTCCTCAGGATGAGGATCGGAAGTTGCGCGCCGATCTTCATCCTCATCCTGAGGAGCCGCGCGCAGCGCGGCGTCTCGAAGGACGAGGCCCCGGTGCGGCGACGTGCTCTGCGCCAACAGCCGCAGCCAGAGATACTGCGCGACATTGGTGTCCTGATATTCATCCACCAGGATATAGCGGAAGCGCTGCTGATACTGCCGCAGTACCTCCGGATGGGCGCGGAACAGGCGGATGCATTCCAGCAGCAGGTCGCCGAAGTCGGCGGCGTTGAGCGTCTTCAACCGCTCCTGATAGGCGGTGTAGAGCTTCTTGCCCTTGCCGCCGCCAAAGCTCGTGGCCTCGCCGGCCGGCACCTGTTCGGGCGTCAGCCCGCGGTTCTTCCAACCGTCGATCAACTGTGCCAGCACGCGGCCCGGCCAGCGCTTCTCGTCGAGATTCTCGGCCGCGACCAGTTGCTTCATCAGCCGGATCTGGTCGTCGGTGTCGAGGATCGTGAAGTCGGACTTGAGCCCGACCAATTCCGCGTGCCGCCGCAGGATCTTCACGCCGATGGAATGGAACGTGCCGAGCCACGGCATGCCCTCGACAATCTGGCCGACCATGCGGCCGACGCGTTCCTTCATTTCGCGCGCGGCTTTGTTGGTGAAGGTCACCGAGAGGATTTCGCCTGGCCGGGCGCGGCCGGTCGCCAGAATGTGGGCGATGCGTGTGGTCAATACGCGGGTCTTGCCGGTGCCGGCGCCTGCCAGCACCAGCAGCGGGCCATCGAGCGTCACCACCGCTTCGCGCTGTTCCGCATTGAGGTCGTTGAGATAGCTCGGCTCGCCAAGCTGCGCCGCGATCGCCCGCGCAGCGATCCCGCCGGGCTGAGGATAAGGCGGTAAGGTATTGTCTTTGCGGGCAATTTTTTCCGGCTCGGCCATCATTAATCCGGTTGTCGCTGACGATGGAGCGCCCGCGAATCTCACCGCTCAAGATGGCATTCGTAACCCCCGGAAGGGAGGGGTCAACTCTTTGCTGGCATGGCAATTTTGCGGCCGACCGCTTCCGGCACCGGCAGCTTGGCATGGGCTTGCTTCATGCGCGCCAATGCGCGCGCGACCGCAGGCGGGAATGCCGCGGTCTTTTTCGCATCCATATCGACATGCAGCGACATGTTCTCGGAGGTTGCCGAGACCCAGCCTTGCTCGGCGTGAAACAGCTGTTCGAAATAGTGCATGCGCTTGGCGTCGAATTCGAGCAGTTGGAAGGTCACCCGGACTGGATCGCCGGCATGCAGCTCTCTGAGATAGCGGACGTGGACCTCGGCGGTGAAACAGGAGTGTCGGCGAGTCTTGACGTAGTCGAGCCCGCAGCCAAGCAGCTCAAAGGCCTCATCAACCGCCCGGTCGAACAGCACGTTGTAATAGGCCATGTTGAGATGGCCGTTGTAATCGATCCAGTCGTTCTCGACGTTCATCACCGAAGAAACGAACGGCGCGAAGAAGACAGGCTCTAATTCGACGCGATCCAACATGGTAGCACTCAGACACAGCCGCCATATTGCCAGATAATGCGGCCAAACAACTTAATTTTTGCTTGGAGTCGCGGGATTTTTGACAAAATTGGCCCATCGGACTTCCATTCTGCCGGCGAGCCCTGATATTCGCGCAACGGATGCCTGAAACGAGATGCCGATGAGCGATGCTGCCTGGTACGCTCCCATTGTCGCCAAGGCGTCCGGCTGGCTATCCACGGCCGCGGATGTCGCCGACCTTGCGCAGGGCGCGACCGTCAACCTGGCGGTGACCGGGCTTAGCCGGTCCGGCAAGACGGTTTTCATCACTAGCCTGATCCATAACCTCCTGAGTGCGGCCCACAATCAAAACCGCCTTCCGCTGCTCGGCGTTGCCAATAGCGGCCGGCTAATCGGCGCGCGGCTTGAAGAGGCCCGGGCCGGCCGCCTGCCGCGCTTCCGCTATGAGGACAATATCGAGGCGATGGCGGCGGGCGCGCCAGCCTGGCCGCAGGGCACCGACGATTTGCGCGAGATCGGCATCGAAGTGCGCTTCATGCCGGCGAGCACACCCGGGAGGCTCTTGAGCGAGATCAGCGGCAGCCCGGCGACGGTGACGATCCGGATCGTTGATTATCCGGGTGAGTGGCTGCTCGACTTGCCGTTGCTGGGGCAGTCATTTGCCACCTGGTCGCGCGCCAGCCTACGGCTTTATCGTCGTGGCACTCGCGCTCAAGCCGGGGCCGATTTCCTCGCCTTTGTCGCGCAGCACCGCCATGATGAGATCATGAGCGATGAAACCGCCAAGCAGGCGCACGATCTCTATTGCGCATTCCTGCTGCAGGCGCGTGACAAGCACGGCCTGAGTCATTTGCAGCCGGGGCGCTTTCTATGTCCGGGCCACCTCGCCGATGCGCCGTTTCTCTGGTTCGCGCCGCTCGACATTCCGGACGGCGCGCAGCTCGCGCCCAATTCCCTTGGCGCGCTGATGGCGGAGCGTTACGAGACCTATAAACGCGTGGTGGTCGAACGCTTCTATAACGACCATTTCCGCTGGTTTTCGCGCCAGATCGTGTTGGTCGACGTGTTGCGGGCGCTGCTGGCGGGCCGTGAGGCCTTTGAGGACCAGCGCCTGGCGCTTGAGGCAATCCTGCAGAGTTTTCGCTATGGCTCCGGCGGACTGTTGGCCAAGCTCCTGCGGGGCCCCCATATTGATCGGGTGTTGTTCGCGGCCACCAAGGCCGACCACGTTCCCGATATACAGCGCGACCATCTCGCGGAACTATTGCGCAACATGGCGGCATTCCCGGCGATTGAGGCGCGCAGCAGCAGTGCGCAGTTTGACGTGACGTCGATCGCGTCGGTGATCTCGACTGCCGAGGACACACAGGACATCGACGGTCAGCGGGTGCCGGTCGTGGTCGGCCGACCGGTTGGCGGCGGCAAGCAGGCGAAGTTCTTTGTCGGCACGGTGCCGATCCGGCCGCCGCGGCCGGATGCCTGGAATTCGTCGTTCCTCAATGTGCCGCTGTTCGAGCCGCCGGTGATCGATCCGGCACCGGTCGATGGCATCGCGCATATCAATCTCGACCAGGCGCTGGAATTTTTGATGGGAGACCGGCTGCGATGACTGCCGAGCCGCTCACGCCGCGGGTGATCGAAGCCGAAGGCGAGCGCGCCGCGCCGCTGCATAACGTCCCGCAGGTGGTGATGGCGGATCGCGCCGACCGGATCGTCGCCACGCAGCCAGCGCCACGCGCCCTAGCCACGCGAGAGCCGAGGCGGAACCGCAAGCTCTCGTTCGGGTTCGCTGGGATCGGTGTGTTCATTGCGGGCTGGTTCATCGTCGACGCCTATTGGTGGATCGCTGCGGCATTCGAACGCTCGGCAGTCTTGGGAACGCTTGCCGCCACGGCGGTTATCGCCGGCGTTGCCGGCGCCGGCACGATCATCGCGCGCGAAGTGCGGAGCCTGTTGTGGTTGCGCAATGTCGAGACCATCCGCAAGCGCTTTGATCAGGATGCCGTCAGCCCCGCCAATACGCGCCGGATTCTGGCGGATGTCTTGGCGGTGGTGCCGCGCGAGCGCAGCACGCAAGCAGCGATCGAA
The DNA here is from genome assembly GCA_022841625.1 of Xanthobacteraceae bacterium. Taxonomy (GTDB): domain Bacteria; phylum Pseudomonadota; class Alphaproteobacteria; order Rhizobiales; family Xanthobacteraceae; genus VAZQ01. The sequence continues at coordinate 75,754 of JALHRD010000023.1, forward strand.
ACCTTTCAGCGCCAAGTGCAGCCGCACCACAATATCGCGCAGCAGGTCGAGATTCTCTCGCAGACGGTGATGCGGACGCTCGATGCCCGCGCTGAGGAACACGTTCGCGCGGCGGTGTTTCGCGCCTTTGGCATCACCGCCATCAGCCCGACGGCGTTGAGCGATGCCGTGTTCTTTCTCGCGGTTGGCGTGCGCATGGTGCGCCAGATTGCGGCAACCTATGGCCATCGTCCCGCGATCGCGACCACGGCGCATCTGTTGCGCCGGCTGGTCATCGAGGCTGGCAAGCTTGGCGTCGTCGACATTGCCTCGACCTCGCTCGCCCAACAACTGGGTGGCGCGTTCGCCGAGCGCGTCGCCACCACCGCCGCCGATGCGTTCTATGCCTCCTACCGCATGGCGCGGCTCGGCGTGCTGGTCATGGACATGTGCCGGCCAATTCCGTTCAGCGACGATGAAATGCCAAAAATCACCGCGATGGTGACCAACGCAATCCGGCAGCGAATGGAGCAGAAGCAGCCCTCGCCGCCAGCTTGATTGCCCTGTGGTTTTGTTCGAAGACCGACCTAGAATGGGCGCATCGGAAGAAGCTAAGATCGGGACCGTGTCATTGCCGACCAAGCCGCAGACGCCCAATGGTAATCGCGCTCCGCGGCCGGCGAACTTGGCAGCCGTGCTGTCATCGCTGACCCAGCAATTCGGCAACCGCCTCGTGACCTCGCAAGCGGTATGCGAGCAGCACGGCAATACGCTCACCTGGGTCGTCAACCAGCCGCCCGATGCGGTGGTGTTCCCGCAGAGCATCGCCGATGTGCAGGCGATTGTGCGTATTTGCGCAGCCCAGGGTGTGCCGGTAATCCCGTTCGGCACCGGCTCGTCGCTGGAAGGTCAGGTCAATGCGCCATTCGGTGGGGTGTCGATCGATTTCCGCGATATGAATAAGGTTTTGGCGGTGCATTCCGAGGACCTCGATTGCGTGATCGAGCCTGGCATTACCCGCAAGACGCTCAATGAGCATTTGCGCGACCAAGGCCTGTTCTTCCCGCTCGATCCCGGCGCCGACGCTTCGCTCGGCGGCATGGCAGCGACGCGCTGCTCGGGCACCAATGCGGTTCGCTACGGCACCATGAAGGACAACGTGCTGTCGCTCAAAGTGGTGTTGGCGAACGGTGAAATGATGACAACGGCACGGCGCGCCAAGAAGTCGTCCGCCGGTTATGACCTCACGCGGCTGATGATTGGTTCTGAAGGCACGCTGGGCGTCATCGTTGAGCTGACATTGCGGCTTTCCGGCATTCCCGAGGCGATTGCGGCCGGCGTCTGCCCGTTCCCCTCGGTCGAGGCCGCCTGCAATGTCGCGATCCTCACCATCCAGTCCGGCATTCCGGTCGCGCGCATCGAATTGCTCGACGAATTGCAGGTCAAAGCGTCGAATGCCTATTCTAAGCTGACGTTACCCGTAACGCCCATGTTGTTCGTCGAGTTCCATGGCAGTGACGCGGGCGTTGCCGAGCAGTCGCGCCGTTTCGGCGAGATCGCGTCAGAACTCGGTGGCGGTCCGTTCGATTGGGCGACCAAAGCCGAGGATCGCACCAAGCTCTGGCAGGCGCGCCATGACGCCTATTGGTCGGGCCGAGCCCTACGTCCGGGTGCTTCGGTATTTGCCACAGATGTCTGCGTGCCAATCTCGCGATTGGCTGAATGCGTGACCGCGACCCAGCGCGATATTGCCGAAAGCCACCTTATTGCGCCGATCATGGGCCATGTCGGCGACGGCAATTTTCACCTTACCATGACTTTCGACATGGCCGATGCCGATGAAGTCGCCCGCGCCAAGGCCTTGCATGAGCGGCTTATTGCACGCGCCCTTGCGATGGACGGGACCTGCACCGGCGAGCATGGCGTTGGGCAGGGAAAGATGGCCTATCTTGAAGCAGAGCACGGCCGTCCGGCGCTTGAAGCCATGCGCGCAATCAAACAGGCATTTGATCCGTGCGGCATCATGAACCCTGGCAAGATTATTGGGCCGGCGCCAGCATAGCTATTGCGGCGCGTGATCACGAACATAGATTTGCCGTCAACACTGGCGAAACAAAAGGTGACAGCCGCCAGAGCCAGTGCGGGCAGCGGGCTTTAGTGTGTTTAGCGTTTTGTTTAGTGTGTATTGTACGGGTCGGCGGCGTGGCCGGCGGTGCTCTGGGTCGATGTGTTCGTCCGTAATGTGTTGATCTTGTTGGCGCTTGGGTGCTTTCCGGGCTCGTGATGAAGACGTCCGCGTTCGGGGACCCCAAAGACCGGTCGGCTTGGTGACGGCGTGCAGGCAACGCTCCTCAGTTTCGCAATTGCTCTGATCCTGGCGCTGGTTGCGGCGCTGGTGGGGCCGCATTTTGTCGACTGGAACCAGTACCGAAGCCAGTTTGAGGCCCAGGCAAGCCGCATGACCGGTTTGCAGGTGCGGCTTGCGGGGCCAATCGATGCCCGGTTGCTCCCGTCGCCCTCGCTCAGCCTGCAGCGCATCGATATTGCCCAGCCAGGAGAAGCTGGCTCGTTGCGCGCCCGTCGTTTGAGCATTGAGTTCTCGCTCGGTTCGCTGGTGCGGGGCGAGTTCAAGGCATCCGATATGAGTTTGGAGGGGGCCGAGATCGTGCTCGCGCTCGACCGCAACGGTCGGCTGGAGTGGCCAGCACCGACCGTCACGTTCGATCCGGACGCGGTATCAATCGAGCGGCTGATCGTTCGCGACAGCCGCGTTCTGCTGGCCGACGCCGCCAGCGGTTATGGCGTTGTGCTCGACAAATTCGAGTTCAAGGGCGAGTTACGCACGCTCTCCGGCTCGGTTAAAGGGCAAGGGGGGTTCCACGTCGACGACCGGCATTATCCCTATCGCATTGCCGCCAGCCGGCTTGGCGATGGTCGCGTGCGCGTGCGGCTCAATGTCGATCCCAGCGATCGCCAACTTACTGCTGATGCCGACGGCTTCATCTCGATCGAAAGCGGATCGCCGCGCTTTGCCGGCAGCATGACCCTGGCGCGTCAACCCGGCCGGCTGCCACCGGGATCACAATCTCAGATCTTTGAGCCGTGGCGGCTGACCGGAAAAGTTGACGGCAATAGCGCCCGTGCGGTGGTCGAGCAGATCGAATTCCAATATGGGCCGGACGAGCGGCCGGTCCGGCTGCGCGGCGACGCGGTTGTCAATTTTGGCGCCGCGCCGCGGCTTAGCGGCGTGCTGTCGGCGCAGCAAATCGATCTTGATCGCATCCTGGATTTGCCGGAACCGCTGCGCCGCAAGCCGCTCTCCGCCATCAAGGCGCTTGCTGACGGGCTGGTCGGCCTGCAGCGCCCGCCGATCCCGGTTTCGCTCGGCATCAGTGTCGAAAGCCTCACGCTCGCCGGCGGAAATTTGCAGCGGGTCAGTGGCGACTTTGTGAGCGAGGCGGCTGGCTGGAGCGTCGACAAGTTCGAGTTGCGCGCTCCTGGGCTGACCCAATTGGCGATGTCGGGGCGTCTCGGCGGAAACGATCGCTTCTCGTTTACGGGGCCGATGCGGCTGGTGTCGAAGGATCCGCGCGCCATGATCGCGTGGTTGATTGATCGACCGGACGATCAATTCAATGCCGCCGCCGGGCTGAGCGTCGATGGCGTGCTCAGGCTCGGCCAAGATGAGATCGCAGTTGACCGTCTCAAGGCGGAACTCGACCGCATGTCGATCGAAGGACGGTTCGCCTATTCATGGGCTAGCGGGCAGCGACCGCCACGCATTGAAGCGGTGGTGAGCGCGCCTGACATCGATCTCGATCGTGCCTATGGACTGATCCAGGGTCTGTTTGACGGAACCGTGTTCGATCTGCCGCGCGAAGGCTTGTTCACTGCAAAGATCGGCCGCGCGACGCTGGCTGGGATCGCGGCTAAAGGCGCCGACGTGAATATTCGCTTCGACGCGCACAGCTTGGACGTCGAGCGACTTCTGATCGACGATTTTGGTGGCGCTTCCGCGGCGATTACCGGTTCCATTGATACCCGCTCGTCGATACCGCGTGGTTCGTTAAAGCTCGATCTTGATGCCCGGCGGCTAGAGGGATTGGCGGAATTGGTTGGGCGAATCGCGCCGCAGTTCGCCGCTGAATTGCGCCGGAATGCCGATCGCATCGTGCCTGCGAAAGTGAATGCGGTGCTTTCGGTCATTCCTGATGCCGCGTCGACGGTCGGGGCAATTGTGCAGTTCACGATTGCCGGCAATGCCGCCGGCCTGCGCGTCGCCTTGCAAGGCGATATTAACGCAAACCGCGATGATCTCACCGTTGCCAATTTTGCGCGGCTCCGCTCCGCGAAAGTCAAATTCGGCGGTGAAATCGAAGCTGGCGATGGCGCTGCGCTCGTGGCGCTGCTCGGGCTTGAGCGCTTCATTGTCGTCGATAACGGCCGGGGGCGTGTCACCGCAACCGCGCAGGGTGCATTCGACCAAGAGCTGACCGTCGAAGGTAAGCTTATCGCAGGCGGCTTGGAGGCGGCTGCCAATGGGAGATTGCGGCTCGCGGGCAATAGCGCCTCGGCTGCCGACCTTGGGGTGAAGATTACGCGGGCGAACATTCGTACGCCGCGTTCGGCGGGCCATCCCGCGGATTTCATTCCGGCGATGTTGACAGCGCGCTTGACCTTGGCGGAAGGCATCGTCGGATTGAGCGATCTGTCCGGAACCGTCGCCGACACTGCGATCAACGGCGGCCTGACAGTTGGTTTTGCTGATCCCATTCGTATCGGCGGCGAAATATCGATGGGTGCCTTGCAGCTGCCGGCAACCGTTGCGGCGGCAATTGGTATTCCGCGAGTGGCGGGCGGAAGCTGGCCAACCGAGCCGTTTGAACGCGGTCTGATCGGAGGCACCGAGGGTTCGGTCAAAATCAGGGTCGATCGCTTGGTGCTATCGCCGGAACTTGCCGCAACGGATATGCGGGCGGTTGTGCAATTTAGTCATGATTCTTTTGTGCTCGACGAGATCAGCGGTTCAATCGCGGGTGGGCGCGTCGCGGGCTCAATTAGTTTCAAGCGCGGCGAGGGGGGGCTCAGTCTCGGCAGTCACTTAAAGTTTGTCGATGCCGATCTTAATAGGTTGCTTCCCGGCGAAGGTGTGTTGTCGGGGCATGCGGGCATCGAACTCAAGCTGCGGGGCACCGGTCGCAGCCCGGTTGCTTTGATTGGCGCGCTGGAAGGTGAGGGGGCCTTCACAGTTTCCGATGGCGCGATCATGCACATCGATCCTGCGGCATTCGCGGCGGTGATTCGTAGCGTCGATGGCGGGCTTCCGATTGACGTTGAAAGAATCCGAGAGCGCACGGAGGCCGTACTTCTTAATGGCGCATTTTATCTCGCGCTGGCGCGCGGTGACATAACGATCGCGGCCGGGCAGTTACGCATCGCCAACACAGCGATCAAAACCAAGGAGGTTGAACTCGGTGTCAATCTTGGAATCGATCTTTCTGCCGGTTCGCTTGATGCGCGTTTGGTTTTGTCGGGGGCGCCGGGTCCTGGTGCGCTGGAGGGCGTGCGCCCCGAGATTACCCTGTCGATACGGGGCCCATTTGGCGAGTTGAAGCCCGCACTCGACGTCGCGGCATTCACCAATTGGTTGGCGCTACGCGCCATCGAGGAAAAGGACAAGCATATCGAGGCGCTGCAGACTGGCAGTTCCGGTGCGGTGACGCGCCCGATAGTGACGCCCGCCACCAGCGATCCTGCCGCGCCATTGCGAGAGAGAGTTGTCCCGCTTCCGCTGCCAAAAGCAGCGCTGCCGCGCACACCGACGGCAAAGGCGCCGCCACCGACTGACATTCGACCAACACCTGCAACGCGACCGCAGACACCGCCGACGCAACCGCAACGCCCGGCAACGCGCTCTTGGCTTGAGCGCCTAATCGGCCCCTAGCATTGCCGCTGCTGGGCGCGTGCTTATCAGATCGCGTGTGGCGTTACGCTCCTTGCCTTCTTCGGCACTCTGCCCACGGTAGTGGTCGAGAACAAACAGGCGAATTGCCGACGATAGGTTGCCGTGTTGCCGTTCGGTATCGATCGACGCCACAAGTTCCGACAACGTCATGTCGCGCGTGCCGGCGACATCCTTCAACCCTCTCCAGAAAGCATCCTCAAGGCTGACGCTGGTCTTGTGACCCGCGATAACAATCGAGCGCTTGATAACTGGCGATTTCATCGCTCACTCTCCCGTCTTGACCCGGTGTTGATCGAGGTCGCGACGGGATTTTGCAGTGCGCGCGGCATCAAGAGTTCGCTCGGCCCGTCCCCGGCCGTGCATTAGCCGATTGGCCGACGCCTGCTGTAAGCGTAACGACCGATCGGCCCTCTTGCGCACCTTGCGCAAACTGACGACGTCACCCATCCCGTGCCGCCCCGATTACCGCCGGTCCGTTGAAGTACCCCCGACCCCGGCGCTACCCCTTTGATTTCAACGCTAAATGCGGTCATAGCGTGGCGATTGGAAACCATTTCATTTGTCCGGGTGCAAACCCTTCGGGCTCGCTGCGGGATCGGTGCCCTGCGGCGGCGCGGCAGATTCGAATAGCGCGTTGAAATTTTGAGCGATTAGTTGTCGGTGGGGACCTTATGCTCAGCTCGGAATAATGCCGGAAAATTTGTCGAAGCTCCCCGCAGCGGAGGTCGTTCCTTACCGGCGCACTGGTATCCTGGGCGGGGCGAGGGGGCCACGGTCGGCAACCTGGGGTTCTAAATGCGGTAAAATATTGGCTAGTTGGGGCGAATCATCCGTTCCGGCCGGACCAGCCGATCAAAATCGGCGGCCGAAACGGTGCCAAGCCGCAGCGCTTCCTCGCGTAAGGAGGTGCCATTGGCATGGGCTGCCTTGGCAATCGCCGCAGCTTTTTCGTAGCCTATGGTTGGCGCCAGCGCGGTGACGAGCATCAGCGATCGCTGCATCAGTTCGCGAATGCGGGCTTCGTCGGCGCGAAGATTGACCACGCAGTGATCCGCAAAGGAACGTGCCGCGTCCGCCAGCAATCGGATCGATTGCAGGAGGGACGCTCCGATCACTGGCTTGAAGGCATTCAGCTCAAAATGGCCTTGGCTGGCGGCTACCGTGATAGTCGTGTGGTTTCCGAATACCTGGCAGCAGACCATGGTCAAGGCCTCTGCCTGGGTCGGATTGACCTTGCCCGGCATGATCGAAGAACCGGGCTCATTCTCCGGCAGGATCAATTCACCAAGTCCCGAGCGCGGTCCCGATCCGAGCAGCCGAATATCGTTGGCGATCTTGAATAGTCCGGTTGCCACCGAAGTCAGCACGCCGTGTGTGAACACGATCGCGTCATGCGCGGCGAGTGCCTCGAACTTGTTGGGGGCGCTGAAGAACGGCAGGCCGGTCAGCTGCGCGATCTGCTTGGCGACCTGCTTGGCAAATTGTGGTTTGGAGTTGAGCCCGGTACCGACTGCCGTGCCGCCCTGCGCAAGCGGATAGAGTTCTTTCAGGCCGAGGCGCGTGCGGGCGATGCCGCTTTGAACCTGTGCGGCGTAGCCGGAGAATTCTTGTCCGAGCGTGAGTGGCGTTGCGTCCTGGACATGGGTGCGGCCGATCTTGATGATGCGCGCGAACGCCTTGCTCTTGTGGTGAAGCTCCCGATGCAGATGGGTCAGTGCCGGGAGGAGGCGGTGCGCGATCTCGATTGCCGCTGCGACGTGGATCGCGGTCGGAAAGCAGTCGTTCGAGGACTGGCTCATATTGACGTGGTCGTTCGGGTGTACCGGAGATTTGTCGCCGCGTTTACCCCCGAGGATTTCGTTGGCGCGAGTCGCGATCACCTCGTTCACATTCATGTTGGTCTGGGTGCCGGAACCGGTCTGCCAGATCACCAGCGGAAAATGCTCATTGTGCTTGCCGTCGACGACTTCTTGTGCGGCGCGAGCAATGGCGCGGGCCCGCTGGGTATCGAGCGAGCCGAGTGAGTTATTCACCTCGGCGGCAGCGCGCTTGACGATACCCAAGGCGCCGACGAGCGGGATCGGCATGCGCTCGTCGCCGATGCGGAAATTGCGGCGCGAGCGTTCGGTCTGGGCGCCCCAGAGCCGCTCTGCTGGAACCTCGATGGGCCCGAGGGTGTCGCGCTCAATGCGGGATGCGCTGTTCGGCCGTTTTTCGTTCATGTCCGGGCGCTCCGTTCTAGGGCGGGGGGCCGGGCGCCTGGTCCGCGCGTTACTTCTTGCGGAAGCGGTCGAGGTTCACGACCTGGCCGCCACTTGCTGGCGTACCGTCCTTCGAAGCCGCCGGTGGACTGAGCGGCCGGTCGGGCGGATTGGCCGGTGTTGGCGGTGTTGCGGTCCCGATACTGGTCGTGGCGCCGTGGTGCTCCGCCGGCGTTCGTTTTGGCTCTTGGCCATCTGCGCTCGTTTGGCCTTCTTCCGAAACGACCAGCGTCTCAAATTGGACCCCGAATTGCACGGAGGGATCGACAAAGCTCTTGATTGCCGCGAACGGGACCACCACCCGCTCCGGCACGCCGCCGAATGACAGGCCTACTTCGAATTGCTCGTCGGTGACCACCAAGTCCCAGTACTGGTGCTGGAGGACGACGGTCATTTCTTCGGGGTATTGCGCACGCATGCGTTGTGACAGTTTCACGCCGTCCGCGCGGGTGTCGAAGGCAACGTAGAAATGGTGCTCGCCGGGAAGGCCATTGCGTGCGGCATCGGACAGCACAGTGCGCACCACGCTGCGCAGTGCATCCTGGGTTAGTACATCGTAGCGGATGTGATCGACGACCATGGGCTCGATAGCTGTGAGGTTGAACGACAATAACGCGGTCGGGGGGCATAGCCAATGCCGAGGCAGGCATTGGTGCAGGGACGATCCGGTGGATTAGCAACCAAAACTAAAAAAACCGAAAGAAGTGGAGGCTTCTGTTGCCAGGTGCCTCCGAACCCCGCCTGCCGGAGCTTAACCCGTCAGGACTTTAAGTTCGGTCTTTCAAACTGCGTTACGCAGCCTGAGCAACCGGAGCATAGTTGTCGTTTGCAACTATGAAAACGGCCCGATAACGGCGGAACCATGCCGAGCAAAAACACGCCCTTTACGCCCTCGTCGATCCTATTTCGCCCCCACCGCAGCCCATCCGCGGCTTGGGTTGGCCTGGGTTCCGGTGGAGGCGCCGGGTACTGCCCCCGGGTCCGATGGGTTTATTACGACGGCCATTTATCGCCATAGCCGGGTTGCCCCGGCACCCCCAATATAGGTGCGAAAGGTTGACGAAGATAGACCACCTCGGGGGTCGAAACGGCTGCGTAAAGGCGGAGGATTGTGGGCGCCGGCCGCGGCGAAATCGGTAGTTTCCGGTGCGATTGCGCCCGAGCCCCCGGCTTGCGGAGACCTTGAAATGCCGCAGCACTCCCTGAAACGAATTCAAGAATCCAAGGGGGTGCGCAACGCTCCGACCCGAATGCGGCCGAGCCAAAGTTACTCGTTGAGTTCGTTGCAATTGCGGTAGGAACTTAGAATCCGCGGCACTAGCCCGCATATCTCACAGAATCCGCGCTTGATCGAGCGGTTTTGTTTGCCGGCTTGTTGAACTTTTGCGGGGCGCAGTGTCCCGTGGCGTGGTGGGACGCGAGGGTTTTTGGG
>JALHRD010000024.1 GCA_022841625.1 Xanthobacteraceae bacterium
CAAACTCAAACAGTTTCGCCGCGTTGCAACCCGCTTCGAAAAGACTGCCCGAAATTACTTGGCCGTCGTCACAATCGCCGCCATCATCCTATGGCTAAGATAAATGTCCACACCACCTAAACATCCGTTTCAACGCCGCCCTGAACAACATGTCCCAGGGACTATGCATGTTCGACGGCAATAAGTGTCTCGTCGTCCACAACGAGCGCTATGCGCGCCTTTATTCGCTACCGCCGGAATTGCTGAAATCAGGAGCAACCCACGAAGCAATTATCAAACACCGCGTTGCGAATGGCATTTTGGCGGGCGATCAAACCGACGACGCCGTCAAACAAAAGCTCGCGGCGTTGGGCAAGCTCTCGGCGGACGCCGTGTCGAGCCGCATCGACAAGCTTGCAGACGGCCGCCTGATCAGGGTCGTACGTACACCGATGCCGGGTGGCGGCTGGGTTGCGACCCATGAGGACGTAACCGAACAGGCCCAGCGTGAATCGATCAACTCCGCTATTGCGTCGTTCCGCGTCCGGGTCGAAAATGTCCTGACAACCGTCCGCAACTGCACCAAAGCGACAAAATCCACGGCCACCAACCTGTTTGGTTCGTCGGAACAAGCCTCGCAACGCGCCGAGGGTATCTTGCAGGCTTCGCAGGAAGCTTCGAGTAGCGTCCAGAACGCCGCGGTTGCCACGCGCCAAATGTTCGAATCCGCCGGCGAGATCGGGCGGCAGATCGAACAAACCACCAAAGTCGTTCACAGCGCCGTCAGTCAGGTCCGCGCGACCAATGACCAATTCTCCGGCCTGTCCAACGCAGCGCAGAAGATCGGCGATATCATCAATCTGATCCAGCAAATTTCCGGCCAAACCAATTTGCTCGCGCTCAACGCGACCATCGAAGCAGCCCGCGCCGGCGAATCCGGGCGTGGCTTCGCAGTGGTCGCATCTGAAGTGAAATCGCTCGCGCTGCAGACCGGCAAGGCGACCGAGGACGTCGCCAGCCAAATTTCAGCGGTGCAGTCGTCGACCGCGGGCGCGGTTCGCGCGGTCGGCAGCATCGAACAATGCATCGATGAGATCAGCACCTACGCCAACAGCGTCGCAGGTTCGATCGACGAGCAAAGCACGGCGACCCGGGAAATTTCCGACAATGTCGCAAACGCGGCGCAAGAAACTGGCAAGATCGTCGCGGCCCTCGGCGAAGTAACCGAAGCCGCGCTCGCCACCCGCAGCTCGGCCGAAGTCGTCTTGTCGGAGACGAAGTTGGTCGAGGACGCCGTCGACAATCTGCACCGCGAGATCGAGACCTTCCTCAGCAGCGTCGCGGCCTGAGCCTGCCGCTTGGCCTCACACCAAGCGATCGCCCAATCGCTGCGGTATCCGATAATCTCGCATCTCGTATTTGCGGCTAGAAACAGTCATTGTATTGTTGCCGCCGCGCCTAGCACATCAACCACGGCATTGAGCGAGGAGCCGGATGCGTCATTTCCGTCTCGCACTGGCAATCACCATTGCAGCAACCGGACTTGCCGCCCGCTCCGCCGTCGCCCAGCCCTATCCCACAAAGCCAGTAAGGATCGTGGTGCCATTTGCGGCCGGTGGCGCGGTCGACCAACTGGCGCGCATCCTTGGCGCCAAGCTCCAAGAGACAATCGGACAAACGGTGGTGGTCGAGAACCGCACCGGCGCTGGCGGCACCACCGGCTCGCACGACGTCGCGAAGTCGCCGCCCGACGGCTACACCATTCTTCAGAACACTAACGGACAGGCCATCAGCCCGGCAATCTATCGCACGCTGCCGTTCGATACGCTGCGCGACTTCGCTCCGGTGACCCAGCTTGTGGCAACATCGACAGTGCTGGTCGCCAATACCAAGCTGCCCGCGCGTTCGGCGAAGGAACTGATCGCGCTCGCCAAGGCCAAGCCCGGCAGCCTCAATTATGGCATGACCGGCGTCGGCAATTCGCTGCATTTGACAATGGAAATGCTCAAACGCGCCGCCGGCGTCGACATCCAGGCAATCCCCTATCGCGGCGACGCTCCGCTCAACACCGCACTGATCGCGGGCGAGGTCGATGTCGCGATCGTGCCGCTGGTGGCGATCCTGCCGCATGTCCAATCGGGCGCGATACGCGCGTTGGCAGTGACCAGCGCCCAGCGCTCGGCGCTGTTGCCTGACGTGCCGACCTTATCGGAAGACGCGGTTCGCGGCTTCGAGGCGTCCGGGTGGCAAGCCTGGTTCGTGCCCGCAAAGACCCCGCCAACCGTGATCGCAACAATCCATCGCACGATCGCAAAGATCATTGAAGAACCCGCCGTGGCCAAACGCTTGCAAGCCATGGGGAACGAACCGGTGGGATCGACGCCGGAAGCTTTCACCGCAAAATTCAATGACGATGTGGCGCGATTTGCTAAACTGATCAAAGAGGCGGGCATTCCGCTCCAATGAATCCAAGTCGGAACGAATCCGGGAGAGCGACATGAAGAATTCCGTGCGACGGTCGCTCCTGCTGATCGCTTTAGCCCTCGCCTCCTCAAGCCCGGCGGCAGCACAAAGCTTTCCGACCAAGCCCATCCGCATTGTCGTGCCATTCGTTGCCGGCGGCGCCGTCGATCTGCTGGCGCGGATCATGGGCCAGAAGCTCACCGAAGCGCTCGGCCAGCCGGTCATCATCGAGAACCGCCCCGGCGCCGGCGGCAATACGGCGACCGATCTGGTCGCGAAGTCGCCGCCCGACGGCTACACCATCCTGCAGGTCACCAACGGGCTGGCCATCAGTCCCGCGCTCTATCGCAAACTGCCGTTCGATCCGGTCAAGGATCTCGCGCCCGTCACCCAGCTCGTCGCATCGCAATTGCTTCTGGTCGCAACGCCTTCATTGCCGGCCAAGACCACGCGCGAATTGATCGAACTCGCAAGGGCCAAGCCCGGCAGCCTCAATTACGGCATGACTGGAATCGGCAATCCGCTGCACCTGACCGTCGAAATGCTGATGCACGCCGCCGGCGTCAAATTTCAGCCGATCCCCTATCGCGGCGATGCGCCACTCAACACCGCGCTGATCGCGGGCGAGGTACATTTGGCGGTCGTGCCGTTTTCGACCGCCAAGCCGAACATCGATTCCGGAGTCTTGCGCGCGTTGGGGATCGCCGGCCCCAAGCGGTCGCCGTCGTTGCCCGACGTCCCCACGATTGCAGAGAGCGGCCTGGCCGGATTTGAGTCCAGCAGCTGGCAGGGGTGGTTCGTACCCGCCGGAACACCGCGCGAGGTAATCGCGCTGATCCAGCGCGAGGCCGCCAAGGCGCTTAACATGCCGGATGTCCGCGCCCGCATGGACGCTACCGCCAACGAGGTTGTCGGTTCTACGCCTGAAGCGTTCGCGACAAGGTACAAGTCGGATCTGGTGCGATTTGCCGCAATTGTGAAGGACGCGGGCATCCCGCCGCAGGACTGAGAACGAAGCCACAGTCGTAACGAAAAAGCCGCGCCGGACTACTCTGCGGTAACGCCGGCTTTCTTGATGATCGCCGTCCAGTGATCAACCTCCTTCGCAATAAACGTCCGTAATCCTTCGGGCGTACGCTGTTCAGCGATCGGAAGTTCCCCGCCATTGTCCTCAAAGCGCTTTCTCACGGCAGGATCGTTGAGCGCCGCCCGCAGCGCATCGTTCATGCGTTGGACGACGGGCTCCGGCGTACCTCTTGGAAACAGCAATGCGTTCCAGATCGTCGCCTGGAACTCCGGCATTCCGGCCTCCGTCGTCGTGGGCACCTCGGGCAGTTGTGTCGAACGCTTGGCTTGGCCGACGGCATAGGCCTTGATGCTGCCTGCGTTCACCTGCGGCAACACCGTCGAAATCTGGTCGCACATATAATCGACGTGACCCGCGACGATGTCGTTCATCGCAGGTCCAGCACCACGATAGGCGACCGAAATGGTCTTGAGATCGGCAAGCGCGTTGAAGTGCAAACAAGTGGTATGCGATACTGAACCAATGCCGGCGTGGGCATTGGTCGATTTTGGATTGGCTCGCAAATACCCAATCAGCTCCTTGAGGTTCTTTGCCGCCATGGACTTCTTGGCGACCACGACAATCGGATTGGTGTTAATGAGCCCGATCGGAGCGAAATCCTTCAGCGGATGGTAGCGCAGGCTCGGATAAAGCGGCACAGCGGCAGCATGTGTGCCTGTGTGGGCGAGCACCATCGTATAACCGTCGGGTGCAGCATTCGCCACACGCGTCGTGCCGGTTGTTCCGCCCGCGCCCGCGATGTTCTCGACCAGAACAGTCTGCCCAAGATGTTTGCTGATCGGATCCGCGATGATACGCGCAACCACATCCGACCCGCCGCCAGGCGGAAACGGAACCACGATTGTGACCGCGCGAGTAGGGTAGGTCTGCGCGACCGCGGACCCCCATGCACCGACCAGAATGCAATAAACCAGCGTGATCGTTCGAATTCGCATAGCCGTTGCTCCGGTGTGTCCTCTTGATAACTACTATAGCGCAAGTTTATCGTAAAATGATCTCTTGCAGGCAGGCCGGTAACCATCCGGCGCTGCCGCGTGGGACATATCCAACCGCTGCACCCGATGTGACGGGCCTATTTTTTCGCGATAAGGTGTTCTTTCGGATGCGGCCCCGCTCTCCGAAGTGCCAGCAGGGCCCATATCCCGCCGCAGGACTGAGAACGCGATGACCATTCGGGGACTGGCCTATGTCGGCGTGCGCGCGAAGGCGCTCGAAGACTGGGCGGACTTCGGCGAGAAATTCTTGGGCTTGCAGCGCGTCGACACCAGCCGCGGCAGCCTCGCTTTTCGGATGGACGACCGCAAGCAGCGCGTGGTGGTCACTGCCGATGGCGGCGAAGGGGTTGCGTTCTTCGGCTGGGAGGTTGCGGACGCCGCCGCGCTCGACGCCCACGCCGCACGATTGGAACAAGCAGGCGTCGCAGTGGCGCGCGGAACGCGTGCATTGGCCGACGAGCGACGGGTCGCGGATCTGATCGCCTTCGACGACCCGGTCGGCAACCGGCTTGAGATCGCTTATGGCGCCGAGGTCACGCGCGAGCCATTCACGCCCGGTCGCAATATTTCCGGGTTCCGTACCGGCCCTTTGGGCATGGGTCACGCGGTCCTGCACGTCAAAAGCATCCATGACGTGATTCCGTTCTATCGCGACGTGCTTGGCTTCCGGCTGTCGGACTTCATGACGAGGCCGTTCAACGCCTACTTCTTCCATGCCAACCCGCGTCATCATTCGATTGCGTTCATCGAAACCGGCCGTGTCGCGACCCACCATTTGATGGTCGAGCTGTTCAACCTCGATGATGTCGGCCAGGGTTACGACCTCGCGCTCGGCGAGGAAGGCCGTATTGGCGTTACGCTCGGTCGCCATATCAACGACGAGGTGACGTCGTTCTATTCCAACTCGCCGTCGGGCTTCATGGTGGAATATGGCTGGGGCGGCCGTGTCATCGACGTCGATCATTGGCAGCCGCAGGAGGTCACCTGGGGTCCCAGCATGTGGGGTCACGACCGCATGTGGATGCCGCCGGAAGGCCGTGTCGAAGCGCGCAAGCTGCGCATTGCCGCCGCGGCCTCAGGGCTGCGCAAGCCGGTCAATGTGATCGACGGCAACCACGAGCGCATGGCTGGCGTCTGTCCGTGGTGGGACGGCGTGCGCAACACTGAACCTACGAAATAGGCCGCCGCGACCGGGCTGGCGCAGGACTTGCGTTGCGATATGCTTCGGTTCCGCCATCGCGGGAGCCATAAATGAAAACCATCGGTCGTATTCTGGTCTGCCTCGCCGCCCTCCTGATGCTGGCCAGCGGGCCGGCCTACACGCAAGCCTGGCCCAACAAGCCGGTTAAAGTGGTAGCGCCATTTGCGCCCGGGGGCGCCGCCGATACACTCGGTCGGATCGTTGCCGATCCGCTGTCACAGACGTTCAAGCAGCAGTTCTTCGTCGAGAACCGCCCCGGCGCCGGCGGCATGATTGGCGCGGCCGCGGTCGCGACCGCGGCGCCTGACGGCTACACATTTGTCGTCTCCGGTGTCGCGTCACACGTGATCGCACCCGCCATGAGCGCCAATCCCGGGTTCGATCCGGTGCGCGACTTTACCCACATCGCCTATCTCGGCGGACCGCCGGTGCTGTTCATAGTCAATCCCGGACACCCGGCGCGTGACTTCAAAGAGTTTCTGGCCTGGGCCAAGGCCAATCCAAAACCGATCGACTACATTTCCCCTGGTACCGGAACGCAGGGCAACCTGTTCGCCGAAGCCTTCGCGCGCCGCGTAGGATTCAACATCGTGCACATTCCTCACAAGGGCGCCGGGCCCGCGCTAATGGACCTGATCGGCGGCCACGTGCCATTCGGTTCGGTGACTTTTTCCTCGGCAGCCGAATTGATCCGTAGCGGCAAAGTACGGCCATTGGCGGTGTCGGCCGAAAAACGGCTTGCCAATTTCCCCGAGATTCCAACCTTCCGGGAACTCGGATACGAGGACCTTGTCAGCGCCACCTGGTTTGGATTGTCCGGTCCCGCCAAGCTGCCACCCGAGATTGGGCAGACCCTTGGCCGCGAGATCAACCGGATCATTAATTTACCCGAAGTGCAAAAGCGTATGGCGCAAGACGAGATCGAAACCCGGTTGATGACGCCGGAACAATTTACCAGCTTCCTCACGGGGGAAGTCGCGCGCTGGCAACCGCTGGCAAAGGTGCTCAAAGAGCAAGCCAATTAAATCGGGACCGCTATCGCCTCAAACGCGCTGTCACAATTGATCAAGTCGACGCGCTTTTGCACAATGCGGAAACCGCTGCCATCGCGGCGCAGCCGATGGTGCTGACGGCCGGCAAAAACGCGCTGCGCCTCATCGCGGTATTCAACCATGATCACGGTTGAGCCGACGATGAACTCACCTTTCTCAGCGTCCGCCTGTTCGACGATGATATTGCCTATCAGATGCGCGGTTCGCGACGGTGGCGTCTGAACGTGAATCCTTGGATGCTCAAGGCGATCAATCCGCGTCTTCATCAGCTCGCGATCGTCATAGAACAGTGACGCTTGGTTGAACGGACTCTCCTGGTCTGGTACCGCCGGAACCCAGTAGGACCCGTCCTCGGCGAACAGCGCCATCCAGTCGCGAAAGCGGCGCGCGTCCAGCAGCGTCGCCTCGTGAATCAGGAAATACTCAAATGGCGCGCGGTCGATGGTCCCGGCCGGACTTGCCGCATTCATCAGGCTGCCTCACGCATGTAGCCGAGCCACGCTTTGTATTGCGCGCGCACGACCATCTCATGGGTGGCGAGCCCGCGGGTCGCATTAAGCTCACGATCCGGCTCCTCATGCCCAAGGCCGCGTGAGATATCGACCCAGTCGGTGAGGCTCGAACGCAGCCCCTTTTGCGCCCGTATGAAGGATTCAAGATCGTCGGTCTGCACAAACGACGACGCGGAGTGGGTGACGTTGAGCAACCGGATATTGCCAAAATTCATCGATTCCGGCGCACCCAGGAGCCGAACCGGGTAAATCGTGACCTCGGTACGGTCAACCGCAAGCGGCCTGATAACGCGGACGTGGATGTTTAGTCCCATGATCGACATGTTAGGATAGATCAGCGAATTGTGCAGCCGCGGGGTGAGGACCTCCGCCGCGCGCGCCGCCCCAACCTTCTCCGACAAGACGCGCTTGTATTCGTCAAACGCCGCGCTTGAGCGCTTGCCATCGTCGAGCGTGGTGTTGCTGGTCCAACCATGGCCGTTGCCGACGATGTAGCTCTTGCGGTCCTTCCAACTGCTGCTGGTCTGCTGCTTTTTGGTTTCAATGACGGCGGCGCCCTTTTGATCGCCCTCCCGCCGGGCGAACTGTACGCCGTCCTTGTTCACGGTCGAGGCATGGCCGAACGGCACATGATAGCTGTCGAGCACGTTCTCGACCTGGAGTTTCCAATTGCCGTTATAAATATAGCGGTGCATGCCGACATCGAGCGCCAGTTCGCCATCGGGCGCCCGATCGACCAGGTCGTCGATACTGCCCTTCATCGGCCCGATATGGTCTTCGAAGCTCGACCCGCTTGCCGCCAGGCTCGCGAACACAAAACCGCGATACTCGCCGACGCGCGCCGCGCGCCTCAATCCGAGCGCGTCCTTGTTAAAACCTTCGCCGCACCCTTCCGGCACCGGCACCGCCACCAGCCGGCCATCGGTGTCGAAGCTCCAGCCGTGATAGCAGCACACAAACCGCGCGGCATGGCCCTTGCGCTCGTTTAGAACCTTGGGGCCGCGGTGGCTGCAACGGTTCAGCAGCACCTGCACGCTGCCGTCGCGGTGACGGCACATGATGACCGGGTGGCGGCCGAGATCGGTGGTAATGTAGTCACCCGGGTTGGGCACCTGACTAGTATGGCCGACGAACAGCCAAGCCCGGCCAAAGATACGCTCCATCTCCAGCTCAAACACGTCGGGATCTGCATACACCCGCCGATGGACGCGGCCTGGCTCGACAAGTTTCGCAATCTCGTCCGTTTGTCCGTTCCGCATTTGATTACTCCGCCGCGTGGTGCGCGCGTTGTTGGACCTCGATATTGACGAGTTGCTGCGGTGACTGCGCATCCTCCAGCATGTTCCAGCTTTTGAGCCATTCGAAAGTGCGCTGCATCTCGTCAGCCGGGATCGGCGCCGGGTCGCAAACCACCAGCCGGCTTTCACGGAGCTCTTCGACCTTGAGCGCCGCAACTTGCGGATCGGTCTTGCCGTGATAATCGATGAAGTAGTGCATATAGCCGCCCTTGTTGGCATTGATGCGCCGCACCGCCTCGCGCACCGCGCGATTAAAGGCGGCATATGTCTCTGCATCGACGCGATCGGAAGCCACCTCGGTGCCATGGAACAAGGCCTCGCAAATAATGCGACAACCCTTTTTCTCGGCCAGGGTGACATGCGGCTCAGTCAGAGTCATCGCATCGACCTCGCCGTTCAACAAAGCGGCAAGCCGGTAGCGCGAACCATTGGGCGCGGAGCAGAACTTGACCTCTTCGCGCCGCATGAAACCCTGCAACATATGCATCGCGATGTAATGGGTGCCGAAATAGAACGGCACGCCAATGACCTTATTGGCAAGTTGCTGCGGCGTATAAATTGGCGAACCCGGCGCAACCGTCATCGCCGCGTAGCTTACGATCGCGCGCCGACCGACCTGACGGCTGCCGGCGGTTGCGCCAACGCGACAATAGTTGCCCCATTCGCAGGCGTTGTACATGTCCGCCTGCCCCTGCTCGAACAGCTTGCCGTGGCTGAGGAACGGATTGACCCCCTTGGGACTGGCGATGCTGCGGTCGACTCTCTTCTCAACACCCTGTTCGCGATCGGCCCACTCGATCTGAAGCCCCTCCTTCTCGAACAGGCCTTCGTGATAGGCGACCAGCTCGGGCAATCCTTGGAACGGCGCAGTGGTTTCCAGGACCAGCTTTTTCATGAATCCTCCTTGTCGCGCAGCCGCGAAGGTCTTGGATGTCGTGATCGGTTGAAGGCCATTTGAATTTACATGACATATGCAAGTCAAGTGGACTTGGCACTACGCTACGCCACGATCTTCACATACTCGAAATCACCTGGCTTGTTGTCGATGCCCACGCGCGGCGGCGCGATCCAGCTCGCAAACTTGCCGGGCTCGGTGACCGGCTTCATCAGGCTCTGGATGAACTCGCCGTCGTCCTTCGACGGCAGGTATTTCTCCTTGTCCCGGCTCCAGGTTGCATCGTCGACGATGGTCCCGTCCGGCTTGGCTTGGATGTTCTTGAACTCGCCGATTTGACGATGAAATGCGACGTGCGGAAGCTCAAGCCGATAAGCCACGCCGGTCCGCTCGATGATCTTGTTCCAGCGCTCGAGACCGCGCTGGCAGTCGGCGGTATAGTCATCGCGTAAACGCATATTGATCGCGGTCAACGCCGGCTCGTCGATACGCTTGATTTTACCATCGACCAGCTTCAGCACCGGATAGTTGGCATTGTCGAGCTTGTGATCGTCCTGGATCTTGGACTCCTGAAAACGACCCTTCAGACCCGCATTGAACGCATTGGCGGCATTGGTCGAGACCTCCGAACCGAACAGGTCGAGCGACAGCGAATAGTGCATGTTGAGTTTCTTCTTGATGGTCGGCAGGTCGATGACGCCGAGCGCGCGCACGCGCTCGATATCGTTGACGTCCTCAATGCCGGCCTCCTTCATCGCCTCGCAGGTCCGCTGCAAGGTGCGGCCGATGCCGGTTTCACCGACAAACATGTGGTGGGCCTCTTCCGTCAGCATAAACCGGCAGGTGCGCGACAGCGGATCGAAGCCCGACTGCGCCAGGCTCTCAAGCTGCATCTTGCCATCACGATCGGTGAAGAAGGTAAACATGTGGAACGACAGCCAATCCGGAGTCTGTTCGTTGAAGGCGCCGAGCATGCGCGGCTTATCGGGATCGCCGGAGCGCCGCTGCAACAGCTCGGCGGCTTCCTCACGGCCATCGCGGCCAAAATATTTCTGAAGCAGATAGATCATGGCCCAAAGGTGGCGACCTTCCTCGACATTGACCTGGAACACATTGCGCATGTCGTAGAGCGACGGCGCGGTCTTGCCGAGGTGGCGCTGCTGCTCGACGGAAGCCGGTTCGGTGTCGCCTTGAATGGTAATCAGCCGTCGCAGCATGGCGCGGTATTCGCCAGGCACTTCCTGCCATACCGGTTCGCCGAGATGGCGACCGAACGGAATGGTGCGGCCCTCCTCCTGCGGCGCCAGCAATATGCCCCAGCGGTAATCGGGCATTTTGACATAGTCGAACTTCGCCCAGCCTTTGGGGTCGACCGACACCGCGGTACGCAAATAGACCATCGCCTCCTGGAAGCCTTCCGGCCCCATCGACTTCCACCAGTCGATATAGCCGGGGTGCCAACTCTCAAGCGCGCGCAGCACTTGGCGATCCTCGGTGAGGTTGACGTTATTCGGGATCTTGGTCGAATAATCGATCGCCTGAATGGTCATGATGCACTTCTCTCCGTCCGTCGCATTTCATCAAACTCGCTTGGTATCAAACGCCGGCCGCTGGCCGGTGCCGTACCGTTTCAACGCGCCCTCATCGCCGATGGCGTTCGGGCGCTGGAAGATCCAATTCTGCCAGGCGGTCAGCCGCGCGAAGATCTTCGATTCCATTGTCTCCGGCCCGCCAAAGCGCAGATTGGCTTCGAGGCCGGTAAGTCCATCGGGTGAAAAGCTGGCGCGTTCCTCAAGAAACACGCGCACCTCGTCCTCCCAATCGATGTCGTCGCACGCAAAGGTCACGAGACCCAGCCGCTCCGCCGTTTCGGCGTCGAGCTTGCGGCCAATTTCGGCCTTGGCGGCATCGACCTGCGCCGGATCCGCCAGAAAGCGGCTCGCCAACCGCGTCAATCCGTTCGACATCGGATAGAGGCCGAAATTCTGCTCCGACAGCGCGATCTCCGCCGGCGGCTTATTATCGGCTTCGCGCTCGCCGATCAGCATGTAGGAACGGTCGGCGGCGAGCACCAATTCCGCTAGCGTCCCCGCAAAACACGAGTCTGGCTCAACCAGAGTCACCAGCGAGCGCGAGGTCAGATCGATGCGCTTGAGTACCCGCTTCCAATAATGCGCGATTTCGCGCGCCAACCAGTGCCGCCGATTGGCATTAAGAAACGCGTCATAGGCCAGAACCCGCTCACCATCGCCGCAGGACTTGAAGACAATCGCTGCGACATCGAGTTCATTGATGCGGATATCCAGGATGGCGTCGTCGAGTTCACGGGCCAGCCGCAGCGGCCAGAAGTCGGCGCCCAGGGCGAGCATCGCGTCGGCATTCGCCGGCGGCGCGCCCTCCGGCCCGCGCAATGCGATCGTGGCAAGCCGCTCGGGCCGCTGAAATGTCACCGACGTCGTGCTGTATTCAACCGCGTCACTGGCGCGCTCGCGCTTGAGCGGTTTCAGCGCAATGCCCTGCGCGCCATGGCCACGCGGCGACTTGGCCGCGAAGTCCTGTGCGCGTTGCCGGATCGCCTCCTCAAATTTCGAGCCCGGCACCACCTCGTCGACCAGCCGCCATTCGACTGCGCGCTTGCCCTTAACGCCCTCCTCAGTGGTGCAGAAGAAATCGGCATGGTCGCGCCTGACCCTGCG
Organism: Xanthobacteraceae bacterium; assembly: GCA_022841625.1. GTDB lineage: Bacteria > Pseudomonadota > Alphaproteobacteria > Rhizobiales > Xanthobacteraceae > VAZQ01. Next base: position 12,179 of record JALHRD010000024.1, read on the forward strand.
CTTATCGGTGACGCGGGTAAGCCCGCCAGTGCCGGGCAGCACCGCTAACAGCGGCAATTCCGGCAGCGAGACCGACGACGAACCGTCGTCAATCAGCATGATGTGGTCGGCAGCAAGCGCGAGTTCATAGCCGCCGCCAGCCGCGGTGCCGTTGATCGCGCAAATGGTCCTCAGGCCGGAGGCTTCGCTGGCATCCTCGATGCCGTTGCGCGTTTCGTTGGTGAACTTGCAGAAATTGACCTTATGGGCATGCGTGGCGCCGGCCAGCATCCGAATGTTGGCGCCAGCGCAGAACACCCGCGGCTTGCCCGAGCGCAACAGCACGACCTTCACCTGCGGATGTTCGAAGCGCAGCCGCTCGATCGCATCGGCCAGTTCGATGTCGACGCCGAGATCGTAGGAATTGAGCTTGAGGTCGTAGCCCTCGAACAGGCCACCCTTCTCGTCTACGTCCATCGCGAGCGTGGCGACATCGCCATCGACGGCGAGTTTCCAGTGGCGATAAAGCGACGGATCGGTTTGGAAGTCGATCCGGGTTTTGCCGTTGGCAAGCTTCCGTTCGGTGTCAACCATGACCGGCACTCAATAAGCCAAAGGAGAAAAATTCACGCCGCATGGATCACGCCCTCCTGGTGGTCGCGCAGCAGCCGATTGGCGAATTCGGATGTCGCTTTGAGCAAAACGTCGGGCGCCTCGCGGTGCGGCGAATGGCCGACGCTGGGCAGAAGCGCGATCTCGACCGGGCAGTAGCACTCGCGTTCCGCCGCTTCGATCTGCTTGACGGTGCCGTATTGATCGTTTTCGCCCTGCACGATCAAAATCGGCACGCGGATATAGGCAAGCCCCGGAGTGATATCCCACTTGCGAAAATCGGCATCGAGCCAGGCGTCATTCCAGCCGCGGAAGGCATTGTCGACATCGGCGTGCCAGCGCGCGAGCTTGGCGCGCAGATCGGTTGTGGCATAAGTGTCCTTAACACGCGCGATTTCGGCGATGCCCATATCCTCGGTAAAAAAATGCGGCGCGATCAGAATCAGCCCACGCACGCGATGGTCCTGCACCGAACCCGCATAGATCGCCGCGATTGAGGCGCCGTCGCTGTGACCAAGCAACAAGCCTCGCCGAAACCCGATGGCATCAAGCAGCCGTGGCAGCGTGTCCTTGGCTTCGTCATGCATGAAGCTCAACGGTCGCGGCAAACGCGCCGGCGACGACTGGCCGTAGCCGGCGCGCGAATACACAAACACGCCCGCACCGGTCGCAGCCCCGAGCTTGTCCGGAAATTCGCCCCACAAGCCAGCGCAACCAAGGCCTTCGTGCAGCATCACTATAGTCGGCGCGTCCGCCGGACGCGGACCGACCATGCGGTATTCGAGCCGCCGCTCAACATCGAGTTCGATAAAGCCCTGATCCGCGAGTGTCACCGCGTCACTCCGCGCTTTCCGTGTAACGTTCGACGAGCTGCATTAACTTGCGGAAGCTCTCCTGTTCACTGTCGCCCGAAGTATCGAGTTCGGCCTCGGCGCGGTGATAGTCGGCGCTGCGCGCTTCCAGAATCGCGACCAGGTCCGACATCGCCTCGCGGTTGCGCGCCATCGGACGAAAGTCGCCTTGCGCCATCACGCGGCGCATGTGCTCCTCCGGACGCGCCTTGATCCAGATTGCGTGCGTGCGCCGCAGCAGCAGGCCATAGGTTTCAGGGCTCGCGACAATTCCGCCAGCGGTTGCGATGACCGCGGCCTCATGCGCCGCAATCACGCGATCGAGGCTGACGCGCTCAAACCGGCGAAAGGTCGCGAGCCCCGCGATCTCGATCAGGTCCGGAATGCGCGCGCCATATTCCTGCTCGATCAGCCGGTCGAGTTCGATGAAGGGCACGCCAAGCCGCTGGGCGAGCAATGCTCCGAGCGTCGACTTGCCGGCGCCCCGCAGGCCAACCAATGCAATACGCCGTCCCCGATCAGTGGCACGGGCGGCTTTGGTCTTGTCCTCGATCAGGTCGGCGATCGCCCCCAGTTCGGAAGGCGGCGCGACTGCGAGCAGGCCATGGATCCGATCGAGCGCCGCGCCGCGCGCATTGGCACGTGGCAGCAGTTCGGCAATCGACACATCGAGCGCATCCGCAATGCTCTTGAGGATGCTGACCGACGGATTGCCTTGCCCGCTTTCGATTTGCGCCAGGTAGCGCTCGGAGGCTCCGGACTGTTCCGCCAATTGCCGGCGCGTCATGCCGCGCTTGGCGCGCGACGAACGCACCAAATTGCCGACCGCTGCGGCATAGGCGTCGGTCCCCACCATGGCGGATTTCTCGCGTCGCCCCGCCTTAGCCCCCGGTGCCATCACAGCTCAGTATCCTGCATTATAATTCATGCACTATAATGCAGGCCGCCGGCCAAATGCAAGCGAGAGCTATAAACCCTTGAAATCTGAGGCCCATAACCGCCCAAGCCGCTCGATGGCCTCCGGCGGCAGCGGGCCCAGTTCAACGGCTTTCAGCGCATCGTCGAGGTCGCGTAAATCGCCCACGCCAATGATACGGGTCGCAATATCGTAATTGCCGAGCGTAAAGCGCAGCGCGACTTGCGCCGGGGTGCCGTATTGCGTGCCAAGCACCGCGCGCACCGCCGCGGCGCAGCGCACCTCATTGTCGACATCGGTGCCGGAGGTCAGCACCGTGAGCCGACCGGGCCGGCCGGCGATCGCCAGCGGACCGCCGGCAAAAACCCGGATGTTGAGCACGCCCATGTTCTGCCGGAAACACGCCGCCAAAATCCCCGAGAAGTCCTGCGCCCGCCAGTTGGGATGCGCGCGCGACCAGCCGGCGCTGGGATTGAGAGCGTTGTAATAGACCTGCGCGCAGTCAAAACGACCGCTCTCGATCACCTCAAGAATTGCCCTGGTCTCGCCGGCAGCCGTCATCCCTGAGGCGAGAAACAGGCCCTGATCCTTAAGCCGGTCAAAGGTGTCGGCGACGCCGCCGGCGCCCAACACTTGCACAGGCGAGAGCTGCGGCCGATCACCCACCGCATCCCCGAGCTGGTTGTGAAGCTGGAACAGCGCGACGCTATCGAGGTTCAGGCGTTTGAGGCTCTGATCGAGGCCGCGCTCAATCGCGCCGGGAATATCGTGCATCTGGTCGCGTTCAATGCGAACCTTGGTCGAGACATAGGGCTGCGGCTCAAGCGCATGGATGTGATGGCCGATGGTCGTTTCCGATGCGCCATTGCCATAGAGCGCGGCGGTGTCGATCCAATTGATTCCAATGGCGAGCGCGCGGTTGAGCGCACGCACGGCGGCGGTTTCTCCGCCCTCAATCAGGATGCCGCCGGTGACGCCGCCGCCAAACGCAACTTCGGAAATCGATAATCCGGTGCCGCCAAGCGGGTTCTGTTTTATCATTCGCTGTAACGTCCCTTACACGACCGGCAATTGGCTCATGGCCTTTGGTGCCAACCAAACTCAGCGCTCGCCAAGTTCGGCCCTTAGCCTGAAACGCTGGATCTTCCCAGTGGCGGTCTTTGGAAGATCGCCGCGGAACTCAATCCAACGCGGATATTTGTAGGGCGCAAGCTTCTGTTTGCAGTGCTCCTGCAACGCAAGCGCCAGTGTATCGCAGGCGGCGGCCGGCGATTTCAGCACCACAAAGGCCTTGGGCTTGATCAGTTGATCGTCATCGTGCCAGGCGACCACCGCGGCTTCAAGCACGTCGGGATGGCTTTGCAGCGCGCCCTCGACCTCGAACGGCGAGACATAAATGCCGCCCACTTTCAGCATGTCGTCGCGCCGGCCGCAGTAGACGTAATAGCCGGCCGCGTCACGGACATATTTGTCGCCGGAGCGCGTCCACTCGCCAAGAAAGGTGCTGCGCGACTGCTCGCGATTGTTCCAATACATGACCGCGCTGGTTGGACCCCGCACCTGCAATTCGCCCATCTCGTCAGCGGTCACGATTACGTTGCCGTCGTCGCCGATAAGGCGGATGTCATAACCCGGCACCGGCTTGCCAGACGTTCCATATTTCACGTCGCCGGGACGATTCGACAAAAAGATATGCAGCATCTCGGTCGAACCGAGCCCATCGAGAATGTCGACACCGTAACGTTCGCGCCAGCGACGGCCGATATCAGGCGGCAGCGCCTCGCCGGCTGAAACGCAGCAGCGCAGCTTCAACTCCTCGCGCGCCGGCGCCGAAGGGCTTGCGAGAAACGCGGCGAAGAAAGTTGGCACCGCGAAAAACACAGTGACTTGATGCTTCTTCAGAATGTCCGCCACCGCCTCGGGCGTCGGCCGGTCCGGCAGCAGCACCGTGGTTGCGCCAACCGATAGCGGAAACGTCATGGCGTTGCCCAGGCCATAGGCAAAGAACAGTTTCGCCACCGAGAACACCACGTCGTTCTCGGTCAGGCCCAGGATCGGCGCCGCATAAAGATCGTTGGTCAACCGCAGGTCGGCGTGGGTATGCACCGCCGCTTTCGGCTTACCGGTCGAGCCCGAGGTATAGAGCCAAAATGCAATGTCATCGCGCGTCGTCGGGGCCGCGTCATGCGTACCCGACACCGATGCCTGATCGATCGCTGCATCGAAGCTGAGATGGTTGGCCAAGCCGTCCGGCGGCTTCCCCGAAACCACAATGCGCTGGAGATGACCAAAACGGCCCGAGGCGATCAGCTTGGCAAATTTCGGATAGAGTGCTTCGGAAACCACCAGCGCGGTCGCGCGGCTGTCGGCGAGCATATAGGCGTAGTCGTCTTCGGTAAGCAGCGTATTGACCGGCACCGCTACCAGTCCGGCATGCAAAGTGCCAAGAAACGCGGCGGCCCAATCGACGGTATCGAGCAGGCAGATCAGCACCCGTTCTTCACGCCGCAGGCCGGCGGCGGGCAGCCATCGGCTGAACCGCATGACCCGGTCGGCAAGCGCGCGGTAGCTCCAGGTCTGGTGTGGGTCGATATAGGCGGCCTTGTCCGGCCGGTTCCAGGAACCCTGCAGGTCGCGCGCAAAATTATAATCGCGCGCAATTGCGTCGGTTGCCGCCACACTGCCTGGATTTGCCAACATATCGCCTGCTCATGATCCCGCCCGGCAGAAAGCCCGGCGGCAGATTGCCGCGCATATTAGGGACTAATCGGCGGTTTGAAAAAGCCCTACTGGACTCCAAGAATAAAGCAGCCCAAATAGCGCCGTTCAGCGCCGCCACGCCGATCAAAGTGCAGGAGCCCACCATGGACGACACCGTTCGCAAGATCACCGCCGAAGACATCAACCCGCGCTTCAATTGGGGCCGCGCCCTGCCGGCCCTGGGCATCATGGGCGTCGATTTCGAGGAGCGCGTGGACTATCGGCGGCTCCACAAATATCGCCTGGCGCGGGTCAAGATGGCGCTGGAGAAGTCCGACCTTGGCGCGCTCTTGGTGTTTGACGTTAATAATATCCGCTACATCACCTCGACCAAAATTGGCGAATGGGAGCGCGACAAGCTCTCGCGCTGGGCGCTGCTGACTCGCACCGGCGAGCCGATCCTGTGGGACTTCGGTTCCGCCGCCGTGCATCACAAGCTTTACACACCCTGGCTCGCGCCGGAAAACTGCCGCGCCGGGCTGGTCGGCCTGCGCGGCACCGTGCATCCCTCGTTCGGCCTGATGAAGCGGCATGCCGAGGAAATCGCCTCGCTGATCCGCGAAGCCGGTGTCGCCGACATGCCGATCGGCGTCGACATCATCGAACCGCCGATGATGTTCGAACTGGAGAAAGCCGGCCTGAAGGTCCATGACGGCCAGCAGGTGATGCTGGAAGCACGCGAGATCAAGAGCGCCGACGAGATTGCGCTGCTCAACCGCGCCGCCGCGATGGTGGACGGCGCCTATCATCTGATTTACGAACAGCTCAAGCCCGGCGTGCGCGAAAACGACATCGTCGCCGAGGTCAACAAGTTCCTCTACACCCACGGCTCCGACGACGTCGAAGCAATCAACGCCATTTCCGGCGAGCGCTGCAATCCGCATCCGCACAATTTCACCGACCGCATGATCCGCCCGGGCGATCAGGCGTTCTTCGACATCCTGCAGAGCTTCATGGGCTATCGCACCTGCTATTACCGCACCTTCAATGTCGGGCGCGCCACGCCGGCGCAGCACGACGCCTACAAGACCGCGCGCGAATGGCTCGACAACGCCATGGGCCGGATCAAGCCGGGCGCCTCAACCGCCGATATTTGCAGCGCGTTCCCGAAATGCGACGCGTTCGGCTTCCCCGACGAAATGTCGGCGTTCGGCCTGCAATTCGCGCACGGCCTCGGCTTGGCGCTGCACGAGCGGCCGATCATCTCACGGGTGGTGTCGATGGATCACCCGACCGAGATCAAGGAGGGCATGGTATTCGCGATCGAAACCTATTGCCCGGCGACCGACGGCTACTCCGCCGCCCGCATCGAGGAAGAGGTGGTGGTGACCGACAAAGGCTGCCGCGTCATCACGCTGTTCCCGGCGGAGGAATTGCCGATCAGCGCGAAGTATTGACCGGCGGCGGGCACCCGTTCTTTTCGGGGGCCGCGGCGGCGGCCGCAGCGACTTCCTGGATATACTCGCTGATCTCGCGCTCGATGGCGGCGAGCGTGAGCCGCAGTTCCTCGCTCAAGAGCATCCGACCGGACTGCTCTTCCTCGGGAAACTCTGAAAAATAGCGCTGCCCATCCAGCATGCGTGGCCCCCGCAAGCATCCAAGCCTCTTACGCGAATACCGAATCAATTCGGGCCAGTGAATCAATCGGAGTCCGCCAGCGCAAGAACTAGTTGGCGCCCGCCATTCCCCAGCAGCGGCTGGCCGCGCTTGAACGGCCCCGGCAGGGCTGGCATTGCCAACCGGGCCGGTTCACACTTGGCGTTCCAGGGAGGATTGCCATGTTGACCCGCCGCGGAGTGCTGACCGGCGCCGCCGGTACCAGTTTAGTGCTGGCTGGCGGCGCGCGCCTTGCGATGGCGCAAGCCTCGCAACGCGAGCGCAACAAGGCCGCTGTGCTTGGCTACAAGGACGCGATGAAGACCAAGCCGCAGAAGGAGGTCGAGGCCGCCTTCATGGGGCCAGGCTACCGGCGCCTCCGCTCCGGCATGCAGAACATCGCGGCCAATGCCCGCGACCAGGGATTTCCGCTTCCGGGCGACTATCTGCGCGGCGCGTTTCCGGACCGCATCGACACGGTCGAAGAGGTCATCGCCGATGGCGACATGGTGGGCCTCTTGTTCAAGCTCACCGGCACCCACAGGGGTAACTTCTTCGGGATCGCCCCAACCGGCAGGAGAATCGACATCTACGAGACCGGGCTGTTCCGCCTGGCCGACGGCAAGATCGTCGAATCCTGGTTCATGGCCGACGAAGTTCGTCTGCTGCGTCAGATCGGCGCCACACTGCCCGCACGCAAGGACGGCACGAGGGTCGTCCCGCCGGTGACCGGCGCAGGCGAAGATGCTGACGCTGTGGTCAAACGGCTCGCCGCCGGCTCGCTCGCAGCCGTCGAGGATCGCAACCGATTGCTGGTGGCACAGTCCAAGAGCGCGGCGCCGCCGAAGGATGTACGCGCCCCGGACTTTCACCAGCGCCGCGCCGGATTCCAGAACCTGCGCGAATTCGGCGAACGACGCGGCGCGGCCAAGGAGACCGTCACGTCGGCCATGCCGGAGCGGCGCGATCCGATCGACGGGCTGCTCGCCGAGGGCGAGAAAGTCTGGATGCGATTCAAACTCTCCGCCGTCCACAGCGGGGCGCTCTACAGCCTGCCGCCAACGGGGCGGCGCGTCGAAGCGCCCGAGATCGGCATCGCCCGCATTGTCGACGGCATGTGGAAGGATGCCTGGTATTTTGGCGATGAGCTGGGACTGCTGCTACAACTCGGCTACGCCGATCAGGTGCTGGCGCCGTAATGGAGGCGCCACCCCGATTCATTCGGGAGAAACGATGATCATCAAGGCTACCGTGACATCGGCGATCGCAGTGGTGGGTACGTGGGGATGGACCACACCGGCCGCCGCCGCCGAAATCGTCTTGTTTGCCTCCAACGCCCTCAACGCCATTCTGGAAGAGGTCGTTCCGCAGTTTGAGCGCGCGAGCGGCCACACCGTGACCATGCGGCTTGGCGTTGCCGCGCGGCTGCATCAGGACATCGAGAGTGGCGCGCCGTTCGACGCCGCGATCCTGGTTGGCAGCCTCGATAGCCTCGTCAAGCAGGGCAAGATAGCGGCCGGAACCGCGAACGCGCTTGGCCGCTCCGGCTACGGCTTGGCGGTGCGTCAAGGCGCGCCCAGGCCAAACATCGCCACGACCGAGGCATTCAAACAGGCCATGCTGCGGGCAAACTCGATTGCATTTACCGAGGGCGGCGGTAGCGGCAGCTATTTTCTGCGGCTGCTCGACCGACTCGGCATTGCCGCAGCGATGAAACCGAAGCTCAGGCCGGGCACCAACACGCAGGAGGCGGTGGCGCTGGGCGAGGTCGAGATGTCGATAAACGGCATCGTGCCGATCCTGCGGGCACGCGGAGTCGAACTGGTCGGCCCGCTGCCCGCCGAATTGCAAAGCTACAGTGTTTTTGTCGCGGGCGTCAGCGCCACAACCAAACAGAGCGCAGCCGCAGCCGCTTTGCTGCAATTCCTGACGATGCCAACGGCGGCCGCTGTGTTCAAAGCACGCGGCGTTGAAGTTGCGCCTTAGGCAAAATCTTGCCGGAATGCCGCATCCAGCACACCGAACGCGAGTTTGGCGGCAGCCGTACCTCATGGTAGCTCTTCCAGCGCGCAGGGAGAGCTACCGGATACCGCAGCAACCAATGAGAAAACCTCATGAGTCTTAGTTGCTTCACACGCACCGCATCCGCCTTTGCCGCTTTCACTTGCGCGCTTGGCACGACAGTTGCCACCGCGCAGACGCCGGCGGAGTTTTACAAAGGCAAGCAGGTTAGCCTCTATATCGGCTTCTCCGCCGGCGGCACCTACGACCTCTACGGCCGCGTTGTCGCGCGCCACATCGGCAAGCACATCCCCGGCAACCCGACCGTTGTCCCCCGCAACATGGAGGGCGCCGGATCGATCCGGCTCACCAACTTCATGTATGCGCAGGCGCCGAAGGACGGCACCGCAATCGCGACCATGGGTCGTGGCGGCGCGTTCGGCCCACTGTTCGGCATGAAGGGCGCGCAATTCGAGGCCGAGCGCTTTGTCTGGCTTGGCAGCGCCAATGACGAAGTCAGCCTATGCGCTTCCTGGCATCTCTCGGGCATCAAGACCTTCGACGATGTCCGCCAACGCGAATTGGTCATCGCCGCCACCGGGCCGGGCGACGAAAGCCAGACCGTGCCGAAACTGCTCAATGCGGTGCTCGGTTCAAAATTCAAAGTGATCGGCGGCTATCCCGGCTCAAACGAAATGACGATCTCCGTCGAGCGCGGCGAGACCCAGGGTCGCTGCGCTCATTCGTGGGCCAGCATGAAAAGCGTCCACCGGCAATGGCTCGACGAAAAGAAGATCAACATTTTGGTGCAGCTCTCCTACCAGAAGCATCCCGAACTACCGCACATCCCGCTGGCCGGCGATCTGGCGAAGACCCCAGACGACAAGCAGATGATCAATCTGCTCGCGGCGCGGCAGGTGATGGGCCGCCCGTTTTTCACGACGCCCGATCTGCCGCCGGATCGCGCGGCCGCGCTGCGCAAGGCGTTTCTAGACGTGCTGCGCGACCCGGAATTGCTAGCCGAAGCCGAAAAGCTCAAGCTTGAAATCACCCCGGTATCGGGCGAGCGCGTCCAGGACATCGTACGGGACATCTATGCCACGCCGCGCGCCATCGTCGACCGGGCGGCGGACTACGTGAAGTAGTCGATCATGAACAAAGCCGCGCTTGCGCTGTTTGCATTGATTTTGTCGGAGCCGGCGGCGGCGCAAACGCCGGCCGAGTTCTACAAAGGCAAGCAGGTCAGCATCTATGTCGGCTTTACCGCCGGTGGCACCTACGATCTTTATGCGCGCGTGCTCGCACGCCACATGGGCCGCCATATTCCCGGCAACCCGTCGGTGGTGCCGCGCAACATGGAAGGCGCCGGCAGCCTGCGGCTCGCCAATTACATCTACCAGATCGCGCCGCGCGACGGCACGGCGATCGCCACGATCGGGCGCTCGACCGTCGCCGGCCCGCTGTTCGGCCACCCGTCCGCCAAGTTCGATCCGCGCGAGTTCTCCTGGCTCGGCAGCACCAACGACGAAGTCTCGATCTGCGCCGCTTGGCACACCGCGGGGATCAAGCACTTCGACGATCTCAAAGCCAAGGGGTATTCGTTCGGCGCGACCGGCCCAACCGAAGAGGCGGTGCAAATCTACAAGGCCATGAATGCAATGCTCGGCACCAAGATACGCACCGTGTCCGGCTACCCCGGCGGCAACCAGATCAGCCTCGCCATGGAACGCGGCGAAATCCACGGCCGCTGCGCGATTTCCTGGTCCAGCATCAAGGCAGGCCTGCCGCATTGGATCGAAGAGAAAAAATTCGTTCCCCTGCTGCAAGTGGCCTCCGCCAAACACCCCGACCTGCCGGATGTGCCGCTGCTCATGGGCCTCGCCCCCGACGACGAGGCCCGGCATATTTTCCGATTTCTGATCGCGCGTCAGATCATGGGCCGGCCGTTCTTCGGTCCGCCGGAAGTTCCGAAGGATCGGTCCGACGCGCTACGTAAGGCGTTCCTCGACACGCTCAGCGACCCCGAGTTTTTGGCCGAGGCCGACAAGATCAAACTCGAAATCAATCCGGTGCCGGCGCGACGGGTCGAAGATTTACTGCGCGAGCTATACGCAACCCCACCCGCCATTACGCAGAAGGCGGCGACGCTGTTTAATTGACGTTAAGGCGCAATTCCCATCGCGTCGCAGAACGCCTTGCGCACCTCCGGCGGCTGGCCGGCACAATGGCGGAAGCCGTTCAGGCGCGCCTTGAGCAGCGGATAGTTTTCGTGCTCGGCGAGCGTGATGCCCTCGGTCGAGGTCTTCTTGGCGATGTTCGGCAATTCGATGCACTTGGCGGCGTTGGCGCTGCGCAACGTCGCCTTCGGATCGGCGCCGCGCGCCACCGCGTCGAGTTCCTCGAACAGGCGCTTGCGCATCATCGCGATGCCGAGATCGGAGGCGCCGAGGTTCTCCTTGGTGCGGTCGGCGATGACGCCCTGCCCGACCCAGGCGATGATGTCCTGGTTGATGACGTGGCTCGAAATCCAGCGGCCGTTCGCGTCCTTGATCGGGCTCACCCAGGTTGGAACCTTGTCCTGGACGTAGGGCTCGCGACCCCTCGGCACGCGCATGAAGAACCAGCAGACCGAGAGCGTGTTCTCGTCGTCGATCGGCACGCGCCATTCGAAATGATTGCCGAGATAGAAGCCGTTCGGCCACAGCGTGACACGACCGATCGTCCAGACCGGGTCGCCCTCGGTCTGGCCTTCGCGCACGCGCTTATAGACAAAGCCGTAGTCGAACTCCTCAAACACCAGCTTCAAATGCTTGGCGGCATAAGGTGCGGCCTCGCCCTTGAGCCGCTGATTCCAGTTTTCGTGCATCCATTCGAAATGCACGGGGTCGCAGGAGTTTTCCTGGCACTGGAACCAATTGCAGGGAATGTCCGAGAGCACCACTTCGCGAAAGCCGTTCTCCCAGGTGAACGGTTCCCAGATCGGCAGCTCCGGCGCCGGTTGCGGGCCCATATAGGCGAACAGCAACCCCGCGCATTCCTTCACCGGATAGGCCTTGGCGAGGCAGCGCTCGCGCGCCTTGCCGCGCGGATTGACGACGTCGTCATAGGGCTGCTCGATGACGTTGCCGCGCTCATCCATCAGCCAGCCGTGATAGTTGCAGCGGATGCCGGTCTCCTCGACAAAGCCGTAGGACAGGTCAGCGCGCCGGTGCGGACAGTTACGGTCGATCAATCCGTATTTTTCGCCGAGGTCCTTGTAGAGGACGAGATCCTCGCCGAGCAGCCGGATTGTCTTGATTGGATTGACGTCAAGCTCGCTCGCGCCGCCGATCGGATGCCAGTAGCGCCGCAGGTAGTCGCCCATCGGCGTACCGGGACCGACCTGGGTAAGAATCCGGTTTTTCTCGGCGCTCAGCACGATCGCTCTCCTTTATTCGAGCCCGGTCGGAACGTTCTTGTTCTCGCTTTCGAGCTTCATGCCGGACATCAGCGCCATGGTCTCCATCATGGCGGCAAAGTCCTTTTGGAGATATTCATTCGGGTTCTTCTGCAAGATGGCAGCGCCGAAATGCGCCTGCAACACTTCGCGCGCCGCCGCCGTCACCGGCATCGGCACGTCCCAATCGCGCCCAAGCTCAAGGCCGAGGTCCATATCCTTGCGCAACAGCTCCGGCGTGAAGGTGGTGGTCCAGTCGAGATTGACCAGCGCCGGCGCCTTGTAGGCGGTGAACATCGAGCCCATCACGCTGTTGTTCATGAATGCCAGAAACGCCTGCCGCGGCACGCCCATCTTGTTGGCCAACAGCGTGATTTCGATCAAATTCTCGATCACCACGCCGAGCATGACGTTGTGCGCGATCTTGCAGATGCGTGCGAGTTCGCCTTCGCCGACATAGGCGACACCGCGCGGCGCGATTGCCTCCATCATCGGCGTGACGGTCTTTACGGCAGCATCCGCGCCGGACAGCACCGCGGAGAGTTTTCCCGCCTTGATCACCTTGGCATTGCCGGAGATCGGCGCGGCGACAAAATCGGCGCCGAGCTTCTTAAGTTCTTCGCGGATGTCCTTGGAGTCCTCGACCGCAATGGTCGAACAATCGACAAAGATCTTGGGCAGCTTCCCATTACGGCCGGTGATGAGACCGTCCTTGCCGAAATAAACCTCCTTGAGGTCCTTGCCGGTCGAAACGATCGAGAACACCACGTCCATGCCGGCGAGATCGGCGAGCTTGTCGACCACTTTGGCGCCCTTGGCCGCCAGCGGCTCGGCCTTTGAGCGGGTGCGGTTCCAGACGGAAAGGTCGTAGCCCGCCTTGACCAGGCGTTCCGCCATGGAAAATCCCATGCGGCCCATGCCAACCCAGCCGATTTTTTGAGTGCTATTCGCCATACCGCGCTCCTGGTTTGCTCGAAACTTGTTAGTCATTAGGCCAGTGCGGCGGCCGCTTCAACCGCCTCACCGTGTCACCAGCCGTTCAAATCGCAGCGCTACCCACGCCGCCAGCCCCAGCGTTGTAATGATCCGCACGATCTGAAACCCGGTGATCAGCGCCGCGTCAAGCCCGAGGACCTTGCCGGTCAGCGCCATTTCGGCAATGCCGGCCGGCGCCAGCGCCAGCACCAGAGTTGTCACCGGCAAACCAAGTATTAGCGAATAGAGCGCCGCCAGCAGCGCCAGCATCACCAGCGCAAACGGCACCGTCACCAATGACGCCAGCAACAGGCGCAACAGCCGGGTGAGGAACTCGGGCTTAAATTGCGTGCCGATCGACACACCGACGATGACCTGAGCGACAATCAAGATCGGCTCGGGCACCCGCCCTGGGATCAGACCTAGGGCGCCGAGCGCCGCCATCACAAACAGCGAGCCGAGAAACCAGGCATTCGGCAGCGCAAAGCGATTGAGCGCGAGCCCGCCCAGGAGCGATGCGCCCATTAGCGCAAGCACCGCCAGCCATGACATCGCCTCGCCTTGGGTCACGACATTGCGCGCGCCCACTTCGGCGAGCGCGCTGACCACGAACGGCGCGGCGCAAACGGTCAGGCCCACCCGCATGGTCTGCAACACCATGATTGGGAGCGGGTCGGCATCGATGCGCTTGGCGACATTAGCCATTTCGATGACCCCGCCGGGCATGACCGCGAGCACGGCGGTCCTGGCATCGACAGCCACCAACCGCATCAGGATCAGCGCGCCGACCAGGGCAATGGCGATCGACGCCAGCGCGCCAAGCACCATCGCCGGCAGCAAGGTGAGGATTGTCACCATGATTGCCGGCGTGAACGTCGTGCCGACCGCCGCGCCGGTGACGAACTGCCCGGCGGCGCGCGCCTGCCACACCGAGCGCACCGGCACGCCGGAAAGCCCGAGCGTGGCGGTGATGATGAGCGACCCCGTCATATAAGGCAGTGGGAAATTCAAGAGCTCGCCAACAAACCCGCCGACAAAGCCAACCGCGACGGTCGCGAGCAGCGCCGCGGTGGTGACGGCGAGGCTTGTGAGCCACGCGCGCGCTGCATCGGAGGTCTTTGGCGGGATTTCGTTGGGGGGCGGCATTGCTTGTCGACGTGCTGAATTTGATCTCTTGTATGATAGGCGGAGCGTAAGCGAAACCCACGACCAGTTCCTAATGGGAGATCACCGATGAACGATAAGCTTGCCCCTCGAAAGCCATTCGCCGCGCCTATAGTCGATCAGCTCGCAGTGCGGGTTGTGGTCGATTCCCGCTACGAGCGGTTCCTGCCAAAATCGACCCATGCGTTCGTCGCCATCGAGCACGTCGGCCAGGTGCCGCGCCGGCAGATGACGTCGCTGGCCTGCGAATGGGGCCTGTCGTTGCATCTCGCATCCGCCCGCGCCGGCGCCAAGGCACAATACATGCTGGATTTCGGTTACACGCCGGAGATCGTGCTGCGCAATGCCGACCTGCTCGACATTGATCCCGGCAAGATCGACGGGCTGATCCTCAGCCACGCCCATCGCGACCATTTCGGCGGCCTGACCGGCTTTCTGATGCAGCACCGCGCCCGCATGCGCAGCGACCTGTGCTTCTACAACGGCGGCGAAGACGGCTTCCGCGAGAAGTTTCTGGGCAAGCCGGAAGACCCGATCTCATGGGGCAAGGTCGACCGCACCATGCTGACGGCACAATTCGTGAAACCCGTTTGCTGCCACGAGCCGCACGACCTCTCGCATGCCTTCACGACCGGATTTATCGAGCGCGCTTCCTTTGAGGAAGTCAGCGGCGGCTCGATGGTCTACGAGTACGACCATTTCACCGAGACTGAACGGCGCGGCAAGCTGGTCAAAGACACCCATCCGGACGAACACGCCACCTGCTACATCGTGCAGGGCCGCGGACTGGTGGTGATCAGTTCCTGCGGTCATGTCGGGTTGATCAATACCATCCGGCAGGCGATGGCGGTGTCGGGGGTGTCGAAACTGCACGCCGTGATCGGCGGCTTCCACCTGGTCACCGCGCCGCCCGACTATATCGAGCGCACCGTGACCGAGTTCGCCGCGCTCAAGCCCGACGTGGTGATCCCGATGCATTGCTCCGGTGCCGATTTCATCGACAGCATGCGCCGGCGCATGCCGGAGCAATTGGTCAGCACCAATGTCGGCACGCGGTTTACCTTTGGGGTATGAGGCTTCTTTCACTCGCGCTTGCCGCCAGTCCTTTAGCCGCCTACCCTCGCATACACAGCCACGGCCGATCCGCGGGTCACCATGACGAACACCGCCGCCGACGTCCGAACCACCACGGCGCCAGCGCCCGGCGAAGGCCGCCTGCGCGCGGCGGCACGCCTAGCGTTTCCATTTCTGGTCGTGGGCGCGCTATGGGAGGTCACCGCCCATTCGGGCGTGTTTCCGGCGCGGCTGTTCCCGACGCTTGAAGAAATCGCCGCGGCGTTCTGGCGTCTCACCCTGGCCGGCATTCTGCCGCGTCACGTCGCTGAGACCTTGGCTCGGCTGTTCGCGGGCTTCGCGCTTGCGGCGATCGCCGGCGTCGCCATCGGCATCGCCATGGGACGTTCGAAGCCGGCGGAAGATTACCTCTTGCCACTCGTTTCAATCGCCGCGCCGATCCCCGGCATCGCTTATGCGCCGCTGTTCATGCTGTGGTTCGGTCTCGGCAATTTCTCCGCTATCCTGTTGGTTGGCGTCGTCTCGGCGTTTCCGATTATCCTCAACACCTGGACCGGCGTGAAGGCTGTGAAGGACATCTGGGTGCGCGCGGCACAGGCCATGGGCGCCGATCAGCGCCGGCTGTTCGCGCATGTGATCCTGCCGGGCGCGCTGCCTTATATCCTCACTGGCCTGCGGCTTGGCCTGGCGCAGGCGTGGCGCATTCTGGTCGTTCTCGAACTGCTTGCCGCCGTGCCCTGGGGGCTCGGCTGGCTGATCTTCGGGGCGCGCGAATTTCTCAACACCGACGTCATGCTCGCCGGCGTCGCGGTCATCGGCATGGTCGGGCTCGCGCTAGAAAAGCTCGTATTCGAGCGGTTCGAACGCGTGACCGTGGTGCGCTGGGGGATGATGCAGTCATGACCGCGAGCCGCGCCAGCTCCATCCTGCGCGGCGCCCTGGCGGTGCTAATCGTCGCTGCCTGCTATGAGGCGATCGCGCGCAGCGGCTGGTTTCCGCGTGCGCTGGTGCCGACGCTGCCGAATGTCGCGGCAACCCTTTGGGCACTGCTCGCCGACGGCACCATGTTGCGCCACGCCGCCACCACGCTCTATCGCATGCTGTGCGGCTTTACGCTGGCGGTTGCAATCGGGGTGCCACTGGGCATTCTGGTGGGGCGATTTCGGCCGGTCGAAAACTTCTTCATGCCGCTGGCCAGCGCGCTGATGCCGATCCCGTCGCTGGCCTGGGTGCCGGTATTCATCCTTTGGTTTGGGCTCGGCAACACGGTCGCGATCCTGATTGTGTTCTACGCGGCGCTGTTCCCGATGCTGCTCAATGCCTGGTCGGGGGTGCGTTCGGTTAACCAGCTCTGGCTGCGCGCCGCCGGCGCTATGGGCGCGGGCGAAAATGCGCTGTTTTGGAAGGTGATCCTGCCGGGCGCTTCGCCGTTCATCATCACCGGGCTGCGGCAGGCGTACCTGCGCGCCTGGATCGCGGTCGTGGGCGCTGAGATGCTGGCCTCGTCGGATTGGGGGCTTGGCTGGGTGATCTACGATGCCAAGGAATTCCTCAATGCCGATGTGATGCTGGCCTCGCTCGCGGTCATCGGCTGTCTTGGGTTTATCTTCGAGCGGCTGGTGTTCGGCGCGCTCGAACGTGCAACGGTGCAGCGCTGGGGCATGGTGCGCGAGGCCAAGGCGTAATACGAATACCGGACCGGAGGGCGCTGTCATGAGACGCGAAACGATCGTCGCAAGCGTTGTAGCCCTGTTGGCGGCTCACGCGGCAGCGCCGGCCAATGCGCAGGATTTTCCCGCCCGCCAGGTTACCTTCGTCCTGCCGTTCGCGCCCGGTGGCGCGATCGACATTTATGCCCGTGCCTATGCCCAGAAGCTCTCCGACAAATTCGGCAAGCCGTTTGTGGTCGAGAACCGGCCCGGCGCCGGCACCGTATTGGCTGCCAGTTCGGTGGCCCGCGCCGCGCCTGATGGACACACCGTGCTGGTGTCACCGAGCCCATTGGCGATCAATGCCACGCTCTACAAAAAGCTGCCCTATGACACCGCGAACGATTTTATGGCGCTGGCCTATGTCGCCGACATCCCGCTTGTGCTGGTGGTTCACCCATCGCTGCCGGTGCAATCGATCCCCGACCTGATCAAATACGCCAAGGACAACCCGGGCAAGTTGTCCTATGCCTCAAGCGGCACCGGTACCACGCTGCATCTATCGGGCGAGTTGCTGAAAAGCATGACGGGTATCCAGATGACCCACGTCCCCTATAAGGGCGGTCCGCCGGCGCTGAACGACGTGGTGGCCGGGCATGTGCAACTGGTGTTTGCCGACCCCGCCTCAGCGGTCCAGCAAATCCGGGCCGGTCGCGTTCGGCCGCTTGGGGTCACTTCAAAGGTCCGCCTGCTGAGCGCGCCGGAAATCCCGCCAATCGCCGATGCCGGCGTGCCGGGTTTCGAAGCGGTGTCCTGGACCGTTTTCATGGCCCCGGCCAAGACGCCGGACGCCATCGCCGGCCGGCTGCATGCCGAGATCACCGCCTTGGCGGCAAGCGCGGAAATACGCGAACAGACTATCAAACTCGGCATGATCCCGGTCACCTCACCAGCGCTCGCCCAATTACGCGGCTTTCTGCCGCGGGAGATCGGACGTTGGGGGACATTGGTGCAGCAGGCCGGGATCGCGGGCTCCGAATAACGATTTGATCGCCAAAATAGGACGAATCGCATATCGTTAACGTGGGTAATGTCTATTGTTTGCGAGCGCACTGACGGAACCTTAAGCACTCCAAATCGACACTGTATCCCTATTCCAAGATGCTACCGCTGGTGTAGCGTTGATCGATGAATGAGCCGCGTGACGCGCACCAGCCGCCACAGGCTTTGGGGCATTGATTGCGCCATGATCGAACGACCGACTCAAACGCCGGATCCGCGCATCGTTCCGTTGCGCCTGATTAGGCAGACCATGCGTTCGGCCGAAACCGTTGTCCTGTTTCGCACTGGAACACGGACATTGCGGCCAATCGACGTGCTGCTGCTATCCCCAATTCTAATCCCGTTCACGGCGATCGTCCTGGTCCTGCTGCTGACCTGGTTCGTCCTATGGCTGGCGACCGTCAGCCTCCTGGTCGCGCTCAACCTGATCGGCGACGCCGGGCACGCGGTTTGGTCCCGCAGCGGCGCGCTGCGCGTTCATGGCCGACGCGCGATTGGCTTTCAGGGCCGCTAAGCCCCCATTACAGAGGCCCTATCGTGACCCGGTTGCAAGCGACCTATCACATCCGCTGCGATGGCGGATCGATCGACCAGCGCGCTCAGGCGATCGCTGTCGAGCAAAGCGTCGAGATGCCGCTCGCGGCAATCACGGATGCCAATATCCGGCGCGAAATCGTCGGCCGCGTTGAAGGTGTCCGCGAGATTGCCGCGGGCCGGTTTGAAGCACGGATTTCCTTGTCCGCGTCGACCGTCGGCCGCGACGCCGGCCAGCTCATGAACATGCTGTTCGGCAACACGTCGATGCATGACGATGTCGTGCTGCACGACGCCGAAATCCCCGACAATTTGGCGGCCGTATTCGGCGGTCCGCGTCACGGTCTCGACGGACTGCGGCAACGTGTGGGAGCCGGCAACCGCGCGATGACCTGTTCCGCGATCAAGCCGCAGGGCCTACCGCCAGTAAAGCTCGCCGAGATCGCGCGCCGGTTCGCGGATGGCGGTATCGACTACATCAAGGATGACCATAGCCTGGCCGAACAATCCTACGCGCCATTTTCCGACCGTGTTGCGGCAATCACCCAAGCCTTGCGCGGCACAAGCGCGCATTATGTCCCAAGCATTACCGGCGATCTCGACGCCATGCGCGCCCAGGTCGCCATTGCGCGCGATGCCGGAATCGGCACCGCTATGGTGGCGCCGATGGTCGCGGGCGTCTCCAATTTTAACCGGCTGGTCGCCGACAATGCGGATATGGCCTTTCTCGCCCATCCATCGATGACCGGCGGGACGCGCATTTCGCCGCCGTTTCTTTTTGGTCGGCTGTTCCGAATGCTAGGTGCGGACGCCTCGATTTTTCCCAACCACGGCGGACGGTTTGGCTATTCGCCCGATACCTGTCGGCAACTGGCCGCCTTCGCGCTGGAAAAGCGGCCGGGCCTGCGGCCCTGCGTCCCGGTTCCGGCCGGCGGCATGACCCGCGAGCGCGTGGCCGAAATGCTTGCGTTCTACGGCGTCGATACCATGTTGCTGATTGGCGGTGGCTTGCTGGAAGCGCGCGAACGCCTGACCGACGCGACCGCCGCTTTCGTTGCCGAAGTCCGCGGGTGGAAACCTTAGGAAGCCCGATGAGTGAACGACCGCGTTCCTTTCACCGCAAGGCAACCGACGATTACCGTTGGAACGAGGTCGACCTGCTCCCTTATAAGGAGGACGATCGTGCGTTGTTTAGGGCGATCACCCGGCAGACCCTGTTTTCCGATCCCGCGATGAATGGCGAGTTGCGCTATTTCGAGATGGCGCCGGACGGTTTCTCGACGCTGGAACGGCACGAACATATGCATGCAGTGCTGATCCTGCGCGGGCGCGGCCACTGCCTGGTTGGCAATGAAGTCCGCGCGATTGAAACCCGCGATCTCATCACCGTGCTGCCAATGACCTGGCACCAGTTTCGCGCCACCAGGGGCGAACCGCTGGGCTTCCTGTGCATGGTGAATGCACAGCGCGACAAGCCGCAGTTGCCGACGCCCGAAGACATCGCGCGCCTCAAAGCCAATTCGGCGATCGCGGCGTTCCTGAATTCGTAAGGTCGGGCCCGCGCACCTCAATTACCGGCGCTTTCTGGACCGGCGCTTCGAACGCCTGGCCGCCGCGCGCCTGGCCGCCGCGCGCTCAGCCGCCGCTTTCTCGCGGCACGCCAGACAGCGGCAGCCATGGTCCTTGATGAAAGCGTTAAAGTAATTCCGCCCATAATTGTAAGTGATCTCATCGCCGGGCTGGATATTCTTGATCGCGGTAATGACGATCTTGTGCTTCTTCACATCGGTCTCGGCATTCGGCCGGCATGAATGATTGATATAGCGCGCAACGTTGCGGCGGCTGGAGCCGTCGACCGTCCAGCGGCTGTTGACCTCGAACAGATATTTGGTCCAGAGCTCATCGGCTTGCTTGGTCGTGATCAGCCGACCGGAATAATAAGCGATGAAATCGCCCTTCTTGATCAGCTTAACCGCAAACAGTCCCAGGCCGGATTTCGCGCGGCCGACACGATACCGACGCCGTGATATCCGCCGGCGCGACGATGGTCGGCCTTTGGACCCACCCCCGCGCTTGGGGGCAAGATCACGCTTGCGGGCAAGACTACGTTTCGGCACGAGACTAACGTGTGTGTCCAGAGTGGGTTGATGTGATTAGCTTGATGACGCCGCGTCGGTGAGGCCCGGAACCGAAAACGCCGGTATGTCGACGGCATGCGAGGCAATGGTCCTTTGACGATTCACGAAACTGAGGGCGTGAATAAGGCAGCCATCCAAATTTGCAAGAGCTGACAAGATGATTTCAACATCGCCCGCTCAAGCCCACGATTGCCACGCCGGGCGAGCCAGACTTTCGCCGATCATGGACCATTCATGAGCGCTGGAACGCAGCAATACGATGTCGTCGTCATCGGCGCCGGCCACAACGGGCTGACCTGCGCCGCCTATCTCGGCATGGCGGGGTTGAAAGTGAAGATGGTCGAACGACGCTCCGTGGTCGGGGGCGCGGCGGTCACCGAGGAGTTTCATCCCGGTTTTCGCAACTCGATCGCGGCTTATACCGTCAGCCTGCTCAATCCCAAAATCATCCGCGACTTGCGTCTGCACGATCTCGGATTGCGGATCGTCGAGCGCCGCGTCCAGAATTTCCTACCGGCGCCGGACGGCCGTTATCTCCTGTCGGCCGAAGGGAAAACCGAGGGTGAGATTGCCAAGCTCAGCCGCCATGACGCCGAACGCTATGCCGCCTTTGATCGCGAGATCGCCGTAGCGGTCGATGTTTTGCGTGAATTGATCCTGCGGGCGCCGCCCAACCTCGCATCGGGATTCGCGGGCCTTGGCGAACTCATTAAGGCAGGCCGCCTGGGCCGCCAGTTGCGGCGCTTGTCCGACGATGACTTGCGCATGCTCTATGGCCTTTTCACCCGCTCGGCGGGCGAGCATCTTGACCATTGGTTCGAAAACGATCTGGTGAAGGCGCTGTTCGGCTTCGATGCGGTCGTCGGCTTTTACGGCAGTCCCTATACCCCGGGCACCGGCTATGTGCTGCTGCATCACGCCTTTGGTGAGGTCAACGGCAAGCGCCGAGTTTGGGGGCATGCCATCGGCGGCATGGGAGCGATCAGCGAGGCCATGGCGCGCGCCGCGGCCATCCATGGCGTCGAGATCGAGACCGGTGCATCGGTGCGCGAACTCCTGGTCGAAGGCGACCGGGCGCGCGGGGTCGTGCTGAACGATGGACGGGTCATCCGCGGCGACACGGTTGCGGTCAACGCCAATCTCAAGCTGTTCTACACATCGATGGTGCCGGATGGCGCATTGGACGATGCGTTCCTGCGCCGCATGCGAGAGTTTCGCTGCGGCTCCGGCACCTTCCGGATGAACCTCGCGCTGTCGGAGCTGCCGAGCTTTACGGCGCTGCCGGGACACGCGCTCGCCAATCATCACACCTCGGGAATCGTGATTGCGCCAAGCCTTGGCTATATGGATCGCGCCTATACCGACGCCCGCCAGCACGGTTGGAGCAAGACGCCGATCGTCGAACTACTGATCCCCTCAACGCTGGACGACAGCTTGGCGCCGAAGGGCGCTCATGTTGCGACGTTGTTCTGCCAGCATGTCGCGCCGGAATTACCGGATGGCCGCTCCTGGAACGATCACACCGCACAAGTCGCCGATCTTATGATCGAGACCGTCGATCGCTTCGCACCCGGTTTCAAGGCGAGCGTGATCGGCCGCCAGGCGTTGAGCCCGCTCGACCTCGAACAAAAATTCGGCCTGCTCGGCGGCGACATCTCGCATGGCGCGATGTCACTCGACCAACTGTTCTGGGCCCGGCCAATGCTGGGCTATGCGAATTATCGCGGTCCGCTGCCTGGCCTCTACCATTGCGGCGCCGGCGCACATCCCGGCGGCGGCGTTACCGGTGCGCCCGGTCATAATGCCGCACAAGCGATCCTCGCCGACCGACGCTGGCGCCGCCTTCGGCGGTCACAGCGCTAGATCGGAGCTTGGCGCAACCGGAGCGCCATGGCAGCATCCATGGCAAATCGGAGCCGCCAACGCTCCGCAAATTTGCCGGGGAGAGAAAGCATGCGAACCGACGCGGCGAGCACCATCGAGGATCGCATCCGCACCATCGAGGATCACCTCGAAATCTACAATCTGATCGCCAGTCACCCGCCCAGCGCCGACACCGCCGCGCAGTCCCATATCCAATCGATCTTCACCGACGATGCGGTGCTCGACCTCGGCGGCGCCAAGACTGCGACCGGCAACCGAGCGATCTCCGAAATGTCGCAACGGCCGGCGCATCAGGACGCGATCAAGGCCGGGCTCGCGCATTTCGCCGGCCTGCCGCATGTGACGATTGATGGCGACCGCGCGGTCGCCACCTCCTATCTACAAATCCTTGCTCCGCATCCCAGCGCCGATGAAGTCGAGGTTCCAGCGCATGGCACTTCTCGAGGTTATCGCGTTCACCGTGTCGGTGCCAACCGCTGGGAACTGCTGCGGACATCGGAGGGCTGGAAAATCAAACGCCGCACCTACCGCACGCTCGACGGCTCAGCGCCCGCGCTCGATATTCTGGCGCAGGCGCTCGCGCCGTCGTCACACCCGCGATCGGCAGCCATTTAACCCGACGGACGGCACATGCCCCATATCGAAGTCCGCGACGTGTCGCTCACCTACGATACACCTACCGGCAAGGTGGCGGGGGTCGAACGCGCGAGCTTCGAGATGGAGCAATCGCAATTCCTTTGTCTGGTCGGCCCATCCGGCTGCGGCAAGACGACGCTGCTCAACATCATTGCCGGCTTTCTGACCCCCACCGCCGGTGAAATCCGCATCGACGGCAAGCCGATCACCAGCCATGGCACCGACCGCGGGGTGGTGTTCCAGGATTTTGCGCAATTGTTTCCGTGGCGGACGGCGCTGGGCAATGTCGCATTCGGCCTGGAAATGAAAGGCATCCCAAAAGTCGAGCGCGACGCGATCGCCATGCGTCAGCTCCAGCTCGTGAAGCTGGAGAAATTCGCCCATTCCTACCCGCATCACCTTTCCGGCGGGATGCAGCAGCGGGTCGCCATCGCTCGCGCATTGGCCTACAATCCGGCTGTGCTGCTGATGGACGAGCCGTTTGCGGCGCTCGATGCACTCACCCGCGACGCAATGCAGCAGTTACTCGCTGATGTGTGGCGGGAAACCCGGAAGACGGTGATCTACGTGACCCACAACGTCGCCGAGGCCGTCTATCTCGCGGATCGCGTGATCGTCATGAGCCCGCATCCCGGCACGGTAAAGACCGAAGTCGCCGTCTCGCTCGCGCGGCCGCGCAACCCGCTGAGCGTTGAATTCCTAGATTACCAAAAGCTGCTGCTGCGCCATCTCGGACAGAACGCGCCCACCGCGTAAAGTCCGATCGCGTACTGTCAATGATAGGAAATTTTTTGATGCGAATGGTCCGCTCCACTCTGCTGAGGCTTGGCGTCACCGCTGCGGCGCTCATCGCCGTAACCGCGGCCGATGCCCAGAGCTATGCCACGCGGCCGGTGCGGCTGATCGTCGGCTTTGGCGCCGGTGGACCAACCGACATACCGGCACGCTTCGTCGCTGACAGGCTCGGCGCCCAGCTCGGCCACCGCGTCATCGTGGAGAACAAGCCGGGCGCCGCCGGCATGCTCGCCACCCGGGATGTGATCGCGCAGCCGGCGGACGGCCACACGCTGCTGCTGTGTACACATTTTGAGTCGATCAACACCGCCGTCTACCGCAATCCGCAGTTCAAACTCGACGATCTCGCGCCGATCTCGCTGATCTCCAAATATTACTACGGCATCGCCATGACCAATGAGGTCCCCGCAAACGACATGCGATCGTTCATCGCCTATGCCAAGGCCAATCCCGACAAGCTCAGCTACGCGACAATCGGCGCCGCTTCGGCGCAGGAAATTCTCATGCGCCAGCTTGAGCGACTCGCCGGCATTTCGATGACCCGTATCCCGTTCCGTACCGGTCCGCAGATCATGCCTGATCTGATCGCCGGGCGCGTGCACATCTATCTGTCGCCGACCTTGTCGGTTTTGCCGTTGCACAATGACAAGCAGCTCAAGGTACTGGCGATTTCGAGCCCCGCGCGCCTCGACAGCGCCAAGGACATTCCAACACTCACCGAAAGTAATGTGCCGTTCGTGCGTTTCGGCTGGCTTGGCATATGCGCCCGCGCCGGAACGCCGCAAGCCATCCTCGATGAGCTGCACCGTCGGCTGGTTACCATCGTCGAATCTGCGGAATACCGTGCGATGATCGAGAAATCTGGCTCGATTGCCACCGCATCAACGCCCAAGGAGCTCGGACAGATCATCATCCAAACCCGCGACGAGGTCGCATCGACCATTGTGGAATTCGGAATGCAGCAGGATTGACGTAACCCGTTCACAGGAGGAACGACAATGACCATCAAGCCCGCATTGACGCGCCGGCAGTATCTCGCCGCCACCGGCGCAAGCGCTCTGGTGCTCGGCCTTGGCGCGCAGCCCGGGTCGGCTCAAATGGCGATGATCCGCCAGGGCTATCAGACCAACATCTGGGGGATGCCGACCTATTACCTGATGAAATCGGGCGCGCTTGAACGGCGCGGTCTCAAATTCCAGGAATTCGCCGTGCCCTCCGGCAACCTCACCATGCAACAGATGGTCGGTCGTCAGGTCGATCTCGGCACCTATGCCGGCCAGTCGTTCCTGATCGGTCATGACCGCGGCGGCCTAGTCGCCATCGCGCTGATCGAATATGTCGGCAAGACCGCGCAGGTCGTCACCCGCAAGGACCTTAACATCACCTCGATCGAAGGACTGAAAGGCAAGAAGATCGCCAATCAGGTCGGTTCATCGATTGCCAATGTGTTCGTCGACACGATCGGACCGAAATTCGGGCTGCGCAAGGCCGACTTTCAAGAAATCCGGATGAACGTCAACGACATGGTCGCCGCCATGGTGGCCAGAACCATCGATGCCATGGTCAATGTCGAGCCCTATAACGCGATTGCGGTTGCCGATGGGATCGGGGTTTCGATCCTGGATTTCTCGGGCTTCGATCGGATGCCGGTGCTGATGGCAGCAACGCCCGAATTCGTCGACAAGCACCCGGCGACCGTCGTCGCCTATCTTCAGGCTTGGCGTGACGTCGCGGCTGATTTCAAGAGCAATTCGGAAAAGGTCACGAATGTGATCCACGGCTTCTTCACCGACAAGGGCTACAAGATGGACCGCAAGGCCTTTGCGCAGGCGCTGGCGCGTGTCGAGGTCAGTCCGGGCTTCCCGGCAGAGCTTCACGGCTACCTCCAGAACGAGGCCGAAGTCCTGCTGCGGGAGAAGAAGATCAACGCCATGCCGGACTGGAAGAAGGCACTGCGGCCGGAGTTCTGGGCCAAGGCCAGCAGTTAGGCTATCACCCACCACGAGGCTCGCATCGCGATCACAGCCGGTGCGCTTGCACCGGCCTTTTCATGCCCGGGCGAAACGCGCTACATCCTGCCCGCCCAACCGGAGGAAGTCGTCAATGTCCGCAAGTCCGCTACAAGGAAGCGCCTACGACCCCGTTACCTGGAATTTCAAGCTGATCGCCCAGCACACGCTCGACGGCTTCGGCGGCATGGGCGAAGGCATGTCGGTCCAGATTGCGCCCGACGGGCGACGGATCATCTGGCTTGCGCACGAAAGCGCGCCGAAGAATTTCACCGCGGTTGACGTCTCCGACCCACGCAAGCCCAAGGTGGTCTGCCAGACCGAACTGCCGCAGGGCTATATGCGCTCCAACTCGCTGGAAATCACCGATCAGATGATGGCGGTGGCCTATCAGTGCCAGAAGGTCGGGCAAAAGCCGGCTGGCTTTGAGCTGTTCGATATTTCGACCCCGGAGAAGCCAAAGTCGATCGCTTTTGTCGATTGCTCAGGGCCATTCTCGCGCGGCGTGCACCAGCTCTGGTTCGCCGACGGCGAATACGTGCATATGGCAGCCGGCGCCGCCGACTTCGAGCCCAACCATCCGCTCGACGACCAGATCTATCGCTGCTTTGACGTGCGCAATCCGTCCAAGCCGACCGAGGTGGGCCGCTGGTGGTTGCCAGGCACGCGCAAGGGCGACAATGAGCCGCCGCCGGCACGCCACCAGAAGCCTGCGCTGGACAAGGGCAACCGCGCCCACAACACCAATGTCTATCCGCAGCGCCCCGACCGGATGTATCTCGCTTATCTGGACGCCGGCATGTTCATCATGGACATCTCCGACAAGTCGAAACCAAAACCAATCTCCCGGTTCGACAACTCGCCGCCCTACACCGGATTTACCCATACCATCGTGCCGCTGTTCGATCGCGGCTTGGTGGTGATGACCGACGAGTCGACCTCCGACGACGCCGCCGATTGGCCGAAGCTGATCTGGATTCTCGATGCCCGCGACGAAACCAATCTGGTTCCGATCTCGACCTGCCCGATGCCAAACCCGGAGGACTACAAGACTCGCGGCGGCCGCTTCGGCGCGCACAACATCCACGAGAACACCCCGCGCCCGACCTCTTGGCAATCCGACCAGATCGTGCTCGGCACGTTCTTCAACGGCGGACTGCGCGCCTACGACATTTCCAATGCCTACCAGCCTAAGGAAGTCGCGACTTTCGTTCCGCCCGGTCCGGCACTGTCGAAATACGCGTCGATCCAACTCAATGACGTGTTCGTCGACGAACGAGAGATCGTCTACACGGTCGATCGCTTCTCCGGCGGGCTTTACATCCTGGAGATGGATTTCTGACGGGACTCGACCTCTTTCCATCCCGCGAAGCCGGCCCGTTCGGACGGCGGGTGAAACACGCGCGCGGCGGACGCATTCCCGTGACAGTGCTCACCGGCTTCCTCGGCGCGGGCAAAACCACCCTCCTGCGGCACTTCCTGACCACGCCGGAAGGCCGCGGCACCGCCGTCATCGTCAACGAATATGGCGCGGTCGGCATCGACGACGCGCTGCTCCGTAGTTCCAACGACCAGACCACCCTGCTCGGCAACGGCTGCGTCTGCTGCGTCACCCGCACCGACCTGCAAAATGCGCTGCGCAAGCTCGTGATCGATCGCGAACGCGGCGATGTCCCGCCGTTCGTGCGGATTGTGATCGAGACCTCGGGCCTCGCCGACCCCGCGCCGATCCTGCAGACCTTCGCGACCGACCGGGCGCTGGGTGGTGAGTTCTTTGTCGAGGTGGTCGCGACCGTGGTCGATACCGCAACCGGCCTCGACACCATGGGTTGGTCGTCGGAGTCGCGCAAACAGGTGATCCTCGCCGATCGCCTGATTTTGTCGAAGACCGACCTTGCGCCACTGGAAGCGGCCGAGGCGCTACGGACGCGGCTGCGCGAGCTCAATACCCATGCCGAGATCGCCGTGGCGACCGATGGCCGGATCGACCCCCGCTGCCTGATCGAGGGCATCGGCTCCGGCGAACGATCCGGCTTTGTCGCCGAAGCGGAACATTCGGACGGTATCGCAAGCTTCGTGGTGAACGAGGAAAATCCGGTGGACTGGACTGCCTTCGCGCGCACAATGGAGACTCTGGTTGCGCTGCGCGGCGGCGACCTTCTGCGGGTCAAAGGCTTCCTTGACGTTAGAGGCTGCCGCGGGCCGGTGCTGGTGCAGTTCGTGCAGCACCTTGCTCATCCGCCAATCGAGCTTGCCGCATGGCCGGATGGCGACCGCAAGAGCCGGGTGGTCTTCATCACGCGGAATATTCCGGAAGCCAAGGTGCGCGCGCTGCTCGTGGCAGTACATGCCCTCAGCCCGGCAGACGCCACGCGCAAATGACGCCGTGGGGGTGTTTCCAACCGCACCGCCTTGGACTACCCTTGCCCAAGAACAATCCCAATCACGGCCGATGCCGTGACCCGTGGCCGATGGCGGAGGCCCATCGTCCACCCCCTTTTTCAGAAACCACCCAGGGAGACACGCACCCATGGCCAAATTTACCCTCGACGTGAATGGCAAGCCGCATGCGATCGACGTCGATCCCGACATGCCGCTGCTCTATGCGCTCAAGAACGATGTCGGACTGAACAATCCGCAATTCGGCTGTGGGCTGGCACAGTGCGGCGCCTGCACCGTGCATCTCAACGGCCAGCCGATCCGCTCCTGCGTCACGCCGGTGTCGGCGGTCGGCGACAGCAAGGTGGTGACGCTGTCCGGGCTCGGCACGCCCGAGAAGCCGCACCCGCTGCAGACCGCCTATGTCGAGGAACAGGTCACCCAATGCGGCTACTGCATCAGCGGCTGGATCATGACCGCGGCCGCGTTCCTGCGCGACAATAAGAAACCCTCCGATGCGCAGATCAAGCAGGCCCTGCAGGGCATCAAATGCCGCTGCGGAACCCACGTAAACATCCTGCGCGCGGTCAAGCGTGCCGCGACGATGATGGGCTGAGGGAGACGATCATGACCAAAATGGAAAAGCCCGCCAATTTTTCGCGCCGCTCGTTGCTTAAGGCTGGTGGCGCCTTTGTCGTGTCGATTGGGATGCCGATCGGCGCCGAGACGCTGCTCTCGATCAACACGGCGTTCGCGCAAGCCACCGCGACCCGTCCACCGCTGGTGCCGAACCAGTTGTCCTCCTACGTCGCCGTCAATGCCGATGGCACTGTCTCGGCGTTCTTTGGCAAGATGGACATGGGCCAAGGCCTCTATGTCTCGATCGGACAGATGGTGGCCGAAGAACTCGACGTCGCGTTCGAAAAAGTGACGGTCTTCATGGCCGATACCCGCACCAGCGTGAATCAGGGCGGCGCATCGGGCTCGACCGGCCTCCAAATGGGCGGCCGGCAAATGCGCGCGGCCTCGGCCGAAGCCCGGCGCGTCTTGATAGAGATGGCGGCGCAGAAACTCAATCTTCCCGCCGAACAACTCACCGTCACCGACGGCGTCGTTCACGCCAAAGCCGATGCCTCAAAACGCGCGAGCTACGCCGAACTGATTGGCGGCCGCCACTTCAACGTCGAGCTTGAATGGAATAAGCAGATGGGCAATGCGCTTTATGCCCCGGGCAAGGCGCAGCCGAAGAATTACAAGGACTACAAGATCGTCGGCAAGCCGATCAAGCGGGTCGATGTTGCGCCGAAGGCATTCTGCACCGAGCCGTTCGTCACCGATATCAAGCTGCCCGGCATGGTGCATGCCAGGATGGTCCGTCCGCCAGTCGCCGGCGCCACGATTGTCAGCGTCGATGAATCCTCTATCAAAAACATTCCCGGCGGCCGCGTGGTCCGCGACAACAACTTCCTCGCAGTGGTCGCCGACAATGAGTGGGATGCCGTCAAGGCCCTGCGGCAGCTCAAGGTGCAGTGGTCAAACAGCCAACCGCCATTCATCGACCAGGCGACGCTCTATGGCCATATCCGTAAAGCGCCGGTGCGGCACCGCGAAGAGATGAAGCCGGTCGGCAATGTCGACGAGGCCTTCAAGTCGGCCGCGCGCGTGATCGAGGCCGACTATGAATGGCCGTTCCAGTCTCATGCCTGCATGGGACCGGCCTGCGCCGTGGTCGAAATCGCGAGCAACGGACACGTCACCTGCTGGAGCGGAAGCCAGAAGCCGCACTTCCTGCGTGACGGCATCGCCCGTACGCTTGGCGTCAAGGCCGAGACCGTCGATTGCATCTGGGTGGTCGGGCCGGGCTCCTACGGCCGCAACGATGCCGACGACTGCGGCAATGATTGTGCTGTAATCGCCAAGGCGGTCGGCCGACCGGTGCGCCTGCAATATATGCGTGACGAAGGTACCGGCTGGGATCCCAAGGGCCCCGCATCGATTCATCGCGCCCGCGCGGCGATCGATGCCAATGGCCAGGTCATCGCCTATGATTTCCTGAGCAAGGGCTTCTCGCGGATCGACGTCAACACCAACGGCAGCCAGCCGCGCGATACGCTGGCCGGTCACTTCCGTGGCGTCGAGCTTCGATCCGGGAACAATTTCGGCCTGCCATCGGAATCCTATGCCTTCGCCAACAAGCGCATGGCATGGGAAACGATCCCGCCGTTCCTCGAACGGGCCTCGCCGCTGCGCAGCGCGCACCTGCGCGATCCGGTTGGGCCGCAGATTCACTTTGCCAGCGAGTCCTTCATGGACGAAGTGGCAGCGGCGCTTGCGATCGACCCGATCGAGTTGCGCCTGCGGCACGTCAAGGATCCGCGCGACATCGCACTGCTCAAGGCTGCCGCGCAGAAATCCGGCTGGCAATCGCGGCCGTCGCCGCGCAAGGACCAGACCGGCAGTACCGTCAGCGGACGCGGCGTCGCTTATGCGACGCGCAACGGGACCCGGGTGGCGATTGTCGCCGAGGTCGACGTCGACCGGTCGACCGGGAAGATCTGGGCGCGCAAATTTACGGTTGCGCATGATTGCGGCCAGATCATCAATCCCGACGGTCTGGTGCATACGATCGAAGGCAACATAATCCAGGCGCTGAGCCGTACGCTCTGGGAAGAGGTGAAATTCGATCCCAAGAGCGTGACCAGTGTCGACTGGCAGACTTACCCGATCCTGGACATGACGGAGATTCCGGAAACCATCGATTGCGTGCTGCTCGACTATCCGGATCGGCCGCCGACTGGCGCCGGCGAGGGCGCGATGCGGCCGGTCGCAGCCGCCGTCGCCAACGCGGTATTCGACGCTACCGGGGTGCGGATCCGCCAGATGCCCTTCACCCCGGACCGGATCCGGGCATCGATGTCGTAACGCGCCCTACACCGACGACCAAAGGCCGGCCCTGCACTGGGCCGGCCTTTTTTGTCGGCCATTGGCCAGATTTCCCGTTTGCGCCTCGCCGGTCTTCATGGTTCCTATCGCCCAACTGCAACATCCCGAAGAAGAGGAACAACCGTGAAGCAGATCGAAGCTGCCGTCATCGGCGTCGGATGGGTTGGCGGGACGCGCGCGGAAACGCTGGCGCGCACCGCGCTGGTCGACAAGCTGCATCTGTGCGACATCCGCCCCGATCGCCTGGCCGAGGTGAAGGCGCTCTATCGGCCGGCGACCGCCACGCTCGACTACCAGGACATCATCAACAACGACAATATCTCGGTGGTGTTCGTCTCGACCACGCCGGAGTCCAACCATTATCCGATTGCGCGCGATTGCCTGCGCGCCGGCAAGAACGTCATGCTGGAGAAGCCGATCGCGCTCGAATTGTGGGAGGCCGACGAGCTGATCATGCTCGCCAAGCGCAACAATCTAAAATTCACCATCGGCTATTCGCAGCGCTTCAACACCAAAATCGCCTACGCCAAAAAGAAAATCGTCGATGGCACCCTCGGCAAGGTCGTGTCGGTGCTGGTCAGCCGCCATCTGTCGCGCAGCCTTGGCAAGAAGATTGCAAGCCGGGTGCGGCTTTCGCCGGTGGTGATGGAATCCACCCACGATCTCGACTTTGTGTTCTGGCTGCTTGAGCCGGCCAAGCCGGTGCGGGTCTATTCGCAAGGCGCCTATGGCTATATGGAGCCGATCAACGGCTCGCACGACGTGATGTTCACGACCGTCACCATGGACAATGGCGTCGTGGTGATGATCGGCGGCGGCTGGAACTTCCCGCCAAGCTTCCCCAACTACTGCGCGACCTGGATCGAGATCACCGGCACCGAAGGCGCGCTGGTGCTTGACGATACCCAGCGCGACAATTGGCTAAACACGGCAGCCAACGGCCAATGGTTTCCGATGTCGACCATGCCGGGCGAGATGGTGGACCATGTGTTTGCCGGAGGCATGGGACCGGAGACCATCCATTTTGTCGAAGCTTGTATCCGCAATGGCCCGGTGATGGTCACGCCGGAAAGTGCGCGCGCGGTAATGGAAACCTACACCGCCGCCGATCTGTCCGCCGACCGCAACGAGCCGGTCGATCTGCCATTGACCAATGAAACGATCGCGGCGGTGGCCGACTTCAAGGCAAAGTTCCGCAAGGGCGACAACACATGAGAACGCCGGCTCAGGACATCGGCCTTGCCATTATCGGCGGCGGCCGCGTCGGGCTGTTCCGGGGCGAAGTCGCCAACCGCCACCCGGCCGTGAAGTGGATCGGGCTGGCGGAGAAAAACCCGAACCGTGCCGGCGAGGTCGCGCCCAAGATCGGCGCCGACTTTGTCACACAGAGCCATGTCGAACTGCTCAAGCGCCCTGAGGTGACCTGCGCGATCATTGCCACCGACGAGCACCTGCATGTCGAGCCAATTCTGGCGGCGGTCGAGCGCGGGATTCCGATGCTCATCGAAAAGCCGCTGGCGACCGATCTTGCGCAATCGGCGCGCGTACTCAAGGCAATCACCGACGCCAAGCTCGATGCGGTCGTCGGTTATACCCAGCGCTTCCGCCGCAAATGGCTTTCCGCCAAGGAAAAGGTCCGCACCGGCGCACTTGGCGATGTTACGTTGGTGACTTCGCGCGCGTTCATGAACCGCCTGGTCGCGATCGACAACTACAAACGCACAGACGATCCGTCGACAATTTCGCCCATGGTGATCTCAGGCACCCACGCACTCGATATCGTCATGTGGTACATGGAGGCAAAAACGCCGGTCGAGTGTTACGCGCGCTCGATCGACAAAGTGCTGGGCCCGACCTATGGCGGCATTGACGCCACCGCCGGTATGATCATGTTCTCCGACGGCAGCGTCTATCACCTCAATATTTCCTGGGCGCTGCCGGTGACTTGGCCCGGCGCGGTCTATTCGCTCGAAGTCGGCATCAACGGCACCGACGGCGTACTCACCATCGACGACACCCACCGCGACATGGTGCTCGCGGTCTCAAAGCCGCAGGAGGAAGGCTACGCGCCCGACCGGCGCCGGCTGGTCGATTTCCTGGGCAGCTACCCACCGGGCGACATGGCGCTCGGCGAATTGCGCGGCCCAATGGCGGACGAAACCGTATCCTGGCTTAACCGCATCGCGCTCGGACTGCCGACCCAAGCGGCGACGGCAGCGGAGGCGCATCGCAATCTGATGCTGACCAAGGCGCTCGATCTTTCCGCCAAGACCAAACAGCCGGTGACACTTCCGCTTGAACCCGCCTGAGGCATGAATGCTGGAGAGCTGCAACGCAGCCGCAACTAGACGACCACTGGACAACAGCGTTGTATCCTTATCAAAATAACTTGAGCGACGGTTTCGAAGGTCACTAACGCAACCACGGGGAAGAATTCATGAGACAGAGCGCAATTGCCTTGTTGATTGGCCTTGCCATGATTGGCGCGACCAGCCGCGCGACCGGCGAACCGGCGCAGCCCTACGCGCCCGGGCCGGTCGAGTACATGCTTCAGCTCCAAAGCCATCACAATAAGCTTTGGCTTGCCGGCAACGCTCGCAACTGGGACCTCGCCGACTATCAAGCCGATGAATTGAAGGAATTGCTTGAGGACATCGCCAAGCGCATCCCCGTCTACAAGGACATGCCGATTGGCAAGATGATCGAGGCAACTGTCATGCCCCCAATGGAAGGCGTCGAGGCCGCGATCAAAAGCCGCAACAGCAAGGCGTTTGCATCCGCTTTCGACAAGCTCACCGCAGGCTGCAACTCCTGCCATGAAGCAGCCAAGCGCGGCTTCATCGTTGTGCAACGGCCGGCGACATCGCCGTTCCCCAATCAATCATTCGCACCCAAGCGAAAATAGGGGGTGCCGAACAGACTGCGCGGATTTCAGCGCAGCCTGACTTCTCGGAGGCCGGTTCATGCGATACCTGTTGCTAGCGACCAGCGTTCTTACCGCACTCGCTTCATCGGCGCCCGCGCAAGGCGTCGCCGATTTCTACAAGGGCAAGACCATTCGCATGGTGGTCGGCATCGATGTCGGCTCCGGCTATGATGTGAATGCGCGCCTGCTTGCCCGCCACCTGGTCAATCATATCCCGGGCAATCCGGCGATTGTGGTCCAGAACCAGCCCGGCGCCGGCAGTGCGATCATGACAGCGCAGCTTTATTCCGCAGGTCCGTTTGACGGTACGGTCATCGGCGCGGCATTTGCCGGCATGCCGACCCTGCCCTTGCTGTCCCCAGGCAAAGTCCGATTCGATCCGACCGAACTTATCTGGCTCGGCAATACCAACCGCGAAACCCATGTCACATATGTGTGGCACACCGCGCCGGTACAGAATTTCGACGAGCTGCTAAGCAAGGAGTTGATCATGGGCGCGCAGGCGCCCGGCTCCTCGCAGGTCGATTTTCCCCTGGTCGCAAACGCACTGTTCAGCCTGAAGCACAAAGTCATTACCGGCTACGGATCAACCGCCAAGATCAACCTCGCAATGGAGAGCGGCGAAGTCCATGGCGCGATCGCCGCCCTTACCAGCGTGCGCACGCTCAGTTCCCAGTGGCTTGCAGAGAAAAAGATCAAGATCATCACGCAGTGGGCGCTGCGGCCAAATCCCGATCTACCCGGGGTTCCCAATGCGCTCGATCTCGCCAAAACCGATGCCGAGCGTGCCGCGCTCAATCTGGTGATGGCGCGGCTCGACATTGGGCGGCCCTTCTTCCTACCGCCCAATGTTCCCGCCGACCGCGTCACTGCGTTGCGCGCGGCATTCGATGCCACCATGAAGGATCCGGCCTACCTCGCCGAAGCGACCAAACTCAAAATCGACGTCGATCCCATGAATGGTGCCGACTTGACGACGTTCGTTGCGCAGATTGCCAAAACGCCCGCCGACACCGTGGCCCGCGTGCGCAAGGCGCTGGAAACAAAATAGTCCCGGGCGAACGGTCAGGTCAGGGGCCGATCCCCGCCGCCTTCACCAGCGCAGCATTGACCTTGATCTCATTGCGAATGTAGCTGTCAAATTCATCAAGACCCAGCAACATCGACTCCGCACCGAGCTTGGCCATGCTGGCGCGCACCTCCTTGTTGTCGAGCGCCTTCGCGGTCTCTTGATGTAGCCGCGTTACAATATCGCGCGGCGTCTTCGACGGCAGGAACATCCCGACCCAAAAATTGTAATCCGAATTGGGGACACCGGACTCGAGCGTCGTTGGCAGGTCCGGTAGCGCCGCCGAGCGCTTGGAGCTGCCCATGGCCAGCGCCACGAGCTTTTTCTCCGCGATCAACTGCAACACGGCATTGACCGGGCAGAAATAATAATCGACGCGGCCGGCGATGATTTCGGTCAGCGCCTCTGGCGTGCCTTTGAACGGCACATGGACGACCTCGATGCCGGCCCCCAGGCGAAACCGTTCGGCGTTCAATTGGGTCGCGGTGCCAACCCCAGCCGACGCATAATTCAGCGCGCCCGGCTTGGCTTTCGCGGCCTGCACCAGGTTCGAAACGGTCTTGATGCCCTTATCCGGCGAGATCACCAACACCTGCGGGAGCAGCGCCAGCGGCGTGATGCCGACGAGATCGCGAACCGTGTCGTAAGGCGTGTTGGGATAAGTGGTCGGCGTGATGGTGTAGGACGACGAATGAACCAGGATGGTGTGGCCATCGGCATCGGCCCGGGCGACCGCCCCAACCCCAATAGTTCCGCCCGCTCCCGGCCGATTCTCGACCACGAACGGTTGCCCGAGTTGCTCCGACAAGCGCTGCGCCACCGTCCGCGCCATGATGTCGGTGGCGCTGCCGGCGGTGAATGGCACAATCACCTGCACCCGCTTGCTGGGCCACGCCTGCGCCAATGCCTCACCTTGCACGAAGCACATGGCCAAAGCCGCACTCCAAATCCACGACCGTTTCATAACCCCTCCATCAAGCGTTGCCTCACATTGGCGACGATAGTGACCGCCCCACGTTGCGCCGACAAGGGCGACGTGTGATTTTCAGCTTGTTGGATCATGCCCCCCGAGGGGCCGTGCATTGAGGCCGAACGTTGAAATCGCCCGCGTTTGAGTATGCCCGCGCCGCTTCGATCGACGAGGCCTGTGAACTGTTGTCACAGCATGGCGACAGCGCGAAGGTCCTTGCCGGGGGGCAAAGCCTTGTGCCGATGATGGCATTCCGGTTGCTACGCCCCCATTGGCTGATCGACATCAGCGAGATTGCACCGTTGCAATACATTGCGCTGGAAACCGATGTCGCGCGCACGGGGGCCTGCACGCGGCAATGCACCGTTCAGTGCGACGCTACCCTTGCGGCCCAAGTGCCGCTGCTGCGCCAAGCCCTGGCCTTTGTCGGCCACGCGCAGATCCGCAACCGTGGCACCATCGGCGGCAGTCTGGTGCAAGCCGATCCTTCGGCCGAACTGCCTCTGGTCGCGCAAATTCTGCAAGCGCGCCTGGTGGTTCGCGCCAAATCCGGCCCACGGACATTAACGGCTGAGGATTTCTTTACCGGCCCGATGACCACCGCGCTTGCACCCGACGAATGTCTTACCGAGATCCAGTGGCCGGTCTGGCCTGACCGCAGCACCGGCTCGGCCTTCACCGAGGTAAGCCGGCGCCATGGCGACTTTGCCATGGTAGCCGCCGGCGCTCAGGTCGCGGTGGATGCGGCGGGGCAATGCATTCGTGCCGCGTTTGGGGTCGGTGGCGCCGCGCCGACGCCGGTTGCGTTTCCCGATCTTGCGCAGCGCTTGGTCGGCACCTCATTCAATCAAGCCCTGCTGCGCGATGTCGCGCAGCAGGCTGCGGCCGCGCTTGAGCCTGGCGCTGACACCCATGCCAGCGCCGCCTATCGACGCCACCTTGCCGCAGTCCTCGCGACGCGGGTGCTGCAATCCGCCTACGATACCGCGAGGGCCGCCCGATGAGCGAAACGCTCTACCGCATCGCCGTCACCGTGAACGGCGTCGAGCGCACCGGTCAAGTCACGGCGCGAACGTCGCTGGTCGACTGGCTGCGCGAACATTTGCATCTCACCGGCACGCATATTGGTTGCGAACATGGCATCTGTGGCGCTTGCTCGATCATGCTCGACGGCGCGCCCGTGCGTTCCTGCCTGATCTATGCGGTGCAAA
This sequence comes from Xanthobacteraceae bacterium, assembly GCA_022841625.1. Taxonomy (GTDB): domain Bacteria; phylum Pseudomonadota; class Alphaproteobacteria; order Rhizobiales; family Xanthobacteraceae; genus VAZQ01. The sequence continues at coordinate 49,748 of JALHRD010000024.1, forward strand.
CGGACGGCCATCGCGTCACCACGGTCGAAGGCCTGACCCATCCGGATGGGCGGCTCAGCATCCTGCAAGACAGTTTTTGCGAGACCCACGGACTGCAATGCGGTTATTGCACGCCGGGGATGCTGATTGCAGCCCAGGCGCTGCTCGATGCCAATCCGCGTCCAAGCGAGGACGACATTCGCGAAGCGATCAGCGGCAATCTCTGCCGCTGCACCGGCTATCAGCAAATCGTCGAGGCCATCGCGCTCGCCGCGAAGCGGATATCTGGGGAACCGGCATGACAAAGACCGCCGCCGCCAGCCCCTATGGGTTCCGCTATATCGGCACCAAGCGCCGGGCCAAGGAGCATGCCCGCTTCGTTACCGGCCACGGCAACTATGCGGCCGATGTCACCTTGCCCGGCCTCAAACATGTTGCACTGGCCGCATCGCCCCACGCCAGCGCGAAGATTCTTGCAATCCGCACCGACGTGGCCCGTGCAATGCCGGGCGTCCACTATGTTCTGACCGGTGAAGAATTCTGCTCAGCCACCGATTCGCTGCCAATCGGGGTCGACGCCCCGAAGGTGACGCGCTGGGCGCTGGCGCGTGACCGGGTTCGTTATGCCGGCGAATGGGTCGCTGCCGTCGTCGCGGACAGCCGCGCGCTGGCCGAGGACGCGGCAGAACTGGTTGAAGTCGAATACGAAGCGCTGCCGCATGTGACGGACGCCGAACAAGCAATGGCGCCCGGCAGCGCGCTCGTTCATCCGGCGCATGGCTCGAATGTCGTTCTGCACCGCGACTTCATCTGGGGCCCGGTCGAAGACCAATTCGCCAAGGCCGAGCACCACATGAGGTTTCGCGCGATCTGGAATCGCAACGCAACAGTTCCAATCGAAACTTTTGCGGTAATGGCCCAGTGGCAGCCTGGCACGGAAATCCTCGATATCTGGGCGTCGATCCAGATGCCGAAATATCCCGACCAGACCGCCAAGGCGCTGCGGCTCCCCGGCAATGCCGTGCGCGTCCATTACGACGTCGACGTCGGCGGCAGCTACGGCGTCAAGCGCGGGATCAAGCACACCGTGCTGGTCGGATTCCTGGCGAAGCGGCTGGGCATGCCGGTCCGTCTGGTCGAAGACCGGCTTGAGAATATGCGCGGCGGCGACATGCACGGCCCCGATCGGTCATTTGACATTGACGCCGCATTTGACGGCGACGGCACAATCCGCGCGCTCCGAATCCGCGCAATCGACAATGTCGGAGCCTATGCCGGCCGCGCGCCGTTCCAACTCGGCAAGCCGGTCAGTGCGATCTGTGGCCCCTATAAGATTCCAGCGATCGCTTACGAGCCGATCTCCGTCCTCACCAACAAGACCCCGCAGGAGGCCGTGCGCGGTTTCGGCCAGGCGCCGACCAATTTCGCAATCGAGCGCACCATCGACCGGATCGCAGGTTTCCTCACAATGGACCCGATTGCGCTGCGCCAAAAAAACCTGATCCAGCACGATCAATTTCCATACACCATCCCGAGCGGATCGACCTACGATTCCGGCGATTACCATGCGGTGCTCGATAAGGCGCTTGCCGCAATCGATTATCCCGCGCTGGTAGAGCGGCGCGACCAGGCCCGCCGCGCCGGTTTGCTTGCCGGAATCGGCATTGCCACCTGTCTGGAACCGAGCGGTGGGAATTCCGCGTTCGAGCCGTTGCTCAACCCAAAGAACGAAACCACGACCTGGATGGATTCTTGCCTGGTGCGGATCGACCTTTCTGGCGCGATCACCGGCATCATGGGCACCTCATCTTCAGGACAAGGTCATGAGACGCTGGTTTCAACGGTGGTCGGCGAGATCCTGCAGCGCGATCCCGCGCAAATCCGGGTGATCCACGCGGACTCGCTGTCCGCCCTGCCCTCAAACAGCCCGGTCGGCAGCCGCATGGCGATCATGCTCGGCGGCGCCGCCGCCGGCGCCGCCCGCAAAATCAAAGAGACGCTGCTGGCGATTGCAGCGCATAATTTCGAATGTGCCAAGGACGACCTCGACTACCGCGACGGCAATGTCAACCTGAAGGGTGTACCAAGCAAAATTCTAAGCTGGGACCAGTTGGTCGAGATCGCCCATCGCAAGTTTCACGCGATGCCGCCCGATGTCGAGCCGGGCCTTCAAGAAAAATTCACCTGGCAGGTGCCGACCGGCGGCGGCCTGCCGACGCCTGACGGCCGTATTCAGATTTATCCCTGCTATGCTTTCGAGACGCACATCGTTTATGTCGAGATCGATTCCGACACCGCCACGCCCACAATCAAGCGCTATGTTTGCGGTCATGACTGCGGCGTGATGATCAATCCTGACATCGTCCACGGGATGACCTATGGCGGCATCGCCCACGGCATCGGGGCGGCCCTCTACGAACAGTTCACTTATGACGACAATGGCCAACTGACCAGCGGCACATTCATGGACTACCTGATCCCAAGCGCGCGCGAAATTCCCGCGATCACGATCGTCGATCATTGCACGCCGTCGCCGCTCACGACTTTCGGTCAAAAAGGATCGGGCGAAGCCGGTTACCTTGGCGCGCCCGCCGCGGTGGCTAATGCCATCAACGATGCGCTGGCGCCGCGCAATGTCGAGATCAACGCACTGCCGATCTCGCATCTTGCGATCTGGGACGCGCTTGCAGGCCGCAATTCGCGATAATCAGGCGCTCAAGAGCTTAACCGCATTGTCCTTCAAGATCGCCGCCTTGTCGGCATCGTCGATCCACAGCGCTTCGACTTGGCGCACGCACTCGCCGGTGCCCATGTCATAGGGGTAGTCGCTGCCCATCAGCACGCGCGCCGGGCCGGCGGTCGCCACCAGGAATTCGAGCTGCGGCTTGGCGTGCAGGATGGTGTCGTAATAAAACCGCTCGATCCAGGGTTCCGGCGACCGTTTGAGGTTCACTTTCGGCTCCGGCCGCACCCGCCAGCCGTGCGCCCAGCGCCCTGCCTGGTAAGGCACGAAGCCGCCGCCGTGAACCAGGCAGACATTGAGCTTTGGATGCCGCTCCAGAACCCCGCCGAACACCAGACACGCGGCGGCGATCGTGGTGTCGAGCGGATTGCCGATCAGATTGTTGAGATAGTACGAACGCAACCGATCGGCGCCGGCGACATTGGTCGGGTGGATCATCATAAAGACCCCCAGCTCTGCCGCTGTCGCCCACACCGGTTCCAGCGCGGGATCATCAAGATTCTTGCCGGCAATGTTGGAGCCGATCATCGCCCCATGCATGCCGAGTTTGCGGACCGCGCGGGCGAGCTCGTCGGCGGCCAGCGCGGGCGCCTGCATCGGCAATGTCGCAATCCCCATAAAACGATCCGGATGCGCCTTTACCAGTTTGGCGATCTGATCGTTCTGGAGCGTGGAGGTGGCCGCGGCCAGCGCGGGATCCTGATCGTAAAGATAAGTTTGCGGCGTGGCCGACAGCACATGTACATCGACCGCGGCGGCCGCCATGTCCTTGAAGCGCCGCTCTAATTCCCAGCCGCCGCGCGGAAATGGGCGGTAAGGCACGCCCGCGATGTCCAGTACCGCGGAATCAGCATCGATCGGGGTCAGCTTTGGAGAGATCCAGGGGGCCTCCCTGGCCAAAAGCCCGATCGTCTCCTCGGTCAGAATATGCGTGTGAATGTCGATGGTACGGGGCCGGGTCATTATTGTCCTTTATGCGGGATGCGCGGCGGGAAGTCGCAATGGCGCATCGGGCAGTGCGCGGTGGGCAGGCATGCTATTATATCGATAATAGACCGCCCGGGCTCAAGCGCCCAGTCACCAAACAACCGCGGCTACCAGGGAGACGTCAGAATGAAACGAGCGGTGCTGGTTCTGTCTTTCATTGCCGGAAGCGTCACACCGGCGCTATCGCAGGAGAGCGTTGCCGATTTCTACAAGGGTAAGACCGTGCGTATCGTGGTCGGCATTGCGGTCGGGTCCGGCTACGATGTTACCGCGCGGGCATTGCAACGCCATCTTGGCAAGCACATTCCCGGCAATCCCACTGTGATCGTGCAAAATCAACCGGGCGCCGGCAGCATGACCATGGTGAACCAACTGTTCGCTGGCGGGCCGTTCGACGGCACAGCGATTGGCGCACCGTTCAACGGATTGCCGACGACGCCGCTGCTGCAACCACAAGGCGTACGCTTCGACCCAGTGAAGATGAGCTGGATCGGCAGCACCAATCGGGAAACCCAGGTCACCTATATGTGGCACACCGCGCCGGTGAAGGCGTTCACCGACATTGCCAAGACCGAAGTCGTAACCGGAGCGCAGGCCCCTGGCACCACCCAATATGACTATCCGACGCTCGCCAATGCCGTGTTCAATTACAAATTCAAGGTCATCACCGGCTACAAGAGCTCGCAGGACATTCATCTTGCGATGGAGCGCGGCGAGATCCATGGCAACGGCGCGACCAATTGGACGACGCTGCTGTCGCTCAATGGCTCTTGGGTCAAAGAAAAGAAAGTCAACGTGATCGCGCAATGGGCGATGAAGAAGCATCCGGACCTTCCTGACGTGCCGATGGTACTCGATCTCGCGAAGACCGACGCCGATCGCGCCGCGCTGGAACTTGCCATCGCTCGGCTTGAATACGGCCGGCCGTTCTTTGTGCCGCCCGGCGTCCCCCATGATCGCGTCCAAGCGCTGCGCCGCGCGTTCGACGCAACCATGAAGGATCCAGAATTCATCGCCGACTCGGCGAAAATGAATCTTGAGGTCGATCCGTTGACTGGCGAACAAGTCCAGGCGGTGATCGAACGGGTTTTGCGGACGCCGGAACCGATCGCCGAACGGGTCCGCAAAGCACTCGATCCGCAGCGGTAAGAGTTAGCGCGCACTCAGCGGCTTGATACCGAGTTCGCGTGCGAAGGTTTCAAGCTGCGCAACAAGTTCGCGCGGCAACGGAATGCCGTTTTCGATCCGGTCGGCGCGGCGGCTGCGGCGCTCCTGGCCTGGCAGGCGCACGCTGTCGAAACCCGGCAACGTCTTAGACCTGCGCAGATCGCGCAAATGGCGATCCATCTCGGACTTGAAAACCTCAAGCGGGGTGAACCGTTTAACGTCGAGCGCAATGATGAAGTGGCCGGTGTTGCTGATATCTGTGTCGTTGAAATTGAAGTCGAACACGTCGCGACCAAAGGCCGCGCCGTTAAGCGGACCCGCCAGCAAGCCGAGAACCAGGGCAAGACCGGACCCCTTGTAGCCGCCGATCGGCAACAACACGCCTTCGTTGCTGCGCGCCGGATCGGTCAACGGCGACCCGTCCTTGGTGTTGACCATCCAGCCTTCCGGCAGCGGCTTGCCTTGCAGACGATGCGACTTGATGGTGCCATAGGAAACCACCGAGGTCGCAATATCGAGCACGATCGGCGCCTCCTCGCCGGCGGGTATCGCAATCGCGACCGGATTGGTGCCAAGCAGTGATTCGATCCCGCCCCACACCGGCATGTGGTTGGCGCTAGCGACCACGCCATAGATGCCGACCATGCCGTATGGCAGCGGCATCGCGGCGTAGACGCCGGCGGCGCCGGCGTGGTTTGAGCCGCGCGCGCCGACCCAGCCGAGCCCGGCATCGGCCGCGAGTTCGATCGCAGTCTCGGCGGCTCGCGCCATCACCAAATGGCCCATGCCGTTGTCGCCCTCGACCATCGCAGTTGCAGCCGCGGTCTTCTCGACCCGGATATTGGGCTTTGGATTGACGCCACCGGCGCGAAGCCGCTTCACATATTGCAGCAGCCGGAACACGCCATGGGCGTCGGCGCCGGTAAGATCAGCCTCGACCATCAGGGTGGCGACCTCGCCGGCGTCGGCGGGCGGCAGGCCTACCGCTCTTAGCGAATCCGCAATCAGCGCCACAACCGTCTGTGCCGGCACCCGCGACGATGTATTGACCTGATCCATGGCGCGCCTCGTTGTTGCACCGGTTTTTGCAAATTGTGGGCTCCGGCGAAAGCCCTACCCTGGGCCACCGGTTACGCTATAACCGCGGGCGCACAACTGCCCGGACCCCGCATGGACACCAAAACCGCCGACCACCACGCCTATCCGCCGCGCGTCGAGGATGACGACCTCCTGCGCGGCAATGGCCGCTTTGTCGCCGACGCCCCTGAGCCCCGCCAGGCGACGGCGGCGTTCGTGCGTTCGCCCCATGCCCATGCCCGCATCCGCGGCATCAACCTGGATGAGGCGAAAAAGCTGCGCGGCGTCATCGCCATCGTCACCGCCGCGGATGTCGATGCCGCCGGTGTCGGCAGCGTCACGCGCCACCCACCGCTGCCTGGCCGCGGCGGCAGCAAGCTCATCATGCCGCATCGGCACGCGCTGGCACGCGAGCGGGTGATGTATGTCGGCGAGACCGTCGCGATGGTGATTGCCGAAACTGCGTTCGCCGCCCAGGACGCCGCCGATCTGATCCAAGTCGACTATGAGCCACTCAGCCCCGTGGTCACCATCGCAGCTGCGCAGACGCTCGGCGCGCCGCAATTGTGGCCGGAAGCACCGGGCAATCTGGCGATCGACTGGCCGGGCACCCATCCCGATCCCGACGCCAATGCGGCCGCGGTCGCGCGCATCATCGCCTCCGCGAAATATGTTGCGCGCGTCACCATGACCCAGCAGCGGATCACCCATGCCACCCTGGAGCCGCGTGGCGCCACCGCGAGCTACGACCCGCTCAATGACGGCTACCACCTGCGCGTCTGCTCGCAGAGCGCGGGCGCCATGCGCGATAACGCCATTGCGGTGATGAACATCCCTAAGGACAAACTACGGGTCATCACTGAGGACGTTGGCGGCGCGTTCGGCATGAAAACCGGCGCCTATCCCGAATATATCGCTCAGCTGGTCGGCGCGAAAATGACCGAGCGGCCGGTTCATTGGATGTCGAGCCGTTCGGAAGCCTTTCTCAACGACGCGCACGCACGCGACACCATCACCGAGGCGGAACTGGCGCTCGACGACAACGGGCGTTTTCTCGCTTTACGGGTGCGCCACTTTGCAAATCTCGGGGCCTATGTCGGCGCGGTTGGCGCCAATATCCAGACGCTCAACTTCGCCCGCTGCTTTCCCAGCATGTACGACATCCGTGCGATCGACATTGGCGTAAAATGCCTGTTCACCAACACCGCCCCGACCTCGCCCTATCGCGGCGCCGGCCGGCCGGAGGCGAATTATGTGCTTGAACGCGTCATCGACGAGGCCGCGCGCATCACCGGCATCGACCGCATCAAGCTGCGCCGGCGCAACCTGATCCCCACCAAGGCGATCCCGTACAAGACAGCTGTCGGCACGGTCTACGATTCCGGCGAGTTCCCGGTGATCGTCGACAAGGCGCTCGCGCTCGCCGACATCGACGGCTTCAAGAAGCGCCGCAGGGATTCGCTAAAGCGCGGCAAGCTGCGTGGTCTCGGCATCTCCTGTGTGCTGGAGCATTCCGGCGGCGCGCCGCTGGAAGGCGCCGCGCTGCGGTTTCCGGGCGGCAACGGCCTGATCCTCGCGCTCAATGTGCAATCGACCGGCCAGGGTCACGCCACGGTGTTTCCGCGCGTGGTCGCCGATCGACTTGGTATTCCCGCCGCCCACATCGTCCACCGTCATGGCGATTCCGCCAATGAGATCACGGGCTTTGCTTCGGTTGCATCGCGCTCTGCCATCACCGCCGGTGGCGCCATCGTCAAAACCATCGACACGATGCTCGCCAAGGGCAAAGCCATTGCGGCCAATGTGCTGGAGGCCGCCGAGGCCGACATCGCTTACAAAGACGGGCGCTTTGAGGTGATCGGCACCGATCGGCGGATCTCACTATTCGAACTGGCCGCGCGCGCCAAGGACCTGAAGCAGCGCGGCGAAATCGCCGAGGACCTCGACACCAAGACCACCGCCGAAACGCCGCAGGCGTTCCCCAATGGCTGCCATATCGCGGAGGTCGAGATCGACCGCGACACCGGACAGATGACGGTCGCGAATTACACCGCGGTCGACGATAGCGGCAACATTCTCGATCACCGTATTGTCGAAGGGCAGTTCCATGGCGCGCTGGCGCAGGGTCTCGGGCAGGCCATTGGCGAGCACATCGTCTACGACACGGACGGCGGGCAACTGCTCAGCGGCTCGTTCATGGACTATGCCATGCCGCGCGCAGTCGACATGCCGACGATCCGCGATGCCATGCATATCGTCCCGGCAACCACCAACCCGCTCGGCGTCAAAGGCGTGGGTGAAGCGGCGACCACGGCGGCGATCGCGACGGTCATGAGCGCAGTCGATGACGCCATCGCCGGCACGCCGGGCGCGCTGGTGGAGATGCCGGCAACCGCCGAAAAAATCTGGCAGGCCATTCGATCATTTGGGTGACTAACCGGCTGAACGCGCGGCAAGCCTCTTGCGACATTGTGTCGCTGGGCGGATACTCGGCGCCTCTCGCGAACCCGGCGGTAGAGACCGGTCGCGATACTCGTCTCGGGAGGCGACCCCATGCGATTCAAACAATTGAGTCTGTGCACCATCGTCGGCGGCATCTTGTTTGCTGCGCTCGCCGCAATCGCTCCAGTCCACGCCCAGACCGCGCTCAGCGGCCAAGTGACGTCAAGCCAGGAAGGCCAGATGGAGGGCGTCTTGGTCAATGTGAAGCGCGAAGGCTCGACCATCACCACCACGGTCGTATCCAACGAACAGGGTCGCTACAGCTTCCCGGCCGACCGTCTGCAGCCAGGCAGGTACACGATCTCGATCCGCGCAGTCGGCTACATCCTCGATGGGCCGAAAGCGGTTGAAATTCCGGCCGGCGGCAACGCCATCGCCGACCTCAAGCTCAACCGGGCGCGCAACATCCATCTTCAGCTCTCCAACGCCGAATGGATGGCGAGCCTGCCCGGCACCGACCGGGAAAAGCAGTTCCTCACCGGCTGCACCGGCTGCCACACCCTGCAACGGCTGTTCACCGCGCAGCACGACGTCGACGAATGGATCCAAGTGTTCAACCGGATGGGGCGTTACTATCCGGGCTCGACGCCGGCGCAACCGCAGCTCTTGGTTAGCGGCGGCGAACGCAGCGAGCGCCCGCGCGTCGATCCCAAGGTCGCGCGGGCGGCGGCGCAGTTTATGGTCGACGTGAGCCTGACCAATCCGGACGCCAAGGAATATGAGTTCAAACCGCTGCCGCGCCCCAAGGGCCGCGCCACCCGTGTGATCGTCACCGAATACGACCTGCCGCGGAAAAACGCCTATCCACACGACGTCATCGTCGATGCCGACGGGCAGGCCTGGTACTCCGATTTCGGCTCGCAGATCATGGGCGTGCTCGACCCCAAGACCGGCAAGGTCATCGACTATGACATTCCCGTGGTACGGCCCGAACAGCCGAAAGGCACGCTCGACCTCCAATTCGACCGCGATGGCAATGTCTGGATCGCGATGATGTATCAGTCGGCCATCGCCAAGATGGACCGTAAAACCCGGCAGCTGACCGTGTATCCGTTCCCGAAGGAATGGCTGGGTCCGACCACCCAGGCTTCCATGGTGGCGCCGCGGTTCTCACACGTCGACGGCAAAGTGTGGACCAACAATCAGGAGACCCGCGAATACTACCGGCTCGATCTGGCGACCGGAAAATTCGAGAACACCGGCAAAGCGATCGACAAGAACGGCCGACAGATCAGCGCCTATGGGATTCCGACCGACCACGACAACAACTTGTACCTGCTCGAGTTCAGCGGCACCAGCATCGGCCGGCGCGACGCCAAGACGCTCGAAGTCGAAATCTGGCGCACGCCGTTCCCGAATTCACGGCCGCGCCGGGGTGGCGTCGATCATCAGAACCGGCTGTGGTTTGCCGAATACCACGGCGGCATCGCGATGTTCGATCCCAAGACTAAGATTATCAAGGAATGGATGACCCCGACAAAATGGGACAATCCCTACGGCGTCGTCGCCGCGCGCAATGGCGAGGCCTGGACCGGCTCGATGCATACCGATCTGGTGACCCGCCTGTTCTCCGACACCGACGACATGGTGCAATACCTGTTGCCGCGCACCACCAACATCCGCCGCGTGTTCTTGGAAGAAACCGGCCCACGACCGGTGCTCTGGGTCGGCTCAAACCATGGCGCATCGATCGTGCGGGTAGAGCCGCTGGATTGACGCTCGCTTGCCCTGGACGCGGTGCAGCGTGACACGCTGCACCGTCGTCCGGTGCCCGACTGACTAGCCCTGCGAGATGAACTTGGTCACCGTATAGGCTTCGAGCCCTTCGATGCCGCCCTCGCTGCCGTAGCCGCTCTCCTTGACCCCGCCGAATGGCGTCTCCGGCGTCGAGATCGCGACCGAATTAACGCCGACCATGCCTGAATCCAGCGCGTCGCCGATCGCGGTCGCGGTTTGCGCCGAGGATGTGAACGCATAGGCCGCAAGCCCATATTGCAGCGAATTGGCGCGCGCCACCACCTCGTCAAAGGTTTTGAACGTGACAATCGGCGCGATTGGTCCGAACGGCTCTTCGGTCATCACCTTGGAATCGTCGGGAACCCCCGTCACCACCGTCGGCTCAAAGTAGAAGCCCTGATTGCCGCGCCGCTTGCCGCCGGTGACGATCTTGCCGCCGCGGTTCTTGGCGTCGTTGACGAAACCTTCCAGCGCATCGAGCCGGCGCGCGTTGGCCATCGGCCCCATGGTGACGCCCTCCTGCAGCCCGTCGCCGAGCTTGATGGCATTGGCGAAGTCGGTGAAGCGTTTGAGGAAGCGCTCATAGACCGGCTCCTGCACATAAAACCGCGTCGGCGAGATGCAGACTTGGCCGGCATTGCGAAATTTGAACGTCGCGATGGTGTCGGCGGTTTTTTCAGGATCGGCATCGCCGAACACCACGACCGGCGAATGCCCGCCGAGTTCCAGCGTGGTGCGTTTGACGCCCTTGGCCGCAAGCGCCGCCAGATGCTTGCCAACCGGGATTGAACCGGTGAACGACACCTTGCGCACGATGTCGGACGGGATCAGATGCTCGGACACTTTCGCGGGCACCCCAAACACCAGATTGAGCACGCCCGGCGGCACGCCAGCCTCGACCACGCAACGCACCAATTCGACGCAGCTACCCGGGGTCTCCTCCGAAGCCTTCAGGATCAGCGAGCAACCGGCGGCCAGTGCGCCGCCGATCTTGCGCGCCGGCGTCAATGTCGGGAAATTCCACGGCGTAAACGCCACCACCACCCCGACCGGCTCCTGCAAGACCATCTGACGCACGTTCTTTTGGCGGCCCTGCACAATGCGGCCATAGCTGCGGCGACCTTCCTCCGCGTACCACTCGATGATGTCGGCAGTGACCAGGACTTCAAGCCGCGCCTCGGCCAACGGCTTGCCCTGCTCCTGGGTCATGATGCGCGCGATGCTATCGGCGCGCTCGCGCACCAAATTAGCGGCCTTGCGCAGCACCTTGGCCCGCTCATAGGCCGGCGTATTGCGCCAGACCTCGAAGCCCTTCTTGGCAGCCGCCAGCGCGCGGTCGAGATCGGCCGGGTTCGCATGCGGCAGCTTGCCCAGGGGTTTCTCGGTCGCGGGATTGATCACGTCCTCGCCGGCGCGGCCATCGCCGCTGAGCCACTGGCCGTCAATGTGGAGCGCCAGATCGGTGTACATGGGTCGAACCTCGTTACGCAGGTGAGACTTCGCTGGAAGGCGTAGCATTGTTGCGGCGTGCCGTCATGATGGCACTGTGGCCTTTATCCGCGCAGCGGCGCCAGATCGATTCGGCCGTCGTAGAGCCCGCGCAACAGCGCGATCGCCCGCTTGGCGCGCGCCTCGTCCCAGCCGCCTTGGCGGCAGTTGAGCAAGAATTTCTCCTCGATGTCGGCCCGCGTCAGCGGCTCCTTGGCGCCACCGCGGAAATGCGGCTGGCGCTCCTCGACCACGCGGCCGTCGTTCAGGGTGGCGCGGATATGGCCGGTAAATTCGCGCGGATAGGGATTTTGCGGATCGATGCGGTAACGCACCTTTTGCGCCAGTGCGATCACTGCCGGATCGCGTACCGCCGCGTCGGTGAAATCGCCGAGGCCGACATTGCCACGTACGAAACCCGCGGCGATGCAGTAGGGCGTTGAGAATTTTCCGGCATAGCCGTTGGCCGGCGTCTGCTTGGCCGCGAGCGGCTCCCACAGCCGGTGCACGGTGCCCTCGCCGACGTCGCAAACCATCTCCTTGATGTCGGACGCATTGACCGCGGCCGCGAGACGACGCGCGCAATCGATATAGGGATGCGCCATGGTCCCGCAGGGATAGGGCTTGAACGCGATGGATTCGGTCACCCAGCGTTGGCCGAAATCGCCGATCACTTCGTTGTAGTTGCCGTCCAGCGTATTGGCGAAGCCGTGGAACAGGCCGTGCACGCCCTCAAACACCGTGCGCGGACCGTAAAAGCCGGCGCGCGCCAGGAGCGCGGCGCGCATGCCCGATTGCGCCGCCCAACCGGCATGCATGCGCTTGGTCCAAGCGCCTTCGGCGAGATATTCGATAATGCCCGACGCCATCGAGCCGACCACGCCGAGCGCATCGACGATCTGTTTCTTGTTGAGGCCGAGCGCCGTACCGACGCCGGCGGCCGCGCCCATGGCGCCATAGATGGCCGTTGGGTGGAAGCCGGCCTTGTGCGCTTTCATCGGCGCCACCAACGACAGCCGGCACATGACCTCGACGCCGGTAGCGATCCCGAGCAGCGCGTCTCGCCCCGTCTGCCCGTGCCGCTCGCAAGCCGCCAGCACCGCCGGCACGATCACCGCACCGGCATGCACCGGGCCGCCCTCGAAGGTATCGTCAAAATCCTCGCCATGCGCGGCCGTGCCGTTGACGAAAGCGGCGCCCGCCGCGCTCATAGTTCGCGCGTGACCGATCGCAGTGCAGGGTCCGTCATCCTCCCAGCCAGCGAGCGAGGCCTTGATGTAGTCGGTGTCGCGCACGGTGACGCAGAGGCCCGCCACATCGACCAGCAAATCCTCGCAGGTGCGGCGTACCCCGGCCGGCAGCTTGGCTACGTCTAACCCGCCGATGACGCTCGCGAGATGCTCGGCAATCGAGGTTTCGGGAAGTTTGGCCTCCATCACGTATTCCGCAGGCGTTGCGCCGCCCCGAAGCCAGGAATGCGGTTGATCGCAATCACCACCGCAAAGGTGAGCAGCAGCATCAGCAGCCCCAGCACGGCGATGGCGCCGAGGTCGCCCGATTCCTTGAGATCGAAGATTAAGACCGACACCACCTTGGTGTCGGAGGTGAACAGGATGATGGCGGCGGACAGTTCGCGAATGGTCGCCACAAAGATAAAACACCAGGTCGCGATCACGCTGGTACGCAACAGTGGCGCGGTGATGTGGCGCAGCGCCTGCAACCTCGTTGCGCCAAGAATTCTGCTGGCGTCCTCAAGATCGTTACCCACGGCCTTATAGGCCGACGAAAGCTGCTGGAATGCGGCCGGCAGTTCGATCGTGAGATAGGCAAGCAACAGGATCCAGATCGTTCCGTACAACACGAACGGCGGCTGGGTATAGGCAAGAAACAGCCCGACACCGAGCACAATGCCAGGGATCGCGATCGGCGCGGTGGCGAGAAAGCCGAGCGCCTGATGGCCAACCACCGCCCGCCGCACGGTGATATAGCCGATGACCAGCGCCATCGCCGTGCCGAGTGTCGCCGTCAGCGCGCCAAGCACAAAAGTGTTTTGCAGCGCGATCTTGGTCGACGACAGGCTGAAGGTGAACCAAAGATTCTTGAGGGTGGCGTTTTCGGGCGTCACCAAGGTAGTCGCGATCGGCGAGAACGCGGCGTTGAACAACGCAAAATACGGCAGGAACACCGGCAGCATCAGCACGCCGAACACGACTGCGACCGCCGGCCATTTCCAGACGCCAAGACGGATCAGCCGCGGATCGCCGGTCTTACCACCGACCACCGAATAGCCCTTGCGCCCAAGGATCATATGTTGGGCGCGCAGCAGCATCACCGTGAGCACCAAGAGCGGCAGCGATGCCGCGGCCGCGAGCTCAGGCTTGGGCGGAAACTGGAACAGGCTCCAGATCTTGGTCGTCATGGTGTGGAAACCCGCCGGCAGCGCCAGGATCGCCGGCGAGCCAAACAGCGTCATCGCCTGTAGAAAGGCGATCAACATGCCGGCCAGCAAGGCCGGGAGCGCGAGCGGAATGGTAATACGTCGCGCCGTGGTCGCGGCACTGCCCCCGAGCATCGACGAGGCGTCTTCAAGATCGCCCGGAATGCGGTCGAGTGCATTGGCGACCAGGACAAATATGTAGGGGAAGGTGTAGCAGGAAATGACGAAGATGAGCCCCGTCAACGAGTAGATGTTGAAGATGTGCTCACCCATTTCCGCGCCGGTGAGGTGGCGGTAGAGCTTGTTGAGCAAACCTGAATTCGGCGCCGCCAGCAGCTCCCAGGCGATCGCACCAAGGAACGGCGGCGTCACGAACGACGCCGTCACCAGCGCCCGCACCGCGTTGGCGAATGGCAGGTCGGTGCGCGCCACCAGCCAACCCATCGGCGCGGCAGCGAGGCAGCAGAAGATGCTGGCGCTGGTCGCCAGCATCAGCGTGGTGACCAGCGGCGCGCGGAACTCAGGTTCTGAAAAAAGCGTCACGAAATTGCCAAGCGTGAACGCACCGGCCTTGTCGACCAGGCTGTAGTAGACCAGCCAGGACATCGGCAGAACGATCAGCACGCATAACAACGCTGCAAACGCCAGCAGCACCGGCCAGGACATGTCAATCTTGAACGGCCGCCGCTGAACGGCCGCTTCCGCCGGCAATGCAATGGTCACGCGCGGGCTCCGTACGGATGGCTAAGCACCAAACCGCCGACCGCCAGGGCTGGGCTAGTCCCGGCTATCCAAATCCTAAACGAAAAACTTGCAGCAAGACGTGGATGCCCGGCACCGGGCCGAGCATGACGCCGTTGTTGTCCCAGACCCGCGTACATCAGCATCACACCTTGAAAATCTGCGCATAGCGCTTCTTGATCGACTCCGCTTCCTTCTCAACCGCTTCCGGATCTTCTTTCATCAGCTTGAGGTCGCGCAGCGGCCGCACGCTCGGCTTTTCGACGGTCTGCCCATGCGCCGAATACTGGCGCGCCCAATCGACCAGGAACTGCTGCGCCTCGCGCGAGTGCATCCAGTTCTGGAACAGCCGCGCGGCGTTCGGGTTGGGCGCTGATTTGAACACCACACTCGGTCCGGTCGCCAGCGGCGTCCCCTCTTCCGGATAGACGATCTCAAGCGGGGCACCCTCTTCCTTGTAGCGGATAACGAGATAGCCGGCGCCGTCGACCATCACCGCGCGCTCGCCGAGCTCGACCTTCTTGGGCGTATCGGTTGCGGATTGAACCTGCATCACCTTCTGGCGGGCGAGTTTTTCGAAATAATCCCAGCCCAGGTCGCGCGCGATCTGGTAGGTGGCATTCATGATGGTGCCGCTATAGGCCGGATGTCCCTTGACCATCTTGCCCACCCATTTCGGGTCGAGCAGATCCTTAAAACTCTTCGGCGCGTCTTCTGCTTTCACGAGCTTGGTGTTGTAAGCGATCGGCGAAACCAGAATGCGCGTCACGACGCTCAGTGCATCCGGATCGTAATAGGCCTTGTCGTAATGCTTGGCGACATCTTCCGGCAGATATGGCGCGAGCCAGCCATTGCGTTTCCAAATGATGCAATGGGCGGCGTCCGCCGTGTTGGCGACGTCGACCGCATAAATTTTTGCCCCGTACTCCTGGCCGATGCGCTGGAACACCCGCTCTGCGCCGGATCGCTCAACCTTGGTTGCGATGCCATATTTTGTCTCGAATGCCTTGCCCAGGCGCTGGGCGAAATCGAGGTCCATGGCGGTATAGAACGAGACCCGACCTTCCTTCTTGGCCGCCGCGATCAACGCGTCGTTAAGCGGCGACGCCAGTGGCAATTGCGCACGGACCGGCGCCGCGAAAACGGTCACTGCCGCCGCCGCGGAGCCCTTGAGCACCGCACGTCGGGAAACTTGACGCTTGCTCATAGCTTTTCTCCGGTTTTCAAAAGCCGTAATCTCACACGCCGAACAATTGGCTGTAACGCTTTTTGATCATCTCGGCCGACTTATCGACGCCGGCCGGATCGTCCTTCAGCTTCTTGATAGTTGCGAACACGGTGCGGCCGGCCTTCTCCTTAGTCTGCGGATGCACTGAGCGCAGGCCGCCGACATCGATCAAGAGCTGCTGGCATTCCGCAGTATAGCAATAGCTCTGGAACAGCCGGGCCGCGTTTGGATTCGGCGCCGCTTTCATCAAGGCGTTGGGTCCGATAATTAGCGGCGTGCCTTCGGTCGGATAGACGATCTCGACTGGCCGGCCGGCCTCTTTTTCCTGGAACATGTTGTATTCATTGCCATCCGCCATCACCGCGCGCTCGCCGAGCGCGAGCTTCTTGGGCGGGTCAGCCGATGACTGCACTTGCATCACTTTCTGCTTGGCGAGTTTTTCCAGATATTCCCAGCCGAGATCACGGGCGATCTGGAACGTCGCGGTCATGATGGTGCCACTGTAACCCGGATGCGCCTTCACCATCTTGCCGGACCATTTCGGATCCAAGAGATCGGCAAAGCTCTTGGGCGCCTCGGGCGCTTTCACCATATTGGTGTTGTAGCCGAGGCAGCAGAGCCAGGCGCGGAACGTGGCGAACTGTCCATCCGGATCGCGATGGTCGGCCGGCCAGTGCTGGGCCACATCCTCGGGGACATAAGGCGTGAGGATGCCATCGCGCTTCCAGACGATGAAGTGGGCGGCGTCCGACGATTGAACGACGTCCACCGCATGGATCTTGCTGCCGTATTCCTGGCCGATGCGCTGAAACACGCGTTCGGCGCCGGTGCGCTCGACGCGCGGCGTGATCCCCGGATACCGCACGGAGAACTGCTTGGCGACCCGCTCCGATACCGGCAAGTCGAGCGACGTGTACCAGACCACACGCCCTTCTTTCTGGGCGGCCTTGATCAACTCCGGCGTAATGGTGGCGGGCGCGGGAGCCTGCGCCAGAACCTTGCCGGACGGAGCCAATGTGCCGGCGGCAACCGCTGCCGACCCTTTCAGGATGTCGCGCCTCGAAACCCGCTTCATTGTCGCTTCTCCCTGTTCGTGCCCGATCATCGTGTCGGGCGGCGATTGACAAGCTCAGCCCGCAAGAACGCGGCAGCGCTCCGGCGGCAGGTGGAGCCAGACCGAAGACCCCGGCGCCATATTTTCGGTCGGCGTCGCCACCACCCTGATCTGAGTACCATCGGCGATTTCGACCATGTAGTCGCGGCTCGAACCCAGAAACACTTGTCGCACCACCGTTGCCGGCAGGATGTTTTCGGTCGATTGCGGTTTATCGGCGCACAGCCGGACCACATGCTGGCGGACCGACACCGCTGTGTCGGCGCCGGCGGAGAGCCCGTCGCCAACACAGCGCAGGGTCTGGCCGGCAACCGAAATATGATCGCGGTCGAGCGCCTTGCCGCGCACAACGTTGCTCATGCCAATGAAACGCGCGACGAATTCCGAACGTGGACGCTCGTAGATCTCCTCCGGCGAACCGGCTTGTTCGATCTTCCCGAGATTCATGACCGCGATGATGTCGGCGGTCGTCATCGCTTCCGATTGATCGTGGGTGACGTAAACCGTGGTGTAACGGTATTGGTCGTGCAGCCGGCGCACTTCGAAACGCATTTCCTCGCGCAGATTGGCATCGAGATTGGAAAGCGGCTCATCGAGCAGCAGGATTTCCGGCTCGACGATCAGCGCGCGCGCCAATGCAACGCGCTGCTGCTGACCGCCGGAGAGTTCTCCCGGATAACGGTCGGCGAGCTCGATAAGATGCGTGGTCGCCAGGATTGTCTTGAGCTTGCTACCGATTGTATCCTTATCGAGCTTGCGCAGCTCCAGACCATAGGTGACATTCTGCGCCACCGTCATATGCGGCCATAGCGCATAGCTTTGGAAAATCATCGACATGTTACGCCGTTCCGGCGGCACCGTTCGCGAGGGCGCTGACAGAACCCGATCGCCGACCCGGATTTCGCCACCCGACGGCTCGACGAAACCGGCAATCAGCCGCAAGGTCGTGGTCTTGCCGCAGCCCGAAGGTCCCAACAGACAGACCAGGTGCCCATGGTCGATCGTCAACGATACGTTGTCGACCACGGCCAACGGCCCGTAGTGCTTTGTCAGACCACGCAATTCAACCGAGGCCACGCCTATCCTCCCACCATGACGAAACCAGATAGTACCGTTTCCATCATGCTTTATTGAGCAAAACCTTCACACCGCATCCGCGACAGCTTGCCACCTTGCTTTGCCAAATCTGCGGCCCATCGCCGCCGATTTGAAGTGCCTACTGCGTTTGCGGCAAATGGCGAATGCGGTTTAGCAACTTAAACCAAATTGCGGAACGCGATTCATAGCCTTACCGGTGCCCCGACGAGCCCTCATCGCCCGGTAAACATCGGCTTGCGCTTCTCCATGAAGGCGCGACGGCCTTCGATATAGTCCTGGCTGGTGAAGCAGTTCTCGACCAATTCGGTGGCATGGGCAAGGTTGCGTTGGCTTTCATCCTTAACGGCCTCGCCGACGATGAACTTGACCGATTTCAGCGTAAGCGGCGCGTTCGCAGCAATGATGTCGGCATAATTCCTGACGAAACTCTCCAGATCGTCCACAGGAACGACACGGTTAATCAGGCCCATGTCTCGCGCCTCGCCGGCGTCAAACTGCCGGCCAGTGAAGAAAATCTCCTTGGCAAACGCCGGACCCACCACATCGACTAGGCGCTTGAGGCCGGGATAGGAGTAACCGAGCCCGAGTTTCGCCGCCGGCACACCGAACTTGGAATTGTCCGACGCAATCCGCATGTCGCAGCACAGCGCCAAGCCCAATCCGCCGCCGATGCAATAGCCCTTGATCATCGCAATGGTCGGCTTGGAGAACTCATAGACCGTTTGGTTGGCCTTGCCGACGACCGCGTTGTAATGCTTGACCGCCTCCATCGAGGAGCGCTCGCTCTCAAACTTCGAAATATCGGCCCCTGAGACGAACGACTTGCCGCCGGCGCCGGTTATAACGACGACGCGGACGTCCGCGTCGTCGCGAAAGCCTTCAAGGATCTCAGTGGTCGCTGCCCACATTTCGAGTGACACCGCATTGTGCCGCTCCGGATTGTTGAAGATCACGTAGCCGACGCCACCCTCCTTGCGCGAGAGCATCTTGTCGGTCTTGGTCTTGTCATCCATGGCTGATCTCCCGCGCGCGCGCCGCGCGTTAAATGGCGTTGGCTTTGCGTAGGGCGGCAATGTCTTTCGGTTTAAACCCGAACTCCTTGAGCACCGCATCGGTATGCTCGCCGATAGCCGGCGGCCGCAGCACCAGTTTGCTTGACGTTCGCGACAGCGACACCGGCTGACCGACCAGCTTGATCACCGACTTGTCCTTGCGCTTGACGTCCTGATCCATTTTCAGGTGCTTGACCTGAGGGTCGGCGAACATCTGGTCGATGGAGTAGATCGGCCCGCACGGAACGCCGGCTTTGTTGAGCAGATCGATCCATTCCGCGCTGGTGCGCTTCACCGTATGACTGTCAATTTCCACATTGAGCTTGTCGCGGTGTTTCGAGCGCGTCGCGGCCGTGGCGTAATCGGGGTTCTTCAGCATGGCTGGCGCGGCGAACGCATCGACCAGCCGCTCCCAGATCTTCTGGCCGGTTGAAGCGATATTGATATGACCGTCGGCGGTCTTATAGACGCCGGTTGGCATGCTGGTCGGGTGATTGTTGCCGGCTTGTCCCGCGACTTCGCCGCTGACCAAATAGCGCGCCGCCTGGAAATCGAGCATAAAAATTTGCGCCTGCAGCAGCGAGGTCGCGACATGCTGGCCCTTGCCGGATTTCTCGCGCTCAAGCAGCGCGATCATAATGCCCATGGCGCAGAACAGCCCGGCGCAAAGATCCGCGATCGGGATGCCGACGCGGACCGGCCCCTGCCCGGGCAGCCCAGTGACCGACATCAAACCACCCATACCCTGGGCGATCTGGTCGAAGCCCGGCCGCCCGGCATAGGGCCCGTCCTGGCCAAACCCTGAAATACTGCCAAGGATGATCTTCGGATTGATCTTTTTGAGATCCTTGTAGTCGATCTTCAGCCGCTTCTTGACGTCGGGCCGGAAGTTCTCGACCACGACGTCGGCCTTCTTCACCATGCGTTTGAACGCGGCCAATCCTTCAGGCGCCTTGAGATTAAGCGTCATGGCACGCTTGTTGCGATGCAAGTTCTGAAAATCCGGGCCCTCGCGGGGGCCACCCGCGGGCTCGCCCGAACTGATCGCTGGCGGTTGTTCGATTTTGATGACATTGGCGCCCCAATCGGCCAATTGGCGCGCACAGGTTGGACCCGACCGGACCTGAGTCAGATCGAGAACGGTGAAACGGTTGAGCGCAGACGAAGCCTTGGGAACCGGCATTTATCCTAGCCTATGATGGTTGGCCATCCCGACGGGGTGCCGCCGGAAGAAAGCAACTTTGCCGATATTGCAGTGATTGTCTACCGAGGAAGCAAGCGCGGCAATGAGCCCCGTTGCGACCAACCATAGCATCATTTAAAGCGATATTTGGTCGGGCAAAACGAAGCCGCACGCAATTGGCCGGAGAACTAAAGTGACCGCCTGGATCGCTTTTCAATCGGTAGGGCTGACCGCGCTTGCCGCGCTCGCTCTCGGCATCGCTTCTGCCGCCGCTCAAGCGCCAACCATCGCCGAACTTGCCGCCTACCAAGGCCCCGACCGCACGCAGCGGTTGATCGCAGGCGCCAAGAAAGAGAAGGTAGTATCGGTCTATGGCTCGACCGTCGCCGAAGACATGCGGCCGGTAAGCGACGCCTTCCGCGCGCGATACGGTCTCGATTTCCAATACTGGCGCGCAAGCTCCGAACAACTTGTGCAGCGCGCCGTCAATGAGAACCGCGCCGGCCGCTGCGCTGTCGACGCGTTTGCCACCGTCGCCGCCGAACTTGAAACTTTGCATCGGGAAAAGCTGCTACTCGCCGTCAAGACCCCCGCCACCGACGACCTCGCACCGCTGGCGTTCCGTCCTCATGGCGAATGGGTCGCGACCCGGCTGAATATCTTCTCGGCCTCCTACAACACCAATCTGGTGAAACGCGAGGAAGCCCCGCGCAGCTATGAGGATCTAACTGATTCGCGCTGGAAAGGGCGGCTTGCCGTTGAGGCCGCCGATTTCGATTGGTTCGGCACCATCGTTATGAAAATGGGCGAGGAGAAAGGGCTCAAACTGTTTCGCGACATCGTCAAAACCAACGGCGTATCGGTTCGCCGCGGTCATACGCTGCTCGCCAATTTGGTCCAAGCCGGTGAAGTGCCGCTGGCGCTAACGGTTTACAGCTATAAGCCGGAGCAGCAAAAGCGCGAGGGCGCACCGATCGAGCCGTTGTATCTCCGCCCCGTGGTCGCATTGGCCTACGGCCCGGCGGTGTCGCGATGCGCGCCGCATCCGCACGCGGCGCTGCTGTTTTACGATTTCATGATCCGCGAGGGCCAGGAGATCATGGCCAAACGTGACATGATGCCGACCAATCCGAAAATTCGGCCGCTTCCGGAGGGCGTCGACCTCACCATGATCGATCCGATCGAGATGCTCGACAACCGTAAGAAGTGGGACGAACTCTGGACCAATATCGTGCTCAAGCCGAAATAGGTCGCCGACGCTTCCGACATCACATTCCGCCCAGCCCCATAATTACCCCTTATACCCACTCAAGTCGGTCTCGTAGTGCTCGGCGCAGCATGGATCGTCATGCTTGCCGTGCGTACGACACCACGATCGCACGAGGTAGTTGAACACATTAACGAACAGATCCTGCCGCATGCCGCGCTGGTTCTTCATTTGAAGGTCATCGCCTTCAGCGATGTGCTTGGGGCCGCCGGCCCATTCCGCCATCAGTTGCACCCGGCATGCGCGCTCGAGCTTGAGTGCGATCCACACCGCCTCCTCCAGCGTACGCCCCGCCGCCACGATGCCGTGATTGCGCAGCAATAGCGCGTTGCGGTCGCTGAGGCACTTCGCCACCGCCTTGCCCCGCTCCGGCGTCACAATCAGGTCGCTGGTCTCGGAAAACACCGGCAATCGCTTATAGAAATAGCCGGCCTCATTGTTGACCGGCAATAGGTCCTTCCCCAGCGAGGAAAACGCGACCGCATGCGGCGCATGGGTGTGAATCACCGCATTGAGATCAGGCCGCGCGCGCAGTACCTCGGAATGAATGAAGACCTCGTTGTGACGCGGCATCGAGCCGCCAACTCGTTGGCCGTCGAGATCGACGGTGATGATATTAGCCGGCGTCATCTCCTCCAGTCCGATGGTGGCCGGCTTCATCAGGAAACGACTCTTGTCGTCGTCCAGCCGAACCGTGACATGCCCGGCGACGAAATCACCCTGGTCCTGCATGGCCAGGACCCGCCCGGCATTGGTGAGTTTTCTTCTGAGCGCGTCGGACATGATTTCGTCTCCTTCATCGTCTCGGCTATAGGTTGGTATACTTCTCCCTCCACGAAATCGAGGGGCAGACACTTTTTAAGGGACCGCTCCCGATCGCGTAGGTTGCCGCCGGAGAGCGATCAGCAGCCAGAGGATCGCCCGCAATGAATTTCCCTGCCGCGCCTGGACTGGCCCGCGCCGCCCTGCTGCTCACCGCTGCCGCTTTCCTGGCAATCACACGAATTGAACCAGCGCATGGTCAACAATCCATCCCAGTCACCGAGCATCCGGCGGTTCAGCGCGATCGCGTCATCGACCAAAGCGCGCCGGCGCTCCTGCCGCCCAGCGCGGTTAGCCGCGGTAGCGTCAGCACCGACAGCGGATCGATCGCCTACATCGCAACCGCAGGATCCTTGCCGGTTCACGATCCGTCGGGCGAACGCGCGGCCATAATCTTCCATGTTTCGTATATCGCAGACCAACGATCGGCCAACCAACGCAACCAACGGCCCGTCACATTCGTGTTCAACGGCGGCCCCGGCGCGGCGTCGGCCTATCTGCATCTCGGGATCGCCGGCCCGCGGATTGCCGAATTCAATGCCGAACGCGAAGGCCCGCCGCGACTGCATGACAATCCCCAGACGTGGCTGCAATTTACCGACCTTGTCATGGTCGACCCGGTCGGTTCGGGCTTCAGCCATTCGACCGGGCCCGATGGTGACAGATCGTTTTGGAGCGTGACGCGCGATACGGAATCGCTCGCCAAGTTCATCGCGCAGTGGATTGACGACAACCGACGCTCCGAATCGCCAAAATTCATTCTAGGCGCGAGCTATGGCGGCTTCCGCGCTGCCAAGCTCGCCAGCGCGTTACGCCGCGATCACCGCATAACAATCAATGGCCTTGTCATGGTCTCACCGCTCATGGAGGGCGCCTTCACCTTCGGCGGCACCCGATTTGCGCTTGGCGCTGCCATGCAGATACCCTCGCTCGCCGCGGCCGCGCTCGAGCGCAAGGGCGCGTTTACCCAAGAAGGCATTGCCGAGGCCGAGCGCTTTGCACTGGGCGAATACCTGACCACGCTCGCCGGGGCGCCGCCGCGCGGCGACGCCGCCCACGCATTTTATGCACGGATCGCCGAAATCACCGGCATGCCGGTCGATATCGTGACGCGGACGCGCGGATTCATTCGCGATCTCTATGTCAAGAATCTGCGCGCCGCCGAAGGACTGATCGTGAGCCGCTATGATGCAAGTTTCGCCCGCCCCGACCCGTATCCCGATCGGCCTACGCCGCGCGGACCAGATCCGCTGCTCAGCGCGCTAACGCAGTCATTCGGCGGCGCCATGACGACCTTTCTACGCGAGGAACTTGGTTACAAGACCGACCAGACCTATGTGCTGCTGTCCGGCGATGCCAGTCGGCGCTGGGACTGGGGCCAAAACGGCGGCCGCGCCACCGCCAGCGTCGACGACGATCTACGCGCCCTTCTAATGCGCGATCCTGCCTTCCGGCTACTGGTCGTGCACGGCTATACCGACATGGTGACGCCCTACGCGGTGAGCCGCTATGTGCTCGATCAACTGCCCGACTTGCCGGCTCCCTCGCGCGTGCAGCTCAAGGTCTATCGCGGCGGCCATATGTTCTACGTTCAAGACGAATCGCGGCGGCGCTTCACCGCCGACGCCAAATCGTTCTATGCCGCGGAACCGTGATGTGACGCGTAGCGCGGTCAAACCAGCGTCAATTTGAGGAATGGCACCAATTCGGCCGGCAGGTCGGTCCTGCTCTCAATGGCCGCAGCCAAAACCTTGTCGGTTTTGGCCCGATTGATCAATTTGACAAAGGCAACCTCGGACAGGGTCGCATCCATATTGCCGGCTATCTTGCGTGCGGCCTCGACACTGCAGCGGTCGACCAAGACATCCGTCACGGCTTCCGATAGCTTTGGACGCGCCGCGATCGCGGAAAGATGTTTTTCGCTTTTGGCCTTCGCGACCTCAGCGAGCGTCTTGTCACTGAGCACGCTGGACTCGTTTAGCACCACACCGGCAATCGCAATGTCGTCGTGCCGCGCCAGACGATCAATGACTTTAGCCGGCGCATTGTCAAGCCGCGCCAGCCGTGTGCTCAGATCGAGTAACGTAGGGCGATCGGCTTTCTCGATGAGGCGGCTGAGCACATCGTCAAAGACCGCGACGTGTTCCTCGGAGTACATCTCGACGCTGCAAAAAAACAGATCGGTCACGCGCTCAAGCATCGACTGACGCTGCGCATCCGTCGATGTTCGCAACACGCCGTCAAGTTCAGCGACCAATGTTTCCACGTTAGGCATTCTCTGCTCGTCACAACTTAAGGACCAAGTGCGGCCTTGGTCGCGACTTTCAATCCATCGAAATGCTACGCTCAATTCAGCAATATTGGCTTAACATTGCACCGGTCCTGGAGCGGGCGCTGATGCGGTGAATGAACGGTTAAGTCCGCTGGTGAATCGCACGTTAACGAACGCGCCGCTTCAGGTCGTCATGTCCCGGGCCTGAATTCCAGAACGTCAAATCCGACATAACGGTCGACGATATAAACAAGGCCCTTTTCGTCGAGCGCCACGTCGTTGGTCTGCGGCGCCGGCCGGCCGCCGGCAGGCTCCGGGATGAAATGGCCGACTTCGCGTGGCGAAAGCGGATTACCGACGTCGATGACGCGCAAGCCGCCACCGAACCAGGTCGCAAAGCAGATCGTTCCCGCCATGCGCTCGCAAAACTGGTGCGCGCCAAAGCGAGCGCCCGGCGTGCGCGCATAGGGCGAGTCGAGTTCGCTGACCTGAAATTGCGCAAGCGGCTTGATATCTGCAGGGTCGGTGACATCGAAGGTCAAGAGCCCGGCATGGGCGCGGCCGCGCCGCATCTGCTCCTCATTGGCGCTCTGCGCTTGGTCTTCCTCGTCGATCGCGAGCGCGATGCGCTTGCCATTGATGAGCTTAGGAACCGGCATCACCGTATGCGTCGGCTCTGGAAACAGCGGATGGTAGTTATAAGCGCCAATGGTTTTCGGTTGCGACAGGTTGGACACGTCGACGATCCGGAAGCCGCCATGCCAGCAACTGGCCCACATCTCATCGCCGTACCGCAATGCGTGGTGCAGGCGATGTTGCCGGCCCAGCCAGGTCGGCGTCTCTCCGCCTTCGATATGCTGGCCCGGCATCCACCAGCGTGACACTTCCCGCGGTTTGGCCGGGTCACGCATGTCGTAGATGACCAGGATGTTGCCGACATAGCCTTGCATTTCCGTGGAGATATAAGCGTAGCGCTCGTCCATATCGAAGCGATGCACGCCGATGCCACCGGTTCGCTGATGGACGATCTCCTTCGGTGTGGCCGGGTTGGATACGTCGTAGACCTTGAAGCCGCCCATGTGATAGCCGCGCTTGGCCTCGGCCTCGATCTCCGCCACATCGGGCGGCTCGACCCCAAGCCAAGTCGCAATCTCGGCATGGGTCGGCGACCGACCCTTGGCAGCAGTCAGTTCCTTCACCACCCGCGGCAGTTCATCGGCGCGACGGCCGATCGAAGTCGGGTTGCGCTCATGATTGACAATCATGATGTCGCCAACCACACGCGCCTTGTGGCTGTGGGAGGTGCGATCTTCGAGGGTGACGGTCGCGACCACACGCGGATTGGCGGGATCGGAGATATCGACAATCGACGTTCCGAGGTGATCCCGGTTTGGAATGTGCCCAACATAGGCATATGAGCCGGCAACGCAGACTTGGCCCGCGCCGGGCAGATCGATATGCCCCAGGCGGCGAACGTTACGGGCCATGGCCGGTTTGGATCGTTCGACGACGTTCATGACAAGTGCCCCGCCCTCTCTGCTCAGTTGTGCCCAGCCCGAGCACCGCATCCATCGGATGGCGACAGCTTAAAGACGGCAATGGCCAGAACAAGACCCGGTCATGGCGGCAATGCTATTGCCGGGCGCTAACGTCAATCCAGCCTTGCGCCGGACGCCCGAACGATCGCAGTCCATTTCGGAATCTCGGCTTTGATATAGGCGGCAAATTCCTCCGGCGTGCCGCCGATGACATCGACCCCCAGTTCGATCAGCGACTTTCGCACCGCCGGATCATTGAGCGCCTCGACGCTTGCGCGGTGCAGCCGCCCGACAATGTCGCGTGGCGTTTTCGACGGCGCAACCAGCCCATGCCAGGTCGTCGCGTCAAAACCCTTGAGGCCCAATTCATCGATGGTTGCCAATTCCGGAAACACCGCCGTGCGCCGGATCGGCGTTACCGCCAGCGCACGCACCTTGCCGCTCTGAATGTGCGGCACCACCGACGCCGCGGTGGCGAACATAATCTGGACATGGCCCGCAATGACGTCAGTGAGGGCCGGCGCCGCGCCCTTATAGGGGACATGGACGATATCGACCTTGGCTTCGGCCTTGAACAGTTCCGCCGCGAGATGCGCCGCGGCGCCATGGCCGGACGAGGCGTAATTGAACTTGCCGGGATTGGCGCGGAGCAACGCAATCAACTCCGCCATCGACTGGGCCGGAACATTGGGGTTCACCACCAAAATGTTCGCCTGCGATCCGATCAAACTGATCGGAGCGAAATCGCGTTCGGGGTCGAAACCGATCTTCTTGTAGAGCGCGGCATTGGTGGCCAGGATGCTATTATTACCCATTAGGATGGTATGGCCATCGGCGGGGGCAAGGGCGGCCGCTTCGGCGGCGATATTGCCGCCGGCGCCTGGGCGGTTGTCCATGATGAAGGGCTGCCCGAGGATCTGTTCGAGCTTCTTGCCAACGATGCGGGAGAGCACATCGCTTGGCCCGCCCGGTGGGAACGCGATCAAGAGCGACACCGGCTTGGTCGGATAGACCCCCTGCGCCACCGCGCCCACGGACAGGACGACGCCAACCGCCAAAGCCGACAATACCGCGCCAGTCCGTGGTCGCATCGTCCTGTCTTTCAAGTCAGACCCTCAAACACCCTGATGGGACCGAGCAATTTCGCCCAATTACGCCGTTAACCTTTTGATACATAACACCATTTTTTCCACTCATCGAGATTTTGCCACCGGGTGGCCGCTTTTCAACCATGCCGATTTTGCATCTCCTAGCCAGCGGAAAGCAGGGAGTTATTTCGTGCTCGGGCATTTCCTTATTGATATACTTGCTGTGGCTATTCTGACCTATGCAGCAACAGAGTACCTCCTGGCGCATTTTGACGTGCGCCAACGCGTGATTGTCGGCGACGGCTGGCCCTTGATGCCGATCCTCACCACGAACGGTCTGAGTTTTCTCGCGGTGAGTATCCTAAGCGTCCTGGCCCTGTTCGTGGCTGGCGCGAACCATTACGCCGAAGCCGTGATGCTCTGTCTATGCCTCCAGGGGATTTGGCTGGCACGGCACCTTTGGTTCTATCACCGCGACCACCTTCGCCTGGGCTACGAATAGCCGGATGATAGCCCGCTAATCCGGCTGGCGTTCGCGGTTTGTAAGTGACGCCCAAAAGCCTCGCGTCATAAAAATTTTCATGTCGCATCGATCCCTATTGCAAAAACATTGAAAACATCATTATCAACAGGGGCGTTGAGTTGTTCACTGATTCGCCCGCGTCAGCCGCAAGCCTCCCGACCTGGTGGACAACCCATGCCAAACAATCCTCAAAACAATCCCGATGTATTTTTTATGCGCGGCGCTGCGGCGGCAACGCTGCTTCTGCTTGCCGTCATCGCGCCACGCCCGGCCTTGGCCGCGAACGGCGCGGTTGCCGTTGACGACACGGATGTCGATCCGGTCGGAGCGTGCAAAGTCGACTCCTGGGCATCCTTTGCCTCGAACCGCGACCGGATCGGCATGGTGTCGCCGGGATGCGTGTTCAATTTCGGCCGGCCGGTGGACATCACCCTCGGCTTTCAGCGCGCCCGCGCCGACGGCGTCTGGGGAACCTCCGCCAGTGTGAAGGTCCGCACGCTGCTGGTCCCCGGCGAAGTCGGCAAGTTCAGCCTGCTGTTTTCGGCCAGCACCGCCTACGACCTGCAGGACGGCGGCCTGTCGAGCGCGCTGGTCAACATTCCGCTGACGTTTCATGCCCTGGAGAATCTCAAATTCAACCTGAACGGCGGCTGGCTTTACGACCGCCCCGCCGAATTGCATTGGGCCACGTGGGGCGCCGGTTTCGACTGGAGTGTCAGCGAACGGGTCTCGCTGATCGGCGAAGTGTTCGGCCAACTCGGCCACAGTTTGGTCGAACAGCCGCAGGCCAACGATGCGCGGGCGCAGTTCGCGTTCCGGCTGAAGCCGAACGAGAACCTCGATTTCGACGTGATCTATGGCCGCAACATAACTGGCGAAAATGCTCATTGGGT
The DNA here is from genome assembly GCA_022841625.1 of Xanthobacteraceae bacterium. Taxonomy (GTDB): domain Bacteria; phylum Pseudomonadota; class Alphaproteobacteria; order Rhizobiales; family Xanthobacteraceae; genus VAZQ01. The sequence goes on from JALHRD010000024.1 coordinate 78,684, forward strand.
GACGGTCGGGCTCAATGTGCGCTTCAACGCTTTCGGCGAGCCCGAGAAGAAACCGGAACCCGCACGGCCGATCCGAATTCGCAAATAGTTTTGAATCGGCGGGCGGCTGTTCCGCTCGGCTTCAATACCGAATGCAAAGCGCCCGCCAGATGATGGCAGGCGCTTTGGCATTTGATCGGCCGACCGGCACCGATGCGAACATCCACGCCGGCATTTTGGATGGCCGTATTAGAATTCCTTCCACTCCGGGTCGGCCTTCATCGCCACCGCGAGATTGCCTTGCATCTCGCCGACCGGGTTCCCGTGGCCATTGGCCTTGCCGTTGGCGCGCTTGGCCGCGGCGACCGGCGGCCGCTTCAAAGCGGCTGGTGCGCGGCGCGGCGCCTCGGCCGCCGGCGCGTCGAGAACATGCGCCGCACCGTCGCCCATGTTGCGCAGCTTGAAGAACGCGACGCGCTCGTCCATCGACCGCGCCTGCTGCTCAAGCGTCTTGGCGGTGGCGGCGTTCTCCTCGACCAGCGCCGAGTTCTGTTGCGTCACCTCGTCCATTTGGGTGAGCGCCTTATTGATCTGTTCGATGCCGGTCGACTGCTCCATGCTGGCATTGGCGATGTCGCCAACGATGGCGCTGACCTTCTTGATCGACTCGACGATCTCGTTGAGCGAGGCGCCGGCTCGGTTGACCAGCTCCACGCCGTCCTTGACCTGGCTTGAACTGCTGGTGATCAGGTCCTTGATGTCTTTCGCCGCCTGCGAGGAACGCTGCGCCAGGCTGCGCACTTCGGTCGCCACCACTGCGAAGCCCCGGCCGGCCTCGCCGGCGCGCGCCGCCTCGACGGCCGCGTTGAGCGCCAAGAGGTTGGTCTG